>NZ_NSDY01000002.1:0-12500 GCF_002300185.1 Rhodococcus sp. ACPA4
AACCCGGAAGCTAAGCCCTTCAGCGCCGATGGTACTGCACTCGACAGGGTGTGGGAGAGTAGGACACCGCCGAACACAACTTGAGAAAGCCCCCCAACATTGTTGGGGGGCTTTTCTCGTTTCACCCCAAAAACCTGTATCGGTCACAAGTTTCACCAGTCGCAGTCCACCATGGCAATGAACCTGCCACGGAACGTGCCATGCGTGGTTAGGCTCGGAGGAGGTTCCCGGCGCGGAGAGCGCGGGCCCTCACCAACGCATGAGTGATGACTTTGGAGGCTTCGATGACCGATATTCTCGACCGCACCAAAATTTATGTCGACGGATCCTGGATCGAATCGGCAGGTAGCGGCCGTATCGACGTGCTGAATCCCGCAACTGAGGAAGTAATCGCTCAGGTCGCAGAAGGTACTGCAGACGACGTTGACGCCGCAGCGGTTGCGGCACGAAAAGCTTTTCCCGAGTGGTCGGCGTTGACCGGTGCTCAGCGCGCAGAGTACCTGTCCAAAGCTGCGGCGCTGATCGCCGAGCGAACCGACGAACTCGCTGCGCTGGTGTCTGCGGACATGGGTATGCCGCTGGGGTTCGCGAAGCCTGTACAGATCGGTATGCCGCTCGCGAACCTGAACGCGTTCGCGGAACTCGCACGAACCTACGACTTCGACGCTCATGAGGTTGGCAACTCGTTGATCGTCCGTGAGCCGGCCGGCGTTGTCGGCGCGATCACGCCCTGGAACTTCCCCTTGCATCAGGTGGTCCTGAAGGTTGGCGGCGCATTGGCAGCCGGCTGCACCGTTGTTCTCAAGCCAACCGAAGTTGCGCCTCTGATCACGTATGCGCTTGCCGATATTTTTGATGAAATCGGTTTGCCTGCAGGTGTATTCAACCTCGTGAGTGGCTACGGACCGGTTGTCGGTGAGGCAATCGCCGGCCATCCCGAGGTGGACATGGTCTCGTTCACAGGTTCTACGCGTGCGGGCAAGCGCGTTGCCATCGTGGCAGCAGACACTATCAAGAGGGTCTCACTCGAATTGGGTGGTAAGTCCGCAAACGTGATTCTCGATGACGCAGACCTCGAAAAGGCCGTCACGGATGGCGTCGCAAAGTGCTTCATAAACTCGGGCCAGACGTGTTCAGCGCTGACTCGTATGTTGGTTCCGGCGGAGAAGGTGGATGAGGCCGCTGCAATCGCTGCCGCGGTCGCCGCGCATTTCCCCGTGGGAGATCCGACGCAGCCCACTTCCGTGCTTGGGCCGTTGGTGAACGCGAATCAGCTCGGACGCGTTCGAGGGTACATCGAGAAGGGTGTGGCTGAGGGCGCCACAGCTGTAGTCGACGGGCGCGAAACAGGTTTGGCCAGTGGATATTTTGTCGGGCCGACGGTGTTCTCCAATGTCACCGAGGACATGACGATTGCGCGCGAGGAGATTTTCGGGCCGGTCCTCTCGATCATGGGATACAAGGACGAAGCCGACGCAGTTCGGATCGCCAACGGTACCGAGTACGGTCTGGCCGGCGGTGTCTGGTCGGGTGATCCCGATCGGGCGGATCGCGTCGCACGGCAGTTGCGGGCGGGTCAGGTAGAAGTGAACGGCGGAGCATTCAACACGAATGCTCCGTTCGGTGGCTACAAGCAGTCGGGTATCGGACGTGAAGCAGGCACGTTCGGGCTCGAAGAGTTCCTCGAGATCAAGGCAATTCAGCGTTAGTCGGATGAAATGGCGATGCACCCGTACCTCCTGGGACGGGTGCATCGCCATTTCTGTACCTGGATCAGGATTTAGCGGCTTCCAAGTGTTGAGCCGAGACGTTTGCCAGGTGGGTGAGGTCGGAGGCAACCGTCGCGAAGGTGTAGCCCTCTCCGAGACGCTGCGCTGCTATCTGCCCGGCTGGGGTGTGGATTCCGGCGGCAACACCGGCCGCGGCAGCGGCTTCGCGGACCCGAGTGAGCGCAGCTTCGAATTCCTCGGACACATCCGGATCGTTGGAATGCTTGCCGCCGACGGCAATTCGTAGATCGGACGGGCCGACATAGACGCCGTCCAATCCGGGCACTGCGCAGATTTCTTCGACGTTCGCCAGGCCTTGTGGTGTCTCGATCATCGCGAAGACAACTGTGTCGCGGTTCGCGTCGGCGGGGATAGGTCCGACCCGGAGTTGCGAGCGCATCGGTCCGTAGGAGCGAACGCCGAATGGCGGGTACTTGGCGGCAGCGACTGCAGCCGCGGCTTCTTCGGCGTTGTTGATCAGTGGAACTATGACGCCCACAGCGCCGGCGTCGAGAGCTCGCCCGATGGGAGTTGGATTGTTGGCTTCGACTCGGACCATGCCGACGGTGGACGGCGACGAGTCGATGGCGGTGAGCCCGGCGACCATTCCCGAGTAACCGATCAGACCGTGCTGCATGTCGAGTGCGATGTAGTCCCAGCCGACGTGTGCGATCCATTCGGTCGAGATCGGGCTGTCGATGACGGACCAGTAACCGAGGATGCGTTCGCGTCCGCGGATACGTGCGGCGAATTCCTGTGCAGACATAGCGGGGTCTCTCTTGGTGTTGGCGGGTGTTTTTCAGCGGTTGTAGTTGGGCATGGGGCCGCGCAGTGCGGCTCCGACCAGATCGCATTCTTCGACGATCGTATTGTCGAGTGCGCCGCGCTGGAGTGCCGCGATATTGGATTCCAGGTGCGTGACCTTCGATCCTCCCAGGAGTATCGGGCCGGTTGCCGGCTTACTGACGAGCCAGCGAAGAGCAAGTTCGGTCATAGCGATCCCGGCTTGTTCGGCGATTGTCGACAGTTGCGCGATGGCGTCGAAAATCTGTGTGTTCCAGTACCGCTCCTTGTACATCGACGCGAGGCGGGAGTCGCCGAATCGGCCGTCGGCGGGGTTTTCCTCGAAAGTATGACGCCCGGTGAGTAGTCCACCGCCGAGCGGGTTGTAGACCATGGTGGTCAGCCCGGTCACGTTCGCGAATTCTGCGTATTCTTCTTCGATCCGACGTGCGAGCAAGTTGTAGAGCTGTTGTGCGACGATCGGTCGCGGCGCACCCACTGTGTCTGCGGTGTAGTTGATTTCGCTTATTTGCCAGGCTGCGAAGTTGGAAACACCGAGAGCGCGTATCTTTCCTTCCGCAACCAGTTCGGCGACGGTCGTAAGTGTTTCGCTAAGCGATACCGCTCGATCCGGCTGATGGAGATAGAACAGGTCGACATAGTCGGTGTCGAGCCTGCGCAGGCTTCCTTCGATGCTTGCCCGGAGTCCCTGCGCCGAGAGTGGGCTGTTGTCACCGGCATCGGGGTGCGGCATTCCCGCCTTGGTGGCCAGAGTGACGGAATCGCGTCGGCCATGGAGGAGTTTCGACAGCATGCGCTCGGACTCACCGCCCGCATATCCGTTGGCGGTGTCGATGTGTGTGATGCCGGCGTTCAGTGCTGCGTCGAGCATCGAACCCGCACCCGAAATGTCGACGGTGTCTCCGAATGTCATGGTGCCCAGCACCAGTTTCGGAAGCTCGAGTGGGGCGGTCATCAGGCAACTCCTCGTGATTCGGTCTGCTTGGCCAGCAAGTTCTTGGACAGGGCTGCGACCACGTGCCGTGGTTTGATCCCGACCATGGTGGTGGGATCGAGGGCAGCGCTTCGTAGTGCGCGGGTGTACGGCTCGCGTGGGCTGGCGAGAACTGTTTCTGTGGAACCGGTTTCGACGATGGTTCCCTTCGACATCACGACTACGGTCTCGCTGATTTCTCGGACGACGCCCAAGTTGTGTGAGATGAAAACGTACGTCAGACCGGTATCGGCTTGGATTTCACGTAGGAGTTCGAGTACCTGTGCTTGCACCGAAACGTCGAGAGCGCTGGTGGCCTCGTCACACACCAGGATCTCGGGTCCGCTGGCAAGTGCGCGGGCTATGCCGATGCGTTGACGTTGCCCACCGGAGAACTCCGCCGGACGTCTATGCAATGCCGAGCTGGGTAATCCCACGCGGTCGACGAGCTCGGCTGCGGCCCTCGCGCGTTCCGCCTTGCTTCGGACTCCCTTGAGTCGTAGGGGTTCTCCGATGATGTCCTCGGCAGTCAGGTGGGGGTCCAGCGATCCGTACGGATCTTGGAAAACCATCTGGACGCGGGAGCGGAAGGGGCGCAGCGACTTCTCCGACATCTGCGCGATGTCGGTGCCGTCGACGAGAATGCGTCCACTGGTCGGCGTGAGGAGTCGGACGATAGATCGAGCGATCGTCGACTTGCCACATCCGGATTCGCCGACGATGGCAAGGGTCTTACCCTTCTCCACCGAGAAGCTCACAGCATCCACGGCTCGGAATACCCCGTCGGGAACCGGATATTCGACAACGAGGTCTTCGACGGCAAGCAAGGGACTGTTGTGTGTGCTCATACCGTGGCTCCGATCTGGGTTGAACGCGTATCGGTGGCGGGGTCGCCGTCCCAAGGCCCCAGATGCGGTATGGCGTCGAGAAGCTTTTGTGTGTAGGCGCTTTGCGGTGCGTCGACGAGGACGTCGGCGCTGCCGGTCTCGACAAAACGTCCGTCCTTCATCACGTAGATGCGATCGGATACGAGTCGGGCAACTCCGAGGTCATGGGTGATGACCAGCATTCCGATTCCGGTGCGCTCCTGCAACTCGAGCAGTAGGTCCAGAATCCCGGCCTGCACGGTGACGTCCAATGCGCTGGTGGGTTCGTCGGCAACGATCAGTTCGGGGCCGGCGGCAAGTGCGCCGGCGATCAGGACACGCTGCAACATTCCACCCGACAGCTGATGTGGGTACTTGTCGAGTTGCTGATCCGGATACGGAATGCGCACCTGTTCGAGCAGTTCCACTGCCCGCTCGATTTGCTGTTTCTTGGCAGTCACGCCGCTGTGGCGCACGGCTTCTCGAAGCTGACTGCCGATGGTGTGGACGGGACTCAGAGCCGTCATCGGATCCTGGGGAATGAGGGCGATGTGTCGTCCACGAATGTCGTTCAAGATCTTCGTGTTTCCGAGAATATCCTGGCCCTTGAACGCGGCCTTCCCGGAGAGGACGGCAAGATCGTCCGGAAGCAGCCCTAGGATTCCCATAGCTGTCGTCGACTTGCCCGAGCCGGATTCACCGATGATGGTGACGGTTTCACCGGCATCGATGCAGAAGGACACGCCGTCAACGGCTCGGATTACGCCATTGGCAGTGACAAGTTCGATCTGGAGGTCGTCGACCCGAAGTAGATTTCCCATGTCTCACGCCTTCGCTTTCTGGGCGCTGCCACGCCCGAACAGGCTTGCGCCCAGTCGTTTCGATCCTGTCGGCCGATCGCGCAGGCCGTCGCCGAGTAGGTTCACTCCGACCACCAGCAGCACGATCATCAGGCCTGTCAGCGTCACGATCCACCATGAGGTGGTGATGTAGTCCTGACCGTCGGCGATGATTCGGCCCCATGTCGCGAACGGACGTTGTGGTCCCGCGCCGAGGTAGCTCAACGAGCTTTCCAGAAGGACGGCCTGGGCGAGGAGCAACAGCACGACAAGCGACGCCTGCTTGACGATGTTCGGGATTACGTGGCGGACGAGGATGGCCATGCGGGTCAGGCCCAGGACTCTGGCTGCTGCTACATAGGGCTTTTCGCGTTCGACGAGCACCAAGGAACGGGTCAGTCGGGCGACTTCGGGCCACTGCGCGATTGCGATGACAAACGTGATCACGGGAATGGACGGACCGAACAGCGCGACGACAAGAAGAAGCATCATCAACAGAGGAAGGGACAGCTGTGCCTCGAGCAAGCGTGAGATGACCGTGTCGACCCAACCGCCGAAGTAGCCTGCGGCAGAACCTGCGACGACGCCGATGATGCCGGACACGACGACGGCGAGAATGCCGATTGTCAGAGACACTTGCCCGCCGTGCAGGATTCGCGAGAGTAGGTCGCGTCCAAGCTGGTCGGTGCCGAACAGGTGGCCCTCGCTGAGCGGAGGCAACCGTCGCTGGCTCAGGTTGGTTTGATTCGGATCTGCCAGTGGCAGCAGGCCGGCGAGCGCGACGGGAAGAATCACCAGGAGTGCGCAGATCGAGCCGGCCCAGATCTTGACGCGGCTGTCTCGCTTACGACGTGTGGCTCCGGCGCGAGCGAAATCTGCCTCGGTGACTGCGCTGGGGCGCGGTGTTGTGGGAGGTTCCAAGACTGTGGTCATCAGTTGGCGCCCTTTCCGAGGCGTACCCGTGGGTCCAGGAGGGGATAGAGGAGGTCCACTGCGAGTTGTACGAGTACCGCCAGGACTGCGGTGACGAGTACGGTCGCTTGGATCAGTGGGTAGTCGCGTGTCTCGAGCGCGCGCACCACCAGTGAGCCGACACCAGGCCAGGCGAAGACGACCTCGACGACTACGACGCCGTTGAGCATGCCGGCAAATCTGGTGCCCAGTGCGGTGACGATGGGAATCGCCGAATTACGCATGGCGTATCGCCAGGTGAGTTCGCGTTCCGATACTCCGCGTGATCGAGCGACGGTGATGTACGGAGAGGCGAAGGCCGAGACCATTTCGCGTCGAACCATCCGGGAGATCAACGCGATCTGGAGGATCGCGATAGTGACGGTGGGCAGGATCAACGACGGCCACGTGGTGAATCCGGCAGCCGGGAGCACGGGGATCAAGACCGCGAAGATCGTCACCAGCATCAGGCCGCTCCAGAACTCCGGCATGGACTGTCCGCCGACGGCCACGACGTTCGCGCCGAGTTCGCGTCGCGTGTCTGCGTGACGGGCCATCCACACGCCCAACGGAATCGAGAGCACGGCGGTCAGCAGAATAGAACTGACGGCCAGGGTGATGGTGTACGGAAGTCTGCCGAGGACAACGTCCATGGCCGGCGCCTGGAACGAGTACGACGTGCCGAGATTCAGGTGAAGGAGATCCCACAGGTAGATCAAGTACTGGGAGAACACGGACTTGTCCAAGCCCATGTCAGCGCGGATCTTAGCGAGATCTTCTGTACTCGCCAGCGGCCCGGCCAAAGCGTAGGCAGGATCGCCCGGAGCCATGCGGATGAGGACGAACACTGTTGTGAGCGTGAGGAAGATCGTCAGTGCGCTCTGTGCCAAGCGTTTGAGCACGTATTTGAGTGTCGGGTTCATCTTTGTGCGACGACGCGGGGAGATTTCGCGTGCGGTTTGCGGTGTCGGAGCAGTGAGAGTCATCGCCTCAGGCCTCCAATCGGACGGCGCCGAGGTCGTAGGAGTTGATCGGGGTCAGTGAAACATTCTGAACGCGTGTGCGTTTCGCGAGCAGTGCGTTGGGGACAAAACTCCACAGACAGGGCCAGGTGTTCCAGATGTCCTGCTGCGCGGCGTCGAGAAGAGCGGCACGCTGCGACGGATCCGGTTCGCTCGATGCGGCTTGGATCTTCGCGGTGATCTCGGGGAACACATACCCGTGATAGGTGTCGCGGGTTGCTTCCTTCTCGGCGGTTCCCGCATACATGCCCTGCAGCGTGGTCAGTGCAAGTCCAGTCTGGTTGCCGTAACCGTTGCCCAGCACATCCCAGTCCCCGGTCTTGCCCTGACGCCACGACGAGATGTCACCACCTGGCTCGAACTGCTGCAGTTTGACGCGAACACCCACTGCTTTCATCATCTCGAGTACCGATTCCATCACCGAAACGTCGTTGGTGAATTCTCCGGTTTCCCAGATGAAGGTGAGTTCCAGGTCATCGGCACCCTCGGCGGCGAGCATTTGCCGCGCTCTTTGTGGATCATATTGGTAAGTGCCGGTTTTCACGGCTCCGTCCAATGTCGACGGTGCAGGACCGGTGGCCGGTACCGCGGATCCGATCAGCACGTCTCGGGCGAGCGACTCGCCGTCGATGGCGTAGGTCAGTGCCTCGCGGACACGTGGATTGGACAGTGGGTGATCGGCGGGCTTTCGAAAGTTGAAGAACAGTTGGTTGATTCGAGTGCTCGGCACGGTATCGACCTGGACGCCAGGGAGGTCTGCGAGTTGTTCTGCGGAGTCCGGGCTGATCGAGTCGATGACGTCGACCTCACCGCTCCGCAGCGCAACCACTCGGCCGGCCTCTTCGGGGATGAAGCGAACTTGGACTCGACGAACACCGGGGGCTGGGCCCCAGTAGTTGTCGTTGGCGACCAGCGTGTAATCGCCGGTGCCACGGTTCGATTCGCTGACGATGAACGGGCCGGAACCGACTCCGCTCTGCAATTCATTCGGTTCGTTTGCGGCCGCCGGCGTGATCAAGATGTTCGACATGAGTGAGTCCAGCACCGGCACCGGGGATTTTGTTCGGAGAATGAACGTGCGGTCGTCGATCGGCACGACGGTGGGCCACTCGGGAAATTGCGGGGCGACAAACGATCCGCTGACCTGCTGGTACATCTCCATGGCCGTCGTGACGTCGTCGATGACCACGGGGGTGCCGTCGGAGTAGCGGATTCCCTCGCGGAGTCGAACTGTCCACTCGGTGGGGCCGGTCGACTCGAACTGATCGGCAAGAACCAGTTGTGGGGTCAGGGTGTCGCCGATACGGGTGAGTCCCTGCCGGACGCCTCGTTGTGCTGTGACCGCGGCGTCGAATTGGTTGAGTTTGTTGTCGAGACTGACCAGCGAACGGTTGAGTCCGAGTACGAGCGTGTCTTGGGTCGGTTTTCCGGTGGGACCGGCGCATGCGGCCGTCGAACCCAGCAGCGTTGCGCCACCGATCAGTCCCGTGAACTGCAAGAAGGAGCGCCGGGAGAGCTGTGGTGTTCGCAAACGAGAATTGGTCATCGGTGACCTTTCGATCCTGACGGGCAGCGTGGGGGCGACGCTCCGAGTGGATTGTTTGCGCACAATCGTGTCGGACTCTCGCTTGTAACTCAGCTCACAATGGCACTGTTGCGCACTTCGCGCAAGTCCCGTAACTTCATTTGCGTACTTCGCGCATCAATTGCGGGACTGTGCATACTCGATTCAGACCGAAAGGGGGTCGAGGTAGTCGATGAAACCACTGGTAGTAATCGCAGATGACCTGTCAGGCGCCGCGGAATCGGCCGCTGGATTTCTTGCCCGCAGTAGCTCTGTATCGCTCAGGCTGCGCCCCGGCACGCCGGACGGAAGCGATGTGACCGTCTTCGACCTGCATTCGCGTCGTTCCGATCCCGCTCAGGCCGCGCGCGACGTCCGTACTGTTCTGCAATCGGCCGCGGGCTTCGCTGTTGTGAAGAAGATCGACTCTCTACTCCGGGGCAACATAGCTGCCGAGGTTGCAGAACTTACGCGCGACGGATCGCCGGTCATTGTTGCCGCCGGACTCCCCACGCTGGGACGGACGGTCCGCGATGGCGTGCCACTTGTCGACGGTGTTCCGTTGCATAGCACTTCGTTGTGGCGCGCGGAGGCGACGCAACCCCCGCATTCGATCGTCGAAGTGCTCGGTGACTCGGTTCTCACTGCCGACGTACCGCTGGTAGTCGTACGGTCGGAAGCGCTACCTCGGATACTCCAGGAGATCGCCGATTCCGAATCGGTTGCCGTCTGCGATGTAGAAACGGATGCAGACCTTGACATGATTGTGACTGCAGCGCAGAAGGTTCCGCGTTCCAGGCTGGTGGGAACCGCTGCGCTTGCTGCGGCCGTGGCGCGAAGTCGAACAGCACGATCGTCGGATACTGCTGTGCAACTGCGTGCTTCGCGAAGCAGCTTGACGGTTGTGGGGACGGCGGACACCTCCGCAGCTGAGCAGGTGGCGTTGCTTCGGAATTCCGGTGTTCGGCACGTACTCGTGAACAGCGCTGACCTCCTGTCGAATTCGGCTGATCCGTCTACGATCCTGGAAGCCCTCGATGGCGGAAATGTTGTCGTTTCGGTTGGTGGGCCAGTCGTCCCGACTGAGGCTGCCCGCTTGGTATCTGCTCTGGCTGAACTGATCACAGCCGTAGATGTGAGTCTCGCGGGCCGCGAACACCCACTTGATCTAGTCCTCACCGGCGGCGAAACCGCACGCAGCGTTCTCGATCGACTGGGCATCGAGCATCTGTCACCGGTATGCGAAATCGAATACGGTGCAGTGCTTTCCCTCGATCCGACGGGACGCTACATCGTCACGCGGCCGGGCAGTTTCGGCGATGTACACAGTTTGCTTTCCATCACGGAGTTTCTCTCGCGCCCTGCATCGGTCGTCACTCCGCACAGTCCACTTTCGGTAAATCCTTCAGACAACGAGGTCAACGTAATGCCCATCGAATCCGCACCACTGCCGCTGATCGCTGTCACCATGGGGGACGGCGCCGGCGTCGGGCCCGAAGTGATCGTTCCGGCGTTACTCGACGACGAAACAAGAAAGCGTTGCCGCCCAGTTGTTGTCGGCGACGCAAAACGCCTACGTCTGGCTGCTGAAGTACTCGGCATCGATGTCGACGTGGTCGCGATCGACGAGATCAAGGATGCCGAATTCACGTCCGGACGGATCAACGTTATCGACCTTGACCTACTGCCAGAGGACTTGGCGTGGGGTGAACTGTCAGCCGTTGCCGGAGACGCCGCATATCAGTACATCCGTGTTGCAAGCGAACTCGCTGTCCGCGGTGAAGTTCAGTCGATCTGCACAGCGCCCCTGAACAAGGAGGCCCTACATGCAGCAGGTCATATCTTCCCGGGACACACGGAGCTGCTCGCGCACCTGACAGGTACCGAGGAAGTGTCGATGATGCTGTCGACGCCCAAACTCAAGGTCATCCACGTGACCACGCACATCGGGCTCCTCGACGCAGTTGCTCGGATCGAGCCCGGACTGGTCGAACGGACTATTCGTCGAGGTCACGAAGCCTTGGTGCGGACGGGAAATCCGGAACCGAAGATCGGAGTGTGTGGAATCAATCCGCACGCGGGAGAGAACGGGCTCTTCGGCTACGGGGAGGAAGAACAGAAGATCATTCCGGCCGTCGAACTGCTTAAAGCAGAGGGAATGGATGTGCACGGCCCGCTGCCCGCGGATACGGCATTCTTCCTGGCCGGCCGTGGCGACTACGACTTGATCGTCGCGATGTACCACGATCAGGGGCACGGTCCGGTCAAGGTTCTCGGAATCGAAGCGGGCGTCAACATCACCGTCGGTTTGCCTGTCATTCGTACATCGGTAGACCATGGAACCGCCTTCGATATCGCAGGTAAAGGCATAGCCGAGGCCGGTAGTATGGTCGAGGCGCTGCGACAGGCAGCCGAATTGGCAACCAGCACATTCGTTTCCAAGTAGGCGCGGAGTTTCGAAGGGGGAGCGATGGCCATCCGGGAATCGGAGGCGAGGCGATCGGAGATTGCGAGGCTCGCTCGCACCAGCGGTCTGGCCAGTGTCGAGGATCTGTCTGCTCAATTCGGGGTGACCGCGTCCACGATTCGCCGCGACCTGAGCCAGTTGACCGCGCAGGGGGTTATTGCCCGAACATACGGTGGCGCGATTGCTCTCAACCCTCATCCGGAATCCTCCTTGCGTCAACGCGCAATGGAGGGGTTCGAGGCCAAGCGGGGAATTGCCGAGTGGGCTGCAGCGCAGGTCCGGCCTGGAGAGACCGTCCTCTTGGATGCCGGTACGACGGTGGGCGCGATGGGCGAGTTCTTACGTCACGTGACGAATTTGACGGTGATTGCTGCTGGCTTGACCGCGCTCGAAGCGCTGGCCGATGCCGAGGGTGTCCGAGTCGAATGCCTCGGCGGGACATTGAGGCAGCTCAGCCAGGGGTTTGTCGGGCCACTCGCTGAGGCATCGCTACAGCGGGTGTCCTTTGACAAGGCCTTTCTCGGTGCCGATGCCGTGACCGCTGACTTGGGTATTTGTGAAGCAGAGCTCGACCAGACGCGATTGAAGGAGATGATGATCGAGCGCGCCGGCGAGGTCTACATACTTGCGCACTCCGCCAAGCTCGGGGAACGGCCATTCCATGCGTGGGCCCCGATTCCTCCGGGGGCGGTGCTGGTCACCGATTCCGCAGTAGACGCACGGCAAGTCGCATTGTTCGAGGACGCCGGAATACGGGTCGAGATTGTGTGAGTTCGCCCTTCATCCTTCGGTGTCCGGCGTCACATTTGCGCAATTTCGGTGAATTGACGGTGATATGACGGGCTCTAGCTGCGGAAATGGCAAAAGCATTCGCCCTGACCAGGCGATTTGTTAAAGGCTTCGGCAGTCGCGTAACTTATTCCAAGTCAGAGCGACACGGACACCGACTCCCACCTGCGAGGGTGAGTGACACGAGGTTGTACGAAGTGCCTGGCCAAAATTCGAAGTAGTTTCCATCATGTATGGTTGTGCTTCAACCCCAGTTCTTCTTCACGATGTTCCGGTTTGCGCCGGTGACTTCGATGGGATAGGCTGGAAAAGTTGCCCCGGAGCGAGTGGCCTGAAGGTTGCGGTGATGGTGTGCGCGTGTTCTTTGAGAACTCAACAGTGTGTCGATGAATGTCAGTGCCAAATTATTTTGGTACTTCACATGTCGAATGATGTTCCGGGCCTTCGGGTTTCGGT
>NZ_NSDY01000002.1:15000-16256 GCF_002300185.1 Rhodococcus sp. ACPA4
GGTGTGAATCTGTCGGGACCACCCGATAAGCCTGAATACTCCCTGGTGACCGATAGCGGACTAGTACCGTGAGGGAAAGGTGAAAAGTACCCCGGGAGGGGAGTGAAATAGTACCTGAAACCGTGCGCTTACAATCCGTCAGAGCCTTTGCACACTTCGGTGTGGGGGGTGATGGCGTGCCTTTTGAAGAATGAGCCTGCGAGTTAGTGGCATGTCGCGAGGTTAACCCGTGTGGGGTAGCCGTAGCGAAAGCGAGTCCGAATAGGGCGATCATAGTGGCATGCTCTAGACCCGAAGCGGAGTGATCTACCCATGGCCAGGTTGAAGCGACGGTAAGACGTCGTGGAGGACCGAACCCACTTAGGTTGAAAACTGAGGGGATGAGTTGTGGGTAGGGGTGAAAGGCCAATCAAACTCCGTGATAGCTGGTTCTCCCCGAAATGCATTTAGGTGCAGCGTCGCGTGTTTCTCACCGGAGGTAGAGCTACTGGATGGTCTAGGGGGCCCACAAGCTTACCGAAATCAGCCAAACTCCGAATGCCGGTGAGTGAGAGCGCGGCAGTGAGACTGCGGGCGATAAGGTTCGTAGTCGAGAGGGAAACAGCCCAGATCGCCAGCTAAGGTCCCTAAGCGTGTACTAAGTGGAAAAGGATGTGGGGTCGCGAAGACAACCAGGAGGTTGGCTTAGAAGCAGCCACCCTTGAAAGAGTGCGTAATAGCTCACTGGTCAAGTGATCCTGCGCCGACAATGTAGCGGGGCTCAAGTACACCACCGAAGCTGCGGCATTCACGCAATAGCCCCCAGTTGATCCAAGGATTTTCTGGCAGGTGTGTGGATGGGTAGGGGAGCGTCGTGTGGCCATGGAAGCGGCAGGGTGACCTAGCCGTGGAGGCCACACGAGTGAGAATGCAGGCATGAGTAGCGAAAGACGAGTGAGAAACTCGTCCGCCGAATGACCAAGGGTTCCTGGGCCAGGTTAATCCGCCCAGGGTGAGTCGGGACCTAAGACGAGGCCGACAGGCGTAGCCGATGGACAACGGGTTGATATTCCCGTACCCGTGTGAACGCGCCCATGGTGAATCAGTGATACTAACCGTCCTGAAGCCACGAGAAGACCTTCGGGTCTCGAGTTGGTGGATGCACGGGACCTGATCTGGTAGTAGCCAAGCGATGGGGTGACGCAGGAAGGTAGCTGGGCCGGTCAGTGGTAATACCGGTGTAAGCGTGTAGGGCGTGACCTAGGCAAATCCGGGTC
>NZ_NSDY01000002.1:16262-1268762 GCF_002300185.1 Rhodococcus sp. ACPA4
AGCCTGAGACGTGATGCGTAGCCGATTGAGGCGAATTCAGTGATCCTATGCTGCCGAGAAAAGCCTCTAGCGAGCTTTCACACGGCCCGTACCCCAAACCGACACAGGTGGTCAGGTAGAGAATACTAAGGCGATCGAGATAACTATGGTTAAGGAACTCGGCAAAATGCCCCCGTAACTTCGGGAGAAGGGGGGCCCTGTCTGGTGACGACATTTACTGTCTGAGCTGGGTGGGGCCGCAGAGACCAGTGAGAAGCGACTGTTTACTAAAAACACAGGTCCGTGCGAAGTCGTAAGACGATGTATACGGACTGACGCCTGCCCGGTGCTGGAAGGTTAAGAGGACCGGTTAGTTCTTCGGAGCGAAGCTGAGAATTTAAGCCCCAGTAAACGGCGGTGGTAACTATAACCATCCTAAGGTAGCGAAATTCCTTGTCGGGTAAGTTCCGACCTGCACGAATGGCGTAACGACTTCTCAGCTGTCTCAACCGTAGACTCGGCGAAATTGCATTACGAGTAAAGATGCTCGTTACGCGCGGCAGGACGAAAAGACCCCGGGACCTTCACTACAGCTTGGTATTGGTGTTCGGTTCGGTTTGTGTAGGATAGGTGGGAGACTGTGAAACGGTGACGCCAGTTATCGTGGAGTCGTTGTTGAAATACCACTCTGATCGAATTGGACCTCTAACCTCGGACCATGATCTGGTTCAGGGACAGTGCCTGGTGGGTAGTTTAACTGGGGCGGTTGCCTCCCAAAATGTAACGGAGGCGCCCAAAGGTTCCCTCAGCCTGGTTGGCAATCAGGTGTCGAGTGCAAGTGCACAAGGGAGCTTGACTGTGAGACTGACAGGTCGAGCAGGGACGAAAGTCGGGACTAGTGATCCGGCACCGGCAAGTGGAAGCGGTGTCGCTCAACGGATAAAAGGTACCCCGGGGATAACAGGCTGATCTTCCCCAAGAGTCCATATCGACGGGATGGTTTGGCACCTCGATGTCGGCTCGTCGCATCCTGGGGCTGGAGTAGGTCCCAAGGGTTGGGCTGTTCGCCCATTAAAGCGGCACGCGAGCTGGGTTTAGAACGTCGTGAGACAGTTCGGTCTCTATCCGCCGCGCGCGTAAGAAACTTGAGGAAGGCTGTCCCTAGTACGAGAGGACCGGGACGGACGAACCTCTGGTGTGCCAGTTGTTCCGCCAGGAGCACCGCTGGTTAGCTACGTTCGGAAGGGATAACCGCTGAAAGCATCTAAGCGGGAAGCCTGTTCCAAGATGAGGTTTCTCACCCCCTCGAGGGGGTAAGGCCCCCGGCAGACCACCGGGTTGATAGGCCAGAACTGGAAGTACAGTAATGTATGCAGGTGACTGGTACTAATAGGCCGAGGACTTACCACAAAGAAGCTACGCGTCCACTGTGCGGTATCTGAAACAACACACAGATACCTTGAATTCGATTCCCCATCATTCACCGACACTTGTCGGTGGGTGTGTGGAGGATCTGGTTCACGGTTAGTTACTGTGACAGTTTCATAGAGTTACGGCGGTCATAGCGAAGGGGAAACGCCCGGTCCCATTCCGAACCCGGAAGCTAAGCCCTTCAGCGCCGATGGTACTGCACTCGACAGGGTGTGGGAGAGTAGGACACCGCCGAACACAACTTGAGAAAGCCCCCCAACATTGTTGGGGGGCTTTTTCGTGTCCCCGAAACACCCCCCGGGATCGAGCGAACGGTACACCCGTCGCCTCGGATCGACCGAACGTACCGTTCGCACCATCACGGGCGGGGCAATCGAGGCGAACCGGACCCTGTTACAGCGCTGATTCCAATGTCTCGCAGAGCATTTCGAGTGCCCGAGGGTACTGGGACGGCGATGGCGTGCTGTAGCCGACAACAATGCCGTCGGAGCCGGCGGAAGACGTGTCGGGGTGCCGGAATGTTGACAGCCCTTCAAGTCCGAGGCCGCGCGAATTCGCGGCAGCCATCACGGATTGTTCGCTGCCACGGGGCAATCGAACTACGGCATGAAGTCCCGCGGAGATCCCCTCGACCCGAACTTCGGGTACTCGCGCAGAGAGGATCGCAACCAGTTGATCGCGTCGTTGTCGGTAGGAAACCCGCATCTTCCGAATGTGAGTGTCGAACCGTCCTGACTCGATGAAGTCTGCCAGCGTCAGCTGATCGGTTGAACTGACCCAACGCTCGTACGGCCCTTTGACTGCGAGCGCGGGTTCGATCAATCTGTCCGGCAACACCATCCAGCCGATACGAATGGCCGGCGAGAGCGTCTTGCTCGCGGTTCCGAGGTAGGCGACGTGTTGTGGGGCGATCCCCTGTAGTGCGCCGACGGGTTTTCTGTCGTAACGGAATTCACCGTCGTAGTCGTCTTCCAGTACTACTCCGCCAGTGCTCGACGCCCATTCGACGGCAGTTGCCCGTCGTGCGGGTGTGAGCGGTCCGCCGAGTGGAAACTGGTGCGTCGGCGTCAGAAGTGCGGCTCCGGCGGTAGTGGATGCCAATTCGTCTGTGCACGTGCCTGATTCGTCAACCGAGATAGGAACGGTTCGTATGCCCTCGTCGATCAGTAACTTCCGGTGTAGATGAAGACTGTAAGCATCCACTGCAAATGTTCCGCCTAGGGTGCGGGCTAGAAGCGCGATCCCGTGACCTGAACCGGCGCTGACCACTATTCGATTCGGGTCTACCCGCACTCCTCTGGTTCGGCCCAGGTACCCGGAGAGGGCATTGCGAAGTTCGACGCGACCTCGGGGGTCGGTGGCGCCAAACGCGTCGTTAGGTGCTGCGGTTAAAGCCCGTCGGGCAGACGAAATCCAGGCAGAACGAGGAAAAGCTGATACGTCAGGCGATCCGGGCATCAAACTGTGTGTGAAGCGCACTGTCGATGGTGCGCGCGCCGCGTCATTGCGGGAGTCCGCGAGCGAAGCGACGACGGTGCCGGAGCCCTGACGTGTCGCGAGCCACCCGGCTGCGGCGAGTTCGGCGTAGCAATCGGCCACGGTGTTTCGCGCTATGCCGAGGTCGTGTGCAAGAGTGCGTGACGGCGGGAGTCTGGTGCCAGGCTTCAAGACACCGCCGTCGATCGCGTCGCGAAGTGCCTGCAGAAGCGCTGCTTTGACGCCGACGCCGTGCGGCAGTTCGATGTGCAGATCGAAACCGAGATTGGCCCACGAATTCACTCGCAAATTGAACCATGTTTGAGGGTCATTGCGAGATTATCGTTCTAGGTATGACAACAACAGGGCAACGACTCAACATCGCACAGCTGGCACCCGACGTTTACAAGGCCATGGTCGCGCTGGACAGTGCTGCACGTAAGGGCCTGGATCCCACACTGGTCGAGTTGATGCTGACGCGTGCGTCGCAGTTGAATCATTGTGCGTGGTGCTTGGACATGCACACACGTGATGCGCGCAAAGCCGGCGTGACGGAGCAGAAGCTGTACCTGCTGAACGCATGGGAGGAAGCCCGGGATCTCTACTCCGACAAGGAGCGCGCAGCCCTCGCATTGACGGAGGCCGTCACAGTTCTCACCGACGGGTTTGTTCCCGACGCCGTATACAACGAGGCGTCCGAGCACTTCGCCGACGCAGAGCTGGCTCAGCTCATCAGTGTCATCTTGACCATCAATGCATGGAACCGCATTGCCGTCACTTCGCGTATGGCACCGCCTGTCCGGGACTGATTCCCCTCGTGTGGATAGTCTCGCGGCATGGATCTTCGACTTTCGGGAAAACGCGCAATTGTTGCTGGTGGTAGCAAGGGGATCGGGCTTGCGATCGCCAGAGGTTTGGCCGAGGAAGGCGTCGATCTCGCGATACTTGCCCGAACAGAACAGTCAGTGACCGACACGGCCCGAGAACTGGCGTCGGAGTTCGGGATTCGAGCAATCGGCGTGGCCGCCGATACGCGAGACGACGACGCAATTCAGGCGGCGGTACGTGAGGTTGTCGCGACGTTGGGTGGCGTCGACATTCTGGTCAACTCTGCGGCAACCCCGTGGAGCGCTGGAAGGCCAACGGATTTCTGGTCGACGACCGATGACGTAGTGCGGGGAGAAGTCGAGGTGAAGGTTCTCGGCTATCTCCGTACGGCCCGGGCAGTCGCCCCGCACATGGTGGCGCAGGGCTGGGGCAGGATCATCAACATCAGTGGCCTGGGCGCGCGTACCGCCACCTCGATTGCGCATACGGTGCGCAATGTCAGTGTCTCCGCGCTGACGAAGAACCTGGCGGACGAGTTGGGCCCCAGTGGAATCAATGTGACGGTTGTCCATCCTGGGGTGACTCGAACCGAGCGACTGAAGGCACGGATCGAAGGTGAGATGAATCTGACGGGGCAATCGCTCGCCGAGGTGGAGGAAGGAATTGCCACCAACTCGATTCGCAAGATCGTCGACGCCGCCGAGGTGGCCGACGTCGTCACGTTCCTGGCGTCGCCGCGCAGCGTCGCGATCACGGGTGACGCGGTTGCTGTCGGCGGCGGTATTCCGGGGCCGGTGTACTACTGACCTGCACGGAAGAGTATAAATACATCTTGTGTCTATGTTGCATTCCACGGCGGAGTCGGTATTCCGCGAAGTGAAGGAACTCATCCTGTCCGGGGAGTTACCCGGTGGTGAGCTCATCAGCGAGGGCGAGATCGCCAGTCGAATGGAGTGCAGTCGGACTCCCGTGCGTGAGGCGTTTCTGCGGCTCGAAGCCGAAGGGTGGATGCGCCTGTACCCGAAGAAGGGTGCATTGATCGTCCCCGTGGCGGACGGCGAGGCCGAGCATGTGGTCGCGGCGCGGCAACTGGTAGAGACGCAGAGTGTGCGTGTTGTAGCTGACCGACCGCAGGCTCGCAGCGGATTGATTGCAGCTTTGCAGGCGAGCATGGCCGAGCAGCGCGAGCTAGCCGACGGCGGCGACGTCGCAGCATTCAGCGCCGCCGACGCAGATTTCCATAAGATGATCGTTGCTGCGGGTGATAACCCTCTGCTCGATACCTTCTACGCCGGTCTGCGGGATCGACAGCGGCGCATGACGGCACGATCGATCTCGCTCGACCCCGGCAAGCTCCCCAGGATTCTCGAAGACCATGCCGAACTGGTCAGCCTTGTCGAGGCCGGCGACGCCGATGCATACAACGACGCGGTGCTGGCGCACATGCGTCGTGTTCATGGTCTCGGACTGCGCGGGGGCCTGTGATGAGCGTCGAAACCCTGTTGTCGAACAGGTCAACGGAAAACCGTTCTGCCCGAGCTTGGCTCATGGTTGCCGCCAGTATGTTCGCAGTTGCCTGGGGCGGGAACGAATTCACACCGCTGTTGGTGATGTACCGAATCGACCACGGCTATTCGCCCGTGATGGTCGACTTCTTCCTCTTTGCCTACGTAGTAGGGATCGTTCCTGCGCTCTTGCTCGGTGGCCCGCTGTCCGATCGGCTGGGTCGACGCCCGATCATGCTCCCGGCCCCGTTCATCGCGATCGCAGGCTCGACGCTGCTGGCTTTCGGAGCAGATTCCGCAGCCGTCCTGATTGTCGGACGTATTCTCTGCGGTATCGCGCTGGGAATCGGCATGGCCGTCGGCGGTTCCTGGGTGAAGGAACTATCTGCAGCTCCTTGGGATCCCGATGCCACCGAGGGCTCTGGTGCCAGGCGTGCCGCGATGAGTTTGACCGCCGGTTTTGCGTTGGGTGCGGGCTTCGCCGGCGTGTTGGCACAGTGGGCGCCACTGCCCAGCGCGTTGGCTTATGTCTTGCATATCGTGATCACTGTGCTTGCGGGAGTTGCCTTGTGGCGCGCACCTGAGACTCGCGCCGCGCAACCGAAGACCGAGCGTCGACGGTTGATCGACGACCTGAAGATTCCGTCGGCAGGTCATCGCCGATTCCTGTACGTAGTTGTTCCGTTGGCGCCGTGGGTGTTCGGAGCAGCAAGTGTCGGGTACGCAGTCATCCCCGCGCTGATGACCGGCCACAGTGGCAATGCGCCGGTCGCCTTCTCGGCGTTCCTCTGTGTTGTTGCCTTGGCCTGCGGATTTGCGATCCAGTCCCTCGGACGCAAGATCGACACGAATAGCAGTGCACGTGGCGCCGTCGTCGCGCTGGTGTTCCTGGTAATCGGAATGGCTGCAGCGGCCTTGGTGGCGTCGACGCTGACAGTTGCCGCCGCGATTGTTGCGGCTGCGATCCTGGGCTGCGGGTACGGAATGGCGTTGGTGTCCGGCCTGCTCGAGATTCAGCGCATAGCCGGGCCGGATGACCTCGCCGGCCTGACCGCAGTGTTCTACTCGATCACCTACATCGGGTTCGCGGTTCCGGCGGTCTTGGCGATGCTGTCGGAAAGCATTCCGGCGCTGAGCTATACGGCAACCCTGTTGTTCGGCTCTGCGGCAGCTGCGGCCTGCCTCGTACTCGTACTGTTCAAATCCCGGTCGCATCTCCCGGCGGATGAATCGGCTATGGTCAAGGCGGGCTGAGCCTGGCCCACGAATCAGGAGGAATACTCAATGGGGACTTGGGGTTCGGGACCGTTCGAAAACGACGCGGCCGGCGATTTGCTTGTGGCGGTTCGGGCCGGTGAGTTCGACATCGCCGATTTCACCAGCCATGTCGACGACGAGTACGTCGAGGTGGACGATTCGCAGGCGGCAATCGCGATCGCTGAGATTGTTGCGGTGGCACATGGACTCCTACCGGCCCCTGAGCAACTCGACGGTATCGATGCCGTTGCCTACACCGCGTCCTTGACCCCGGAGCAGCGCGAATGGATTCTCACGACACTCGAGCGCACAATTGCCGACCCCGAAACTTCCGAACTCTACGAGTTGTGGGCCGAGAACGGTCCGGAAGATGTCGAGGAATGGCGGGCGCCGATCCTGAAAAGGTTGGAGAGCCTCAAAACCCTGAGCTGAGGTCGGACTGATCGATGACTCAGGTCCGGCGAGGTAGGGGTTTCTGATTGAGCCACGCGTCCCACAGTGGACGCAGCGGGATGTCGGTGAATCGTGATGCCAGATCGGTGAACTGCTCGGTACTGACAGTGCTGTGGCGGTGCTTGGTAGTCCACTGACGGAGGAGTTCGAAGAACTTGTCGTCTCCCAGAACCCCGCGCAAAGTGTGCAGGGTAAGAGCGCCGCGTTTGTAGATTCGATCGTCGAACATCATGGCCGGCCCGGGATTGCCGAGGATGAGATCCTGAGGCTTGCGCATCAGTCCTTGATAAGCGTTGGCCGCAAGGGCTTCGGACGACGGGCCACCAGAGTTTTCAGACCAGATCCACTCCGCGTAACAGGCAAAGCCTTCGTGTAGCCAGATGTCGCACCACGCGCCGATCGTGAGGCTGTTGCCGAACCACTGGTGTGCCAACTCGTGTGCGACAAGGCGTTCGGAGCCGCGTCGGCCGGTGCAGTGATTGGCGCCGAAAATCGAGAGCCCCTGTGCTTCGATGGGAATCTCGAGTTCGTCGTCGGTGACCACGGCGGTGTAGTCGGCAAAGGGGTACGGGCCGAACAGTTTGCCGAAGACGTCGAGCATCTGCGGCTGGCGTGAGAAGTCGACGTCGAACTCGTTGTGCAACCGGGGTGGATGAACCGCGAAGATCGGGACCCGGCCGGAGCTGACCTGTCGATGCTCGTACTGCCCGATCTGAATGGTCGCCAAGTAGGTGGCCATGGGCTCGGTCTGCTCGTACACCCAGGTGGTTGCGCTGGCGCGGGTTTGCTTGCGCACCAATGCGCCGTTGGCGAGTGCGTAGAACGGTGAATCGGTGGTGATCGAAATGCGGTACGACGCTTTGGAACTGGGGTGGTCGTCGCACGGGAACCACGACGCGGCCCCGTTGGGCTGGCTCGCGACGAGGGTTCCTTCGGTGAGTTCTTCCCAGCCGACTTCACCCCAGAGACCTTTGATGGGTTCGGGGTTTCCGGTGTACTGAACGGTGACCGAGAGCGCTCCGCCGGCGGGAATCTTGGTGCCGGGCGTGACGATCAGCTTGTTGTTCTGGCGGGAGTACTTGGCGCCGCGGGCGCCGTTGACCGACACCTTGGACACCTGCAGGTTCTGGGCAAGATCGAAGCTGAACTTGGATCGGTTCTCGGTGGTGACGGCGGTGATGACGGCTTTGCCCGCCAGACGGTTACTGAAAACCTTGTAGGTCAGTTCCAATTCGTACCGGGATACGCGATATCCGCGGTTGCCGTTCTGCGGCAGGTAGGGATCGATCGGCTCGTCGAGCATCTTGTTCGGCTTCACGAAGCCGCCCATGGGGCAATGGGGTTGCCCTGCCACCGGGTCGACGGCGGAACGGTGTCGCCTCGCATGACCAATGATGCAGGTCCGACGGTTGCGCCTGCGCCGATTCCGGCTGCGGGTAGCGCGACACAGTGTGGTCCCAGCGTTGCTCCGGCTCCCAAGGTGACGGTATCCATGGCCATAATCCGATCATGGAAGAGGTGAGTTTGCACGACGCACCCCCGTTCGACGGTTGCCCCGTCACCCAAAGTCACGAGATCTGCTTCGGGTAGCCAGTACGACTCGCACCAAACCCCTTTGCCTATTTTGGCGCCGAGTCCGCGCAAGAAAATGTTCAGTACGGCAGTGCCAGTTGCTGCTCGTGCGAACCAGGGCGCCGCGACAGTCTCGACAAAGGCGTCAGCAACCTCGTTGCGCCAGACGAAGGAACTCCAGAGCGGATGCTCCACCTTCTTGATCTTGCCGACGACAAGCCACTTGGCCGCGACGGTGATCGTCCCGGCAACTGCGCCCGCGATCAGCAAGACGACGCCACTGAGCAGAGCGGCGAACCAGAATCCGACGGCGCCGGCGAGGGCTTCGAGTGCAAACAGCACGCCAAGGCCGATGCCGAAGGTGACCATGACGGGGATGAGTCGGCAGGTTTCCACGACGCCGCGGGCGATCTTGAGACGCGTCGGGGGATTGAAGGTGCGGGCCGCGTCGGTGTCTCCGACTGCACGACGCAGGCGCACGGGCGGGCTACCGAGCCAGGAGGATCCGGACTTCGCCTTCGACGGCGTCGCGGACAACACCGCAACAAGCCCGTTCTTGGGGACGCGTCGGCCGGGGGCGGTCATTCCGGAGTTGCCGAGGAATGCGCGCTTGCCGATCTTGGCGTGCTCGATGTGCATCCAGCCGCCGCCGAGCCCGTAGCTGGCGACCATGGTGTCGTCGGCGAGGAACGCGCCGTCTGCGACGGTCGTGAACTTGGGAAGGAGCAGGACGGTGGACGCTTCGACGTTCTTGCCGATCTTGGCGCCGAGGAGGCGCAACCAGCCGGGGGTGAGCAGGCTGGCGTACAGCGGGAAGAGGAAGGTGCGGGCGGAGTCGAGTAGACGCTCGGTGGCCCAGACCTGCCAGCCGATCCGGCTGCGGACGGGGTGGTATCCCTCGGTCAATCCGATCGACAACAGGCGTACTGAGACTAGCGTGATGACGGCAAAGACCAGCAGGCTCAGAATCGTCGCGAAGGGAAGCATGATGAGCGACTGGGCAATTGCGCTACCGAGGGTTTCGGTGTTGCGAATCCACCAACCGATCAACACGATTCCGGCCACGAGAGCAAAGATCGGGACACCGGCAAGGAAGACGGACGTGATGCCGTACACCGGAACCCAGCCGGGGGCGCGCTTCGGATGTTCCGACGGCCAAGGATGATTCGCTTTGCCGACCTTGGTGGCTGGCGAACCTGCCCACTGCTGATTGGCTTTCACCCGGCCGAACACAGCTGATCCGGGTTCGACGACGGCGCCGCGTCCGACACGGGCACCGGGCAGAAGTGTGGAACGCGAACCGATAGAAGCACCGGCCCCGATCTTGATCTCACCGATATGAATGAGATCGCCGTCGATCCAGTGACCGGACAGGTCGACTTCGGGTTCGACGGAGCACCCGTCGCCGAGTTCGAGCATGCCGGTGACGGGCGGCAACGTGTGCAGGTCGACGCCGTGGCCGATGTCGGCTCCGAGGGCTCGCGCGTAGTACAACATCCACGGTGCGCCCGAAAGATTCGCTGCGCCACTGGCTTCGGTGAGTCGCTGAGCGATCCACAGTCGCATGTGTTCACTGCCGCCGCGCGGGTAGGTGCCCGGCTGCAGGTTTCGCAGCAGCGCTCGGGTACCGATCACCGCGATGGTCATACGGCCGATCGGCGTGATGAAGACGATGAATGCCAACAGAATCCACCACCACGAGACCGTCGGCGCCCAGCTGACGTCGACGAACCACGCGAGAACGTTGTTCGCGATCGCGATCCAGGTAACCCACTGGAGTCCGGCCAGGGTGGTGATCGGAACCGTTGCCGCAACCTGAGCCAGTTGGGTTTTCAGAGGCGTGGGCGTGACGATACGTGGTTCGACGGTTTCCGTAGGAGCCAATTCGTCGAGGTATTCGGCCAGGGACCCCAACCGTGGATGATCGTAGAGCTGGGCGACGGTGACCTCGGGGAAGCGTTCGCGTAGTGCCGTCACCAGCTGCGCCGCGGAGAGTGATCCGCCGCCCACTTCGAAGAAATCGTTGTCGAGGCCGGTGATCTGGGCGCCGAGGATGGAACCCCACAGTCCCGCGACCCAGGCCGCGGTTCCGTCGAGTCCGAGTGCGGCTCCGGCATCTTCGCCGGCACCGGGCAGGGGCCAGGGGAGAGCGTTGCGGTCGACTTTGCCGGAGGTGCGTGTCGGGAGTTCGTCCATCAACGCCAGACGCGGGACGAGCGCTGCCGGCAACTGTTCGCTGAGCGTCGCGTGTGCGGCCTTGAGGTCGAAATCGGGGTCGGTGCTCGCGATGTATCCCACGAGTATTTGGTTTCCGGCCGCAGTCTTCTTGACCGCGGCTGCGGCACCACTGACACCGGGAAGGTTCTGCAGCGCGTTGTCGACCTCGCCGAGTTCGATCCGTCGGCCACCGAGCTTGACCTGATCGTCGGCCCGGCCCTGGAACATGAGCCCCTCGAGCTCGAGCCGGACGAGGTCGCCACTGCGATAGGCACGCTCCCAACCGAGTGAGGGCATCGACGCGTACTTCTCGGCGTCTTTTGCCGGGTCGAGATAGCGGGCGAGGCCGACGCCACCGATCACCAGTTCGCCCACCTCCCCGACTGCGACGGGGTTGTTCTGAGCGTCGACGACTGCGAGGTCCCAGCCGTCGAGGGGGAGCCCGATGCTGACGGGACTCTTGCCGTCCATCAAAGCCCCGCACGCAACAACCGTCGCTTCGGTTGGTCCGTACGTGTTCCACACCTCGCGGCCTTCGACGGCCAGGCGTTCGGCCAACTCGGGCGGGCAGGCTTCACCGCCGAAGATCAGGAGGCGGACAGCTTCGAGGGCCTCGGCCGGCCACAACGACGCCAACGTGGGAACAGTAGAGACGATGCTGACGTCGCGGGAGACCAGCCACGGCCCGAGGTCCATGCCACTGCGCACGAGTGATCGCGGTGCGGGAACCAGGCAGGCGGCATGACGCCACGCGAGCCACATTTCCTCACACGACGCGTCGAAGGCGACGGACAGTCCCGCGAGAACACGGTCACCGGGCCCGATCGGCTCGTCCTGAAGGAACATGCGGGCCTCGGCGTCGACAAACGCTGCGGCATTGAGGTGGGTGACGGCGACGCCCTTGGGTGTGCCGGTGGACCCGGAGGTGAAGATGATCCAGGCGTCGTCTTCGGGCAGGGGATCGCGCACGGGTGGGTGCTCCAGCCGCTTCGGTGCCGTGCCAGGCCCGATGCCGTCACCCGTGATGATCGCGGCTACCTGGGCTTCACCGAAAACGAGTTCGGCGCGCTCTTCTGGATCATCGGCGTCGACGGGTACGTAGGCGGCGCCGGCCGCGAGGATCGACAGGATTGCCACGTACAGCGAACGCGAACCGGACGGCATCCGGATGCCGACGCGATCACCCGCGCCGACTCCGGCATCGGCGAGCCAGCGCGCGCCCTGTTCGATTTCGCCCAGCAGTTCGGCGTACGACAGCGTCGTCTCACCGTCGTCGATGGCAGGTGCTTCGGGGTTGGCCTGCGCGGATGCCCGCACGATGTCGATGAGGGTGCGCGGCGCAGGTGCCTGCGTCGAGCGGAGAAATACGGACGGAATCCCGAAAGACGATTCCGTTTCCGCGTGCGGCTGGAGTGGCAAACCCGTTGATCCTGTTCTGCTCATGAATCTCAGTCGTGCGACCTGTCGAGTTGTTATCTCATGACAAGTTTGCGAGTTGGTGAACAGTTCTGCCTAATGCAACATGCCGACGCGGCGCTTATTCCGAGTTTGTGACGCTCTGCAGGTGCCCTTCAGCCGAATCGGCGAACTCCGGAGTGTCGAATACCTCGCCGCCCAGCGGATCGACGGCACGAGAATCTGCGGAGATGTCGACGACGCCGGTATCCGGGTTGATGTTGACCGCGTGCTGCGGGACTTCGTGGACTGCGACGAACATGTGGGTATCACTCGGATCAGTGGTGATTCCTGATTGCGACGGCGTCAGCCCGGCGAAGCTCGACGAGATGTTCAGGTCGCGCAATCGTTTGGTCGACGGTTGTGGCACGTCGACCGAGCTGTTGGTGGTCGAGATCCGCAAGTACCGCGGAGCCGCGGCAACCTCGTATCGGAACGCCTTGAGCATCGACAGGCACGCCAGCACCATGATGATCGAGAACGGCACAGCCGTCGCGATAGCCACGGTTTGCAGGGCGGTCAGTGATCCACTGCCGCCGACAAGGAGCAGAACAGCTGCGGCGGCGCCGGACAGGAAGGTCCAGTAGACCCGGGTGATCTTGGATGTCTCGAGATTGCCGCCCGTCGCGAGAATGTCGATGACGATCGAGCCCGAGTCGGCCGACGTCACGAAGAAGAACACGATGACAACGATCGCGAGAACACTCGAGATAGTGCCGAGCGGAAGACCGTCGAGCAGCGTGAACAGCGACGTGTTGGTATCGACGGCGCCGGACGCGTCGAGCATGGTGCCCTCGTTGCGCTGACGCAGGATGCCGGAGTTGCCGAAGATCGTGAACCACAGCGAACCGACGAGTGTGGGCGCGAGCAGAACACCGAACACAAATTCACGGATGGTGCGTCCACGCGAAATGCGGGCGATGAACATGCCGACAAACGGCGCCCAACTCATCCACCATCCCCAGTAGAAGATCGTCCACGCGCCGGCCCAGCCGTCGTCGGCAAACGGCGAGGTGCGCAGCATCAGTTCCGGAAGAGCCTGAACGTAGCCGCCGAGGTTCTGCACCCAGGACTGCAGGAGGAACAGCGTGGGGCCGAGGATCAGCACGAACAGAGCCAGAACCGCGGCCAGGATCATGTTGATGTTGGAGAGCCACTTCAGTCCCTTGGTGACACCGGAGACCACGGAGAAGGTAGCCATACCGGTCACGATGACAATGATGGCGATGACCAACCAGTTGTCGGTCTCCACCCAGCCGAGGTAGTCGAGGCCGGCGGTAATCTGCTGAACACCGAATCCGAGCGAGGTCGCGACGCCGAACAGGGTGCCGACGATCGCAACGACGTCGATGGCGTGCCCGATCTTGCCCTCGATGCGGGCGCGTCCGAGCAGGGGTTCGAGGAGCCAGCGGATCGACAGCGGGCGACCCTTGCGGTAGGTCATGTACGCCAGTCCGAGGCCGACGACAACGTAGATTGCCCACGCGTGCAGGCCCCAGTGGAACATCGTCAGTTCCATTGCCTGATTTGCGGCCGCGTCGGTCGATCCTGCTACCCGGCCCGCGACCGGCGGGTCCACGTAGTGCGAAAGTGGTTCTGCCACTCCGTAAAACACCAGACCGATGCCCATGCCTGCACTGAAGAGCATGGCAAACCAGGACATCATGCCGAACTCGGGTTGTTCGTCGTCGCGGCCGAGTCTGATGTTGCCGATCCGGCTGATCGCGCAGTAGAGCGCAAAGACCACAAATCCGGTGGCAGACAGGATGTACCACCAGCCGACACCATCGGTGATGGCGTTGTTGAGGCTCTGGAAGGCGTCGGACGCAGTCCCGGAGTAGATCACAGCAAAGGCGATCAACCCGAAGATCACTATCGATGCCGGGACGAATACGGGTTTCCGTAGTCCCCTCCACGCGTTTTTGACCGCAGTCATCTCGCTCCTTCACACAGTTCAGCGTTCTTGTCGCATTCCGGCGACATCGTCGACGCGCTCAGCCCTCGTACGGCGGCCACAGGTCGCGTAGGTGGGCATGCGCTCGCACCATCGCAGTAAAGACCGGGCTATTGCTTTGCAATTCAACGTAGCTGCGCAGTTCTGGTGACTCAAATGAATGAAAGATGGTGCAGTGTTGACGAATCTGCCGGTCTTGTTCGACTATCGATCTGTATTTTGTTGCTGTTTAAGGATTCTCGTAATCGTTTGCTCGAAATCTGTTCGAATCTCTCTGGAATGCAAGGAATGAAGGGTCAATGCGAGATTCGGAACGAATCGTATTTGTCAAACTCGGTGAATGATTCTGTAGGTCAAGCGCTTATGGCCCGTGAATGCTCCTCGGAAGGTTGCGGTGCCACGGAGGCCGAAACGTTACCGTGATGGTGGTCACCACGAAGAGATGTCGGGCGATTTGTCGGAGTCGAGAGCGTGTTCTGCGTTGGGGTTGACAAGCCGGTTGACTCCTGCCATTCTCGTTTGCAGGTCACGAGTACCAGTGTTCAGCCCCGGCTTGCTGGTCGGCAACCCTCCTCCGCGGTGGGGTGCTCCGGGTGACGACCCGGCTGTATCCGAAAACGGATTCGGCAAGCGCGGACTCTTCCGGGGACATCACCCGAACGAATGAGTCCTTGAACGTGAGGATTGTCTTCGATGACTGCTGTTCTGAGTGCCGATACCTGCACCGCTCCCATTGCCAAGGTTTCTGGTGCCGACCTACAGGTTCCCCTGGTCCAGGGTGGCGAGTGTTCCTACGCGAACTTCGACTACGCAGCGAGCGCGCCGGCATTGGCCCAGGTCACCGACCGCATTGCAGAACTTCTTCCCACGTACGCCAGCGTCCACCGTGGTGCCGGATACGCCTCCCGCATCTCCACGCTGACCTACGAGAACGCTCGCGAATCGGTTGCTCGCTTCGTGAACTGCGCTGACGATCAGGTTGTCGTCTTCACCCGCAACACCACGGACTCGCTCAATCTTCTCGCTCAGTCCGTGCCGGGCAGCACCGTCGTTCTCGACGTCGAGCATCACGCAAACCTGTTGCCCTGGAACGACGCTCGCATCGTCACGGCCGCCGATACCGTCGAAGAGACCATCGAGCGCCTGATCGCGGAACTGTGCACCAAGCCCGCCGCGCTCCTCGCCATCACGGGAGCGTCCAACGTGACCGGCGAGATCCTGCCGATCGCACGCCTCGCGGACATTGCACATCGTTGTGGTGCACGCATCCTCGTCGACGCCGCTCAGTTGGCTCCCCATCGTCGTATCGATCTGCAGGAATGCGGAGTCGACTACCTCGCGTTCTCGGGTCACAAGCTGTACGCACCGTTCGGTGCCGGCGTCCTCGTCGGTCGCCGCGACTGGCTCGACGAGGCCAAGCCGTACCTCGCCGGTGGCGGCGCTGTCCGTGAGGTGACGCTGGAATCCACCGAGTGGGCCTGTGCTCCCGCCCGTCACGAGGCCGGTTCGCCCAACGTCCTCGGTGCTGCTGCAATCGCCGCAGCCTGCGACGCACTGACCGCGCTCGACTTCGACGCCATCTCGGAGCACGAGAAGGCGCTCACCGCTCAGCTGACCGACGGACTGGCCGCCATCGCCGGCGTCAACTTGCTCCGGTTGTGGGCCGATGCTCCCGACGCCGTCGGAATCGTCACCTTCACGGTCGACGGCTACGAGGCCGGCGAGGTTGCCGCATTCCTCTCCGCAGAACACGGCATCGGCGTCCGCGACGGACGCTTCTGCGCACATCCGCTGCTCTCGCGTCTCGGCCTGTCCGGCGGTGCCGTGCGCGCCAGCCTCGGGTTGGGCAGCAGCTCCGACGACGTCACCCGCCTGATCAACGCCGTGAGCATCCTGGTTTCGAATCAGCGTGATTGGAACTACGAAAAGACCGCCGGTGCATGGAATCCCGTGCCCGAGACCCGCACTTTCCTTGGTGGCACCGCCGGCGACGCCGGCGCAGCCGAATGCGTCTGAGCCCACATCCGGATGCACTGATCGAAATAGGCAACTAACATGGCAGACATGACAACTGCGACGTTTGGAATGTGTACGAGCTGACGATCGTCTCGCGCTCACCCCTCCCTCCATACTTTCGGAGAAACACATGTCTTCTATCGCATCTCATTCCCTGCATGTAGCTGTTGAACTCACCGGATTCGGCCACCACCCCGCCGCCGAAGGAGCTCCCGGAAACCTTCCGCTCATCGGCGCGGATTACTGGGTGGATCTCACCGAAGGTGACACCCTTCTCGATCTGACGGCCTTCCCCGTCAATGTCATTCGTATCCGGGCCACCGACCTGCGCGACGCGCAGGCTCAGTGCGCCCAGATTCGTGCAGCGATCGCCGAGGACGGCCGCGATCCCGACTCTGTTGCAGTGTTGGTCGATCTCGAAGTTCTGATCGCTCCGGAAGCGCGGGCCGCGCGTAAAGAGTTGGCGCAGTTGGACAGTGCGCTGAACGTCCCGCGAGTCCCGGCGTCGCTGCATTACGTCGGTACGCCGTCCGGGCTCGGCAGTTTGATTGCCGATATTCGGGCTGCCGACGTCGCAGACGGTGTGACTTTGCTCCCGTTGTCGTTGCCTCGAACCCTCGAACATCTTGTCGGCGAAACCATTCCGTGGCTGCAGTCGCGGGGATTGGTGACTCCGGCCACCGCTGTCGACGAAGTTCTCGGTCGCTTCGGATTGCCCCAGCGTCAGCGCACTCTCGCGTCCTGATCACCGATTGCATCTGCGTACAGGTGGAACAGCGAGGGTAGTTGGTCGGCGCCGTCCACCTGCGCCAGAAGTGTCCAGCACTGCGCAGTGATCGACCGCGCTCTCTTGCCGATCCAGTTGGTGGGCAGTAGTTCCGGTGGCAGGAGCGGATCGGGTTCCATTGCTCGCGTGAATTCAGCCGCGAGTTCGACGGTCATCGTGACGGCGTCGGTGGCAGTGAAGGCTGAGGTGTTCCGCAGTTTTTGCAGGCGCGCGGTCGCCACGTTCAGTAGCTGATCGTATCCGGCCACGATCTGATCCAGCGGCCACAATTGTGCGGCAATCTTCGACGGGTCTTCGAGGGTGCCCACTTTCAGATCGCGAGTGGTAAGCGAAGACAGATACTGTTCGACGTCGAGTTGGGCGGCCGCATCGAGAACATAGGGTTCCCACGCGTGCGGCGAGACGTACAAGCCGCCCTGCACCAGGGCTCCACCGAGATAGGTCACCCTGGTGCGCAGTGCATCTCGCGCTTTCCGCGACGACTCCGGAATTGCGAATCCCACCACATGCCAGCGCCCATCCCACGGCGCCTCGGTGCCTCGATCTTGTTGATAGGCGAGCCGAACGAACTCGACGTCGGGTTCCATCTCCCGCACGGCTTTCGGGGTTGCCCGCAGCGTGGCCTGGCGTCCACGTCCCTCCTGCGTGAACTTTCCCTCGGCGACCAACCGCTTGATGCACAGTCGAACCTGCTGATCCGTCATGTCGAGGGCGCCGGCGGTGGCATACAGGGTGTGCCCGTCGACAGTTCCGTCTGCGCGCAGAAGTCCCTCGATCAGAATCCGCGTGGGTACGTCGACAGCTGTGTCGGTCATTGCCCGGCCCTTTCTTTTCTTATCGACATCTTCGCCCCTCACTGTACTATCCAATTAGAAACGATCGTTTGACATTCGTACGTTAGGGCGGGGAGGTGGCGGTGCAATCGGTGAGCGAGAGGACGAACAGCCCACGTTTACGCAGGTGGGTGATCACTTCTCTGGGGGTGGTCGTTGTACTGATCATTGGTCTGGTCGGCTGGACCCTGTACCAAAACACCTACGACATCCGTGAGGAAAAAGTGACGATCACCGGGGGATTGGTGCCGCTTCAGGGAGTGTTGGCACTTCCCGATCACGGTGACGGTCCCTTCGGGCTGGTAGTTTTTGTCCACGGAGACGGACCGATCGATGCAACACACGAGACCTTCTATCGGCCGCTCTGGGAGTCGTTCGCGCAGGCAGGCTACGCGTCACTTTCGTGGGACAAACCGGGGGTCAACGGGGCGCCGGGCAATTGGCTCGGCCAGAGCATGGATGATCGAGCCGCGGAGACAGAAGCGGCGATCGAGTGGGCGCGGGGACGCTCGGATATCGATCCGGCTCGCATCGGCCTGTGGGGTGCAAGTCAGGCAGGCTGGGTGATGCCCAAGGTGGTAAACCTCGATTCGGACATCGCGTTCGTCATTGCTGTGAGTCCCGCGGTCAACTGGCTAGAGCAAGGTGAATTCAATACTCGTGCAGAGCTTTCCGAACGGAATGCGTCGGCCGACGCATTCGAGAAGGCCCGGGCCGACCGGGTGAAGAGCTTGGAACAGTTGGCCAGGGACGCGTCGTTCGACGATCTCGTGGTGTCCGGTGAGGCTGACGGTCTCACCGAAGATCGGTGGAACTTCATCCGGAAAAACTATCGGTCTGATGCCCGAGCCGATCTCGAAACCGTGGATGTTCCGGTGCTCTTGATTCTCGGCGGACATGACGTGAATGTCGACGTGGCAGATACGGAATCGGTGTATCGCGAATTGCTCGACTCACCAGGGCAATTGGTGGTCAAGAAGTACCCTGAAGCGACTCATTCGCTGGTGGAAAAGAACCTCGAAGACTCCGAACTGATGTCGACCCTGGTGGCCGTCCTTGCACCTCGTTCGCTCTTCGCGCCCGGGTATCTGGCGGACCAAACCGCATTCTTGGCGGGAATTCAGGGCTGAGTGAAGTGACGGACTGTGATGCCGTGCTCGTCGATCCGGACGGTTCCGTCCTCGTACATACGCTCAGATGACCATGTGGCAGTAGATGCGGTCGCCACGGTGCACTGCCCCGGTTGCCAGTTCGGCAAGCGCGGCGAGAAATGGCACCGATTCCTCGGAAGGCTCGACCGTCTCGTCGATTGCCCAAGCGCGAGCCGCTGCCATCACACCTTCGGCATCCAAACCGGCTAGTGCGTCCCGTAGTTCGTCGGCGACGGTCAGGATGTAAGCGTCACCGTCGTCGTTGACGGCAACCAGCGATCCTCGCCTGAGTCCGGCTGTGATCTCGTCATATGTCCTGCCGGTGAGCACCGACTCGAGGCGGCTGAGCGAGACGATCGGGTCGACGCCCTTGGCTTGCACAGGGTCGATCGGCCCGTCGTCCAATGCGGTGGCTGCGGCGGCATCCGAGGGGGCTGCGAAGTAATCGGTGATGGCAGACATACACCGCATATTCTCACATCTGTCTGACCGCCGGCGGGCCTGGAAATTAGGAAACCGTCGGCACCTGATGGTGTCGACGGCTTCGCAAGTGTCAGTGCCCGCCTTGCGCCTCTCGGCAAGTGGCCGCTCGAAGCGGCATTTCTGGGGTGGTACCCGGGGCAAAGAACCGAACACTGACAGCCAGTACAACGACCGGGTCCTAGAAGTTATTCCACAGCCGTCACCTGCGGGTATTGATCATCCGAAGCGCAAAACGGAACAAGACCGCAGCGCCAAGGCCGACAGCGAGGCCCGCAAGAACGTCGGTGAGAAGGACTCCGATACCAACACCGAGGACCGTCGCGGCCGCGACGGCAAGGGCGACATCAGCGCGAGGAGCGGCTATCGCGAGGTCCTTTCCCGAGAATCGAACGAGTGCCGGTCCAGCGGAGCATGCCATAAATCCGTTCTCTGTGGGTGTGACGCGGCGGGCGAGGCCGACTCCGACTTCTCTGAGACAAACGCGAAGCGGGACGCAGTCAGAGTCACGTCGGCGCCATTTGCTGTTTCGGCAAGGAACGTTGCACCAACCGTGGAGATTACTCATCCTGGAATGCATGAGCCCCGAACACCATGACCACGAACACCATGACCACGCACACCAGAATCACGACAACCACGCTGACGCGACCGAGAACCCGTTTGCCAAGGCGGATGCACAATTCTGGAACTCGCTGTACGAGGAACGCCCAGCACGGTGGAGCGGAAACCCCAACCCGCAGTTGATCGCCGAGGCTTCAGACCTTGCGCCGGGTACCGCGCTTGACGTCGGATGCGGCGAGGGCGCCGACGCTCTGTGGTTGGCACGCCGCGGGTGGAAGGTCACGGGCACGGATATTTCGTCGGTGGCGCTCAGTCGCGCTAAGGCTCACGTCGAGGGCTCTGGCGTTGATATCGAGTGGCTGGAAGCAGACCTGACCAAGTGGGATCCGCAGGGCCGTTCGTTTGATCTGGTGTCCGCGCAGTTCTTCCACATGCTCGAACCCGCACGCGGGGAACTGTTCCGAGCTCTCGGTGAACTGGTTGCACCGGGTGGTCATCTGCTGATTGTCGGCCACTCGCCCCACGAGTCGCCGACGGAGCACCATCGAGCAATGCTGCATACCCCGGACTACGTGGAGTCGCTGTTCACGGATGGGTGGAAGGTGTTGGTCTCGGAGTCGCGGGAGCGCGATCTTCCCGCGAACCCCGAGATGCATCACACCACGGATACCGTTGTGCTGCTTCAGCGATTGAGTGCGAGTACCGACAGCAGCTCGTAAGCGACGTGAGCCGCTGCGATACCGGTGATCTCGGCGTGGTCGTATGCCGGCGCGACCTCGACGATGTCGGCGCCGACCACGTTGAGGCCCACCAAACCTCGCAGTGTGTTCAGCAATTCGCGCGACGTCATGCCGCCCGCTTCCGGTGTTCCGGTACCCGGAGCGTGGGCGGGATCGAGTACGTCGATGTCGACGGAGACGTACACCGGGCCACCGTCGAGGCGCTTACGCATGCGCTCGACGATGCTGGCGACGCCGTCGACCTCGTAATCGTCGCTGCGAATCACCTGGAAGCCGAGCACTCGGTCGTCCTCGAGGTCCTTCTCGCTGTAGAGCGGTCCGCGGATGCCGATGTGCTGTGAGCGCTCCATATCGATGAGGCCCTCTTCGCTGGCGCGGCGGAAAGGTGTTCCGTGCGTGAAGGGTTGGCCGAAATAGGTGTCCCACGTATCGAGGTGGGCATCGAAGTGCAGCACGGCGATGGGTCCGTGATCGCGTGCGAGTGATCGCAGGATCGGCAGCGCGATGGTGTGGTCGCCACCGAGCGTGAGCACCGAGGAGCCGTCGGCGCGCAGGTCGGTGACCGCGGATTGAATCGTCGTCAACGCTTCTTGGATGTCGAAGGGATTGACGCCGATGTCGCCGAAGTCGGCAACCTGCTGGTTGGCGAAGGGGGAGACCTTCAAAGCCGGGTTGTACGGACGCAGCAACTTCGACGCAGCGCGGATGTGACCAGGGCCGAAGCGCGCGCCGGGGCGGTAGCTGACCCCTGAGTCGAAGGGGATTCCCAGGATGGTCACGTCGGCGCGCGACACCTCGTCCAGACGCGGCAGGCGCGCAAAGGTGGTTGGTTCGGCGTATCGGGGGACTCGAGTCGCGTCGACTGGTCCGATGAATGATCCGGCGTCGTTGGTGGCCATGTGTGGGGTCCCTGCTTGTGAACGGCACATCGGTGATGTAGCTCTCTGTGCAAGTATGGTTTCTTCAAGAAGCCTATTTGTCAACTCTTGTTTCCTATAGGGGACAGATTGTGTTGAAGGAGTTACCGCGTGGTGAAGATGAAGGACAGCTCGGAGCCTGGTGGGCCGCAGATCGGGGCCAGGCTCAAGGCTGCCCGTCAGTCGAAGCGATTGACCCTCGACGACCTGGCCGCTTCGTGCGGAGTGACCAAGGGATATCTGTCGAAACTCGAGCGCGATCACGTCAACGCGTCGGTGGCGACCCTGATCAAGGTGTGCGCTGCACTGGAGATCCCGGTCGGCTCGCTGTTCGAGAACGCGACAGCAGGTGAGGTGGTCCGCGCCGACGCTAGGCCACAGATCAGCTTTGGCGGCGAAAAGATGGCGGAATTCCTGCTCACGCCGTCGAATGAGCGTCGCATCCAGGTGCTGATGAGCGAAATCGAACCCGGTGGGGGAAGTGGGCGGGAGTACTACAGTCTGCCGGCCGATGTGAACTTCGTTCACGTCCTCGAAGGTGGTTTGCGGGTGTCGTTCGAGGGCGGGAGAACCGACCCGGAAAGTGAGTCCGTCGACGCGGAGGACGTGGTCCTCCAAGTGGGGGATTCGTTCACCTTTGCTCCGCGTCACAACCACAGTTTCTCGGCTGAGGGCACCGTGCAGGCCAAGGTTCTGTGGGTGTTGAATCCGGCTTTGCCTGAGGGTCCACGCGTTCCCGCCTGATTTCCCAGGTTGAATTTTAGGAAACTCTAGTTGACAGATTGGGCGTTGCCGATCACCCTTTGTAGTCGTCCCCGTCGCATACTGACGTCACGGAACTTCTCGAGGAGCGCACGATGAAGGTCGATTCCCTCCGGGTCGGACTGTTTCAAGGCCCGCTCACGTCGAAAGATGCCATTGCGTCGGTGGAGTGCAATGTGGAGGCGATCGGGGCCGCAGCACGCACAGCGGCGGCGTCGGGGGCATCCATCCTGGTGACGCCGGAGATGTCCGCAACGGGATACAACATCGGTGGACTGGTCGGAACGCGCGCGGAACCGGCGGACGGACCGATCTTCGACGCGATTGCGGCGGTCGCGGTCAGCACCGGAATCACCATTGTCTACGGCTATCCTGAACTCTCCGGCAGCGATGTCTACAACAGCGTGCAGGTAGTAGGGCGCAACGGCCTCTCGCTTGCCAACTACCGCAAGACGCATCTCTTCGGGGCGCTCGATCGTGAGAATTTTGTGCCAGGTGACACTTTGGTTATCGGATTCGATCTCGACGGAATCCGGTGTGGTCTGTTGATCTGTTACGACGTCGAATTCCCCGAAGCTGTTCGTGCCCATGCTGATGCCGGAACCCAGTGGTTGATCGTGCCCACCGGACTGATGGCTCCGTACGAACACATTGCACAGCAAGTTGTTCCGGCTCGTGCCTACGAGAGCCAGATGTTTGTGACCTACGTCAATCGCTGTGGTTCGGAGTCCGAACTCACCTATTGCGGGTTGTCGTGTGCGATCGATCCGACCGGTAGGGAGCTGGCCCGAGCGGGTGCCGCGCAGGAACTGATTCTTTCCGATATCTCCGCCGCGGTTGTCACTCGATCACGTTCGCTCAATACACATCTCGATGATCGTCGACTCGATCTGTATCCCGACTATCGCTCCCAGCGAGAGGGCCGCCGATGACCGTTCCCGTAGCTCCCGACAGTTCCTCCGAACCGGGGCCGTTGCCTCCGCTGACGATGTTCGGCCCCGACTTTCCCTTTGCCTACGACGATTACGTGGCCGACCCGGCTGGGTTGGGATCGGTGCCCGACGTCGTGTTCGGTACCGAAATCGCGGTGATCGGCGGCGGGCTTGCCGGCATGATCGCGGCATACGAGCTGCTCAGAATCGGACTCAAACCGGTTGTCTACGAGGCAGATCAGATTGGCGGCCGAATGCGCTCGGTCGAATTCGACGGCTACCCGGGCGTAGTCGCGGAGATGGGTGCGATGCGATTCCCGCCGTCGTCGACAACGCTCTTCCACTACCTCGACGAGATGGCGCTAGAGACCCAGGAGTTCGCCAACCCGCTGGCGGAGGTGACCCCGAGTACCGTCATCGACCTCAAGGGCGAAAGCCACTATGCGCACACACTCGAGGATTTGCCGCCGATCTTCACCGAGGTCGCACAGGCGTGGGCACGCACTCTGGAAGACTACGCCGATTTGATTCCCATGCAGCAGGCAATTCGGGACCGCGATACCGCTGAGATCAAGCGGATCTGGAACGAGTTGGTGGTGCGATACGACGACCAGACGTTCTACGGATTCCTCGCCGCGTCGAAGCACTTCAAGTCCTTTCATATGCGGGAAGTGTTCGGGCAGGTAGGATTTGGTACCGGCGGCTGGGATACGGATTATCCCAATTCGATCCTCGAGATCCTTCGTGTGGTCATCACAGCAGCCGATGACGATCACCGTGGCATCGTCGGTGGATCGCAGCAGTTGCCGTTGCGGCTGTGGGACCGAACCCCCGCGCAGATGAGGCACTGGCCGGCAGGCACAACGGTTTCTTCGCTGAATGGCGGGAAAACGCGGCCCCGTGTCACTGAACTGCGACGTACCGAACCGTGTCGGTTCACGGTTGTCGATGCCGAGGGTTTCATCCGAACATATGCGAGTGCCATTGTGACTGTGCAGAGCTGGATGCTTCTCAACAACATTCGCTGCGCCGACGATCTGTTCCCGATCGATCACTGGACTGCGATCGAGCGAACCCATTACATGGGCTCGACCAAGGTATTTGTTCTTGTCGATCGTCCGTTCTGGAAAGACAAGGATCCCGAGACCGGTCGCGATTCGGTGTCTATGACACTGACCGACCGCATGAGTCGCGGCACGTACCTCCTCGATCAAGGGGAAGGGAAACCCGGCCTGATCTGTCTGTCGTACACGTGGTCGGATGATTCGTTGAAGTTGTTGGCGCTGAACGCTACCGAGCGCATGGAGATCATGTTGCGCTCCTTGGAAGAGATCTACCCCGGCGTCGATTTCCGTAGCCACATCATCTCCAGTCCGGTCACGCTGTCCTGGGAAACCGAACGCGACTTCATGGGTGCCTTCAAGGCAAATCTGCCTGGGCATTACCGGTACCAGGAACGGCTGTTCTCGCACTTCGTGCAAAGTGACCTGGAACCGCGTCATCGCGGAATCTTCCTCGCGGGCGATGACATCTCCTGGACGGCGGGCTGGGCCGAGGGAGCGATCCAGACGGCGATCAACGCAGTGTGGGGCGTCGTCCACCATCTGGGCGGTTCTACGCCGTCCGGGAATCCTGGTCCTGGGGACGTCTTTGCGGATCTGGCGCCGATCCGGCTGGGTGACTGACCCGAGATTTGCAACTGCCGGATTGTCGTGTCCGGGGAGGGTTTGTACTCCTATCGGGCACGAACTTTATTCGGTGATGCACGTAACACTGGAAAGTGTTCGGATCCAATACTTTCCAGGAGGGTGTTCAATGGCGAGCACATCAACGGCAACCAAGTCAGAATTCGCGGACTCAGCGGATCCAGCGTTGGGACTGGTTGCCGAGTTGGCAGCAGCAGGGCAACGACTGGTATTTCGTCAGGGCGACGAACTGACCGGCGTGGTTCTGTGGCCCTCCGGAGAGCCCTCCCTCTCCGATCTGTGCGAGAACTTCGAATCCCTCGGACTTCGAGTGTCGACGCACCGCCCACTTCCGACAGTTCTCGGATCGGCGCATCATTTCACCTTCGAGCCCTGCGCCTTCGACGGCGGTGCACTCGAGAAGATGGCCTCGGCTTTCGAAGCTGTTGTTGCCGGTAGGACCCGGATGGACAACTTCTCCAGCCTGATCGGCCGAGCCGACATCACGTGGCGTGACGCAGAGTTGCTGCGCGCGGCGTGCCGGTTCCTCGCGCAGGCACGCATCGGGCTGTCCGAAGGCTACATCGTGGGAGTATTGCAAGCGAAACCCCTATTCGTTCGGGCGGCACTCGGACTGTTCACTGCGCGATTCGACCCGGCAGTGCCGAAGCGCAGTGTGGCGGTTGCCGCCGCGATCACCTTGATCGACGAGTTGGTCGACAGCGCAGACACTCTCGACGAAGATCGGGTTCTCCGCGGTGTTCGCTCGTTTCTCCAGGCAACATTGCGGACCAACTGGTACCTGCGCGACGGCGCCGGCAATCCGCTGTCGTATGCGTCGTTCAAGATCGACTCCCAGGTTCTGTCGACGCCGCAGAAAACCGTTCCGTTCCGCGAGATCTACGTCAGCGCACCCAACGTCGAGGGCGTTCACCTGCGTAGCTCGTCGGTGGCCCGTGGCGGCCTGCGATGGTCCGATCGCTTCGAGGACTTCCGCACCGAGGCCTTGAGCCTCATGAAAACCCAGAGTGTCAAGAACTCGCCCATCGTTCCGACCGGAGCCAAGGGCGCTTTTGTCGTGCGCGGAACATCCACGCCCACACCGGACCAGGTGCAGGAGTCGTACAGCACGTTCATTCGCGGACTGCTCGACGTGGTGGACAACATCGTCGACGGCTCGCCGGTACATCCGGCCGAAGTGATCGCCTACGACGGTGAAGACTCGTATCTTGTGGTGGCAGCGGACAAGGGAACCGCCCGGTTCTCCGACGTGGCGAACGGCATTGCGATCGAGCGTGGTTTCTGGCTGGGCGACGCCTTTGCGTCGGGTGGTTCGGCCGGCTACGACCACAAGGCCATGGGCATCACCGCCCGCGGCGCGTGGGTGGCTGTGCGACGCCATTTTGCCGAACGTGGTGTGGACGTCGACACTGATCCTTTCACCGTCGCGGGGATCGGCGACATGTCCGGCGACGTGTTCGGCAACGGAATGTTGCTCTCGCACAAGATTCGTCTGGTTGCGGCGTTCGACCACCGCCACATCTTCATCGACCCGAACCCTGACCTGGAGGCCACGCTGCGCGAACGCGCCCGCCTCTTCACCGTGCCGCGCTCGTCCTGGGACGACTTCGATCGCACCGTGATATCGAGCGGCGGCGGCGTGTGGCCGCGCAGCGCAAAGTCCATCAGTCTTCCGCGCGAGGCCCGCGACGCACTCGGAATCACCGAGGAGAAGCTCACCCCGCAGGAATTGATCCGGGCGATCCTGTGTGCGCCGGTCGACCTGTTGTGGAACGGGGGCGTTGGCACATACGTGAAGGCGTCGGGCGAGAGCAACGTCGACGCGGCCGATCCGTCCAACGACGGTGTTCGTGTGAGTGCGGACGAATTGCGTGCCGGCGTGGTGGGGGAGGGCGGCAATCTCGGTTTCACACAGCGCGCGCGGATCGAATACTCTGCCGGCGGTGGACGAATCAACGCCGACTTCATCGACAATGCGGCCGGTGTTGCGACGTCGGACCGAGAGGTCAACATCAAGATCGCTCTTGCGGGGTTGGATTCCGGCTCACGAAATGCGCTTCTGGCGTCGGCCCAGGACGAGGTAGCCGCGTCGGTACTGAAGGCCAGCGAGGATCAAACCCTTGCCATCAGCCTGGCCGAGCATCGAGCGCCGGCACTTCTCGACCAGCATGAGCGGCTGATCGAGAATCTGATTGCGGCGGGCGCCATGAAACGCGTCGAAGAATCGCTGCCGGATGCCAAGTCGCTTGCCGTGCGGGCCCGGGCAGGTCAGGGGCTTCTTCGCCCCGAACTTGCTGTGCTGGTTGCTCAGTCGAAGAATGTGCTGACTGCCGAGTTGGGTGCTTCCGAGGCCCCTGACAACAAGATCTTTGCCGACCGGCTGACGCAGTACTTCCCGCCGTCGGTGGTCGAGGCAGCGCCAGAGGCTGTGCAGGCGCACCGACTCGGACGCGACATCATCATCACTTCGGTGGTCGACGAACTGGTCAACCGCGTAGGGCCGGGTGTGCTGTTCCGGCTGGAAGAGCACTTGGGTGTGCGCAGCCCGGAAGCGTCGTTGGCGTATGCGGTGGTCAGTGAGGTGCTCGGCACCGAGGGTCTGCGCCGCGACATTCTGAACTCCGATCTTGATGCTGCCGAACAACTTCAGGCACTTGATCGACTGCAACAGTTGCTCGAGTCCGAAATGAGCTGGGTGCTGCGACGGCCAGGAGCGGCCGGACGGTTTGCGGTGAACCCGCGGGCAGACATCGATCGATGGTCGGGGCCGGTGCGCGAACTCACGGCGGGGCTGAACTCGAGCGAACGTATCGAGGTGTCCTTCGGAGCTCTGGCGTTGGCCGACCTTGCACTGCAGGAGAATACGTCGGTCCAGGCGGCTGCGACCGTCTACCGTGAGCTCGCTGCAGAGCTTGATCTGGGTGACGTGCTCGGCGGCGTCGACGTTGCCGTCGGAGCTTCACATTGGGAGGTCATGGGCAGCGCTGCCGTTCATGCTCGATTGACGACGCGATTCGCGGATCTGGTATCAGGTGCTCTCGACGACGATCGCGACGGCGTGGTGCAGCGGTGGTCGAGCGCCAATATCGATGCTGTGCACCGATTTACGACGTTGATGTCCAGTGTTCGCCGCAGCGGTTCGCTCGACACTGCACGACTGTGCACCGTCGATGCGGAACTCGAACTGCTGATCCGCGGCACATCGTCGTTCTTGTCAGCGGCTCTCCCAAGCGAGTAGCGACAGCAGCAGTTCAGCTCTGACCCTGGCCTCGCCGAGGTCGCATCGCAAGAGTTCTTCGACGCGGGTGATGCGACCTCGGAGAGTGTGCCGGTGGATACCGAGTTCGGAAGCGGCAGATTCCCATTGGCCGTTGGCCTCGAGGTAGGCGCGGAGCGAGATCGCGAGGGCTGTTCCGTGTTTGTCGTCGTGTTCGGTCAGCACGGGAATCGTGTCGGCGGCCATGGCAACAAGCGCTTCTCTTGCGGGTTCGGACGCAAGAATCGTCGAACCCGTCAGTGCATCGAATTCGAGAATGCGCGCTGTAGCCGTTGTGAGGTTGGCTGCAGCGCGGGCTTGGACGAGTGCGCGCGCAGCGTCGAGGATTGGGTGCGGCGTGCTGATCCCGGCGCGAACTGCTTTGGATTCGCTCGGAGACAGCTGCGCCAGAAGCGCTTGTGCGGTGTCGACGGTATCGGTGCCACGAAGCAGCACGGTGAGTGCAGTGTTCTCCACTTGGGCAAAAAGAGGTCTTCCTGCGCGTGCAAGTGCGCTATCCAGCTCGCGTAGAGCAGGTCCCAGCGCTGATCCTCGGATGTGGACGACGCGTACCAATCCGTTGGTGTCGCTCGCTTCGCCGAGATACGACGGCACGGCGTCTTCGGCGATTCGTCCGTCGAGTAGCAGTCCGAATGCCATCGAGTTCAGTTTGGATCGTTCGGCCCGCAGGCGCACTGGCTTCTCGAGTTCGAGGGTCAACAGTGAAACAGCATGTCCGAGAAGCACTCTGTCGATGTTGCTCAGTGGTCCCGAACCGGCCAGCGCAAGGTAGCCGTGCCAACTGTCGGTCACGCCGACCGGGGAGAGCGTAAGCGTCCGCTCGGGGGTGCTCTGCGAAATCGATGCCGGTGCATTGGGATCGCGAGTGGTCGCGGCCACGGCACGCACCTCGGCGATCAGCGACTTCTGATTTGCGGGATGTACGGCGGTAATGCGGTCGCCGACAAACGCAACCGAAGTTTTTGTCGCCGTGGCCAGTTCGCGCACGATCGCGGAGACACCGCCGCGCAGCGCAACCCGGGTGATGCGCGTCTGTACTTCTGCCGCGCGCAGGACGGACTCGTACTCCTGCTGACTCAGCCGGGTCATCACCGCGCGGGTGACTGCCGCGAACGGGGTGGTGAACGGAACGTCGAGCAGGGGAAGTCCGCGACCGCGGGCAGCTGCGAGAAGCTCCGGCGGGACCTCTTTGTGAGAAAGTCCCGTTCCGAACCCCAGCGCTGACACTTCCGCCGACGCCAAACGGTCGACGTAGTCGGCAAAATCAGTGGCAGTAGCGCCCACGAATGCAAGCCCGGTGGTGAGCACCAGTTCCCCGCCCGAGAGCCACGGAGTGGGGTCCGTCAGCTCTGTGGCCTGTGCAAACGTGACCGGCTGAGTGGATGACGACGGGTCGGTCAGCAATGTCAGCGACAGGTGCTTCTGACGCAGAAGCCAGGAGATCGGAACGGTCACGAGTTCAAGGCTAGCGGGAGCTGCCGATATGGAGTAGGCCTGAGTATGTAGATATCCATTTCGGCACTGCTCGATGGTGCTCGCGCGTCGCATACTCGAATGCAATACACAACCGAGAGGGTGGTCACATGAGTGCAATCGAATACCGGCTTCCGCAGGAACGTCGCATCGTCACGGAGTTCCCGGGCCCGCGCTCGGCTGCGCTCGCAGAGCGTCGTAAGAAGGTTGTCGGAGCAGGCGTCGCGTCCACCCTTCCGGTGTACGTCGCTGACGCGGACGGCGGAGTGATCGTCGATGTCGACGGCAACTCGCTCGTCGATCTCGGTGCCGGTATCGCCGTGACCAGCGTCGGTGCATCCAACCCGGCTGTTGTCGCCGCAGTTCAGGATCAGGTTGCGCACTTCACCCACACCTGTTTCATGGTCGCTCCGTACGAGGGCTACATCGAGGTCGCCGAGCGCCTCGCCGAGCTCACCCCCGGTGACCACGAGAAGCGTTCCGTTCTGTTCAACTCCGGCGCCGAAGCCGTCGAGAACGCCGTCAAGATCGCGCGTCACGCAACGGGTCGCGACGCCGTTGTGGTGTTCGATCACGCGTACCACGGCCGCACCAACCTCACGATGGCACTGACGGCAAAGTCCATGCCGTACAAGAGTGGCTTCGGCCCGTTTGCCCCCGAGGTCTACCGCGTTCCGATGTCCTACCCGTACCGCGAGGGCCTGAACGTCGACGGTTCGAAGATCACCGGTGAGCAGGCTGCACAGCGCGCCATCACGATGATCGAGAAGCAGATCGGCGCGTCGAACACGGCAGCCATCCTCATCGAGCCCATCCAGGGTGAGGGCGGATTCATCGTTCCCGCAGAAGGATTCCTCCCGACGCTCGTCGCGTGGGCCAAGGAGAACGGCGTCGTCTTCATCGCCGACGAGGTCCAGGCAGGCTTTGCTCGCACCGGTGCCTGGTTCGCCAGCGACCACGAGGGAATCGTCCCGGACCTGGTCACGCTTGCCAAGGGCATCGCCGGCGGTATGCCGCTCGCAGCTGTCACAGGCCGCGCCGACCTGATCGACGCAGTCCACCCGGGCGGCCTCGGCGGCACGTACGGCGGTAACCCCGTCGCCTGCGCCGCGGCGCTGGCATCCATCGACCAGATGCACGAGCTGGACCTCTGTGGTCGCGCCCGCACCATCGAGACCACCGTCGTCGGTCGAATGAACGCGCTGGCAAAGGAACTCGACGTCATCGGCGACGTTCGTGGACGCGGCGCCATGCTCGCCATCGAGCTGGTCAAGCCCGGCGGACAGGAGCCGGATGCCGACATCACGAAGGCCATCGCAGCTGCGTGCCTCGCGGCAGGCGTTGTGATCCTCACGTGCGGCACTTACGGTAACGTCATTCGTCTACTCCCTCCGTTGGTCATTTCCGAAGAGCTGCTCGACGACGCCCTGACCGTCCTCGAGTCTGCTATTCGCACTGCAGCACAGGAGAACTGACATGTCGAACGTCTCGGAACTTCTCGATTCCGTACCCCAAGGTCTCTGGCTGGGCGGCAAGCTCACGCCGGCCGAGAAGACCTTTGCGGTCTACAACCCGGCAACCGGCGAAGAGTTGGCTCAGGTAGCCGACGCCACTGCAGCTGACGGTATCCGTGCGCTCGATCTCGCTGCTGCGGCACAAGATGATTGGGCCGCGACGCCCGCTCGGACCCGTGGCGAGATCTTGCGTCGCGCGTTCGAGTTGTTGCACGCCCGCGCCGAGGACTTCGCGCTGATGATGACCCTGGAAATGGGTAAGTCGTTGGCCGAGAGTCGCGGTGAGGTCAACTACGGCGGCGAGTTCCTGCGTTGGTTCAGTGAGGAAGCCGTCCGCATCGGTGGACGTTTCACACAGGCTCCGGCCGGTAACGGTCGCATCCTCGTCACCAAGGAAGCCGTCGGACCGGTTCTGGCGATCACGCCGTGGAATTTCCCGTTGGCCATGGGAACCCGAAAGATCGGACCGGCACTTGCGGCCGGCTGCACCATCATCGTCAAGCCGGCCGAGGACACTCCGCTCACCATGCAGCTTCTCGGCCAGGTATTTGCCGACGCCGGCCTGCCTGACGGTGTGCTCTCGATCCTCCCGACCTCCGACGCCGCAGCTATCAGCGGACCGCTGATGGAAGACGCACGTCTGCGCAAGGTTACGTTCACCGGTTCCACCGGCGTCGGAAAGCTGTTGGTGCGCAATGCCGCTGACAAGCTTCTCCGCACGTCCATGGAACTGGGTGGCAACGCTCCGTTCATCGTCTTCGACGATGCCGACATCGATGCAGCTGTCGACGGTGCGATGCTTGCGAAGATGCGTAACGGCGGCGAGGCGTGCACCGCAGCTAACCGCATTTACGTTGCCAACTCGGTGCGCGAAGAATTCACCGACAAGTTCACCGCCAAGGTTGCGGCCTTGAAGGTGGGCGCAGGTGACGCCGAGGGTACCAACATCGGCCCGCTGATCAACACCAAGCAACTCGCCACCGTCACCGGACTCGTCGACGACGCCGTGTCCAAGGGTGCTCGCGTGCGCACCGGCGGATCGGCGCCAGAAGGCCCGGGGTTCTTCTTCACCCCGACCGTTCTCGACCAGGTGCCCGCCGACGCGCGCCTGCTGAAGGAAGAAATCTTCGGACCTGTTGCAGCCGTAGTCGGTTTCGACACCGAAGACGAAGCCATCGCCGCAGCGAACAACACCGAGTTCGGGCTTGTGGCGTACTTCTACACCCGCGACATCGATCGCGCGATGCGCGTCTCGGCGAAGCTGGACACCGGCATGGTCGGCGTCAACCGCGGCGCGATCTCCGATGCCGCAGCACCGTTCGGTGGCGTCAAGGAATCGGGCTTCGGTCGCGAAGGCGGAACCGAAGGTATCGACGAGTACCTCGATACCAAGTACGTAGCGCTGTAAGTTCTTTCGCGAACAACGAAGGCCTCGCCGGATTCCCGGCGAGGCCTTCGTTGTTCGAGGTTATTGTCCCAGCGGAGTGGGGCGGTAGTACTTGCCCTCGTGATAAAGAAGCGGCGCCGCGGCGGAATCATCGTCTTCGTCGGCGTGAACTCGGGTGACAAGCCCGACAACAAGGGTGTGGTCGCCAACCGGAATCAACTGATCGACCGTGACGCGCATCCAACTGGGCGTGCCGTGCAGAACCGGCTCGCCGGTATCGAGGACAGCCCAGAGTGATTGATCGGCAAAACGCTGATCGGCGCTGCGCGCAAAGCGCTGGGCCAAATGTTGTTGGTGTTCACCGAGAAGATGAATCACCAAGGACTTTGCGGCCTTCAGGGCGGTGATGCTCGACGACGTCTCCGCGATGTTGAACGACACGAGCGGCGGCTCGAGCGAGAGCGACGAGAACGAGGTCGCCGTGAACCCTACCGGTCCGGTGCCGGAGTCGAGGGTGACAACAGTGACTCCCGCGGGGTGACGGCCCAGTGCGGCCCGGTAGTCGGCGGCGCAGATGCCGGTGGACAACTCGGGCGCGGTGGTCGCGTCGGGTGTGGTTGGGTTGGAAATATCGTTCGGCGTGTCAGTCAACGGGGCTCTCCGGTGGGAAATTTGGTCTTTCGACCCACTATAAGCGCGCGTCTGACCGTCCTTAGTCCATATCCACGGCAAGGCCGGCCGTGATGCGCAGTAGTTCCGGATACGTCGTGCGGAAGACTGTGTTCGGATGGCCCGCCGCGGCCCACAGGATCGGATACTGCTCGAGCGCAGTGTCGACGTACGTCGGCAGGTTGGTGGGGTGCCCGAGCGGCGCTACTCCGCCGATGGGTTGACCCGTTGCGGCCTTGGCCATCTCCAGCGGAGCCCGGGTCAGTTTGCCTTCGAGGCGCTCACCCGTTGCCTGCAGATTCACCTGGTGCGCGCCTGAGACCAGCAACAACACTGGATCGTCGTCGAGTAGGAAGACGAGTGACTTGGTGATCGCGCCCACCTCCACCCCGACAGCTGCCGCTGCTTCTTCGGCAGTGTGCGTCGCGTCGGCTTGCGTGACGATGACGCCGTGATGACCGCGAGCGATCAGGGTTTCGGCGACGTGCGAGGCGTTGGGGTGGAGGAGGCTCGTCATGAATTCAAGAGTAGGACTAGTCGGCGATTGTCACAGCCGGAGTTGGCACTGTGTCGGCGGACTTTCGGTTCTTCCTGATTGTAAATCCGAACAACATGGCGGCGCCGACCGCGGCGTACAGGAAAAGCGTCAGCACGGGCTGGCCGACTCCGACGTTGCCGAAGTACACGATGCTTCGAACACCCTCGGTGCCGGCGCCCGGAGTGATCCACCGGCCGATCGCGGCATAGAACGACGGGAGCACATTCGAGCCGAAAGCGCCTCCGGCACTGGGATTGCCGAGGATGACAAACACTGCGATCGCCAACGGGACGGCGAGAACGCCGATTGCCGCGCGGAGTCCGACCGTGAACATTGCCGTACCGAACACGACGGCACTTCCCAGCAGCGAGAGCGGGAGCCAGTGCCCGGCAAAGGTCCCGAGAACGTGCGACGTGATGAGTGCGCCAAACGCCCCGGAAATCACCGAGTACACGGCGATCACACCGGTATGCGCAGCTGCCTGGCGAAGCGTCTTCGGTGCACCGATGAACAGGCCGATTGCTGCGGCAAAGAGGTAGCCGCCCACAACCCAGCCGATCGAGAGGTAGAAGCCGGACAGGCCGCGGTTGTCGTGAGCGCCCACCGGGATCTCGTCGCGCACCACGAACTCGCGGTTCTGGCTGCTCTCGACCTGGGTAAAGATCGATTCGAGTGACGTTGCAATGGAGCTACCGCCCGCACTGGCGGTGATCAGGGTGTCGGCTCCCGCCGGATTGATGACAAACGCACCCTGGATCTGGCGATCGTGGAGCATCCGACGCGCTGCGGCGGTGTTGTCGCCAACTCGTGCGTCGAGCGGGCTGCCGTCGATGGCGTTGAGCTTGTCGGCGATCTGCTGATCCATGCCGGCCGGTGTGCCCTGATCTGCGATGACCACAATCTCGATGTCACGTGGCGTCGGCTGATGGAACGCGGCGACATAGCTGAGGATGAAGCCCATCTGGAGCAGGATCATGCCGACGAACAGCGCGACCATGACTTTCGGGGCGCCGTATTTGGCCAGCAAGTTGTCGCTGGGGTGTTCGTGCGGAGGCGTGGGTGTTTCCGGTGCGGCGTGTGCCGGATGCGTTGTGGTCACGATGAGTCCTGATCTTGTCGAAAGTAAAGAGCTTGTCAATACCCGAGGTATTGAATACTCTAGGTATCGTGACCGAATCCCGTCAACCGGACTTCGTGCCGGCAACCCGCCCCGGACGCGATGTTGTGCGGCAAAGACTGCTCGACGCTGCAGCGGAAGAATTTGGGGAGCAAGGATTCAGTGCTGCACGTCTCACCGAAGTGGCCCGCCGAGCGGGCTTCACGAAGGGCGCCGTCTACTCCAACTTCGAGTCCAAGCAAGACCTGTTTGCCGAACTATTTGCGCAACGGTCACTCGAACTTGCCGGAAGGGTGCTCGCCGAGATCGCGGGCATGAGCCCCACCGACGCCGCCGGCAAAAGCGGCGAGGCAATCGCGTCGTGGATGGCGGGCAACCCCGGGTGGTTGCTGCTCGTCCTCGAATTCGGAGTCCTCGCCGGACGTGACCCCCAGATCGCCCAGGCATACCTCCGAGAGCGTCGGCACCTACGCAGTCAACTGGTGGAATTGATCGGTGCGCGAGCCCGGGAATGGGGCGTCGAGGATGCCTTCGATGTGCGGACTACCGCAATCTCGTTGATGGCCTTGATATCCGGATTGGTTCTCGAACACTCCGTGGACCCGGAAGAAGTCGATCAACAAGCAATGGGCGCCGCAGTGACCGCTCTATTTGCAGGCGCAGTCGCGCGGGCCGGTTTGCCAACCAGCTAACGCATCGGCGTCTGGGTGGCGTCGCAGTCGCGGATATTCGGTGCCGCGCGCCAATTGTGCGCCCGCAGGGACAACTAGCCGCGCGGCCGAACATTAGCCGCGCGGCAACCGCATCAATTCCGACATAGCAAACAAAACGCCCGCGACCGGAATCGGCCGCGGGCGTTCGAGCAAAGAAACTCAGACCGTTGCTGGAGTGTTCTCGTCGAGTTTCGGATCTTCGTTCGCGATCCGCTTGTTTCGGATAACGCTGCTGATAAAGGCCGCGCCGATCAAGAAGACACCAACAAGGCCGGTGATGATCTCGTTGATGTGAACACCGATGGACACCATCAGGATGACGGCCAGAGCGCCGATGGCCCAGTGAGCGCCGTGCTCGAGGTAGACGTAATCGGACAGCGTGCCCTTGCGGACGAGGAAGACGGTGATGGAGCGGACGAACATCGCGCCGACAAAGCCGAGGCCGAGAGCGATGATGATCGGGTCCGAGGTGATCGCAAACGCGCCGATGACGCCGTCGAAGGAGAAGGACGCGTCGAGGACCTCGAGATACAGGAACAGGAAGAATCCGGCCTTACCTGTTGCCTTGGCCAGCTCGGTGGGTCCGCCTGACTTGACGGTCTCTTCGTCTTCGTCCTCTTCGGGAAGGTTGAAGAGTTCACCCAACCCGTTGACGGCGATGTACGTGATCATGCCGAGCACGCCGGAGATCATGACCGTCGTGACCTTGTCGTCTGCGGCGAGGAACGAACCTGCAAGAACCAGAGTGAGGCCGGCAACGACAACTGCGAGCTGATCCAGCTTGCCGATCCGCGCAAGGGGCTTCTCGAGCCAGGACAGCCAGGTGATCTCACGCTCTTCGAAGATGAAGCCGAGGAACAGCATCAGCAAGAACATGCCACCGAAGGCGGCGATGGTCGGGTGAGCGTCGGTGATCAGTGTTTCGTAGCTCGGATCGCCGTTGGGGAAGTAGGCGGCGTCGTCGGCCGGCGGGTTCAGCGCGAGGTCGAGTGCCGCGATCGGACCCAGGCCCGATGCCGCCCACACGATGACAAGCGGGAACACCAGACGCATACCGAACACCGCAATGACGATGCCGACGGTGAGGAAGATCTTCTGCCAGAAATCACTCATTCTTCGCAGAACGGTGGCATTGATGACGGCGTTGTCGAAGGAAAGCGAAATTTCCAGAATTGACAGGATGACAACGAGGAATAGTGCCTCGGGGCCGCCGTAGATGAACGCGACGATCATCGCGATGATCGAAATGCCGATCGATAAACCGAATATTCGCAGTACCACGGAGCGTGGCCCTTTCTAGTTGGTCAGTGCGCAGTGGTTACTGCAGCGGTTATCTCACCGCAATCGAGACGAAGCCGGGGAGAGTTCCACAGCGTACTGCGGAACTCTCCCTTTGGTCAGCTCGACGGTAGGCCGACTATCAGACGTTGACGCCGTAGTCGCGTGCGATGCCCGCGAGGCCCGAGGCGTAGCCCTGGCCGATAGCGCGGAACTTCCACTCTGCGCCGTTGCGGTACAGCTCGCCGAAGACCATGGCGGTCTCGGTGGAGGCATCCTCGGACAGGTCGTAGCGGGCAAGTTCGTTGCCGTTGGACTTGTCGACAACGCGGATGTACGCGTTGCGGACCTGGCCGAAGGACTGCGAGCGTGCTTCTGCGTCGTAGATCGAGACGGGGAAGACGACGCTCTCGATGTTGGCCGGAACAGCGGCGAGGTTCACGTCGATCTGCTCGTCGTCGCCTTCGCCTTCACCGTCGGTGTTGTCACCCTTGTGCTCGATCGAGCCGTCGGGCGAACGCAGGTTGTTGAAGAAGATGAAGTGCTGGTCGGAGACGACCTTCTTGTCTGCACCTGCGCCGATTGCGCTGGCGTCGAGGTCGAAGGCTGCGCCGGTGGTGGAACGTGCGTCCCAGCCCAGGCCGACAACCACTGCGGTCAGGTTCGGGGCCTCCTTCGTGAGAGAGACATTGCCGCCTTTGGTCAAGCTGACGCCCATTCAGGGGTCCTTTCAAGAGAAGAGACATGGCCCGCGACGACGATTGGCCGTCTTGGGAATGTGTTTACCTCCTCCACCCTAACGGCACTTCGGGTGTGGCTGCGGTAACAGTGGAAATCGAAACGGAAGCGCAAGCAGTCGGCCCCGTAGGATTCAATCGTGGTAGGCAGATGGTCGGAGCGCTTCAATCGGGGGGTGAGCGTGGAGGAGTCGATCAGTCGTGCGCGGGAGGCGCAGACTGCGATGGTCTCGGCGTTTCTCGACATGGACAAGCGTCAGACGATTGCTTCCGCTGCTGTCAAAGCGTCGACCGAGCTCTTCCCCGAGCGTGGTCTGGGCGAGGCCTGGAAACCGGTGAGGGACAAGTGCTACGTGGCGGTGTCGAACTACCTGTCCACGAGCGAGCAGTACGGGAACGACCAAGCTCTCCATCGTGATGCGCGCACTGCCACTGCGGCCTTCGAGAAGTCGGTGGCCGAACTGGTATCCGCTGCTCAAAGCATTGATGCTTTCTACAACGGCAATCGAAGCCACCTCGAGCAGGCCACGGCGACGATGTCCACGATTCCGGTTCTCGGTCAGCAGGCGCGCACGGCTGCCGAGGCCGCTCGCCGCGCGTTGAGTGATACCGATCGGCGCTATTGCGAGTACCCGTCGGTAGTTGCGTCGTCGGAGCATCTGGACGCGTCCGTTGCCGCGCTCGCTCGGGCGGAACACGGTGAGCGGGCAGACGAAATCCGGGTCGAAGCCGAGCGGGTCAACGCCGCGGCAGCAGCACTCACGGAAGCATTGGCCCAGGCACCGTCCACACAGCGACATGCGCAGACGACGGTGTCGGCCGTGTCGACGAGGCTGGCGGCGGTGCGAACGCGGGTGGACCGCCTCGACCCTGCGTATTCGGCATTGCTCCGGGAGTTCAATGCCGCGAGTTCAGCAGATCTGGTCAACAACAGCAGTCGGAGTCGTGAACATATCGATAACGCCGCTGCCGATTTGAACGAGGCAATGCAGGCTTTGGATGTGGGCAATCCGGAACATGCGTTGGCGTTGATGGCAGATGCGCGGCTTCATCTTGCCGAGGCGGAAGCCTGCGTCGATGCTGTGACGGATCGTTTGACAACACTTCGGGCAGTTCGGGCAGATCCGACAGAAAAAGAGCGTCAGGTCCGTTTTCGTTTGAAAGACGCGCAGATGTTTGCCGTCAATCACGGTTTGGTGGCGGAATGGGGGTCCGTGCTCGATGCGCAGTTGGCGCGGATCGAACGGGCGGCTGCGTCACTGACGGGAACTCATCCGGACTACTGGTCGTATGTCATGCAGTTGGATTCGGTTTCGGCGTTCATTGCCGAAGTCGTCGAAAAGATGCGAACGCAAGCAGGAAGACGCTGACCAAGAACTGAATATGCAGGTCGGGGCCGATCGGGGGATCGGGATGGACACCCGAAAAATCAAGTGGGGGGCATGAAACGTGGAATTGCCATCGGTCATAGAGAGAAGAGACATGCAGCACTTTCAACACCTCGAGGATGATGTGCGGGAACAACTGTTCCTGCATGCTCCCCGGACCTTCAGCGACTCCGACGAGCGAGATCTGCTGGCGATCGCTTTGGGCGCGACTCTCTACGTTCCCGCCACGAGGGCAGGGTTGGCCGAGATCGTGGAGAAGCGCGCTGGCGAAGGTGTCAGTTCGATGGTTCTCGATCTCGAGGACGCCGTCGCGGACGACGAGGTGGAAACAGCGCGGGCCAATGCCGTGGCAGCGCTCGACAAGATCGCGGCAACGGACGCGGTCGGCATGTTGCTCTTCGTCCGGGTCCGTGAAGTCTCGGACATCGCGGACATCGCACAATCGCTGACGATTGGGCGCGCTGCGCTGACCGGATTTGTCATCCCGAAATTCGGGAGTGAATCCGGCGAGTCATTCCTCGATGCCGTCGCTGACGCGTCCGAAGCGCTCGGAAAGCATCTGTACGCCATGCCCGTGCTCGAATCGCCGGAACTGGTACACCGTGATACCCGCGATCATGAATTGCGCAGTGTCCAGGAGCTTCTTACTCGTCATCGGGATCGCATTCTCGCGGTTCGCATCGGCGCCACCGACATGTGCAGCACGTTCGGTATCCGCCGTGACCGCGACTTGACGATCTACGACGTGCGTGTAGTTGTCGATGTCATCGCCGACATCGTCAATTACCTTGGCCGAGCCGATGGTTCGGGTTTTGTCATCACCGGGCCGGTGTGGGAGTACTTCGCGGACCACGAGCGTATGTTCCGTCCGATGCTGCGTGCGACGCCGTTCGAGGAGCACGACGCGGTGCGGTTCCGGCAGCACTTGGTGAGCCGCGACCTGGACGGTTTGTTGCGGGAAATCGCTTTGGATCGGGCCAACGGCATTCAAGGTAAGACGGTTATCCACCCGTCGCACGTTGCCGCGGTCAATGCATTGTCCGCAGTCACGCATGAGGAGTACCACGACGCTCTCGACATTCTGGGCGTCGAGGTGGGTGGGGTCCAGGCGTCCGGCTATCGGAACAAGATGAACGAGATGAAGCCGCATCGCAACTGGGCTAGGCAGACGGCCTTGCGCGCACGTGTTTTCGGCGTGACCAACAAGGGGATCACGTTTGTCGAACTGCTGACGGCGTTGGTTGATCGATGACCAGCAGCGTGGGGTCGGTTCCCTGGGCCACAGAAGAATTCGGATTGGATCTTGTACACGGCGACTCCGCTGTCGGACGGACGGTGCCGGAGTTGGTGATTCCCGGACTGCGTCGCAATCCGCGCCGTGCGCACCTGTTGGTGTCGACGGTACTCGGCAAGCACATCCCGACGCCGCCATCGGTCGTCATCGGGGCCGCCGACGATCTGGGTGATCTGGTGCGCGAGCGCCTGGGCGTCGGCGTTGACGTTGTTGTGCTCGGATTTGCCGAAACTGCAACAGGTTTGGGCCATTGTGTTGCAGCCCGCCTGCACGCTCACTGCTACTTGCATTCGACGCGCCGCGACGTACCAGGGGCTACTACGTTGGCCGGGTTCGAGGAGGGGCACTCGCATGCGACAAGTCACCTGATGCAACCGACGTCGGCGGAACTGTTCGAGAACAATTTGCCCCTGGTGTTGGTAGACGACGAAATATCTACCGGCGCAACAGCTATCGATGCCATTCGCGCACTGCACGGCCAGTGCCCGCGCGAGCGGTACGTCGTGGCCTCGCTGGTGGACATGAGAACCGACGAGCATCGCGCGGCCAGTGAGGCTGCCGCGGCAGAATTGGGAGTGGCTATCGATTACGTCAGTCTCGCATCGGGTTCCACTGTTCTGCCGCTCGGTCTGACGGAACGAGTGACGGCGCTGGATGCTCCCACTCTCAATATTGCCGGTACCGATCGCGGTTCGGTCACCAGAGTGGACATTCCGTGGCCGGCGGCAGTACCGGACGGAGGCCGTCACGGATTCCTCGACGCGGATTCGGCAGGTTTCGACAGCGCGGTCGAAGCCGCTGTCAGGGTTCTGGATTCGACGGTGGCACCAGACCGTGCACTGATCGTGGTCGGTCACGAAGAGTTGATGTATCTCCCTCTTCGCATTGCGAGCGGTCTCGAACGCGGCGGCCGCCAGGTGCGGTACCAGACGACCACGCGGTCTCCGGCATACGTCATGGACCATGTTGGCTACCCGCTGCGTCGTGGATTCACCTTTGTCGCACCGGAATCCGGCGAGAACGAGCCGCGCTTTCTGTACAACGCGCAGTGGCCGGACGTGGCCGTCGACGCACTTGTCGTGCTGATCGTGGACGAACCTGCCGACACCGATCGCCTGATGGCGTCCGGCGGTGTCGTGGAGGCACTGAGAAATGCCGGGACCGATGTTGTCGTGGCAACGGTGCGTGGCGCAAACCCGTCGACGTTGCGGGATTCGAGAGAAGGTGAAGGCGCATGACGGCGCCTCTGGTCGGACCGGAGTTCGGTTCGTATGCACCCGACGAAGTGACGTGGTTGCTCAAGGATCTGTCTCACGTGGACCTCGAAGCGGATGTTGCGCTGCGGGAGAAGCGTATTCAGTCGGGTGAAGCACATTATGCCGAATCCCTTCCCATCGAGTACCAGCCCGATGCCGCGTATCGCGAACTGTTCGAAACCGTGTTGTCGGAGAGTGCGCCCAGGTTGGCGCGTGCGGTCGGAACGGTCACAGACCTGGTGCTGGCCGAGCGCGGCTCCGACGTCGTATTGGTCTCGCTGGCCCGCGCGGGTACTCCGGTGGGAATTTTGATGCGTCGGTGGGCGCAGCACGTCCACGGATTGACCTTGCCGCACTACGCCGTGTCGATTGTGCGGGGTAAAGGCATCGATTCTGTCGCGCTCGATTATCTTGCGCGCCATCATGATGCGTCGAACATCGTCTTTGTCGACGGCTGGACGGGCAAGGGTGCTATTGCCCGGGAACTCGAGGCCGCTCTCGCCGAATATCATGCGGCGGGCGGCGCCGAATTCAATCCGGACCTCGCTGTTCTCGCGGATCCCGGATACTGCGTTCGGACCTACGGCACCCGAGACGATTTCCTGATCGCGTCGGCGTGCCTCAATTCGACTGTGTCCGGTCTGGTCTCACGGACGGTTCTCAACGACACCCTCATCGGACCCGGGGACTTTCACGGCGCGAAGTTCTACGCCGATCTGGCCGATGTCGATGTGTCCAACCGTCTACTCGACGTCGTCTCGGCGGAATTCGACAACGTACGGAGCGATGTCGCGGATTCACTTGCCGCTGTGCGCGATTCGGATCGGACACCGACCTGGGCCGGCTGGGAATCGGTGGAGAAGGTGCAGGCGGAATACGGGATTTCGACCGTGAACTTCGTGAAACCGGGTGTCGGCGAGACCACCCGCGTGCTGCTTCGCCGACTGCCGTGGAAGGTACTCGTACGTCGGAGGGCCGCGCCCGAACACGCACACATCCGGCTGCTGGCCGAAGCTCGCGGCGTCCCGGTCGAGGAAGTACCCGATCTTGCGTACTCCTGCGTCGGATTGATCAAGGACATCACATGAGTGCGTCACCGGTACTGGTTGCGACCGATCTGGATCGCACGATGATCTATTCGAAAAACGCGATCGGCGGGGATCCCACCGGCACCGATCTGACCTCGGCACAGCACTACGTGTGCGTCGAGTACTACGACGGCGGTCCGCTGTCCCACATGAGCACCGAGACCATCGATCAGCTCCGGGCGCTCAGCGCGGCAACGCCGGTGATTCCCACGACCACCCGGACTATCGCGCAGTTCCAGCGCATCGACCTGCCGGGCGCTCCGTGGAAATACGCGATCACGAGCAACGGCGGCAACATCCTGGTGGACGGAAAGCCCGATCTCCGCTGGCGCAGCGAGATCGACCGATCGACCCGCACTGCCGGGATGGAGCTGGCGCACGTTCACAGTGAACTGGAAACCCGCATCGACGTCAGCTGGGTCAGTTCCATGCGGGTGGCAGACGAGCTGTTCCCGTACTTGGTAGTGGACTTGTCGACCATCCCGGCCGATTTCGAAGCGGACTGGAGTGCCTGGTGCACCTCACGCGGATGGAACGTCTCGCGACAAGGCCGGAAGATCTACACGATGCCGGACGCGGTCTCGAAATCTCGAGCACTCGCCGAGGTGCGAGCCCGCCTCGTCGACGCGGGCGAACTCACGCCGGACGCCACTGTCCTGTCGGCCGGAGACGGAGCACTCGATGCGGACATGCTCGAATATGCGGACTTCGCGATCCGGCCCCGGCACGGTGAGCTGGAAGAACTCAACTGGCAACGGCCGACCGTTACTGTGACAGAAGGATCCGGTATCGCGGCGAGTGCGGAGATTGTGCGTTGGTTCTCCGCCCATGTTGCCGCGATGACGGTCGGAACACTGCAAGAGTCCGAGCAGCTCTCTAAGTAATGCACGCTCTGAAATGAAGGAGATGTAGTTGTCTGTATCGCTTGCCAAAGGTCAGAACGGTCCGTTGGATGTGCCGGAGGTGATTGTCTCAGTGCAGTTGGCCGCCGCCGCTGACCTCTCCGCACTGCTCGTGGCCGGCAACGGCAAAGTGCGCTCCGACGCGGACTTCGTCTTCTTCAATCAGCCCACCGGGCCAGGTGTGCAGTTGGTTCCCAACCCGGGTGGCATCGCGTCGCTCAAGGTTTCGCTGGCCGGTGTGCCTGCCGACATCGAGCAGGTTCGTGCGGTGATCACTCTCGACGACACTTCCTCGAATTTCGGGCGCACCGCGGCGCCGACGGCTCGGGTATCGGATGCCGCCGGAAACGTGCTGTACGAGTACGTGATCGACGGGCTGTCCAGCGAGTCCATCGTCATCGCGCTCGAGGTGTACCGACGTCAGGGCGCGTGGAAGGTCCGCGCCGTCGGGCAGGGCTATGCCGGTGGATTTGCAGCGTTGGTGACGGATCACGGTGTCTCCGTCGACGAGGCACCAGCACCCGCTGCCCAGGCCGCACCCCCGCAACCGGCCTACAGCCCGCCGCCGCAGCAGCAGCCGGTGTACAACCAGCCTCCCCAGCAGCAGCCGGCGTACAACCAGCCGCCACAGCAGCAGCCGGCCTACAACCAGCCGCCGCAACAGCAGCCCTCGTACAACGCGCCGCCGGCCCCGCCCGCGCCGCCGGTGTACAACCAGCCTCCTGCCGCACCGGCTGAGGTGAGCCTGGTGAAGGGTCGCCCCGTCAGCCTCACCAAGGGGCAGAAGGTCACGCTCCGCAAGGAGGGCGGCGTTGCACTCACTCTGATCCAGATGGGGTTGGGCTGGGACCCGATCAAGAAGAGCGGCATGTTCGGCAGCCGCACGGCCAATGTCGACCTCGATGCGTCGGCGCTCCTGTACGCCGACGGCAATCTGGTCGACGTCTGCTACTACGGACAGCTCACGTCGAAGGACGGGTCGGTGCGTCACATGGGTGACAACCTGACCGGCGACGGTGATGGTGACGACGAAGTGATGACGGTCGATCTTCAGCGGGTGCCTGCGCACGTCAACGCGGTGATCTTCACGGTTACGTCGTACCGCGGGCACACTTTCGAGCAGGTGCAGAATGCGTTCTGCCGTTTGGTCGACAGCACCACCAACTCCGAATTGGCTCGGTACACGATGCAGGGCGGTATGGCGTTCACCGGAATGGTGATGGCAAAGGTGTACCGGCAGAACGGTGAATGGAAGCTGCAGGCGATCGGCGAGGGCATCCAGGCAAAGCACGCCGGCGAAGCCGCACCACAGCTGGGCCGTTTCCTGATGGCGTAGTGAGTGAAATTCGGTTGGGGTGTGAAAGGGCTTGGCTCGGTAGATGATTAATCGTGGGATTCGGTTCGGTTCAGTTGCGGCCACCGTGGTGGGACTGGTTCTGACGTTGGCGGGTGCCGGCGTCGCACACGCGTCGGTTCCCGTGGACTCCGGAGAGAACGCAGGCATCAAGTACACCGCTCTCGGAGACTCCCGGGCGTCGGGACCGCGCTTGGAACCGATGTACCCCGACGGGTGCTCGCGGTCGTACGAGAACTTTGCGGGCAAGATATCGCGCGAACTCGGAACCTCGGAGTTCGCGGACGTGTCATGCAGTGCTGCTCGTAGCGAGAACATCATCTCCACACCCCAACTGATTCCGACGCAGTGGCCGGTCCAATTGGATGCAGTACACCCTGACACGAATCTGATCACCCTCTCGGTCGGGGGCAACGACTCGAACACCCTGATCGTGGGGGCACTGTGTGCTGCTCCCGCACCGGGCGTCGATCGCGGATGTCGCAACGATCCGCTCACCGAGTCCCTTGCGCAGTCCGGCATCGATCAGGCTGCCGATTCGCTCGACAAGACTCTGGCTGCGCTGACGCAGCGGGCTCCGCAGGCGCGGATCTACATGGTCGGAGCAGGCGGGATGATCGGTGCCAGGGCGTGCTGGCCCAATGTTCCGTTCTCGGACGGTGACGCGGCGTGGTTCATGAACTACTACGCGCGTTTCAACACACAATTTGCCGCGATCGCCGGCCGGTACGGCGTTCACGTCATCGACATCGCCACGGACGCGGTAGCGGGTGGACACGACGCCTGTGCTGCGCCGGAACAGCGGTGGTTCGAGGGCATGTTCTCGGAGTCGACGGCGCAGCGTTTGCATTTCACAGCGAGCGGAATGACCGAAGTTGCAGGCCGAATTGTGGCAGATCTGCAAGCGAACCCCATCGGCGTGGCATAGTTCTCGGCTGTGACTGTGGAGTTCGTTCCTGGACAGAATGCGCCGCTGCAAACATCCGTCGTGACGTTTCGTGCGTCCAGCCAGACGCCGTTCGACGTGTCTGTGATGGTGACGGATACGCGCCTGCAAGCCCTTTCGTCCGACGCTTTTGTCTTCTACAACCAGCCGTCGACGGCCGGCGTGCAGCTGACAGGCGACGTCGTCCGGGTCGATCTCGATCGTCTTCACCCCGATGCGGCAGCGGTGCTGTGCATCGTGAGCGTCGATCCGAGTGCCGCCACAGCCGGGGCCTTTCGGGTTGCCGGTTTGTCTGCGCGGCTGAGCGATGAATCCGGTTCGGTGCTCGGCGAATTCGACATTCCCACCGCAGGTTCGGAGACCGCAGTCATCTGCTGGGAGCTGTACCGGCGAAACGGCGCGTGGAAGGTTCGAGCAGTCGGACAAGGCTATGCGGGCGGTTTGGCCGAACTCATCGGCGTTCACGGAGTCGAGGTAGACGACGCACCGGCAAACGCGGGAAGCCCTACTGCGCCGGTGCGCGACGATCAGGTTGTGGAGCCCGTCGAAGAGGGCCGCGCACTCGAACGTATGTGGATGATCTTCGAAGACGCATCGAGGTCGGCGGCGTCGCTGATATCGAGCAGCGAATACGCGATGACGAGGTTGGACGAGGAACTGTCGGTAGCGGTAGCTGACGCGAGCACCCGCAACTCGCCGGCCGGTATTGCCGCCCGTGAAGCTGCGCAGAAGCGTCACGACGAACTGGTGGCGACAGCCCGCGAGAGCCATACGCGAGATTCCGCGCAATTGGCCCATGAGCTGACCGTCGTGGATTCGGTGATTCCGCGGGCGATGGCGTCCTGGGAATCACCGGTATGGGCGGCGGGTTCGGCGAGGGAATCTCTGACGTCGAGTGATGGTGTGCGACTTGGCATGTTGTCCGCACCTGACCGAAGTTCACTGAGTGTGCCCTACTGCATGCCGCTCCCACTGCCACGGCCGATCTGGGTGGACAGCACCTCCGGGGCAGCGGCGGTCGCTGTGGTCAGTGCGTTGACGCTGCGAATCATGGCTGCCGGGCCGATGCCATTGCTTGACGTCGTCGATCTGACCGGGTCGTACACGTTGCTGACGGATCGTTTGTCCGCGCAGTTGGCCGGGCCGGTAATTCGCACGCATCAGGAGATTTCTGCGCGGTTGACGGAGTTGGCCCAAGCTGTGGATTTGGCGGGGCTGGCAAGAAACAGCGGCCAGGAGTTCGCGATGTCTCACGACGCCGGCCCGAGCACTCCACGACTACTGATACTCGGCGACTTCCCGCACGGGTATTCGGCGCAGGACGCCGAGGCGATCATGTTTCTCGCCGAGCACGGACCGATGATCGGATTGTCGATACTGCTTGTCGGAGATGACGAGTCGAGTTCGACCGAGGAGAGCATCGTGGCCTTGGCACATGGGTGCCGCCACGTTCCGGCGGCCGGTGAGATCGACGTCCACGATCCGTGGACGGGCTCGCACTGGGTCTTGGTCCCGGACACCCTCAATCCGGCCACGCAACCGCAACTCTTTGCCGCGTTCGACAAACTCTGACTCGATCAGAGTTCGTCGAGCGTAATAATCCCGTCCTGCAATGCACGTGCAAGCAGGCTCATCTTCGTGGGGGCTCGCCGACCGACGGCCGCGTATTTCCCTCGAATTCGCATCAGATGTGTGTTGATTGTCCCGATCGAGATGAGCAGCTGCGCGGACACGACGGTCTTACTGTCGGATTTGAGCCAGTGCCGGAGCACTTCGATTTCGCGGCTGGAGAGACCGGGATCGCGTGGCGGCGCAGCGGGTTGTTCGGGCGACCCGGTCACGGAAGTGCTCCTCGATCTTGACTGATTGCAGGGCCGCAAGCATATAAGAACCTACCGGAAGGTTTTAATTGCAGGGGTGGATGGCAAAATTCGGGGCTCCCAGGCAAAGTGGTTGGTACGACTACGCGCGGTGCGTGGCGGCTCTACCCGAGGAGACTCATGGCATTCTGGGATCAGCTGAAGGCTAAGGCTCAGGAAATGAACAGCCAGCTCAAGACCAAGACGAGCCAGTTCCAGAACAAGGAGTTCAAGAACGCAAGTATGGCGATGTGCGCGTTGATCGCGGCCGCAGACGGCTCGATCGACCCGGCGGAGCGTCAGAAGACGTCGGCATTGATCATGAGCAACGAGTCGCTGGCGGTCTTCCCGCCGGCAGAGTTGAGTCAGCAGTTCGATTGGTACTGCAGCAAGCTGACGTCGGACTTCGAGTTCGGAAAGCTAGAGGCAACCGCGGCAATTTCCAAGCTCAAGTCCAAGCAGGATCAGGCTCGCGCGGTCATTCAGATCGGCATCATCATCGGCGGCGCCGACGGCAACTTCGATCAGCATGAGCGCGCAGTAGTGCGGGACATGTGTTTTGCGGTCGGAATTGCTCCCTCGGAATTCGATCTCTGATAGTTCTCTTGCAGAAAGCGGGTGCGGTGCCACTGGCACCGCACCCGCTTTTGTCTCGTCAGTACTCCGGGTAACCGTCCTCGGGGCCGAGCATGCGCTCGATCCGGGTACATGTGATCTTTGCCAACTCGTCGACGCAGATCTTGCGTTCCACGGATGCCGGATTAGTCAGGCGGACGCGGATGTTCTCGAGGAGATCCTGGGCATCGTGCCCGTGTGAGCACCAGATGTATCGGAACGCGAAGGTCGACTCGTATTCCTCACCGGCTCGGCGGATGGTGGCCATCAGTGACTCGTCGGAATCCCAGATCGCGCATTGTTCGAGGTGGGATGGCACACTTTGGGCGCGGACGCCGACGGGCGGATGGCAGTGCAGGGCATTTTCGACATCTGCGTCGGACAGGTTGAGCAGTGCGTTCTCCGCTCGGGCCAGGATCTCCGCGTAACTGGCAAACGGGCGACCGTCGCTGACCCATCCAGCCCACGTCATCGAGCAACAGCATTCGTACAGCGCATGGATTGCCTTCGGGCGGGGCAGTTCGTTGAAGCGTTCCAACCCGATCGACTGATGTAGCAGCATGTGCCCTCCCGGTCGGTTCCTGAGGCAGTGTTGGGCGTCCTGCCACGGGTTAGCCAGATGTGCGATCATCCTCGATGATCCGACGTTTACCTGCGAATGGGAAGGTTTGCCAGCTCGAATTTTCAGGTTCTTAACACGTGGGAAATCCGTTCAACCGACGTGAACATGGGGCCGGCGGGAGCGTCGACGTTCGGCGCGGCGCAGCACTTCGCGGGTTACCGGAGCGGTTTCGCCTTCGCCGATGAACAGGAAACGAAGCAGGTTGGTCAGAGGATTTCCCTCGGACCATTCGAAGTAGACATCCGGGATCACGCCAGTGAGATCGCGAGCCTTCAGGAGAACGGCTGCGATGGTGTTCGGCACTGCCGGACTGTCCACTCGCAGGACGCGGTGTCTGCCGCGGCGTCGGCCGTGGACAACAAGATCGGTGCTGAAATCGGAGGAGTCGGTGACATTGACTTCCATGAAGATGATCGATTCACCTCTGGGGATGTTGCTGTGCACTCGTTGCTGGAGTTCCTTGACTCGGTACTCCTTTTCGCTCAGGTGGGCGGCGTCGTGCGCGACAATTGCGAGATAGCCCCGGTGCGTGGCTTCGTTGATGAATTGCACAGCGGTGTCGTCGAATTCGACGGATTTAGCGCGCAGCTCGAACGCGCGTGTCACCCTCGACAGGAGGGATACGACCATGATCGCAGCGATGAAGAACGATGCAACTTTCACCCCGTCCGGTCGTTCGATGATATTGGCGATGGTTGTGTAGACAAAGAGAGCTGCAACAAAACTGAAGGCTACGAACAGTTTTCGATTTCCACGTCTGCGCACGGACAGGGTGACTGCCACCGCCGCGGAGGAGATGAGAACCAACACGCCGGTTGCGTACGCGGAACTCTGGGCGTCGACGCTTGCATCGAAGTAGAACGTCACGGTGATCGCGATGACGCTGAACACGAGCACGAGTGGGCGGACCGCGCGAGCCCACGACGGGGCCATTCCGTACCGGGGGAGATATCGGGGAACAAGATTGAGGAGACCGGCCATCGCGGAAGCGCCGGCAAACCACAGGATGAGGATCGTGCTGAGGTCGTAGACGGTGCCGAATATCTGCCCGAGATAGTCGTGAGCAAGAAACGCCAAGGCACGCCCATTTGCAGCGCCACCCGGCTGAAACTCGTTCTCCGGGATGAGAATTGTTGTCACCAGGCTCGACGTCAGCAAGAACCCACTCATGATCAAGGCGGCCGCGGTGAGTAGATGTTTAGTGCCGCGGATACGGCCCTCCGGCTGCGCTTCGGTGTCGCGTGGCCCGCCTTCGATCTGCGGCATCACGGCAACACCGGTCTCGAAACCCGAAAGGCCCAGAGCAAGTTTCGGGAATACGATCAGAGCGATCAGGATCATCATCGCGGGATTGCCGTGTTCCGTCGACATGGCTCGGGTCCAATCGGTGACCAATGCGGGCGCGCTCACGATGTGCCACAGGCTCACGCCGATCACCACGAGATTCAGCGTCAGGTACACCGCGACGAGTCCGACCGCGATGCCGATGGCCTCGGTGAAACCGCGAAGGAACACCGCTGACAGCAGTGCCAGGAGAACCAGCGTGATGACAACGGTCTGTCCGGAGAGAAATGTTGGCGCAAAAGGATTTTCGACGAGGTGGGCGGTTGCATCCGCAGCCGAGAGCGTCATCGTGATCATGAAGTCCGTTGCGGCAAATCCCAGTAACACCAAGACGAATATCTTGCCGCGCCACTTCGGAAGCAGTCGTTCGAGCATTGCAATCGAACCTTCGCCGTGCGGACTTTCCCGCGCCACGCGTCGGTAGACGGGTAGTGCGCCGAACAGGGTGAGAAGGATGAGCACAACCGTTGCCAGCGGGGCCAAGGTGCCGGCTGCGAGGGCGGCGATCCCAGGTTGGTACCCGAGCGTGGAGAAGTAATCGACCCCGGTCAGGCACATGACTTTCCACCACGGGTGGCGATGTTCCTGCTTTGACGTGATGCGGTGTGGACCCAGGTGTCCGCCGGGTTCTTCGGTGATGTCTGAGAGCATCCACGACCTCAGCCGACGTCTAGGAGTGTTCGGTTCGGCGGTCGTCGCCATAGTGATCGCTCCTCGTGCGCAGGCTCGATCAACCGGGTACCCGTTTTCCGGTTCTCAGCATTTCCGGTTCTCAGCGGATTCGCAGGAATCTCGAGCTGAATTCTTCGGGAAGCGGGTCTACATTGAAGTAGTCGAACTTCGCCGCAGGCTTGACTTTTGGAACCTGCGACGAGAATGCGGAGTCGAGAGGATCGCGTAATGGCTACTACTGTGGAGACCAGGAATCCGAGAAGTTCGAGCGTGCGGACCGTCCCGCTGGCTCAGTACATCGAAGAGCACCCGACGGTGCGGGTTTTTCCTCCGACGAGCGAACGCGCCGCGCGGATCGCGATGCAGACGATGTGGGCGCTGATTGCCGTGTCGCTTGTGATCTTGGTGCTGGATGAGGCCGGGCTCTTCGGCTGATCGCAACTCGAGGTTACTCTTGAGTAATGAGCGAACAGAAGAGCTGGAATGCGTTCACCGTAGAGCGCGAAGACCACATTGCCCAGGTCACGTTGATCGGCCCTGGCAAGGGCAACGCGATGGGCCCGGATTTCTGGAGTGAACTTCCCGAGATCTTTGCGGACCTCGACGCCGATCCCGATGTGCGCGCTGTCGTCATCGCCGGTTCCGGCAAGCACTTCTCGTTCGGTCTTGATCTGCCGGCGATGAGCGGTGAATTCGGTGCTGTCCTCGCGGACAAGGCTCAGGCCGGTCCGCGAACCAAGTTCCACGACATGATCAAGCGCATGCAGTCCGGCATCAATGCAGTCGCGGATTGCCGCAAGCCGGTGATTGCCGCAGTTCAGGGTTGGTGCATCGGCGGCGGCGTCGACCTCATCACGGCAGCAGACATTCGCTACGCAAGTGCCGACGCCAAGTTCAGCATCCGTGAGGTCAAGGTCGCCATCGTTGCGGACATGGGCAGCCTCGCCCGTCTGCCTGCGATCATCGGCGACGGACACCTGCGCGAACTCGCGTTGACCGGAAAGGACATCGACGCTGCGCGCGCCGAGAAGATCGGCCTCGTCAACGACGTGTTCGACGACGCAGACGCCGTGCTTGCCGCAGCCCGCGCAACTGCCCAGGAAATTGCGCTCAACCCGCCGCTCGTCGTCCACGGCATCAAGGACGTGCTCGATCACTCGCGCAGCGCGAGCGTCGACGACAGCCTGCGCTACGTCGCAGCCTGGAACGCGGCGTTCCTGCCGTCGCAGGACCTGACGGAAGCCATCACCTCGGTCTTCCAGAAGCGCCCTCCGGTCTTCACGGGGGAGTAGACAAACGGGGAGTAGGCAAACGGGGAGTAGACAAACGAAAATCCCCGCGCACCGGAAGGTGAGCGGGGATTTTTTGTGCGCAGATCTTTCAGTGACCGCCGTTGGCAGCGAGACGCTTGATCGAAGCCTCGACCTCGGCCTCTGCCTCGGCGCGGCCGACCCAGTTTGCAGCCTCGACGTGCTTGTTCGGCTCCAAGTCCTTGTAGTGGACGAAGAAGTGCTTGATCGCGTCAAGCTCGAACTGCGAAATGTCGCTGAGGTCCTGGATGTGATCCCAACGCGGATCACCTGCAGGAACGCACAGGACCTTGTCGTCTCCGCCGGCTTCGTCGACCATTTTGAACATGGCAACGGGACGAGCTTCGACGATTACGCCGGGGTACACCGACTCGGGCAGCAGAACCATGGCGTCCAGAGGATCGCCGTCCTCGCCGAGGGTGTTCTCGATGTATCCGTAGTCAGCCGGGTAGCCGAAGGCGGTGTAGAGGTAACGGTCCAGCTTGACGCGGCCGGTCACGTGGTCGACCTCGTACTTGTTGCGCTGACCCTTGGGGATCTCGATGGTGACGTCGAACTCCACGCCGATTCCTCGCTGTCGTGTCGGTAATGATTCGTCCGGAAGGATATCGGGTCAAGGATAAGGTTGGCTGACCACCCAGCAGGGCGAGCACAGACGGAGGGGCGTTGGCGGGCCAGGGAAAGAAAAAGATCGGCTCGTTGGAAGAGCGCAAACGACGCACAGTGCGCATTCTGCTGGCGGTGTGTGTGGTCGCGGTAGTCGCGATCGCGGCAGTGTTGGTTGTCGCACTGGGAACTTCCGAAGAACCCACGCAGAACGCGATTGTCACGACATCGCCACAACCGAGCCCGGTGACGCCGTCGCCGCAGGTAGTTCCTGTTCCGGCAGACGCGCCGATACCGTCGGAGGCTGGAATTGCCGCGGCTATCGGACCGGCTGTCGCGAACCCTGACCTGGGGAAATTCACCGGCGTTGTCGCTGATGCGCTCACCGGGCAGGTTCTCTGGAGCGCCGACCCGTCGACGCCCATGACACCGGCATCCACCACCAAAGTGCTGACCGCAGCTGCTGCGCTGCTGGCATTGCCGCTCGATCATCGACTGTCGACGACAGTGGTCCAGGGTGCTGCGCCGGGGCAGTTGGTGCTGGTCGGTGGCGGTGACCCGACATTGACCGCAACGCCGAAGGGGCAGAGCGGGTACTACGCAAACGCTGCGCATATTGCCGATCTTGTCGATCAGATCAAAGCGTCGGGAACGCCGGTGGACAGCATCGTCGTCGACAGTGGTCTGTTCAAAGGTGACACCATGGCGCAGGGATGGTTCCCGGCCGATATCGCTGCGGGATACATCACACCCATCGAATCGGTGATGATCGAGGGCGGTCGATTCGACGGCTCCATGGACGAATCACCGCGTTCGGAAACTCCCGCATTGGACGCGGGGAAGGTTCTGGCACAGGCGCTGGGCGTCGACGTGGCCAAAGTCTCGGCAGGAACTGCGCCCGCCGGCGCCAAGGCGATCGCGAGCGTGCAGTCCGCACCGCTCAGTGACCGTCTGATCCAGATGATGGAACATTCCGACAACGTGCTCGCCGAGACCATCGGGCGCGAGGTGGCGATTGCGTCAGGCACCGAAGCGTCGTTCGCTGGGGCAGTGGAGGGAACCGCCAAGACTCTGCGCGCCGCCGGCTTCGATTACACCGGTGTGACGCTGTTCGACTCGAGTGGACTCTCCGTCGACGATCTCATTCCCGCGGAGGTTCTCGATCGAGTGATGACCGCCGCAGCGGGAGACGGCGACCCGAAGCTGCGGCCGTTGCTCGACTACCTGCCGGTTGCCGGTGGAACCGGCAGCTTGTCCGACCGATATGCGTCGGGCAACCGAACCGGCGCAGGCTGGGTGCGTGCCAAGACGGGAACTCTGTCGACGGCTAGTGCGTTGTCAGGTTTTGTGGTGGATCAAAACGGACGAGTGCTCACCTTTGCGCTCATGTCCAACGATCGGCCACCGGAAGTCAGCCGTCCGGCTTTGGACGCCATCGCCGGAGCATTGAGGAATTGCGGGTGCCAATAGTGGCAGCAGAGAACGACTCGACAACTCTGGGTGGAGCGGTCGACTGGAGTCTCGCGACCAAAGCCGGCATCAAATTGGCGCGCGGTGGTCCGGCCATGTCGCGCTACACCGCCGAAACCGCCACCGCAGAGCTGGCTGACGCGTCGAAGCGTGCCGAACTGCCGGTGCGCGATGTCACCGGTCTGGCCGACGGCCTGCCCGTCCCGGCAGCGGACGTTCTCGACCGCGCCGGCTGGATCACTGCGGCGTCGCGGTCGATGGCCCATCTCACCGGCGCCGATCCGGACGGCAACGGAAATCTGCTGGTCGGCAAACCCGCGGGTTTGCAGGCAGGTGCGATGCTCGCCTACCTGTCGTCGGCGATTCTCGGGCAGTACGACCCCTTCACCGGCGAAAACGGCACGCTGCTTCTGGTCACGCCGAACATCGTGTCCGTCGAGCGTTCGCTCCGACTCAACCCGAGTGATTTCCGGCTATGGGTCTGCCTCCACGAAGTGACGCATCGCGTGCAATTCTCGTCGTCACCGTGGTTGGCGGATTACATGAAGGAATCCGTCGAAACATTGAGCGCGAGCGTCGACGAGTCGATGACGGATGTCGTTGGTCGTCTAACCGCCGAACTGCGGTCCAGGAAGAACCCTGCAGCCGACGGTGACGACGCCACCCCCGGCGGAATCATCGGGCTGCTGCGTGCGTCGCAGGCGGCGCCGCAACGCGAAGCACTTGATCGCATGCTGGTTCTCGGCACTCTGCTCGAAGGTCACGCCGACCACGTGATGGATGCAGTCGGGCCTGCCGTTGTGCCGTCCGTCGCCATGATTCGCGCCGCCTTCGACAAGCGTCGGCAACGCAAGTCCAATCCGGTCCAGCGCATCATCAAGATGCTGCTCGGCATGGACGCCAAGATGGCGCAGTACGTCCGAGGCAAGGCGTTTGTCGACGCCGTGGTTCTCAAAGTCGGGATGGAGCAGTTCAACACCATCTGGACCGGCCCGGAAACACTGCCGTTGCTCGACGAGATCGACCATCCCGACGCGTGGGTGACACGCGTGCTCGGTTAGACGGTGCTGCCTGAAACTGCGTCACTGCTGGAAATGCGGCTGGCGCTGCGGGGGTGGCTGCGTCGCTACCACTCCCACAGCCGGGTGTGTGTGGCGCTGTCCGGTGGTGCTGATTCCTTGGCGCTCACTGCCGCTGCGGTGGCCGAAGCGGAGTCGGTGGACGCGCTGATCGTCGACCATCGTCTGCAGGAGGGCTCGGACGTCGTCGCTCGTGCCGCCGCTGACCAGGCACTGGCTCTGGGAGTTCGCTCGGCGCGGGTACTCACTGTCGACGTCCACGGCAACGGCAGCCTGGAGGCCGCCGCCCGCGATGCGCGCTACGAGGCACTGGACGGCAGCCGGGGAGATGCACCGGTTCTGCTCGGACACACCCTCGACGACCAGGCCGAAACGGTTCTTCTCGGACTCTCCCGCGGATCCGGTGGTCGATCCATTCAGGGAATGCAGGCCTTCGACGATCCGTGGGGTCGGCCGCTGCTCGGCGTGCGACGCGGCGTGACCCGAGCCGCCTGTGAGGACCTGTCGATCACGCCGTGGGAGGACCCGCACAACACCAACGACGAGTTCACGAGGGTTCGATTGCGGCACGAGGCCTTGCCGCTACTCGAAGAAATTCTTGCGGGCGGAGTTGCCGAAGCACTGGCCCGCACTGCCACACAATTGCGTGAGGACGGGCAGGTTCTCGACGCGCTTGCCGGCGCCGTACTGCTTCGCGTTGTTGTCGACGGGGAAGTGGAAGTGGACACACTTGCCGAATCGGCCGGCGCGATCCGGCGACGCGTTCTCCGGAGCTGGCTTCTCGATAGTGGCGCAAAAGCGTTGACGGACAAGCAGTTACGAGCCGTCGATGCCTTGATTGCCGATTGGCGGGGGCAAGGTGGTGTCGCGATCGGTGGCGGAACCCCGGAGTCGAGGTTGGTGGTGGTTCGTCGACGTGGCAGGCTGACCGTCGGATTCGAAGACCGACGAAGGGTTTGACGCGTGTACGAGGGTGACATCGCATCGGTACTGATTACCGAGGAACAGATTCGTCAGCGAACGGCCGAACTCGCGGAGGAGATCGCGGCGCGTTACCCCGTCGGTGCACCCGAGGGTGACCTGCTTCTGATCGGTGTTCTCAAAGGCGCAGTCTTCTTCATGACGGACTTTGCCCGGGCTCTCCCGATTCCGTCTCAGATGGAGTTCATGGCCGTCAGCTCTTACGGGTCCTCGACCTCGTCTTCGGGCGTCGTCCGCATTCTCAAGGACCTCGACAAGGACATCGCCGGCCGCCACGTGCTGATCGTCGAGGACATCATCGACTCCGGTCTCACGCTTTCCTGGCTGATGCGCAACCTCAAGACCCGGAACCCCGCGTCGCTCGAGGTCGTCACGCTGCTCCGCAAGCCCGACGCCGTGAAGATCGACGTCGACGTTCGTGACGTGGGCTTCGACATTCCCAACGAATTTGTCGTCGGTTACGGACTCGACTACGCCGAGCGTTACCGCGATCTGCCGTACATCGGATTGCTGGATCCCGAGGTCTACGGCGGCTGAACTCGCTGCCTCGCGTGAGGTAGGAGTGTGTGTTCGGTCGCTGAGCACGACTTTGGAGTGTGTGTTCGGACGCTGAGCACGACTTTGGAGTGCGTGTTCGCTTACAGGGAACTATGCGCTGTGGTTGCTCGGGAACCTCGTGGTCCTGGTCGTCGTTGAAATTGCAGACGATCGTTTCGATCGACCTCGACGGCTGCTGACGGGCACAGACAGGACCGACCACGGTAACCTGCAGGTGTCCGGTTGACAGCCGGCGGCGACCGGCAGACCCGCACTCCCGAAAGGACCGGCCACATCGGCCGACCTGTATGAACCGTAAGACTGTGTTCCGTAACGTGCTACTCGTAGCCGTCGTGCTGATGGTGATCTACGCCTTCAGCTACTTCGGTAACGACACCCGTGGCTTCAAGACCGTCGATACGTCGGTCGCGATCTCCCAGATAGACGCTAAAAACGTCACGTCTGCGCAGATCGACGACCGTGAGCAGCAGGTTCGCCTGTGGCTCAAGGAAGGTAACGACGCGACTGGTGGTCAGACGCAGATCTTGGCGAAGTACCCCGAGAGCGCGTCCCAGCAGATCTTCCAGGACATCGAGGGTGCCGGGCTCGAGAAGTTCAACACCACCGTCACCACTCAGAGTTGGCTGACGTCGATTCTGTTGTTCGTCCTGCCGATGATCATTCTGTTCGGCATCTTCTTCTTCGTCATGAACCGCATGCAGGGCGGCGGGGGACGCGGCGGCGTGATGGGCTTCGGTAAGTCGAAGGCCAAGCAGCTGTCCAAGGACATGCCCAAGACCACGTTCGCCGATGTCGCCGGTGCGGACGAAGCTGTCGAAGAGCTGTACGAAATCAAGGACTTCCTCCAGAATCCGACGCGTTACCAGGCCCTCGGTGCCAAGATCCCGCGTGGTGTTCTGCTGTACGGGCCTCCCGGTACCGGTAAGACGCTCCTCGCTCGCGCTGTTGCAGGCGAAGCCGGTGTCCCGTTCTTCACCATCTCCGGTTCCGATTTTGTCGAGATGTTTGTCGGTGTCGGCGCGTCGCGTGTTCGTGACATGTTCGAGCAGGCCAAGCAGAACAGCCCTTGCATCATCTTTGTCGACGAGATCGACGCCGTCGGTCGTCAGCGTGGCGCAGGCCTCGGCGGCGGGCACGACGAACGTGAACAGACTCTTAACCAGTTGCTCGTCGAGATGGACGGTTTCGGTGACCGCACCGGGATCATCCTGATCGCGGCAACCAACCGCCCCGACATTCTCGACCCGGCTCTGCTCCGTCCGGGCCGCTTCGACCGCCAGATTCCCGTCGGTGCCCCCGACCTCGCCGGCCGACGCGCCATCCTGCGTGTTCATTCGCAGGGCAAGCCGATCGATCCCAACGCAGACCTCGAGGGTCTCGCCAAGCGGACCGTCGGTATGTCGGGTGCAGATCTGGCCAACGTCATCAACGAGGCCGCACTGCTCACGGCGCGTGAGAACGGCACCGTCATCACGGAAGCCGCACTGGAGGAATCCGTCGACCGCGTTGTCGGTGGACCGCGTCGCAAGAGCCGCATCATCAGCGAGCACGAGAAGAAGATCACCGCGTACCACGAGGGTGGACACACACTCGCGGCGTGGGCGATGCCCGACATCGAGCCCGTCTACAAGGTCACCATTCTCGCTCGCGGTCGCACCGGCGGCCACGCGATGACGGTGCCAGAGGACGACAAGGGTTTGATGACGCGCTCCGAGATGATCGCGCGTCTTGTGATGGCAATGGGTGGACGCGCCGCGGAGGAATTGGTCTTCCACGAGCCCACCACCGGAGCGTCGTCCGATATCGACATGGCCACCAAGATCGCTCGCGCGATGGTCACCGAATACGGCATGAGCGCCAAGCTCGGTGCAGTCCGCTACGGGCAGGAGGGCGGCGATCCGTTCCTCGGCCGTTCGATGGGCGTGCAGTCCGACTACTCGCATGAGATCGCCCGAGAGATCGACGAGGAGGTGCGCAACCTCATCGAGGCCGCGCACACCGAAGCGTGGGCAATTCTCAGCGAGTACCGTGACGCCCTCGACCTCATTGCCAGCGAACTGCTCGAGCGTGAGACGTTGACCCGCAAGGATCTCGAGAAGATTCTTGCCGGCGTGGAAAAGCGTCCGCGCATCACGGCTTTCAATGATTTCGGCGGCCGCACGCCGTCGGATCGTCCGCCGGTCAAGACGCCTCGTGAATTGGCGATCGAGCGTGGCGAGACGTGGCCGGAGCCGGCCCCGGCGCCCGTGCTCGTGAAGTCGGGTGCGCCCGCTGCCTCGAGCATCGGCGGTTCCAACGGTTACGCGCAACCCAATGCTCCGCAGCAGCAGCCTGCGGCCCCCCAGCAACCCGCACCCGCGCCGGGTACTCCCGACTACGGAGCACCGGCCGGTTGGTCGGCTCCGGGTTGGCCGCCGCGCGAGAACGAGACGCAGGCGTACCCCGGCCAGCAGACCGGCGGATACCAGGGCACGCCCAACCAGGGCGCTCCCAACCAGGCACAGCCTGCGCCGGGCCAGTACGGTCAGCCGGCACCGGGTCAGTACGGCCAGCCCGCACCGGGTCAGTACAGCCAGCCCGCACCCGGTCAGTACGGTCAGCCGCAGAGCCATCCGGGTGAGCAGGCCTATGGTCAGCAGAATTCGGGCCAGCAGCAGAATTCGGGCCAGCAGTACCAGGGCCAGCCTCAGTACCCGACCCAGCATTACACGGGTCAACAGGGTCAACCGAGCTACCCGGTGCAGTACCCGGACGGTGGGCCGTTTGCCGATCCGAACCGTGGAAATGCCGGTGGAAACACGGGCGTCGAGGGTCAGGATCAGTGGCTGGCGCCGGAGTCGGATCCCAACGCCGCGTCGAGCGACGACGGACCGAGCACCATGCGCTGGGACGGACCGGACGGATCTCGCTGACCAACCGCCGTTAGGCTCATGCGGCGGGGTATGAAACAAACTCTCGAGGAGCGTTCGGTTGTCGGTGAATGAAGTGGTCAGTGAACTGGTATCGGTTGAAACAGGGCGGCCGTTCGATCAGGCCCGTGCAGAAGCAGCGGTTCGTGAACTGTTGATCGCGGTGGGCGAGGATCCGGACCGTCCCGGTTTGCTCGATACACCCGCACGGGTGGCTCGGTCGTACAAGGAGATCTTTGCCGGGCTGTACTCCGAACCGGATCAGGCGCTGAACACCACGTTCGACGAAGGACACCAGGAACTGGTGCTCGTGCGAGACATTCCGATGTACTCGACCTGCGAACATCACCTGGTCTCGTTCCACGGAGTGGCACATGTCGGCTATATCCCGGGTAAATCCGGCAAGGTCACCGGCCTGTCCAAGTTGGCGCGAGTTGTCGATCTGTACGCAAAGCGGCCGCAGGTCCAAGAACGGCTGACAAGCCAGATCGCCGATGCGTTGATGCGCAAGCTCGATCCGCGCGGTGCCATCGTGGTCATCGAGGCCGAGCATCTGTGCATGGCGATGCGTGGTATCCGCAAGCCCGGTGCGAACACGACGACGTCGGCTGTTCGTGGGCTCCTGCAGTCCAGCGCGGCCTCGCGTTCCGAGGCTCTGGACCTCATTCTTCGTAAGTGAGCGCAGTGAACTCGGCGGGCGGCGTGTCGACGGATCCGGGTCGGACGCTGGTGATGGGGGTCCTCAACGTCACCGCTGATTCATTCTCGGACGGTGGCCGGTTCCTCGATCGAGATGCGGCGCTTGCCCGCGGACTGGAACTGAAAGCTCTGGGCGTAGACATCGTCGATGTCGGTGGCGAATCGACCCGGCCCGGAGCCTCGAGGGTTGATCCGAAAGTGGAAGCGGCACGGGTAGCGCCGGTCATCGAGGAGTTGGTGGCCGCGGGCATTCGCGTCAGCGTCGACACCATGCGCGCATCGGTTGCCGCTGCCGCGATCGAAGCCGGCGTCGACATCGTCAACGACGTATCCGGTGGTCGCGCAGATGCCGACATGGCGTCGGTGGTTGCTGATGCCGGGATTCCGTGGGTTCTGATGCACTGGCGCTCGGCGAGTGACTACGTTCACCGCGGCAGCGCCGATCACTACGACGACGTTGTCACCGACGTTCGTGATGAACTCCTGACTCAGGTCGACCTCGCACTGAAAGCGGGTGTCGATTCCTCTGCCATCATCCTCGATCCGGGCCTGGGGTTCGCGAAGAACGCCGACCACAACTGGGCACTGCTGCGGGCGTTGCCCGAGTTCACGGCGTTGGGTTTTCCTGTTCTGGTGGGGGCGTCGCGTAAGCGTTTCCTCGGGTCGCTGCTCAGCGATTCCGACGGGACGCCGCGTCCGCCGGCCGGCCGTGAAACTGCGACAGCGGTGGTCTCCGCGCTTGCCGCACGTGATGGCGCGTGGGGTGTTCGTGTTCACGACGCCCAGGCGTCACTCGACGCTATCGCTGTTGTGGAAGCGTGGTCTCGTGGACGGGAAAGGGACTGACATGGGCGATCGGATCGAGTTACGAGGACTGAAAGTCCGTGGCAATCATGGTGTTTTCGACCATGAGAAGCGTGACGGTCAGGACTTCTTCATCGACGTCACGGTGTGGATGGACTTGGCCCCGGCAGCCGCGTCGGACAATCTCGAACACACGCTGCACTACGGCGAGTTGGCCGAGGCTGCCGCAGCGATTGTCGGTGGACCGTCACGCGATCTCATCGAAACCGTTGCTGCCGAGATCGCCGACAACGTCATGACGGATACGCGGGTGCAGAGCGTCGAAGTTGTTGTCCACAAGCCGTCGGCACCGATCCCACTCGTGTTCGCAGACGTTGCTGTCGTTGCTCATCGGACGAGGCAGAAATGACTCGGGCCGTTCTGTCGATCGGCTCGAACATCGGCGATAGCCTGGCCCATTTGCAATCTGCGGTCGACGGTCTCGGAGACGCCGTAGTGGCTGTGTCACCGGTGTATTCGACCGCGCCGTGGGGTGGCGTCGAACAGCAGGATTTTCTCAACGCCGTCCTACTCGTGGATGATCCGACGGCCGGAAGCTACGACTGGCTGCTGCGGTCGCGCAAACTCGAGGAAGACGCCGATCGGGTGCGTGATCAGCGATGGGGTCCGCGGAGCTTGGACGTCGACGTGGTGGATTGTGAAGGAATTGTCAGTGCTGATCCGGAGCTGACGCTGCCGCACCCGCGGGCACATCTGCGGGCCTTTGTACTCATTCCCTGGCTTGACGTCGAACCAGGTGCAACCCTGATGGTCGATCAGGAGGTTCGGGCTGTTGCGCAGGTGCTCGCGAACCTCGATCGCTCGGAGCGCGACGGAGTGCGCGTCACGGATTCGGTTCTGATTCGGTGACCGAACAGGATCGGGGCATGAAACCGACAAAAATCAGCGAACTACTGGTTTTGACCGGAGTGGCCGCGGTTGCCACCTGGATTCTGATTCGTGTGTTCTACGGTTCGATGCCGCCCATCCCGGTGTACGCGGGCGCGTCGCTGTATCTGGCCGCGATCGCCGAGGTGATCCTCGCGTTTGTCATTCGGTCCCGGATCAAGGGAAGCCAGATCGGCGACGGTTATCGACAACTGCACCCGATCGCTGCTGCACGCGCCCTCGCGCTCGCAAAAGCGTCAGTACTGGTCGGTTCAGCTACCACCGGGGTGTGGATCGGAGCACTGGTGTATCTGATCCCACAACGATCCGTTTTGAAAGCTGCCGCCGAGGACACGCCGGGGGCGTGGGTCGGACTTGGTGCAGCAATTGCGCTGGTAGCAGCCGCGCTGTGGCTCGAACACTGTTGTAAGACGCCAGAAGATACACCTGACGAACCGGCGCACTGAGCGCTGCGGTAGGCGAATCGCATGGGTAAGGTCCATGGCACCTGCGCTCTCGACAAGTACCCTGGCAACCATGACGAATTCTGGTCGATCGAAGTCTGCGCGCCGTAGCAAGCGCAGCGCGAGCCAGATGATCGTTGCCGGTCTTCTTGCTCTCGCCGTCATCGCCTCACTGTTTCTGATCTTCAGTAACAGTGTTCAACTCCTTCGTGTCGGACTGGTGGTGGCGCTCTGGGCAGCCACGCTGGGTGCGATCGCGATGACGAAGTACCGCCGCGAATCGGCGCTCGACAAAGCAAAGGTCGCGGACTTGCAGACCGTGTACGAGCTGCAGCTGGAGCGTGAGATTTCCGCTCGACGCGAATACGAGTTGAGTGTCGAAAGTCGTATCCGCCGCGAAGTCGGCACCGACTCGGCAGAACTGTCGGCGCTTCGCGAAGAATTGGTGGCGCTGCGACGCAATCTCGAAGCGCTCTTCGACGGTGGATTACTCCCCGAACGCCCGGCTTTGAAGGCCGACTCGACGCGCGTTGGAGAACTCGGCGGCGGTTCCTACAGCGCATATCAACCCGCAGCATCGGGCCTGTACGTACCCGGTGCCGGTCAGAACGCCACCAATTCCCCGAGCCCTCAGGTAGGTGGGTTGGCGTCGCCGAACGACGGTCCGGTCACCGCCGAAACCACCGTCGTATTCGAGGAAGTCGCGTGGCGCGAGGTAGCTGCGAAGAATGCGGCAGTGAAAGATGCTCAGGTCAAACGCAATTCGCAGCAGGCGCAAGGTGCGCAGCGCGGCGAGAACCGTGAGCCTGCTGTTGCCGCAGTGAAGCCTGTGGTTGTCACGCCGCCGATCGCGAAGCCTGCAGTTGTGAAGCCTGCAGTTGTGAAGCCTGAGACCGCCAAGCCGGTCGCCAAGCCGGTCGTTGACGAGCCAGTAGTCGAAGAAGTGGTCGAGGTAGTCGCCGAAGTAGTCGAAGAGCCAGTTGTCGCACCTGCAAGCAGTGCTCCTGAGCCAGCGGTCACACCTGCAAGCAGTGCTCCTGAGCCAACCTCCGAACCCACGGAGGAACCACGTCGTCGGCGTCGCGCAGTCCCGGACAGTGCCGACAGCGGTGCTCACTCCAACGGTTTGACGGTGGCCGAGATCATGGCAAATCTCAGTTCTGCGAATCCGGCGGAAGGCTCGGGGCGCCGTCGGCGCCGTGAAGATTGAGAGCCGTTGAGTCCTAGATCACTCGCTCGTCCATAGCGTCGCGTCTGGCGCGGGGGATATCCTCGTCGAAGAACGTCTGGTACCCGCAGAGCGGGACTGGAACGAACGAGAGGAATCCGGTGACTTCCTTCGGGATCACTAACGGACCTGTGCCTGCGCGATTGACGGTTGGAATTGTCTCGGCAGGGCGGGTCGGAACTGCTGTAGGCGCCGCACTCGAGCGTGCTGGACACATTGTCGGCGCATGCTCTGCTGTCTCTGCGGCATCAGTTGCGCGGGCGGCTAAACGACTGCCCGATTCCGAGATCCTGCCTGCCGCCGATGTTGCAGCTCGTTCGGAATTGTTGATCCTTGCAGTTCCGGACGATCAACTGGCGGATCTGGTCAAGGGCCTGGCAGCTACGCACGCAGTCAAGCCAGGGACACTTGTGGCCCACACATCCGGTGCCAATGGGATTTCGATCCTGGCTCCGTTGACGGAACTGGGCGCGCTGCCATTGGCTATCCATCCGGCGATGACGTTCACCGGGCATGACGAGGACACCGCACGGTTGTCGTCGGCGTGCTTCGGGATCACCGCTGCAGATGACATCGGGTACGCGATCGCTCAATCGCTGGTCCTCGAGATCGGCGGCGAACCGGTTCGGGTCCGCGAGGAGAACCGTGCGCTGTACCACGCTGCATTGGCGCACGGCAGTAATCACCTCGTCACGCTGGTGGTGGATGCCGTCGAGGCGCTGCGCGCGTCGTTGCAGGGAGATGAGCTGCTCGGTCAGCAGTTGATCGACGGCGATCCCGGAGGAGTTGCAGAGCGAGTTTTGCAGCCACTTCTCTCCGCTGCCTTGGACAACGCATTACGACGCGGCCCGTCGGCATTGACGGGTCCGGTGGCTCGCGGTGATGCCGCGGCTGTCGAGACACATTTACGAGTACTGACGGATCTCGACCCGGAGCTTGCAGCCGGATATCGAGCGATGTCCTTGCGATCGGCCCAGCGGGTGGGCGCCCCCACCACATTGTTCGACATCTTGACTGAAACGGGAGGTGACCGTCGTGAGTGATTTGCAGGGCGGATACAAGCGCGGCGAACTGACAGTGCACCACGAGCCGGACATGATTCGGCGTGTGTCGAAGGCCTTGCGCGGAGTGGGTCGCCAGGTGGCGTTGGTTCCGACGATGGGCGCTCTTCACGCGGGGCACATCGAGTTGGTTCGTCAGGCCAAGATCACCGGAGCGGTTGTCGTCGTCTCCATCTTCGTGAATCCGCTGCAGTTCAGTGCGGGCGAGGACCTGGACGCGTACCCACGCACTCTCGACGCGGACCTTGATCTGCTTCGGGCTGAGGGCGTCGAGTTGGTCTTCGCGCCGAGCGCGAAGACGATGTATCCGCGCGGTCAGCGCACGACAGTAATGCCGGGTCCGTTGGGCAGCGAACTCGAAGGCGGCGCCCGCCCGACGCACTTCGCAGGCATGCTGACGGTGGTGGCGAAGCTGCTGCAGATCGTGGCTCCCAACCACGCGTACTTCGGGGAAAAGGACTACCAGCAGCTGACGCTGATCCGTCAGATGGTGTGGGATCTCAACTTCGACGTGCAGATCATCGGTGTTCCGACGGTCCGCGAGTTCGACGGACTTGCATTGTCCTCCCGCAACCGTTATCTCGACGAGAGTCAGCGGACCGCGGCCGTGGCATTGTCGGCGGCGCTGATCGCCGGCGCTCATGCTGCCGCCGGTGGTGCAGAAGCGATCCTCGAGACTGCGCGCGCCGTTCTGTCCGCAGTCCCCGAGATCGAGGTCGACTATCTCGAAGTTCGTGGTGTTGATCTCGGACCGGCCCCGGAGCGAGGTGACGGCCGACTGTTGGTGGCCGCCAAGCTCGGTACCACCCGCTTGATCGACAACGTGGGAGTCGCGGTGGGAACCGGATTCCTCGAACGTGACACCGATCCTTCCGCCGACGCTGTTGACGACCTGCTGTCTCACTGAGCCCCCTCACGAGTAAAGGACCTTGGATATGTTTCGCACCATGATGAAGTCGAAGATCCACCGCGCGACGGTGACTCATGCCGATCTGCATTACGTCGGCTCGGTCACTGTCGACGAGGATCTGATGGACGCCGCCGATCTGCTCGAAGGTGAGCAGGTGTGCATTGTGGACATCGACAACGGTGCCCGCCTCGAGACCTACGTCATTGCGGGTGAGCGCGGCAGCGGTGTCATCGGAATCAACGGTGCGGCAGCGCATCTGGTCAAGCCTGGCGATCTCGTGATCCTCATTGCGTACGGCGTGATGAACGCGCAGGAAGTCAAGGAGTACAACCCGCGAGTCGTGTTCGTCGACGCCGACAACAACCAGGTGGAACTTGGTTCCGACCCGGCACACGCACCCGAAGGTTCCGGTCTGATCACTCCTCGTATGCTGTCGACCTTGGACGCCGAGCGTGAATCCAGTCTGGTCTAACCGTGCTGCTCACGGTCGACGTGCGGAACACCAACATCGTTCTGGGATTGTTCTCCGGGGTTGGTGAGTATTCGAAGTTGTTGCAGGACTGGCGGATGCGTACCGATCCGCGGATGACGGCTGATGAATTGGCGTTGACCTTCCGCGGGCTGCTGGGGCAGCATGTCGATCAGATCACCGGTGTCGCGGCGTTGTCGACGGTACCGTCGGTGCTGCGTGAGATTCGCGTGATGCTCGGGCGGTACTGGGGACATGTTCCGCACGTTGTGGTTGAACCAGGTGTGCGAACCGGAGTGCCGCTGCTGGTGGACAATCCCAAAGAGGTGGGTGCCGACAGGATCGTGAACAGCCTTGCTGCGCATTATCTTTACGAGAGCCCCTGCATCGTTGTCGATTTCGGAACGTCGACGTGTATCGACGTCGTGTCGGGCAAGGGTGAGTTTCTGGGCGGCTGTATTGCGCCGGGCCTCGAGATCTCGACCGACGCCTTGGCGTCGCAGTCTGCCGCACTGCGGAAAGTGGAATTGGTGCGTCCGCGTTCGGTGGTCGGAAAGAACACCGTGGAGTGCATGCAGTCAGGAGCGGTGTTCGGCTTTGCCGGTCTTGTAGACGGATTGGTACGACGCGTTCGTGAGGAGTTGCCGGAGTTCGGTGGCTTGGACGTCGCGGTGATCGCCACGGGAGACAGTGCACCGCTGATCATTCCGGAGTCCGCCACCATCGAGCACCTCGAACGGGATCTCACGCTCGAGGGGTTGCGGTTGGTGTTCGAGCGCAATCAGGCGCGTAGGGGATCGGGTCGACGGCCGATAGCGTGACCGTCCATGTGTGACGTAGGGAATTCTCTCCACAGGTTTCGCGATCGCAGAAGTTGTGCCACAATGGTCAACGTGAATCGCTGCATGAGTGCTCAGGAGTGTTGTCGAGGCTGACCGCTGCCTTGACCAATTCACATCTCCTTGGAGCTAGCTCGTGCTACCCACATATTCTGCAGATCTCTCTGTTTTGACCCCTACTCTTGCATCTGGTCGTGGTGTTTCCGCAGGTAACGGTGCTAATCGCGGTTCGTCCGGACGACGTCAGAACCGGGCTTCGTTGCCCACCCGCTTGCGTCCCGCTGATCTTCTGCGCCTCACTGACGAGGGTGCAAACGGTGTTCTCGACGGACGTTTCGATCACCTCATTCCCGAGGCGTTCCCGACCGTCGAGCGGTGGTCCACTCGCTTGTATGCCGACGACGACGTCGACGTCTGGCTCATCAGCTGGGTTCCGGAACGTAACACCGAATTACACGACCACGCAGGTTCTTTCGGGGCACTCACGGTTCTCAGTGGTTCGCTCACCGAATATCGCTGGGCCGGTGAAGAATTGGTGGAGCGTCAGCTCGACGCCGGCGATCAGGCGGCATTCCAGCTCGGGTGGGTACACGACGTCGTATGGACACCGCCGCAGCCCGGATCGAAGATCGAAATAAGCTCTGATTCACCGACTTTGAGCGTCCATGCCTACTCGCCGCCATTGACGGCAATGTCCTACTACGAAGTCACGGACAACAACACACTTCGTCGCACACGTACCGAGCTGACCGACCAGCCCGAGGGAGTTTGAAAATGACTATCGACCAAATGCTCGACGACGCTCGCGCACAGATCGATCGTATGTACGTCTTCCAGCTCACCGAAGCCTTTCATCGCGGGGCGATCTTCGTCGACATTCGCCCGCAGGCGCAGCGCGCCATCGAGGGAACTCTTCCCGGCGCACTCGCGATCGAGCGGAACGTTCTCGAGTGGCGACTCGACCCCACCAGCAGCGCACACCTCGCGTTGGCCACCGACCACGACGTCGAGTGGGTGATCGTCTGCTCGGAGGGCTACACCTCGAGTCTGGCCGCTGCGTCGTTGCAGCAACTCGGCCTGCGTAACGCCACCGATCTGGTTGGCGGATACAAGGCGATCAAGGCTGCGGGCTTGCTCGGTGCGCTCAGCGGAGTGCGTCATTGCACCCGTGAGTTGGCGGCGGTTTCCGCCCACTGAGGCGGCCGGCGGGTTTGCCGGAACGCTTTCGGGCTCACCCCGTGATGTCGGGTGAAGGCGGTTGTGAGGGCAAAGGGGCTCGAGTAACCCACTTCTCGCGCGATCGACGACACCGTTCGTGCCGGGTCTGCGAGCAGATCTGCCGCCACCGACAAGCGCCACTCGGTCAGGTAGCCAACCGGTCCGATCCCCATGAGACCGGTGAACCGGCGCGCGAAGGCGGCTCGCGAACAGCCGGCTTCCTGGGCCAAAGCCGCGACCGTCCAGGGGTGTTCCGGCCGATTGTGTATGAGCCGCAAGGCATGCCCGATGATGGGATCCTCGTAGGCCTTGATCCATCGCGGTGATCGATCCGGGTTCGCCGCGAACCAGGTACGGACCGCCGAGATCAGAACCAGGTCGAGGAGCCTGTCCAACAACACTTCCTGTCCTGGCCCGTCCGCGGCGATTTGTTGTTCCAGAAGCGTCGTCATCGGCGTGGTTTCCATGCTGCGACGGACTACCGCGACGGGTGTCAGGCTGTCGAGAATCTGCCCGCTGACGTAAGAGTCCAAACGGTATGTGCCCGTGAGCATGACGGTCTGGCCACTGGTCGAGTTGCCCCAGGTGCGAACGCCGAGAACTGACATGTCCTCGAGTGGCGATCCGTCGACTGCGGCGCAGTTTTGTGCCTCGTCGATGAGTACGTGGACTGGCGTGCCCGGGTGATCGGCGACCGTATAGGGGTCGGGGCCGCGCAGGAGTGCAATGTCGCCGGCCTCGAGGTTCTCGGTCTGTCCGGTGTCCGAGACGACGACTGCGGTGCCGCGAACCAGAATCAGCACGGTGACGGGTGCGTGGTCCTCGATACGTAATGACCAGGGCGGATCGAGCAGCGAGCGCAGCAGAAAAGCGCCCTCCGCCCGCGATCCGGCCAGCATCATCGACAATGCATCCATGATTGGACGGTAGACGCTGACGTATGTTTTTGCGACCTTCAGCTATGGATCGTATTGCCTCCGCGCGATCGAATGAGTTCATGACTACAACAAGCGACATTCAATCGGCAGTGGTGATCGGTGGTACCGGCAAGACCGGTGCGCGCGTTGCGCAGAGGCTGACGGCGGTGGGAATCCGTACCCGAATCGCGTCGAGAACATCCGGGACGCGTTTCGACTGGAACGATCAGACGACGTGGCAGCCCGCGATGTCCGGTGTCGAAGCGGCATACGTGACCTATGCGCCGGACCTCGCAGTGCCGGAATCGAGCACCCACATCGAGGAACTCGCGGAGCTTGCGTACAGCGAAGGGGTTCGTCGCATGGTGCTCCTGTCCGGGCGCGGTGAACCGGCGGCGCAGAAAGCCGAGCAGGTTCTGGCCGACAGCGGTCTGGAATGGGCTGTGGTGCGGGCCAGTTGGTTTGCCCAGAACTTCAGCGAGGGGTATCTACTCGATCCGATTCGGGAAGGCCACCTGGAACTTCCGGTAGGCGGGGTGGGGGAGCCGTTCATCGACGTCGACGATCTCGCCGATGTGGCGGTGGCCGCATTGACTCGGACCGACCTCCTCGGCCGAGTTCTCGAGGTGACGGGTCCGGAGTTGCTCACCTTCGTGGAGGCCGTTGAGGCGATTTCGGCGGCGTCGGGGCGTGCGGTGTCATTCGAAACGATTGGACTGCAACAGTTTTCCGACGGCATGGAAGAAGTTGGCGTCCCGAGTGATGTCGTCGAGTTGCTCACGTACCTGTTTGCCGAGGTTCTCGACGGACGAAATCAAAGTGTGACCGGCGTCGTCGAAGAGGTCCTGAAACGACCCGCTCGAGATTTCACCACTTTTGCCGCCGAGGCTGCTCGAACGGGGGTCTGGTCGTGAAGAAATCCGAGATCTTTCTGGAGTTGCTGGTCGGCGTGACTGCGTTCGGTGCACTGGTCGCCGGCGGTGCGCTGTTCGCATTCTCCGCCTTCGTGATGCCTGCCCTGCGCTCGGTGGATGCACATACCGCGATTACGTCGATGCAGGCGTTCAACGTGGAAGCGCCGCGGAGTGCCTTGATGCTGCCCCTCGTCGGATCGGCGCTCACCGCGATCGCCGCCGGAATCTGGGCATCGATCTCGAGACCGGACGGTTGGGTGCTCGCTGTTGTCGGTTGCGTCGGGGTGCTCGCGTCCTTCGCGGTGACAGCGATCTACCACGTCCCACGCAACGACGCTTTTGCCTCGGTCAGGGCTACCGACGCAGGCGCATGGTCGTCGTACGAGGCCGGTTGGACGATATGGAATCACGTCAGGGTTGGGCTGTACCTGTTGTCGGGAATCGTGCTCGCGGTGGCCGCGGTGCTACCAGCAACAAACGCGGTGGACACGGCCCAGTAGTCTTGTACCCCGTGAGTGATGTAGAAGCCCAGCCAGTCGACGACACCCCCGAGCAGCTCCGTATCCGGCGCGAGAAGCGTGAGCGGATCCTGGCGCAGGGGCAGGAGGCGTACCCCGTCTCGGTTGATCGCACGCATACTTTGGCGCAGATCCGTGCCGAGTTCCCGGAACTCGAAGCTGACACCGCTACCGGCGTGATTGTCGGCGTCGTCGGCCGCGTCATCTTCATGCGCAACACCGGCAAGCTGTGCTTCGCGACTTTGCAGGAGGGCGACGGTACCCAGCTGCAGGCCATGATCAGCCTCGCCGGCGTCGGCGAAGAGGCATTGGCCGCCTGGAAGTCCGACGTCGACCTCGGCGACTTCGTCTTCATCCACGGTGAGGTCATCAGCTCCCGTCGGGGTGAGCTCAGCGTGATGGCCGACGCGTGGCAGATCGCGTCCAAGGCGCTGCGTCCCCTGCCGGTCGCTCACAAGGAAATGAGTGAAGAGTCCCGTGTGCGTCAGCGCTACGCGGACCTGATCGTTCGGCCCGAGGCTCGGGACAACGCCCGCAAGCGTGTCGCTGTTGTCCGTGCGCTGCGTAATGCGCTCGAGAGCCGCGGCTTCCTCGAGGTCGAGACGCCGATGCTGCAGACGCTGCACGGCGGCGCCGCAGCTCGCCCGTTCGTCACGCACTCCAACGCCCTCGACATCGACCTGTACCTGCGTATCGCGCCGGAACTGTTCCTCAAGCGTTGCGTCGTCGGCGGTATCGAGAAGGTCTTCGAGATCAACCGCAACTTCCGCAACGAGGGCGTCGACTCCACTCACTCGCCCGAGTTCGCGATGCTCGAGACGTACGAGGCCTACGGCACGTACGACGATTCCGCGAAGATGATTCGTGAGCTCGTCCAGGAAGTTGCGCAGGAAGCATTCGGCACGCAGGTCCTCACCCTCGCCGACGGTTCCGAGTACGACGTCAGTGGCGAGTGGCAGGTTCTCGAGATGTACCCGTCGCTGTCGGCTGCCATCGGCACCGAGGTCACGCCGGATACGACGGTCGACGAGCTTCTCGCCTTGGCGGAGAAGGTCGGCCTCGAGGTTCCCAAGGACAAGGGTTACGGCCACGGCAAGCTTGTCGAGGAGCTGTGGGAGCACCAGTGCGGCGATCAGCTGTACGTGCCGACGTTCGTGCGGGACTTCCCGGTCGAGACGTCGCCCCTGACTCGTGATCACCGCAGTAAGAAGGGGGTCACCGAGAAGTGGGACCTCTACATTCGCGGATTCGAGCTGGCGACTGGCTACTCCGAGCTGGTCGACCCGGTCATCCAGCGTGAGCGTTTTGTCGATCAGGCGCGCCTCGCGTCGGCCGGCGATGACGAAGCAATGGTGCTGGACGAGGAATTCCTTGCCGCCATGGAGCAGGGCATGCCGCCCACCACGGGAACCGGCATGGGTATCGATCGACTACTGATGGCGCTCACCGGTCTCGGAATCCGCGAGACGATCCTGTTCCCGATCGTGCGTCCGTCTGCTCGCTAGATTTTCCTGAAAAGGGTTCGACCGCACACTGTTGTGGTCGAACCCTTTTTCGGTTCCCCGACGGATTCGGGCCCGCCAGTTCAACGAACTGTTGCGTCCGTGGTCTCCGACTTTCGGATCGTCGAGATGATCTGGTCGATCGCTGCCTTGTCGAGGGACTCGGGGTGACCCTGATCTGACTGGATCAGGAAGATCATCACTTCCGCCGTGGCGTATCCAGGTGTGGCGACGATGTCGAATGTTGCTGATGACGGGTCGCATTCGTTGTCTGGGGGGATGTTGGTGGCGGTTGCGGTGTATCGGACAGCGGGGCGTCCGGAAATGGTGAAGTGAGTTGGTTCTCTGTAGGCGATGGTGGCGTGGGTGCCGTGCTTGTCGGAAAAAATGAGATCGGCTTTGTGGACCCATTCTTGTGCGACGGTGTCGATGTCGACGCCGTTGCGACCGGTTGTCCCCAAGTGCGCCAAAGATAATGGTGTCCTCAGTGGTGGTCCACCCGGCGACTGAGTCTGAGTTATTTCGCCAATCGGGTGGAATGTCATAGGTGAGACCGAATTTGGTGGCGATAGGCTGAGGTTGGCCCGGTTCCACATCGATCTTCGGTGGTGGCCGATCCAGAGGGTTGAATCAGCACATTGTGGGCGCGTTTTCCGAAAAGCGATTGATAACGCGTTCTAGTTTGTTAGCGTCTGCACGGTTTGTATCTGCCGTCAGAGGAGTCGATCGTGCGCAGAACTGGGATTTTCGGGGGAGTTGTACTCGCGGCGGCGATCCTCGTCGGGATGGGGTCGACGGCGTCGGCGCAGGCACCGTTGCCCGTTCCCAGTGCGTTTCTTGCCGGCGTTCCCCAGGAGTTGGGGAATCCTGGTGGTTCGGCTCCCGGATCCAACGACTTTTCGTGTAAGTCGACGGCTGAACATCCGAATCCCGTTGTGCTCGTGCATGGTACGGCCGGCAACCGGGCGACCAACTGGGCTACCTATTCGCCATTGCTCGCCAATGAGGGTTACTGCGTTTTCGCGCTGACCTACGGCAATTTTCCGGAACAGCCGTGGCCGCTGTCGGCGATCGGTGGGATGCAGGAAATACCTTCCAGTGCAGCGCAATTGTCGAGTTTTGTCGATCAGGTTCTTGGTGCTACCGGAGCGTCGTCGGTAGATCTGATCGGACATTCGCAGGGCACGATCATCAACGGGTATTACGCGAAGTTCCTCGGTGGCGCCGACAAAGTGGACAACATCATCTCGGTTGCGCCGCTGTGGAAGGGAACGCTCGGAAACGAGCAGGTCAGCATCGGGCGCACCATGCGTGATCTCGGGGTGTCCGAGGCAGCGCAGGCCGGATTCCCGATCTGTAAAGCCTGCTTGAACATGGGCGCGGGATCGGAGTTCATCGAGAATCTTCGTGCCGGTGGCGTCTACGCGTCGGGTGTTCACTACACGAACATCACGACGCGATACGACGAGCTGGTTCTTCCGTACACAAATGGTCTCGAGCCTGGGCTGAACGCCACCAACATTGTTGTCCAGGACGGTTGTGAGCAAGACATCTCCGATCACCTCGCCATCGCGGCATCGCTGCGCGCTGCGACATTTGCTCTCAATGCGCTCGATCCATCGCACCCGCGACCGGTACCGTGTCATCCGGTGTGGCCCATCGTGGGTTGAGCAGAGCATGGAGGCGTGCGATGGGCATACGGGCACTAGCCTGCGCGGCGGTTGCGGCAGCAGTACTGGGGGCTGCTGCCGCGCCGGAACGTGCGTCGGCGGATACGCCGCCCGTGACTACACCGTCTGTCACTTCAACACTGCCTGTTCCGTTCGGTTTCGCCAGCGGGATTGCGCTGGAAGCGCTCGACCCCGGGGGATCAGTGCCGGGAACCAACAACTACTCGTGCACGCCTTCGGTGGCGCATCCGGATCCCGTGGTCCTCGTCCACGGAACCGCGGCAAACCGTCAGACCAACTGGGCGGTACTTGCGCCGGTTCTCGCGAACGAGGGTTATTGCGTTTTTGCACTCACGTTCGGGAACCGATCCGACCTGCCATGGCCGTTGTCGGCTGCAGGTGGCCTCGCGCCGCTGCCGGAGAGTGCACAGCAGTTGTCGGACTTCGTCGACGGAGTACTGGAGGCGACGGGTGCCTCGAAAGTCGATCTCGTCGGACATTCGCAGGGGACGACCGTCAGTGGGTACTACGCCAAGTTCTCAGGCGGTGACGACAAGGTCTCGAAGATCGTGTCGATAGCCCCGCTGTGGAACGGTTCCGACGTCGGTCCGCCGAAAGGCGTCGGCGGTCCGGATTTCGACAACGCGAGCTTTGTGTCCGAGCTGCGTGACGCCGGCGTGTACGCGGACACCGTCGAGTACTCCAATATCGTGACTCGCTACGACCAAGTAGTGGTTCCGTACACCAGCGGAATACTCGCGGCGTCGAATGCGTCCAACATCGTGGTGCAGGATGGTTGCCCGCAGGACCGGTCGGACCACATTGCCGTGGTGGCGTCACAGAGAACGGCAGCGTTGACGCTGGCGGCACTCGATCCGTCGACGACCCGTGAAATCCCGTGTGATCGAGTGCTCCCGATTATCGGCTGATCTCAGCGCCGAACTCGATATACGTACCTGTTCGCTTCAGGCGTACAGGAAGTGGGAAACGATTGCCGGAGCTGCGACGTTGTGAGATGTAAGTAAGCCGGTATCCCCTGCCAATCGGGTGGAGGAGCAGCAGGTGGACTTCGCGCCCTCTAGAGTAATAAGTGGGGTCGTGCAACCTCAGTCGATTCGTAGACGCCATGTCTGCTGACCGGCGAGGCGATCAGTCTGTAGTGCCGGAGCGAAACGCGGCGACCAGGGACGAGACATCCGGTCTCGAACCTGCCCGCCGGAGAGTGTGAGGGAGAGCGATGTTCGAGAGGTTCACCGATCGCGCGCGGCGCGTTGTTGTCCTGGCTCAAGAAGAAGCCAGGATGCTCAACCACAACTACATCGGTACGGAGCACATCCTCCTCGGCCTCATTCACGAGGGCGAAGGTGTTGCCGCCAAGTCGTTGGAGTCGTTGGGTATCTCCCTCGAGGGAGTCCGCAGCCAGGTCGAGGAGATCATCGGCCAGGGCCAGCAGGCTCCGTCCGGTCACATCCCCTTCACACCGCGCGCCAAGAAAGTCCTCGAGCTGAGTCTGCGCGAAGCGCTGCAGCTCGGACACAACTACATCGGTACGGAGCACATCCTGCTCGGTCTCATCCGCGAGGGTGAGGGCGTTGCAGCCCAGGTTCTGGTCAAGCTCGGTGCCGATCTCAACCGTGTCCGCCAGCAGGTCATCCAGCTGCTGTCGGGCTACCAGGGCAAAGAGCCCACCGAAACCGGTGGCACTCGCGGAGAGGCCGGCACGCCGTCCACCTCGCTCGTGCTCGACCAGTTCGGTCGCAACCTGACGCAAGCTGCCCTCGAAGGCAAGCTGGACCCGGTCATCGGCCGCTCGAAGGAAATCGAGCGTGTCATGCAGGTTCTCTCGCGTCGTACCAAGAACAACCCGGTCCTCATCGGTGAACCCGGTGTCGGTAAGACCGCTGTTGTCGAGGGCCTGGCTCAGGCAATCGTCAACGGTGAGGTCCCCGAGACCCTCAAGGACAAGCAGCTGTACACGCTCGACCTCGGGTCGCTCGTGGCCGGCAGCCGTTACCGCGGTGACTTCGAAGAGCGCCTGAAGAAGGTTCTCAAGGAGATCAACACCCGCGGCGACATCATCCTGTTCATCGACGAGCTGCACACTCTCGTGGGTGCGGGCGCGGCTGAGGGCGCTATCGACGCGGCCTCCATCCTCAAGCCCAAGCTTGCCCGCGGTGAGCTGCAGACCATCGGTGCCACCACTCTCGACGAGTACCGCAAGTACATCGAGAAGGATGCCGCACTCGAGCGTCGTTTCCAGCCCGTTCAGGTGGGCGAGCCCACCGTCGAGCACACCATCGAGATCCTCAAGGGTCTTCGTGACCGCTACGAGGCTCACCACCGTGTGTCCATCACGGACGGTGCTCTCGTGGCAGCTGCGACGCTGGCCGACCGCTACATCAACGACCGCTTCTTGCCGGACAAGGCGATCGACCTCATCGACGAGGCGGGCGCGCGAATGCGCATCCGTCGGATGACTGCACCGCCGGACCTGCGCGAATTCGACGATCGCATCGCCGACGCGCGTCGCGAGAAGGAGTCCGCGATCGACGCGCAGGACTTCGAGAAGGCCGCGAACCTGCGTGACAAGGAAAAGACCCTCGTTGCTCAGCGCGCTGAGCGTGAGAAGCAGTGGCGTGCGGGCGACCTGGACGTCATCGCTGAGGTCGACGACGAGCAGATCGCCGAGGTTCTGGGCAACTGGACCGGCATCCCCGTCTTCAAGCTCACGGAGGAGGAGACCACTCGTCTGCTCCGTATGGAAGAGGAACTGCACAAGCGGATCATCGGCCAGGAAGAGGCAGTCAAGTCCGTCTCGAAGGCGATCCGTCGTACGCGTGCAGGTCTGAAGGATCCCAAGCGTCCCTCGGGCTCCTTCATCTTCGCCGGCCCGTCCGGTGTCGGTAAGACGGAGCTCGCGAAGTCGCTCGCCAACTTCCTGTTCGGCGACGACGACGCTCTGATCCAGATCGACATGGGCGAGTTCCACGACCGCTTCACCGCTTCGCGTCTGTTCGGTGCCCCTCCCGGGTACGTCGGATACGAAGAGGGTGGCCAGCTCACCGAGAAGGTCCGTCGCAAGCCGTTCAGCGTCGTGCTGTTCGACGAGATCGAGAAGGCACACCAGGAGATCTACAACACCCTCCTGCAGGTGCTCGAGGACGGCCGTCTCACCGACGGTCAGGGTCGTACCGTCGACTTCAAGAACACGGTGCTGATCTTCACGTCCAACCTCGGTACGTCGGATATCTCCAAGGCTGTCGGCCTGGGCTTCAGCTCGGGAACGGGCACCGGCTCGAACTACGAGCGGATGAAGCTCAAGGTGCACGATGAGCTGAAGAAGCACTTCCGCCCCGAGTTCTTGAACCGTATCGACGACATCGTCGTGTTCCATCAGCTCACGAACGAGCAGATCGTTCAGATGGTGGACCTGATGCTTGCTCGCGTCGAGAAGGCACTCAAGAACAAGGACATGGCCATGGAGGTCACCGACAAGGCCAAGTCGCTTCTGGCCAAGCGCGGATTCGATCCGGTACTGGGTGCGCGGCCGCTGCGTCGCACCATCCAGCGCGAGATCGAGGACCAGATGTCCGAGAAGATCCTCTTCGGAGAGATCGGACCGGGACACATCGTGCTCGTCGACGTCGAAGGCTGGGACGGCGAAGGCTCGGGCGAGGACGCGAAGTTCACGTTCACGCCTACGAAGAAGCCGATCGACGTGCCGGACGCACCGCCGATCGAACTGTCCAAGGCAGGCGAGAGCGAAAGCGCCGCAGAGTAAGTAGTACAGAGCTGTAAACGAAAACGGGCGGCACCCTTACCGGTGCCGCCCGTTTTGTGTATCACGGGGAGAGAGCATATTCATGAACGAGATCGAGATGGGCCATCTGCGACGTTGTGTCGAATTGGCGCGAGAGGCATTGGACGAAGGCGACGAACCGTTTGGATCGGTACTTGCTGCCGCTGACGGGACTTTCCTCGCGGAAGATCGAAACCGAATTGCGGGAGGCGACAGCACACGACATCCGGAATTCGAGTTGGCGCGGTGGGCCGCGCAGTATCTGACGACGGAAGAGCGCTCTACGGCAACGGTATTCACCTCCGGCGAGCATTGTCCGATGTGTTCGGCTGCTCATGCCTGGGTGGGATTGGGCCGGATCGTGTACGTGTGTTCGTCTGCGCAGTTGAGTGAATGGCTTACGGAGTGGGGAGTGGCCTCGGGGCCGGTACGATCCCTCCCGATCAACGAGGTTGCGCCGAATCTTCCGGTGGAAGGGCCGGTTCCGGAGCTGGTCGATGAGGTCCGCGAACTGCACCGCATGCTGCATTCACGCGGCGCCTGACGACACGCAAACGGACGGCACCTCTCGATCGAGATGCCGCCCGCTCTATGACGTTCAGGACATGACGTTCAGGACACTACGTCTACAGCCCGAGCCTGTTCACGCAGTTCGCCCTTGACTACCTTGCCACTTGCATTGCGCGGCAAGGCTTCCACGACGATGATGTCCTTGGGGTGCTTGTACCGTGCCAGGCGATCATTGAGGAAGGTGCTCAGCTCCTCGATGGTCAGGTCCACGGTTGAACCGGGGGTCATCGCGATGATCGCTACCGGTACCTCGCCCCACTTGGCGTCGGGACGCCCGACGACCGCGGCTTCGACTATCAATTCGTGTTCGTACAGAACGTTCTCGACCTCGGCGCAGTAGATGTTCTCGCCGCCGGAGATGATCATGTCCTTCTTGCGGTCGACGACGTACACGAATCCTTCGTCGTCGACACGGACCAGGTCGCCGGAGTGAAACCACCCGCCGTGGAAGGCATCTGCGGTGGCCTGGGGGTTATTCCAGTACTCACTCATCATTGTGGGTCCGCGGTAGACAATTTCCCCGATTTCGCCGGGTGCCACGTCATCCATGTTCTCGTCGACGACGCGAGCCGAGATGGTGGGGATGACCCGGCCGACTGAACCGAGCTTACGGATGGCGTCATCGCCGTCGAGTACGCAAGTGATGGGAGACATTTCGGTTTGCCCGAAGACTGCGACGTTGAACGCATCAGGGAAGGTTTCGGCCATCGCCCGCAAGATCGTGTCCGACGACGGGGCGGCACCCCAGGAAATGTTCTTGAGCGAGAGGGCTCGAGGTTGGGCTTTCTGAACTGCACACACCGCCTGCCACTGCACGGGCACGAGGAACAAGCTGGTGACCTTCTCGGCTTCGAGGATATCGAGAAGCTGACCCGGGTCGAATGCGCCAACCGGGTGGATCACCGTGGTAGTGCCCAGTTGCAGGCTTGGGGCGATGGAACCGAGGGCAGCGATGTGGAACATCGGCGACGCACAGAAGCCGATGGAATCCTCGTTGAACAGGTGGAAGGCACGAATGCAGGTCAACGCTTGTGACGAGAGATTGGAATGCGAGAGCACGGAACCTTTGGGGCGTCCTGTGGTTCCCGAGGTGTACATGATGAGAGCCGGTGTGTCGTCCGGGATGTCGATCAATGCATGAGGTTCACCCGGTTCGCTGATCAAGTCCTCGTAGTTCAAGCTGTCGCCCTCAGCGGGTGCGCCCACCGTGATGGAGATGTCGATGCCCTCGGACGCTGCGCGGGCTGCGCCGGCCAACGGAGCCAACGGGCCCTCCGCGACAATGACTTTGGAGCCCGAGTCGTTGACAAGGTAGGCGACCTCAGGTGGGGTCAGTCGGAAGTTCACCGGGACAGCGATCGCGCCCAACGCATTGGTCGCGAGAACAATCTCGAGGTACTCGGGGCGGTTCAGCATCAGGATCAGAACGCGGTCACCAAAACTGACGCCGCGCCGGGAGAGCGCGTCTGCCAGTTTTTCGACGCGCTCGTTCAGCGTGCTCCAGGTGATGGAATCGCCCTGGAATCGCAGCGCGATGCGGTCCGGGATCATCTGCGCGTGGCGGGCAACCTGATTGTTCCAGTTGGTGCGTCGCAGGCGCTGTACCTCGGACGCTGTATCGGTGGAGGGCATCTACTGTTTCCTCTCAATCACTTGAAGTGGGGTGCGCGTTTCTGAAGCATTGCGGTCGCGCCTTCGGCGAAGTCGGCTCCGACAAGAAGTTCTGCTTGACCGGTCTTTTCGAGTTCCAGAGCGGAGTCGATGCGATCGAGTGTTGCGGCGTTCAGTGCGGCTTTGGTGAGTTGGAGAGCACGACGGGGCGCTGCGCTGGTGCGCTTCGCGACGGACTCGATGTGTGCAGCGAACTGATCGTCGGGAAGGGTTTTGGAGACGAGCCCGAATTGCGCTGCATCTGTAGCGGATAGACGCTCACCCAGCAGAAGCATCTCGGCTGCACGCGCCCGGCCGATCGCTGCCGGAATCAATGCGCTGGCGCCGCCGTCGGACATCAGTCCGATGTTGACGAAAGACATGAGGAAGTAGGCACTTTCGGCAGCATAGGTCAGGTCTGCGGCGAGGGCGATGGAGACGCCTACACCTGCGGCAGGTCCGTTGACTGCGGCGATCACGGGCACGGAGGTGCTGGTGATAGCGCGAATCACGGTGTTTGCGGTGTCCATGACGATCTGGGGATCTGTCGGATTGGTTGTGATAGCTGCGAGGTCTGCTCCCGTGCAGAAGGCGCGGCCTGCTCCGGTGATGACGATGGTGCGCACATCCGGGTTGTCGCCGGCGTCGGTAACAGCGTCGATGAGACTTTTCATGGTCTCGAAGTCGGCTGCGTTCATGCGTTCGGGGCGGTTGAAGGTCAAACGCAGAATGCCGTTGTCGAGTTCCGTCAGGAGACCCGCTTCGGACGAGGTCATGACGAACTCGGGAAAACGGTACAACACATGCGAATCATCAGCACACAGCTTCCTTCTCACGGTTGATCTGGCGAAATGTGTTCCCTTGGCGTAGGCCGTAACTCGTGCCGCAGGAGGGTCTCTTCAGTGTTGAATCTATCTGCGAGATTGTGCGAATAGCGGTTAACATAACACCTCGAGTGGCAGTGTCAAGGGTGTTCGGAGAATCCGATACGGTAGCTGTGAAACGAATGGAGGGATTCATGCCCGGACGGACACGCGTCGTGGCACGTGGCGATGAATCCACTTCGCGTACGCGGCCGAAGAATCGCAAGGCTCAGATCGCGGCGGTTGCAGCCGAGGCGTTCAGTGAGCGCGGGTACCACGCGGTGGGTATCGACGACATAGCGTCTGCCGTCGGCGTGTCCGGTCCCGCGCTGTACCGCCATTTCCCCACCAAATACGCACTGTTCGTTCACGCGGTCGAAAACTTGTCTCGGGCACTGCTCGATGCGGCCGATTCCGCGCACTGCGAGAGCGACGATCCACGGCAACAGTTGCAAGCCGTCATGGTCGCGGTCATCGGTGTCACCCTCGAGAATCGGCGTCGGGGCGGGCTCTATCGTTGGGAAGGCCGCTACCTCGAGAAGGTGGATCGCGAGAACCTGCGCCTGGAGGTGGTGGCGTTGCGCTTGCGGGTGTCAGAGCCGTTGGCTGCGGTCCGCCCGGAGCTCGGTCGTGCCGATCTCGACCTCGTCACGGCAGCGATTCTGAGTGTGATCGGTAGTGTCACGGGGCATCGATCGGCGTTGCCGCCCAAGCAGATCGAGTCCTTGATGCTCTCCGCCTGCTGGTCTGTGATCGATATGGAACTCCCGCGGCGAGCCTCGTCGGTAGTGCCTTTGCAAGGCGTCAATACGATTCCAGGACTCGAACGTACATCGAAACGTGAAGTGCTGCTTCGCGAAGCGGTGCTGCTTTTCCATGAACGTGGGTATCACGAGGTCAGCATCGAGGAAATCGGAGCCGCCGCCGGGATCACCGCATCGAGTGTGTACCGGCATTTTCCGAGCAAGGCAGACCTACTGGCCGCAGCCTTTCATCGGGTGTCCGAACAATTGACCGTCACGTTGGGCTCCGCCCTGGCAGAATCCGAGACTCCGCGCCAGGCTGTGCACACACTTGCTGAGCTGTACGTTGCCGTCTTCTTCGCTCAGAGTGAGTTGCTTGCCGTCTATTTCGCGGAAGTCGGAAATCTCCCTGCCGATGCCGGCAAGGAGCTACGGAAGATTCAGCGACGCAATGTCGAGGAGTGGGCGCACCTGTGCGTCGACGCCCGGCCCGAACTCACTGTCGCGTCGGCTCGATTTCTTGTTCACGCGGCGCTGGGACTGGTTCTCGATGTCGGCCGCGTCGTCCGATTCGCGGAAGCCGAACGCGTCGCGGCACTTCTGTCGGTGACACTTCTCGGATAGTCGCGGGTAAGTTCGAGTGGCAAGGCGTTTCACACAATCCGCAGACGGAAGTAGGGACACCCAATGCCAACTCGTACCGCACGCACTGCCTGGAACGGCACCTTGGAAGCCGGATCGGGGCAGGTGGAACTCACCAGTTCCGGAGTCGCGACATTCGACGTGTCGTTCCCCAAACGAGCAGCTGAGGAAGCCGGCGGAACCACCAGCCCAGAAGAACTGATCGCCGCGGCACATTCGTCCTGCTACGCGATGCAGTTGTCAGCGCTCATCGCCGAGGCCGGGGGAACTCCGCAGAGCCTCGACATCACGGCGGATGTCTCGTTGGGCCCCGACACGGTCGGCTTCAAGCTGACCGGAATCAAGCTCACCGTTCGCGCCGAGGTCGACGGCCTCGACGCCGACGGTTTTGCCAAGGTAGCCCAGGCCGCAAAGGAAACATGCCCGGTCAGTAAGGCTTTGACAGGCGTCGACATCACATTGGATGCAGCGCTGGACTGATCTTCTCGTGCTCGGGCGCCGTTTTCGGCGCTCGAGCACCTCTGATCACCAGGTAGCTCGCGAGCAGTATCGGGAGCACCCACAGATCCGAAGGATCGCGGACGACGAGGATCGGCAAGAGGTTTCCGCGTAATCCTGCTGCGGCCCAACGCAGAAATCCGATCACCCACTCGTACGCGTCGCCAACCGGCGCAACCATTTTCACGGCGGCAAAGCCTATTCCCGTGACTGCGATGGACCAGGCGATCGCTGCTCGCCCCACCAGGCTGCGTCTGGGCACCTCGAGAACCGAGAGCAGAAGCAGTGGAAACAGGAACACACCGGCTATGTCGGACAGCTTGCCCGTCATCGTGTTTCCGAAGGCGTCCTTGAGCACGTGGTCGTTGATCAGAATGATCGCCACCGAAACCAGGGCCCACGGACTCAGCAGCAGATCGCCCGGACGCCTCACGACAGGTTGATGGTTGCCGAGCCGGACGAGAACAGATCGCATTTGAACTGCAAACGCAGACCGGTGGTGGCTTCGGGGACCTCGTACGACAATTCACCGCGCTTGGCCGCACCCGGCGCTAGTTCTCCGTCGACGCTCGACGTGCTGCTGTCGGTGAACGTGATGTTGTATGACTTGTTTGCCGAGTCCTGCAGTTCGAAGCACATCATCGACGACACCGCGGCGGGCTTGTCACTGTTGTTGGTGACCTCGGTGTCAACCACGACGTAGCGGTTTCCGGGATCAGCGGTGATGAACTGATTGGTCGAGACGTACGGATCGACAACGCCGTGTACCTGAACGCGCCAGTCACCGAGTTCGACGACGTCACCGATACCGAAAGCGGCAGCGGGTGCGGCGGACGAACCGTTGTCGTCGACCTTCTTCGCTTCATCGGTTTCGCCTGACGCGATGGTTGCGAACAGGGCTGCGCCGACGGCGAGGACGGCGAGGGGAGTGCGGAGTGATCGCATGATGGGTGCCTTTCGAGAGCGGGTATGGCACTAGTCAACGATGTCCGGGATGCCTTTCGCGTCAGCCGAAAGATCGGGTGATCTCCTCCTTTCGGTCGTTGTTTGCGCGCGTGGTGGTCCAATCGGCTGATTCGAGGAGTCGGTGGTGGTCTATACGCTTACTCGGTGATCACCACCCGAGGAACTGCAGTGCGACGACGCGTATGGACAACTGTCGCCGTCGCATTCAGCATTTTCTGCTCGATCATGACGGCGACTATCGCCGGCTCGTCGGGAAATGTGCCACCGGTGCTGGTCGGAATCGGCTTTGTTCTCGGCGCAGCTGGTGGGATATCGCTGGTGTGGCGGCGTCAACGTCCCTGGGCGGTTCTGGCGATCACGCTGGTCGGTCCTCTGTTCTTTCCGACAGATGCCACGGCGGCGCTCATCGCTTTGTTTGCAGTTGCTCGAATCGCGCGCGGAAATCAATTGGCGGTCGCGGGCGCGGCGGTGTACGTCGCATGCGGAATCTCGTTGACCTACGACGCCTTTCGGGATCGCGAGTTTTCGGTGCTGACAATCGGAACTGCTGCACCGAAGGACGGCACAGAGCTCGCGCAGTACGACCTGGCGCTGTGGATTCCATGGCTGGTCGCAGCCGTCATGGTCGCCGTCGTGGTGGCGCTCTCGCTTCTCGTTCGTACCAAAACCGAACTCGTCGAGGCCGAGCACGTGCGGGATCTGGCGACGGAACAGACCGATGCGATGCGCGACGAAATGATTCGCACCGAGGAACGCACCCGGATCGCCCGCGACATGCACGACACAATCGCGGCCAGCTTGAGTCGAATTTCGTTGTTTGCCGGCGGGTTGCAAGTCAGTGCTGCAGACAATCCGGAGAAGGTCGTCAATACCGCAGCCATGATCCGAACCACCGCACACGAGGCTTTGGACGAATTGAAGGGCATCGTCGGAGTGCTCAGGGGAAGTGGTGATCGTCGTGAGCACGGTGGGCACCAGGGAATCGATGCGATCGGTGATCTGGTCAACGGTGCTCGTGCGGCCGGCATTCACTGCCGTCTGGAATCGGAACTGCTTCCGGGTGACGTGGGAATGCTGGCTGGTCACGTGTGTTATCGCGTAGTGCAGGAAGCGCTCACCAATGTTCAGAAATACGCGAGCGATCAAATGCTCGTCATTTCCGTCACTGGATCACCGCATGACGGAATTCGCATTCTGGCACGTAACAAGCTCAGCGATCTGCCTCCGATGACGTCGATCGGTTCGCGTTCGGGGCTCCGCGGATTGGCCGAGCAGGCACGCGAGATCGGCGGCAAGGTCGAGGCCGGCGCGCTGGGGGAGGACTTCCTCGTCAGTTGCTGGGTGCCCTGGTTCGCATAATTTTGTCGGTGGCGCTCGGTAGTGTTCAGCCCACCATGAACACAGACTCGCGGGTGACGACGCTGATTGTCGACAACGACGCCTGGGTGAGGCGCGGGATGAAGGACATCCTCGAAGCCACACCCGACATCGTGGTGGTTGCAGAGGCCGAGGACGGCGACCAAGTGCCAGCCAAGGTCACTCGATTTCGTCCCCACGTGGTACTGATGGACCTCAAAATGGTCCGCGTCGGGGGCTTGGAAGCAACTCGCCAGTTGATGTTGATGCCCAACCCTCCCAAGGTCATCGCAATGACGGCTTTCGACGTCGACGGCCTGGTGATCGAGGCGGTCGAGGCCGGCGCGCACAGCTTCATGCGGAAAGATGCTGCACCCGAAGCCTTTCAGCAGGCCGTGCGCGTCGTTGCATCCGACCATGCGCTGTTCAGCCGGGATTCTCTGCGGGCTATCGCCGAGTCCACTCCCCGTGAACCTGTTCGGGACCAGACGGCGTTGGCGGTGCTCACCGACCGTGAGCGCGAAGTTCTGGTGCAGTTGGCCACAGGTCTGGGAAACGGTGAAATCGCGGAGCGTATGTACCTCGGTGAAACAACGATCAAATCGCACGTCTCGTCGTTGTTCTCGAAACTCGGAGTGAACAATCGGGTGCGTGCATCGTTGGTTGCGTACCGCTGCGGTCTCGTCGTGTGATGTAAGGACTAATCTCGCCGCTGCTGTTGTTGGACCTTCGGTGACTGATCAAATCGTGATTGACCAAGACGTGACCATCGAAGTGTGGTCGGACGTTGCTTGTCCGTGGTGCTACATCGGAAAGACCAGGTTCCTCTCGGCCCTGGATCGTTTCGAGAACAAGGACCGCGTCAACGTCATCTGGCGCTCGTACCAGCTTGCGCCGGAGACTCCGGTGGGAGAGGGCCGCACGGAACTCGACGCCTTGGTCGAGATGAAGGGAATGGCGCCTGATCAGGTACGCCAGATGTTCTCGCATGTGAGCGCGACGGCCGCCGAGGTCGGATTGACCCTGGACTTCGACACCGTGATCGCCGCCAACACTTTTGATGCGCACAGACTGCTACATCTCGCCGGTGAGCGACAGAACGAACTCCTCGAAGCACTGTTCAAGGCTCACTTCAGCGACGGAAAGGTGATCGACGATCGTGAGGTGCTGGTAGATCTGGCTGTGAGCGTCGGCCTCGACGCGGACACCGTGCGTGAGCAGCTCAACTCCGATGCCGCCGCCGAGTCAGTGCGCGAGGATCTGTCCATGGCCCGCCAGCTCCAGGTCAGCGGCGTTCCGTTCTTCGTCGCCAACCGTGCGGTCGCTGTGTCCGGCGCTCAGCCCGAAGAGGTGTTCCTGCAGCTGCTCACGCAGGCTTCCGAGCCGGCCTGACAGCGAACATCCCTGACAGCGCGTGCGCAGAGGCGCTGTCAGGGATGGGTCACGGCCGCAATACGCAGCGAGTTCCCCCGTAGATCGTGGTAATACATTTGTTGCAGTGAATGCAGAGCGTCTGCCCGTGACCTTCTTCCTCGATCGTCTTGATCAAGTTCGGGTCGCTGAGCAGTGCGCGGCCCATTTGGACGAACTCGAATCCCTCACGCATGGCGAGGTCGATCGATTCCTTGCCCGTGATTCCGCCGAGCAACACCAGCGGGAGGTCTACTGCGTCGCGGATCTGGCGCGCGTGATCGAGTAGGTAGGCGTCGGTGTACGGGTAGGTGCGCAGGAAGTGCTTTCCCACCAGTTTGATTCCCAGCTTCTGTGGCTGCGGCATGAGTGCCCCGAATTCCCGTAGCGGTGCGTCACCTCGGAACGTGTAGAGGGGGTTCTCGAGTGAGCTTCCGGCTGTGAGGACCACCCCGTCCAGGGTTCCGTCTTCTTCGAGCCAGCGCACAACTGTGATTGCCTCTTCGAGCCAGAATCCACCAGGCACGCCGTCATCCATGCTGACCTTGGCGATCACGGCGATTTTCGTACCGACCGCGTCTCGGACGGCGCGTGCGGTTCGACGCGCGAAGCGTGCCCGATTCTCCAGGCTTCCCCCGTAGGAATCGGTGCGGTGGTTCAGTTTCGGGCTCAGGAATGAACTGATGAGGTAACCGTGACCGAAATGTAGTTCGATGGCATCGAAGCCTGCCTCGACGGCCGCTCTGGCAGCGTGGGCGTGAGCCTCGACGATCCGATCGATGTCTGCCTCGGAGGCGGCTTCGGCAAAACTGAGGGTTGTCAGGTGAAAGTGTCTACTCGCTGAAAGTGCCTTCTGGCCAGTCGCTTTCGGTGGTGCGACAGCACCCGCATGGCCGATCTGCGCTGAGACTGCCGCACCTTCGGCGTGAATCGCATCAGTCAACCGGCGCAACCCGGGCGCGGTTTCCTCGGTCCATTGGAGTTGCCCGCCGGCCGCACGCCCTTCCGGTGCGACGGCGCAGTAGGCAACTGTTGTCATACCGACGCCGCCGGCAGCGAACTTGCGATGAAAGTCGATCAGTTCGTCGGTGACGACGCCGTTGGGTGTCATTCCCTCGAACGTGGCCGATTTGATGATTCGGTTCCGGAGCGTCGCCGGTCCCAACTTCGCAGGCGCGAAGGCCTCCAGTGTGGTCATCGGCTCGTATCCAATTCTGCGACAGCTGCTTCGAGCTTCTTGATCTGGTGTGCCAGCCACCCGGATTCCCAGAAGTTCGCCTCGGTGGACGGCTGTGTCAGCAGTTCCCGGTGGCAGGCCAGGAGGACGCGGGTAGCAGGTCCGTTATCGGGCTCGAATGCGAGAGCAGCCTCGGACAGCGCGGTGGCTTCGACCACTGCTCCTTCGGCGAGTCTCGTTTCGGCGAGTTCGATTGCACGCTCCACTCCGGCCAGTTCGACGAGATCAGCCAGAGTCTTCGTTCGGGGCAGATCGTAGAGCGCTGTGGTGGAGTCGTGATGGAACCATCCCAGGTAGGTTTCCCAGATGGTCTTGACTCCCCACTTGACCTGACCGTAGCCCTGTCCGACGTAAAGGTGTGGCGGCAAGGCGATTTCGCGCATCAGCGATTCGACGGACTTACCCGCGTTGATTCCGTCGAGCGTCGTGCGGTGAACGTAGTCGACGGCGTCGTACATCCGCTTCAAGACGGCGTCGATCAGTTCTTCGCCCTCGATGGGCTCGCCGCGGCCGGTGATCAGTGTCTGCGGACGCAGATCACGCAGCGTGCGAATTGTCTTCAGGTACGGCTCGACAAAGCGGTATCGTTGTCCGCGAACGGTATTGAGATTGGGGAAGTGGCCGAAGAGAGGGCCGAGCAGATTGCTGATCATCGCGATGCGATGCTGCGGAAGCCACACCATTGCGCCGTCGACTGTTTCGCCTACACCAGAATGTAATTCGACATCCAGTCCGCCGACCGTGAGGTCGAGACGATCTGTGAAAGTGAGATCCGGGATCGGCTCGTCCTGTGCATTGGACACGGATGGGAATTCTGCGGCAAAGCGTGCGACGGTATCGCCGTCCCGGCCGAACCATACGGGTGCCCATTGACGCATCCGCTTGATGACACGAGCATCGTCGAGCTGAACGGACTGGTTCAGCTCGTTGGCCACGTAGACGGCACCCGGCTCACGAAAGGCGTGAACTCCACCGACGTGGTCGGTATGGCCTTGAGTGGTGATGATGTACCTGGTCGGCCCGGAGTAGATGTCGTCGAACAGCTTTCGATGATGCGGTCCTTCGAATCCGCAGCCGGTGTTGACGATGATCCGGCCGGCCGGCGTGACGATCATGTACGCCGAGCTGGTGCCGCCGCTGCGGTAGATGAAATCGTTGATCGTGATCGCTTCGTCGGTGTACTCAGGTTCGAGCAGGGTCTTTCCCGGTCGTTGTGCGATCAGAGCGTCGACTTGATCGGAGATGTGCTGGTTCACAGAACCTCTACTTTCACAGAGAAGGCGTCAAAATAGTTGGCAAATCGAGTGCGCAGTTCGGCCGGTTCTCGGCCGAAGTCTGCTCGCAGGTCGTACACAACCTGACCGTTGGAACCGCGTTTGTGACTGGACATGTACTCGCGGATCTCTCCTCGCGCCTGCTCGGTCATCTCGAGGCCGGCGCGGTTGTAGATGTGCTCGACAGTTCCGATGTCGTTCGCCATGAATTGGTCGAAGTACACATCCACTCGCCGCTCGTCGGGGATCAGGGCGAGATCGCGGGTTCCCGCATCGAGCAACCGGCTGACGCGGTCGATCCAGTAGTCGCACACCGCATCCAGGTCGAGCTCGTGAAAGTTCATCCGGGCGCCGTAGCCGACCATCGTCGCTGCAGACTGGACTACCGACACCGGATCGCGGTGTGTCATGACGACGGTGGCGTCGGGGAAGGTGTCCATGAGTGGACCGAGTTGCTCGAGGTGCTGCGGGCACTTGAGAATCCAACGGTTCGGACCACGTTGCCACTGAAGGAGTTTGAGCATCGTCTTGATGAACTCGTAATGGGGGCGCTGATCGTGGGCGAGATAGTAATCGCGCCAGCGAGGTGCCATCGACGACATCCACTCGAAGTTGTAACTCGAGAAATCGAGGCTTTCGAGTTCGAGTTCCTCGTGAATATGTTCCGGGGTCATCGGATGCATTGCTGCCACCAGAGGGCTCTTGGCCTGCATCTGGTTCCAACGTTCTTGGCTCCGAAGCAATCTCGGGTCGACGCCGTCCACGCCGAGTTCGTCACCCGCGAAGGGGACGGGTTCCTGACTTTCCCAGAGTGGCAGCGACCGGAAACGGGAATCAGCCGACATGAGGTTCAGGAGATGCGTGGTACCCGAACGCGGCAGTCCCACAACGATGATGGGAGCCACGATCTCCTCGTCGTGAATCTCGGGGTGGCGACGCAGGACATCCAGTACTCGAAGTCGGTTGGCCGCGTAGCGGGTGCACGCTGCGTGAGTAGTCATCCGGGAGACCGGTGAACGGTTGGGATCGGCGTCGATCTCGTCGAGCCACAACGCCAGTCGCTCGCGGAAGTCGTCAGGACCGAAATCGCCGAGGCCTGTTTGTTCTCGCGCGGCGGAGAGAACGCTGTCCACGGACAGGGTTATCGGGTTCGCTTCGGCGTAGGCCCACGTCTGTTGCTGGGATTCGGTGAGTACGGGGTAACGGAGGTCGGTGATGCGCACGCGTTTCGGTGAGGTTGCTTCAGGTTGCGCGGTGGACGACGGCATCGAAGTCATCCTCTGATCGAGAATCCGCCGTCGACGGGCAAGGTCTGTCCGGTAACGAATTGTGCGGCCGGGCTGGCAAGGAACAGTACGACGGGAGCGACGTCCACGGACGGGTCTGCCCACCGGGCCATCGGTGTGCGATCGAGTGACGGTTTGCTGTGTTCAGGGCGCTGCTGGAGTCCTGCCGTCATTTTTGTTGCCGTCAGTCCAGGGGCTATGGCGTTGACTCGAATGCCGTCCTTGGCCCAATTCGATCCCATCGTCTTGGTCATCTGGACGACGGCGCCCTTCGATGCGCCGTATCCGGGCACGACGTCGACGGCGAAGTACGACGCCATCGACGCGACGTTGATGATGGAAGCGCCGCCGCTCTGGGTGCTTTCCTTGAGTAGTGGGAGAACCGCGGAAGACATCCGGAATCCGCTCACGACGTTCACGGTAAGCGATTCCTCGAATACCTCCGGGTTCCACTCGCCCTTCTGGGTAAGTGTCTGACCGGCGTTGTTGACCAAGATGTCCAGTGCGGACAGTCCTGCCGCGACGGCGGCGATCTGCTCGCGATCTGTCATGACGCACTGCCGGTAGACGAATGCCGAGAGGTCGTGCTCGTAGTCGTCGGCCGACGCTTTGGTTCCGGTAATCGTCACGTGCGCGCCGGCGTCGACGAAGCGGTGTGCAATCGCAAGTCCGAGGCCGTTGGACCCTCCGGTTACGAGAACTCGGGAGGAAGAAAAGTCGAATGCCACAACACTTTTCGCAATAGAATCAGTTGCTCTGTCTTCGGTGCTTGATGTCATGAGGTGTGACAGTAGCCAGTTTGTGAACAATGTTCAATAGCTGTTGAACATTGTTTAGCGAGCAGCTAGTGTGTGTGGATGAACGCAACGAACACCACGTCTGTCCGCGGAGATACGGAAGCACGGCGCCGAGGGATCCTCGATGCTGCAGCAGCCATCCTGGATGTGGGTGGCTACGCCGCACTGACGATTCGGAGCGTCGCCAAAGAAGCCGGTATGAGTCCCGGACTCATCTACCAGTACTTTGTCGACAAACGCGACATCTTTGCAGCTCTCCTCTTCGAGAGTCAGCAGGAGTTGACCGTGTTCATTGCCGAATTGCCACGCGATCAAGGCATATCGGCCCTGATCGCAGCTATCGTGCCTGAAACCACCAAGCAATGGGCCCGAGTCGGGCACGTGGCATCTGTGTGGAGAACGACCGAAGACGCTTCGAACTCCGACGGGCAAGCGGTCCAAGACTTACGACATTCCACCGAAGCACAATTTGCAGAGTTGCGGACAGCTCTCGAAGACGCAGCGGGTGCACAGGGGCTTTCACTCCGTGAGGGACCTTCCCTGATCCCCTTCGTCTGGGCCGGCCTCATGGGGCTGGCCGACACCATCGTCAACAACTGGGCCCAAGACCTCGATCCGACGGAGTACATCACGTACTCGGCAGACGGGCTAGCGAGGGCAATTACACACTGACTGGAGCATCGATGACGCGAACTACCACGCATCATGACGACCCACCCGAAATGACGTGCGATACAACCGCTGCCATCGATATCAGCACTGCCGCAGGAGAACTGCTCCTCCGGTATCGCGAAGCGTTGACTTCCGACGATGTCGAGCCCGTCGCATTCCGAAAGGGTGCAGACCGAGTCAGTCAGGAATTCATCGCTGGGGAACTGGCTCGCCGATTCAACGACGACGCGGTGCTCTCGGAAGAATCACCTGACAATGCTGTGCGGCTCGGTGCGTCGCGCGTCTGGATCGTCGACCCACTCGACGGAACCCGCGAGTTCGGTGAGATCGGCCGCGGTGACTGGGCTGTGCACGTTGCATTGTTCGAAAATGGCTCTCTCACAGCAGGAGCCGTGGCGCTCCCGGGTCTGGGAATAACACACTCGAGTAGAGACCCGGTACCGCTGTACAACGTCGTGCCGTCCAACCCTCGGGTTGTCGTAAGTCGCACTCGGAGGCCGGAGCCAGTGATGGCACTGGCCCGAGCGTTGGATGCCGAGTTGATCGAGATGGGCTCGGCTGGAGCCAAAGCCATGGCGGTAGTGCGCGGCGACGCTGACATCTACGCCCATGCCGGCGGACAGTACGAGTGGGATTCTGCCGCCCCGGTTGCCGTGGCTCAGGCTGCCGGCCTGCATGTTTCACGAATCGATGGCTCTGCTCTGCACTACAACCAAGAGAACCCTTGGTTGCCCGACTTGTTGATCTGCCGCCCTGAACTTGCTGCTACCGCACTGGAGGTGCTGAACCGATGACTACCGCGCTGACGCATCTCGAACGGCTCGAAGCCGAGAGTATCCATATCATGCGAGAAGCGCTCGCCGAGAGTGAAAATCCGGTGATGCTGTATTCGGTGGGCAAGGACTCCGCCGTGATGCTGCACTTGGCGCGCAAGGCGTTCTACCCGTCGAAGCTTCCGTTTCCGTTGCTGCACGTGGACACTACGTGGAAGTTCCGCGAGATGTACGGCCTTCGCGACGAGACAGCAGCGGCGCCGGACCTCGATCTCCTCGTGTACAAGAATCCGGAATGTGTGGAGAAGGGAATCAACCCCTTCACCCACGGCAGTGCCGTCCACACCGACATGTGGAAAACCGAGGGACTCAAGCAAGCCCTCGATCACTACAAGTTCGACGCCGCATTCGGTGGCGCCCGCCGTGACGAGGAAAAATCCCGCGCCAAGGAACGGATCTTCTCGATCCGATCGGCAGCGCACCGCTGGGATCCCAAGCAACAGCGCCCGGAATTGTGGCGGATGTACAACGTCCGCAAATCGCCGGGGGAGAGCTTGCGCGTGTTCCCGCTCTCGAACTGGACCGAGCTCGACGTGTGGGAATACATACGCCAGGAACAGATTCCGATTGTCCCGCTGTACTTCGCCGCCAAGCGTCCCGTCGTCGAACGTGACGGCGCGTTGATCATGGTCGACGACGACCGGATGCCGTTGCTGCCGGGTGAAACACCGGAACTCAAGAGTGTTCGTTTCCGAACCCTCGGGTGCTATCCGCTGACCGGCGCTGTCGAATCGACCGCGACATCCTTGACCGACATCATCCAAGAGATGTTGTTGACCACCACATCCGAACGCCAAGGCCGGGTCATCGACCACGACTCGAGCGCGTCGATGGAGAAGAAGAAGCAAGAGGGGTACTTCTGATGACCGTTTCCTCGGATCTGATTGCCGACGATATCGAACAGTATCTCGAACGTCATGCCAACAAGACGATGCTCCGCTTCATCACCTGCGGCAGTGTCGACGACGGCAAGAGCACGCTCATCGGTCGCCTTCTCTACGAATCGAAATTGGTTTTCGAAGACCAACTTACGGCTCTGGAAAACGACTCACGCAAGGTCGGCACACAGGGCGAAGGTCTCGATTTCGCGCTCCTCGTCGACGGACTGGCTGCCGAACGTGAGCAGGGCATCACTATCGACGTCGCGTACCGGTACTTCACGACCGAGCGTCGCAAATTTGTCGTCGCCGATACTCCTGGTCATGAGCAGTACACCCGCAACATGGTCACCGGCGCATCGACAGCTGACCTCGCGGTCATCCTCATCGATGCTCGCAAAGGTGTGCTCACTCAAACCCGCCGCCATTCGTACTTGGTTTCACTGCTCGGTATTCGACATGTAGTCATCGCCGTCAACAAACTCGATCTTGTCGACTACTCGCAGGAGGTGTTCGACAACATTGTCGCCGAATACCGTGCTTTTGCAGACGAAATCGGTTTGAAGAACGTCGTTCCGATTCCCATGTCGGCATATATGGGGGACAACCTCACCGAGCGCAGCGCGAATACCCCGTGGTACGACGGTCCGACACTTATCGATCACCTCGAAACCGTCGAGATCGACGATGATGTGCAGCAACGCCCGTTCCGTATGCCGGTGCAATGGGTCAACCGCCCCGACCTCGATTTCCGCGGCTTCTCCGGCCAGGTCACTTCCGGCATCATCCGCCCGGGTGATCGGATTCGAGCGCTTCCCAGCGGAAAGGAATCGACCGTCGCGCGCATCGTCACGATGGACGGTGATCTCATCGAAGCCATCGCCGGCCAATCCGTGACCATCACACTGACCGACGAGATCGACATCAGCCGCGGCGACATGCTCGCTTCATCGGATGCGCTGCCCCCGGTAGCCGACCAGTTCGAAGCCCACGTGGTGTGGATGGGTGAGCATGAGATGCTCCCGGAGCGGCCGTACCTCTGCCAGATCGGCACTATGACGGTCCAGGCTCGAATCACCAAGCCCAAGCACAAGATCAATGTCAATACTATGGAGAAGACGGCGACCGACACGCTTGCACTGAACGAAATCGGTGTCTGCAACCTGAGTTTCGACCGTCCGGTGCCATTCGACCCGTACGCCGACAACCGTGATACCGGTGGATTCATCCTCATCGACAGGTTGACGAACACCACCGTCGGCGCCGGACTCATCCAGCATTCTCTTCGGCGTTCGGACAACATTCACTGGCAGGCCGTCGATATCGACGAGAAGGCGCGAGAGACGCTCAACAGTCACAAACCGTGCGTAATGTGGTTCACCGGGTTGTCCGGCTCGGGTAAGTCGGCGATTGCCAACGAGTTGGAGCGTAAACTCCATGCGCTAGGCTGCCATACCTATCTTCTCGACGGCGACAACGTTCGCCACGGACTCAACCGTGATCTCGGATTCACCGAAGCTGATCGTGTCGAAAACATCCGCCGCGTAACAGAAGTCGCTAAACTTATGGCCGATGCCGGACTGATCGTCCTCGCTTCGTTCATCTCACCGTTTCAGATCGAACGTCAATCCGCCAAGGAAACCATCGGCGCCGATCAGTTCTTCGAGGTGTTCGTCGACACCCCGCTGGCTGTCGCCGAAAAGCGAGATCCCAAGGGGTTGTACAAGAAGGCGCGCAGTGGTGCGTTGAAGAACTTTACCGGCATCGACTCGCCGTACGAAACTCCGGTCTCGCCGGATATTCGTATCGATACGACGTCATCGTCGACTCTCGATGCCGCTGATCAGATAATCCGGCATCTGCTCGAACGCGGAATCATTCACTGATTTCTCGATCTGCTGATAACTCAACCCTCAATTAAGGAGTCCTACATGCCTTCTCGTGACGAGATCTGCGCCGTTGTCGACAGCTACGTCAAGCTGCTCGGATCGCACCAGATCGATGAGTTGATGGAATTGTTCCATCAGGGTGCTGTGCAGCACGAGCCCGTCGGTGTTCGCACCAATCGGGGTTTCGACGAGATTCGGGCATTCTTCGCCGAGAGTGAGGACACGCCGTTCACCGTGAGTCTGCTGACCCCTGTCACTGTTGTGGGCAAGTTTGCTGCGATGCAAATGCGTGTCGAGCGCGAAGGTTTGGAGGATTTTGCGTCTACAGATCTCTTCGAGTTCGATGACAACTGCAAGATTCTCTCGATCACTGCAGTCCCCGACATCAAGGCCCTCATTCCCTGATTCGGGCGGCCCGGACGGCTGGAGCGTTCGAGAACGGGAGCAGATGTGCACCGATGTCGGGGCAGGAGAGCGTGACCTGCGCTGCATCGACAAACCGATACGGTTGTGCTGCAACTACTCCAGCAAGATTCTTGCGTAGGCGGGACATCTCGGCCCGTACGGTCACCGTGCGGGCTGGGTCGTCGAACAGGTCCTGAGCTAATTGCGACGCGGTGCGCCCTCTTCGCTCCGATCCCAGGAGAAACAGAATTTCCGCATGGCGCTGGGTGGGGGAGTACGTCCATTCACCCAACTCCGAAGACACTGTTACCGACATGTTCTCGGAATCGCGCAGATCGACGTGCACTGTGGGAGCGGCGACGTTGCTACCGGTGGAGGTCGGCCTGATCAGCCAACCTCCTGGTAGTGGATCCAGTTCGCACACCCCGAGGGCCGGGAACCACGTCCGACCGGGAGCCAGCGCCGAGGGCAGCAGGATTCGAGTGCGATGTGGCAGAGAATCGACCGCCGCAACCCAGCCATGAGCGTCGGTGACCAGTGCGGGTGATCCGCCGCGTGCGAGCATCGGCGCTGCAACAGAACGTAATTGGTCGAGGTTGTCGCGGTGCTTGTCACGCAGGTGTGATTGGGCAAGACGTGCGACGGCGTCGACCAAGGCGAGTGTGGTGGGGTGAATGGTCTTGGCCGGCCCGCTGATGTCGACCACGCCGATTACCCGATCGTCTCGTGGATCTCGAATAGGTGCACCCGCGCAGGTCCACGGGTGATGGCTGCGCGCATAGTGTTCCGCCGAAAAGATCTGAACGGCTTGATGCGACACCAATGCGGTACCGATGGCATTGGTGCCGACAGAGTCCTCGGCCCAGTTTGCACCCTCGATAAATCCGAGCCGCCCCGCCTGATCCAGTACCCGATTGGATCCGCTGCGCCACAGCACTGTTCCACGTATGTCCGCGACAACCATGATGTTCTCGCCGCTCGCAGTCACCGATTCGAGTCCGCGGGTCACGTCGTCGAGTACGTCGTACAGGCCCGATTCACGGCGACGTAGGTCGAGTTCTGCCACATCCATCGACGGTTCGATTCGGCTCTGTTCAGGATCGACTCCCAGCTCTCTCAGCCGCTGCCAGGACTTGCGGATCACGTCGCGGGGACGAGCGGGGGATCGATCACCGGCCATCGTGGCGTCGTACACCGCGGCGAGGGTCCTCGCGTAGTTGCGAGGATCCTCACCGGGTGGCATCGCGGGCTCGGGCAACCGCGTTGTGGGTGTGGCCATGTCAGCGATATACCAACCCTCCGTCGATGAGTCCGGCTTGGCCGGTCATGTAATCAGAATCCGGTCCGGCCAGATAGGAGACAAACCCCGCCACGTCGTCGGGAGTCTCGGCTCGACCCAGAGCAATGCCGCCGACAAACTTTTCGTAGGTCGCACCTTCCGGTGCCCCGGTGAGTTCGGAGAATCGCTTGTCGATGGTGACCCACATGTCGGTTCCCACAACTCCGGGGCAGTACGCGTTGACTGTGATGCCGTCTGATGCGTATTCCTTGGCCGCAGCTTGAGTGAGTGCCCGGACGGCGAATTTAGTTGCGCTGTACACACCCAACATGGCAAAACCGTCGTGGCCTGCAATGGACGATGCGTTGATGATTTTCCCGCGCTGACCGAGTTCCTTGAACTTCGCGGCCGCGGCTTGAATACCCCACACCACGCCGTCGACGTTGACGCTCCAAATCTTGGAGACTTCCTCGGGGGTGACGTCGGACAGGGGGCCTACCAGTGCTATTCCGGCATTGTTGACGATGATATCGAAGCCGCCCAACGTTGAATGTGCGTGTTCAATGCTTGCCTGCACCTGGTCGCGGTCGCTGACATCGGCGATGAACGTGGTTGTCCGACGGCCGATTTCGCGAATCTCTTTGGCGACGGCATCCAGCTTGGTCTGGTCGAGATCGACTAGCGCGATGTCTGCGCCGTCGTGGGCGAGCCGGAGTGCGATTCCACGTCCGATCCCTTGGCCTGCTCCGGTGACCAGTGCAACTTTGCCGGTGATGCTCATATTCAGTGTCTCCTCGTTGGCGGGTAAGCCGATGAGTGAGTTATATGTGATGACGACCACACTATAGAAGGGTTGCATCGCGTTGCAAACCCGAACAATCGGACATCGATTGCAACTGTCGGCAACTCTCCCTGTGTCCGGTTCGGTGCCTTCATAGTTGCGCGACCACTTCGCGAATTGCTTTGTGGCACAAACCGGGAGAAGAAGATATGACTGCAACAGTCGATGTTCCGAAGGGTTCGGCGACGCCGAGCCGTCGACCCTCGCGCCGCTGGATTCCGTTCGGTGCTGCAAATCTTGTGATCGTTCTGGTTCTGGCTCTGGCGAGTTGGTATCTTCTGGCCGATCCGGTGACCAGCCCCTGGAATTTCTATCCGTTGCCGTTCAATGCAGCGCTGTTCTGGGCCATACTTTTTGTGGTGTTCATCGGCTTCAACTGCGAGTTTGCCGGATTCGATCGACTGCCGCAGCCGGCCAGAGGCGTTGCAATCATGGCAGCGACAGCCGTGTTCGCGGTTGTGGTGACGTGGTTGCTCGCCAACGGAATCGGGAGTCTGTATCCGGACTTCGCGGCAGACCGCGCCGGCGGTCTCGGCTACTTCGCCGGTGCGTTGTTTGTGCTGTTCGGGTTCGGAACCTGGGTGATGGTGGTGCTGAACTGGCAGCATTGGCCGTGGGTCTCCATCGGGATGAAGCAGCCGTTGGTGGGTCTGTGCGAGATCGCGTTTGTCGCGGTACCGACGCTTGCCCTGTATTTCGTTTTCGGGCTGCCGTCCGTATCGCTGTCCGCAACCAATCCATTGATGACCGTCGACACCGTGCTCGGGTGGTTCTACTGCGTTGTGGTGGTCGTGATCTTGACCGGTCAGACTCTGGAAAATTGGCCGTGGCGGCTGTTCGGTGGTGGAGGGAAAACCGCACTCGCGGCTACGGTGGGCAATTTTGCACTGGGAACCGGGCTGTACTTCGTGGCACTGTCTGTTGTGAAGGTTCTGCTGGGAAGTGCTGCGGTTGCCGAGTTGGGTGGCGTCGTGAATCAGTTTCCGGCCCAACTCGGTGTGTGCTGGGCCTTCTGGATGATCTTCTGGGCCAATGCATTCGGAAACAGGCCGACTGGGTTCGCTGACGGGGTGAACCTGTTGATCCGCGCAGTGCTCACGTTGGGGCTGGCAGTGGTGACGTTCCTCTTCTACTACCGTTTTGCTGCCGAGCACATTCTTCACGAACCCGCAGTGGCCGACGGATTGCACGGCAATGCACTGGGTTTCGTGGACTGGGCGGTGCTGTGGACGTTGTTCTACGTTGTCGGTTTCCAGTCGCTGGGGCTTGGCCGATTGAAGCCTGAATCCGTGTGAACTGGTTGCCCGCAAATGTATGCGGGCAACCAATCGCGTAGGTCAGACTTTCGTGAGGGGTGCTGACTCTGCGGCAGTTTCCTTCTGCGCCGCGTTCTTTCGTGCGGGAATCAGCAGCGTGATTGCGCCGGCGATCAGTGCGGCACCGCAGGCGATGAGCAGACCTGTACGGAACCCGGCTTCCGTCGGGAGGGTGTGACCGGCGAAGTCCATACTCATCTGAGCCAGGACAACGCCAACGGCAGCGGCGGAGATCGAGGTGCCGACGGACCGCATCAGGGTGTTGAAGCTGTTGGCCGACGCCGTGGCGGACGGCGGAACCGCGCCCATGATGAGGGCGGGCATCGAGCCGTAGGCAAGGCCGATTCCAGCGTTGCAGATGCAGGTCACGATCAGCAAGCCCCAGTCGGCGCCCTTGGACACAGCCAGCAGAAGCGAGACCAATCCGACTCCCAGTCCGAGTGCTCCGATCAGATCGAAGCGTTCGCCGGTGTTGTGTACCGGGGTGGCGGGAACGAAGAACCAGATCAGCACGGCGATGATCACGCTGAGAACGGCGGAACCCCAGAAGAGGACACGCCAGTTGGTGTGCTCGGCCACGGCAGCTGCCATTGGCAACCCGAGTGCGCCGCCGATGCCCGTCGTGTCGAGATTCGGTGCGCGGATCGAGAATGGATCGGTAGAAGGACTGGCATGGACAAGCCCACGCATTTGATCGAGTTCGAAACCATGCTGCTCGGGCGATACGTCGGCCTCCATCCGCCGCAGTACAAGCATGGTGGCAATCACCTCGATCGAAGTGCGTACACGTTGCTCAGTCGCATTGACATGCAAGGCCCTATGTCGATCGGTGAACTCGGCGAGGCCTTCGGGTTGGATACATCGACACTCAGTCGCCAGACGTCCGCAATGGTGAATTCGGGTTTGGTTCAACGTATTTCCGACCCTGATGGCGGTATGGCGCGAAAGTTCCGCATCACCGACGAGGGGATGCGCCGACTCGGTGCGGATCGGGCTGGCAAAGTGGACGGCCTGGATCGGGTCGTGGCTGATTGGGAACCTGAGGATGTGGCGACGTTTGCGATGTGGCTTCGGAGGTTCAATTCCGACGTCGAGAAACTAGCCGGACGTCCCTGGCCGCGAACGTAGCGGGCACAGTCCGGGAGAACTTCAACGGCCCGGGGATTGCAACGGATTGCAACGCTTGTGACCCGGGCCACTTATGCGATGTGCTGTGTATCACATTCCCAAAGAAGGAGAAGTGATGACGCAAACCATCGATTCCGCAGTCGTAGCCGCGGAAAGCTCGACGGCTGTGACACCTCAGGAGCGCGTCGACGCCTGGCTGGCGGATTTCGAGTCGGCGCTCGCCGCTCGTGACATCGAACGGGTCGCAGCAAAATTCGCCCTCGACAGCTTCTGGCGAGACTTGGTTTCGTTCACCTGGAACATCAAGACCGTCGAAGGTCGCGAGCAGATTGCCGACATGCTCTCCGAGCGTCTCGACGACACTGATCCTTCAGGATTCCGGACCACCGAGACCCCCGACGAAGCCGACGGCGTCACGTCGGCCTGGATCGAATTCGAGACCGCGACGGGCCGCGCGCACGGACACCTTCGGCTCAAGGACGAACTCGGCGAGCCTGTTGCTTGGACGCTGCTCACGTCGTTGCAGGAACTCAAGGGACACGAAGAGGGCAAGGGCACCCGCCGGCCACGCGGCGCGAAGCACGGGGCAGACCCGGACCGCATCACCTGGGCCGAACAGAAGGAGATCGAGGACCGCGAACTCGGCTACACCACACAGCCTTACGTCGTGATCGTCGGCGGCGGCCAGGGCGGAATCGCGCTCGGAGCGCGCATGCGTCAGCTCGGAGTTCCGGCCATCGTGATCGACAGCCACGAGCGGCCGGGAGATCAGTGGCGCGGACGCTACAAGTCCCTGTGCCTGCACGATCCGGTTTGGTACGACCACCTGCCCTACATGCCGTTCCCCGACAACTGGCCGGTGTTCGCGCCCAAGGACAAGATCGGCGACTGGCTCGAGATGTACACCAAGGTCATGGAGGTTCCGTACTGGAGTTCCACGACCTGCACGTCGGCGTCATTCGACGAGAAGGCCCAGGAATGGACCGTCGAGGTCAACCGCAACGGCGAGAAGCTGGCCCTGCGTCCCAAGCAGTTGGTGATGGCAACCGGGATGTCCGGCAAGGCAAACGTTCCGACGTTCCCCGGTCAGGACAAGTTCCTGGGCGATCAGCACCACTCGAGCAAGCACCCCGGCCCGGATCAGTACGGTGGTAAGAAGGTTGTGGTCATCGGGGCGAACAACTCCTCGCACGACATCTGCGGCGCTCTGTGGGAGAACGGCATCGACGTGACGATGGTGCAGCGCAGCTCGACGCACATCGTGAAGTCGGATTCGCTGATGGATCTGGGCTTGGGTGATCTGTATTCGGAACGCGCACTCGCCGCCGGTATGACGACACACAAGGCCGACCTCACGTTCGGTTCGCTGCCGTACCGGATCATGCACGAGTTCCAGATCCCGGTGTACGACGCAATCCGTGAGCGTGACAAGGACTTCTACGATCGCCTCGAGAAGGCAGGCTTCGAGCACGACTGGGGCGACGACGGTTCTGGCCTGTTCATGAAGTACCTACGACGCGGCTCGGGTTACTACATCGACGTCGGCGCTGCCGAACTGGTCGCGAACGGGGACATCAAGCTCGCGCACGGCAACATTCGTGAGCTGACCGAGAACAGCGTGATTCTCGAAGACGGAACGGAACTACCGGCCGACGTGGTGGTCTACGCAACCGGTTACGGCTCGATGAACGGCTGGGTGGCCGATCTGATCGGTCAGGACACTGCCGACAAGGTGGGCAAGGTCTGGGGCCTGGGGTCGAACACCACCAAGGATCCAGGACCGTGGGAGGGCGAGCAGCGCAACATGTGGAAGCCGACGCAGCAGGAAGCGCTGTGGTTCCACGGCGGCAATCTGCATCAGTCTCGCCACTACTCGCTGTATCTGGCGCTGCAGTTGAAGGCGCGCTACGAGGGCATTCCGACGCCGGTGTACGGGCTGCAGGAAGTGCATCATCTGAGCTGAAAACAAACTGCTGTGCGCCTTTTTTAACCGCCCGTGGTTAACAAAGGCGCACAGCAGGGTCAGCGCAGGGCGAACTTTTTCGCGACGTCGGCATCCTTGGTCGCGCGCTCGGTGAGGAAGGCAAATGCCAATCCGAGTGCAAGCCACAAGGTTGCCTGTGTAGCGAGGGACGAGAGGCGGAACTCCCACAGCAGAGTTGCCGGGAAGTCGTCGCCCACCTCGTTGATCGTGGGCAGCGAGAGGTAACCGATTGCCACGATGACAAGGAACGCAGCCACCGGAGCGGCGACGCGCACACTGAGGAACTCGTGGGCGGATACAGCTTTTGCCGCCGCGGCGGCCGCGGTGACGGCCAGCAGTCCGAGGATCACGGTCGCGAGCCACAGCCAGGTTCGCTGGTTGATCGTGTCGGGATCGCCGACGGCTGGTGGGTTGGCCGGGTACTTGAAGAACGGCACCGCCTCGATGGCGAGCCAGCCTCCCAATGCGATGGCCATCACCAACAACGGTCCGGACATGGTGGTGATCCGCCGCGCGTAGTTGGCGACTACGGCGAAGATGGCACCGAGGGCCAAGCCCGCGAGCGACGTTGCGAGGAAGAGTCCAGCGCGTTGACCGTCACGACTGACGAGTGGAGCTTCTTCGTCGCCGTGCGAGTGTCCGGCAGTTTCGCCGGCGGCACTGTTGGCTTCTTCGATCGCGATGGCAGCGTTGACGTGCGGTTCACCCAGCACAAATGCAACTCCGCCGGCAAGGATGCCTGCGATCAAACCAGCCAACAAGCCACGAATCAGAAGCTTCGTGAAATTGTCGACTAGTGGCACGGGAGGCCCATCAAGTGGCGTCCGTCGTGCATCAACTCATGCATGTACATGCCTGTGCGTGAGATTGCGCCCTGGTCGAATCCGACCAGGTAGAGAGCCAGCATCGCGAACAGCACAACAGCTGCGGCGAGGAAGGCAAGACGAGTCGAATCGATCGACGAGTCGGGAGAGTAGGCGAGTGCCATCGAAGCCTCCTGGGATTTTCGCGTCCCCTAGGTCAAATGCGATGGCCGAAGTGTCTGGCTGTCGAGGTGGTTTCACCTCGAATTACAGTGGCGCGACCGCTCCGGGCTTTCACCGGATTCCTGTCGACCATCGCGTGTACAGAGCGCACTTTAGCAGTGAACACACGAAAATCGTGAAGGATTTTGTTCGCTAGGCGACCAAAATCCTTCACGATCACGGATCAACTCTTGGCGGGGACGTCCAGAACGACCTCGAACTCGAGCAGCGACGCTCCCGAGGCGACGGGCTTGGCGCGCTCACCTGAGTGCGCTGCGCGGGCCGGGCCGTCACGCCAGTCGGCGAACGCCTCCTCGTTTTCCCACTGCGTGACCACGAAGTAGCGGTTCTCGCCGGCGGTGGGGCGCAGGAGCTGGAATCCGAGGAATCCGGGAGAGTTCTCCACGGCATGAGCGCGTGCTGCGAAGCGCTTTTCCAGTTCGGGGCCCGCGCCCTCGGGGATTTCGATTGCATTGATCTTCACGACTGCCATGTAAGCGACATTACCGCGCGGCTCCACCGCGTACGGTGACATTCGTGTTGCATGACGAAGGTGGTACCGGCCAGCCGATTCTGTTGTTGCACGGCCTCATGGGTAGTGCCCGGACGTGGCGCCGGCATGTGCCCTGGATTCGCGAGTTCGGCCACGTCTACACGTTCGACGCGGCCGGTCACGGACGGCCGGCGCCCGCAGAATTGACGACCGAGGCCTTTGTCGAAGACCTTGCGTCGGCCGTCACGATCATCGACGAGCCGATGATCGTGATCGGGCACTCGATGGGTGCCCTGCACGCGTGGTGTTTTGCCGCCGCACATCCGGACCGAGTGCGTGCGTTGGTTCTCGAGGACATGGCACCGGATTTTCGCGGGCGCACTGCGGAGGACTGGGCTCAGATGGTGTCGTCGTGGCCGCAACCGTTTGCCACCGATGACGCGGTGAAGGAATTCTTCGGTCCGGTTGCAGGACAATACTTTCTGGATTCGTTCGATCGCCGTGACGACGGGTGGTACCTGCACGGTGACGTGTCGACCTTCCGCGATATCTCGGAAGAATGGGGCACGCGACATTTCTGGGATCAGTGGAGTGCAATCGAGGTACCCACCCTTCTCGTCGAGGGTGAGTTCACGATTACCCCGCAAGGCCAGATGCGCGAGATGGCAGAGCGTCCGGGGACTCGGTATGTGCGCATTGCCGACGCCGGTCACCTTGTCCACGATGATCAACCAGAGCAGTACCGCGACGAAGTGACGGCGTTCCTGGTTGATCAGAGCTGACTTCGGATCGACGCTCCCGCTTCTTCGAGTTCGACGGCTCGCCTCGCCAGGAGCCCGGCTGCGAACTTGGCTTTGTCTCCGCTGTGTCGCGGCACAACGTGCAGATGGGAGTGAAAGACGGTCTGACCGGCAGCACGACCGTCGTTGACCAGGATGTTGACGCCGTCTGCGGCGATGTCGCACCTCCGCAGCGCGCCGGCGATGAGTGTGCCTACCCGGAACATCTCTGCGCCCTCGTGGTTTTCGAGTCCGTCGAGGTTGGTGGCGTGGCGTTTGGGCACAACAAGGGTGTGTCCGCGACTGACCGGGCGGGCGTCGAGAAAAGCGAGCACGGTTTCGGTTTCGAAAACACGAATTGCGGGCTCGTCTGCCGAGATGATGTTGCAGAAGACGCAGGTATGGCTCATGACTACAGAATGTATCCCGTCGGTGGATCAGAGCAGACGTAGCTCCCGTCCGCGTGCGAGTGCTTCGCGGCGATTGTGGACTTGAAGCTTTCGGTACAGCGTGCGCACCTGCGTCTTGACCGTGTTGACGGAGATGAAGAGTGCGTTTGCCATCTCCGTCAAACTGGCGTCGGACGCGATCAGATCAAGAACTTGTCTTTCTCGCTCGGTCAAGGTGACCAGGTTCAGTTCGTGTGGAAATGTCTCTCCTGGAGCAAGTTTCAGGAATTTGGCAAGTGCGCTCGATCCGGTACCCGCTATGGATTCAAGGTGATCGACGTCGTGTCGAGATATGGTCGAGAACGATCGGAGATTGCCGGTTTGGTCGGCGATGCTGCAGGCATTCGACCAGGCTTCGGCGGCGCGTCGCGGCTCGCCACCTCGCGAATGCGCGACGGCTTGAATCAGGAGTGCCTCGATTTGTGGGCGTGGGTACGACTCTCGCGCCCAATCGAATTGGTGGCACAGCGCGATTGCCGATTCATTCTGACCGGCCCGCTGATACAGGCGCGCGACGGAAACCAGTGTCCAGGGGTTGGCGGCCGGCTCGGCGATGTCCGACGACAGTGCCATTGCCAAGTTTCCGTCCCCGAGCGCGAGGGCGAGATCGATTTTGGTGGAGCGCAACAACGGTAGCGCAAACGAATCGGGTTTCAGCTTTGTGGGGTTGTCGGAAATTGCCTTGCGCAGCAACGTGATAGCTGCGGCTTCTTCACGGCAGGCGAGTGCGTACTGGCAGTGCGTGTAGAGGACAAATGCCCACAGTTCCTCGTTGTTGTCGGGCTCTCCCAGGGCTGCGACGGCCTCACGTGCATCCTGGAGGTCGAGAGTGCACAGTGCAGTCAACGCACGGGCTACCAGTCCTGGCGTTCGTACCATCGAGTGGAGCCATCCATATGTGTTCGGATGTTTGCGCTCGAGCCGTGACCATCCCTGCGACAGAGTGGGTTCCCCGACAATCGCCCAATTCATGGCTACACCTCCCGCCGCATTGCGGGCGATGAAGTCGATGCCTTGTGATTCACCGCCCCAGTACGCCATGCGCATCTCGGTGGTGGATTCGGCGAACCGTCCGCTCAGTTGAAAGGTGATACCCCATTGCACGCGCATCAACGGGAGTTGCGGGCTGATGTCGTCGGGGTTCGTAGCGAGAGCGCTTCTGCTGATCTGGGCCAGGCGGCGGGTCGTTTCGGCTGCAGGCCCGTATTTTCCGGCGACGCGCAGCCTGATCGAGTGAACACAGCCGACATTGAGTACGTCGCGGGCGTCCTTGCTTGCACCGATCGCTCGGAGTGCTTCGGCAGAGCGAGGCAGCGCGGTGATCGGCTTGGGGATGTCGCCCGGCTGCATGGTGAACAGGTCGCGGCCCGCCAGAGCAATCGAACTCTTCTTCGCCGTTGCGGGCGGTATCTGTTGCAATGCGCGGCGTACGATATCAAAGCTTTCGGAAAGCATTGTTACCCAATTATTTTCGATAATATTGATGGCAAGATCCCAGTCGCCGCCTTCGGTCGCGTACTTCAGCGCCGACGCGTGTCGGCCGGAATCGAGTCGGAAATGTGCCAGCGAGGACAATTGCTCTGTCGGATCAAGTCCGAGCTGTGGTTGCGTTGCCATCAGTGACGCGCGAACTGCCGCTGGAAGTTCCCAGCTTTCGTCAGTTCCGATTTCGATCCGGGAGAGTGTGCCTGCCGATTCCAGCTCGAGTAGACGTTCACGAATCCGGTTACGGGATTCGGGGGAGGCGAACAGGTGCGCTGCAGTGCTCACATCGAGGGTTCGCGCTGTCGAGCAGGATACGAGGAAGTCCCGATGGTCAGCGATGTCGGTGTTATCGAGGGTCGTGCGCCGGGTGTACTCGTCGATCGTCTGTTGCAGGTTCAGCTCGAGGAGTTGATCTCGATCATGTTGTGTGGGTAGTAATTCGACGACCGCGGCGCCGGCATGTACGAGAGTTGGTAGGCCGCCGGTCATTGTCGTGATCTTCTCGGCTTCGCCGGGAAGGGGATTCGACCCGATGAACGTCAGTAGGTTTGCTGTGTCGGCCGAGTTGAAGAGTAGTTCCTCAGCACGGATCAGTTCGTGATCTACCTCGAGGAAATATGGTTCGGCAAACAGGGTGAGTCCCGACAATGTCACGGCGATGTCCAACTGGTGGCAGCGGGTGACTAGTTCGACAAGTTGCTCTTCGAGTGCGTGGTTCGGGATGAGATCCGGCCGAATCAATACCAGGAGAACTGGATTGGTGACGGCGGAGAATGCGGCGGCGAGGTCGGTGAACGGATCGCCGGATACGTGTGGGGCAACAATGCCGGACTGCCTGCTCTGGCGGAGGATCGTGGTGAGGTATTCCGATGCGCTCGAATTGAGCGGTGGAGCCGGAACCCACACGAGATCGTGGTCCGAGGTGTCGGAAGATTCGAGCCAGGATTTCAGGAGGTCGGATTTACCGTATCCGTTCGGGGCGCGCACAATTGTCAGGGGAGTCCGGCGATCCAACTTTGCAAAGAGCGCCTGACGGGGGAATGGTCTGGCGATGGCAGAGTGATTGACGCCCTCGACAGTTGCGTCCCCCTCCCGCCCCGACATCCTTGTGTTCCTAATCCCCGTTGTGCTCGTGCTTGCAATCTTCGGACCGACAGGCACAGAGAGATTGGGTGAAATGTCCAATTCTTCGTGTGCTTCCGAAATAGTAACTGGTACGGAGAATTGATGCCCTAATTAGGGCAATTCGGGCACAATTCTTCTCGAGGGAATCTGGTGTCCGGCCGATAATCCAGCCTCACCACGGGCTTTTGTGCCCAGAGAGTGAGGACGTAGGGCCATAGCTCGAGAATCGCCGGAGTGTTAGCGCTTAACCCGCTGTCAGCGGTTGCCCTCACCGGCCAGTGCAAACAGGCCGTCTTCGGTTTGTTCCACCAATCCGTCGACAAGCAGTGAATGCAGTGCGCGGTCGCGTTGACCGGGGTCGGTGAGCCAGACGATGTCGAGGCGCGCACGTTCGACGGGATGGTGGGTCTCTCGAAGAACAGCCATCAACTTGCCGCGGACCTGGCGATCGGTACCGGCGAATTTCTGCACTTTCTTCGGTGGACCGGTGTGTGCCGGTTTTCCGGAGGCAACCCAAGCGCAATTGGGCAGCGGGCAGTTGTCGCAGCTGGGTGTACGCGCCGTGCAGATCACGGCGCCGAGTTCCATCAGCGCAGCACTGTAGGTTGCCGCTCGTGCGCGGGTGCGGGGCAACAGAGCGGCGACGTCCGCGAGATCGCGCGTGTTCGACGGATTGCCCGGCTCTGCGTTGCCGTGCACGGCACGGGCAACAACGCGGCGAACGTTGGTGTCGACGACGGGAACTCGTTGTCCGTAAGCAAAGCACGCCACGGCACGCGCCGTATAGGAGCCGATACCCGGCAGTGACAGCAAAGTGTCCACGTCGCTGGGGACCACGTCGCCGTGTTCGGTGGCCAGGACGCCGGCACACTCGTGCAGGCGCAGTGCGCGTCGTGGGTAACCGAGCTTGCCCCACGCCCGCAGTACCTCAGCCTGGCTCGACGCCGCCATTGCCGACGGAACCGGCCAGCGCTGGACCCATTCCTCCCAGATCGGCGCGACCCGTACCACCGGCGTCTGCTGGAGCATGATCTCGCTCATCAGAATCTGCCAGGCACTGACTCCGTCGCGTCGCCACGGAAGATCACGGGCGCTATCGGCATACCACTTCAGCAGCACCGAAGATTCCACTGCCACCTTGACTGACACACTCCTAGGGCCTGGTTACGCGCTCGGCGACGTTCACCAAGACCCTATCGTTACGCTCCGACATCCAACATGCGCACCTGATGCAGAGAAAACGGTGGGTGGGCGGTATCAAGAACCGCCCACCCACCTCGTCGTTTCGATCAGGACGCGTACTGTGCATCCGTTCGTGTCGCGGTCGACGCGGGCGTCGACGTTCCCGAGTACCGGCGAACGATGATGTAGAGGCAGATCAGTCCGATCGCTCCGGCAGCGGCAAGGAATGAACCGACCTTCCACGCATTGTCCGGATTACCGTTGATCAGCATCACCATGATCATCGGCGCAAAACCGCCGATGATGGCCGAGATCTGATAGCCGAGCGACGCTCCGGAGAATCGGATCTCCGGCGGGAACAATTCTGCGAAGAGTGTTCCCTGAGTGCCGGTTTGGAGCGACATCGCAACGACGCCGACGATCACGGCCACTGCGAACGGCCAGATCGTGTCCGGACTGGAGCCGCCGATCATCAGCCACATCGGAATGCCCCACAGCATCATCGCCGCGGTGCCGAGACCGAAGACGAGCTTGCGGCCGTACAGATCGGAGAGGTAACCGGCCAGAGGGACCAGGGGAATCTGAATGGCGCAGGCAATCAGGATGTACGTCAATACCGTGGACCGGGGGATCTCCAGATACGTCGTCGCGAACTGCACGGATCCGGTGATCATCGTGTAGAAGAAAATCACACCGATTGCATTGGCGCCTGCCGCGGCAAGAACCGTGCCCGGGTTCTTCTTGAGGACCTCGAGAATGGGGGACTTGCGGACAACCGGCGATTCTGCGAGCTTCTCGGCAATTGCCTTGAATTCAGGCGTCTCCTCGAGATAACGGTGAATGAGGAACGCGACCGGGAGCATCACCAAACTGATCCAGAACGGGATGCGCCAGCCCCAGGCGAGGAACGAATCCGCGGCGAGAGTGGCTGTAAGAATGAGGAAGACGATATTTCCGAGCACGACGCCAATCGGAACGCCCAGTTGCGCAAAGCTTCCGAACAATCCACGACGGTCGGCTGGGGCGTTCTCGGTTGCCAGCAGCACTGCGCCGCCCCACTGTGCGCCGACGGCCAAGCCCTGGCAGATTCGCAGAGTGACAAGGATAGCCGGGGCCAGCCAGATCACATTGGTGTTCGGGACGAAGCCGACCAGCGACGTGGCAATGGCCATCAGGACAACCGCGGCCACCAACACCGGCTTGCGGCCGTAGCGGTCACCAAAATGTCCCGCGAGCACGCCGCCGATGGGGCGAGCGATGAAACCGACTGCAACGGTGGCAAACGAACTCATTGCTGCAACCACCTCGCTGTCGGTGGCGAAGAACGTCGAGTTGAACACGAGTGCCGCAGCAGTCGCGTAGATGAAGAAGTCGTACCACTCCAGGGAAGTGGAGATGGCCGCTGCGAAGGACGCGCGCCGGGACCTACCCTGGCGCTGCACCGCTGATTCGGTGTTTTTGGTCATCACGATTCACTCTCTGTGGGATCGTTCACTTGGGTTCGTTGAGGACTGGAGTTGCGGCGAATTCGGCGCGAGCGAGCGAGCGACGGTGGACTTCGTCCGGGCCGTCCGCGATCTGCAGGAACCGTGCCTGCGCATACAGGACCGGAAGAATGGTGTCCTGCGACAGCCCGGCGCCGCCGAACACCTGAATGGCGTTGTCGATGATGTCCTTGACTGTCAGTGGAACCAGAACTTTGGCCGCTGCAATGTCATGGCGCGCAGCCTTGTTCCCCTCGACGTCCATCCGCCAGGCGGCGCGCAGAACGAGCAACCTGGCGGCGTCGAGCTTGATCCTGGAATCAGCAAGGTTGGCCTGTACAACACCGAGATCGGCGAGGGGAGACCCGAAAGCGACTCTGGTCCTGGCACGTTCGGTGAGCAGTGCGATTGCGCGCTCTGCCATACCGATCAACCGCATGCAGTGATGAATGCGTCCTGGACCCAAGCGTGCCTGAGCGACTGCAAAACCCCGGCCGCGGGGACCGAGCAGGTTTTCCCTGGGGACACGAACACTGTCGAAGACGATTTCGCCGTGTCCACCCTCGTGGCGGTCGTCGAAGCCGAGAACCGTTGTGGAACGGACGATCTGCAGGCCGGGGGTGTCCATGGGTACCAGCACGATGCTGTGGCGGCTACCGACCGGAGCTTCGGAGTCGGTCACGCCCATGACCATCGCAACCTTGCAGTCTTCGCGAAGGGCAGCAGTGGACCACCACTTGCGTCCGGTCAGCACCCACTCGTCACCGTCCTCCGCGATATCGAGACACACGTTGTTTGCATCGGAACTCGCGACCTCGGGTTCGGTCATCGAGAAGCACGATCGGAAATCGCCGTCGAGAAGTGGGGTCAGCCACTCGGCCTTCTGCTGCTCGGTGCCGTAGAGATGGAGCAGTTCCATATTGCCGGTGTCCGGTGGATTGCAGTTGACGGCTTCGGGACCGATCAACGGACTCCAGCCCGTCAATTCCGCCAACGGTGCGTATTCGAGGTTGCTCAGGCCGGCGCCCTCGCGGGCCGGGAGGAAGAGGTTCCACAGGCCCGATTCCTTGGCCGTTGCCTTGAGTTCGGCCATGATCGGTGGTGCGCCCCAGTGGCTGGGGTCTGCCGCCAATTGCTGCGCTGCAACGGCTTCGGCGGGTAGGACGTGCTCTTGCATAAAAGTCGTCAGCTTCTGTTGCAGCTCTTTGACTTTCGGACTGTATTCGAAATCCACGTCGGTGGTTCCAATCTCGGGGCGCGTCGCACAAAAAGTCAGCGGCGCAGTTCGTGAACAGAGGAAGTGCGGGTCAGATCGAGCGCACGCTGTAGAAGCGGGCCGACCATGTCGGCGACGTCGTCGAATCCTTCGCCGACAGTGTCGCCCTTGGCGTGTCTGGCATTGATGCCCTCGAGGATGACGGCAATCTTGAAGTCGGCGAACACCGTGTACCAGTCGATATCCGGCAGATCGATGTTCCGGCGGTCGGCATATCGTTCGAGTAACGCAGCGCGACTGGGAAATCCGTCCAATCGAGCAAGTCCGCGAGTGATCGGGTTGTCGACGGCTCCGGGTTGATCCCAGAAGCTGAGCATGATGCCGACGTCGGCGAGTGTGTCTCCGAGTGTTGCCATCTCCCAGTCTAGAAGGGCAACAATCTTTCCGGGATCGGAGCGGGAGTAGAGAACATTGTCGAGTTTGACGTCCCCGTGCACGATCCCGGGTAGGGATGTGGTGGGAACGGCACGGCGAAGTTTGTCGAGGAGTGCCGCGACCTCGGGGCGATCAGTGGTTCGAGAGGCGTCCCATTGCCGCGACCATCGGTCCAGTTGTCGCTCCAGGTATCCGTTGGTTCGCCCGAAAGTGTTGAGTCCCACTGAATCAGGATCGACAGAATGAAGGTCGGCGAGGACATCGGCAAAGGCAAGTCCGGCGCGTTCTCGATCGACCGGCAACAGGGCGGCGGCGGATTCCGGGGTGCCGATGGAATTGCCGTCTATCAGTTCCATCAGATAGAACGTCGCGCCGAGTACGTCTTCGTCCTCGCAGAGAAGGAACGCCTCAGGTACCGGCACCGACGTGGATGCGAGCGCGTCGATGACGGTGAATTCCCGAACCATGTCGTGAGCGCTCGGAAGTACGTGACCGAACGGCGGACGGCGTAATACCCAGGTGTTCGAGCCGTCTGCGACGCGATAGGTGGGGTTGGATCGCCCGCCGCTGATGAGTGACGCTGTGATCTCTCCGTCGATCCCGCCAGCGAGATGTGTCGACAGGTACGTGGAGAGTGCGTCGAGGTCGAGTCCGGAGACGACGCGGCCTGCGTCGGACGTCGTCGATGATGCCGCGGACATTCGATGCACGCTCCTTTCGATGGAAACACAGCCGAACGATCGTTCGGCTGTGGATCATCATCAATGGAACGATCGACAAATGTCAACCATGAATAAATATCGAATTTCCTGCGAACATTGGTGCGGGAGCAACGATGATCGAACCGCTTGCCAAACGATCGTTCGCCTGACATTATGGGCATTTAGTGACGCAGGTCTCACGGATGGTGGAGGTGTGGATTCCGGTGAAACGCGTGCAAAGGAAGGATTGTTCGGGCCGGTCAGGCCGGTTCGACCATCGCGGTGGCCAAAGCGCAGTAGCGATCCGCAAGGTCCTGCGCGCTCAGTGGGCCGTCGGCACGCCACCACACGCAGACCTGCTGCCCCATGTTGATGATGGCGCGAACGGCGTCTCGTGGGTATTCGGTGCGAAACGCGCCTTCTTCCACTCCGCGTTCGATGACATCCCGGAAGATGTTCTCCTGCTCGTCGCGCAGTGCGACTACCAGGCGGTGCCCCGGCTCGTCGAGACTGCGCAGCTCGGTTGCTCCGACAAGAGCGTCTTCGCGCCGCGTCGTGTGGAACATGACCCAGGCGCGAACCAGCGCTTGCAGTTGGTCTTTCGGCTCTCCGCCCGAGCGGAGCAGCGCGCTACGCGTCATGCCGTGAGCGTCTCGCAGTGCCTGGAGCATTATTTCCTGCAGAATGTCCTGCTTGGATTTGAAGTGGTGATAGATGGATGCGACTGTCAGATCGGCGCCTGCAGCGATGTCGCGCATGGATGTGCCGTGGTAGCCGCGTTCGTTCATGTTTCGGACGGCGGAATCGAGAATGAGCTGCCGGACTGCGGCAGTTTTTGCCACGCTCATTTTTCGAACTCCTCGCGTTCTGCACGTCTTCCGGTATCCGGACACAGCGTAGTAGCCGAACGATCACAAGGTTCGACGGGCAGCAAATATCCGCCGTGAACTGTGAAGATCCACGTCCTGTGAGCTTATCGTTCGTTAACAAGAGGAGAATTGCCTGTGCAGCACATATCGCTGACCGTGGACGATGGCATTGCCGTCATTACTCTCGATCGACCGGACAAGCTGAACGCCTTCACCACAATCATGGAAAACGAGCTGATCGAGGCGTTCGACATCACCGACGCTGACGATTCCGTACGCGCCGTGATTCTGACCGGAGCAGGCCGAGCGTTCTGTGCCGGCGCCGATCTGTCCTCCGGGCCGGATACCTTCACCGAATGGAGCGCCGAGCAGAACGGCGCAGAGGAGAGTAGTGCCGGCGAACGGCGCGATGGCGGCGGTCGTGTGGTGTTACGGATGTTCGACTCGCTGAAGCCGATCATCGCGGCGATCAATGGTCCTGCGGTCGGCGTCGGTATCACCATGACTCTCGCAGCGGACTTCCGATTGGCGGCTGACGACGCCCGGATGGGGTTCGTCTTCAATCGCCGAGGCCTTGTGCCGGAATCTTGTTCCTCATGGCTGCTGCCGAAGCTGGTTCCGCTGCAACGAGCGCTCGACTGGATTTACTCCGGGCGCATCTTTCCGGCTACCGAAGCCCACGCCGCCGGATTGGTCTACCAGCTCTATTCTGCCGACGATCTGCTTGGCGAGGCTATTGCCCTCGCGCGCAGCCTTACTCGCCACAGCGCTCCGGTTTCTGTTGCTCTCTCGCGTCAGATGGTCTGGCGCCTGCTGGGCGCCCCACATCCCATGGTGGCGCATCGGATCGAGAGCATCGGGATCAACGCCAGAGGGTCGCAAGAGGACGTCCGGGAAGGCATCAGCGCCTTCCTCGGCAAGCGTGACGCGAACTTCCCGGATCGGTGCAGCGACGCGATGCCTGACCTGTTCTCGGAACATCTCCCGCGACCGCAGTGGTGACGGAAACACAGTGGTGATGGAACCACAGTGGTGACGTAAACCCGTACCCGCCACCGGAATCGAGGATTCCGGTGGCGCATAGGGAACGGCTCAGCGGCCGGTCCAGACAGCCGGGCGCTTCTGTGCAAAGGCCAGCGGGCCTTCCTGTGCGTCGGCGCTGGTGAAGACCACCTTCATTGCAGCGGCGTTGGCTGCCCACACATCAGGCTCCCAGTCCGATGCCGTTGCGGTTCGATGGATCATCGACTTCGACTCCCGCACCGACAGCGGCGCGTTTGCCGCAATCTGCTCCGCCAATTCGAGTGCAATGTCCAGTGCGGTTCCCGCCGGTGCCACTCGGTTGACCAGGCCGAGTTCCTTGCCCTGAGCGGCCGTGATCGGTTCGCCGGTCAGGGCAATTTCGAGCGCCACCTTCCGTGGGACTTGTTGCTGCAGCCGGATTACACCGCCGGCAGCGGCGAACAATCCGCGCTTGACCTCGGGCAGGCCGAGCTGCGCGTTCTCGTCGACCACTGCAAGGTCGCTCGCGAGCACCAGTTCGGTGCCACCGCCGAGTGCAAATCCGTTGACCGCGGCTATGGTCGGCTTGCTGATCCAGTGCTGTACGTAACCTGCGAAACCCCATTCGGGATGGCCGTCGGCGTCGGTGCTCTCTCCCGCCGACAGCGCCTTGAGGTCCGCGCCGGCGCAGAACGCGCGGCCGGAGCCGGTGATCACGACGACGCGCACGTCGGCGTCGGCTTCGGCCTGTTCCAGCAAGGTGCCGACCGCGGTCGACAGAGCCGCGTTCACCGCGTTCAGGGCCCGCGGCCGATTCAGGGTGATGATCGCAACCTGCCCACGAACCTCGTACAGTGCTGCTGCTTCGGATGTCTGGTGCTCGGGCGTGATTGCCACGGACTGCCTCTCGTCGTAAAGTCTTACCTAGCGCTCGTTAAACTGTTACCACGGGCGTGCCCGAACAGTCAAAGATGTCGGATCACCACGAGGAGCATGTATGCACGCGGTCCAGCTAGCCGAATTGATCGGACCGGAAGGGTTGCGTTCGGTGGATATCGCCGAGCCGACAGACCCGACGCGGGTAGTGGTGGATCTGCATGCCGCCGGAGTGTGTTTTCCGGATCTTCTGCAGACCACCGGCAGTTATCAGATGGCGCGTGACTTGCCATGTGTTCTCGGATTGGAAGGCGCGGGAGTTGTTCGTAGTGTGCCGGCAGGGTCGGATCTGTCCCCGGGTGACCGCGTAGCCGTGTTGTCCACGGAGGACGGATCCTGGCAGCGTACTGTGGCCGTGAAGCCGTCCTCGGTCTTCCCGCTCCCTGATTCCGTTTCTCTCACAGCAGGATCCGGATTTCTGGTCAACTACCTGACTGTGCATTTCGCGCTCGACGAGCGAGCTCGGTATCGAGCTGGTGAGACGGTGTTGGTTCACGGCGCTGCAGGTGGAGTGGGTATTGCCGCATTGCATGTCGCTGCCGCGCTCGGGCTCGAAACCATTGCGGTCGTGAGCACGCCGGAGAAGGCCGCACTGGCTGCCGAGTCGGGAGCATCGCATGTCGTCTTGGTTGACGGCTGGAAAGATCAAGTTCGCGAGATCACGAACGGTCGCGGCGTCGATATCATTCTCGACCCCGTCGGTGGTGATCGTTTCACGGACAGCTTGCGCAGTCTCGCTCCCAACGGTCGCCTGATCGTCTTGGGCTTCACTGGCGGTGAGATACCGACTGTCAAGGTCAATCGACTTCTGCTGAAAAATATTTCGGTGATGGGCGCCGGATGGGGTGAGTATCTGCGAACCGATCCCGGATACCTTGCCCGTCAATGGAATGTGCTTTACCCTTTGCTCGAGTCCGGAATTCTGCGAGTGCCCGAACCGACTCTCTATCCGTCAGATCGTGCCGTGGATGCGTTGACATCCCTGAAAGACCGGTCTGCTGTCGGAAAAGTGGCTCTGTCCTTCGAATGAGCTGGAACCATTCATCTTTCGTGAACGAAACCTTGGAGTGAAAACCATGTACCCCGGAGCCTATGTCGCAACAACCCCGGACAAAGCTGCTGTCATCGTCGCGGAGACCGGTGCGGTGGTGACGTTTGCGGAGTTGGAAGCGAATTCGATTCGCATCGCGCGTGTTCTGCACGAATTGGGTTTGCGACGCGGCGACAATCTGGCGGTACTCGCGACCAACAACATTCAAGTTTTCGACATCTACTGGGCCGCCATGCGGTCGGGTGTTTATCTCACGATGGTGAACTGGCATTTGACCGCTCCCGAGGGTGCCTACATTGTCGAGGATTGTGACGCCAAGATTGTCATCGTCGATTCAGCGCTACCCGAATTGGCGGGAACATTGGCCGATCTCATTCCGGCGAATGTGATTCGGTTGTCCTTCGGCGGCGAGCTCGAGGGATATGCCTCGCTCGACGCGGCGGCGGCGCTCGAGTCCGATGTGCCGTTGCCGGATCAGCCTCGTGGTGCCGACATGTTGTACTCGTCGGGAACGACCGGTCGGCCCAAGGGGATCAAGCCGGCGTTGCCTGATCGTCAGATTCAGGATGCCGGTGATCAGATGACGGTGATGAATCAGACTGCTTGGGGCGTTACGGATTCCGATGTCTATCTTTCGCCGGCTCCGCTGTATCACGCTGCACCGCTTCGTACCTGTGCATCGGTACAGGCGTTGGGCGGAACCGTCGTGGTGATGAACAGGTTCAATGAAGAGAAGGCACTCGAGTACATCGAGAAGTACCGCGTGACGTACAGCCAGTGGGTTCCGACGATGTTTGTTCGGATGCTCAAACTTCCACAGGAAACGCGAGAGCGTTACGACATTTCGTCGTTGCGTCTGGCGGTGCATGCTGCGGCGCCGTGCCCGGTTGACGTGAAGCGTCGGATGATCGAGTGGTGGGGCCCGATTCTCGACGAGTACTACTCGTCGACGGAGTTGAACGGTATGACTATCGTCCATTCCGACGAATGGTTGCGTAAACCGGGAACGGTGGGCCGGGCGGCCTTGGGTGTTCTGCATATCTGCGGCGAGAACGGTGAGGATCTGCCTGTGGGAGAAGTGGGCACCCTGTACTTCGAACGTGATGCACTTCCATTCAACTACCACAACGCACCTGAAAAGACCCGGGAGGCACAGCATCCCGAACATCCGACATGGACAACGACGGGTGATGTCGGATATGTCGACGAGGACGGCTATCTGTTCCTGACTGATCGTAAGTCGTTCATGATCATCTCCGGTGGTGTGAACATCTATCCGCAGGAAATCGAGAACGCGCTGATCGAACATCCGTCGGTGTTGGATGCGGCAGTGATCGGTGTTCCCGACGACGAGATGGGCGAGATCGTGATGGCAGTTGTGGAGCCTGTTCCCGGTCTGGAAGCAGATGATGCGCTTCGCGACGAATTGCTCGATCATCTGCGGGGGCAGATTGCGAAGTACAAGCTGCCGAAGCGGCTCGTGTTCAGCACCGATCTTCCGCGCACCCCTACCGGAAAACTTGTCAAAGGTACACTGCGTGCTCGTTATTCAGACAATGCCGGCGCACGATGAGCGGCCCGTTGCATGGAGTGCGCGTACTGGAGTTCGCCGGCCTCGGGCCGGGACCGCACGCTGCGATGATGCTGGCCGATCTAGGAGCCGATGTCGTCCGCGTCGAACGTCCGTCGGGCGGGCTGGAAATCTCGCCCAAGGATCAGGACCAATTGTTGCGCGGTCGCCGCTCGATCGAGGCTGATCTCAAGACCGACGCGGGACGGGAACTCGTCAGGGCCCTTATTGCGAAAACCGATGTGTTGGTGGAAGGTTTCCGCCCCGGCGTTACTGAACGGCTGGGGTTCGGTCCGGACGACTGCAGGAAGATCAACGACCGACTGATCTACGCCCGCATGACGGGTTGGGGGCAGGACGGCCCACTCGCTCAGCGCGCGGGGCACGACATCACTTACCTTGCGCTGACCGGTGTCCTCCATACGATCGGCCCAGCCGACAAGCCCGTGGTCCCGTTGAATCTCGTGGGCGACTTCGGTGGTGGCTCGATGTTCTTGATCCTGGGAATCGTCTCCGCGCTGTACGAACGCGAGAAGTCCGGTAAAGGCCAGGTGATCGACGCAGCCATAGTCGACGGAACGTCAGTACTGGCACAGATGATCTGGTCGCTGCGGGGCAGCGGGCAGTGGAGTGATTCTCGCGCAACCAATCTGCTGGACGGTTCGACTCCGTTCTACGACACGTATCGCTGCTCGGACGGCAAGTTCGTTGCTGTCGGTGCACTCGAGCCGCAGTTCTATCGAGCGCTGCTCGACGGTCTGGGATTCGATCCCGCGTCACTGCCCGAACAGATGGATCAGGATGGCTGGCCGGAACTGCGCGAGCGATTCACAGAAGCGTTTGCCGCACGTACACGTGACGAGTGGACGGCGCTCTTCGAATCGACGGATGCGTGCGTTGCGCCGGTGCTGAGTCCGGCGGAAGCTGCAACTCACCCACACCTGGCGCACCGTGGAACTTTGGTCGAAGCCGACGGAATAGTGCAGTCGGCGCCGGCACCGCGATTCTCCCGGACAGCAACGACTCAGCCCGCGGGGGCGCCCAAACCCGGCGCGGATACAGCAGCCGTGTTGAGTGACTGGCTTGGGGCCTGAAGTGGCGGGCACCTGAAATGGGGGGACCTGAAGGCAGGTCCCCCCAGGTCGTCAACGCCGCCGGTAGGTCGGAGCCCGCTTCTCGAGAAATGCCGCAGTAGCTTCTGCAGCGTCCTCGGTGAGAGCGGTAATGACCTGCTGGCGGTTCTCGAACTCGATCGCCGCATGCAGGGTCGGGGTTTCCAGTGCCAACCACATGCCCTTCTTTGTCATCTCGACCGAGACCGGCGGATTGTTCAGGATCTCACCGGCGATTCGAAGTGCTTCGGTGAGAAGGTTTTCCGAGTCGACAACTTGGGAAACGAGCCCGATGGATCGCGCATGCGCGGCGTCGAATCGACGCCCGGTCAGCATCAGTTCGTGTGCATTGCCGGCCCCGATGATGCGTGGCAACAACCACGAGACGCCAATATCGCACGCCGAGTATCCGGCGGTGATGAACGAGACCGCAAATACTGCCTCGGGTGCGGATATCCGGATGTCACTGGCGCAGACCAGTGCTAGTCCGCCGCCCGCCGCCGGCCCGTTCACCGCGGCGATCACAGGCTGGGGGAGTGAATTGATTCGCTCGGTCAGATGTGCAATGTCCTGCTGTCGTCCGAACGCCGCAAGGGTTCTGCCTTCTGCCTCGTCTCGCTCGGAGTCGCCGTAGCCCTTGAGGTCGAGCCCGGCGCAGAACGCTCGTCCCGCACCGGTGATGACCACGACACGACATGTTCTATCCGACGCGATGTCGTCCAGCGCTGCAGTTAGTGCCGCGACCAGATGGACGTCGAGCGCGTTGAGTCGTTCGGGTCGATTGAGAGTGAGCAGGGCAATGCCCGGCGTCGGTGTACTGATTTCGAGTAGGTCGGACATAGTCTGTTTCTCCTTGTTACTTATCGCTCGCTAAGGTATGAATATCAGTGAATCGCTTACTTCGGCAAGACCCTTCCGTCGCCGCTTCCTGCCCCGACCGGACGACTGCCTGAACGACAAGGACCCGACATGACTGCAACACGACCAGACGTCTACTCGACCCATGACAACGGCGTACTTCGTGTTGTGATCAACCGCCCGCATCGAATGAATGCGGTGAACACCGAAGCGTTGCAGAATCTCTCTACGATCTTCGACGATCACGCGCGTCGCGGCGACGTACGGGTAGCGGTACTCGAGGGAGCAGGCAGAGCATTCTGCACCGGGGCGGACCTGGCTGATGCAGTGTTGTCGGGTCCGCCCTCCGCGGACACCATCGATGCCGCCAACGACCTGGCGCGTGCCATCAGGTCGTTCCCCAGCCCCGTGATCGCAGCGGTGCGAGGTCCCGCTGCAGGAGTGGGTGTTTCACTGGCATTGGCGTGTGATCTCACCCTAGCTGCGGAGTCCAGTTACCTCCTGCTCGCCTTCACCAAGGTGGGCTTGATGCCTGACGGCGGTGCAACAGCTCTTGTTGCGGCGTCGATCGGCCGGGCTCGGGCCATGCGAATGGCACTCCTAGCGGAAAAACTTTCGGCACGAGACGCTTTCGACAGTGGACTGATCTCGCAGGTCTGCCCGGACGACGCATTCGACGACGAGCTTGCGGAGCTGATTCGTCGCCTGGGTAGCGGGCCGGGCAAGGCATTCCAGCAGACCAAGGACGCGATCAACGACGCCACCCTGACCGAACTGGACTCTGCCTTCGAGCGTGAGCGTGCCGGACAGATCTCACTACTCGCCGGTGCTGATTTTGCGGAAGGTGTCGCGGCGTTCCAAGGCAAGCGGGCGGCGGTGTTCGGCGGGTAGCGGTAGGCCGGGTGAACTGAGCGACGGGTTGCCGTCCGTGAATATTTGCAATACATCTCAGCTTTGACGTGGCACACTGGGTGACTCACAGCCGACGCACACGATCAGGAAGGACGCTCGAATGCACGCCAGCTTGTACTCGTACCGCAAGTCGCAGTCGATGATTCGTTTCCTGGACCGGCTGGCGGAAAACTCCGGCACGGCCGCCGGATTCCGCATGTGCTGAAGCCCCACCACTCGGGGCGTGTGCGTCCCGATACCAGCTCACCCAACGGGTGACCTCACGGCCGACCTCGGCCACCCCGGACGATCACACCTCGAGAACCACCACTCCCTCTGTGAGAGAACAAGGTTGTCGATTGTCATGCCTCGCCCACCCACCGCCATCACCACCCGAACCTGGATGAACGCGCAAGTGCGAGTCCTCAACGCCACCTACGAGGACTTCGACCTCGTACCCGCCGCTCGCGCGGTCGTGCTGCTCGTCGAGGATCTTGCACTCACTCTGGTCGAGCACTCTCCGCGCTTCGTCGTGCGCTCCCAGCATGTGGCAATCCCGCTGCCGCGGACGATCCAGCTGTTCGAGTACGTGCACACCCCGCCACGTCCGACGATCGACGACGACACCCGCGCGAGTTTCGCCGGCGTTCTGGCGCGAGACCACTATCGGTGCGCGTATTGCGGCGCGGCGGGGGCGACGACGGTCGACCACGTGTACCCACGTAGCCGAGGCGGAAACAACAGCTGGTCGAACCTCGTAGCGTGCTGCCTGACCTGCAATAACGCCAAGTCCGATCAGACCCCGGAAGAGTCAGGCATGCCGCTCCTCTGGGTACCTCGAACGCCTCGCACCGACCGCAAACGCCAACACACGATCTGGCGTGAATTGACTCCTCATCTCTGAATTGCCTTGGAAGGAGGCACATCCCATGACGACGATGATGACCTTGGCTGACCTGCTGCCTGTCTCGGAGGAGGTCGGAGACTGGGCCGTCGCCGCCTGCCGAGGTGATCGGCACCCAGACCGGTGGTTCCCCCACCCGAGTGAGGCGTTCGACTACGCGGCCGAGACCTGCGCCCGGTGCCCCATCACCATCGCGTGCGGCGCCTACGCGGCCGATACTGCACAGACCGGGGTCTGGGGCGGCTGTGAGTACCGGCAGGGCAAGATTGTCCGCTGAGTGCACGTCGGACCCATACCAGTGGTGGTGTGGGTCCGACGGTTTCGATCGTCTCAACGCCTGTCAGTTCTTGGCGATGTCCCGACCGATGATCTCCTTCATGATCTCGGTGGTCCCACCGTAGATCGTTTGAATTCGACTGTCGACGTAAGCTCGCCCAATCGGGTATTCCATCATGTAGCCGTACCCGCCGTGCAGTTGGACGCATCGGTCCACGACACGCTTTTGTAGTTCACTTGCCCACCATTTTGCCTGCGCCGCTTCGACGGCGGAGAGTTCCCCGTCGTTGATCGCCAGGACTGCATTGTCGACGTATGCCTGTGTCACGTCGATTTCGGTGAGCATCTCGGCGAGCGCAAATCGTGTGTTCTGGAAGTCGCCGATGGGCTTTCCGAAGGCACTGCGGTCGAAGGCATAGGCCTTGGTCCATTCGTAGGCTGCACGTGCCACGCAGATTGCGCTGACGGCAATCGAGAGTCGCTCGCGGGGAAGTCGTTCCATCAAATGGATGAGTCCGCCGCCCTCTGTACCGAGTAGGTTGCTTGCCGGAACTCGGACGTTCTCGAATGACAATTCGGCTGTGTCCTGGCCTGCAAGACCCACTTTGTGGAGCTTGCGACCGCGGGTGAACCCTTCCATCTCACGTTCGACGACCAGGAGGCTGAAGCCGCGCGATCCTGCGCTGGGATCGGTACGGGCAGCGACGATCACGATATCGGCATGGATACCGCTCGTGATGAATGTCTTCTGGCCGTTCAAGATCCAGTCGTCCCCGTCACGAACGGCAGTCGTCTTGATGCCCTGCAGATCGCTACCGGTTCCCGGTTCGGTCATCGCAATGGCGCAGATGATCTCTCCGGCAGCCATTCCCGGAAGCCAGCGTTGTTTCTGCTCGTCGGTACCGAGATCGGCGATGTACGGGATGACGATATCGTCCTGGAGTCCGAGCCCGGCGCCGAACGAAGTGGTGGCGCTACGGGCGATCTCTTCGGCAACGATGTAACGGTAGCGGTAGTCGAGTTCTCCTGACCCGCCGTACTGTTCGGGTACGGCCAAGCCGACGATGCCCATCTTACCGGCGGCAAGCCATGCCGATCGGTCCACGAGACGGTTTTCTTCCCAGTCGTCGTAGTGTGGGCTCACCTCACGGGCGATGAACTCGCGGACGGAATCTCGATAGGCTTCGTGATCTTCGGTGAAGAGTGTGCGACGCATACTTCCCCTCCTGTCCTAGACGGAAACGCGTTCGGTCATCGAGCGCAGACGCGCTCCGATGATGTCCTCGGCTTCGGAGACCATGCGCTGCACCATGTCGTCGACGGTAGGGATGTCGTGGATCAGTCCCTGCGAGGTTCCGACGGTCCAGATGCCGGCGTCGGGATCGCCCTTCTCGTAGACGGTGCGTCCGCGGGCGCCGGCGACCAGTTCGCGGACGTCTTCGAATTGTCCTCCACGTGAGAGGATGTCGACCACCTCGCGGCTGACCGTGTTGCTGGCGACGCGAGCGGTGTTGCGCAGTGGCCGGAAGATGAGTTCGGTCTGGGTCTCGTCGGCGGCGACGATGGCTTCTTTGATGTTCTGATGAATCGGCGATTCGACGGTGCACATGAAGCGTGTGCCCATGTTGATGCCGTCGGCGCCGAGAGCAAGGGCGGCGACGAGTCCGCGGGCGTCGGCAAATCCGCCGGAGGCGATCATCGGAATCGAAATCTTCTCTGCCGCTGCGGGGATCAGAACCAACCCGGCTACGTCGTCTTCGCCGGGGTGACCGGCGCATTCGAAGCCGTCGATGCTGATGCCGTCGACACCGAGGTCCTGAGCCTTCACCGCGTGGCGCACGGTGGTGCACTTGTGGAGCACCTTGATTCCGGCGTCGTGGAACATCGGCAGGTGCGGTCCGGGGTTGGAGCCGGCGGTCTCGACGATCTTCACGCCCGAATCGACGATCACCTGGCGGTACTCGTCATATGGCGGCGGTGTGATGGACGGCAGGATCGTGAGGTTGACGCCGAACGGCTGATCGGTGAGGTCGCGGCAGCGGGCGATTTCGTTGGCCAGGTCCGCGGGTGTCGGTTGTGTCAATGCGGTTATGAATCCGAGTGCGCCGGCATTGGCCACGGCAGCAACGAGTTCCGCTCGCCCTACCCACTGCATACCGCCCTGCACGATGGGATGGCGAACACCGAACGTTTCCGTGAATGCTGTTGAGATCATGAGGGTCCTTGCTGTTGCGTCGGAGTGGAAGTCGGTCAGAGGTGGCTGATTCCGGCCAGGTCGCTGACGTAGTTTCGTGCCTTCGTGGAATCGAAGGAGCGTGCGATCTGCAGTTTCTCGGCTTCTAGTGAGCCTTCTGCGTGGGTTGCGAGTACGGATTGGTATCCGCCGTAGTCGCGGGCGGTGAGGTCGGCGATGAAGTTGAGTAGCCTCAAACGCTTTTCGGCAGGAACTGCTGCAGCGTAATACTTTTCGAGTACTGCGCGAATGTCGGGGTTGTCCCAGTCTTCGCCTCCGGGACCGGTGGCGAGCAGGCCGCCCGAGAGGTCGGTGAGTATTGCGACCGCGTTGTGAAATCCGTGGGCGAAGTGGTATTTGGCCATGTTGACGGCGAGCGGATCGGGCTGCTGAACGCCGTGCGCACCCGGCTTGGACCGGACGGCGGCCAGTTGCGCCAGCCCACGGACGGTTTCGCTCCAGGTGATCAGTTCCGTGATCTTGCCTTTGACGTGGCCGGCTTTGCTGATGCCGTTGGCTTCGGCGATCAGCGATGCCGCGCCGACCATGATGTCGAGCAGTGGCAGTTTGTAGTTGATGGCGGTGAAGCGGTGGTAGTCGACGAAAGCCAGTGCGAGCGGTCCGGCGAGTTCGGGTTGGCGGTTGAGGAAGACCCGATTCTTCGGTACGCGTACGTCGTTGAAGACGGTGAGCGATTCGAGCAGCTTGTGCTTCGTGGAGATCGGGAACTCGAACGAGTTGCGTTCCCCGGCAGCGTACGGGGAGACGTACAGTTCGAGGCCCGGTGTGTCGATCGGGATGGCGAAGGAGACCGCGTAGTCGGCGTCGTCGGGTCCCATGGCGCGGGTGGGCAGCACGATGAGCTCGTCGGCGTTCGCAGAGAACGAGGTGTGGCATTTGGCGCCGCGCACGGTGATGGAGTCGGCGTCTTCGTCGACGATGTGCAGGTAGAGGTCGGGGTCGGCCTGTTGACGCGGCGCGAGTGAACGGTCGCCTTTGACGTCGGTTTGGGCGACGGCCAGGGACAGGTCGCCTTCGCACACCCGCTGGTAGAAGGCGCGGGCGTTGTCGAGCCCTTCGCCGGTGGTGGCGCGTAGGAGTGCAAACAATGCGTCGCTGCCGACCTCTTTGAGGACGATGGTTCCGCCGCCGCGTCGTGATACCTCTTCGATGAGTGCTCCGCGGCGCACGAGGTCTTCGGCGGAGTTCGGTGCGACGTAGAACGCGCTGACTGGTTCGCCATCCACTTCGGTGATCGCGAGGTCGGGTCGGTCGTCGGCGATGTCGTAGCACAGTGCCGAATGATCCACTGCAAGAGTCAGTTCAGGCTCCGCGTAGACGTCGGATATCTTCTTCCCTCGGTAGAAGACCCGACGGTCGTCGTTGAGGCCTTTTCGGTACTGGTCACTGGACCGTATGCCCACGGGATACTTCCTTGCTCTTCGGTCGCGGTTATTGCTCTGAACATAGCTTAGCGATCGCTATATAAGCTATGTTGCACGGTCTTCAGATGTCAATGGGTTGGGTGAACGGCCATGCATCAGCGTGGTGACCCGTTCGGCGGCTTCGCGCACAAGTACGCCGAGTTCGGTAATGCGTTCCCCGGTTACGGATGACGGTGCGTCGACCAGGCAGAGAATCAGTGCGGGTGATGTGTCTTGATCGAATGCGGTCGCGTTCACGGACAGCAGTTGGTAGTGCGCGTTCGGGTCGATTGTTCCCACGGCAACGTCCGCGGACAGCAGTCGACGTGCCTCTCTCAGTGCGAGCGCGGCCCGCTGTCCGCCAACCCCCGGTTTGCGCAACTCTGCGACCGCATCGGAGATCGAACGGTCCTGTTGCCAAAGGCATTCCACGGCAAATCCGCGCTCCCGGACAGTGTCGAGGATCGGTTCGTACTCTGCCTGTAAAAAGTCGGTCTCCGTGCTCAGGGCTTTTGTACCGAGTTGAAGCCACTCGTCGAGTTGATCCTGCCCGTACCAAGCTGCCAGTGCGGCGCCTAATGGTGGTGCCATCAACACCTTGTCGCCGACGCGTAGTCCGAGCGTTCCGCTGCGTCCGGAGATCGGTTGAACAACTTCTGCGACAACCAGATCGGCGCCTGACCGGATGAATCCCAGGCATGCCAGTTCTGACGTGTCGGCCAATTCGTGCATGACGGTTCGGGCGAGATCGACGACATCGGTTGCGCGAGAGGCGGCCTGACCGATCGGGACCAGGGCGGGGCCGAGTTGGTACGTCTTGCGAACGGGATGGCGGACGAGCCAGCCCGACTCCGCCAGCGCGACGACCATGGGATAGCAGGTTGCCTTTGCGACCCCTAGGTGCCGAGCAATGTCGGCGAGGCTTCGCCCAGTTTTGGGATCGGATGCCAACAGTTCGGTGAGCATGACGATGCGATCGGTCTGCGGTGAGTTACGTGCCATGTGTTCGCATAATGCCACTCTGGCGCCGCACTGTGACCCACGCTACTGTTCAGATACTTAGCGATCGTTAATCAAGCGCCATGATTTCCGGAAGGACAACACATGACTGTCAATGGTGGCGAACTACTTGCCAGAGCCCTGGCCGAAGCTGGAACTACCGAGGTATTCACCCTGCACGGAGGGCATTTGGATGCTTTCCTCGTTGCCTGTCGGCGAAACGGCATTCGCCTCACCGACACCCGTCACGAAGCCACTGCCGGACATGCCGCCGACGCCTACGCGCGGGTGACCGGGACGTACGGCGTTTGTGTCGTCACGTCCGGTCCTGGCTTTACCAACGTCTACACCGCGCTGACAAATGCGCTCCTCGATCGCACCCCGACCATCTTCGTTGTGGGCGCTCCGCCGATGCGCGAGACCGAGACGAATCCGCTGCAAGGTGGGTTCGATCAGATAGCAGCGGCCACACCGGTGACCAAGTGGGCCTATCGCATAACCGACCCCGCACGCGTACCCGAAATCGTTGCACTGGCTATTCGTAAGGCTACGACCGGAATTCCGGGTCCGGTTCTGCTCGAAGTTCCGATCGACGTGATGTTCGGCGAGGCCGACGAAAACGCCGTGAGATTCCCCGCGAACTACACAGTCGACGCCCGGCCCGGTCCAACTGCCTCGGCCGTCGAAGCCGCACTCGATGTTCTTGGCGAAGCGAACAATCCTGCGATAGTCATCGGCGGTGGTGTCACGTTCTCCCGCGCCGGCGAGGCTCTGGTGGCATTCGCGGAAGCAGTGGATGTACCCGTGTTCTACCCGGGAAAGTCGGATGGAGCGATACCCGCAAGTCATCGTCTCGCCGGCGGTGGACTGTTGGCGATCGGGTCTTTGCCTGCGCTCGGACAGCCCACTCCCGACGTAGTGCTGATAGTCGGAGCCCGGGCCGGAATGTTCACCGGCGGGCGCACCAGCTTGTTCCCTGGCGCGCGATTGATACAGATCGACGTCGACGCGTCCGAAATCGGACGTATGCAGGATGTCGAGGTTCCGATCCTCGCCGACTGCCGCGAGGCGCTCGTTGCGTTGAAAACTGCTGCTGATCAACGTCAATGGCCCGACTGGAGGACCTGGGTCGAGGCCGCCACCAGTGCGAAGCACGCACATCGTCATGGATTCACGGATGAGCAGACGCAGACCGGCAAGGCGCATCCGTACTTTGCGGCGCGCGCGATCGTAGAGGCTTGCCCTCCCGGCACGACCTTTGTCATGGACGGTGCCGAGGCGCCGTCATGGGGTGAATTCTTCACGACGACAGAACAAGTGGGTGGCGTTCTGCGCCTCGGATATCTCGGTTGTCTGGGAGTCGGGCCGGGATTTGCCATCGGCGCACATCGTGCGCGCCCGGAATCGCCCGTCGTGCTGATCACCGGCGACGGTGCTGCAGGATTCCACATCCAGGAATTCGACACCATGGACCGTCACGGAATACCCGTTGTGACAGTGGTATTCAACAACGCAGTGTGGGGGATGTCGATCCATGGTCAGGAAGCTGTGTACGGGGATGAAGGTATCGTCGTCTCAGAGCTCGCGGACAGCGCATATGAGAAGGTTGCCGAGGCCTTCGGCGGGTACGGCGAGCGAGTGAAGGATGTTGCATCTATCGCCGACGCGATGAAGCGTGCATTCGACGCTGGGGTGCCCGCATGCATCAACGTCGAGGTGGATCCACACGTCGTCCACCCCATTACGACAATGATGCTCGGCGACGTCACCAGCACGGACGAAATCGTGGTCCCCTACTACGAGAACATTCCTCGCTGATGTCGACACGTGTTGCGGGGAAAGTGGCGGTCGTCATCGGCGGAGCATCCGGCATCGGTTGGGCAACAGCACAATTGCTGGCGTCAGAAGGTGCAACTGTCGTGATCGGAGACATCGATGTCGAAGGTGGACGGTCCCGCGCCGTCGAACTCGGCAGGGGAGCCGAAGCCGTGTGCGTCGATGTTGTCGACGAGGAATCGGTTCGCACGGTCTTCGAAGAAACTCGGGCGAGGCTCGGTCGGGTGGACATTGCGGTCAACTGCGCCGGCTTGAATCTGCCCGGATTCATCACCGAGTTGGACGCCGATACGTGGAGGCGCACGGTGGATATCTGCCTGACCGGTGGGTTCTTCGTCATCAAACATGCTGCCCGAGCGATGGAGGCCGGGGGAGCGATCGTCTCGATCACCTCTCTGAACGCACGCCAGGCTGCCGCAGGGTTTGCGGGATACTGCTCCGCCAAAGCAGGTCTCGCCATGCTCACCGAGGTTGCAGCGCTCGAGCTCGGTGAGCGCGGAATCAGGGTTAACGCCGTCTCACCCGGTCTGGTCGAGACACCCCTTGTCGAGGGGCTGACATCTGTCCCGGTCATCCAGGCAGATTTCACGGAGAACACCCCGCTCGGACGTAACGGGTCGCCGCGCGATGTTGCGGAAGCTGTGCTCTACCTGGCCTCCGACGCGTCGTCGTGGACAACGGGGGAGGTTCTCGACGTCAATGGCGGTGCGCATTTGCGTCGGTACCCCGATGTCATGAAACACCTCGGGGCCCTGTCGTAGCGGCAAGCTTCGAGGCTGCCCTGCCGCAATGAATCCGCTCCTTCGAACTGAGAAAGATCTACTCACATGATTACGGAGTACCGCCTCGCCGACGAGAGTCGTCGTCATGCTCTTGCTCGCCCCGACGCCCTTGCTCTGACTGGCCGTGATGGTTCGATCACTTTCGCGGAGTTGGATATTCGAACAAACAGGCTTGCGAATGTCCTGATCGCGCTCGGTTGTGGTCCGGGCTCTCGGGTGGCGGTCGTGGACAGAAGTTCCACGCAGGTAGTCGAGGCAGTGCTGGCCGCGGCGAAGATCGGGGCAGTGACCATCCCGGTGAATTGGCGATTGTCCGGTGCGGAGGCCGCCGAGGTGCTCGCCGATTCGGAAGCGCAAGTGTTGTTCTTTCACAGTGAATTCGACGGGGTGGTCTCCGCAGTCCGGGAATCCGGAGCGCCGATGCAGCGGTGGGTTCAGATCGACGGCACCGGCCCATTGGACTACGAAGCTCGATTGGCTGGTGCGAGCGCGGTGGATCCCGGTTGGCGTGGAGGCTCGGATGACGTTGTTCTGCAACTCTATACGTCCGGTACGACGGCAAAGCCCAAAGGCGTTCTCACGTCGAACCGGAACCTCGGGGCGTGCACACAGACCGGTGGCCCGTGGGGATTCGACGAATCATCCGTCAGCTTGTGTGCGATGCCGCTGTTTCACATCGGTGGATTGGGTTGGGTCCTCGTCGGTCTCGCGAACGGCGCGCACAACGTGATTCTGTCGGAGTTCACGCCGCCTGACCTGCTGGACGTGTTGGAGACCATGAGCATCACGAATACATTCCTGGTGCCTTCCGTGATCGGGATGATGGTCGAAGTACCGGGCGCGCGAGACCGAGATTTTGCAGCGCTCAGATCTATCGCCTACGGGTCCTCGCCGATCACACCGGCAGTGTTGAGGCGAGCTCTCGACACATTCGACACCCCGCTGTTTCAGGTCTACGGTTTGACCGAAACGCACGGAGCTGTAACACAACTCGATGCGGCCGACCATTCACTTGACGGAGAGAGAGTCTCGCTGTTGCGGTCGGTGGGCAAGCCGTACCCCTGGGTGGAGTTGAAGGTTGTGGGCGCGGGAACATCCGAAGGAATGCTTGGAGAGTCGGTAGCACTTGGAGAGTCGGGGGAGATCTGCATCAGATCCGAGCAGACTACGCAGGGCTACTACGAACGTCCGACTGAGACGGCGGCTGCGATCGATGCAGACGGTTGGTTTCACACCGGCGATGTCGGACGGATCGACGACGATGGATACGTCTACATCACCGATCGGATCAAGGACATGATCATCTCCGGTGGCGAGAACGTGTACCCCGTCGAGGTCGAATCGGTGATCGCCGAATATCCCGGCGTTTCACAGGTTGCCGTTGTCGGAGTGGAGGATCCGGTCTGGGGTGAGGCAGTCAAGGCGGTGGTGGTAGCTGCTGCAGATCACGAACTCGATGCCACCGCGATACTCGCATTCACGCGAGCACGTCTCGCCGGATACAAGTGCCCGAAATCGATCGACGTCGTTGCTGAACTTCCACTTGGCGCTACCGGAAAGATACTCAAGCGCGAACTTCGAGCGCAGTACGCAGCACTGTGAGAACTAGCGAGTCCGCTTGCGGCGAGGCTTGTATCCCACCGTGTTCAGGGCGATCTCTGCGTATTTCTTGGCGACTTCCTCCGGGCTGAGTTCGCCTTCCGCGTGGTACCACCGCGGAATGGACTGACACATGGCGAGTAGTGCGCGAGTGGTCTCGGCTGTATCGGCGACAGAGAACACTCCTCGTTCGACGCCATCGCTGACGATGCCGAGGGCGAGTTCCTCGATGCCCTTGCGGACAACGCGGTATCGCTGCCGGTTCTCGGGGCTGAGGTACCGCACCTCACCTTCGAGGGCAGCCAGGCGCGATCGGGTTGTCATGCGCAGCACGATTGCTTCGACGACATTCGTGAGCTGTTCGCACGGGTCGTCACCGCCGTCGGCCGATGCGGTGTGTGCACGCGCGAGCACGTCGCCGGTCGAGATCTCCAAGAGCGCGAGGAGAATCCCTTCCTTGCTCTGATGGTGGTAGTACAGCGCAGGAATCGTGACACCGACGCGACGCGCGATGTCTCGCACTGAGGTGCCGTGGAAGCCGTTGTCGTAGAATCCTTCGAGGGCAGCTTGGAGGATGGGGCTCAGTTCGAGTGGCTCGATCAGTCGCCAACTGGCCTCGGTGGTGGCGGTTTTCGCCGAATTCTTCGTGACCATGACTTCTCCATTAGCTATCGTTCGATAAGGCCTGGGGGGATCGTACGCTGCGGAGGTCCGCGCTCCTTCGTGCGCCGGACTACGGACAAGGCGGTTGGTTTCCGCGACCAGGCCCTTCCCGATGTGTCGGAAAATCGCGGCGGGTGCACAATATTGAAATGCCGAATTCAAGTCCTAAGTCCGCCTGGAAGTCCCTCCGTGAGGGAAACGAGCGATTTGTGGGCGGCGAGTCCATCCATCCCAGCCAGGGAATCGCGGATCGCGCGAAGCTGGTCAACGAACAGCACCCCACCGCCGTGCTGTTCGGTTGTGGTGATTCACGTGTTGCCGCCGAGATCATCTTCGATCAGGGGTTGGGTGACATGTTCGTCGTCCGCACTGCAGGTCACGTGCTCGACGATTCCGTTCTCGGCTCCATCGAGTACGCCGTCCATGTTCTCAACGTGCCTCTCATCGTTGTGCTCGGGCACGACGGCTGTGGCGCCGTCAAAGCCACGCTCGACGCTCTCGACAAGGGCGCAGTGCCAGACGGTTTCATTCGCAGTGTGATCGAACGCGTTGCGCCGTCCATTCTCATGGGACGCAACGAAGGCCTGAAGACTGTCGACGAACTCGAGGGCCGGCACGTTGTCGAGACGGGCTCGCTCATCATGCAGCGGTCACGAATCATTGCCGACAAGGTGGCCAAGGGAGAGTGCGCGATCGCAGGTGTCACCTACACGCTGTCCGACGGACACATGCGCCTGCAGGGCGTAGTAGGCGAAATCGGCGAGTAGGCCGGGATAATCCCCGCAGTCCTTCGTCACACGGTGCCGACACGCCGTCTCAGCTGACCGTTTGTGAGCCTTTCGCCAACTACCGTTGAGACCGTGTTGGAACCGAATGGACCACTGCCCCCTCAGATCTACTGGCGTCGCCGGGCTCTGGCCATCGGTGCTGCCGTTATCGCCCTGGTGTTGCTGATCTGGGCGATTTCGGCACTGGTCGGTGGGGGAGACGATCCTGCCGAAGCAGATGCCGCGGCCGTGACTTCCTCACTGACGTCGGAGGTGTCGTTCACGCCGAACCCGTCAGGAAGCAACAGTTCCGGCGGCAACGGTGGCGGCGGCAGTGGTGATTCCGGTTCGAATGGTTCTGCGACGTCCGCTGCTGCGAGTTCGACAACCTCGGCGACCAGTGCGGCTCCGGTGCCTGCTGGGCAGTGTGCCGACTCGTCCCTCGCAGTCAAGGCAACCGCAGACAAGCCGACCTTCGCCGGTGGTGAGGAACCGACCTTCACGATTGTCATCACGAACATCGGTTCCGCCGCGTGTGATCGCGACCTGGCCGGTGGACTCCAGCAGGTGCTTGTCTACAGCATCGACGGTAAGAACCGACTGTGGTCCAACGTCGACTGCTACCCGCAGCCTGCTCCGGATGTGCGCAACCTCGAACCGGGGGAGCAGGCCGCCTTCAAGGTTGCCTGGTCCGCCACGACGTCGACTCCGGACTGCGCCACTTCGCAGAATCCGCAGCGCAATCCCGTGGGTCCCGGCGCGTACACCGTGGTCGGCCAGCTCGGTGCACTACGTAGCGGCGCGGAGCCGTTCAATATCGCCTAGTAGCGGCGCGGAGCCGTTCAATATCGCCTAGTAGTGGCGCGGAGCCGTTCAATATCGCCTAGTTGAACGAACCGGTGATCGAAGATTCGGCGAGCCGTGACAGACCTTCGCGGATGTGACGGGCCCACAGCCCACCGATACCTTCGACTGATTGAAGGTCGGCCGCAGTAGCAGCCAACAGAGCTTGCAAGGTGCCGAATGATCCGACCAATCGGTGGATCTGATGGAACTGAAGCCGCGGTACCCGCATGAGAACCCGGTATCCGCGGGGTGTCATCGGGGTATCGAGGGCTTCGATCGTGCCCGGGTAACCGAGCACTCGGGCGAGTGTTGTCAGGTCGAGGAGATCGGCATCGGTGACACGGTCCAGGGCAGCGAGCACATTGTCCATCGCGGCGGTTCCGACCGGCTCGGGGCCGGCAAGGTAGTCGCGAACGATGAGCTGACGCGCAATGTCGTTGTCGCCGACCAGTTCTTCGAGCTGAAGGGCGAGCTGGCGACCGTCGGTGCCGAGTTCGAGGACGTCCTGTTCGATTTCGAGCGATACGCGTCGAACCATCTCGAGTCTCTGCACCACCGTCAATGCGTCGCGCAGAGTTACGAAGTCCTCGATCTCGACGACGGACAGCGATCTGGTGACCTCGTCGAGGCGTGCCTTGTATCGCTCGAGTGTCGCAACGGCTTGATTTGCCCGGGAAAGGATCGTGGCGGAACCTTCGATGACGTGTCTGATGCCGCCGACGTAGACGCTCACGATCGACATCGACTGGCTTACCGACACGACCGGGTATCCGGTCTGGATTGCCGTGCGTTCCGCTGCCCGGTGCCGAGTACCGGATTCGACGGTCGGGATTTTGTGGTCCGGAACGAGTTGAACATTTGCGCGGACGATGTGCGAGCCGTCCGTGGACAGCACCACGGCACCGTCCATCTTCGAGAGTTCCCGAAGGCGGGTGGGCGCGAACTCGACGTCGAGGTTGAAACCACCGTCGCAGAGCGCTTCGATCTCGTCGTCGTAACCGAGGACGATCAGGGCGCCGGTGCGACCTCGAAGAATGCGTTCGAGGCCGTCGCGCAGCGCGGTTCCGGGGGCCAATCTGGCGATGGTTTCTCTCAACGCCGGCGACGACTGGGGATCCGCCATCGCACTGATCATTGAGAAACTCCCTGCTGAGGTCGATGTCACTAAGTCCGGGTCCGATAGCTGGTACTGGCAGATCCTTCGATTAGATTACCTATCCGTGAGTAGCTCCTGGACTTTGCCTGACGACCTGACCGTGCCCGTGCCCGTCGAATTCTTCCCGGCGGCGGGTGAGAAGTTGCCTCAGCACTGGTCGAAGTGCTTCGGTTGCGGCGACGATCAGCCGGCCGGGATGGCGATGAGTTTCAAGGCGGGCGAGGGCCTCGAAGTGACCGGACGCCTCGAAGTCGCGAAGAAGTACCAGGGTGGACCCGGAGTCATTCACGGCGGAATTCTCTCCACCGCTTTCGACGAGGTGCAGGGCGTGGCATGCATGGTCCTCGGCACTCCGGTGGTGACCGGTCACCTCGAGATCGACTTTGCTCGGCCGATTCCGCTTGGTTCGGTTCTCGAGTTCCGGGCTCGCGTCGAGGGCACCGTTCGCCGCAAGGTCTACACCAGCGCAGAAGCTGTCATCGTCGAAGGTCCGGCGGCTGATCCGGACGTCATTGTCGGAACGTCGCGTGGACTGTTCCTGACCATCACGGCCGAGCATTTTGCCAAGACCCAGGAATTTGTGGACGGCGTTCCGACCTCGCCGTTCGGGACCTCGTCCGTCTGATTGCCCTGTGCTGAGCACCTCCGTCATTTGACGGGGGTGAGCTTGGGTCGAGGCGCGCCCTGCTTGCCACCGAGCAAACCGGCGTAGGTCAATGCTTCGGCTATGTTCGTCACTTCGTTGACTCGCATACCGGGAATGTTCGGCCCGGAGTCGACCGGCACTATTGCGCTCGTGAATCCCAATCGGGCAGCTTCGATCAGTCGTCGGTTGACGCCGGCAACTCGGCGAACCTCACCGGCGAGTCCGACTTCGCCGAGGATCACCATTCCCTTGGGAACTGGCTTTCCCTTCACTGCGGACGTCACGGCGATGGCGAGGGCCAAATCGGCACCCGGTTCCGTCATTCGCATGCCGCCCACCGTTGCCGCGTAGACGTCGGCTTTGGCGATCGATACTCCGGCGCGTCGCTCGAGTACCGCCAGAACCATGGCGACGCGCGCGGTGTCCAGGCCGCTCACAGCGCGGCGGGGAGTGGGGAGTGGGGTAGGCGCCACTAATGCCTGTACTTCGCCGAGCAGCGGGCGTTTGCCGTCCATCATCACGGTGACAGCAGTGCCCTCCACCATCTCTTCCCGATGGTGAAGGAACAATCCGGACGGATCGCTGATCTCGTTGATGCCTTGTTCGGTGAGTTCGAAACAACCCACCTCGTCGGCTGCTCCGAATCGGTTCTTCACGCCGCGGACCATGCGAAGCGTGGAGTGTTTGTCTCCTTCGAAATGTAGGACAACGTCGACGAGATGCTCGAGCGACCGTGGGCCGGCCACGGCTCCGTCCTTGGTGACGTGGCCGATAAGGAGTACAGGGATTCCACTGGATTTCGCCAACGACGTGAGCGCGCTGGTGACCGCTTTGACCTGTGTGACGCCACCGACAACGCCGTCGACGTCGGCCGCGAGCATGGTCTGCACGGAGTCGACGATCACCAGGGTGGGTTTGACCTGCTCGACGTGGCCGAGGATGGTCGCGAGATCATTTTCCGCGGCCAGATACATCCGTTCGTGGACGGAATTGGTGCGATCGGCCCGGAGCCTGACCTGCCCGGCCGACTCCTCTCCGGTGACGTACAGCGCGCGGTCTTGCGGACTCCGCATCGCCCACCGGTAGACGACCTCGAGCAGCAGCGTGGATTTGCCGACGCCAGGTTCCCCGGCGAGCAGGACGACCGACCCGGGAACAACACCACCGCCGAGAACTCGATCGAGTTCACCGATCCCGGTGGGCTTGGCCTTGGTGCTCTGGCTGTCGATCTGGGTGAGCGGAGTGGCGGGTGTGGTGGGCAGGACAGCGGCCGATCCGGCCTTGGCGAGCGATGCCCCCGCGCGACTGGCGACCGGAGCGACGACGGACACTTCGGACATGGAGCCCCACGTGTCGCACTCGGGGCAGCGGCCGACCCATTTGGGCACGACGGATTTGCATTCGGAGCACCGGTAGTTCGATTTCGCTTTGGCCACCGGAACAGACTAGAGGCGAGGTCCGACATGGACCCCGCCTCTAGTGTGGCAATTCGTGACCTTGGCGAAACGCAGTGTCCGCCTGAGGTTTACAAGCTCAGTGTCCTGAGCCCTCGACCGGTGACTTCTCGGATACGTCACGCTCGAGTTGTGGGCCCGCATCGACAGGAACCTGAACCGTGACGGGGCCGGCCTTCTCGAAGGTGAAGGTGATCGGGATGGTCAGGCCCGGGCGAACGCCGGCCTTGATGTCTTCGAGGACCACGAGCACGAGCGCTGCGGGAGCGTCTGTGTTCTGGTCCTTGTTCTCGATCTGCTTCTCGGCTTCGGCCTCGGCGGACTCGCCCGCGGGAAGCTCTCCGGCCTGCAGGGATGTCTGCGGCTTGAGCACCAATCCGGCGACCTCTTCACCGGCGACAACGCTTGCAGCGTAGTCAGTGGTGATGCTCACCAGCTTGTCGGTCGTCTCCGTGCTCTCGTTCACGATCGTGAAGGCCAGCACGGCCTTTCCGCCGGGTTCGATGCTGTATTCCTCGGACGAGGGGTAAGCAATATGCACGTTGCGCAGGGCGATGTCACCAACGGTGGCACTGTTGCCGTTCACGGCGGCCTGCTGGACGGCAGTCTGGCTCACCTGTCCCGAGCCGCATGCGGACAGCGCGATGGCTGCGCCTGCAGCCAGTGCAATGGCGGTAGCGACTCGGCGAGTCGGCTTGCGGATAGCAGTCACGGTTTGTCCTCCAGGGCGTCAGGTTCGCACTCCACTAGGCAGAGTAGTAGTCAGCTCTCGCGGGCCGGTCGCTGGGTAGCCACAACGGTTGTCCGCGTGGGCTTTCACGCCACCGTGAACAGGCCGTCGACGCTGGTTGAATGCACGTCCAACAGGCACTGTCAACCCCTACGCTCGAGCAAGGATGCCCCTGACCTGCGCCGTTGATGCATGGCTGGTTCTTCGACGTGTTAAACTAGTGGAATCGAAAGGGGCACGGGACACATGATTTTCAAGGTCGGAGACACCGTCGTATACCCCCATCACGGTGCGGCGCTGATCGAAGCTATCGAAACCCGCACCATCAAGGGTGAGCAGAGGGAATATCTCGTTCTGAAGGTTGCTCAAGGCGATCTGACAGTTCGAGTTCCCGCAGACAACGCAGAATACGTCGGAGTTCGCGACGTCGTCGGCCAGGAAGGCCTCGACAAGGTTTTCCAGGTTCTGCGTGCACCGCACACCGAAGAGCCCACCAACTGGTCTCGTCGATACAAGGCGAACCTCGAGAAGCTTGCTTCAGGTGACGTGAACAAGGTCGCCGAGGTTGTTCGTGACTTGTGGCGTCGTGAGCAGGATCGTGGGCTTTCTGCTGGTGAGAAGCGCATGCTTGCCAAGGCTCGTCAGATTCTCGTCGGGGAGCTCGCGCTCGCCGAGGGCACTGACAACGAAAAGGCTGAGATCATTCTCGACGAGGTCCTCGCGACCGCGTCCTGAACCAACACCACAACAAAGCTGACAGTGTCGGTAGTCGCACTGGTTCCTGCCGCAGGTCGGGGATTGCGCTTGGGTGAGCAAATACCCAAGGCATTCGTCGAACTCGGTGGGCGCACCATGCTTGCACGCGCGGTTGACGGGCTCCGGAAATCCGGAGCGGTCGACCGCGTTGTTGTGATTGTGCCGCCTGAACTTCTCGGATCAGTCAAGGCTGATCTCGGGCGTAGCGACGACGTCGGCGTGGTTGCAGGTGGAGCAGAGCGCACGGATTCCGTGCGGGCCGGGCTCGAGGCGGCCGGAGACGCAGAGTTCGTACTCGTGCACGATGCTGCGCGAGCTTTGACTCCGCCGGCGATGATTGCGCGGGTTGTCGCAGAACTGAAGGCGGGCAGCGCTGCGGTCATTCCCGTGCTGCCGGTCACGGACACCATCAAGTCCGTCGATGTTCTCGGCATGGTTACCGGTACTCCGCTTCGTAGCGAACTTCGTGCGGTACAAACTCCCCAGGGCTTTTCCACGCAGGTATTGCGCGAGGCCTACGATGCCGGCGATCTGGCGGCAACGGACGACGCGTCGTTGGTCGAGCGACTCGGCGTTTCCGTACAGACCATCGCCGGTGAAGCTCATGCCTTCAAGATCACGACGCCACTCGACCTGGTACTTGCCCGAGCACTTCTGGATGCGGATTCGTAAGGACGGAAACTAGATGCGAGTCGGTCTGGGGACGGATGTTCATCCCGTCGAGGTAGGACGGCCGTGTTGGATGGCCGGTTTGTTATTCGAGGATGCTGACGGCTGCTCCGGGCATTCCGACGGCGATGTTGCCGTTCACGCGTTGTGTGACGCTCTTCTCTCCGCGGCGGGATTGGGCGACCTCGGATCCGTCTTCGGTACCGGGAGGCCGGAATGGGACGGAGTGAGTGGCGTCCGGATGCTCGCCGAGGTTCGGCGGTTGCTCGAGGAAAACCAGTTCACGGTCGGCAATGCCGCAGTTCAGGTCATCGGGAATCGCCCCAAGATCGGTCCGCGTCGCGATGAGGCGCAGCGGGTCCTCTCCGAGGTTCTCGGTGCCCCGGTTTCGGTCTCCGCCACCACCACCGATGGACTCGGTTTGACCGGGCGCGGCGAGGGGATCGCCGCCATGGCCACCGCGTTGGTCATGACAACCGGCAACGACAGGTAAGATCGCTGGTCGTGACCCTGCGCCTATACGACACCGGTACGCGGGCCCTGCGGGATTTTGTTCCGTTGGTCCCCGGACATGCATCGGTGTACCTGTGTGGGGCGACAGTCCAGGGTGATCCTCACATCGGACACGTGCGTAGCGGCGTCGCATTCGACGTGCTGCGCCGCTGGTTGCTGGCGCACGACAACGACGTTGCATTCGTGCGCAATGTGACGGATATCGACGACAAGATCTTGAACAAGGCTGCCGACGCCGGCCGTCCCTGGTGGGAGTGGGCCACGACGTTCGAGCGTTCCTTCACGTGGGCATACGACCAGTTGGGTGTATTGCCGCCGTCGATCGAACCGCGGGCCACCGGTCACGTCACGCAGATGGTCACGATGATGGAGCGTCTCATCGCGAATGGTCATGCGTACGCCGCGGGCGGTGACGTCTACTTCGACGTGCAGAGCTACCCCGAATACGGCGCTCTCTCCGGGCACAAGCTCGACGACGTCCATCAGGGTGAGAGTGCTGCCGAGGGCAAGCGTGACCCGCGTGACTTCACGCTGTGGAAGACGGCCAAGCCTGGCGAACCCTCGTGGCCGACTCCGTGGGGACCCGGCCGTCCCGGCTGGCATCTCGAATGCTCGGCCATGGCGGAGTTCTATCTCGGCGCTGCATTCGATATTCACTGCGGTGGAAGGGATTTGGTCTTCCCGCATCACGAGAACGAGATTGCCCAGGCAAAATGCGTCGGCGACGATTTTGCTCAGTACTGGCTGCACAACGGCTGGGTCACGATGAGTGGCGAGAAGATGTCCAAGTCGCTCGGCAATGTGCTGTCGGTGCCGAATGTCTTGAAAAAGGTTCGCCCGCAAGAACTTAGGTACTACCTCGGTAGTGCTCACTACCGTTCGAATCTCGAGTACTCGGACGAAGCCCTCGAAGAGAGTGCCAAGTCGTACCAAGGACTCGAGGCGTTTGTCCTGCGTACGCACAAGCGCGCAGGTGGCGTCGAACTCGGAACGTGGACAGAAGGTTTCGCGGAAGCGCTCGACAACGACTTGTCGGTCCCGATCGCGTTGGCCGAGATTCACGGCAAGGCGAGTGCGGGAAATACCGCACTCGCAGCGGGAGACCTGGGCGCGGCGCGCGTGGCGGCAGGTCAGGTGCGAGCGATGCTCGCGATCCTGGGCGTCGACCCCCTCGACGCGCATTGGTCGCAGTCCGGTGGCGACACCGAGGCGGCAATGGAAGCTTTGGACGTGTTGGTGCGCGCCGATCTCGATCGGCGGCAGCAGGCACGGACGGAAAAGAACTGGGCGGTGGCGGACGAAGTCCGTGATCGCCTCATCAAGGCGGGTATCGAAGTAACCGATACTCCCGACGGACCCGAATGGTCCCTGAAGGCAGGGCAGTAACAATGGCTGGAAACTCGAGCAGGCGCGGCGCAGTCCGTAAGGGCGGCACCAAGAAGGGCCAGGTTGCCGGTTCCGGCGGTAAGCACCGTCGCGGTCTCGAAGGGCGTGGCGCTACGCCACCCGCCGAGGCACGCACCAAGCATCCAGCGGCGAAGCGTGCAGCGCGCGCCGCCCGGGCCGACGAGAAGCAGGGTCGTGGTGGCCGTCCGGGTCCGGGCCGCAAGGTTCTCGACGGTCCCGAGACAGTGCTCGGACGCAACCCGGTGGTCGAGTGCCTGCGCGCTGGCGTTCCGGCGACGGCGCTGTGGGTTGCCGTCGGCACCGAGAGCGACGACCGCCTGAAGGAATCCGTTCAGCTTGCCGCTGATGCCGGAATCTCCATTCTCGAAGTACCGCGTACCGATCTGGATCGCCTGAGTGCCAACGGTCTTCACCAGGGCATCGCGCTGCAGGTTCCGCCGTACCGTTACGCACATCCGGACGATCTCCTGTCCGAGGCGCGTAAGCACGCCGAGCCGCCGTTGCTCGTCGCGCTGGACAACATCACCGACCCCCGCAACCTGGGCGCCGTCGTGCGCTCGGTCGCGGCTTTCGGTGGACACGGCGTCGTGATTCCCGAGCGTCGTAGCGCCAGTGTCAGTGCCGTCGCTTGGCGTACCAGTGCCGGTGCTGCTGCTCGTCTGCCGATTGCTCGCGCCACCAACCTCACTCGCACGCTCAAGGACTGGGCGTCCAAGGGTGTACAGGTTGTGGGCCTCGACGCCGGTGGCGACACCACTCTCGACGATTTCGACGGCAGCGGTCCAGTGGTGATCGTGGTCGGTTCAGAGGGCAAGGGACTCTCACGTCTCGTCCGCGAGAACTGTGACGCGATTCTGTCCATCCCCATGGCTGGACCGGTCGAGTCGCTCAACGCTTCGGTTGCTGCCGGAGTTGTGTTGGCCGACATCGCGCGTCGTCGCCGTAGCAGCTAGGGCCTTCGGCCCGGTGCGCGTTTCCGGTAGTGGGAACGACCAGAAACGCGCACGGGGGGCTTAGCCGAATTCGATTGACGTATTGATTTCCTCGACCTGGTCGGAGAGCGCCATGTCTTCCTTATCGGTGAACTGATTCGCGAAGCTCACCAGGTACACGGGAGACGATTCGTCAGCCTGGTAGGCGATGACGGTCATGACCGCCAACAGGGGAACGTCAACGTTCGGCGGCGACCAGGTTCCGGCGATGCGGATCGCCTTCTGTCCGTCGATGTCGAGGTCGACCTTGTTCACCTCGGTCCATCCGTTGAGCATGCCGAGCGACGCCTGGGCGCCGGCAAGAACCTCGTCGGGGCTTGCGGTGCCCTGGCTTTCCACCGTCAATGTCGTGTTCGGCATGAAGCCGTTTGCATCGGCCTGGTTGCTGGACAGGATGTCCGTGACGCTTCCGGTGGTGACTTTCTGGGTCTGCGACCATCCGTCCGGAAGGCTGACGCTGATGGCCGGTGCGTCGGCGTCGGTGCCGGAGTTGAGGGTGACACGTTCGCCGCTGAAGCTGATGCTGTCATCCGACGTTGTTGCCGCGGCGGCCGAGGTAGTTGCGGAGGTCGCTACCGAGGTGGCCTCCGAGACAGCCTCGCCGTCGTCGGAGCTGCTGCATCCCGAGAGAACAAGTGCTGCGGTGATCAAACTGGCTGCGCTCAGAGCGATTGTGCTGCTCTTCATACTCATATGTCAGTTTCCTTCGGCTTATTCACGACGGCCATGCGCCGACGCCAGCAGTGGCTGAGACTATCAGCGCCGCCTACGCCGCCCGGAAGGTAACCGAACTTCCCGGTCTCATTTGCGCCAGCGTGGCGATTCCGGGGTCGGTGACCACTGCGATCACCGGATACCCGCCGGTTACGGGATGATCAGCCAGGAATATCACGGGGTGACCGTTCGGGGGCACTTGAACCGAGCCGGAGACGACGCCTTCGCTGGGCAATTCGCACGTACGTGAGCGATGCAGCGGTCCGGGGCCGCGTAGCCGAACGCCGACTCGATCGGTGTCTTCGGTGACGGTCCAGGCGTGGTGCAGCAATGCGTGGACGGAGGCGGGTGTGAACCAGTCGTCGCGCGGTCCGAGGGTGATGCCGAGCGGAACGGGGCATGGGGTGGGCGCCGGCGGTGGGATGAAATCCTCGATCGGCCACTCGGCTTCGCCAACTCCGACGAGCAGGTGATCGCCCGCGCGGACGGGCGCTGGGCCGAGTTCGGCGAGTGTGTCGGTGGAGCGAGAGCCGAGAGTTTCCGGGACGTCGATGCCGCCGCGGACAGCGAGATAGGTGCGCAGTCCGGTTGTGCTGTAGCCGATTTCGAGGAGGTCGTCGCCATCGAGTCGGAGGGTCGAGTAGTCGGCAACGGGACGTGCGTTGACTGTCACCGGGGCCCTCGCGCCGGTGACTGCAACGGTCAGCGGCCCGACGGCCTGTGCGACGAATCCACCTGTCGTGATTTCGAGCGTGGCGGCATGAGGTGCGTTTCCTACCAGCCTGTTTGCCGCGTCGTGGGAGATCAGATCAACCGCGCCGGAGCGGCCGACGCCGCTGGCCGCGCAACCTACCCGTCCATGGTCCTGGACGGTGGTCAACGGGCCGGGGCGAACGACATCGAGCCATGCCATGAAGCCATTGTCCCTCAGCGAGGAGTGCGGGCGCAGGAATCAGGTGAAGGGCGTGATCGTCACGTCGGACGCGGTGAGCAGTCTCCGGATTTCGGTGGCCATGTCGACGGCGGCCGGGGTATCACCGTGGACGCACACCGAGTCGGCGCGGACCGTCACGCGGCTGCCGTCAATGGCGTCTACGACGCCCTCGAGCACTATCCGGCGCACGCGTTCGGCAATGGCAAGAGGGTTGTGAAGCACTGCCCCTGGCTGGTTTCGGGGCACCAACGTCCCCTCCGGCGTGTACGCGCGGTCGGCAAAGGCCTCGGTCACAACTGTCAGACCGGCCGCTTCCGCTTCGGCCAGGAACACCGAACCCGGGAGCCCGAGAACGGGGAGGGACGCGTCGTAGCTACGAACGGCGTCGACAACGGCGCGCGCTTGTTCACGGTGATGCACTATCGCGTTGTAGAGCGCGCCGTGAGGTTTGACGTACGTGACGCGGGAGCCGGCGACACGGGCCAGTCCGTCGAGTGCCCCTATTTGATAAATGACATCGGCCGCGAGATCGGTGGGTGAGACGTCGATGAAGCGTCGGCCGAATCCCGAAAGATCGTTGTATCCGACCTGCGCGCCGATCCGTACGTTCTGCGCCACAGCGGAGCGGCAGGTCGCCAACAGTGTGGTCGGGTCACCGGCGTGAAACCCGCACGCGATATTGGCGCTGGTGACCACGGTCAGCATGGCGTTGTCGTCACCGAGCGTCCAGGCGCCGTATCCCTCGCCGAGGTCGCTGTTGAGGTCGACGCGGATCGTCATGCGTGCGCCGGAATCCGTCCGGCATTCTTGCGTCGCGCAGAACCGGTGAGGCGGCACACCAGGTAGATGACAAACGACACCGTGGTGACAAAGCTGGACACCGGAACTCCGGGTGCGAGGGAGAGCAGGATGCCGCCGACAGCGGCGAGTTCCGCGAAGACCACGGACAAGATGGTGGCCTTGAGCGGGCTTGCGGTGACGTACGCGGCCGCCGCGGCGGGCGTGATGAGCAACGACATCACCAGCAGCGCGCCCACGATCTGCACACCCAGAGCGGCCGTGATGCCGACCAGAACCGCAAAGACGATGGACAGCGCGCGTACCGGAACACCGCGGGCCGCAGCCACTTCGGGATCGGTGCTGGCGAACAGCAAGGGGCGGTAGATGAATCCCAGCGTGCCGATCACGATGACTGCGCACAGAAGAAGCAGTTCGAGTCCGCTGTTGCCAGGTGCCACGATCTGACCGACCAACAACGATAAGCTGGTTCCGGTTCGGCCGTCGTACGCCCAGAGGAACAGCACCGACAGTCCGAGCCCGAAGGCCATGATCACGCCGATCACCGAATCGCGGTCTCGCGCTTTGGCTCCCAGTAGTCCGAAGAGAACTGCCGCGACCACCGAACCCACAATTGCTCCGGCGCCGACACTCACTCCGACCAGCAGGGCAGCCGACGCGCCGGTCAGTGACAGCTCACTGGTCCCGTGAACGGAGAACGACATCTGCCGGCTCACGATCAGCGGGCCGATGATGCCGGCCAGCAATCCGAGAATCGCCCCGGCGATCAATGCCTGCTGGACGAAGTCGTACTGCAGAAGGTCGACAGTGGCGGACACGTCGAACATCCGCGACATCGCATCGGTGAATTTGTTGCTCACGCGTGATCCTCATCGCTGTGGTGGACGCCTTCGCCCGGACGCAGGCCGCCCGCGCTGCCGAGAGCGTCGATGGCGTCGCCGGTGCCGACGACAACCAGGCGGCCACGAACCTGCAGTACCTCGACGTCGGTGTTGTACAGATCAGAGAGAACCTCGGACGTCATCACCTCGGCCGGCGTTCCGATGCGGAACTTGCCGTCGACCAGATACAGCACCCGATCGACCAGCGGAAGGATCGGATTGATCTCGTGGGTCACGAACAGTACGGCCGTGTTGTGGGTGCGTCGACGCTTGTCGATCAACGTGGACACCAGATGCTGGTTGGCGAGGTCGAGGCTGAGCAGCGGTTCGTCGCACAGCAGGATCTTCGGATCGCCGACCAGTGCCTGCGCAATACGCAATCGCTGTTGCTCACCGCCGGACATGGATCCGATGGGGGCGTCCGCGAACGCTTCGGCGCTGACCTGCGCGATGGCGTTGTCGACGATCGCGCGCCGACGCCCCCGCCGAAGCAGGCCGGTGCCCCACTGATGTCCGTCGACCCCGAGACCGACAAGGTCGCGCCCGCGCAGCGGAAGTCCGTCGTCGATGGATTTCTGCTGCGGGATGTACCCGACGTGCGAGTTTCCGGCGCGGGCCGGGGTTCCGGCGATTTCTGCGCTGCCGCCGCTGAGTTGTAGCTGCCCCAGCAGAATCTTCAGAAGTGAGGTCTTGCCGGAGCCGTTAGGGCCGAGCACTGCGATGAACTCGCCGGGCTGAACCTCGAGGTCGAGGCCGTCCCAGAGGGTGCGGGCGCCGAAGGACAATCGGGCGTCCTTCAGGGCGACTGCTGGCACGGCGTTTGTTGCCGGCGCCGTTGTATTCGCGGAGGTTTCTGTCACAAGCCGATCGGTTCTTCTCGAAATTAAGTGGGCAAGAAATTACTGGGCAGAGAGGGCGTGGGCTAGCGACTCCGCAGTCTGCGTCTGCCACTGAATGTAGTCCAGGCCTTCGGGGAGAGTCTCCGTAACCTCGACGACGGGCACGCCTGCTTTCTCGGCGGTGGAGCGCATGTCCTGCGTCACTTTGTCCTGCGTCTGAGTGTTGTAGACGAGGGCCCTGGCAGCCTTGTCCGACAGCAATTGGCGCGTTGCGGCGATCGCGGCCGGTGACGGATCGTTGCCGTCTTCGATTGCGCTGGTGAATTCCTCGGGGGTTGCGTCCTTCAGTTCGGCGGCAACCAACAGGTAGTGCGCGATGGGTTCGGTCTGCGCGACTGACTCGCCGCCGTGGGCAGCGGCAATCGAATCGGTGACAGCGGTGATGCCGGCCAGTTTCTGGCTGTATGCCTGTGCGTTTGCCTCGTACGTCGACGCATTGTCGGGGTCGAGTGCACTGAGTTGGTCGGCGACGGAGTGGGCCACTGCGTCGACGGTGGGGATGTCGAACCAGACGTGCTCGTTGACGGCGCCGTGCGTGTGACCGTCGTGCGATTCTCCCGAGGTCTCGCCTGCGTGGATTCCACCGTCGAGCAGGTCGTACGCGTTGACGGTCTTCTGGTCGCCCTTGCCTGCGTCGAGGATGTCGGTGACAAATTGGTCGTAGCCACCACCGTTGTAGACGACAAGGGAGGCGTCGGTGATCTTGGCAGCCTGAGCCGGGGTGGCTTCGAAGGAATGCGGATCCGCGGACGGCTCGTCGATGATGGAGGTGACGGTGAGAACGTCACCTGCGACGGCCTGCGCAACGTTGCCCCACACGTTTGTGGAGGCGACGACGGAGATGCCATCGTCCCCGGTCTTTTCGGAGCCGCAGGCCGTCAGTGCCATGGCCGCTGCGACCGAGATGGTGGCGAGGGCGGCGATGCGGATTTTGGACGACGAGCGCACGAATTTTCTCCTGAACGAAGGGTGGACTAAATGCTATTGGAAACCGTTACCGTTACACATTAGCGCATAGTCGCTGGTAGGTCATGTTCGGTTCAGCCCCGTCGTGCCGACTTTGACGGGTACCGATAACGTCCGTCTATGCCCCGGTCCCGTCAGCCACGCCGTCAAGCCACTTTGGCGTCGCTCGCCGCCGAGCTCAATGTGTCGAGAACAACAGTCTCGAACGCGTACAACCGACCCGATCAGCTCTCCGTCGAGCTTCGGGATCGAGTGCTCCAAGCGGCTAAGCGACGCGGATATCCCGGACCCGATCCGGTCGCCCGTTCCCTACGTACCCGCAAAGCCGGTGCCGTGGGACTTCTCCTCACCGAAGCGCTCAGTTACAGCTTCCGTGACCCGGCTGCCATGAGCTTCCTGGCAGGCCTCTCGGAATCCTGCGAGGAAGCTGGGCAGGGGTTGCTCCTGATTCCTGCCGGACCAGGGCGAGACGACGTGGATGCCGCCGCGGTCGTGCAGCAAGCCGGCGTCGACGGTTTTGTCGTCTATTCGGTTGCCGACGACGACCCGTATCTTGCCGCCGTCCTCGAACGTCACATCCCGATCGTGGTGTGCGATCAGCCGCGCGAGATTCCCGGAGCGTCTCTCGTGGGCATCGATGACCGCGCTGCCATGCGCAAGGTTGCCGATTACCTCATCGGTCTGGGCCACACCGAGATCGGTGTGCTTTGCATGCGGCTGGGGCGAGACCGGATGGATGGTGTTGTCAGTCAGGAGCGCCTGAAGTCGCCGCATTTCCACGTTCAGCGTGAGCGGATCGAGGGAGTGCGCGACGCGATGTCGACGGCGCAGATTGATCCGTTTTCTCTGACTGTGATCGAGCGGTACGTCCACACCACGCAGTCCGGGCACTCCGCGGCAGCGGAGGCGCTCGCGACCAATCCGAAGATCACGGCACTGATCTGCACCACCGACGTACTGGCCCTCGGCGCTTTGGACTGGGCACGCTGGCAGGGCATCGACGTGCCTGGTCAATTGTCGATCACCGGATTCGACGGCGTGGGCGAGGCGCTTCGTGAATCGCTGACCACCGTGCGCCAGCCTCAGGAGGAGAAGGGCCGGCGCGCGGGTGCACTGCTGATGTCACCGTCCGGTTCCGGTGTGCCGATCATCGAGATGCTCGAGACGGAACTACTGGTCGGCCGTACGTCGGGTCAGGCCAAGATCTGAGCGGGTAAGTCCAAGAGCTGAGCGCAGCGTAGTAGGCCGAGATGGCTGTAAGCCTGGGGATGGTTGCCAAGTGACCGTTCTGCGACCGGGTCGTACTCTTCCGCGAGAAGACCGGTAGGACCTGCTGCTGCGACCAGTTGGTCGAACAACGCCTCTGCTTGCAGGCGTTGTCCGATCAGCAGGTACGCCTCGACCAACCAGGCCGCGCAGAGGTGGAATCCACCCTCGATGCCGGGCAGGCCGTCGTCGTGGTGATAGCGGTACACCGTTGAACCGCTACGCAATTCGGCTTCGGTGGCGACTACCGTCGCGGCAAATCGCGGGTCCTCCGGATCGATCAGCCCGGACAGTCCGATGTGCAGGGTTGCGGCGTCGAGATCTACACCGTCGTATGCGGCGGTGTACGACTGGACGTCGTCCTTCCATCCCTTGTGGCGCACCTCGTCGGCAATCTGATCGCGCAATTCGGCCCACTCGGGCAGTGCCGTTCGGCCGAAGCGGTCGGCCAGTTTCACTGCGCGGTCGACGGTCACCCACCCCATCACCTTGGAGTAGACGTGATGGCGCGGGTTGTCGCGGATCTCCCAGATGCCGTGATCGGGTTCGAACCACCGTCGTTGCACGGCTTCGACCATTGCGCCTACCAGTTCCCAGTCGCGATCGCTCAACGGCTCGGCAGCCCCGGCCTTTTCGCGGGCATCGGCAAGGTGGACGATCAGTTCGACGATGGGGCCGAAGACGTCGAGTTGGACTTGCTGATTGGCAGCGTTGCCAACCCGCACCGGGCGTGAGCCGGCGTACCCGGGCAGGGAGTCGATGACGGCCTCAGGCGGCAGTGACGTGCCGTTCAGCGTGTACAGCGGGTGAAGACGCTCGGGGCCCGGCAATGTTTCGAGGACACGGTGGACCCAGTCGAGGTACTCCTCGGCTTCGTGCGTCGACCCGACACTCACGAGAGCTGTTGCGGTGAGCGCGGCGTCGCGCAACCAGCAGTAGCGGTAGTCCCAGTTTCGGACGCCGCCGATCTCTTCAGGCAGTGACGTGGTCGCCGCAGCCATGATGGAGCCTGAGTCGGCGTGGACGAGTCCGCGCAGTGTGAGCGCGGAGCGTTTCATCAAGTCCGGCTTGAGTTTCGGCAGATCAAGGGTTTTAGCCCAATCGGACCAGTAACTTTCCGACCTGGCGCGGCGATCCGCTTCGGGCGCCGGTGACGGGTCCATATCTGTTGTGCCGCAGCGCAGTTCGAGAACGATATCGCCGGCTGACGGCGTGACGATTGCATGGGCAGTCTGCTGGTTGCCGTCGGTGGCGATATTCCACTGCACACCGGGGGATCGCAGCACGTACGGTTCGTTGGTGCCCAGGACGCGGATGCCGTCCTCCACGATCTCGAGGGTGACTTGAGCTTGGCCGAACTCCGGGCGCGGTGCAAACGAGACCACAGCGTCGGCTCTACCGGAGATGATGCGGGTGAAGTCGGTTCGGCCCTGTTGCACGTCGTGGGGGAGGTAGTCGGTGACAGACAGGCTGGCCCACCGAGTTTGAACGGTCATGGTGCCGTCGAGGTACTTCTGGCTCAGCGGTAGCGCAGTCCGCCGTGGCCCGACGCTGAAGTGCCCGGCGGCGGTCCCGCCGAGCAGGTGGGCGAATACCGCTGCGGAGTCGGGTTCGGGGTGACACAACCACGTCAGGGTGGCGTCGGGCGTCACGAGGGCAACCGTGCGGGGGCTGGCAAGCATGGACAGGCGCTCGATGGGCGGCGCGTCTGCACCTGAAAGCCACGTACGACGCTCTTCGAGCAGAAACGCCAACGCGGCCGCGACGTCCTCGGTGCTGTCGACACGGAAGGCGGCCATGGTGTCGCCCGGGCCGACCTTGACGCCGATGTCCGGGCCGGACAGCCTGGCGAACGCCTTTTCATCGGTGACGTCGTCGCCGATGAACACGGCAGCGGTTGCGCCGTCCTGGTGCCGGATGAGATCAAGCGCTTGGCCTTTGTCGGTGGCGATGACAGCCAGTTCTACGACGGACTTGCCTTCCGTGACCTGCACTCCCGGCCAGAGCGCGGATTCCGTTCGCACCGCGATCAGGGCTTTTTCGGCGTCGTCTTCGGGGGAGTTTCGAACGTGTAGAGCGATGCTGGCAGGTTTCTTCTCGACGGTCGCGCCGGGAGTGCGGGACGCGATCCGGGTCAGTTCGGTGCTGATCTCGCCGAGCAGTTTCTTGGCGTCGGCGTCGATAGCGTGAACAAATCCGATATCGAATTCGGAGCCGTGACTACCAACCAGCTGTACTTCGGCGGGGAGTCGGGAGAGTGCGGCGAGGTCTTTGAGCGCGCGTCCCGAGATGACGGCCGCTGTCGTGGAAGCCAGGCTGGCGAGCGAGCGAAGGGCGCGGACCGATTCCGCGCGTGGATACGCCTTCTCCGGATCCGCGACGATGGGCGCCATGGTCCCGTCGTAATCGGAGGCAACCAGCAACCGTGGCGTCTGCGCCACGGCTGAGAGGGCTCGACGGAGTTCGATGGGGAGATCCTGTGCGCTCACCTCTTCAAATCTAGGTGATTGCGAGCGTCCTGGCTCGGTACGTCGGCTCGACAGGTGCCCAGAACCGATTATCGATCCGGATTATCCCTATGCAGGTCTGCGGGATCCGTCGCCGAGCAACAGTTCAACGGTCAATTCGAGTCGATTGGCGACGTCGGTGGCCGATGATCGGCGTGTGAGCCAAGCCACGAGGTTGGACAGCCACACATCGGAGATCACGCGGGCGATAGCCAACTGTTCGTCGTTCGGTTCCTCTTCGGTCATCGCGCGTGCAAACAATCGGTCCATCAGTTGGCCCACGTGATCGACCTCGGCAGCAGCAGACGCGTCGGCGAACATGAATGCGCGGGTCATTGCTTCGGTGAGCAGTGGATCGCGTTGCATTGCTCGGGTGATCAAACTCAGGATCAGCTGCATGCGCTCGAGCGGGCTTGTTCCGGGCGGAATCTTGCCTCTGGAGTCGATCTTCTCGAACTCACGCGCCAGAGCGGAAACCAGGAGGTGCACCTTCGACGGAAAATATCGGTAGAGCGTTCCGACGGCAACATCTGCACGCTCGGCCACCGCGCGCATCTGAACGGCTTCGTATCCGCCCTTGGATGCCAATGTCAATGTGGCATCGAGAATCCGCTTGCGACGTTCGCGTTGCGCGTTGGAGCTGAGATCGTCCTCTCCGAGCGTCGCGGATGCGACGGCAGTGGAGCGGGATCGAGATGTTGCGGTCATCGACAAATTCCTTCGCGCCTTGACTCATGGCCAGGTGTCATATTAGAACACGTTCTAAACAATTGTGTCACTAATGGAGAGGTGGGAACCAGTTGTGACTATCGCCACGACCGATGAACAACGGGCAGTCCAGGAGTCGATCGAGGCGTGGGCGCGATCAGCAGCGCCGATGGACATGGTACGCCGTGGACCAGCGAATTCGTGGCGCCAGGGTTGGCCGGATTTTGCCTCGTTGGGGCTCTTTTCCGTTGCTGTGCCCGAGTCGGTTGGCGGTTCCGGAGCTGAGATCGTAGATCTGGCGGCGATGCTCGAGCAGGCTGCGATTGAACTCGTTCCGGGTCCTGTTCTCACTACGGCACTGGCCGCGTTGGTGGTCGGCCGCAGTGCAACTCCCGCGGCAAAGCGCTGGTCGGAGGCGCTTGCAGACGGTGCGATTCCCTGCGCCGTCGTATTGGACGAAAGACCAGTTGCCGCAACGGCTACCGAATCCGGAGGGCTCGAACTTCACGGTGACGGAGGTTTCGCGTGGGGCGCAGATGCCGGCGTGTCAGTACTGGTTTCCGCCGACAACGGTAATGGCGTCGTGTGGGTGCTCGTCGACGGTGAATCGAGTGGAGTCACGTATGACGCGCTCGACACGATCGACAAGTCCCGTCCGTTGGCGAAGGTCTCCTTCGATCGTGTGGTCGTGGATGCGGATCGGATCATCGTCGACATAGCGACGGGATCGGTGGCTGATCTTGCTGCAACGCTCGCGTCGGCGGAGGCTGCCGGAATTGCCGCGTGGAGCCTGCGGACTGCGGTGGAGTACGCAAAGATTCGTGAGCAGTTCGGCAAACCGATCGGTTCCTTTCAGGCGATCAAGCATCTGTGTGCCGAGATGCTGTGCCGGGTTGAAAACGTCGGTGCAGTCGCCTGGGACGCTGCCGTGGCGGCAGAGTCGGGTGACGAACTTCCGATCGCCGCAGCAGTAGCCGCCGCGGTGTCCCTGGATGCGGCAGTCGACACGGCCAAGGATTGCATCCAAGTGCTCGGCGGCATCGGGTTCACCTGGGAGCACGAGGCGCATTTCTACCTTCGTCGCGCCGTGTCGCTGCGCCAGATGATGGGCGGCTCGTCTCGTTGGCGCGCCAGGGTGGCGGAGTTGACGCTCGCGGGATCGCGTCGTCACCTGCAGATCGATCTCAGTGCGTTGGAGTCCGATCGCGCCGAAATTCGCAGTGAAGTAGCACAACTGGTCGCTCTGCCGGAGTCCGAGCAGCGCACTGCCTTGGCTGAATCGGGTTACCTCGCGCCGCATTGGCCGGTGCCGTACGGCAAAGGGGCGAAGGCAGCTCAGCAGATTTTGATCGAGGAAGAGTTGGCCGCGGCAGGCGTCGGCCGACCTGACCTGGTCATCGGATGGTGGGCCGTGCCAACCATTCTCGAGCACGGCAGTGTCGAACAGATCGAACGGTTTGCCGTCCCCACTTTGAAGGGGGACATCACGTGGTGTCAGTTGTTCAGCGAGCCGGGAGCTGGATCCGACCTCGCCGCGCTGCGCACCACTGCCGAGAAGGTAGACGGTGGATGGAAGCTCAACGGGCAGAAGGTGTGGACTTCGCTTGCGCGTGAGGCTGATTGGGCGATCTGTCTGGCGCGTACCGATCGTGGTGTGCCCAAGCACAAGGGCATCACGTACTTTCTGCTCGATATGAGAACGCCGGGGATCAGGATTTCGCCGCTGCGGGAGATCACAGGCGATTCGCTGTTCAACGAGGTGTTCCTCGACGACGTGTTCGTCCCGGACGACTGTGTCGTCGGAGAGCTCGGTGGTGGTTGGAAACTGGCCAGAACCACACTCGCCAACGAGCGGGTCGCGATGAGCGGTGGCTCGTCACTTGGTGGTGCGATGGAGGAATTGCTTGTTCTGGCAGGAAGTCCGGATCCCGTGGTCGCGGACAAGTTGGGCGGTTTGATCGGCACCGCGATGGTGGGATCGCTCTTGGAGTTGCGAACCACATTGCGGCAGTTGGATGGCCAGGATCCAGGACCGGCGTCGAGCGTCCGCAAACTGGTCGGTGTTCGGCAGCGTCAGACCGTCGCGGAATTCGCGATGGAGTTGGGCGGTCCGGCTGGTTGGGTCGAGGGGCCGTTGTCCCGGGAGTTCCTCAATACGCGTTGTCTGTCCATCGCCGGTGGTACGACGCAGATCCTGCTGACCGTCGCGGCCGAGCGAATTCTGGGGCTACCGCGGGAGTAGTAGGTCTACAAATTTGGTCCCGTTGGTGATACAACTAGAACACGTTCTATATCGACGACGGGAATTTGCCAGCGTGGACTTCACCAGAGATGAAACCCAGGATGCGGTAGCCGAGGTGGCTACCGCACTCCTGGCCCGCGAACTACAGCCGGATGCCTTGTGGGCGGCCTTCGCCGAGGCGGATCTGCTCACGTTGGCGCTACCGGAGCGACTCGGAGGGGAGGGTCTGTCCGTCACCGACGTGGGCGCCTTGCTCACCGAAGTCGGCCGAGCGGCAGCGCCGATTCCAGCGCTGGCCACACTCGGATTCGGGGTGCTGCCCATAGTCGCGCTGGGCAGCGACGCCCAGCAGGACGAACTTCTGGCCGGTGTTGCCGCGGGACGGGTGTTCACGGCTGCCTTGGCTGAGCCGGGCCGCCAGTTTCCCGAGCAGCCAGCCGTTACGGCAAGGAAGACCGGTGAGAAGACCGGTGATCGGTACCGCGTCAACGGGACTGTGCTCGCGGTCCCCTTCGCTGCGAGTGCGCACCGCGTATTGGTTCCGACAGACGTCGGTGTTGTGTTGATCGACCCGAACTCGGCAGGTGTGACGCTTACACCGACGCCGAGTTCGTCCGGCAGTCCCGAGTTTGCGATCGTTCTCGACGACGCCACAGGTGAGCTGCTGGGCGCCGGTACGGAAGCCCTGCAGACGCTCTATCGCATCGCGTTGGCGAGCATCGGGGCTGTGGTCGACGGATTGGTTTCCGGAGCCGTGGATCTCACTGCTGCCCACATCGGATCCCGCGAGCAATTCGGTAAGCCGCTCGCGACCTTCCAGGCCGTCGCACAACAGATCGCCGACGCCTACGTCACGTCCCGGACACTGCACGTTGTGTCGCTGTCGGCATCGTGGCGCGTGTCGGAAGGGCTTGACGCGCAGTCCGATCTGGATGTGATGGCGTACTGGATAGCTCAGGAAGTTCCTGCGACCATGCAGGTTCTCCATCATCTGCACGGCGGTTTGGGAGTGGATGTCACCTATCCGCTTCATCGCTATTACGGGGCAGCAAAAGACTTGGCGCGCCTGCTCGGTGGCGCTTCGCATCGACTCGACCTCGTGGGGGCCCGGTGTTCATCGATCTGACCGACAGTCAGCGCGCGTTGCAGGCTGAACTTCGTCGTTACTTCTCGACTCTGATCTCGCCCGACGAGGCGAAGATCATGCGTACCGAACGGCACGGACCCACCTACCGCGACGTGATCCGCCGAATGGGCAAGGACGGGTGGCTCGGTGTCGGCTGGCCGGTCGAATACGGCGGGCGAGGCTTCGGCGAGGTGGAGCAGCAGATCTTTGTCAACGAGGCTGTGCGAGCAGATGTTCCACTGCCGTCGGTTACGTTGCAGACGGTCGGACCGACGTTGCAGAAGTACGGTAGCGAGGAGCAGAAGCAGAAGTTTCTTCCCGCCATCCTGGCCGGCGAAGTGCATTTTGCCATCGGATACACCGAACCTGAGGCCGGAACCGACCTTGCGGCTTTGCGTACCGGTGCCGTCCGCGCGGGTGACGAGTACATAGTCAACGGTCAGAAAATCTTCACCACCGGTGGACATGATGCGGACTATGTGTGGCTGGCTGTGCGAACGGGAGCAGCAGACTCGCGGCACCGGGGTATCTCGATCCTGATCATGGACACGAAGGATCCTGGGTACACCTGGACGCCCATCATCACCTGCGACGGCGCCCATCACGTCAATGCCACCTACTACGAGGACGTTCGCGTTCCGGTGAACATGCTTGTGGGCGAGGAGAATCAGGGCTGGCGCCTCATTACCACCCAGCTCAATCACGAGAGAGTCATGCTCGGACCAGCAGGCCGCGTCGGTGGCATCTACGATCATGTCTTCGACTGGGCTCGCCGCGAGAATCTTCTCGATCACACCGACGTGCGACGCACGCTGGGGGAGATCCACGCAACCTATCGACTGAACGAACTCCTCAATTGGCAGGTGGCATCGAGTGATTCGGACTCGGTTGATGTTGCCGACGCCTCCGCGACCAAAGTATTCGCCACCGAGCGTATTCAGCGAGTCGGCCGACTGGCCGAGGAAATTGTCGGTCGATACGGCAACCCTCTCGATCCGGAGACGGCTGATCTCATGGAGTGGTTGGACATGCAGATCAAGCGCAATCTGGTGATTACCTTCGGCGGCGGGGTCAACGAGGTGATGCGTGAACTGATCGCGACCGCCGGCTTGAAGCTGCCAAGAGTTCCGAGATAGGAATTGACTGTGTCAGATCCCATTCTTACTGCTGCAGAGCAGGTTCGCGCCGCCGGACCGAGCGCGCCACGCACCGGCCGAGATCCCGTAAACGTGCCGATGGTCCGCAACTGGGTCGAGGCGATCGGCGACAAGAACCCGATCTATGTCGATGAATCCGCAGCACTCGCCGCCGGGCATGGCGGGCTGGTCGCTCCGCCGGCCATGGCGCAGGTGTGGACGATGCGAGGACTGGGCGCTGTACGCGAATCCGATGATCCACTCGGCCGTATGACGGAGATCCTCGACGAAGCCGGCTACACGTCGGTCGTTGCAACCAACTGCGATCAGACCTACCACCGCTACTTGCGACCGGGTGAGGACGTGACGATCTCGTCTGTCTTGGAAGACGTTGTGGGGCCCAAGAAGACGGGCCTCGGTGAGGGCTGGTTCTTCACAACTCGAAGCCTGTGGCACGTCGGTGACGAATTGGTGTCCGAGATGATGTTCCGGATCCTGAAGTTTGCTCCGGCGGCCGGTGAGACGGTTCCATCGGATGTGCCCGAAGATCTGGATTCTTCTCGAATGCTGCGCCCCACGCCGTCTCTGGACACACAGTTCTTCTGGGACGGAGTTGCCGCGCACGAGCTTCGGATTCAACTGCGCCCTGACGGTAGCGTTCAGCATCCACCGGTGCCCGCGATCTGGAAGGACAAGTCGGCGCAGACCGACTACCTCGTGGCTTCCGGGCGGGGAACCGTATTCAGCTTTGTCGTCCATCATGCGCCCGCAGTGCCCGGTCGCTCACTGCCGTTTGTGGTTGCACTCGTCGAACTACCGGAAGGCGTGCGTATGCTCGGCGAACTTCGAGGTGTCGCACCTGTCGATGTCTCGATCGGGATGTCCGTCGAAGCAACGTATCTCGATTTTCCGGGAGATGAAGAGACTGGCGGAACTCCGTGGACTCTGTATGCGTGGGTACCGGTTTCGCGGCAGGAGGAAGCTCGATGACTTCGGTTTCGGACATCACTGTGGGAGAGCAGCTTCCGGCGTTGGAGATCTACGGCGACCCGACGTTTGTCGTGTCCGCCGCTTTGGCAACGCGCGATTTCCAAGACGTGCATCACGATCGCGACCTGGCGCAACAGCGCGGCTCGAAGGACATCTTTGTCAATATCCTCACCGACACCGGGTTGGTGCAGCGATTTGTCACTGATTGGGCGGGGCCCCGTGCCGTCATCACCTCGATCAAGCTCCGCCTCGGGGTGCCGTGGTACGCGTACGACACTTTGTCGCTCAGCGGAACCGTCACCAGCTTCGACGAGGCGCTGGTGACGGTTGCCGTGGTGGGCAAGAACAGTCTGGGTGATCACATCACCGCCCAGGTCATGCTGACATTTACCCCGCTGACTTCCACGACGGCCGGAGATATCGAATGAGTGCATTGTCGGGGAAAGCCGCAATCGTCGGTATCGGCGCGACGGATTTTTCGAAGGACTCCGGCCGAAGTGAACTTCACCTGGCGGCGGAGGCCGTCCAAGCAGCTTTGGACGACGCGGGCCTGACCCCTGCCGACGTCGACGGGCTCACCTCGTTCACGATGGATACCAATACCGAAGTAGCCGTGGCACGTTCGGTCGGAATCCCGAACCTGAAGTTCTTCAGTCGCATCCACTACGGCGGCGGGGCTGCTGCGGCTACGATCCAGCAGGCTGCAATGGCTGTCGCGACCGGAGTCGCTGACGTCGTTGTTGCCTACCGTGCTTTCAACGAACGCTCCGGTGCCCGGTTCGGCCAGGTGAACTCCGGTCTTGTGGCACAGGTCAATTCATCGGGAACGGACAACGCCTTCTCGTACCCGCACGGATTGGGAACTCCCGCTTCGTTTGTCGCGATGGTGGCGCAGCGGTACATGCACGTCTACGGTGCGTCGAGTGAGGACTTCGGCCGCGTTGCCGTTGCTGATCGCAGGCATGCTGCCACAAACCCGAAAGCCTTCTTCTACGGAAAGCCGATCACACTCGAGGACCACCAGAATTCCCGGTTCATTGCCGAACCGCTACATCTACTGGACTGCTGTCAGGAATCCGACGGCGGTGTTGCCATCGTGGTCACCTCAGCCGAACGGGCCAAAGATCTCAAGAACACCCCGGCCGTCATCGCGGCCGCAGCTCAGGGCAGCGGGGCCGATCAGTACATCATGACCAGCTATTACCGTGACGGTCTGACCGGACTGCCGGAAATGGGGCTTGTGGGTGATCAACTCTGGGCGCAGAGCGGTTTGCGGCCGGCGGATATGCAGACCGCGGTTCTGTACGACCACTTCACGCCCTATGTGCTGATGCAACTCGAAGAACTCGGCTTCTGCGGCAGGGGAGAAGCCAAGGACTTCATCGCCGGTGGCGCGATCGAACTCGGTGGAAAGCTTCCGATCAACACTCATGGCGGTCAACTGGGCGAGGCATACATTCACGGGATGAACGGCATAGCCGAGGGTGTCCGTCAGATCCGCGGGACTTCCGTGAACCAGGTCGACGCTGCCCAGAACGTATTGGTCACTGCCGGTACCGGCGTGCCGACGTCGGGACTGGTTCTCACTCGGTAGGCATAGTCTCTCTGCTGTGTCGTTGTCCATCGGGACAGGTGACCCGATCCGGTTGTGGTGCGATACTCGGAACATGTTCGAGAATGCCTTGCTGATCGACGCGGCGGGTCGGCAGACCCAGCGGCACCACCAGGCCTTTTCTCAGGACTGGGACCGCATCAAGGAGTGGTCCGACAACGTCTACATGCCGTATACGGTCACGCCCATCGGTAGTCGATTGCGTCCGGCGTCAGACATGTATTCGGCTACCGTCGGTCGGATCGACGTCACCCGGTTCTGCTACGGCATTCCGGTCACGGTGGGTGAGTGTTCGCCCGAAGCTGGGAACATTCTGGTTCTGACGACGATTCGCGGGAACGGGCGGCATGCCCTTGGTGGGGGTTCGTCCGTGAATACCGCTGTCGGAGAAACGTTTGTGGCGGACTGCAGTCGGACGGACTACTTCGTGGAGTTCGACGAGGATCATCTGCAGTTGAATCTGACTGTGCCGCATCAGCTTGTCGCCGATCACGCCCAACAGTGGTACGGCCGGGCGCCGGATGATCGTCTGTGGCAACACAAGTGCTCGATCGGTGGGCGCGGATCGAGCTGGCTGGCACTGATGGATTACGTGGTGCGGGCGGTCGCCGAGTCGCCCGAAGCCTTGTCGCGTGAGCGGTTGGGGGCGCGGGTACAGGAGCTGATCACTGCGCAACTGCTCGAGGAGTGGGCGGCGCAGGCCGGTATCGCACTCGGCGTGGGTATCGATTCTGCGGAGCCCGTGTATGTACGAGCGGCGGAGGAGTACATCGACACTTTCGCTCGTTCGGTTCCGACTGCCTCGGAGATCGCGGCTGCGGTCGGAGTCAGCGTTCGGGCACTCACCGCGGGCTTTCGCCGATACCGTGACACAACACCCGGCCAGTTGTTGCGGGAGCGTCGGCTTACCGGAGTGCGAAGTGAACTCCTGTTTTCGGACGGAAGAACAATTTCCGATATCGCCAACGACTGGGGGTACGTCAACCTGGGCATTTTTGCCGCCGGATATCGGAAACGATTTGGGGAATTGCCGTCGCAGACCAGGTCGCGAGTCTGAACGTGTGGTCTTGGGGAAGTCGTGACACCCCGTTTGCATCTTCGAGGATCCAGGTCGATCCGTTGTTTCTTGTCGGAACCTTCTGCAAGGATTGACGGTGAGAGTGACAGCAGGGCCCGGAACATCAATCAGACCTCGCATTAGGAGCTCAGTCATGGCATCTCGACTCAATCCGTACATCAGTTTCAACGGCGACGCCCGTGAAGCGATGGAGTTCTACAAGAGCGTTTTCGGTGGCACGCTCGCGCTGAACACCTTCGGTGAATTCGGCCAAGAGGGCGCCGGCTCGGACAAGATCATGCACGCAATGCTCGAAACCGACGAGGGTTACACCGTGATGGGCTCGGATACTCCTCCCGGCATGCCGTACAACCCGGGTGACAACATCACGGTCAGCCTCAGCGGCGACAACGGTGATGTACTGCGCGGCTACTGGGAGAAGCTGTCTTCCAGCGGAAACGTGTCGATGCCGCTCGAAAAGCAGATGTGGGGCGACGAGTTCGGAGCCTGCGTCGACAAGTTCGGAATTAACTGGGTCGTCAATATCGGCACTCCGCAGAGCTGAGTGATCCGGTCCGGTTCTGCCGAAATCAGACGGAACTTCTGCCGTTTCGAGGCAGAGCCGGGCATGTGATCGTCGTTACATTCTCTCTGACAGAAGAGTTTTCAGTCGGATGGAGAAGTGTGATGACGATCGAAGATGTTGCAGGAAAGGCTTTTTCGAAGGAGCGTTTCGACGGTCTGTTGGCAGATGCCGTGCGCGGACCCGCTGGCGTCCCCGGTGTAGTTGCCATGATCACCGATCGTGACGGCAACGTCTACGAGGGTTCCGCAGGCGAGCGCGCTGCAGGCTTCGGAGACCCGATGTCCACGGATTCGGTCTTCGCCCTGTTCTCGACAACCAAGGCCATCACCGGAACTGCGGTACTGCAGTGCGTCGAGGAAGGTTTGCTCGATCTCGACGCGCCGGCGGCCATGTACGTTCCGGATATCGGTGAGCTGAAGGTTCTCGACGGATTCGGCGATCAGGGTGAGCCGATTTTGCGGGAACCGAAGCGAGAGATCACAACTCGCATGTTGATGCTTCACACAGCGGGATTCGGCTACGACTTCTTCAACGAGTCGTACAACCGCCTCTCGCAGGAACATGGTCAGCCCAGCGTGATCACCTGCACCAAAGCTGCGCTCACCACTCCGCTGCTTTTTGATCCGGGCGAGAAGTGGGAGTACGGAACCAACATGGACTGGGCCGGTCAGGTCGTGGAATCCATTCGTGGACAACGGCTCGGCGACGTGATGCGAGAGCGGATCTTCGAACCGTTGGAGATGACGGACACCGCATTTTCGATGACTCCGTCGATGAAGGACCGCCTTGCAACCATTCATCAGCGAGAATCCGACGGAACGCTCACTCCGCTCGTAGGATTCGAACTGCCCGCAGAGCCCGAGGTACACATGGGTGGACACGGGTTGCACGGCACCGTCGGTGACTACATGAAGTTCATCCGGATGTGGCTGAACGACGGTGCCGGCAATCAGGGGCGGGTGTTGTCGCAGGAAACGGTGGCAGCAGCAACCAAGAACGGCCTCGAAGGCCAACATGTCGGTCTTCTGCCTGGCGTCATCCCGACATTGTCCAACGACGCCGAGTTCTTCCCCGGAGTGCCCAAAGGATGGGCGTACTCGTTCATGACAAACGAGGAAGTGGCTCCCACCGGGCGACCAGCGGGTTCACTTGCCTGGGCGGGACTGGCCAACCTCTACTACTGGATTGATCGGCAGAGCGGCGTTGGTGGATTCTGGGCCACGCAGATCCTGCCGTTTGCAGATGCGGGTTCGGTTGGCGGGTACTTGGATTTCGAGTCGGCCGTGTATCGCTGACGGCAAAGCTCCCGCTGTTCGGGATCGGAGACGGGAACGCTTGGAGTTCGGAGTACTCATGCAGTAAGCGAATGTGTACAACGAACTAGGAGATGGCATGAACAGCCTCGAGGGTAGTTTCGAAGGCAAGGTTGCACTGATCACCGGTGCCGCTCGCGGGCAGGGACGAGCTCACGCAGTTGCGTTTGCCGAGCGCGGCGCCGACATCGTGATCTGCGATCGCTGCGAGAACAGTGACGCCGTCGCCTACCCTCTTGCGACCGAAGCTGATCTCGCCGAAACAGTGCGTCTCGTCGAGGCCACGGGGCGTCGTTGCATCGCGGTCAAGGCAGATACCGCCGACCGTGAGGCAATGGACGCCCTGGTGGCCCGCGCGGAAGCCGAGTTCGGCAAGGTCGATATCGCTGTCGCCAATGCCGGTGTATCCGTTCCAGCCCCCATTACGTCGATGACGTCGGCGCAGTGGAACGAAGTCATTTCCTCGAACCTCACGGGTGTTTTCAACACCGTCGCCGCCGTGTCCGGCGGAATGGCAAAGCGTGGTTACGGCCGTATCATCACGATCTCCTCGATGATGGGTCGATCCGGTGGCACTCAGATGGCCGCATACGGCGCCTCCAAGTGGGGTGTCATCGGACTGACCAAGAGCGTGTCCCTCGAGCTCGCGAATTCCGGCGTCACAGTCAATGCGATTGCGCCGGGCAATATTTCGACGCCGATGATCCACAACGACATGATGTACCACATGATGCGTCCGGATCTCGAAGAACCGACCATGGCTGACGTCGAACCGGTATTCGCGACATTGCACGCGCAGCCCGTGGGGTGGCTTGATCCGTTCGAGATTACGCGCGTCATTCTGTTCCTCGCGGCTGATGCCAGTGCCCACATGAGTGGCATCGTTGTTCCTGTCGACGCCGGAGTCGCTGCTCGTTCGAACGCTTGACCACAGTGTCGTCCCGCCGACATGTGCGGGCGTCGTGGGTTGTCGGAGTCTTGAGTCTGAGCGGTGTGGTGGTCGCACTGCAACAGACTTTGGTTGTTCCGCTTCTCCCTGAGTTCGCGACGGCATTGGGAGTCTCCAACTCGACTGCGTCGTGGTTGGTGACATCAACTTTGTTGACCGGTGCCGTCGCAACTCCACTTATCGGCCGGCTTGCCGATATGTACGGCAAGCGGGCCATGATGTTGCTGTGTCTCGGTGTCATGGTCGTGGGCTGCTTGATTGCCGCGACCAGTCAGAGCTTCCTCGTTCTTGTACTCGGTCGATCGATGCAAGGATTTGCCTCGGCGTTGTTGCCCGTGGGAATCAGCATCATGCGCGACGCACTGCCGCCCGAAAAGCTCAGTGGTGCAGTTGCTCTCATGAGCGCGACCGTGGGTATCGGCGGAATGGTCGGCATGCCGATGGCAGGGGTGCTCTCGGCGCATTGGGGCCTGTCCTCGCTCTTCTGGGTGACCGGTGCCGTCGGAATTGCTGTCGCAGTTGTACTGCCTTTTGTTGTACCGGAATCGGCGGTGAAAAGCCGCGGACGCTTCGACTTCCTCGGCGCAATAGTCTTCACGGCGGCTATGACCAGCCTGCTTCTTGCCATCTCCAAGGGCACTGAATGGGGTTGGGGAAGCCCGGTCATTCTCGTGCTCATTGCGGCGGGAATTGTGTTGCTGAGTTCGTGGGTTCCGTGGGAACTGCGCGCGTCGGCGCCGCTCGTGGATTTACGAACATCGGTCCGCGCCCCGATCCTGGTATCGAATATCTGCGCGCTGCTGCTCGGATTTGCCATGTTCATCAGTTCCCTGGCTGCCACGCAGGAACTGCAGCTCCCCGCGGAATCCGGATTCGGACTCGGGCTGTCTGCGTCAGCAGCGGGACTGGCAATGTCGCCGGGTGGGCTCTTGATGGTCCTCCTCGCGACCGTTTCACCTAAGGTCACTCGCCGCTGGGGAGCCAAGACAACACTGGCGACCGGTGCCATCGTCATCGCTTTCGGCTATGCCCTGCGTGTATTCCTCGCTCCGACGCTGTTCACCATCATTCTCGGCACAGCGATTGTGTCTGCAGGCGTCGCATTTGCCTTGGCGGCGATGCCCACATTGATCACCGAGTCGGCTCCGCTCGACCAGACTGCTTCCGCGAACAGCGTCAACAGCTTGCTCCGTTCCGTGGGTACTTCGACCGGAAGTGCAGTCGCTGCTGCGGTATTGGCCAGTTCGACCGTGTTGATCGGCGTCGCGGTTGTGCCGACGCTGCATTCGTTCGAGGTTCTCTACTCGATCGGGGCGGGAGCTGCGTTACTGGCTGCGATAGTGACAGTCGCGGTTCGTGTCGAACGGAAAGGCGATGTTCAGCGGGATCGCTCCGCAGAGAACGTTCAGTCCGGAGAAGCTGTCCGCGAGTAATTCCGTAGAAATCTGTCGGGGCTCTGCGTCACACTGGGGTCTCGGGTTGGATTTGTGCTGACGCGGGAGGACGCATGACCGGAGCGATTGTGGCCGAGGGACTGGTCAAGAAGTACGGCGAGCTGACGGCGTTGGGCGGCGTAGATCTGGAAGTGCGCGAAGGCTCGGTGATGGCACTTCTTGGACCCAACGGCGCGGGAAAGACTACAGCGGTTCGCATATTCACCACGCTGCTCACTCCTGACGCCGGCCGCGCCGAAGTCGCCGGGCTGGACGTCGTCCAGGATGCGCGGGCACTGCGATCCAAGATCGGGGCGTCAGGTCAGTACGCCGCAGTCGACGAATACCTCACCGGGTACGAGAACCTCGAGATGGTCGGACGGCTGTATCACCTGGGAGCAAAGAAGAGTAAGGCGAGGGCGCGCGAGCTACTTGACCAGTTCGACCTGGTCGAAGCCGGTGATCGCCCGGTCAAGGGCTATTCGGGCGGTATGCGCCGACGCCTCGACCTGGCCGGTGCCTTGGTGGCCCGGCCGCAGGTTCTTTTTCTCGACGAACCGACAACAGGACTCGATCCGCGAGCGAGGCTCGGCCTCTGGGATGTCATCGAAGGACTGGTGGCACAAGGCACGACACTGCTGCTCACGACGCAATACATGGAGGAAGCCGAAAGGTTGGCCGACCAGATTGCGGTGATCGACCGCGGTGTGGTGATCGCGCGTGGAACCTCCGATCAACTCAAGGCACGGGTTGGTGGCGAACGTATCGAACTGAGCGTGCACGAGAACGAACATCTCGACATCGTCCGGGAGGAATTGAGGGCACTGGCCGTCGGGGAGATCCAGATTCAGGAGAACGTCCGACGCATCACCGTGCCGGTCGACGACGGAACCGATGCATTGGTCACCGCCCTCAATCTGCTGTCGGCTCGCGGAATCAAAGTATTCGATGTCGGGTTGCGTCGGCCGACACTCGACGACGTTTTCCTCACGCTGACCGGGCACCAGGCTGAATTGGAGGACCAGAAATGACGGTGCAGATGGCACTCGAAGACGGCCTGACCATTGCCAAACGAAACCTGATCAAGATCAAGCGGGTTCCCGATCTTCTGGTGTTCACGACACTCTCGCCGATCATGTTCGTGTTGTTGTTCGCGTACGTGTTCGGTAGTGCGATCTCCGTTCCGGGGACGTCGTACCGCGAGTTTCTGATCGCCGGAATCTTCACGCAGACAGTTATATTCGGTTCCACCTGGACTGGTCTGGGTATGGTCGAGGATCTGCAGAAGGGGATCATCGACCGCTTCCGTTCCCTGCCCATGGCTCCTTCAGCAGTGCTGATCGGCCGCACGTCCAGCGATGTCCTGATCAACGTGATCAGCCTGGTGGTTATGTCGATCACCGGTCTGCTCGTGGGGTGGCGCATTCACTCCAGTTTCTTCGAAGCGCTGGCCGGATACCTACTTCTCTTGTTGTTCGCGTACGCGTTGTCCTGGGTCATGGCAGTGGTCGGCCTGTGGATCAGGACGCCGGAAGTGTTCAACAACGCCAGCTTCGTCGTCATTTTCCCGCTCTCGTTCATCGCGAATACATTTGTCGAAACCACCAACCTGCCAGGGCCTTTGAAGGTGATCGCGGAGTGGAATCCGGTGTCGGCCGTGACTCAGGCGGTGCGCGAGCTTTTTGGCAACACCAACCCCGCCATGACCGTTCCCGATGCATGGCCACTGCAGAATCCGATTCTCGCGTCGCTGTTGTGGACGGCCGGCTTGCTGATTGTCTTCGTGCCGTTTGCAATCCGTCGATATCAGAAAGCCGTCAGTAGGTGACTCGTGCTGCGGGTTTGGTGCCGGTCACCACTGTCGACGAGGTGGCATCGTGTGCGGAAATTTTCACGAGAAGTCCTCCGTGAGTGAATGATTCCACGGTGCGGTCCACCTGTTCGTTGCTTGTTTCGACAAGTAGGTGCCCGCCGGGTTTGAGCCACGTCGCTGCCTCGTCGGCAATCCTTCGTTGGATATCGAGTCCGTCGACACCGCCGTCGAGGGAGACACGGGGTTCGTGGAGTCGCGCTTCGGGTGGCATGAGACGGATCGAATCGGTGGGGACATACGGTGCGTTTGCCGCTATGACGTCGATCCGTCCGCGGAGTTGGGTGGGCAGCGGATCGTAGAGATCGCCAGCGAGAACCTGGCCAGGCTCGGCGATGTTGCGCCGTGCGCAATGAACCGCAGCGGGTTCGATGTCGATGGCGTACAACTCGATCGCCGGGACGTTCGCCTGGAGTACCGCCCCGACTGCACCCGAGCCGCAACAGAGATCAACGGCAACACCGCCAGGGGCAGTCAACGAACATGCCTGCCTGGCCAAGAACTCAGTGCGTCGGCGTGGCACGAATACCCCGGGTTCCAGCACTATTCGCAAGCCGCAGAATCCTGCCCAGCCGACAATGATCTCGAGTGGTTCGCCGGCCACCCGCCGAGCGATCATGACGTCAAGCTCGGCGGGGGATTGTGCGGCATTCAGTAGAATTCGCGCTTCGTCCTCGGCAAATACACATCCTGCGCGGCGCAGGACGTCGGTGGTGGATTTTTGCCGAGGACGAGAGTGCATCGGTGCGGACATAGGAGAGTGCCTTTCGGGAATTACCGTATGGGCGCTCTCGACCGCTACCGGAAGCTGAACGGAGGAGGCGGCGCCACTACTGACCTAGCGGTAATGGGACTCACCTCCTGAGTGTCTGCGTATCGACTGTGTCTGCATGTCGACCTGCGCGTATTGAACGTCGATACTCTATCGAATCATGGTCGTCTGCGCGCGCCATTAAGCGCATTCACTCTGAATTCGGCGGCGATTTCCGGGTTGTCGAGCGGCCGAACCATCTGGTCAGACGGGTATTCAACTCCGCCTGTGTGTCGCCAACCCAGGCCACATGGCCGTCGGGACGAAGCAACACTGCGGGAGCGTCCAATTCGGTACTGGTGTCGACGATGTGGTCGACGCGATCGTTCCATCCATCGACCGACAGTTGACCACCCTGGTCGATCAGCAATCCGCGGCCGGAGTGCATCAGGTCGTAGAGGTTGCCGCGGGTCAACGCGATGTTCTTCAGCCGCCGGCCTAGTAGGTCGTCGCCGAAGTCGTAGCGAATCGAGATCGCCGTGATCTTCTCGGTCAGGTAGCGGTTGACGTCGTCGAAATCCATCAGCTCGGAGATCAAGCGCCGCACAGCTTGTGGGCCCGCTGCGGTGGAGATCAACTCCGCCTGTGCGCGCGTGTTGTCCAGTACGTCGGAGGCCACCGGACGCCGTTCGGATTCGTAGGTGTCGAGCAGGCTTTCCGGTGCCCATCCGTTGATCTCTGCGGCGAGCTTCCAGCCGAGGTTGAACGCGTCCTGGACGCCGAGGTTCAGACCTTGCCCTCCCATCGGCGGGTGGATATGGGCGGCGTCGCCTGCGAGAAATACCCGGCCACGACGGTAGTGATCGGCCAAACGGGTGGCGTCGCCGAAGCGTGAGAGCCAACGCGGCGAGTGCACGCCGAAGTCGGTGCCGGCGATGACACGTAGCTGTTGTTTGATGTCGTCGAGGGTTGTCGGGACGGCACGACCGTCGGCAATATCGGCTGCGGGCACCACGACGCGATGAGCACCATTGCCGGCCGGGCCGATTCCGAATCGCTTGTGAGTTTCGCGGATCTTGGCGACCACGGCTGCCAGTTCGTCCGCCGGCATGGTCACGTCCATTTCGCCGATCAACGTGTCGGCCGTCGACGGCTCGCCGGGGAACCCGACGTCGATCAGCTTGCGCACGGTGCTGCGCCCACCGTCACAGCCGACTAGGTAGCGCGCCTGAAGTGTTGTGCCGTCGTCTAATTCGGCAGTTGCGCCGTTGTGGTCTTGCCGGACCGCGACGACGCGCTTCCCGCGCCGAATGTCCGCGCCGACTTCGATGGCGTGTTCGGCGAGAATCCTGTCGATCTCGGGCTGGGGTATGCCCAGTACGTAACCGTGCTCGGTATCCAAGTAGGTAGGTGCGGGTTTGGAAATGCCCGCGAAGAATCCGCCGAGTGGATACTTTCGGCCGTGCGCGAGGAATCTGTCCAGCAGCCCGCGCTGCTCCATGATCTCGATACTGCGCACATGGATGCCGAGGGCGCGGACAAACGGAGTCGGCTGCTCGGCCTTGTCCAGCACCACGACGTCGACACCATGAAGCCGGAGCTCACCCGCCAGCATCAATCCGGTTGGTCCGGCACCGACAACGATGACGTCACTCATGTAGACCCCTCCTGCGGGCAAGGCATGCGCTTGCTCGCAGCGGCGAGTCTGCACCATCACCCGGGCCTTGCCGCAAGCCCCGGGGTACGCGATATGGTGAAAGGGGCGGAGGTTCGAGGGCCCGGAAGTTCGACGATTCAGTGCCGAGCGGTTGCGGTGTCCTTTCCCGCGGTCCCTCGACTCATGGCCAGAACCGCGTCACGGCGGTCGATGCTTCCGAACGGTGACCCGCCGGTCGGGTTCTCACTTCCGAACAGCCAGGTGGGTCCGTCGGCCAGATGGTCGAGAGCTTCCCGGGCAACGTCGGCGGGATCGGCAAGGTCTGCACGCGATGTGGCCCGCGCGCCGAGTGCACGATGGAGAGATGGGGTGTCTGTTGCGCCAAGCACGAGGGACAGAACGTCGACGCCCTTCGGATGCCATTCCGCCCAGAGACTTTCGGCGAGAATGAGATCGAATGCCTTGGTGGCGCCGTACGTGGCGTGTGTTGCGCCCCCGGCCCAGGCTGCTCCGGAGGTCAGTAACACCACGGCGCCCCGTCCTCGGGCGACCATCGGCGCGCCGAAGCGGTAGGCGGCCTCGAGCACGCTGGTGCAGTTCCGATGAACGAGAGACAGATGGTTGTTCAGATCCTTGTCGAGGAATTCGGCGCTGTAATCGTCGCTACCGGCGTTGTACACAAAGAGTCCGACCTCGAGATCGGCTGTTATCCGTTCCAAGTCGGAGATTGCGGCCGGAGCGCTGAGATCTAGTGCAACCGTGCGTACTTCGACATCGTGCTGTGCGCGGATGTCGTCGGCGAAAGATTCCAAGACGGGCGCTCGCCGGGCGACAAGAACGATGTTCACGCCGCGAGTGGCCAGTTCGTGAGCGAATGCGGCACCAACCCCGTCGGATCCGCCGGCAATGATTGCCCACGGTCCGTACTTCTGCGCGAGATGTGTTGGCATTGTGTGATTCCTTTCAATGTTGACTCTGTTCGACGTGTGTGGTCAAAGCGCGAATTGTCGTGCTGGTGCATCGCTCACGTCGAGGGCGCCAGCATGTTGCGGTGCTCGGGCGTCCCGTCCAGGTTGGCATTGATTCGCTCGACGGTTCGCCAACCCTCCGCGGTGCGCACCCACCGCCAGGTGTTGGCCGAGACGCGAGCCACCCAGAAGCGGTCCGCGTCACTGTCCCAACGGATGTTGAGTGCGTAGTTGCGTCCCGTTGCGTTGTCACCGTCGATCTCGATGTGCGGTGCGGTCAATACATGACCGCACCCGTTGCGGATCAGACTCTGGTGACCGTCGCCGAGCACCATCTCGGCGATTTCTTCTCGACCCTTCATGTGACGTTGGGGGACGGCGTCGAAGGTGCCGTCTTCGGTCCAGAGTGCAGCAGCGGCCGCACCGGAACCACTGTCGACGGCCGGCCCGTACTGCGCGACGAGTTGCATGATTTCGACTTGGTCTTCAAGAGCACGAACTCGGTTCATCAGAGTTGTCACTGCGGTCCGAAGATCATCGTTCTCAACCATTTTCACACCTTTCCAGGAATGACGACTATGCGTGCCGGTCCGTTTGCGTCGCGCGACGCATCGAGTGCTTCCGCGACTTCGTGGAGTCCGACTGTCCGTCCGAGCATCGGGCTGATGTCGACCTCGCCGGAGCACACTGCATGGAATGCCTCGTCCCAGTGGGCAGGTAATGGGCCGCCGCCGAATTGGATGTTGAGGCCCTTGCGCTTTGCAGTGAGTGTATGGAGGTGATCGCCCTCCGGCGGTCCGCCGGAGGAGAATATCCTGGTTCCACGCTCGCATCCTTTGACGATCGAATCGAGAACACCTGGTATTCCGACACATTCGAAGATGACGCAGCCTGGTAGTGCGGCTATCGCCATCATGTCCTTCGTTGTATCCGGCGATCCGTGTGCCACATCTCGCCAGGCTTGGTACGGGGAGATTTCGGCGGGATCTATGACAGCGTCAGCCCCCATTGCCGTCGCGGTCTCGCGGCGAGAGGCAATGAAATCCACGGCAATGATCGGGCCGATTCCGAGACGTTTGAGGTTCGCAATCGTAGAAAGGCCGATGGCACCGCAACCGATGACCAGGGGAACCTCGCGGGTACCCATCTGCGCGCGTGCTGCTGCAGACCATCCGACCGAGAGTGCGTCGGCAACGCAGATCACCTCGCTCGGAAGGTCCGAGCGCACCACGCGTGTAATCGATTCGTCGAGGAGTAAGAACTCGCCGAAACCGCCGGGCGATTCGGGATTCTGCCCGATGATCTTGCGGCCCATGGGGGTGGCGAGCACCGGGAGGGAACTTACTCGGGTGCCGACGGGGATTCGTCGGTCGGTGCCGGGTCCGTAGTCGACGACTTCGGCGCAGTATTCGTGGCCCATGACGATGTCGACGTTCTGATCGTAGGTGGACATCCCGCTGTCGTCGTCGATGCCGGCGTCCGGGTTGTCCATGTAGTGAAGGTCCGACGCACAGATTCCGCAGGCCAGCGAACGAACAAGTAATTGGCCGGGGCCGGGAACCGGATCGTCGACCACTCCGACTTCTACGGTGCCTTCTCGCAGTACTGCAGCGCGCATTCGATTCTCCTCCGTGAATATGTAGTTCTCATTCTGTGGGTGAACTGTATCCATGGATTGGCACTTACGGAAGACTCTCTCCTGTAAATCTAATAGAGCAATATCTCCTGTAAAGGCGCTGCGCACTTGCTGGTGGTCACTACACTCACTGGCATGTCAGAACCTCATCGCCGGCTGGGGCGACCCCGTGACATCAGCATTGACGAGCGAGCTCTCGAGGCGACGCGGGCACTCTTGATCGAACGAGGCTTCGAGGCGACGACGATTCACGCCGTTGCCAGTCGTTCGGGCGTGCATTCGTCGGCGATCTACCGCCGATGGTCGTCGCGGATCGAGTTGATCGAGGAAGCTGCGTTCCCTCGATTCACCTTTGCCGGCATCGTGCCGAGTGGGGATCTTCGACGCGACCTTCGCAGGTTCATCCGTGCGTACGTCGCGGCCTTCAGTGCGCCGGCGGCGCGAGCGGCCGCTGCGGGGCTTCTTGCTCAGCACCAGAAGCCGGATCGCGATGCGCCATCGGAGGTATACCCGAGGATGTCGGTGCGGCCGCTGTTCGAGGACATTCTGCGCGCAGCAGCTCCCGGAAGTGTTGATCCCGCAGTCGATCCCGACGACGCCTTCGACATGCTTCTCGGTGCAATTCTCACTCGCACAGTGGTATTCACGCCGACGTCGAGGCAACGTCCCATTGAGCGCACGGTCGAGATGATGGTGCGATTGTTACGCCCGGTCGACTGAAGGTCCCGTCGCTAGCGGGCGCCGCGCAGATATGCATCGATCGGGATCCTCAGTTGAAGAACTAATTCCGACGATTCGGCGTGATGGGTCGGGGTTGATCTCGCTCCGATGCATCGATCGAATAGCAGTCCTTCCAGCAAGCTGACAAGATCGGCTGCTGCGCACTCCGGATTCTTCACGCCGTGACGTACGAAGATCTCTTGCGCTCTGGCCGTGGAGAACAGGCTTTGCGCGAGGGCGTCATGCAATTCGCGATTGCTTCGCGTCTCGAGGAGAAGTGCGTACCGGGCGATCAACTCGTCGCGGCGACGGGACAGGAGATCGCCGAGATATCGGGCGATCAGAGTTGCCGGATCGGAATTCGTCTCCAGCAGTTCGTCGAATGTCGATTGTGACCGTTCGACGATGTGTTGCACTGCAGCTGTCAGCAGCGCTTCTCGGGTTCGAAAGTAGTACGAGGTTGAACCCTGCGGGATACCCAGGGCGGCATCGACGGCGCGATGAGTCAATGTCCGCGGACCGTGTTCAGCGATGATCGTGACAGCGCACGCTCCGATGAGGTGTCTGCGATCTCCAGTCATGCCTATCCCGTTCTGCGTAGTGCGGATCACGTTGACTTGGCTCCGAGCCGGTCTCTAGCCTCAACTCTACAGATGTAGAGGAGGGTCATGCGACTGGACGAAGAGCAGTTGTCGGCACGTGCATCACTCGACGCCCTGCGGGCCCGGATTGCGATCGGCGGCATCGGGGGTGGGATCTACCTCTGGGGTGGTGTCGGACGTGGAAAGACCATGCTGATGGACGAGTTCTACAACAGTGTTCCAGTGGCGAAGCGGCGCATTCACTTTCACCAGTTCTTTGCCGATCTGCACACCCACGCGCACAGTCTCGGGTCGATGGGCGAGGCGCTGGATCAGGTGGTCGCCGGGATTCGGCTGCTGTGCTTCGACGAGTTCCACATCGACGACATCGCTGACGCACAGTTCGTGGCGAGAGTTCTGGAGAACATTGTTGCGAAAGATGTGACTGTTGTTGTCACGTCCAATGTTCCGCCGTGCGATCTCCTTCCCAACCCACTTTTTCACGATCAGTTCGTGCCGTCCATCGAGTTGATCGAGAGGGTGTGGGAGGTGATCGAGTTGGGTGGAGCGGTTGACTACCGAATGGTGGGGGAACCGCGTCAGCAGGATCGACGGTTTGCGTCGGGAGTTTTCCACTCGAGTGCAGGCACCGTTGACGGTGAACCGGTCGAATTAACAGTGGGGTCACGCACATTGATGTGCTCTGCGCTTCGCGGCGGAGCTGTCTGGTTCGATTTCGATGTGCTGTGCGGTGGTTCGACGTCGGCGGCCGACTACCTCGATCTTGTCACCCGCTTCGATGAATGGGTGATCCACGGTGTGCCGATCCTCAGCACCGCAACGGAATTCGCAGTGCGGCGTTTCGGGAACGTCGTCGATGTTCTCTATGACGCCGACGTGCGGTTGACATTGTTCGCCGAAGGAGGCCTCGAGGACGTAGCCGGCCACCTTCGTGGCGCCGCGGGGCTTGCCCGGCTGTTCAGTAGGTTGTCGCTGCTTCAGTCGATGGGCGTCATGGTGCGGTCAGAACAGTAGTCAGCGCGCTCGACAGTGCTGCCTTCACGTATGGCGTGAGGTTCTCGACGAGCCGCGACGCGATCGCAGTGGCTACCTCCGCCGGCTGTAGCGGAACAGCCGGTGATTCGGGAAGGCCAGGCTGCGGCGGCGGAGTGCTGTCGGTCATCATCGGTTGATACGTACCGTGTTTCGTGAAGTAGCCGAAAACCGAGTCCACAAACTCTTCCGGTGCATCGCGTGGTTTGGGCATGTTGCAGATGCCGTCTCCTTCGATACATACCTCCTGGACGGGTATGTCGCCGAAGCCGGCGCGCGTCCCGGACATCGTTGCACCCGGAACAACGTTCGGGATCACGGTTTCGATGCCGCCGTGAGAGTTTCGTGGATCTGAATACAGGACGCCGGTCACCTGGGATTGGGGAATTGACCCGTCGCGGGCGATGTCACCGAGAACGTCGCCCGCAATCCGTGCACCTTGGGAGTACCCGGTGATGACAACGTCGCTCCCGGGGCACTGGTTGTGAAAGGTATCAACTTCAGCATGAAGTGCTTGGACGCCCACAGCCACGCTGGCGTCGTAGGTTTGGTCGCCGAGAGGCCAGAAACTGGCGGGGTAGCTCACGGGTTTTGCGACGTATCCCTGGGCGGCATAGCGATCGGTGACGGGTTGTGTGGTCTGGCCGGTCGGGTCCCAGGTTCCACCAACTGCGAATACCGCGCCGGTCGGGCATGAGTTCGGTGATGCCGTCGCAGCATTGGCGGACAGCAGCGCGGTCCCCAGGGCGAATGTGCACACCACTGACAGCGAGTATTTCCTCATCGGGCCGTCCCAATCCATCTTTTGCTCTCGTAGCTCCACTGGGAAGCTCGCGGTCCGACGCGGGTTGTTCGGTACTGAGCGCAATGGTGACGGTGTGATGAGTCCTGGAGGTATTCCTCAGGTAAATACGACGTTGCCAGTCACAAGAATGGCAGTGACAGAGAAAACTCGATCTTACGGCCCTGGCACCTGCGGCGGGTTGTCCGGAACCATGACAGCACCGATGGTGTTGCTGATGGGGACAGCGTTGTTGCCGTTGGCGTTGGCTGTGGGGCCGAGAGTGGCATAGATGACAATGGTGGTTTCGGACTTCGGTTCGTAGAGTGCAACACCGTTGTATCCGCCGTACGACGGGTTCATGACAAGCCACCCGCCCAGGTGCGCCGTTCCGAACGTGAAGAACTTGTCGTCGGTCAGAGGTCCGAGACCTGCGGTTGTCGGGGCCATCTGTTCGTCGAAGACTGTGTCGGAGAGCAGCTCGCCGGTTCCGAGGGCGCGAACCCATTTCCCGACGTCGGTGACTGTCGAATTCATATTGCCGCTGTGTAGGAAGGCTGTGGGATTCCAGAACGTCGAGTCCTCGAAGACACCGCGTTCAGTGGTGTAGCCGTGCAGGACGGGATCCGGGATTTGCGGGTTGAGCGCAACCCGACTGTCGGTCATGCCGAGTGGGTCGAAAATACGCTGTTGCAGTAGGTCACTCAAAGATTGCCCGGCCGCCTTCTGGACAACTTCACCGAGCAGGGTCAGGTCGCTGTGTGAGTAGGCAAAACTCGTTCCGGGCGCGAACAGCGGTGGACGGGTGTTGGCGAGATCGAGGATTTCCTGTGCGGTCCACCCCAGGATCGGGTTGGCGTAGAAACGCTTCTCGAATTCGGGGTTGGTCACGTAGTCGGAGATTCCGGTGGTGCTGTTGGCGAGCATTCGCGGTGTGATCTGGGCGGAACGCGGAAAGCTCGGTTCCCACTTGGCAATCGGTTCGTCGAGTGGGAGAGTGCCGGACTCGTCGAGTTGGAGGAGGACGGTCGACAGCATCGGTTCCATGGGCTGTCCGACGCGTAGTTGCATATCGGTTGTTGCTGGCACGCCGAGTGGGGATTCGCCGACAGCGCCGGTGACCACGTTGGTGTCACCGCGCCACACCCCGTACACCGCGCCGCTGAGGCCGAGTTCGGTGACCTGGGTGCGGACAATGTCATCGATCTTCTGTGATTCGGGGCTGACGGTGCTGGACGCGGGACTACTCGTGCCAGTGGTGGTGTCCTCGTTGGATCCGCAGGAGGCAAGAGCTGTCACGGCGAGTGCAATCACGGCCAATCGAGTTCGTCGCTGTCGCGAGATGGACTTCATCGGTGGCGATCCCTTCGTGTCCTCAGCGGAAAAGGATGTCGCAATTGACTGAATCTACCGCGACCGAACAGTGCTCGTCGCTGAATTAAACGGGTGGAGTCAACAGAAAAGCCCGGCACCTTCGTAGAAGGTGCCGGGCAGTGCTGATCGAGGGCTTGTCGGCCGAAAATTACGGAAGTAGTTGGTCGAGGAAGGTGTTGCTGAAGACCTTGTGCGGGTCCAGTGCGTTGAAGGCGGCGTTGGCAGTGTCCCAGTTGTCGCTGGTGGGGACGCCGTCGCGGTAGGTCTGGGGGAGGGCGTTTTCGATGATCTGCGTGTCGGTGTACGGCTTGTCGGAGCTGAATGCCCAGCCCTTGGACCATTCAGGGCGGAAGGTGGCGTCGTTGTTGTTGTAGTGGCCGCGCATCCATTGCTCCATTTCGCGGTAGAACGCGAACATGCCGGGTGTTCCGGGGACTCCGAGGACGTTGAGCCAGATGGCGGTGTCCCATTCGGGGTGGTCCGGTCGCGGACGCATAGCGGAGATCGTGGGGGCGCCGGCGGATGCGACTTCGACGTCGGATGACTCGTCGAGGCCGCAGCATCGGATTTCGACGGGTCCGTTGAGAGGGAATTGCCCGATGGAGCGGTAGTACTCCATGCGGCCGTTGAACCACTGCGTGAAGTCGTGGATGACCTGGCCGATGTTGGCGCGGGACGTGATGACGGCGCCACCGCCTTCGGTCAGGCGCAAGGTGGTGGCCCGGATGTAGAACTGAACGTCCTTGGACCATCCCCATAGGTCGTTGGCGAAGGTCGCGGCAAGGCCGGCGACGGTGGTGGCGTACATAATCTGCCCGAATGCGGGTGCGATGCCCGGGTTTCCGGAGTTGATCTGTCCGATCATGTCGGTGATCGGTTCGGGGAGGTTGTCGGAGAAGATGTAGTTGTACGGTCCGGTGACTTCGCGGGAGAAGCGAGGCTTTTCAGGAGCGAGGGACCACACCTTCATCCACGGGCGTTCGGTGAAGGGGTACCAAATTGCCTCTGCGCGACCGTTTTCGCGGACGAACTTCTCGAAGGTACGTCCGGAAGCCCCGCGAGCGCCGAAGAGTTCCTGCCAACCGATGTCCGTGTGGCTGACGCAGCGCATGCGGTAGTTGGGCGCAGCCTGCAGTGTGACTGAGGTGAGGAAGGTGCGGCCGAGGTGAGTCAGGAGTGGCTTGATGGCGGTATCGGCCCGCGAGTACGTCTTCAGTGCGTATTCGTTGCCGTTCCAGACCACTGCGGTCAGGGAGGTGACGAGGTTGGAGAGTGAACCGAAAGTTTGTCCGGGAACGTGTGCTTCGCCTTCCGCGGGAAGGGCTGCGCCGTGGGCGTCGACGGCGAGGCAGCCTGCGATGGACAGGACGCCGGGCGCGGGGAGATTAGCGAAGCCAAGGCCCTGGGCCTGAAGTGCTGTGGTGATGGCGTCGAGGGTGGCACCTGGTCCCGCGGTGACCGTCGCCGGTGACCCGCCGGCGTCGACGTTGACCCAGTTCAGATGAACCATGGTGTCGGCGAGAATGACCTTGTCGATGGAAGCGCCGTTCACCACGGTCAGGGGTGTCCAGCCGTGCATGGCTCCGCGGGGCCGGATGGTGTAACCGTTGGCATGTCCCCAGTTGGCCAGGCGTACTACGTCTTCGGGTGTCTTGGGAGCGCAGGTCCAGATGGTGTCGAGCATGATCTCTTTGGACCAGTTCTGGTATGCCTGCTGGTAGAGCGCGATGCCTTCCGGGAAGGCCGGGGGTGCAGCGAGTGTGGGTACTTGTCCGCCACTGGATCCGACCGGAATTGCGTAGGCGGGGGTCCAGCTGCCGGCAAGGGCGGTGGCGGCGACTGCGCCGGCTCCGGCGGCGAGGAATCCTCGTCGGGACAGTCGGGTTGTTTCGTCTTGGGCCGTCATCTTCGGGCTGCTCCATCGGGGGTTGGGAACTGCAATGAGTTCGACAGGTGAATCTCAGGCAAGAGTGAGAACTACGTCAGCTAGGGCGGGGGCGTCGCGCTCTGCGACAGATGCGGAGATCAAGAGTTGCCCTTCGCCTTTCCAGATTCGGATGCTCAGGTTCTCACCCGGGAATACCACCCCGGCAAAGCGTGCACGGAACCCGGCCACCTGCGTGCTGTCGCCGTCGAGCATTGTGTCCACTGCGGCCTTGCAGACCATTCCGTAAGTACACAGTCCATGCAGGATAGGCGCTGGAAAGCCTGCAGCGGAGGCGAATTGCGGATCCGAGTGCAATGGATTGCGATCGCCGCACATGCGATACAGCAAGGCCTGCTGCGGAAGTACCGGTATCACGACCTCACCGTCGGGCCTGTGATCAGGCAACGGAATCGACTCCGACGGCCCGCGCTGCCCGCCGAATCCACCTTCGCCGCGCGCGAAGATCGACGAACGGGCAGTCCACAACGGGTTGCCCTCCACGTCGACGGTGACTGATTCCTGCACGATGACTGCAGCTTTGCCCTTGTCCCAGATCTCGGCGATCCGAGTTGTGGTTCGCCCGGTGCCGCTGGCCGGAATCGGCTGATGGACCGTGACTTCCTGGCTTCCGTGAACAACTTTCGCGAGATCGATCTCGACACCGGGGAACGAGACCTTCGGTGCTTGGGTGGCGTGAAAGTTGGCCGCGACGGTGGCGAAGGTGGGCAGCACCTGTGGCTTCTCGTCGTCGAGGTATCGCAGTTCGTTCGGATCGAGCGGACGAGCCCCAGCGCCGAGCGCCAGGTGGTAGTGCTGCACGTCCGACGGCGTCCACGAGAACTCCTGTGGCGCAAGCTCTGCGCCGAGTGCGACAGAAGGATCAATTGGCATGATCGACCGCCGTGTTTGCAGCCTCGGAGGCCTCAGGGGTCTCAGGGGTCTCGGCGGCCGTTGCGGTTTCTGTGACCTCAGCGGTCTTCATGCGCTCTGCGATGTCCAGCACTGCCAGGTACCCGAAAGTCATTGCGGGACCGATGGTCGCGCCTGGTCCGGCGTAGGTGTGACCCATGACCGGTGCGCTGGCATTGCCTGCGGCGTAGAGACCTTCGATGACGCTGCCGTCTTCACGCAGTGCTCGGCCGTTGACGTCGGTGCAGATTCCGCCCTTGGTGCCGAGGTCGCCCGGAACCATCTTGATGGCGTAGAACGGGGCCTTGCTGATTTCGGCGAGGCTGGGGTTCTTCAGTCTCGGATCGCCGTAGTACGCGTCGTAGCCGCTGTCGCCGCGCCCGAAGTCCTCGTCCTTGCCGTTGCGCGCGAAGCCGTTGAACCGCTCCACCGTTTCGGTCAGGGAAGCGACGGGAAGTCCTGTCTTCTCGGCCAATTCGGCGATCGTTCCCGCCTTGACCACGATGCCGGCCTTGAGCCAGCGGCTGGGGAAGGGGGACCGGGGAGTAATGCCGGCAAACGTGTAGCGGTTGCGGTAGCGCTGATCGAGGATCATCCAGGTCGGGATGTTCTCGCCGGGGCCTTTGCCCTGGCCGTACTCGCCGCCGTACATCGCATGCGTTGCCTCGACGTACGGCGCCGCCTCGTTGCCGAAGCGCTTGCCCGACAGGTTCACCATCATGCAGCCGGGAAGAGTGCGCTCGGACAGGGCGAACCACGGTCCACCGGTGAGTGGGATGGACGGGCCCCACCAGGCGTCGTCCATGAAATCGACTGCGGCGCCGATCTCTTGGCCCGCTCGGATGCCGTCGCCGGTGTTTGCCTTCGCGCCGACGGTCCATTCGGTGCCGATGGGCCCGCGCTGGTACTTCTCACGCATTTCCTTGTTGTGCTCGAATCCGCCGGAGCCCAACACGACTCCGTGGCGAGCACGGATGACCTGAGCTTCGCCGTCGACGAGAACATTGACGCCGCGAACCACGCCGTCTTCGGTGTAGAGGGACGTCAGGGGTGTGTTCAGCAAGATGGGAACACCGGCGGACTGAAGGCCGAGTCGAATGCCGGCGACGAGTGCCTGGCCGCGAACCAGCAGATCCTTCTTGGTGGCCTTGGCTGCGAGGAATCGCATGCCTACCTTCATGGCGCGCAGAGGTCCGCGAGGATTGCGCATCAGCAGGTTGAGCCACTTGTAGTCGGCCTGGGTGATGACAAAGTTCTTGGGTGCCTTGACGTAGTCGGGTTCGAGATTCTTGCGATCGGCACCCAACTTGTTGCCGTCGAAAGGGGTGGGCTCGACACTGCGTCCACCGAGGCGTCCACCGGGAGCTTCCGGGTAGTAGTCGGAGTAGCCGGGTACCCACTGCAGTTGGAGCGGAGTGTTCTTCAGAACGAACGAGAGCATCTCGGGCCCACGCTCGAGGTAGGTGTCGATGCGCTCGGGAGCGACGACGTCGCCGATGATGCTGTGCAGGTAGGAACGTGCGGCATCGGGTGTGTCGGTGACACCGTCTGCCTGCAGTGCCTCGTTGTTGGGGATCCAGACTCCGCCACCGGAACGGGCGGTCGATCCGCCGTAGTGGGCGGCTTTCTCCACGATGACCACACTCAAGCCCTGATGGGCTGCGGTCAAGGCCGCTGTCATACCTGCGGCACCACTGCCGACGACGACGATGTCGTATTCCTGCTTGCTCATGTAGAACACGTTATAGAATGATGGGGGTGTCAGTCCATGCTTTCTGCCAGGAAGTATTTACGAACGTTGCCTTCGATAACGAAACGCGTTGCAGTAAAATTGAGGATGGTGCAGTGTGACCTGGGATACTTCGGTTGATGTCCTCGTTGTCGGATTCGGCGTGGCGGGGGCAAGCGCCGCACTCGAAGCGGTGGCGGCCGGTTCATCGGTGATGGCGATCGACCGGGCATTGGGAGGTGGCGCCAGCACCATTTCCGGTGGAATCTTCTATGCCGGTGGCGGCACCGCGATTCAGAAAGAAGCCGGTATCGAGGACACTCCGGAAGCCATGCTCGCGTACCTGAACCGCGAGGTCGGTGATGCGGTGACGCCCCAGACCTTGCGTCGGTTCGTGGAGGAGAGTCCGGCGACAATCGACTGGCTGCGCGGTCACGGTGTGCCGTTCGAGGCGTCGCTGTGCCCGTACAAGACCTCGTATCCGAGCAACAAGCACTACCTGTACTTCTCGGGCAGCGAATCGGCCGGCGGGTTCCGGGACATCGCCAAACCTGCTCCGCGTGGGCACCGTGCCAAAGGCCGAGGAACGTCGGGGAAGATGCTCTACGGCCCGCTTGCGAAGTCGGCCCAGGCCAAAGGTGTGCGGTTTCTCGGTCAGACCCGAGCAGATCGGTTGATCATCGAGGACGGCCGGGTGATCGGCGTCGAGGCGCTGACGCTTCGGGATGCACCCGCCGGGGTCCGGCGGCGTCACGCTGCGCTCAGTTCGATTTCCGCCAAACCGGGTGTGTATGCGCCCCAACTGCGTTCGATTGTCGACGCCCAAATCAGCAAGATCGAGAAGAAGTACGCCAAGAAAATCCGCATAAAGGCGCGTGGCGGCGTGATCCTCAGCGCGGGTGGATTTGTATCCAACCGCGAGATGATGCGCACTCACGCACCCGCGTACAAGGGTGGGATCCCGCTCGGCACGTCGGGCGACGACGGCAAGGGAATCAACCTCGGAATCGAGGCGGGCGGCGCCACCGACAAGCTCGGTAACGTTTCCGCATGGCGGTTCATCGTCCCGCCCAGCGCTTTTCTCGGTTCGATACTGGTGGGCGAATCCGGAGCGCGAATCGTCGACGAATCGCGTTACGGTGCGGCGCTGGGGCAAGCAATGGTCGAGAAGAGCAACGGAATCGGTTGGCTGCTGGCGGATTCCGACCTCGTTCGTGAAGCGAAAGCGCAAATCCCCGATCAGTCCATGTGGTTTCAGCGGGTGCAGACCGCCGGCATGATGCGTACCGCAGTACACGGCAACACGATTGCCGAAGTGGCGCACAAGGCGGGAATCGATGCAGCCGGCCTGTATGAAACGGTCGATGCGCACAATACTGCTGCGGCGAACGGTCAATCCGATCCGATGGGCAAGCCGTCCGACTTCATCAGACCGATACTCAACGCCCCGTTCACGCTGTACGACGTCTCGATCAAGCCCAACATGATGAATCCGTGTCCCATGCTCACACTTGGTGGATTGGTGGTCGACGAATCGACCGGCCTGGTGAAAAATGAAGCCGGGGAATCAATCCTGGGACTCTATGCAGCCGGACGCACAGCCGTCGGTATTTGTTCCAATTCGTATGTGAGTGGCTTGTCGCTCGCTGACTGTGTGTTCTCCGGCCGTCGCGCCGGACTTCATGCGGCCACGGTCACCGCGATGGCCCGTTTCAGTTCACCCCCCAGCTTCAGCTCATCTAGGGAGTAGTCATGACCAAGGCAAGTGTGGCGATTGTCGGGTCGGGAAACATCAGTACCGATCTGCTGTACAAACTGCAACGTTCGCAGTGGCTGGAGCCGCGGTGGATGATCGGAATCGACCCGGAGAGCGAAGGATTGGCGCGCGCCGCCGCGATGGGGCTCGAGACCTCCGCCGAGGGGGTCGACTGGCTGTTGAATCAGGCGGAGAAACCGGACCTGGTATTCGAGGCGACGTCGGCCTACGTTCACCGTGACGCGGCTCCGCGTTACGAGGCCGCGGGAATCCGCGCTGTCGACCTCACCCCGGCTGCTGTCGGCCCGGCGGTAGTTCCTCCGGCCAACCTCCGCGAGCACCTCGACGCGCCGAACGTCAACATGATCACCTGCGGCGGGCAGGCAACTATCCCGATCGTGTACGCGGTATCTCGTGTGGTGGAAGTGGCTTACGCCGAGATCGTCGCCTCCGTTGCATCACTGTCAGCCGGACCGGGAACCCGCGCGAACATCGACGAGTTCACCAAGACCACCAGTCGCGGTATCGAGACGATCGGCGGCGCCCAGCGAGGCAAGGCGATCATCATTCTCAATCCCGCCGACCCGCCGATGATCATGCGAGACACCATCTTCTGCGCCATCCCCGAAGATGCAGACCACGCCGCGATCACCGACTCCATTCATCGCGTCGTCAAGGACATCCAGCAGTACGTGCCGGGCTACCGGTTGCTCAACGAGCCGCAGTTCGACAAGCCGAGCGTCGTGTCCGGCGGATATGCAACGGTCACAACGTTTGTCGAGGTCGAAGGTGCAGGCGACTTCCTGCCGCCGTACGCCGGAAACCTCGACATCATGACGGCGGCAGCCACCAAAGTGGGCGAGGAGATCGCCCAGAAGCTTCTGAGCGTGAAGGCATGAGCGACATGATTCACTTCGATTCGAGCTGGGACATCCGCGTCACCGACACCTCGCTGCGCGACGGTTCCCATCACAAGCGTCATCAGTTCACCCTCGAGGAAGTCCGGGCGATCGTCGGTGCCCTCGACGGAGCCGGTGTGCCGGTCATCGAGGTCACCCACGGTGACGGTCTTGGCGGGTCCTCCTTCAACTACGGCTTCTCGAAAACGCCCGAGCAAGAACTCATCAAAGCTGCTGTGGAGACGGCAAAAAACGCAAAGATCGCCTTCCTGATGCTGCCGGGGCTGGGTATCAAGGACGACATCGTCATCGCTCAGGACAACGGCGCGTCCATCTGCCGTATCGCTACTCACTGCACCGAGGCGGACGTCTCCATTCAGCACTTCGGCCTTGCTCGTGAGCGTGGACTCGAGACCGTCGGATTTCTCATGATGGCTCATTCGATTCCGCCGGAGACGCTCGCCAAGCAGGCGCGCATCATGGCCGACGCCGGTTGCCAGTGTGTATACGTGGTCGATTCTGCGGGTGCTCTTGTTCTCGAGCAGGTGTCCGAACGGGTCGAGGCGCTGGTCCAGGAACTCGGCAGCGACGCTCAGGTCGGCTTCCACGGACACGAGAACCTCGGTTTGGGTGTCGCGAATTCGATTGCCGCCGTGCGCGCTGGGGCCAAGCAGATCGACGGCAGCACCCGCCGTTTCGGTGCCGGTGCTGGTAACGCGCCGGTGGAGGCGTTTGTCGGAGTCTGCGACAAGATCGGCGTCAAGACCGGTATCGACTTCTTCGCGATAGCCGACGCCGCCGAAGATGTTGTGCGACCGGCCATGCCGCAGGAATGTCTACTCGACCGCCAGGCGCTGATGATGGGCTACGCCGGCGTGTACTCCAGCTTCCTCAAGCATGCTGAACGTCAAGCTGAGCGGTACGGCGTGTCCTCTGCCGAGCTACTCGTGCGCGCGGGGAAGCGCAAGTTGGTTGGCGGACAGGAAGATCAGCTGATAGATATCGCGTTGGAGCTTCAGCGGGAGGCCGCCGCGTCGTAGACTCGGTGTGTGGCTGACGTACTGGACGGAAAAATTGCACTGGTGACCGGCGCGTCCTCGGGGTTGGGGCGCGCCGTCGCCGAGATCCTGAACGGCAGAGGCGCCAAGGTTTTCGGAGTTGCCCGGAGCAAGGACACATTGCACCAGGCAATGACCGAACTGACGGGAAGTGACGGTGCGGGCCGTTATTCGGCTTCCGACGTTTCCGACTCCGCTCAGTGCGACGCCGCCGTGCAGGCGTGCGTCGACGCCTTCGGCGGAATCGACATCCTCGTCAATGTGGCTGGTTCACATACCATCCGCCATACCGCAGACATTGCCGATGACGACTGGGCACATGACCTCGCGGTCAACCTGAACGGGCCGTTCTTCCTGTCACGAGCTGCGCTGCCCCATCTTCTCGCGCGGGGCGGCAACATCGTCAACGTTTCCTCGATCGCTGGACTCGAAGGGCAGGCATACTCAGCAGGGTACTGCGCTGCCAAGCACGGGCTGATCGGGCTCACCCGAGCGATGGCTATGGAGTTCACCGGGAAATCTCTGCGCGTCAACGCAATCTGCCCTGGCGGCATGATGACTCCGCAGGTCACGGGATTCACCTTCCCGGACGGCGTCGATTTCGATCTGATCATGAAGGTCGCGTCACCGCGCGGACTGATGGAACCGGAGGACGTGGCGAAGATGGTGGCCTTTCTTGCTTCCGATGATGCCTCTGCGATTCACGGCGCGGTGTATTCGGTGGACAACGGAAAAATGGCATGACCCCGCTGGTTTCGGGACCGATCTTTCAGATCTGTTGGGTAGTAGCCGACATCACCGCAGCGGAAGAGGAGTTCTCCGAGAATTGGGGCGTTCAGCGATGGCTACGGATGCCCGACCTTCACTTCGGTCCGGAGACCACGACTTATCGGGGCCAGCCCGCCGATTACACAGCCCACATTTCCCTTGGTTATGCGGGAACTCAGCAAATTGAACTGATCCAACCGGTTTCGGGGCGCAGTCTTTATTCGGAGTTCCTCGACACCCATGGTGTTGGCGTTCATCACGTGGCATTTGTTCCGGACGATTACGACGAAACCTTGGCGGAGGTAGAGCGTCGGGGAATGTCGGTGTTGCAGCAGGGGCGCATCGAAGACGTGGGAATGGAATTTGCCTACGTCGACGCAGGCCCGACGGGCGGCTACGTGGAACTCATGAAGCTCTCGCCCGAGATCCGCTTGATGTTCGATTCGCTCATCACGTATTGAACGCAAAGACTTTCGATAAGTAGCCGGAGATACCGGCGCAGTCACCTCGGTATCCGAGGTACCCGTCCGGTCGGATTACCAACGCACAGTTCTCTTCCACGCCGTAGGCGGCACACAGCTGGGAATCGGTGTCGCGAATGATCGGCAGTGTCGAATAGACGGAATCAGACGACGGTGGTGCGATCACGTACACGTCGAGCTGTCCGTGTGCCGCGTGAACAGCAGCGGCAGAATGCTTTTCGCAGTCACCGATGCTGTCTTCGGATCCGTCCGAGCAGAGAAGAAGCGTGTGGTTGACACCGGCCAGCAATTCGAACAACCGGATGGGGAACTGCACGCAGTCGCGGGTTAGCCCACGTGCGTCCGGTGCCCGTTCGCCGGGGTGAACGTTCGAGACGTTCCCGGTTTCTCCGCCGTTGAGCGGACTGTCGGGATAGGCAACCAGTAGTTGTGCCTGCCGACGCATCGCGGTCTCGATCGAGGACTCTCCAGCGCCGATCCCTTCTCGAGCGTTTCGGACGGTCATTCCGACAACTTCTTCACCAACCGGCCGTCTTTCGGCGTCGTAGGTGTCGAGAAGGCCAGGGGAAGCGAAGTTCTGGGTTGCCAGTGCCAGTTTCCACGCGAGGTTGTGCGCATCCTGGATTCCGGTGTTCATACCTTGTGCGCCGGTGGGCGGATGAATATGCGCGGCGTCACCGGCGATGAAAACCCTTCCGCGACTGTAGGCATCGACAATGCGGTGGCTGATCCGAAAGACCGACGACCACCGCATCGCCGACGCTGTCGTAGGTTCGGGCGACAATCGGTCGAGCACAGCCTGAATGTGGTGGAGTTCGGGCGCCTTTCCGGACGAAAAGCCGTGTGCAATTCCGTCAAGTCCGGCAGGATCCGGGAGAAGCTCGTCGGGAACCAGCATCGACATCCGATATCGTTTGTGACCGGGGAGCGGGATGCACACCAGGAGATCGTCGGTAGTTCCAGCGTCGTCGACATGACTGGCGCGAATCGCGTATCCGCTGGGCATCGACCAGTCAACTTCGACGTCGCCGAGCATGTAGCTTTCGGCAAAAGCTCCACCCTCGAAGGTCAATCCCAAGCCCTTACGGACAACACTGTGCGCACCGTCGCATCCCACCAGATACTTGGCCCGCACGGTACTTCCATCGTTGAGTATGCAACTGACTCCGTCGTCGCTGTCCTCGAAACTGTCGAGTGAGAGCCCGCGTTCGATCGAGGTTCCGAGTTCTCGCAGCCTGGCCGTCAGGATTCTTTCGGTCTCGTACTGGGGGAGTCCGCAAAAGGTGTACGGCACGTCGCCGGGGAGTGTGAGATCCATCCGCCCCACTTCGGAACCGTTGGTGTAGCTGATCTGCCCGCGCAAGATGGTGGCGGCATCGAGAACCTGTCGCAGTACGCCCATGTTCTCGAATACTTCGAGGGTGCGGGGTTGGATGCCAACTGCTTTGGCGTACTGCGGAGGTTCGCCGAGCGGGTCGACGATCCGAACGTTCACCCCGCGACGGCGCAGTTCGATGGCGGCGGTCAGCCCGATCGGGCCGGCGCCTGCGACGAGTACATCGATATCCATGTGCACCTACTGGGTAGGGGGAAGCATCCATTCCAGTATGGCGAGCGAAATTTTGAGGCGTGGGAAATCTCGCAAATCCGGCATCATGCCATTCGAGTGAAAACGCGTCGAGGCAGAACTCAGGGAATCGGGGTCGGCGCGTCCACACTGGCTCGAATGCTCTCCATTCGCTTCTCGACGTAGTCGAGATAATGCGGGTGCGTGACGATGTACGGGAGATTCTGCGCTATCCCTCGAGCAACGTGTGCGCCTGCGGTCGCGGGCTCCATGCCGATGTTTCCCGTTCCTTTGATGTGGCTGACATCCTCGACCTGACCACCCAATTCGGTGGTGTTCCGATCGAGATTCGACATGACCAATCCCGGGCACAGCACGGAAACGCCAACACCGTGTGGCGCCATCTCGCTGCGCAGTGCTTCGGACAGAGCAATGACTGCGCTCTTTGCGGCACTGTATGCGCCCCGCCCGGGAGCGCCTGCGGTCAATCCCATGACGGAAGCGGTGTTGACGATATGCCCGTATCCACGTGCTCGCATATCCCCGCCGAAGGCGGACACGCCGTTGAACACTCCGGTCAGATCGATCGCGACAAGATTGTCGAAGGTCTCCGGATCCATGTCGACCACATCGCGCCCGTTGAAACCGATGCCCGCGTTGTTGACGAGGATATCCACCGGGCCGAAAGTATCTTCGGACGTTGCCTTGGCCGCTGCCCAGGCCTCGCGATCACGGACGTCGAGTGAGACGGCACTAAACCCGACACCTCGGGAAGCGATCACCGAATCCAGCGACTGCCGATTGATATCGGCGACCGTGACGGATAACCCGCGCTCTGCCAGCGCGTCGGCGATGCCGAGGCCGATACCGCTCGCGCCGCCGGTAATGAATGCGTGCCGCGCCGAGGACAACTCCATGCTTTTCCTCCAGTGAATACTGTTCGATCAGAACTCGGTGACACCCGCGTCGGGTGCCAATTCGTGTGCGGTGATGTACTTTGATTCGTCGGATGCCAAGAACAACACCGTGTCTGACACATCTTCGGGGGCGATGATGTCGACGGGTAGCATGTTGATCATCATCGCGCCGATACGACTGTTGCCGGCAATCGCCTTGTCGAGCTGCCCGCCGAGGCCACCGTCGTTGACCATGGGCGTGTTCACTCCGGTGGGATGGACGCTGTTCACCCGAATGCTGTGTTGAGCGAGTTCCGCGGCGAACGCTTTTGCCATTCCGCGCACTGCCCACTTGCTCGTGGTGTACGGCATCGTGAACGGTTGGGCCTTCAATCCCGCTGCGGAACTGATCAAGATGATCGATCCGCTACCGCGCTCGACGAGATGTGGGGCCGAGACCATGACGGTGTTCCAGACACCGGTCACGTTGGTACCTATTGTGTCCTCGAAGGATTCGGGGGTTACCTCATGCCAGGGAGCGGCAGAGCAGATCGCCGCGTTCGCGACGACGACATCCAGACGGCCGAGACGAATGACGGCATCGTCGACGATCCCACGAAGCTTCTCGAGGTCCCGCACGTCGACAATCGCTGAAATTGCCTGCTGTCCAGTCTTTTCCACCAGCCGAACGGTCTCCTGTAGATCCTCGGGGGTGGCCGGTGCATACGGGACGCCTCGGATGGGTGCGCACAGATCGACGACAATGACGTCTGCGCCCTCGGCGGCCAAGCGAACGGCGTGCGCTCGTCCTTGTCCGCGGGCGGCACCGGTGATCAGGGCGACTTTGCCGGATACACGCCCGTTTACGCGCTCGGTCATAGGTTTACCTTTCAGGCCGGCGACTTGGCGGGGTGGTTCGAGAACCACAGGTTCTCCTCGGTCACCCGAGCGCTCTTCCAGCCGTCGGCGGTGCGAACGACCTCATGGTGGTAGTTGCCGCCGCAGTAGGTCATCTCCGCAGCGCCCGGGAGTTGCATCGGGTTGTAGAACATCGCCCGTACGTTGGCGGTGTCACCGTCGAGTTCGACCTCGACGTTGGTGACAAAATGCTGAGTCATCGGAACCTGGCCGAGTGCTTGTGTGAGCAGCGTCAGCACTTGGTCCCGGGATCCGGCCGGGTAGCCGACGGCGCTGTAGTCGAGATGCGCATCCTCGGTGAACACGGTAGTCAGCAATTCCCAATTCTTGGTGTCCACGGCGCGGGCGTATCGGTAGATCAGTTCGGCGATCTCGATCTTGTCCTGAACAGTCTGCAGATCCACGAAGTTCCTTTGCTGACGGTGGGTTCCTGGCCCTCGTTTGCTCGATGAACTCTCGGCGAGGCGTCACGTTCATGAGAACGCAATTCTCATAAAGTAGAACATGAAGTGTGAAAAATCCATCGCCGCCGGATCTGGTGACGGGTTGCGGCTTCTGTCGACCTATGTGACCTCGTGCGAATTGCGATTGGATGTATCGATTCGACTGTCGAACAGCGTTGCCTTCCAGTACTCTACGCTGCTCATTTCGGCGTAGCCGCACTTGGTGAATGTGTTCGGTGTTGCAACCAGAAGGATATTCTTGAGATTGAGAATCGCCTTTTCAAAGTGTGGTCGAATCAGGCATGATTCACCTATGAGTACCTTGGAACATCTCCACGACCTGACCGGCAAAGTTGCGATAGTCACGGGTGGATCCCGCGGGATCGGCCGAGCGATTGTCCAGATTCTTGCCGAGGCGGGAGCTGACGTTGTCATCGCGTCCCGCAAACTCGACTCGTGTGAACGCGCCGCCGACGAGGTCATGGCGTCGACCGGGCGAAAGGTTCTGCCGGTTGCGTGTCATGTCGGACGTTGGGACGATTGTGAGCAGTTGATCGACCGGACGCTCGAACACTTCGGCCGACTCGACGTGCTGGTGAACAACGCGGGTATGTCACCCCCGTACAAGAACCTCGACGATATTACCGAGGACCTGTATGACAAGACTCTCGGCGTTAATCTCAAGGGGCCCTTTCGTCTTGCCGTGCGCGCCGGAACGTACATGGCCGAGAACGACGGCGGTTCGATCATCAACGTCGGCACCGCGGGCTCCCTCGTCGCCAGCGTTCGCGAGTTGCCATACGCGTGCGCCAAGGCGGGCCTCAATGCCCTCACTGTCGGACTGGCTGAGGCCTTTGCGCCGACGGTGCGCGTCAACGCAATTCTTCCCGGGCCCTTCCTGACGGATATCTCCAAGTCCTGGGCTCCGGCCGAGGGCGAAGATGCACCATTCGTGCCGCTCCGTCGGATGGGCCGTCCCGAGGAGATCGGTCCACTTGCACTCCATCTCGCAAGTGCGGCTTCCAGTTACACCACCGGGGCGATCATCCGCGTCGACGGTGGAGTTACCCGCAAGGTCTGACGAAAGGGAAACATGACCGACAACCTCCTACTCGAGGGCAAGGTGGCCATCGTTACCGGTGCCGGCGGCGGGATCGGCCGCACCTACTCTCAGGGACTCGCCGAGGCCGGCGCCGCCGTGGTCCTCGCTGACGTCAACCTCGAGGCCGCCAGTGCAGCAGCAGGCGAACTGACAGCGGCCGGTCACCGCGCCCTTGCGGTGCATGTCGATGTCCGGGACGAATCGAGTACGACCGAGATGGCGGCTACCGCGGCCCGGCACTTCGGGTCCGTCGACATTCTCGTGAACAACGCCGGACTGATGGCCGAAGTGGTGGGCGAGGGATCCCTGACCACTATGGATCTCGAACTCTGGAACCGCACGCTGGCAGTCAATCTCACCGGTCCGCTCCTGTGCGCCCGTGCGGTAGTGCCCTATATGAAGGAACGCGGATACGGCAAGATCGTGAATCAGTCGTCGAGCGGTGCATTCATGGCTGCGCAGGCGTACGGCATCACGAAACTCGGCCTGGTGAGCATGACTGTGTCGTTGGCGCGAGAGTTGGCGCCGTTCGGTATTCGTGTCAATGCGATCGCTCCGGGAATGGTCAACACCGAAGCGGGTTCGATCGCGTCACCGCCGGAACTCAAGGAAATGGTCAAGCACGCCATTCCGTTTCCGTTCGGCGAGCCGGAAGAGCTGATTCCCGGTCTGTTGTACCTCGTCTCGTCGGGTAGTGACTGGGTGACCGGCCACACGCTCAACATCGATGGCGGTTGGGTTGTTCGAGTCTGAATCTGCACTGCCACCAGTACTTCTCACAGTGAGGATCCACATTGAAGCATTATCTGGTTGTCGAATCGCATCCCTCTCATCCGGATCGGCTCGACGAGTTCAATCGGTGGTACGACGAGATCCACATACCTGAAGTAGTGGCTCTTGACGGATTTGTCGGCGGCACCAGACTGGCAGCCGCCGACGCAGATGGCGGTCCTTCCGTGACGCTCTACGAGCTCGAGGGTGATCCCCATGAGGCAAAGCGAAACGTTCATATCGCCGCTGCGGCAAAGAAGTTGAATATGTCGGACTCGCTGAGCTATGGCCCGATTCCGAAAATGCGGATCATGGCCGTGCAATCGGAGTATTCCAAGCCGCGTTGATCGTGCAAGGCACAGAAAAAGATCCGAGGCCGTCGTCGCACTGCGACGGCGGCCTCGGATGGTGCGGGCGGTCAGCTCGGCAGATTTGCTGGGATCCAGTTGGGGTCGCGCTTTTCCATGAAAGCGCGCATTCCCTCACGGGGCTCCGGTGACGTTTCGAGCGCGCCGAACATGGTTTCGTAGTCGAACAGTCCGTAACGCTCGTTGAGCATTCGCTTGACCTGGGCACGGGCCAGTGGCGCGCTCTGCAATACCTCGCGTGCGGCCTGGAGCGCGGCAGTTCGGAGATCCTCGTGCGGCACGACGCGGGAGATCACTCCGAGCCGAAGTGCCTCTGCGGCATCGAATTTACGTGCGGAGAGCATCAGATCGCGCGCAGCTGCAATGCCGACGTGAGCGGGCAGTACGGCGGCATAGGTCGCGTCAGGGATTCCTCGCAGAAGTTCGGGAACGCGGAATGTGGCCCGATCGCTGGCGACGGCGATGTCGGACATCATCGCAACAAGGAGGCCGCCGGCCTGACAGATTCCGTTGACCGCGGAAATCACAGGCGCGCGGCTGTCACGGATGGTCATGAACGGGACGACGTCGTTGCCCGAAAGCCCCTCCGGCATATTGTCTCCCGGATCGGAGCGTCCACCGAGATCGCCGCCGGGCGCAAATACGTCGTCGACGCCGGTGATGATCAGTGCTCCCAGATCAGGATCTGAGTTCACGAGGCGAACTGCTCGTTTCAGTCCGTAATACATTGCGGGGGTGAATGCGTTTCTCGCCGTTGGTCGGTCGATGGTGCACCACCCGATCGCGCCTTCGCGCTCGAACCGTAAACCGTCTGCTCCCAAGTCGTCTCCCATACGAAGAGCATACGTCATTCTCTGATGTAAGAATCACAATCTCGTCAAAAAGTAGGGCCCAGGAACACTGCTGTTCCCGGACCCCACTGATGACTTCTGCCTGTCAGGACGTCAGGTCGATGAGGACCTTCCCGACCGCCTGGCCGTCGGCGACCATCCGAAGAGCATCAGATGCCTTGTCCAGCGGGAACTCGGCACCGATGTGGGGAACTGTGCGGCCGGCGACCAGTAGATCGGTGAGTTCGGCTTCATTCCGACGGTATTCTTCCGGCGGTATGTCCTTGAACTGGAATCCGTTGACCTGCACACCCTTTACCAAGATCAGATTGAGCGGAATCTTGGGGATGACACCGGACGCGTACCCGATGGTGACAAAGCGGCCGCCCGGACGCAAAGCACGAAGCGCAGGTTCGGAGAGGTCGCCGCCGACTGGATCGGCAACAACGTCTGCTCCATGCGGGAGAGCCTTTTTCAGTGCCGTGCGCAGGTCCTCGGTGCGATGGTTGACGAGGTGCCCGGCGCCGTACGACGCCGCGACGTCAAGCTTGTTCGTGCTCGACGCGACCGCAGTGACCGACGCCCCGAGCGCAACACCGAGCTGAACGGCGGCAAGGCCGACGCCGCCACCGGCGCCGAGAACGATCAACTCGTCTCCGGGTTTGATGTGAGCCACGGATCGGAGCGTGTGGTACGCCGTGCGGTGAGCCACACCGAAAGCGGCGGCAATGCGTGTCTCGACACCGTCCGGGATGCGGCCCAGCGTGAGTTTGTCGGAAGCTATGACAATTTCCTCCGCAAACGCACCGACAAAACCGGTGCCGGTGACACGGTCACCCACGGAGACAGCTGTGACGCCTTCGGCAGTCTCGGACACGACTCCGGCGAACTCACTGCCGGGCGTGAATGGCGGTGGGACACTGACCTGATACTTGTTGGCAATCAACAACACATCGGAGAAGTTGACGGCTGCGGATTCGATACGGATCCGAATCTGCCCGGCCTCGAGCGGAGCCGAGGGGAGTGTTTCGACGGTGACAACCTCGGGAGGTCCGTACGCCCCGCACACAGCAGCGCGCATCGCAGGTTACCTACCCTGCCAGATCGGGGTGCGCTTCTCGATGAAAGCAGCAGCGCCCTCCTTGGCGTCACCACTGCTGAACACCGTTGACTGCCATTGCCCGAGTTTCTGTGCAGCGCTGGCTGAATCGGTTACCGCGAGGCGGACGAGTTCCTTGCATGCAGCCAAGCCGAGTGGAGCGTTTGCGGCGACGCGTTCGGCATATCCCACTGCGGCCTCCAGAACCTGGTCCGGATCTACGACGGCGTTGATCAGTCCGAGTTGGTAGCCCCGGTCAGCCGTGATGAGATCGCCGGTGAGGGTTAACTCCAGGGCGACGTGCATCGGGATTCGGGTTCCGATGTTGGTGCCGCCGCCGCCGGGGAACAATCCCCGTTTCACTTCGGGGAAGCCGAATTTCGCGGCCGACGACGCGATGATGATGTCGGAACCGAGGAGGAGTTCAAGCCCGCCGCCGATGGCGGTGCCGTTGGCGGCACCGATCACCGGGGTCGAGAGTTTGCCTGCTGCGAGTCGAGCGAAACCTTCGGAGGTGAAGGCTCCTTCGCCTTCCGTGGCAAAGGCCTTCAGGTCCATGCCTGAGCAGAATGCGCGGTCACCGGTGGCGGTGATGACGATTGCGCGGACGTCCGGATCGGTGTCGGCGGCCAGTACTGTATCGCCGAGTTCGCGATACAGGCTGCCGGTGAGCGCATTTCGTGCGTCCGGACGGTTGAGACGCAGGATCAGGATCTGTCCGCGGCGTTCCTGGATCAGTTCGGGGGTTGTGTCGGTCATGACTTGTACTCCGTTGTCTCGGCGAGTTCGGCAGCAGCGATCATCGATTGGGCGACAATGGGACCGAAGGCAAGGAGTTTCTCGTTGTCGCCGGCGCGCTGGAACCCCTGTTCGAGGATGATCGCGAGTTTCCACTTGGCGAGGATTCGGTAGTAGTCCAGGTCGTCGACCTGGCGACCCGAGATCTCGGAGTAGTGCCCGGCCAACTGTTCCATCGACGGCATGCCCTGCAGGTTGACGTAGCTGCTGGTTGCTGCCTCTGGAGCGCTGGTGTCCTTGGGCCAGCCCTCTAGCATCCAGGCGAGGTCCAGTTTGGGGTCGCCGACCGTTCCCATCTCCCAATCGACGATGGCGGAAAGCCGGGCCGGTGCGCCGTTTTCGAACATCACGTTCGCGAACTGGTAGTCGCCGTGCATGATTCCGGGGATGAAGTCGAGCGGCTTGTGGTTCCGCAGCCACTCGGTGGCGACTTCGATTCCTTCGAGTTCGCGGCCCTTGATCTTCTCGAACAAGCTGGTCCAGCGATCGACCTGACGCTCGTGGAAACCGTCGGGTCGACCAAGATCCTGGAGGCCCTTGGCTTTCCAATCGACCTTCGACAGAAGTGCGATGCCTTCGGCCAGCTGGTAGCCCAGTCCGCTCCGTGCTTCGAGGTCGCTCTTGAAGGGCTCCGGCCAATTCCGGTCGTCCATGGGGGACCAACCGTCGACAAATCCCATGAGATAAAACGGTCGGCCGAGTACGGATGCGTCCTCGCACACGGCGATTGCCTCGGTGTGGGGCACATCGGTGCCGTCGAGTGCCGAGATGATCTGCCACTCGCGGAGGATTCCCTTGTCGCGGTTTGCGGGAGCCTCCGGCGGTGGTATCCGGATCACGCAGCGCAAGTCGTCACGGGTGAGTTCGTAGATTTCGTTCTGGGTACCGCCGGAGAGGTATCGGTGCTCGAGCGGCGCGCCCTTGCCGAGGCCCTCGCCGTCCATCCAGTCCGAAAGCCGTTGAAAATCGATCACAGGTTCCCCACTTCCAGTTCGATGTAGTCGGCGTACTTTGCCTTAGCGGCTTCTTGCTTGCGCGGGATCCATTCCGTAGGCCAGAGGTCGTCACTGGGGCTGTAATCCCGCAGTACCTGCTTGGCGACGGTGGTCTTGTGTACCTCGGTCGGGCCGTCGGCGAGGCCCATCACTGCGGCACCGTGAATCATCTGGAAGAGCGGAAGCTCGTTGGTCACACCGAGCGCACCGTGTATTTGCATTGCCCGCCAAGCGATGTCGTGCAGCACAGTCGGCATGATGACCTTGGCGGCGGCGATGTCCTTGCGGACCTTCTTGTAGTCGTTGTACTTGTCGATCTTCCATGCCGTGTGCAATACGAAGAGCCTGAACTGAGCCAGTTGGGCGTAGGAGTCCGCGATGTAGCCCTGCACGAACTGCTTGTCGGCGAGCCGGCTGCCCGCGGTTTCGCGGCTCAGTGCGCGCTCGCACATCATGTCGATTGCCTTCTGTGCAAGGCCGATCGTCCTCATGGCGTGGTGGATTCGTCCGCCGCCGAGGCGCGTCTGTGCCACGGCAAATGCCTGACCTTCGCCGCCGAGGAGTGCATCCTCGTGTACCCGGACACCCTCGTAGTGGATGAGGGCGTGGGTGCCGTCGTTGAGGGGCTCACCGTACAGACCCACGTTGCGGACGATGTTGATTCCCGGTGTGTCCGACGGTACAAGGAACATCGACATGCCCTTGTACACACTGACATCGGAGTTCGTGACGGCCATGACGATCAGGAACGACGCGGTTCTCGCGTTGGAGGAGAAGTACTTCATTCCGTCGATGACCCAGTGGTCGCCATCCTTGACTGCGCGCGTGGTGAACTGCGCGGGGTCGGCACCGGCCTGTGGTTCGGTCATGGAGTAGGTCGAGAACATCTCGCCGTCGAGTAGTGGCTGCAGGTAACGCCGCTTCTGCTCTTCGGTGCCGTAGTGGGCAATGATCTCGGCATTGCCGGTATCCGGTGCCTGGCATCCGAATACGATTGGTGCCCAGGATGATCGACCGAGAATCTCGTTCAACAGAGCCAGCTTGAGTGCGCCGTATCCCTGGCCGCCCATGTCGGGTCCGAGATGCGTGGCCCACAGTCCTTGCTTCCGAACCTGCTCCTTGAGCGGGTCGATCGCTTTACGCCTGGCTCCGTCCAACGGCACGAACTGCTCGTGCGGCCAGACCAGGTCGAGCGGCTCGACCTCTTCACGTACGAACTTGTCCGCCCAGTCCAGTTTCGCTTGGTACTCGGGGTCGGTCTCGAAATCCCACGCCATGTGCGCCTCCTTGGTTACTTGGAGAATAGCGTTCTTATTGATAAAAATGCAATTCTTTTCGGGCAAAATTCTAATTCTTGATCGCCTCGACGGTCGGTGTGTGATCCAGTCAAACCTGTTGGGCTGGTGAGGTTCTCCAGCAGGCGCACCGCCCGCGTGTGGGTACGACAAATGCCGCCGACACGGGTGTCGGCGGCATTTGTCCAAGCATGGAGGCTACGAGTTGGCGAGCTCGTAGCGTCGACGGTATTCGGCCTTGGATGTCTCGCTGATGTCGACATCGGTTGCCCGTGCACGCAGGGCGCCCACGGTGGCGTCCTCGCGCTTGATGTGCTTGAAGGGATCCCAGTCGAAGAACCGGGCAACGTTTCCGAAGGTGATCTTGTCGATCTCCTCGTCGGTGAGCTTGGCGTCGACGAGTTCTTCCATCAGCATCTCCGGCGAAATAGGCCAAGTGGAGTCGGAATGGGGGTAGTCGCATTCCCAGGCGATGGTGTCGATGCCGAGGCGGTCACGGTTGTTCAGTCCGCTCGGCTCGGTGATGTAGCACGCCAGGAAGTTCTTGCGCCACACGTCGGTTGCCGTCATTCCCTTGGGTAGGAAGCTGGTTCCGGTCCAGGACTGGTTGACGACGTGGCGTTCGACGCGGTCGAGCCACGGTGCAACCCAGCCGACGCCACCCTCGCTCATGGCGACCTTGAGATCCGGGAACTTCTGGAAGGCTCCGCTGAGCATCATGTCGTTTGCCGCGATAGTCGAAATGAGCGGTGTCAGAACCATCATGTCGTCGATGTTGAAGCCCTCGGGGCGCTTGACCAAGCTGAAGCCGCCACCGATGTGCAGGCTCAGGACGATGTTGGTCTCGACGCATGCCTTGAAGATCGGATCCCAGTAGCCGGACTTGAAGTCGGGGTAGCCCTCACCCACGCCGTACGGAGTCTCAGGGATGCTGATGGATCGGCAACCCATCGCGGCGAGACGGTGGATCTCCTTGACGGATTCCTCCACGTCGAAGAACGGGATGATGCCGAGGGGGATGAAGCGCCCGGGGTGAGCATTCGGTACCTCACCGACGACCCAGTCATTGAAGGCCCGAGATGCCGCTAGGGACAACTTCTTGTCCGGCAGGCTCGCAAGGTGGGTTCCGGCGAATCCGGGGAAGGTAGCAAAAAGTGTTGCGGCCAAGGTGCCGTTGGCATCCATGTCGCGTACACGCAGGTCCATGTCGTAGACGCCGGGACGCATCTCGGCGTAGCCCGTGGGATCCATGCCCCATTCTTCCTTGGGCCAGGAGACGACGGCGTTCAGGCCGGAACTGCCGACCACCGTGTCCTGGAAAAGCCAGGCCTGCACGTTGGGGTTGCGGGGGTGGGCCGTCAGCTTGGGGGCCTGGTCCATGAGGCTTTTCGGGAAGTGCTTTTCGAAGATGTCAGCCGGTTCGACCACGTGGTCGTCGATGCTGACCATCACCATGTCGTCAATGTTCATTGAGAATCCTCTCCTGCGCTGCGCAGAGATGCCCGGCAGCGGCGCCTACTGCAATGAGAATATTGTTTTCGCTATTGAGAATCAATAGCTGGACGAGCGGAGAATCACATATTCGCTGTGTCCGGTCACCGCAACACCGTGCCGCCGTCGACGTTGACGACCTGCCCGTTGATCCACTCGCCGTCATCCGACATCAGGTAGGCGACCATGTTCGAGATGTCGCTGGGTCTGCCTCCCCGTGTACTGCGAGAACGCGCGATCAACGACTGCAGCAGTTCGGGCGACGCGCCCTCCTCGATCTCTTTGGTGAGGATCAGGCCGGGAGTGATGGCGTTGGCGCGGATGCCGTCGCGGCCCCAGCGCGACGCGACGTGCCGGGCCAGGGAGTTGATAGCGGCTTTGGTTGCCGAATAGGCAGGACGCTGCGGATCACCCGTGAACGAAGCGATCGACGATGTATAGACGATCGTGCCGCCACCGCGTGCGAGGAGTTCGGGAATGGCGTGCCGGGTCACGAGCATGTGGCCGCGGAGGTTGACGGCGATGGTGCGGTCCCAGACCTCGAGGTCGATGTCGACGATATCGGTGTCCTTGGACACCGAACCCATATCTCCGGCATTGATATGGACGGCGTCAAGGCCGCCGTAGGTCCGGACGCTGAATGCCACCAATTTCTTGACTGACGTGTCGTCGGAAATGTCGAATTGTGCTGCAACGGAACGCCCACCGGCTTCGTTTATTGCCGCAGCGGTCTTTTCGGCACCTTCGAGGTTGAGATCACCGATCACGATCTGTGCGCCCTCGTTTGCCAGTCGCTGCGCGGAGGCGGCGCCGAGGCCGGTGGCGCCGCCGGCAATCAGAATGACCTTGTCTGTCAAACCCTGCACGAGGGTCTCCTGTTCTGTCGTCAAGCGATAGGGGTGACGTTGCTCGCCCGATAACGGTCACGCAACAGGCGCTTGTACAACTTGCCGTTGGGATCTCGGGGGAGGGCGTCGACAAAATCGATACTTCGGGGGCATTTGTACGACGCGAGCGCTTTGTGGCAGTACTCGATGAGCTCGGCGGCGAGGGTAGCGTGGGCTGCCGCTGGATCGACCAGTTGCACAACAGCCTTCACCGACTCGCCCATCTCGTCGTCGGGTACGCCGATGACTGCGACATCGGCGACGGCAGGATGCCCGGCGAGTTCGTTCTCCGCTTCTTGCGGATAGATGTTCACTCCACCCGAGATGATCGTGTGCGCCTCGCGGTCGGTCAGATAGAGGTATCCGTCCTCGTCCAGACGCCCGATGTCGCCGAGTGTGCGCCACCCGCGGTCGTTGGTGACGGACGCGGTTTTCTCGGGATCGTTGTGATATTCGAACGGACGGCCGCCGGAGAAGTACACCGAGCCGACCTGTCCGACGGGGAGTTCCGCTCCGTCCTCGCCGACGATGTGGCATTGCTGCATCGGTCGCCCGACGGATCCGGGGTGCGTCAGCCACTCCTCGGGTGTGATCGTCGAAGCGCCGACATCCTCGGTGCCCGAGTAGTATTCGTGGATTATCGGCCCCCACCAGTCGAGCATCTGCTGCTTCACGAGGATCGGGCACGGCGCCGCTCCGTGAATTGCGTTGCGCAGGCTCGACAGGTCGTATCGCGCTCGCTCCTGCGGTGACAACCGAAGCATGCGCACGAACATGGTCGGCACGAACTGCGCGCTTGTCACTCGGTGACGCTCGATCAGTTCAAGGCATTGGAGTGGGTCGAAGTTCTCCATCACCACGACCGTGGCGCCGAGACGGTGCCATGACATCGAAAAGACCAGGGGCGAAGCGTGATACAGCGGTGCGGGCGACAGGTACACCGCATCGGTGACGGTGTTGCCGGCCATCAGGCCCCTGGCGATCAAGACGGGGGCGGCACTCGGATCTCCGAACGCCGTTCCTGGCAACGGTTTACGCACACCTTTGGGACGTCCGGTGGTCCCGGACGAATACAGCATTTCGCGGCCCTCGCACTCGTCGTCGAGTGGTGTGGCCGTCTCGCCGGCCAGCACGTCGTCGTACCGATCGAATCCGGAGATGTCACCGAGTGCCGATACCCGGATGGAAATACGCGAGACGTCGAGGCCGGCCACGACGTCGGCAAGTGCTTCGCTCGAGATCAAGGCGCGGGCACCACAATCGTCGAGAACGTACTGCACCTCGAGCGGGCGTAAGTGGCGGTTGATCGCGGTGTAGTGAATGCCGGATCGCTGCGCTGCCCAAGCAATTTCGAGAAAGGGGCGGTTGTTCTCCATCAGGATCGCGATGTGGTCGCCGACGCCCAACCCGCGCGCCCGCAATGCCCGCGCAAATCGCGTCGAGCGTTCGTCGAGTTGGGCGTATGTCGTAACCTCACCGCTCGAAGCCATCACGATGGCCGGGGTGTCCGGGCTCCGGCGAGCGTGGTAGCTGGGTGTCATCGTCGCGGTCGTCATTGACGCGCCTCCACTATCGATCCGTTCGAAGGAGCATTGCGCCGCCGGGGGACAGGCCACCCGTGGCCGCGACGGCGACCTTGGCGCCGACGACCTGACGTTCACCGGCCTCGCCGCGCAACTGTGTGACCGCTTCGTGAATCAGCCCCATGCCGTGGGTGCGGCCGTGTGAGAGTTGTCCACCGTGCGTGTTGAGTGGGATCACGCCGTCGCGGGCAATGTTGTGGCCGCCGTCGAGGAAGTCCTTTGCTTCGCCGATGCCGCAGAAGCCCAGCGCTTCGATCCAGGACAGGCAGTTGAACGAGAATCCGTCGTAGAGTTGCGCGACGTCGACATCACTGGGGCGCATCGTGGTTCGTGTCCACAGGTGAGCAGCTGGGCCGAGAACCTGAGGCTCGTGTGTCAGTGTGCTCTGATCCCATTCGATACGTTCGACAATCTGCGTTCCGACAGCTTCGACGAGTACCGGCGGCTTGGCAAGATCGTGTGCTGCATCGATGGCGGACACGATTACTGCGACCGAAGCGTCGCACGGTACGTCGCAGTCGTAGAGACCGAATGGCGTGGTGATGGTGCGGGCCGAGAGGTAGTCGTCCATCGTCATCGGGTCGCGATAGATCGCGCTCGGATTGAGTGCGGCATTGGCTCGTTGGTTCAGCGCAATCCAACCCAAGCTTTCGCGAGTTGTGCCGTACTTGTGGAAGTGGCGCTGCGCATTCTGCGCGAGAGTGTGTGCTGCGGAGGTCGCCCCGAACGGGAACATCCAGCTCGGGGTGCGACTCGGCGCAGGTGGGCTGATTTCGCCCAGACGCATCAATTCGTTGTGGGTGGCTTCCCAGACGGTTCGGTAGCACAGCACGTGGCGGGCAAGACCGCTGGCGACGGCGATCATCGCCGCGATCACGGAACCGCTGGGGCCGAAGGTTTCAATGCCGCCGTTATGCCAGGTCGGCCGGATGCCGAGAGCCGCCTCGACGCCGGTCACCCCGCCGCCCTCGCCGAACCCCCCTACCGGTCCGGCGCCGGGATAGCTTGCGAGACCGTCGATGTCGTCCATCGTGAGGCCGGCATCGGCGACGGCACGCTCGCACGCCTGCACCGTCAACTCCATGGGGGAGAGCATCAAGCGTCGGCCGATCTCGGACATGCCGATGCCGGTGAGCGCCGCCTTGTCCTCGAACTTCACGGTGGTGGACATCGGTCGCACGCGTCGCCGGATCTCTTCCGGATCACCCTCGGCCTGTGGCAGCGGCGCAGGTTCTGGTTGCTCGGCCGTCGGCCGGAACAACGGGAGCCACACGTCCCCGTCCTGATGGAAGACAACTTCCATGCGCATGCCCAAGTGCAGCTGCGCAGGATCGCACTCGATGACGTTGGTAGTCAGCCGAACCCGAGGATCGTCTTCGATCGCGACCTGAGCCACCACGTAGGGTGCCGGAAGCCCGGGCATGCTGAAGCGTTCGTTGACCGTGAATCCGATGAGTGTGGCGTAGCCGGAAACCACGCGCACGCCCATCTGATGTGAACGGCAGTACCTGCAGACCGGCTGCGGCGGATGGATGAGAGCCGAACAGGACTCGCACTCCTGTACGCGCAGCCGGCCATCCGCGCCGGACGTCCAGTAGAACCGGTTTTGCCGGGTCACAAGGGGAAGAGGACGCCCCGACTCGGCTACCTTGTTCTCGTTTACCGGATCGACTACCGCGGAATCAGTCACTTACTTCAGTTTCCTTACTTCTGCGCAGTGATCGGTGCGGCGAGTCCCTGCTCGTCGACGATCAGTTGGATTTTCTCGAGGGTCTCGTCGAGGCCGGCACCGAGACGCGGGCCGGGGGTGAAGGTCGCCGGGAGGTGACGCATGCCCTGGATGACGCCGATGGAGTCGTAATGCACGGTGCCTTCGGGGTCGCACGTGAAGTCCGGCATCCGGTCGAACACTGCGACGAGCATGCGCTTGAAGACCGTTCGGGCCAGGTTCGAGCCGATGCATCGGTGTACTCCCAGACCGAAACTGAAGTGTCGGTTGGCCGTTCGTTCGAGGTCGACGGTATTCGGGTCCTCGAAGAGTTCGGGGTCGCGGTTGGCCATTGCCCAGGAGAGCCAGAGTCGATCGCCCTCTTTGAACTGCACGCCGCCCAATTCGCCGTCGGCGGAGAAGGTGCGGCCGTCGCCCGGGGTCGGGCAGAAGAAGCGGAGAAATTCTTCCGTTGCCGAGTCCAGCATGGTGTCGCGTTCCCGGCTGAGGATCTCGCGCTGATCCGGGTTCTGTGACAGCCACTCGAGTGCGTGTGACGTGAGCGCCGTTGTCGTGTCGAACCCGCCGCCGATGAGCAGGCTGAGGACTCCGAGAAGTTCGAGATCGTCCGGCTTCTCGCCGTTGACAGTGGCTCGGGCGATCGCGTCGACCATGCCGGGCCTGGGGTTCTCGCGGATCTGGTGGAGATTGGTGAGGAGGTCCAATCCCATGGCGCGGTGGAGTTCACCGATCCGGGCGATGTCAGGTGAATCCGGCGGGGTGTACATAGCCGCGTGTACCGGCTCGCAGTAGACGGACCATTTGACGACGGGGATACCGAGCATTGCCAGCGTGATGACGGCCGGGACGATGTTTGCCAGATCGTCGATGAAGTCGATCTTGCCGGACTCGATCTTCTCGTCGAGGCTGGCGCGGATCACCTCGTCGATCAGCGGAACCCACTTCTTGATGGCAGCAGGAGACAGGTAGGGGTTGAGAACCGCACGGAACTCGCGATGCTCGGGGTCGTCCATTTCCAGGATGCCGCCACGGACGCCGGATGCGCGCTCGGCCGTCGGGATCATGATTCCCTTGTAGCCACGACGAACTCCCTTGAGGTCGTGATCATTCGAGATGTCAGCGGACCGAGCGAGAGCGAAGACCTCGTCGCCGCCCGACGCAACCCAGTGCCCGCCGTGAGTATCGGACCAGGCCATCGGACACTTCGAGTGCATCTCCTGGGTGATGTCCAGGAAGTTGTCGCGATAGTCCGCTGCGTGCCGGTCGAACTGGAATACGGGCTTCTCGTGGTTGTCTTGCGCTGGCGCATTGTCGATGCTCATGGAGCTGTCCTCTCTGGCGTCTTGGCGTCGGCGTTCTCGGAGGCGGAGTTGCTCGCAAAGATGGTGATGGCCTGCTCCGGGCAGGAATGGGCAGCTTCCCGCACCTTGTCCTCGAGATCGGCAGGAACATCGCCTTCGATGGCCGTAGCGTGGCCGTCGATGTCGCTCAGTTCGAACACATCCGGTGCAGCCATAGCGCACAGTGTGTGCCCTTGGCACAGTTCTGGGTCGACCTTCACCTTCACAATATTCCTCCTGTTTGCACGTGAATCTTTTTGTTATTCAGGCTGTTTCGACTAGCTGATCGGGGATGGCCGGCAATGACGATGTTGATCGAACTTGCGTCGTAGACGGACGGAAGGTGGGCACAGAACGTGTCCATGCCGCGAGATGGGCTGGGCTGGGAAATGGCTCGGGCCTGAGTGCGTGACTCACCGGCGACGGGGCTGCCGTCGTTACAGGTGAGCGTTCGAGTGTCGCATTCTGGTTCACAAGAATCTCCAATTCAATTTTGGAGAATCCTACTCTCGCTCTGACGTGGCCGCAAGATCCCGAGTAGAGACTGCTCAGGTGCAATGCAACCTTTCGGTGGGGGGTATGCGTACGACTTCACAGTTGCTACATTCACACCACCAGGATGCAATATTCTCGAATATGAGAACTCTATTTTCATACTTTAGTGAGGAGAACGGATGTCATCTCAGGAAACGGTGTCGGGCAACGAGGGCACCGCCGTGCTGGATGTCGATCGGCGCTTGCTCATCGACGGAAAGCTCGTGACAACAGAGCAGACGTTTGCGTCGATCAACCCCGCTACCGGTGAGATCCTCGGTTACGCACCGAATGCGGGTGTCGCGGAGGCAGAAGCCGCTATCGCAGCTGCGCGCAAGGCCTTCGACACCACCAGCTGGGCAACCGATGTGGAATTCCGCATCAAGTGCCTCGACCAGCTGCATCAGGCAATGCTCGACAACCTCGAAGAGTTTCGTGCGCTGACGATCGCCGAGGTCGGAGCTACCTACCTCAATACGCAAGGCAACCAGCTCGAGGCGCCCATCGGCATCATTCGCTACTACGCTGATCTCCTGCGCACCTACCCGCTGACCGAGCAGCTCGGCGAGGTAGACATCAAGGGGCAGAAGCACAATCGCTGGATCGAGAAGGAAGCCGCCGGAGTTGTCTCCGCGATCATTGCGTACAACTACCCGAATCAGCTGGCGTTTGCCAAGCTGATTCCGTCGCTCGCCGCCGGTTGCACGATCGTCCTCAAGGGCGCTCCGGACACACCGCTCATCACGTTGGCGCTGGGTGAACTGATCGCCAATCACACCGATATTCCGGCCGGCGTGGTCAACGTACTGTCCTCGTCCGACGTGGAGACCGGCAAGATCATGACCACCCACCCCGACGTGGACGTGGTCACCTTTACCGGATCCACACCCGTCGGCGCGTCGATCATGGCTGCGGCAAGCGCGAGCCTGAAGAAGGTCTTCCTCGAGCTCGGCGGGAAGTCGGCATTGATTGTGCTCGAGGACGCGGACTTCGGCACGGTTGCACAGTTCGCGGCATTCTCCATCTGCTCCAACACAGGTCAGGGTTGTGCGCTCACCACCCGGTTGCTCGTGCCACGGGCACATCACGACGAGATCGTCGCGAAGGTGGCCGGAATGATGGCGCACGTGCCGGTCGGAGACCCGACCAACCCGAAGATCTACATGGGCCCGCTCATCAGCGAGAAGCAGCGAGACAAGGTCGACGGTTTGGTTCAGCGGGCCGTCGAGGCGGGCGCGACGCTCGTGACCGGTGGCACGCGGATCGATCCCGGCTACTTCTACACGCCGACCCTGCTGGCAAATGTCCACCCGGACAGCGAAATTGCGCAGGAAGAGGTCTTCGGACCCGTGCTCGCAGTCATCCCGTTCGATGACGACGATCATGCCGTGGAGATCGCCAACAACTCGAAGTACGGACTCTCCGGTGGCGTGCTTGGTGCCGACGACGATCGCGCGATCGCCATCGGCCGCCGTATCCGCACCGGAACCTTCAGCGTCAACGGTGGCAACTACTTCACCCCCGATGTTCCGTTCGGTGGCTACAAGCAGTCGGGCATCGGCCGTGAGATGGGTACTGCCGGACTGGAGGAGTTCCTGCAGACCAAGGCTTTTGCGACGGTGGTCAAGTGAAGCCACTCGAGGGGATCCGCGTTCTCGAGGTCGCGATGTACGGCTTCGTTCCGTCGGCGGGCGCAGTGCTCGCCGACTGGGGCGCCGAGGTCGTCAAGGTGGAACACGCCGTCACCGGTGACCCACAGCGCGGCCTTCGTCAGGTCGGTGCGTTGAAGGTCGAGGGGGATCCCAACCCCAACGTCGAGCACGCCAACCGAGGCAAGCGCAGTATCGGCCTCGACATGGGAACCGCCGAGGGTAAAGAGGTGTTGGATGCACTGATCCGCACAGCGGACGTGTTCCTCACAAGCTTCCTGCCCCAGGCTCGGACCAAGTTCGGGATCGACGTGGACGACGTCCGCGCCGTGAACCCGAAGATCGTCTACGCCCGCGGCAGTGCACTCGGGCCGCGCGGTGTCGAGTCCGACAAGGGTGGGTACGACATGACGGCCTTCTGGGCCAGGGCCGGAATCGCCGCTACCCTCACTCCTCCCGGGGTCGACGGAATGATCACCCCGCCGGGGCCGGCGTTCGGTGACACTATCTCCGGCACGAACCTTGCCGGCGGTGTTGCGGCAGCGCTGCTCAAGAGAGAACGTACGGGCGAGACCTCGGTAGTCGACGTCTCCCTCCTGGGCAGCGGCGTGTGGGCCATGGGACACGGGATTGCGTTGTCGGCGCATCTCGACCAGGCCATGGTGGCGCCGGTGCCGGGTGGTCATGGTGCACTGACCAATCCGTTGTCCGGGTTGTACCGCACATCGGACGGGCGCTTCCTTTCGTTCGTGATGCTCCAGGCCGGCAAGTACTGGGCCGATGTGTGTCGCCACATCGATCGCCTCGACCTCATCGACGACCCTCGTTTTGCCGATTCCAAGCAGATTGCCGCCAATACCGAAGCCGCAGTGGCTATTCTGCGTGAGGTACTGGGCAGCCGCACACTCGCGGAATGGTCGGAGAAGTTTGCCACTCTTGCCGGTCCGTGGGCACCTGTGCAGGATTCGTTGCAAGTGTCGAGCGACGCGCAGGTTCTGGCCAACGAATATCTGCTCAAGGCAGGGGAACTCGAACTGGCCGCAAACCCGGTGCAGTTCGACGTCACTGCACCCGAGCTGCGTGCAGGACCGGAATTCGCCGCTCACACAGACGAAATTCTGACAGAGTTGGGATTCGACTGGGAACGTGTCATCGCTTTCAAGATCGCGGGAGCAGTTACCTAGGAACTGTGACCACACCTGACAAATGAGGGCCGACCCGTTGGGGTCGGCCCTCATTTCAGTTCTCGTGCAACTGTTCGCGGTGCTCAGCTGTTTTCGGCGTCGCGAACCGTAATTGTGCCGTCCCTGACGGCGTCGGCGATGCTCTCATGGAGCATCGGGCAGCCGTCCTTGAGTGCAGATTTCTGCCCCGACGCGATGGCGTCCTTGAACGTGTGACACCGACGTGCCGGGTCGGAGGTCCACTGAATGCTGGTGTGCTTGTACGTGTTCTTGCGAACCAGTACGCACGCGCCACATGTCTTGCAATCGACTTCCTGCATCCCCGAGTCGAGGTATTCCTGCTTGTCCTCGACGGTCTGGGCTTCGATTGCGCCCCGCCGTTCCGGTTGCCCGGCAAAGTCCGGAGCCTTGGCCCAACGGAGGTCACGGATCGAGGCGCTCACGATTAAACCTCTGCTTCCTTCTTTGCAGCGGCTTCCTTCTCGGCCTTCTGACGGGCGAGGTTTTCCTCGACCTCAGCGTGCCAGGCTTCGTTGGCCTTGGTGGTGTCCACTTCGAACTCGAAGCGCTGCGTCATCTTCTCGGTGACGTCGGCCTTGTCGACGTAGAACTGCTCGTACCAGCGTCGTAGCTGGTAGACGGGGCCGTCCTCCTCGCAGAGGAGTGGATTTTCGATCTTGGTCTTGTTCTTCCAGATCGCGACGTCCTGAAGGAATCCTTCGCTGATGCCCTCGGTGAACTTGCCGGCCAACTTGTCGGCCATTTCGTCGGAGACGCCCGTCGGCTTCTTGACCGTCACGCCCCACTGCAGCACGAATGAATCCGGGCTGATCGGGTAGTGGCAGTTGATCAGGACGCTTTCGACCTCGTATCCGCTGTAGCTGTTCCACAGAGGATTGACCATGTACGACGGTCCGTAATACGCAGCCTCTGAGCGAAGTAGCGTATCGCCGCCGTACTGGGACGCCATTCCGATGTCGGGACGGCCCGTGGTGTTGAGGTACTGAGTGGCGATCTCACCTTCGAAGACGTTCTTGAAGTACGTCGGGAAGGCGTAGTGGATGTAGTAGAAGTGCGCCATGTCCACGACGTTGTCGATTATCTCGCGGCAGTTGGAACCCTCGATGACCATGGAGTTCCAGGTCCAGTCTGTCCACTCGTCGCTGTACGCGCCCTCGATGCGAGGGATCACGATTTCCTCGGGCGGAGGATTGCCCTCTGGGTCGTTCCAGACGAAGAGCTGAGCGTTCTGTTCGAGTGTGTGCCACGCCCGGGTGCGGGCGAGCGGGGGCACGCGGCGGGCGTAGGGAATGCCGGTGCACTTTCCGTTTCCACCCCAGCGCCAGTCATGGAACGGGCACGCGATGGAATCGCCTTTGACCTCGCCTTGGGTGAGGTCACCGCCCATATGTCGGCAGTACCCGTCGAGGACTTTGATATCGCCCTTGCTGTCGGCGAACACCACGAGCTTGGTACCGAAAGCCTCGATCGCGTGCGGTTTGCCGTCCTTGAAGGTCTTCAGAAGACCCAGGCAATGCCATCCACGCGCGAACCGCGTCTGCACCGTTCCCACGTCGATCTCGCGAATCTGCGCCATAGTGACCTCACATCCCTTCTAGCTGTTAATAGAACACGTTATAGAATGAACTCTGATTTCGCTAGATTTCGGAAGCACTTGTTACAGCATTGCGGCCCTCAATGACGCGATTTGCGACATCTCGACAGAAAAGAGAACGTGTTCTAGTCTCAAAGGTAAGTGAACTATCCGAGCGAGACAGACGGGAGCGTCGAAGTGGGTAACCATGACAGCCACGAGGTGATGCAGAAGCTCGACGCATTGTTGCCGGCACTACGTGAGCGGGCGCAGGAGACCGAGGATCTTCGTCGTATCCCTGACGAGTCCGTCAAGGCATTGCAGGAGACCGGTTTCTTCCGTCTACTGCAGCCGAAGCAGTGGGGCGGATACGAAGCCGATCCGGTCCTGTTCTACTCGGCGGTCAAAAAGATCGCGAGCGCCTGCGGATCGACGGGGTGGGTCTCCTCGATCATCGGCGTTCACAACTGGCACCTGGCTCTGTTCTCGCAGCAGGCCCAGGAAGACGTGTGGGGCAAGGACTCTGACGTTCGTATCTCGTCCTCTTACGCGCCCATGGGTATGGGTGAGGTAGTCGAGGGCGGATACAAGGTCAACGGCGCGTGGGCGTGGTCATCGGGTTGCGACCATGCAACGTGGGCAGTTCTGGGCGGGCCGGTCTTCAAGGACGGTCGCGCCGTCGATTTTGTCAGCTACCTGATTCCCCGCGAGGACTACCAGATCGACGACGTCTGGAATGTGGTCGGACTGCGCGGAACCGGCTCCAATACCGTTGTGGTCAAGGATGTATTTGTTCCGTCGCACCGCGTGCTGAGCTTCCGGGCGATGAGCGAACTGACTGCGCCCGGACTCGAGAACAACACCGCTCCCGTCTACCGGATGCCGTGGGGCACCATTCATCCCACCACGATCTCCGCACCGATCGTCGGAATGGCTTACGGCGCTTACGAAGCGCACGTCGAGCATCAGGGCAAGCGTGTTCGCGCAGCCTTTGCCGGCGAGAAGTCCAAGGACGATCCGTTTGCGAAGGTACGTATCGCCGAGGCATCCAGCGACATCGATGCAGCCTGGCGTCAACTGTCCGGCAATGTCGCCGACGAGTACGCGTTGATCCTTGCGGGCGAAGAGGTTCCGATGGAACTGCGTCTGCGAGCGCGACGCGATCAGGTCCGGGCCACCGGTCGCGCGATCGCGTCCATCGACAAGCTCTTCGAGAACTCCGGAGCAACAGCACTGCAGAACGGCACGCCGATTCAGCGATTCTGGCGCGACGCTCACGCCGGACGCGTCCACGCGGCCAACGATCCAGAACGCGCATACGTCATGTTCGGAACAGGCGAGTTCGGTCTGCCGATCACCGACACGATGGTCTAGGGGAGACGTCCGTGACAACCACCGAAGAAGTGTTCACCTACGAATCCACGTCGCGTTTTGCGCAGGTGCGCCCCGACCTGAAACTGCATTTCCACGAAGCCGGGGTAGGGAACGATCGCACCATCGTGCTGCTGCACGGAGGCGGTCCGGGAGCGTCGTCGTGGTCGAACTTTGCCCGCAACATTCCGGTGTTGGCGAAGAACTTTCACGTCATCGCGGTCGATCAGCCCGGCTACGGACAGTCGGACAAGCCGACCGAGCATCCGCAGTACTTCGTGCACAGTGCGTCGGCGCTCAACGACCTCCTGGACACGCTCGAGATCACCGGTCGCGTTGATCTTCTGGGCAATTCGCTCGGTGGTGGCGCTGCTGTTCGCTTTGCGCTCGACTACCCGGACCGTGCCGGCCGGCTGGTCCTCATGGGGCCAGGCGGTCTGAGTGTCAATCTCTTTGCACCCGACCCCACCGAAGGCGTCAAGAACCTCGGGAAGTTCAGCTACCAGCCCACACGTGAGAACCTCGAAGCATTCCTGCGGATCATGGTCTTCGATCAGAAGCTGATCACGCCGGAACTCGTCGACGAACGTTTTGCCGCAGCCAGTACTCCCGAGTCCCTGGCTGCGGCCAAGGCGATGGGTAAGTCCTTCTCCAGCGGTGACTTCGAGCTCGGCATGCTCTGGCGCGAGGCGTACAAACTGCGCCAACGGGTGCTGTTGATCTGGGGCCGTGAAGACCGCGTCAACCCGCTCGACGGCGCACTGGTTGCGCTCAAGATGATTCCGCGCGCGCAACTGCATGTCTTCGGTGGTTGTGGGCACTGGGCGCAACTCGAGAAGTTCGACGAATTCAACCGGCTCGCAACCGACTTCTTGCTCGACGGAGGTAAGTGATGGGTATTCGATCTCTGGCATACATGCGTATCGGGGCCACCGATATGGGCGCGTGGCGCGAGTACGGGCTCAAGGTTCTCGGCATGAGCGAGGGCAAGGGCGTCGACCCCGATTCGCTGTACCTTCGCATGGACGATTTCCCGGCACGTCTGGTCATCGTTCCGAACGAGACGGACCGTCTGCTCGTCTCCGGGTGGGAGACAGCGAATGCGGCTGAGCTGCAGGATATCCGTGACAGGTTGTCGGCAGCCGGAGTTCCCTTCAAAGAAGGCACGTCGGAGCAGTTGAAGGACCGTCGCGTGGTCGAGCTGATTGCGTTCGAGGACACCTCGGGGAACTTGCTCGAGGTGTTTCACGGTGTAGCGCTCGAACATCGACGCGTCGTGAGCCCGTACGGACACAAGTTCGTCACGGGGGAGCAGGGGCTCGGACACGTCGTGCTCACCACCGATGACGACGACGCGTCGTTGCGCTTCTACCGCGACGTCCTCGGATTCAAACTGCGGGACTCGATGCGTCTGCCACCGCAAATGGTCGGCCGACCCGCTGACGGCGATCCGGCGTGGCTGAGGTTCCTCGGCTGCAACCCACGTCATCACAGCCTGGCGTTCCTGCCGTTCCCCAATCCGACGGGCATCGTGCACCTGATGCTCGAGGTGGAGAACTCAGACGACGTCGGACTGTGCCTTGACCGTGCGCTGCGCAAGAAGGTCAAGATGTCGGCGACCCTCGGGCGCCACGTCAACGACGAAATGCTCTCGTTCTACATGAAGACTCCCGGCGGCTTCGACATCGAATTCGGTTGTGAGGGACGCGAGGTCGAAGACGAGAGTTGGATCGCGCGGGAAAGTACGGCAGTGAGTCTGTGGGGTCACGACTTCACGGTCGGACTGAAGCCGTGAGTGCCCCTGCACTCGACCCGCGGCAGTTCCGTACCGTCCTGGGCCAGTTCTGTACCGGTGTCACCATCATCACGACCGTCGACGACGGCGTGCCGGTGGGTTTTGCGTGTCAGTCGTTTGCCGCGCTCTCCCTCGACCCGCCCCTGGTGTTGTTCTGCCCCACCAAGGGTTCTCGGTCGTGGGCGGCAATCGAGAAGACCGGAAAGTTTGCCGTCAACGTGTTGGCGGAGGAACAACAGTCGGTATGCGCGCGCTTCGGTTCGCGTGAGCCGGACAAGTTCGCCGGTATCGACTGGACACCGTCGCCGTTGGGTTCACCGATCATCGACAAATCGCTCGCGCACATCGACTGCACCGTCGAAACCGTCCACGACGGCGGCGATCACTTCGTGGTCTTCGGTCGGGTCTCGTCGATGAGTGAGGTCAAGACCGAGCGTCCACTGCTGTTCTATCGCGGGCAGTACACCGGGATCGAACCGGACAAGACCGTCCCCGCGCATTGGCGGGACGATCTCGAGGCGTTCCTGACAACAACGACGGAAGATACCTGGCTGTAGGGGCCTGCGGCCCCTGTGCGCCTTTTTGGTAGTGGGGACTGCCGGAAAGGCGCACGGGGGCGGAGCCCCTACAAGGAAAAACACGTCTGGCAGAAGTCCTCACCGAACGGCGTGAGCAGGATGCTACGACGCACTATCTTGTTGGACCGGCCCGCGCGTCGCACGGCGTCGATCACCGCGGGCTGGACTTCGACGACCTGATATCGATCCGCTTCGACAGGCTCTCGAGAGAATGACACCAGCCCGAGTCGGTGCAGGTTGTTGAGGTAGGCATTCGTGCGATCCAGGTGCCGGCACCCGGCGAGATCGCCGATCATCGACAGGCCTTCGTCGATCATTTCCGACCCGACGCCGAAGGGCCGGGCTGTCCGGACGTCGACGCTCGGTTGCGCGCCCGACAATGCGAGCAGGCGCAGGATGCGTGCTTCGTCCGGTGCAATCTCGTCGAGGATTCGGTCGTAGGCGGGGTGAAGATCGTCGCGGTCGGTGACGTCGGCGGAACGGTCGAGCAGGTTGTCGCCGCGCTGGCGAAGGGCCGCGAGCATGGCCTCGGTGCTCTGTTTACCGGTGGGGCGAGCGCGCATGGCCGATCGCAGGTTTTCGGATCGGGAGGGCCCGGCACTTGCCGGTCGCTTTGTCGAAGGTTGAACGTTGGCGGCTTCGGCGGCCTCTGCTGCCGCGTCTGCGGCGGCTGCAACGATCTGCCGCGTCGCCTCGCGCGCTGTGCCCAACGCCCATCCCGTTATTTTCAGGGAGGTGAGTGTGGTGGTGGCGGTCAAGCCGACCAGGCTACGGATCAACCGCTTTTCGACGGATTCTTCGGTGCCCGTGTCGATATCCCAGTCATACGTGGGTTCTTCGCGCTGCTCACTCATTCTCATACTCCGAATATCGCGAGGTGCAGGAAACCGGCCAACGAGCCGAGTACCGCTCCGTGGACGAACAACAACCATTCATCTTGTTTGACGGCAGATCTCAGCAGTTCGCTGAAGTCTTCCGGTGACAGTTTGTTCATTTGCGCCGTGACGAATATCCGGATTTTCTCGGACTGACTTTCGGCAAAAGCCGCGTCCTCGAATACTCGTGGAACGAGGTCGAGCACTTCGGTTGTCGCGAGGCTCGGCAGACGCTTGTAGCTTTGCGAGCCGACCGTCATTTTCACGACGGATCGTGCCCATCCGACGGCGTCGTCGACGGATTCACGCAGTACCTGATCGAGCATTCGGCGGGTTCGGTCCGAGCGTGGTCCTTCGAGAAGTTCTGTGCCGATGTTCTCGAGTGTGATGACGTGATCGGCGAGCGTTTTTGCGTACCCCTCGATGATCTCGGTGCGTCGTTTGAGGAAAAGACCTTGCCGCCACGGCACCCATCGGCTGGGCGCGATGGGCTCGAAGATCATTGTGATTCCGAGGTAGTTGACGATGTAGCCGATGATGACGCCGCCGATGGGCAGGATCCACCAGTACGGCAGGAAGTGCAGTACGGCCACCAGGACAAACCCCATCGGAAACCCGAAGTAGAAACCGAAGTTCTGCATGAATCGCAGTTCTTTGTTTCCCATGGTCCGGAAAATGTCGTTGAGTAGTTTCGGGTGCGACGACAGGTACCGGATCACCATGAGTTTGGCGTCGATGAATTCGTCGATGTTTTCTTCGATGCGGTCCGTTATGGTGCGGACGCTGGCCGGCAGATCTTCCTCGACCTTCCGGAAAACGGCTTCTTTCACCGGGTTCGGAAGGTTGTGCCAGAGCTGAGGATTCTCGGCGGTCATGATTCTGGTGACCACGCCGCGGACTTCGCTTCGCGAGATGGTGACCAGATGTTCGGCGATGCTGTCCGGATCGAGTTCACGGTAGAAGTCGGCGATGCTGCCCACTTTTGCCAACGATTTGTCCACTGCGATCGACGCCATTTTCTCGGCCCGGGAGGGCACAATTCCTTGCCAACCGAAGCGGCCGTCGCTGGTGATCGCCGGGATTACCTGGACCCGGCGCGGGAGCAGTGGGAACAGGATCTTGAGGCCCGGAATTCTGACTCCGTGGAATTCGAGTGGGGCGAAGAGCATCAGAACGCCGGACCAATTGGTGATGTACCCGATGATTCCTGTGAACAAAGGAATGGTGATCAACTGTTCGAGCAAGTGGTCCGGCACCGTCGCCCATCCTCCTCATATCCGAGAACCTCACGTTCGGACATGATTGCCGAAACTTCGCTCTTCGTGGGTGTTTCCTTCGCTACTACTGCGCCTTCCCAGTTGCGTCAGCATAGATCCCCGGTAATCCGGGCCGTCGATGGGTCGGAAGTTAATGTAACCTGACGTACATGGTCAGCTTTGCGCACAACACGACGACGCCGGTTTCCTTCCGGCGCATCGTTTAGCACCTGCTGACCGAACCCTTTCCGCCCCGGGAGTTATCGCCCCGGGGTTGTTCTGTTTCTTCGCTCCGATGCGCGACTCCCCTTGAACGATTTGGAGAGCTCTCATGAGCGTTGACCACCGCGAACTCGGACGCGAGCTGGAACTTTTCACCACCACCCCCATCGTCGGAGCGGGCCTTCCGCTCTGGTTGCCGGACGGCGCGATCATCAGGAGCGAACTCGAGAAGTTCGCGGCCGAGCAAGCTGCTCGGTCCGGATGTCGCAGTGTCTACACCCCGGTGATGGCGAAGAAGGAGTTGTACGAGAGATCGGGACATTGGTCCAAGTTCTCGGAAGACATGTTCCCCGAAATGCAGATAGGTGGGGAATCGTTTCTTCTTCGTCCTGCTAACTGTCCTCATCACGCACAGGTATTCGCCGCGCGCGGCCGTAGTTATCGCGAACTCCCTTTCCGCCTTCGCGAACTCGGCTCGATGTTCCGTAGCGAACTCTCCGGTGTTCTCAGCGGACTGAGCCGCGTCAGGCAGATCAATCTCGACGACGCACACGTCTTCTGCACTCGTGACCAAGTTCGAGCCGAAGTGATCGTTGCGATCGACGCGATCGAGCACTGCTACTCGACTCTCGGGATTGCCGAACGGGAATATCGGCTTTCGATCAGAGGGGCAGTGAGCGGAGGGGCAGCGGGGCAGTACCTCGGAACCGACGAACAGTGGGCCACCGCCGAGGATCAACTTCGCAGCGCACTGAATGCGCGCTCGATCGACTACGTGGAAGCCAAGGGAGAGGCTGCGTTCTACGGGCCCAAGATCGACGTCCAAGTGCGAGATGCGAACGGCCGCGAAGAAACACTCTCGACCGTCCAACTCGACTTCAACCAACCGGAGCGGTTCGGGCTCGAGTACACAGCGGAGGACGGAACCAAGGATCGTCCGGTGATGATCCATCGAGGCCTGCTGGGTTCGATGGAACGTATGACCGCGCTCTTGATCGAAAGGTTCGAAGGTCGGATGCCGCCGTGGCTGGCGCCCAACCAGGTCTCGATCCTGCCCGTCGGCGACCGGCATCAGGATGCGGCCGAGCGTCTACGGGCAGATCTCGAGGCTCGCGATGTCCGCGTGGCCGTTGCGTCCGAAGGGTCGTTGGGACGCCGCATCCGCGAGGCTCGTACTCACCGGGATTCGTACGTCGCCGTGATCGGGGACAACGAAGTGCGGGGCGGCACCGTCGACACTCTGATCCCGGCGCGGGATGAGCGGGCCGTCGTCGACGCGGGAGTGTTTGTCGATCAGGTGGTCGCGGACATCAACGAGCGTGCCCTGCTTCCGGCAGGGTTCTAGCCGACGGGAAGTTCGTGGAGCGCCCGCACCAACGGCGCGAGTTCGGGTGTCTTGCATGCCTCGTCGAGTGCGGCTTCGAGGGTGGCGTCGTGCGTCGGCCGTGCGCTTTCGAGAAGCTCGCGGCCGGCCGGCGTCAACTCGGTGTAGATGCCTCGACGGTCGTCGGCGCACAGGATTCGGGTCAGTAGTCCACGATCTTCGAGACGGTTGACCAATCGCGTCGTGGCACTGCTGCTCAGCGCGGCAGCGCGAGCCAGCTGGGCCATGCGCATGTGCCAGCCGTCTTGGCGGCTCAACGCGTCGAGGACTGTGTATTCGACGACGGACAGTTTGTGCTCACGCTGGAGAGCGCGTTCCAATTCGGTGTCGAGGGCGCCGTGCAGCGCTGCGAGCGTGCGCCACCCTTGCGAACGGATTTCGACGGCGTCGTCGGCGATCCCCATGTGATTCTCCTTGTCCGATTCCTGCCGCTCCAGGTTACCAGCTTGCGCATGTAGCGCGCGCATGCAACTATTTATAGCGCGCGTGCAACTACTGCACACGCCCGCTAACGGCTTACGCGTAAATCTGTGAAAGGAACATCGAGATGCCATTGGGTCTCATTGCCCTCGCTATGGGCGGGTTCGGGATCGGCCTCACCGAATTTGTCATCATGGGCCTGCTGCCCGAGGTCTCCGCCGATTTCGAGGTCACCGAAGCCGTAGCGGGCTACCTGATCTCCGGCTACGCACTGTCCGTCGCGATCGGTGCAATTCTGGTGACCGCGGCCGTCATCCGGTTCGAGCGCAAGAAGGTCCTACTCTCGCTGATGGTGCTGTTCATCATCGGCAACCTGATGTCTGCGCTGGCCCCGTCGTACGAGGTGATGATGGGTGGGCGCATCGTTGCGGCCCTGTGCCATGGCGCGTTCTTCGGCATCGGATCGGTGGTCGCCGCCGGAATGGTCGCACCGGACAAGCGTGCAGGTGCCATCGCAATGATGTTCTCCGGGTTGACCATTGCCAATGTTCTCGGCGTTCCGTTCGGCACGATGCTCGGCCAACAGTTCGGATGGCGCTCGACATTCTGGGCGATCACCGTCATCGGCATTGTCGCGCTGATCGGGATCGCGGTTCTGGTGCCTACGACGCCGGCACCAACGGCGGGCGGCGGGCTGCGCGGCGAACTCGGAGCCTTCCGCAACAAACAGGTGTGGCTCTCGATCGCGATCACGATTCTCGGCTACGGCGGAATGTTCGGCGCGTTCACGTACATCGCGTTCACTCTCACCGAGGTGAGTGGCTTTGCAGCGTCCAGTGTTCCGTGGTTGCTGATCCTTTTCGGTTCCGGTCTGTTTGTCGGCAACGTCCTCGGTGGGAAGGCCGCCGACCGTTCGCTGACGAAGGCGCTGGTCTGGATTCTCGCGATCTTGACCGTCGTTCTGATCGTGTTCGCGGCGTCTGCAGAGAGCAAGGTCATGACCGTGATCTCACTGTTCTTCATGGGCGCCTTCGGTTTTGCGACGGTACCAGGGCTGCAGATGCGGATCATGAATTACGCGTCGGAGGCGCCGACTATGGCGTCGGGCGCCAATATCGCCGCTTTCAATGTCGGAAATGCATTGGGCGCGTGGCTCGGTGGTCTCACCATTGCCGCGGGGCTCGGCTTCACCTCCCCGATCTGGATGGGAGCGGCAGTTACCGTCGCCGGTCTACTGGTCCTGATCGTCGCCGCCAAGATCGATCGCACGACGGTGTCAGAGCAGTCGGGGCAGACCACCTCGCTGCACCCGACCGCCGTGTGAACCTTGCCCATCGCGTGAACGTATCGCTCCCCCTGTCAGACAAGGGCAGCGATACGTTCACGCGGGTCAGGTGAGGCGGAATTCGGACGTCACTCCGGAAAATGGCGTGATCGCGCCACTACCCCGAGCCTTCGACGCGCCGAAGTGCTGGACTCGATAGGTACCAGCCGGAGTATCGGCCGGAACATCCCACGTGATGCGAACGACGGAACCGTTGCTCCCGACTCGGCGCCAGTGCAGTTTGGTGGACCAGTCGTTGTCGTCGGCGACCCGCGTCCAGGATCCACCGGTATTGCGCTGGATCTCGTAGAAGGTCCCGTTTCGGTGAGTGTCGTTCTTGGGGTGACCCGTGACGAACTCGACCGCAACCTGCCCGCCTGGTGAGCTGTCGCCAGGCTGAACGGTGGTATCGCCGAATTGTGTTCCCGGCAAAGGTTCGTCGAAGTCGACGCCAGGGCCGAAGCTGGGTTGGAACCCGGACAGGTTGGCGGGCGCAGGGCCTCGAGGAGGTTCGTTGCCATCGCGCATCGTGGCCGCGAGGGTGGCATACCCCTGCTGATAGGCAGGCAGCGTGTAACGGCCGAACATCGTCGAACCGCCCTCGTACTGCTGCGAATCGTATTCTTGCGGCGTGGTGCAGTAGCTGGAGTACGAGTTCGCGTATCCCTGGAAGATGACGTTCTCGAGGGGTATACCGAGTTCTTCGGCGACGGTTCTGCGCACTCGTAGGCCGGCGACAATGGTGAATTCCGCAGGGCCGCCGACGATGTAGAACTGGCCGATCCGCAGGATCTGGATCTTCAGCACGTTCGGCACCCATCCGCTCGGTGGCAAAAGGCCGACCGGAACGACTACGAGTTTGGGGGCCTGTGCATCCTGAAGCCATTGAGGCACAGGAGCATCCATGCCGCCCAAGGCGTCGATCATGGGGTTTCGGGTGCCCTCGGGGAAGATCGGAATTGCCGGCCCGTCCTCGACGCTTCCGGCACTCATCGCCGCACCGATCGCGGCCGGAGCGGTGCGGTGCTCGCGTCCGTCCGGGGTGAATCTTCCACTCACCACCTGATCTGCCATGTCCAGGTACATGATCCGACTGTCCACGCCGCTGGCGACGGTTTCGGAGGCCGAGTCGAAGGCAGTTTGAGCAGCCGCTACCTGGCGGAGCCCGATGATCCGTGCATTCTCGAATTCGTCGTCGGTCGGTCCGCGGCCGGGCTCGAGGAAGAGGTTGGGTGACATGTCGCCGCTGTTGGTCTGCGGAAAAGCAGCAATGAAGCTGGTGTCGCCGTCGAGGTAGCGCACACCCTGATCATCGTGCTCCCAGAAGTACGCCGCGGCGCCCTTGTTGTCCCCGGAGATGAGATGGTTCTCGTTCGTGAGCGAGGCGCAGTGGGTGGCGAACCAGTTGATCGCTCCGATGTCCCTGCTGCCCCGGCTGATCCGCATGACACGCATATGGTGATCGTTGCCGCCGGGGTAGTAGGCCTTGTCCTCTTCGGGATTGAGGTCGAACGCCACTCGTGATCGGTTGACGCTGGCATCGGTGAGATCGGACCGGCCGAAACGAACGGTGCCCGGCGCCAGGTTCTCGTGGGCGGCGCTGATCGCCTCGACGATGCCGTTGACCTCGGCTTCGAACACCTGCAGTTCGAATCCGAGAACTGCGAGGTTGTATGCGTTGTTGTGCGACGCCCCACCGCACGCCGCGTGTGAATGGATAGCGGTCAGCATGACATTGCGTTCGGTGTAGATGTCACCGAATTTCCCGGCCAGTCGGCGCAGGACCTCGTCGTGAACGGACTGGAAGATCATGCAGTTGTCGACGCAGACGTAGGCAATCCGCGACCCGCCGGACTCGAAGACGAAGGCGCGTGCGCGCATTCGCTGGTGCAGGCCTTCGGCGCGTTGGTCGAAGCTCGAGTAGCCCATCATGCCGACCTCGGCGACCGGTCCGGTCACGTCGGAAATTCCGACGCCCACCTGCAGCGAGGATGACGACTTGTCGGTGCGTGCGGGTGAAACGGTGCGTGCCGGCGACGCTGCGACGGCCGGGCTCGTCGACAGAGCGGCGAGCGCAGGTGCGGCGGCAGCGCCGGCCAGTACGGTGCGTCGGGTGATCTGCACGAGTGTCCTTTCGGGCGGTCTGACGCGAGTTGGTCAACCGTCCAGGAGTGTAGCCTGAGTCACACGTGATCGAAAGGGGTGCGTCGGTCCACCGTGCCGCAACCCCAGCGAGCGAACGTACCTTTCGGCGCATCCAAGGCGCCGAAAGGTACGTTCGCTCGTTCGGGCATGAGCCCGCAGCAGCTGACTTCCAGCATCAGAACTTGATCAGATCGCCCACGAAGATCTGGTCGGGATTGGTGATCCACGCATTCATGGCCCACACCTCTTGCCAGTTCTTTCCTCTTGCCGAAGCAAGGTCGAACAGCGTATCGCCTGCTGACACGGTCACCGTGTCGTCGACTGCCGATGTGGCAGGCTCTGGTGCCGGAGCATTCAACGCGGGTGCGAACGTCGGTCCGGGAGTGACGCTAGCCCCGGTATCGCACGCGCCTGTCGACTTCAGGAAGGCGACGGGATCGACGGCGCCGCCGCTGTGAATGCGCAGATGCAGATGCGGGCCGGTCGAGCTGCCGGTATTACCCGTGGCGCCGATTTGGTCGCCGGCCTCGACGTGAGCGCCTTCACCGACCCACGTTTCGGAGAGGTGGCCCATCTGGATCTGCTCGCCGGTATCGGCTTCGAGCTGGATGTAGGTTCCGTATCCGCCGGGGTCATATGGTCCGGCAACCGAGATTCTGCCCGAAGTCGGGGCATGGAGGACCGTTCCCACGTTGACCGCGAAGTCCGCTCCATCGTGTCCGGCGTGGAACCCCTGCGAGAGCACCCCATCGACGGGCCATTCCCAGCTGCAGCTGTTACCAGCATGAAGAGGGGCTACGTGGATGGCTTCTTCGGCAGAAGGCAGTGTCGATGAGATCACGTTGGCTGAACCAGGGGTGACTCCACCCCAGCCGAGGTGTGTGCCACACACCGGCCACGCACCGATGCCCTGAGCGTCGAGTGTTGCCTCCGCTGCTGCGACTTGATCCGCGACCGACGCCATGTCAGCACGGGCCGGTGCACCGGCTGGCTTGTAGGCATCCCACGTCGACTGCGTGAACTGCAGTCCGCCGTAGAACCCGTTGCCCGTGTTGATGCTCCAGTTTCCGGAACTCTCGCACATGGCCACTTGCGACCAGTCGTGTGCGCTGGCTACGCCCGTGTTTGCGAAGGTGCCGATGGCTGTCAGAGCCCCTGCTCCGGCAGCGAGTGTGATGAATCGTGTGGCGTGAGAACGATGGTGTTTCCTGTGTTTTCCCATGATCTTTTCCTTGATCGGTGTCGGCAATCTCGCGGCACGCAGCGGTCATCAACTGCTGAGCAGCGTGGTGTACGAGATCGCCCATGCTGGAAGGCGATTGAAGATGAGTTGACAACAAGTGCGCCAACAGTTCTCGCTATCCGTGGACAATTATTTGCATTGACCGAATTGGTCAGGCCAATTTCTTTGTTACAGAGCGCCTCTCGAGTGAAGAGAGAGCGTGCCGATAGTTCCTTCCGGTTTCATGGTCACGATTTGTGAGTCACGCCTAGGTTGTTGCCTCGCCCACATGCTTACAACGGCCCAATTACCCGGTGGCATACCTATTTCGCGGGTTACGTCAATTTTTGACAAGTCGAACCAAGCCGACCGGTACCACGTTTTTCAGGGCAACTGGTCGATGAACTCCACGTTGGCCGATTGGGTGGCCTTGCTGGTATTGCCGGGTATTCAACTGTGCCAGAAGGATTCTGGGTGGACCATCATGTCCTGGGAAAGTTAGCAGCGGGTCTGACGCGATCGGGCTGAGGAAACGGACTGACCGAGTTGCCACTGGTTCATGGCGCAGAAACTATTGATCTCTCACGCGGCATTATTGTCTTCGGCCAGTTCAGGGGCGGGTGAGAAATCATTTTCGTAGTGCGAGCGGCGTCGCTTGGCGGGGTAGGTCTACGGCAAAGCTACACGTCAAACAGGTTGAACCCTCGGCATTGATTGCGAAGGTAGTGACGCGCGACGACCCGAAAACAGGTACCCGAATGGGTCATTCGACCCGTGTGAGGAGAAAGGCCGGATGCCAGAGTGGAGCACACGGATTCACCCGAAGCTGTTCCACAATAGAAAACTTGCGACACGCCTTGCGCTCCCAGTGATCGATTGGCGCAACCCTTGTGAGGGATCTGTGTCGCACCCTGAGGGTCGCAGTCTGCGCCCGGGGATGAGCCCTCCTGCGGAGCCCCGACAAAGGGGCACCGCAGGAGGGCATTCAAACGCGTTCGCGCAATGAGGCAGACGCCGTCAGATGGTTGTCGCCTCACCGAATGTCATGGCGAGGTTGGTGATCGTGGTTGTCATCAAAGCTCGTTTCGGCAGGCCGAGGCGTCGTAGTTCGGCGGCCATAGGGTGGGTGCCAAGCTGGAGCTCCGCACCACCAGGGCGAGATTTGACGCCGGTGGGAGCCATGTCCCACGACGTACAGCGGGTGATGCCGTCGAGATGTGAATATGCGGCAAGTGACATGTTTGCTCCCGAGCCGGGAACGCTCACTCCCGATTTCACGCTCAACTGCGCGATGAGTTTGCCGTCGTGAGATACCGAACCGCGTTTGACGGAACCGACATGCTCGGTATCGAACTCCGCCATCACCTTCGGGAATCCCCAGATCTCACGGCCGGCGGCCTTGGTGAACTCGCCGTCGACGGGCAGTTCATGGATGAGGGCGCCCGCTGTGCCGGACGTGAGCGCACGAAGGTCGCCCAGCACCGAAATTTCCGGTGGGGCGGTATGGCTTCGCACCATGTATGTCACGCCGAATTCGTTGTACGGTCCCAGATCTCCGTCCACGTAGTCGACAAATACCAGTCCGCACAGTGCGCGCCCCGGGCGGAATTGCAGAACGGTCAGTCCGGTGTGGTTGATGATCGACTGGGCAGTAACACTCGGAACGGAGAACATCGCCATGAACGCGGAGGCGGTACGGACTTCTACGGGCATCTCGACGGTCTTGCCCAGGATGGTATAGCTCATGCCACCACCCCGCGGAGTCCGTCGGCGCCGTACACGGATTCGAGCATCGAGCGGAAATCCGGTCCGCGACGCAGCATTTGACCGCCATCGACGTTGATGATCTGTCCGGTGATCCACGTGGAGTCCGGTCCGAGGAGGAATGTCGCGAGTGCTGCGATGTCCTCCACTTCGCCGACACGTGCGAGGGGAGTGTTGGCCATGTAGTCGTCGAGAATCGGTCCACCGTCGGTGATGAGCGCGACCAGATCGGTCCGGGTGAGGCCGGGACGAATCGCATTGACTCGAATATTGCTGGCACCCAGTTCATCTGCCGCCAACTGTACGAGATGGTCGACGCCGGATTTCGACACGCCGTACGCTCCGAACCATCGATGTGTGTTGCTGCTAGCGATCGACGAGATCGCCACGATGGAACCACCGCCTCCGGAGACGAGGGCACGTGCGCCGTGCTTGATCGTCAGCATCGTGCCGGTCACGTTGAGGTCTACCGTGCGGCGCCACGCATCGACGTCGAGTTGGGTCACCGGGGCGATGGTTTCGTTGCCACCGGCGCAGGCAACAACGCCGTCGAGTGTTCCCGTTGCCTCGACCGCGGATGCGACTGCAGCGATGACCTCGGCTTCGACGGTTATGTCGGTGGGTACAGCAGTGACGGAGCCGGACTCGTTGCGGGCACGAATCGAGTTGGCCGCAACATCGAGTTTGTCCTTGTTTCGTCCGCAGATCGTGACGTGGGCACCGGCTCCGGCGAGCGCACCGGCAATGCCGAATCCGATGCCGCTTCCGCCGCCGGTCACAAGTACCGATCTGCCTGCAAAGGCGGTGTTGTCGCCCATGTCCATCTCCCGGTTGTCGTCTGCGCGGTGTACACGGATCGAGGTGCGCCGAAGAACTTCGGCAATAACGCCCCGAGCTCTATAGGAACAGGTTCTACTTGTTGAGGCAAGGGTTTCTCGAGAGAGGACGGCGAGATGGCGAATCGGCCGAACTTCGACCTGATCGACGGGCGCTTCTATTCCGGTGATCTCGGCGATGTGCGCGACGCATACGCGTGGATGCGTGAGCACGAACCCGTGTACCGAGACAGCGCGAACGGCATCACCGCCGCTGCAAGCTACGCCGCCGTCATCGCGGCCGAGCGAGACCCTGCGTTGTTCTCCAATGCCGGCGGCATCAGACCCGAAACCGGTCCGCTTCCGCAGATGATCGACATGGACGATCCAGAGCACCTCACGCGTCGACGCCTCGTCAATGCCGGATTCACCAAAAGGAAGGTCGAAGCAAAACGCGATCGGATTCGACAGATCTGTGACCAGTTGATCGACGCTGTCTGTGAGAGCGGGGAAGCGGACTTCGTGGCCGATCTTGCCGCGCCGTTGCCGATGGCGGTCATCGGAGACATGCTCGGTGTGCGTCCGCAAGAACGTGCGGTGTTCCTGCGGTGGTCGGACGATTTGGTGAAAGCGCTGGGTAGTAACGCTTCCCCAGAGCAACTTCAGGCGATGATGGCGGCGTACGTCGATTTCACCGAGTACATGACCCGGACGATCAGGGAGCGTCGGTCAGCCCCAGCAGACGACTTGATCAGCACGTTGATTCACAGCGAGATCGACGGAGAGGCGCTGTCGGACCAGGAAATTGTCAACGAGTCGTTGTTGATTCTGATCGGCGGCGACGAAACAACGCGCCACGTGCTCAGCGGAGGGATGGAACAACTACTGCGCCACCCCGATCAGTACCGAACGCTGGCCGCCGACCCGGAGATGATTCCGTTGGCGATGGAAGAGATGCTGCGATGGTCGTCGCCGATCAAGAACATGGCCCGCACACTTACCCGCGACACGGATTTCTTCGGTGCGCGTCTGAAAGCGGGAGAGAAGATGCTGCTGCTCTTCGAGTCGGCGAACTTCGACGACGCTGTGTTCGTGGATGCGCCGCAGTTCGATATCGGTCGGACACCGAACCCACACGTCGCGTTCGGGTTCGGCACGCATTTCTGCTTGGGTAATCAGCTGGCAAGGCTGGAAGGAACGATCATGTTCGAGCAGCTTTTCCAGCGTTTACCGGGGATGGAACTGGCGACGGACGCACCACTACCGCGTCGCGCCGCCAACTTCGTGTCCGGCATCGAATCGATGCCAATACGATTCCCGCTCGCCAATCCGCTACCCGGGTAGTTGGCAGTTGGGCGCTGCCGCGTCCTCGGACAAGGGACTGCCCGTGGGGTTGACGTAAACGACAAGGAGAACCAGGGGAGTGGTCTGCGAATTGTTGCCGATGTGAACGTGATCCGATCCGCTCGGTTCGATGAGGGTGTTACCGGTCTGATAGATGCCGTCGACCGAGCAATCGGATCGGTAGTGGCTCAAGGTGCCGCCGGCAACGGCGGCGTACAGAACACCGTCGTGGAAGTGCCAGCCGGTGGATCCACCCGGGTCGACAGTGATTTTGCGCAGCACATAGTCCTTGTCGCCGAACGTCACCTGCCCGAGGATTTCACCGTGCACCCCGGTGCTCGGTGTCGCCGACGCGACGGTGGGAGTCACCGCAAGACCGCATGCTGCAGTCAGAGCAAGTAGAACTCGATGTCGTATACGCATGAGCAGGCCTCTCGAATGGGTGTGCTCATGAGTGTCCCCCGGCAATGCTTGAATTGTCGGATATTAGGGACTGTGGTTGTAAACAGTCAGGAGTATTACGCGGACAACGCAGTTGGTACGTGAAGTTCTGTTTCGGCAAACCCGTTCCTCGTCCGGAACGTTGCCTCCGAGGTGATGTCCGTGGTGTTACCCGTGCTCGGTGTGGGACTTTTCCGAGTCGGGACGATTGAACGCATCAGTTGCGGCACGGTGGTGCAGATCCGTCACCGTGGAAATCTGCTTGGATACCAGTGCATTGAGTTCGCGATGCTGGTCCTCGGTCTCGCCGGCCGGGATATCGCGCAGAACTTCCCACATCGCACTTTTTCCGCAGAGCGCGGTTCGCATGACTTCCAGGGCAGCTAGTTTGACGAGACGGGACTGCCACAGTGCATCGATGTGAACAAGTTTTCTCATCCGATTCAATCCCGCATCGATCACCGGATAGCGAGGTAGCGAAATTTCCTGAGTGTCTTCGATCAGTTGCAATAACTGTCCGATTTCGTACTCCAATTCGTTCGGCAGCGAATCCAGCCGTCCCTCCGCCCACGATCCGTAGGAGTCGACAAGCGATCTCGCGAGCTGTAGACCCAACATTGCACCACAGAGGTGTGTGACCAGGTAGGCCGTGGCGATGTGTTCCTCGGATGATCGAGATCGATTTCCGAACATGTTCGCCCTTCCTTGATGCTGTGTGCAGTGTTTTCCTTCGCGAGATGCTCGCGATCAGCTGAACGCGGTGGCGCCGATTTATGCGTGGAGCACGGCATATGTGGGATTGTGCTTGCTGATTCTTCGTTTGCCGACAGTGGCTTCAGGGTATTCCGAGAGTGGTGATCGCGGTAGAGCAACTAGCCGTGTGTATCCGTCGATACTACAGTCGCGCGCGACTTGTCGGGACTTGATCGAGCGGCCCCTGGTTCGCGCACGACAAGGAGTGGAATCATGTTTCGTCAGAATGCATCTCGGCACGAGAGGCATGAATCGTCTGCAGGCGATGCAGCCCCGGCAAATGACTACGCAGCCTCTGATCGCGCGGCGGTGCCGGTTCGAGAAACAACGCCTGGTCGGATGTGGGTGCCTCGCACCCGTGGTGCTGTCAGTGGCCTGGCCCTGATTCTGCTTGGACTCTGGGGAGCGTTGATACCGTTTGTGGGTCCGTACTTCTCGTTTTCTTTCACGCCGGATGAGGCGTGGACCTGGACTTCCGCTCGGGGTTGGCTCGAAGTGTTGCCGGGTGCAGTGACCGTGGTTGGCGGGATCCTGCTCTTGTTCAGCGCCAACCGCGCCGTCGCCGGCTTCGGCGCGTGGCTCGGTGTTGTCGGCGGCGCATGGTTCATCGTCGGACCGGTGCTGGCGCCCGTGCTGCACATCGGAGACCCTGGAAGCCCGACAGCAACCCGGCCCGGATTTCAGGCATTGCAACAGTTGGCGTTCTTCGAAGGCCTCGGTGCGGTGATCCTGTTTTTCGGCGCGGTCGCTGTCGGGCGTCTTTCCCTGCGAAGTCATCGAGACGTGCGACGCGCGCAGCGACTCGCAGATACGCACGTTGCAGATACACCAGCCCCATGACGGCAAACTTCGACGGCATCATGAAGGCATGATGCCGTCCACCCATTTCTTGCCGTTTGCCTGTCCCAGGCGAAGCTGAATCTGCTTGTCGAACATAGTCATCAGTGGAAGTGGATCGATCATCCCGCCATGGAGCACGCTCAGCGAATTGCTGCCACTCCACTTTCGCTCGCAACGAGTGTTCTCGGCGGAATCGCCGCCGGTGCTGTGTTTCAACAAGTTTGGAAGCGTGTCGCGCACGAGGGCGAAGCGCCTGACCCGCACGATCTGACCAGGTCAAGCAAGGAGGTTCTCATTTCCGCAGCACTGCAGGGAGCAATTTTTGCAGTGGTCAAAGCGGCAGTGGATCGCATGGGTGCAAAAGGCTACCGCGCACTCGCACATGAGAATCCGGTCTGACTTCGGCTTCACCGCGACCACACCGACGACGGTAGGGATAGATTGATGAGCGAACAGCTACTGAACCGGCTTCCGAAGAATTTGGCGAGGACCGGAGCGTTTACCACCCTCACGGCTCTCGTCGGGTCTGCGGCCGGCCGTAGCCCCGAAAAAACATCGTGGTTCAGGAACTTGCGCAAGCCGGCATTTCAACCGCCGGCCGTTGTTTTTCCGGTCGTATGGACCGCCTTGTATGCCGATATTGCTGTCAGTTCCGCCATTGCACTTGATCGACTCCAAGAGGAGGGAGACCGTGCCGATGAACGAAGGTTGGCACTTGCACTACTCGCTAACCTCGCCGTCAATGCAGGCTGGAGTTGGGTCTTCTTTCGCTCACATCGACTCGCTGCTGCACCCGTCATCGCGGCAGCCCTAGCTGTCAGTAGTTCTGATCTGGCGATGCGAGTTGGGCGCGTCGACCGCTCTGCGGGCCTTGCACTGGTTCCGTATCCGCTGTGGTGCTCGTTCGCCACAGTCCTCTCTGCTGCAATCTGGAGAAACAATCGCTAAAAGTAGGATTGCGAGATGCACAAAGTTGCTAGTCGACGCCGGAGTGGAGCGAAATCGACTGCAACAGTTTTGGAATCGTAATGTGTCTCAGAAACCCGTCTCACCTTCTTCGGTGCCATCAGAGCGCCAGGAACACGTTTTCTACGTTGATCGGGACGGTGACGGCGCAGATGGTTGGGGATGCTTCTGATTCGCGGCGACAAGTCGTATGGAACACGAAGCGATTGCGCCGTACGACAGTGCTGATGCTCAAGATTTCAATCCAGATCCGTTGCTACGGAATCATTCTCGAACCGGTTGCGGGTGGGGTCAGGTTGCCGGCTGACGATGCCTCTTACCGCATGCTTGGATGCACACGGAGGATGCGGTCGTCCTCGGGACCCGGTTCGCCGCGGCCATCGGTGTTGTTGGTGATGAGCCACAGGTCCCCGTCCGGGGACTCGGCGACATCGCGGATGCGGCCGTACTCGCCGCTGAAATAGTCGGTCGAAGTGGCAGGGTGGGCGCTCGGGACAGCTCGCAGGACCTGACCGCGGAGATTGGCGATGAACAGTGTCCCTTCAATGTTGACCATGCCACTGGGGCTGGCCTCGCTGGGCTCCCACTGCTGTACGGGGTCGGTGAAACCGTCGGTGTCGGCGATGCCTTCGACAGTAGGCCACCCGTAGTTGCCGCCGGGGGTGATGATGTTCAGTTCGTCCCAGGTGTCTTGTCCGAATTCGGTGGCGAACATCGTTCCGTCGTCAGACCAGGCCAGACCCTGAGGGTTGCGGTGCCCGTAGCTGTAGGTGAGTGAGTCCGGGAACGGGTTGTCTTCGGGGACATCACCGTCGGGGGTCATCCGTAAAATCTTCCCGGCAAGGGAGGCTGGGTCCTGCGCGGTGCCGCGCTGTCCGGCATCACCTGTTGCGGCGTACAGCATTCCGTCGGGGCCGAACGCGATCCGTCCGCCGTCGTGCCATCCGGCGGCCGGGATCTGATCGATGATGGTCTGTGGTTCGCCGAGCGAGAGTGATCCGGCTGTTCCGGTCACGGAATACCGCTGGATGCGGTTTCCACTCGATGCTGTGGAATACGCGTACAGCCGACTCTGATCGTCGACCGCCATACCCAGGAGACCACCTTCGCCGCTGCCGGTGACGCCTGTGACCGTTCCGATTTCGCGTGCGGTGCCGTCCTCTGCGAGTTCGAGGATTCGCGCGCTGTCGCGTTCGCTGACCAGGGGTGTGCCGTCGAGGAACACCACCGACCACGGGGCTTGCAGGTTTGTCGTGACGTGGGAGGGCACGGATGTCCCGAGAGACGGGTGCGCCGTTGAGTGAGAGGAAGTAGAGGTCGTCGCGGAGGGTATGGGCTGCGCGGTGCACGAGGCAAGGAGAGCGCCCACAGTGAGTCCTGCGGCGATAAATGTGTACCGGGATGATGTGCGGGTCATAGCTCTCCATGTTTGCCGCGGATTCGCGGTCGGTGTGGATGGTCAGGATGGGTGTCGCCGTCACGTCAATAGTGGCGAAATATCTCTCGGGGTTCAGCACATCTGGCAGCCTGTGCCCGTGGGCAGAAGTTTGTTGGCTCGGTATCTACTGCTGGTGGACCACTTCGGCGGTGACGTCTCCGCCCTCGAGGCGGCTCAGCTGCTCGACGGATCCGTCGTAGGTGCCCAGGTGAATGGTCTGATCCGAGTAGCCGATGCCGTCGGTGTCGTAGTAGAAGCCGATATTCCCCCACGGTGCGTAATAGATGAGATCACCGTCCTCGGGGTCGGATCCAGGCGAGCGGTCTGTCTCCAGTTTTCGGGGCAGTTGGCTGATCTTTTCCCTTCCCGCGAATTCTTCGACTGACAATGTGAGTGGAAGCATCGAGAGGAAATCACGGGTTGTGGGATTGTCCGATTCGATCGTGACGTCGACTGCAGTTTCACCCGAGGTGAAGCGCACTACGGTTCCTTCGGCAGAACTGCTAGCAGAAGCGATGCCAGGTGGGAAGGTGGCGGAAATTGCCGACGTCGAGGAGGCGGGCCCCGCAGGGGTCGTGCATCCGGCGGCGGCGAACACGATTGCCGCTGATCCTGTGATGAGGAGCTTTCGTCGCATCGATTTCCTTCTTCTCGGTTGCAGTTCACAGGTTCGGCCCGCAGTGAACGGGACCATCGCCTAGGTGTGGCCGAAGTTCTGCCCTCCGGCCACACCGGAAACGTGGGGTCTAGACGAGGGTCGCAGTATCGATGACGAACCGGTACCTAACATCGGAGGCAAGGACGCGTTCGTAGGCATCGTTGATCTGATCGGCGGCGATGAGTTCGGTTTCGGGAGCGATGCCGTGCTCGGCGCAGAAGTCGAGCATTTCCTGGGTCTCGCGGATGCCGCCGATCGCAGACCCGGCGAAGGAGCGTCGCCCCAGGATCAGCGAAAATACATTCACCGGAAGCGGTTCCGGCGGTGCGCCGACGTTGACAAGGGAACCGTCGAGCGTCAGCAACTTCAGGTAGGAGCTGATATCGATTTGTGCGCTGACGGTGTTCACGATCAGATCGAAGGTGTCTGCGAGATCGAGGAACGTTGCCGGGTCACTGGTGGCGTGGTAGTGATCTGCACCTAGACGCAAGCCGTCGTCCTTCTTGCTCAGCGTCTGGGACAGGACGGTGACATCGGCCCCCAGCGCGTGTGCGATCTGGACGGCCATGTGGCCGAGTCCACCCATCCCCACGATGGCAACTTTCTTGCCGGGGCCGGCGCCCCAATGTTCGAGTGGTGAGTAGGTGGTGATGCCGGCGCACAGCAGTGGGGCGGCCGCTGCGAGGTCGATGCTCACCGGAACGCGAAGGACGAAGTCTTCGTCGACGACGACGTGGGTGGAGTACCCGCCCTGGGTGATCGTGCCGTCGCGGTCCACGCTGCCGTAGGTCGCGATGTTGCCTTCGCGGCAGTACTGCTCATCGCCGCCACGGCAGTTGACGCATTCGCGGCACGAGTTGACCATGCAGCCGACACCCACACGATCACCGACGGCGTGCTTTGTGACGGCGCAGCCCACTTCGGTGACGATGCCGGCGATTTCGTGGCCGGGGGCGAGGGGGTAGTTCTGGGGGCCCCAGTCGCCGCGGACGGTGTGGATGTCCGAGTGGCAGATTCCGGCGTACTTGATTTCGATGAGCACGTCACTCGGGCCGACGTCGCGGCGTTCGATGTGTGTGCGGCGTAAGGGTTCGGTTGCAGACGGGGCGGCGTAGGCGGTGACGGTGTGCATGTTCTATCTCCTGGTGTGTGGTCAGTCGGATGAGTGTGACGGTGGGCTATCGGGCGGGGAATGCTGTGCGGCGGGCAGTGAATGCGATGGAGACGGCGATTGCGGTGAGCCCGATCATGAGGAAAGGCAGGGCCATTCCGTCGAAGGTGCTCACGAGTACGGCACCCAGGACTCCGGCCGCGAAGATGGCGACATTGAACGCGACCCCGAGCATGGAGTTGGCGATGTCTGCGTTCTCGCCGCTTGCTGCGCTGATGGCTGTTTGCAGCTGTGGCGCCGCGCCGCCGAAGGCGACTCCCCAGAGAACAACGGCGACGAGCACCGCAGCGGGCGAGTGGCTTCCGGCAACGAAAACTACACCTGCGGTGAGGAAGAGGAAGAGGCTGCCTAAAATCAGTGGCCGAGGGACACGGTCGATGAGGGCGCCGGTGATCGCGATGCCGATCAGTGCGGAAACCCCGAACACCATCAGAGCCACGTCTACGGAGATCGGCACATTCGCGGTCCGTAGATAGGTCGCGATGTAGGTGTAGAGCGTGTTGTGCGCGAGCATCCATGCAAAAATGACGACGAGTATGACGGTGACGCCGGGAATGGCAAACACCCGCACGAGGGGGACGCGTGATTCCGCAGGTTGCCCTGGGGCGTCGGGAACGATCGTTAGTGCGAGGACGGCGGTGACAATAGTCAATACGGAGATGACTCCGAAAGACCAGCGCCAGTCGAATGTTGTGCCCAGCCACGATCCGAAAGGCGTTCCTATGGCCAAGCCGAGGGGTGTGCCGATCGAGGCAATGGTGAGGGCTCGCCCGGCAAGTTCCGGGGCGGTGATGCGGCGTGCATATCCTGCGAGCATTCCCCACACCAGACCGGAGAAAGCGCCGGCTGCGAACCTCGCCGTCAACGTCGCCGCGATATCCGGGGAGAACACGGCGATGGTGTTGGCGATCAGGAATCCCAGGATGCCGACGAGGAACACAGGTTTGCGTCGCATGCCGCGGGTGAATGCTATGGCCGGGATGGTGAGGACCACGGTACCCAGAGCGTAGGCGCTGACCAGCTGTCCCGCGGTCCCTTCGGCGATGTTGAGGCCGCCCGCGATTTGCGGCAGGAGCCCGGCGGGCATCGTTTCGGTGGTGATGAGGATGAACCCCATGAGCGCCATGACGAGCAGTGCATGCAACGGTAGGCGGCCGTGTGGATACGACGAGTCCACGAGTCTGGCCGGCATCGATGTGGTTGGCTCGGCGATACCGTCGTTGGAAGTGGATTGCGTTAGTACGCTTACGGTTTCGATCGACTCGGTGTCTGAATTCAAGGTGGGTTCGTTTCTTCCTTGTGGACGGCCGCTGAAAGTCGCAGGCGAGACCTTCGTCTCTCGATCACCAGCACACCACTCATTGCGCACAGGTGGGAGTCCCGGTTGGTGGGGGTACTACAAGGGACTCCCTCGACACCGGGACCTCGACTAGCGTCGAGACATGGACAATCGAGCGGAAGTCCGGGAATTCCTGACCTCACGTCGCGCCCTGGTCACTCCGGAACAGGTCGGACTCCCAGCGGGAACCAACCGGCGGGTCGAGGGGCTTCGCCGCAGTGAGGTCGCGACCCTGGCCGGGGTGAGCATCGAGTACTACACACGGATAGAACGCGGCGCAATTAGCGGCGCCTCACCCGAGGTGCTCGACAGTCTCGCCAAGGCACTGTGCCTTGATGATGCCGAGCGTGCGCATTTGTTCGATCTCGCCCATGCAGCAAGTCCCGTGGCCAGGCCCCCGCGGCGCCGCAATTCGAAGACGTGGCTGCCGCACCAGAGTCTGCAGTGGGCCCTCGACGCGATCACCGCCGGCCCGGCATTTGTCCGCAACGGACGCATGGACATCCTTGCCGGCAACATGCTTGCCCGCGCGTTCTACGGGGACGTCTACGACATGCCGGGCCAGCCGCCGAACATCGCCCGGTACACCTTCCTCGACGAGCGGGCACGAGACTTCTACCCCGACTGGGACCTCTTTGCCGAGGTGACGGTTGCCATCTTGCGCACCGAAGCCGCCCGCGACCCACACAACAAGGAACTTCACGACCTCATCGGCGAGCTCAGCACCCGTTGTGAAGACTTTCGTCGTCGGTGGAGTGCACACAATGTCCGACACCACGGCACCGGGTCAAAGACCTTCCACCACCCAGTTGTCGGTGAACTCACCCTGGCGTACGAGGGCCTCGAGATGGCGGCCGAACCCGGCCTGACACTGACCATCTACTCCGCAGAGCCGGGCTCCGGATCCGAACAAGCGCTGCGACTGCTCGCCTCATGGGCTGCCAGCGAATACGGTGCTCCGGTTCCCGCTTCGCCGGCAAAGGAATCCACCGGCCACTGACTCCGGGATGCACTTTGCTACATACCGGATCGCACACCGATAGTCGGTCAAGTCTGGGACAGAGCCGGCGACCTCGGTTCGCGCTGATCCCTGATTGACACGCCTCACGTCGGCTCCGGGCGTCAGTAGGATTGCGTGATGCACAAAGTTGCGAGTCGACGCCGGAGTCAGCCGCCGCCCGCGCGGTTCTTGTTCGAAGCTCTGATCGATCCGCATCGGGAGCCGGTTCGGCACTGGCTCGATTTGCGGGACAACGAGATTGAGCCGAGGATTATCGAGGCGGTTGAACCGGAGTTGGTGGTCTGGTCTTCGATCTGGCCCGACCGCCCCGATGCGATAATCCGTTTCGACATCGAGGCGGTCGGCAACAGTACGACACTGTGTTGGACGTTGTTCGTGGAGGATCCGGTCCCGACAGAGTCCGAGGTTGTCCGCTTGCGCAAACGGATCAACACACTGATCAACGCGAACCTGCGGTTCACCTTCGGTCAGTAGCGTCAGATGAGATCCGGGTTCTCGGCGTACACCTCCTCGAGGATCGACAGGTCGAACAGTTGATCTGCTGAGATCTCCAGTCCGGCTTTGGCCAATGCCGCGATGTTCTGTTCGATCAATGCCGGGGTCATCGTGAATAATCCGTTTGCCTTGGTGTCGGCCGAGACCACAAGATCGTTCTGTGCGGTCGCTTCCTTGGTCTGTTCCTCGAGTTCGAGGTTCTGGTCCTTGCCGTACACCTCGACTGCGAGGCGGGCGGATTCTGCGGGATCAGCGACAGCGTCGCGCCAGCCCTGAATTTCGGCCTTCAGGAAGGCTTTGAGCTTGTCTCGCTCGTTGTCGATGGTCGATTGCAGGACGGTGAACGATTCGGCTACGAGTGGCAGATTGTAGTCCGCGAACAGGAAGTGGGCGTTGGGAAAACCTTTTGCCGCCAGGGTGATCGGCTCGTTGGTGACGTAGGAGACCCAACCGTCTACCTCGCCGTTCGCCAGTGGGCTGGGGTCGAATTGAGCGGGCACTATGGTCATCTGACTTTCGGTGAGCCCGTTCGCGGCCAGGAGAGCGCCGAAGACCAGCTGATTGGAATCCTGGACACCGATCTTCTTGCCGATCATATCCTGCGGCGAATTGATCGGTGCTGCAGCGGAACTGACTATCGCAAACGGATTCTTCTGGAAGGTTGCGCCGACGATCTTCGCCTCGAGTCCGTCGAGAACAGCGGGAGCGGTGAGCTGCGGAGCTGACATGCCGATCCACACCTTGCCGGTGTCCAATCCGGCTTCGACACCGGTGCCGGCGGCGCCGCCCGCAACAAGTTCGACGTTCCCGAATCCGGCGTCCTTGTAGTAGCCCTTGTCGAGGGCGAAGTATTCACCGGCAAATTCGATGTTCTTGATCCAGGACAATTGCACTGCAACAGTTCCGAATTCGGATCCGTCGTCGGAGGTGCCACCGCTCGAGGCTGTGGAGTCACTACTGCAGGCGAGCAATGACGCGCTGCCTGCCACAGCGATGCCGGTCAGTGCGGAGTAACGGAAGAAAGCTCGGCGGTCCACCTGGCGGACGGGCTTGAAAGGCGTCATGAACCGGAACACTAGGGGCAGTCGATTTCGTCGAGTTTGCTTGGCGGACAATATTTGTTGAGGTTGTGTTAACAGTTCTCACGCTTTGCCTGCCGAAGGACCGAAATGGGACAGAGCGAGGTTCTCGAAGATTCCGACAATGGCGTAAAGGATGATCGACACGACCGTGATCACCACGATGGACGCCCACAACTCGTTGTACTGGTAGCGCGGAATCGCCTTGATCATGCTCGATCCCAGGCCTTGACCGCTACCGAGCCACTCGCCGATCAGCGCTCCGATCAGTGCTCCGGGTACGGAGACGCGCGCGGCGGCGAACACCGCGGGAAGTGCCGAGGGAACCGACACCATTCGCAGTGCAGTCCAACGACTCCCGCCGTATGCGGCAATGAGGTCCTGAGCTTGCGTTGGCGCTGCCCGCAATCCGACCATGATCATGACCAGTGCGGGGAAGAATACGACGATGGCGACCATTACTGTGACGCCGACGATTCCGCGTCCGAAGATCAACACGATGATCGGGGTCATCGCGACGAGCGGCACGGACCGCAGCAGCATCGCTACCGGCATGAATGTCTGTTCTACGGTGCGGGATACGACAAAGATCGAGGCTACGACAATCGCGGCCGTCATTCCGACGGCAAATCCGACACCCGCATCGCGCAGGGTGATGAGCAGATTGTCGAGGATTCCGGCCCTCGCGTCAGCGGATTTAGGTCCGGAGAACAGGTATTCCCATACATCGGCCGGTGTTTTTCCCACGCGCGGTCCGACTTGGGGAAAGGCGTTGAGAAAGACGACCCAGATGACGAGCAGCAGTGCGGACGCAATGGCGATCGGAGCGAGGAATCTGAATGTTCCTCGTACCGCGGTCATTTCTGTGCTCCCGGAGCCGACGTCCACGGTGTCACGATCTTTGCGACCGCGGCAACGAGGGCGTATCCCAGGCCGGCGAGCAGAGCTGCGGCGATAGCCATTCCCCACGTCCGAGGGACGTTGTACGACGATTGTGCGGCCGTCAAGGCAACTCCGATTCCGCTGTCGACACCGCCGAGGTACTCACCGAGGATGGCGCCGAGGACAGCCGACGGCGCGGCAATCTTGAGAGCGGCAAATGTGCTCGGAAGTGCGCTCACCAGTTGTACTTTGGTGAACTTCTGCCAGCGCCCACCGCCGTACGCGGCGACCAGGTCGAGGCTCGCTTTGTCGGCGGATCGTAGGCCGGCGAGAGTTCCGACCATGGTTGTGAAGAAGCAGTACATCGCCGCCAGGAAGATCGTCGGGGTCCGTCCACCGAAGACCACCAGGATGATCGGGCCGAGGGCGAGCAGTGGTGTGCAGTAGCTGAGGATCGCAAGTTGAGTGGCGAGACTCTCGATCGGTGGGATGAGAACAACCAAGACTGCCAGGGTGATCGCCAGCAGGTTTCCCCACAGGAAGCCTTGTAAGGCGCCGTAAGCGGTGACAGTGAAATTGGGGCCGTAGAGCGCCCAACCGTCGTCGAACATCGTCGAGATCACAACCCACGGTGTGGGGATCGTGCCGCCCGCAACGCCGGCAGCCGCGAGAATCCACCAGATTGCTATCAGCCCACAGATTCCGATGGCGCCGCCGAGCCAGGTGGGACGTGTGAAGCCCCGCCGCCTCGTCGGAATGGGTTCTGCAGCTGCGGTGGCAACATTTTCGATATCGGTAATTGTCATGCAACGCCTGCTTTTCCGAACAGGAGACCCGACAGGTAGTCGTGGATCGCGTGGAATTCGGGCGTACGCATCATCTCGGGGGTGCGCGGACGAGGGAGATCGATGGGAACAACTTCGAGGACACGTCCGGGCCGAGGACTCATGACGGCAACAACATCCGAGAGGAACACCGCCTCCGAGATGCCGTGAGTCACCATCAACGTTGTCGCCGGTTTCTCGGTCCAGATTCGAAGTAGTTCCATGTTGAGACGTTGGCGGGTCATGTCGTCGAGCGCACCGAATGGTTCGTCGAGGAGGAGGACACTCGGCTTGACGACAAGCGAGCGAGCGATCGAGACGCGTTGACGCATACCGCCCGAGAGTTGAGCGGGTTTTGCCTTCTCGAATCCTTCGAGGCCGACAAGAGCGATCAGATCGGCTATCAACTCCGGGTCCGGATCGATTCCGGCGACCTGGAGTGGCAGCTTGATGTTGGAAGTCACGGTCCGCCACGGGAGGAGAGCAGAATCCTGAAAGGCGATTCCGAGTTCCCGGCGTTTTGTCAGTTCGGCGGGCGTTTGCCCGTTGACCAGCGCAGTTCCCGCGCTCGGAGTGTCGAGTCCGGCGAGGATGCGCAGGACAGTGGACTTACCGCAGCCGGACGGCCCGAGCAGGGACAGGAAAGTTCCCTCGCTCGTCTGCAATGAGACGTCGGTCAATGCGGTCACCGACCGCCGTCCCATCGTGAAGGTCTTACCGAGGCCCGATATGTCGAGACCTGTTCCGAGAGGACGAGGTGTGGTGATGGGACTGGTCATTTCCGCACAGTACGAAGGTTCGATTGCAGGCATGTTGCCTGCTCGTCACTGCTGTGTGAGGGGCTTGCGGCCGCGGGTGCGAGTTCGTGTCGCACTCGCGTGGTGAGATGGACGCATCCGAGTTCAGGACATCGCGGGATCGAAAGGGGCGAGGGTTGCTGAAGTTGTATCGTGCCGAGCGCGCCGACACATTGGTCTGCGCTCTGTCCACTCTTCTCCGCTCGCCGTTGTCGGATCCGTTTGCCCGGGAGATAGTCGCTGTGCCGGCAAAAGGGGTGGAACGCTGGCTCAATCAGCAGCTTTCCTCACGATTGGGCACTGCGACGGAATCCTCGCAGGACGGCATCTCCGCGAACATCAGTTTTCCCTCTCCGGTTCGACTGGTCGACGACGTCCTCGCTACGGTGAGTGGTGTCGGCGCGGACAATGATCCGTGGGCGCCGACGCGCTTGGTGTGGACAGTTCTGGGTGCCATCGATGATTCCATTTCCGAACCGTGGTGCGGCGTGCTTGCCAAGCATCTCCGTGGACACGGGGTGGGGCGACGCTTTGCGTCGGCGTCGCATGTCACCGATCTGTTCTCCAGCTACGCGGCGCAGCGTCCCCAGATGCTGATCGAGTGGGCGGCCGGTCGGTTCACCGACGGCCACGGGTTACCGCTTGCCCAGGACTTCGAATGGCAAGCCAAGTTGTGGACGGTTGTCGCGGAGCGAATCGACGTGGCAGGTCCGGCCGAGCGACTCATGTCGGTGTGCAGCCGGCTGAGTGATGACGCTACTGTTATTTCTCTACCGGAACGTATTTCGGTGTTCGGTCCCACCCGACTGCCAGTTGATCAGCGAATGATTCTCGAGGCCTTGGCGACTCATCGAGACGTGCACATCTGGCTGCCACATCCAAGCCCCGCGCTGTGGGACGAGATGAGCTCCCAATTGTCGTCGGGGGCGGTCGCCACTCGCCGTTCGGACGACAACTCTGCGTTGATCTCGCCGAACCCACTGTCGTCCAGTCTTGCCCGTGATGTTCGTGAAATGCAATCAAGTCTGGCAAACACCGATCTCACTTCGGAATATCTGCCTGCCACATCAGGCGCACCGACCCTTCTGGCGGCAATACAGGCGGACATCGTGGCCGATCGTGCCCCTGCGGGTGGAGTGAAACCCGATGGGAGCGTACAGGTTCACGCGTGCCATGGCGCGGCTCGTCAGGTCGAGGTCCTGCGAGAGTGCCTGTTGCGGTTGTTCGAAGACGATCCGACGCTCGAACCCCGCGATGTCCTGGTGATGTGCCCGGATGTCGAAACATATGCGCCGCTGGTGCGTGGCGCGTTCGGGCAGGGTGTTCACGGGCACCCCGGTCACCGCCTTCGCGTCCGCCTTGCTGATCGTGGTCTGCGTCAGACAAATCCGATGCTGGCTGTGCTGGGCACTCTGCTCGAACTGGCAGACGGCCGCGCCACGGCCAGCCAGGTTCTCGATCTTGCCACCAGCATGCCGGTACGTACCCGATTCGCGTTCTCCGACGACGAGTTGGAGCGTCTGCGCGAGTGGACCGGAGCGGCCGGGGCGCGATGGGGCATCGACATCAGGCAGCGGGCAACGTTCGGTCTGGCCGGTTTCAAGCAGAACACTTTCAACACTGCCGTCGACCGTATTTTGTTGGGAGCCAGTGCAGACGAGTCCGAAAACGCGTGGCTGGACCTTGCATTGCCCCTTGACGACGTCGAAAGCACAGACATCGACCTCAGCGGGCGCTTTGCCGAGTACATCGACAGACTGGCGGTTTCGTTGCGTGACCTGGCGGGCCCGCATTCGCCGTCGGAGTGGCTTCGGGTGCTGCTCAGAGCGTTGGACCTTCTCACCGATGCGGCACCGGACGACGCCTGGCAGAGCGCGTCGGCCCAGCGCATTCTTGCGAGTGCGGTCGAGTTCGGTTCGGACACCACACTTCAACTCTCCGACATCCGTGCACTTCTTTCGAAGAGTCTGGCGGGGCGGCCGACTCGGGCCAATTTCCGTACCGGTGAATTAACCGTGTGCACCATGGTGCCGATGCGGTCTGTACCGCACCGGGTTGTTGTACTGCTCGGACTTGACGACGAGGTGTTTCCGCGCTCCGGCGGCGTCGACGGAGACGACATCCTGGCTCGTGATCCTGTTGTCGGGGAGCGGGATCTGCGTAGCGAAGACAGGCAACTGCTGCTCGATGCGGTGATGTCGGCCGGTGAACACCTGCTGCTGCTGTACACCGGTGCAGATCCCGTGACCGGCGCATCCCGCCCACCGGCTATTCCGCTCAGCGGGTTGCTCGATGTCCTGAAGTTGGCGGTGAGGCCGAACGGCCTGGACCAGGTTGTGACCCGGCACCCGTTGCAGTCATTCGACAAACGGAATTTCGAGATGGAAAGACCGTTCAGCTTCGACGCCGCAGCGTTGGCAGGCGCCCGTGCCATCACCCAGGCGCCGGTCCCACTGCCGTCGATCCGCTCGGCGTCGTTGCCGTCGATACCGCCACGCGACGTCAACCTCGCGGACCTGTCATCGTTCCTCACTCACCCGGCGCGGGGATTCCTGCGTCAGCGACTCGGTGTGCGGGTGCCGGAACTCGACGACGACATCGCCGATTCACTCGACGCGGAACTCGACGGGCTTGCGACGTGGGAGTTGGGAGATCGAATGCTCCTCTCTCGCTTGACCGGACGCAGTTCGGCGGACTTCCGGGCTGCCGAATGGCGGCGAGGCACGTTGCCGCCGTACAAACTGGGCAGCGCCGTGTTGGGCAACATCGAGTGGGTAGTGGATCAGTTGGCGTCACTCGCACTGCCACACATGGTCGGAGATGCCGCTTCCGTCGATGTTGCAGTCGATCTTGGTGGAGGTAGACGGCTGAGCGGAACCGTGACGGGACTGTACGGAAATTCGGTTGTGCGGGCGCAGTACTCGTCGTTGGCGCCCAAGCATCGGGTGAGCGCGTGGGTCAATTTGCTGGCGCTTGCCGCTGCCGGCGATCGCGGGCAGGTCAACGCGATCACGGTGGGGCGCGGTGGAAACCAGCGCGCGGCAACACGTTCCGTTCTGTCTACTCCCGAGAACCCGCTCGACATCCTTCTTCAGTTGGTCGATCTGCTCGATCGGGGCTTGCGCGGTCCGATTCCGATGTGGGTCAATACCACCGCCGAATACGCGAAAAGGCGCTTTGCCGGACAGTCGATCGACAATGCCATGAGCAGTGCCGAGGCCACATGGGGGCGGCAATTCAGCGACGGTGACGATCCCAGCAATGTCTACGTCTTCGGTGAATCCAGTTCCTTTGCCGACCTCGCCGCTACGGCGCCACTCGAGGACGAAGGTGTCTGGGCCGAGGAGCCAACCCGGTTCGGCGTCCTTGCCAACCGGTTGTGGTTGCCCGTGTTGCTCAACGAAAGTGCGGAGTAGTCATGGACTTCGACCTGCTTGGCCCCCTTCCTTCCGGCACAACGGTATTGGAAGCAAGCGCGGGAACGGGTAAGACCTACGCCATTGTGGGTCTGGCAACTCGGTGTGTCGCCGAAGGCGTGGCGGATATTTCGCAGGTATTGCTGGTGACGTTCAGTAGGGCTGCAACACAGGAGCTTCGGGAGCGGACGCGTGAGCGATTCGCTGGTGTATCGGCTGCGCTGGCCGACCCGGACGGTGCTCGTCACTCGGAAGACGTGTTGGTTCGTCAGCTGGCATCTGCCGGCGACGAAGAGGTGGCACGTCGCCGCCGCCGACTTCTGCAGGCACTCGCGGAGTTCGATTCCGGCACCATGACCACAACGCACAGCTTCTGCCAGCGGATGCTCGACGGTCTGGGTATCGCGGGTGAGCGGGAACCGGATGCGACGTTTGTCGAATCGGTCGACGATCTGATCGACGAGGTTGTGTCCGATCTCTACCTCGTCCGCTACAGCGCCCTGGATACGTCCCCACCGTTTTCTGTGAAGGACGCACTGGCGATCGCGCGGAGTGCGGTCGCAGACGGGCAAGCTGTACTCGAACCCGATGCCGACGAAGACACCATCCCGGGGCAGCGGGTGTTGTTCGCGGCGGCAGCGCGGGATGAGGTCGAACGACGCAAACGTGCCAGGGGGATTCGCGACTTCAACGACCTCCTGACGTTGCTGCACGGGGTGCTCGCCGACCCCGACTACGGACAGGAAGCCTGTCGCCGCGTGCGCGAGAAGTTTCGTGTGGTCCTGATCGACGAATTCCAGGACACCGACCCACTGCAATGGGATATCTTGCGCCTCGCATTTCACGGGCACACCACGCTGGTTCTTGTCGGTGACCCCAAGCAGGCTATCTACGCGTTCCGTGGAGCCGAGGTGCTGAGCTACCTCGACGCCGTACACCAGGCCGATTCGCATCAGGAACTCACTACCAATTGGCGCAGTGACCCCAGTCTGCTGGCTGCGCTCGAGCATCTGTACGGCGGTGCCGCGCTGGGTAACGACAGCATCGTTGCTCATCCGGTTGCGTCGTCGCACAAGGTTTCCCGGCTTCCCGGGCAGCCGGCGATGCGTTTGCGTTATCTGCCGCGCACCGGCGCAGGTCCGCTCAATCGGTCGCAATTTCCCGCGGTCGGCAGATTGCGGAGCCGAATCGCCGACGACCTGGCCGCCGACGTCGTGCGCGTGCTCTCGAGTGGTTCCGAGCTGAGTCTCGGTGGTGTGAGCCGGCCGGTTGTACCCGGCGACATTGCAGTCCTGGTGCGTAATCACAAGCAAGCCGAGATGATTCGTGGCACGTTGGAACTCGTCGGTGTTCCGTCTGTATTGACCGGCGGCTCCAGCGTCTTCGCGACGGCGAGCGCAAAACACTGGCTGTGGCTGTTGCAGGCCGTCGAGCAGCCTCACCGTGCAGATCGGGTGCGGCTGGCTGCGCTGTCGCCGATTCTGGGCCATACGCCCGAGGCGATGGATTCCGATGGCGACGCCGTCGTGGCTGCCGTGTCCGGGCAGTTGCGAGTGTTTGCCGAGCTGTTCCAGCGAATCGGGTTTGCGGCGGTGTTCGAAAAAATATCGGGTGAAACAGGTTTGGAGCGAAGAATCCTGTCGTCGCCGTCCGGCGAACGTGATTTCACCGATCTGCGTCACGTGGCGCAATTGCTGGGCCGAGTCGCGGCCGAAGAATCGTTCGGCCTGAGCGCCCTCGTACGGTGGTTGGGGGATCGGATCAAGGACCCGGCGTCGGGAAGCGTGAGTGATCGCAGCAGACGTCTGGACAGCGACGCAGCGGCAGTGCAGATCGCCACGGTTCACGCCAGCAAGGGCCTCGAGTTCCCGATTGTGTACGTGCCCTTCGGTTGGGACAGCGTCGGCGGATTCGCCGCTGCGACCCAGATGCTCCACGACGGCGACGGACGCCGGATTCTCGACGTCGGTGGGGCTGAAGGGCCGGGTTACAACACTCGGAAGCTGACTGCTGAAACGGAGGGAGCGGGCGAAGAGTTGCGTCTGCTGTACGTGGCGCTCACCCGGGCGCAGTGTCAGCTTGTTCTTTGGTGGGCACCGGCATACGGTACGTCGCGGTCTGCGTTGCACAGGTTGCTACTCGGGCGTACACCCGGAATCGTGGAGCCCGCCCGAGTGGTGAAAGTACTTGATGACGGCGCCATTGCCACGCGATTGGAATCGTGGCCGGCGGACCGCTCGGACGTGATTTCCGTCGAGTCGGTCGGGCCGCACCCACCGTCGGTCGATCGTTGGTCCGAATCCGTCTCGGAGACCTACGAGTTGGAGGCAGCTCGCTTCGATCGTGACCTGGATACGCTGTGGCGCCGGACGTCGTATTCGGCGTTGACGGCGGGCGCTCATCATGCGCCCACCACCGGCAGTGAGGTCGAGGATCCGGGGAAGGACGACGAACCGGCGGACTTCGTGGACGTCGGACCCGTGGAAGCCTCACCGCTGGAGGCATTGCCGTCGCCGATGAACGGACTTCCCGCGGGCGCCGCGTTCGGCACGTTGGTTCACGAAATTCTCGAAGTTGTCGATACCTCCGCTGTGGACTTACGCAGCGAACTCGAGATGCGATGTGCACAGGCGGCTTCTGCGCGGGCTGCGGACCTGGACCCGGTGGCGCTGGCGAACGCGCTCTTTGCAGTCATGCACACGCCACTGGGCTTCGGAACGCTGGCGACAATCGATCCTTCGGATCGACTGCCGGAGTTGGACTTCGAATTGCCGCTGGCCGGTGGTGACGATCCGGTGTCATTGACGGTCACGCTGCGTCAGGTGGCCGAACTTCTCCGAAAGCATCTGCCGCACGACGACATTCTGGCGGGTTATGCCGATCACCTGGGCCGGGTCGACGCCATACCGATGCGGGGATTCTTGACCGGCAGTATCGATGCAGTACTGCGCATTCCGGGGCCGTCGTTTGTGATCGTCGACTACAAGACCAACAGGTTGGGGCGCGGTGATCTCACGGCTGCGCATTACACCCGGGACCTGATGGCAGCTGAGATGATTCGCTCGCATTACCCGCTCCAGGCTCTGTTGTACTCGGTTGCATTGCATCGGTATCTGCGGTGGCGACTTGCGGATTACGATCCGGGGCGGCATCTGGGCGGAGCGCAGTATCAGTTTGTCCGGGGGATGCTCGGACCGGAAAGTCCGCCGGAATGCGGTGTATTCGAGTGGAAACCACCGGCCGCATTGATCGTCGAATTGTCGGATCTGCTCGCGGGTCGATCTTCGCCTGACGTACTGGAGTTCTCATGACCGAAGCGCAGTTGGCCCAGCGAGCACGTGGGATCGTGCGCACGTTCAACGAGGCCGGGGTCCTTCTGGCCGCCGACGTCCACGTTGCTGTCAGATTGTGCACGCTGGGCGGGGAACCGTCGCCAGGCGTGATGTTGGTGGCCGCGTTGGCGGTTCGGGCGGTGCGCTCGGGATCGGTTTGCCTGGATCTACGACGCATGCAGGATGTCAGCGTCGACGGGGCCACCGAAGCCGAACTTGCCGCGTTACCCTGGCCGGAACCTGAAGCGGTGATCAGCGCGTTGCGGTTGAGCCCCTTGGTGATCGGCGGAACTGCCGGGCCGTTGCGACCGCTGCGACTGGTGGATAGCGACGACGGAGAGTTGCTGTACCTGGATCGGTACTTTTTGCAGGAGCAGACAATTCGTCGCGTACTGGACGAGCGAGCCGAGACGCATCCGACAGTCGACACCGAACAGTCGCGCACCCGATTGCAGACAACTTTTCAGGGGGATTCAGGCCATACCAGTGGCCCTGACCGTCAGCGCATTGCGGCAGCCCTGTCGCTCACACACTGGACAACGGTTATCGCGGGTGGCCCGGGTACCGGCAAAACCCACACGGTGGCACGTATTCTTGCGCTGCTTCTCGAAGAGCACGGCAGCGAGTTACGAATCGGTCTGGCTGCGCCCACCGGCAAAGCGGCTGCGCGATTGCAGGAGTCGGTGCGCGAGCAGGCGGAGCAGTTGAAACTTCCGGCAGACCTCACGGCGATGACGCTGCACCGTTTGTTGGGCTGGCAACGGGGCAGCGCCAGCAGGTTCAAGTACAACGCGTCCAACCGCCTGCCGTTCGATGTGATCGTGGTGGACGAGACGTCGATGGTGTCGTTGACGTTGATGGCTCGATTACTCGAGGCCGTGCGTCCTGACGCGCGACTGCTGTTGGTCGGAGATCCGGATCAGTTGACGTCTGTGGATGCCGGCGCGGTCCTCGCGGATCTTGTTGCACGACCGTCGAATGCGGAGGGAAACAAGGCGCTGGCCGACATTGTCGGTGCGGACTTGGAACCTGGAGATACTGCCGAATCACTCACCGCGCACGATCGTGAACGTCTCCGCGGCGGCATAGTTCAACTTTCCCGTGGCCGACGATTCGGCGGAATCATTGCGCAGTTGGCAAGCGCGGTTCGGGAGGGCAAGGCAGAGGAGGTTATCGGCCTTCTTCGTAGCGGTGATTCCGCCGTGTCGTTTCACGCGCCCGAAGACCTCGACGCGCTGCGTTCCGATATCGTCACGAGCGCTGAGTCCGCGACTGGATTCGCGAAGCAGGGTGACGCGATGAGAGCGCTGAAAGCGATGGAATCGCATCGGCTTCTGTGCGCACACCGCGACGGCCCGTACGGCGTCAGCCGGTGGGCAAAACAGGCCATGGACTGGGTGGGGGCTGAGGCAGGGGAGTTCCTGAATCCTGAACAGTGGTATCCCGGCCAGCCGCTGTTGGTCACAGCCAACGACTACGAGGTCGGCATCTACAACGGAGATACCGGAGTCATTGTCGAGGGCGAGGGCGGAGTGCTCATGGCAGCCTTCCAGCGCGGCGACAACAATTTCCAGTTGCACCCGAGCTCATTGTCCTCCGTGCAGACGGTCTATGCGATGACCATCCACCGAAGCCAGGGCAGTCAATACGACACCGTCTCCGTCATGTTGCCGGCCGAGGCGTCGTCGCTGCTCACTCGGGAGTTGTTGTACACCGCGATTACTCGCGCGCGAACTCATGTTCGCGTGATCGGAACAGAGGAGTCCGTGCGCGCCGGCGTCGAACGCCAAGTGCTCCGGGCCAGCGGCTTGCGTCGTGCCATCCGTCCCTACGACGGTTGAAATGGCTGCATAAGTTCCTCTGGAAGCCCTCGACCTTCAGGTGAGATTGAGTGCGTTTGTATCTGGGTATGTACTTCTGTGCATGCTCCGCTGTCGATGCTTCATCGAGAGATACGAGACACTAGATGGACTCTGCTGATGCTGAACCCCTCAGTAAGTCGGAACGCGCCGAACTCGAGAAGTTACGCGCCCAATTTGCGGCTACCAAGCCGACTGAGCGGCAACGGGCTGAGCATTCGGGGCTTCGGTGGATCGGCGTCTGGATCTTGCTCATTTTGATTCTTGTGCTGTCGTTCGCCGGTGTTCTCGCGCGTTATGCACGCAGCGAATTGCTCGATTCCGAACGCTACGTGCAGACTGTTGCGCCGCTGGGGTCGAATCCTGTCATCCAAGGTGAGATCACCAACCGGATCACGGATGAGATCGATTCACAGCTCGACATCGAGAAAGTGACAGCGGACGCGTTGGCAACGCTGACCGAGAATGCGGAGCGGGTGCCACAGGTAGTGGTCGGTCTCGCGCCGGTCATTGCTGATCAGGCAAAATCGTTCATCCACCAGACAGTCGGCTCCGTGGTGTCCTCGGACGCATTCGAGAATCTGTGGGTCGAGGCGAATCGTGAAGCCCACCAATCCTTGACGGCGGTATTGACCGGCGACACGCGAGCTGCGGTCGATATCAGTGACAAGGGTGAGGTCAGCATCTCGCTGGCCCCGCTGATCGAGAAGGCGCGCAGCGCACTCGTCGATCGTGGGTTTGCTTTTGCCGACAAGATTCCCGATGTCGACAAGTCCTTCGTGATCTTCGAATCCCCGAAGTTGGTCAAGGCTCAGCGTCTTGTGTCTGCGCTGGACAAAGCGTCCTCGGTTCTTCCGTGGGTGATCATCATCCTCGCAGCCGGGGCAATCTGGTGCGCACCCAAGGGATCGCGTCTGCGGACTTTGTCGCTGGTCGGAATCACCGTTGCCGTGGCGATGGCGCTCCTCGCGGTCGCACTCAGCATCGGGCGCGCGGTGTACCTGGACGACATTCCTGCCGACGTGTTGTCGCCCGCGTCAGCCGGGGTTATCGTCGACACCCTTCTCCTGCCGCTCAAGACCAGCCTGCGTGCCGTCTTCGTTCTCGGCGTTGTGATTGCGATCGTCGGCTATCTGACGGGTGGATCGTCGTCGGCGCTTGCCGTGCGCCGCGGATTCAGCAAGGCAGTCGACTCTGTCAGATCACCGAGTACGGATCGTGAACCACGTGCCATCGAGACGATATGCGCAAAATACATTGTGGCGCTTCGTGTTTTGGTCGTTGTCATCGCCGTGGCTGTACTTGTCTTCTGGCGCTACCCGTCGGGAGTTGTCGTAGCGGTGACGGTGCTTGTGACAGTGCTCGCGTTGGTTGCGCTAGAGGTGATTGCGCGGCCGGCTCGGGTGCATTAGGGCCTTCGGCCCCGTGCGCCTTTTTGGTAGTCGGCACTACCAGAAAGGCGCACAGGGCCCGCAGGGCCTCAGACGTACGGCGAGTACGCGGGCAGATCCAGCTGACCGTTGCCGGACAGGCCGATCACGATCACCTCAGGTTCGGTGACGGAACGCGCGTGAGCGATCGCACCCGCAACTGCGTGGGTGGATTCCGGAGCCGGGATGATGCCCTCGGCGCGGGCGAAGATCAGACCGGCGTTCAGTGCATCGTCCTGATCGATGGCGATGGCATCCATCAGTCCCAGGTTGACAGCATGGGAGACCATCGGCGACATACCGTGGTAGCGCAGTCCGCCGGCGTGGATGGCCGGGGGAACGAAGTCCTTGCCGAGCGTGTGCATCTTGAGCAGTGGGGTCAGGCCGGCAACGTCGCCGAAGTCGTAGCGGTACTCGCCCTCGGTGAGGGACGGGCAGGCCGACGGCTCGCAGGCAACCAGACGAGTCTTGGTGCCCTCACGCAGATTCCGTCCCAGGAACGGGAAGGTCAGGCCGGCGAGGTTGGAACCACCGCCGGCGCAACCGAATACGGTGTCAGGGATGGCGTCGCCGGCTTCTTCGAGCTGAACCATGGCTTCCTGGCCGATGACGGTCTGGTGCAGCATGACGTGGTTCAGGACGCTACCGAGTGAGTAGTGCGTGTTCGGATCCTGCGCGGCAACCTCGACTGCTTCGCTGATCGCCATGCCCAGGGAGCCCGTGGTGTCAGGGTGCGATTTCAGCAGTGCGCGACCGGCTTCCGTCAGATCCGACGGCGACGGGTGGCAGATTCCGCCGTAGGCCTCCATCTGGATGCGGCGGTACGGCTTGGAGTCGAAGGACGAACGGACCTGCCACACCTCGACGTCGAGTCCGAGCAGCGCGCCGGCGAAGGACAGCGACGCGCCCCACTGGCCGGCACCGGTTTCGGTGGTGAGCTTGGTGGTTCCCTCGATGGCGTTGTAGTACGCCTGAGCCACAGCGGTATTCGGCTTGTGCGAACCGACGGGGCTCACGCCTTCGTACTTGTAGTAGATGCGGGCGGGCGTTCCCAGTGCGCGCTCGAGGCGGTGTGCGCGGAAGAGTGGGGAAGGCCTCCACATGCCGTAGATCTCGCGGACGGTCTCGGGGATCTCGATGTACCGTTCCGTCGACACTTCCTGCGCGATGAGATTCATCGGAAACAGCGGTGCCAGGTCCTCAGGACCGAGTGGCTCGCGGGTGCCCGGGTGCAGGTGCGGGGGAACGGGTTCGGGGAGGTCGGCCGCCAGGTTGTACCAGTGCGTCGGAACCTTCGACGGGATGGAAACGCCCAATGGTTCGAGCGAACGGTTGAGTGGGGTGGTGGTCAACTAACTCTCCTTCATGGATTTCGGTACCTGGTTCGCGGTATCGGGTGATCCAATGCTGGAGCGTTGCGGACCACCCGATCTCGTCTGGGCAGCACACAGTTGCGGCTGACCGTCAGCGGTCAGGCCACCAGCTGTGCGGGGCGGGGAAGGTCACGAGCCGATGGTACATCGAGTGCCCGCATGGTTGCTGAACCGTCTCGGTCTGTGGACTGGGCGAGGATCGAGTGAGCACGGTTTGTCTCGAGTGAGCATGGACTTCAGCAGGCAGGAAACCGTGCTCACTGTGCAGAAAGGGTGCTAGCTCCGGGACGTAGCATGAACCCGACAGATGAACGAGAGGAACGGAGGCGCAGTTGCGATGGCAGACCTGAGCTCGCGTGAGCGGATGATCCGCAGCGCTGTCGAGTTGATCAGCCGCAACGGCGTCGACGCGACCTCGTTCAACGACGTGATCAAGCACAGCAGCGCCCCGCGCGGGTCCATCTACCACCACTTTCCGGGCGGCAAAACCCAGCTGATGGTCGAGGCCGTGCAAGCTGCCGGCGCCGTCATCACGCGTCGGATCAGTGCGGCGTCGGCTACCGGATCGCCGGCCGACATCATCGATGCCGTCGGCGATATCTGGCGTCGCAACCTCGCGAACTCCGATTTTGCGATCGGCTGTCCGATCATCGCCGGGGGGCTCGCCCGGGCGAGCGAACCCGAAGTTGCGCAGGCCGCTGCCGAGGTTCTGGCGGGTTGGCAGACACTTGTCGAGACCGCGCTTGGTGAGGCAGGCTCACCGCCGGATCAGGCCAGGTCGATGGCAAATCTGACCATCGCCTCGATCGAGGGGGCCGTTGCGCTGTGTCAGACGACGCGCAGCATCGAGCCCCTCGAACGAGTGATGGCAACCCTGCAGGATCTGTCGGAAATTACTGTGGCGCACCGATATTAAGTTCGTCGGGATGCGCGCCGACGCGAGTGCCGTCGTCGAGCGTGGCGATTTCGCTGAGGTCGAGTTCGGTGAGTTCGAAGTCGAAGACGTCGATGTTCTCCGCGATGCGGGCATCGTGCACGGACTTCGGAATGACGATGAGGCCGTTCTGCAGATGCCAGCGGATCAGTACCTGCGCGGCCGACTTGCTGTGCCGATCACCGATTCGGGTGATGATCGGGTCCGTCAAAAGTGTGTTCGGCTTCGACGCCGGACCCCATCCTGCGTTACTGGTCCCGCCGAGTGGGCTCCACGATTCGACCGCAATTGCGTGCTCGGCAGCCTTCTCACGAATGGCGTGCTGGGGGAGATGGGGATGCAATTCCACCTGATCCACAGCGGGAAGCAGCCCACCTCGATCGACAAGAAGTTGCAGGTGGTGGGGTTCGAAGTTGCAGATGCCGACGGCCTTCGCGCGGCCTGATTCAGCGATCTTCTCCATGGCGTCCCACGTGCGGAGCAGTCGTTCCTTGTCCTGGAGCGGCCAATGGACTAGGTACAGGTCGACATAGTCGACGCCCAATTTCTTGATGCTGGTGTCGAACGCTGCCAACGCCGGTTCGTAGCCCTGATCGGAGTTCCACAGCTTTGTGGTGAGGAAAACGTCCTCACGGGCAACCGATGATGCCGCGATGCCGCGTCCTACGCCCTCTTCGTTGCCGTACGCGGCAGCGGTGTCGATGTGGCGGTAGCCGGCGTCGTCGAGTGCAAAGCGCACGGCGTGTTCGGTTTCGTCGTTGGTGGCCTGCCAGACTCCTAGGCCGAGTTGCGGGATCGTGGTTCCGGAATTCAGGCTGATGTCGGGGATGCTCATGTATTCAGGCTAGCGAGGCTGCCGACGGATTGCCTGGCATCATGTATTCACGTGACCCGAATCCGAATGTTTGCCACCGACCTCGACGGCACCCTGCTGCGCTCCGATCGAACGATTTCGGAGCGGACGGCGCAGGCGATGGAGAGCGCACGCCTGGCGGGAATCGAAGTGGTGTGGGCGACGGCTCGCGCTCGGCATTCGGTGCATACGTTGGCAAGCTCTTGCGGGTTCCGGGGTAAGGCGGTGTGCGCCAACGGTGCTGTGATTCTAGATCTTGCCGACGGTACACCGAAGATCGTCGATACTGTCTCGATCGAAACATCCTTGGCGGCAACGGCAATGGAACAAATCCGCACACTCGTTCCCGGCGTCGTGTTCGCGAATGTCGGGCCGACACAGTTCTTTGCGGAACCCGAATACGCTGCGCTGTGCGACTTCACGGATCACCACAGGCACGTCCACGAGATGGTTCTTGCCGATACGTTGCCGCTGGAGATCGAACCGATGGTGAAGATTGTCGCCCGGCATCCGGACGTGTCGAGTTCCGATCTCTACCGAACCGCCGCGGCAGCCGGAATTACCGGCGTCGAACTCACTCATTCCGGTGCCCCGTACATGGAAATGGCGGCGTCCGGGGTGTCCAAAGCCAGTGCACTCGCACAGTTGTGCGCCGCTGAAGGCATTGACCCGTCGGAGGTCGCGGCCGCAGGTGACGCCGTCAACGACCTGCCGATGTTGATGTGGGCAGGTACCGCCTTGGCGCCGTCGAACGCGCTACCGGAAATTCTCGAACTTGCAGACCGAGTGCTGGCGAGCAACGACGAGGACGGGGTGGCGAGCTACCTGGAGGAATTGGCGTCTTCGAACCACGGCTAACTCGCCAGTCTGGTGTGATCGCCGCCGGCGGCATGCTGCGCTAACAGTTTGATCGCATGCTCGACTGTCGCGGCGAGAATGTCCTCCGGCTCGCCGCTGAATACCTGTTTCTCAGTCTCGGCGACACCATGATCGACAACCCCGAACCACACTGTTCCAGGATCTTGGTCCTCCTGGGGTTCTGGGCCTGCCTCCCCGGTGACGGCCAGAGCCAGCGTGGCACCCATCAGGGTTGCAGTGCTGTGGGCCATGACTCGCACCGCGTCTTCACAGACGACGGGGCCGTCCGGAACGTGGAGCACGGAATGCTTGACCGCCGGACTGTACGCGACAATCCCACCACTGAACCAAGACCCGGCATCGGGCGCCTTTCCCAGGTGCGCAGCGATATTTCCGGAGGTCAGCGATTCTGCTGTTGCGACAGTCAAACCGCGTCTTGTTGCTGCGGTTGCCAATTGCTCACATACGTCGTCGAGGCCGCGTTCAATGGGGAGTTCGGGTTGCGGATCGGTGCTCACCTCTATTGTCCTTTCAGTTCGCAGAAGAAGTGTGAAAACGTTCCCATACCCGGTGCGTTTTCAGCAGTTCTGTTACGGCGGTGACTGCTTCCTCCGGGGTCGGGGCAACTACCACCCCGAATGCCGAGTCGTCGATTCCGGCAGCCCCAGTGCAAGAATACGGGAATGTTGTTACCTACCAAGTCGAATACACCTTCCTCGGTGTAGAACTTGGTAGCGAACCCGCGAGTGTCGCGCACTGTATCGGCTGAGCCGCGTGAGCCCAGTCCCGTCGAGAAGCGAACGAATGTGGGGGTTTGTGTTCCTTTGGCAAAAAGTGCTGCCTTGCAGATACTTTCGGCGGATCCGTTCGCGACGAAGTTGCCGTGTGCGGCAGCGCCACCCGTATGCATAACCCGCTCGGCAATGTGCTCGTGATCGAAGTGAGTGATCTTCTCGGTCTTGTAGAGGTGAGTTCCGATCGCAGTCGTGAGAAATTCGCCTTGTTGTGCCCGGCCGTGGCTGTCCGTCGCGGGCTCGGCTCCTGCGACAGTACGTACTTCGGGCTGTCTCTGATCTTCTTTGGGAGGCAGCGGCGGGCGTGGTTGGACGGGCTCTCGGAGGTCCGGCGCCCTGGGAGCAGGTGCGCCTGGGATGTACGGTGATGAAGGCATCGGACAGCCCCTTCTGTTCGTCACACATCGTGCGAAGAGAATTCCTCTGACAGAGCCCTACCCAACAGATGATTCGACAAACATGGTGCTGCTGAGAACCGGTCGTGTTGTTATTCGACCATCGGTAGTGGACGCGAGGCGCGGCGGCAATTTCAGCCCGTGACGGCTTTCGGTCCGAAGCCCACACCACAATCCGTCATGAACTCCGTGAATACGCGATCGAACCGGTCCGGGTAGTCCAGGTGCGGGAAATGTCCTGCGCGGGGGAAGATCTCGACCCGACCCAGGGGTAGTTCGGCGCGGGCGTTCTCGGTGTGCGCGTTGGGGATGATGGTGTCTTCGGCGCCCCAGACCAAGAGTGCCTGCAAGTTCTGGAACTTCGCGAAATGTGGTGTTGCGGCGACTGTTTGGCCCTGGTAATTGATCACCGAGCGGGCAGTGGCAAGGAAAGCCTGCCGGGTTGCGGCGTCGGATACCGTCGCAAGGCTCTTGCGAGCTTCACTGGCGCTGGCACCCAATTTGAACAGCCCGATCTTGTTGAACAGTTCGAGAGCTTTGTCGGTGACGTCGGTCAGCGTCTTGGACGCCAGGACGGGAAGAACCAGTTCGCTGCCGGGCAAGGTTGCGGCCCGAAGGAGTGGGCTGACTTCGGGGCCCAGGCCACCGCTGGCCACCAGGCACAGGCGCTCGACGCGGTCGGGGAACAGATACATGGCTTGCATGGCAACACCGCCGCCGAGGGAGTGGCCGACCAACGTGGCGGAGGGGATGTCGAGTGCTTCCAGGAGATCGCGCACGGTCGCGGCGTGGGCACTCAGGGAGTAGTCGCCGGCCGGCTTGTCGGACGCTCCGTGCCCGAACAGGTCGGGTGCGATGACGCGGTAGCGCCGCGACAGCGTCTCGATCTGCGGTTCCCAATTGGTATGTGCGCCGAGAAGGCCGTGGATCAGGACGACAACGGGGCCTTTGCCCTGGTCGACGAATTTCAGCTGGTCACCGTGCAGTACAACGGTCTGCAATTGATCGGTTGCCATGGTTGAGCCTTTCGGAGCGGCCGGTTTGTCCAGCGCTCGCGTGTTGTGATGGCCGCATCTCCGCCCCGACGCGGATTCACGGTATTTGTGACCGGGAGTTACCCCAGTTCCCTCAGTATGCCCATTGCAGGTCGTCCTGTCGTGGTCATACCGGGTGTTGTGACGAACCGCGATTGCTGTTGCGGCGGGAGACGTAGAACTCACTTGGCTGCGGATCAGGCAAAATCCTCGAGCTTTCCGAAGGTCAGGCCAACATCCCAGGGATGGACGTTCCACGTCTGGATGGCTGTTGTGGCGAAGATGCCTGCCGCTTCGATGGTCTCCTGCGACGCCGGCGCCGCGACGGAAACCCCTGGTTGATCGCTGGGAACCTCAGGCCAGACGCCGGTATCAGCGGGTGCGGGTGCTGCCTCCATGACGGCATTGGCTGCGCCGTCCTCGCTGATCACGGCAAACAGACAATGCGGCTGCGCTGGAGCGTCCCAGCCGCCCTGTTCTACCAGCCAGAATTCGCTGCGCGCCGCAGCGGAGAGAGCAACGTGTGCGAGTGCCAGCTCGAGTTCGTCCCACGGATCTCCGTCGACGGGGATGGGTTCGCCGAGTTGGAACGATCCGGCGGTTTCGGCGTTGTCGGAAGAGGCGAAGCGCGGTTGCACCGACAGGGTGCCAGACTGTGCGTCCAGGAAGGCAATTTCTCGAGATCTGTTGTCCGGCATCATGGTACGGGCGATTCGTCCACGACCGAGCAGCTCGGCAAGACCTTCGGGATTGTCGATGCTCCACAGACGGGTCTCGTCCTCGGACCAGGTGCGGATCATTCCACTGACGACAGGACTGATCAATACGGGTTCGAGATTCGTAGTGTCTGTCTGTTCACTCATCGCGCGCTCCCACCGAAGTTCGTACCGCCGGACGGGTTCCAGGGGACTCTCGGACAAGTATGCCGCCTCGCGCTGTGCGCCTTTCTTAACCGCGAGGGGTTAAGAGAGGCGCACAGTAGGCGATCACATATGCGTGCCGCCATCGATGCGGATTTCTGTCCCGGTCACGAAAGAGCCGTCGTCGGATGCGAGCATCGCGATCACGCCTGCCACCGCGGACGGGGGTGCAAAACCGTCGCCGATGGCCGGTAGCAGCTTGCCGAGCAACGTGTAGTCGATATCGGCGGGGAATCCGGGGTCGGAGGTCATTCCCGACGCGATGCTTCCTGGCGCGACGGCAACGGCACGCAGTCCCTGCTTGCTGTATTCGAGAGCAAGTGCATGCGTGAAGGATTGGATACCGCCCTTGGACGCCGCATAGGCCGCCATGTACGGGTGGGCAAACGTCGCGGAGGTGGAACTGAAGTTGACGACAACACCGCTGCCACTTTCCAGCAGAGCGGGAAGCGCCTCGCGTGTCATGAGAAAGGTGCCGGTGAGGTTGACGCCGATGACGGTGTTCCAGAAGTCGAGCGACATCTCGTGCGTGCGTTCGGAGCGCAGAATTCCAGCGGCATTGACGAGGACGTCCAAACCGCCGAGTGCCGTGATCGCAGAACCGATCTGTTGCCGAACGGAGTCCTCTTTCGAGATGTCGACGGTGACGACGGTGAGGCGGTCGCCATGGCCGGCGGCAGCTGCTGCGGCTCGAGTGAGTTCGAGTCCTGCTTCGGAAATATCCGCGGCAACGACGGTGCCGCCTTCCTCCAGGATTCGAGCCACCGTGGCTTGCCCGATGCCGGACCCGGCACCGCTGATGAGGATGCGCTTGTTGTCGAATCGGTTCATGAAAAATCTCCGGTCTGTGGAAGAAAACGGCGCTGCTACTTTTGATTCTCCGGAGAAGAAAAGCTCGAAACCAGGGGTTATCCCATTGAGCGAACAGGTGACCGGTAACGCTGAGCGAACACGTGGCAGTCGAGCATGCCACAGCCGGATGTGTGTACAGCGCAAGGCTGTACGTAGCGCGGCGCTGGTCGGGTCACCGCGAGATGAAAGGAGGAATCCTGCTCGCCGACCATGCATTCCCCAACCGCCATGAGTCACGGGTGGAGCGAGTTTGACGCCAAAGCTCTTTGACCGTATTCCTGCTGCGAGGTCTTCGGCGAGCGTTAGGGCGAAAGATGCAACTTCGTAACGTGATCGTGCTGTGTGCTCGACACAAAAGCCCCCTCGGCCTTTGCGAGGCTGAGGGGGCTTCGGGTGTCGTTGCTACAGGCCTGCGGCCGTTGCCAACTCGGGCAGGTATGCACTCGGCTGGCCGAACAACTGCGCGCTGCTGTGCGCGCGCTTGAAGTACAGCTGAGCGTCATGCTCCCAGGTGATGGCGATTCCGCCGTGCAACTGAACGGCTTCGGAGGTGATCTGCTGGAAAGCCTCGGAGCAGTAGACCTTGGCGATCGCTGCGTCACCGACTGACTGTGTGGCCACCGCGGCGTAGGTCATGGACCGTGCCGTTTCGACCAGCGTGTACATGTCGGCCATCCGGTGCTTGAGGGCCTGGAAGGACCCGATTGCGCGACCGAACTGTTTGCGAGACTTCGTGTATTCCACCGTCTGTTCGACGATGGCTGCGGCAGCACCCACCTGTTCGGCGGACAGTGCAATCAAGACAACCGTTCGGATGCGATCGACCAGATCCGCAGACCATGCGAGAGGCCGCCCGCGAACACCGGAGAACGTGACCTCCGAGAGCGTGCGCGTCGGGTCCATGGTGGGGACGCGTCGGCGGGAAACACCTTCGGCTTCGGGATCGACTTCGTAGAAGCCGTCGGCCGTCAGCACCAGTAAGGTGTCGGCGACGTGTCCGTCGAGGACATAGGCAGCGGTGCCGTTCAACGCGTCTTCAGTGGCGGAGACTCCGAAGGAATCCCAACCGCTCGCACCCGCCCAGCACAGTGCAAGTGTGCTTTCGCCGGCAGCAACGCCGGGGAGCAGACGCGAGCAGGCGTCGGCATCGCCCGAGAGCAACAGGGCCTGCGCAGAGAGAATCGCGGAACCCAGCATCGGCGACGGCGTCAGCGTGCGTCCGAGTTCTTCCTGGACCACATGAACTTCCGCCAAGCTTGCTCCGACGCCGTCGAACTCCTCGGGAATCGCCAGTGCGGCGACGCCGATCTGCTCACACAGCTTGCTCCAGAGAGCGGCGTCGTAGCCGTTGTCCGTGGTGATGGCGGCGCGGACGGAAGCTGAGTCGGAATGCTTGCTCAGGAGGTCGCGTACCGACGCGCGCAATGCTGCCTGGTCTTCGGTGTCGATGCTCATGACGCAACCAGGGATGCGACGACCCGGGCGCGGTGCTCGGACGGAGTGCCCCACGCGGTAAGCAATGCTCGTACCTTGGTGAGCCACAGCGAGAGATCGTGTTCCATCGTGTATCCGATGGCGCCGTGAACCTGGAGCCCGACGCGAGCGGCCTTGTAGGCGGCGTCGCCGCAGGCAACCTTGGCAGCGGAGATGTCACGCGAGGCATCGGCCGACTGATCGCGCACCGACAGCGCGGCACCGTGTAGGAGCGGGCGAGCCATTTCGAGAGAAACGGCAACCTCGGCCAAGTGGTGCTTCATGGCCTGGAACTGTCCGATGACCTTGCCGAACTGCTTGCGCTGCTTTGCGTATTCGGTGGTGACCTCGAGGAGGGTCTGCCCGAGGCCCTGAAGCTGAGCAGCAGTGGCGAGGGCGCCCATGTCGAATGCGGCGGAGAAGTCGGCGGAGCCGAGCGACTCGCCGGCGGATACCTCGAAGAGCTTGCGCGAGAGGTCAACCGACGCCTTGGCTTCTCCGGGAACGCCGAGGCTGACCGCGCCGTCCTGTGCCAGCAGAACCAGGTCAACAGAGTTGGCGTCGAGCGCAAACGGCGTGTGCGGGGGAGCTGCGACCGTGGCGAGCGAACCTTCGGCAAGAGCGGAGAGGCGCTCGGGCGCAACAGAAGCCAGCAGAGTTGGTGCTACTGCAATGGTTTCGACGACCGGGCCAGGTACCGCATGGCGACCGAGCTGCTCGAGAGCAACAACCAGGTCGACGGCGTCGGCACCCAGGCCGTCATGCTCTTCGGCGATGACAAGTCCGTTGACGCCGGTCTCGGCGAGGCGCTGCCACAGCTTCTTACCTGGTGCGGTGTCACCGTCGTTCCAGGATCGGATGACGGCGGGCATGTCGGACTTGGTGAGCAACGCATCGATGCTCGCAGCGAAGTCCTGGTGGGAGGAGTCGAGCGCGAATCTCATCGGTCCGCCTTAGGTAGGCCGAGCAGACGCTCAGCGATGACATTTTTCTGAATCTCGTTGGTGCCTGCGTAGATCGGGCCGGACAGGGAGAACAGGTATCCGTCCATCCAGTTGTCGGCCAGTTCGGCTTCGGGGCCCTGCAGTTCGAGGGCGGTCTCGTGGGTAGCGATGTCCCACTCGGACCAGAAGACCTTGTTGATCGAGGACTCGGCACCGAGTTGTCCACCGTCGGCGAGACGGGTGACGGTCCCGAACGTGTTGAGCTGGTAGGCGCGTGCGCCGATCCAGGCGTCGGCGACCTGATTGCGCAGAGCGCTGTCGTCCGTGCGTCCGCTGGCCTTGTACAGCTCGAGAAGACGGTCGACGGTCGCGAGGAAGCGGCCGGGGCTACGCAGCGAGAGGCCACGCTCGTTGCTGGCGGTGCTCATCGCGACGCGCCATCCTTCGTTGACGCTGCCGATCACACCGGACTCACCCGGGTTGGCCGGGTCGTCGGGAACAAAGACGTCTTCGAGGAAGATCTCGGCGAAGCCGGGCTCACCGTCGAGCTGATCGATCGGACGCACGGTGACGCCGGGCGAACGGAGGTCGAACATGAAGTAGGTAATGCCCTTGTGACGCTGTGCATCCGGATCGGAGCGGAACAGGCCGAAGCCCCAGTCCGCGTAGCTGGCGCGTGAGCTCCACGTCTTCTGGCCGTTGAGCAGCCAGCCGCCGTCGACCTTCTTCGCGCTCGAACGCAGGCTGGCGAGGTCGGAACCGGACTCGGGTTCGGACCAGGCCTGTGCCCAGATGTCGTCGGCGCGTGCCATGCGCGGCATGATGCGTGCCAGCTGCTCGGCGTTTGCATGTTCGAAAAGTGTGGGAGCCAGCAGGAAGATGCCGTTCTGGCTCACGCGTCCGGGTGCACCCGAGCGGTAGTACTCCTCCTCGAAGATGACCCACTCGAGCAGTGACGCGTCGCGTCCGCCGAGTTCCTTGGGCCACGAGACAACGGCGTAGCCGGCGTCGGCGAGAGTGTGCTCCCACTGACGGTGCTCTTCGAAGCCCTCGGCGGTATCCATCGACTTCAGGGGAGTGGCGGGCACATTCGCCTCCAGGAACGAGCGGACCTCGTCACGGAATGCGGTTGTGGCGTCGTCGAATACGAGATCCACTAGTTTGTTCCTTCCTGCGGTGTGCGAGCACTGGCAGCCATAGCTTTGGCGTCGAGACCACCAAGCGAGTCTTTGCCTACCTCGGCGTTGTGAGCGTGAGCGAAGTGATGCAGACCGAAGACGGAATCGATGCCGTTACGCATCCCCATCTGATCCTCACACTGGTTGACGGCCTTCTTGGTGAGTGCCAATCCGAAGCGCGGCATCTCGGAGATGCGTTCGGCAAGTGCAAACGTCTCCTTCTCGAGATCGTCGCGGGAAACAACGCGGTTGACCATGCCGATTTCGTAGGCACGTTGCGCGGTGAATCGATCGCCGGTGAAGAGCATTTCCTTTGCAAATCTCGAGCCCACCATCCACGGATGGGCAAAGTACTCCACGCCGGGGATGCCCATGCGGACAACGGGATCGGAGAAGAACGCGTCGTCGGCGGCGACGATCATGTCGCAGACCCACGCGAGCATGAGGCCGCCCGCGATGCAGGCGCCCTGCACCATGGCGATGGTGGGTTTGGGGATCTCCCGCCACCGGCGGCACATTCCCAGGTACACCTCCATCTCGCGCGCGAAACGTTGGTCACCACCGGGCTTGTCGACGTGATCCCACCACATGGCGGCTTTGTTCTCGTACTCGACGTGATGGTCACGGCCCGGAGTTCCCAGGTCGTGTCCCGCACTGAAGTGCGGGCCGTTGCCTGCCAGGACGATGACTTTGACGTCGTCGTCGTCGACAGCGCGCTGGAAAGCGGCGTCGAGTGCGTACGTCACCACCGAGTTCTGGGCATTGCGGTACTCGGGACGGTTCAGGGTCACGACGGCCACAGTGCCGCGGACCTCGTAGGTCACGACATCGGCTTCGAAAGGAACGGTCATGACTGTTCCTCGCGCAGAACTGTTTTGAGGACCTTGCCGGAGGGATTACGAGGGAGGTGATCGACGAAGCGCACTTCGCGCGGCACCTTGAATCCGGCGATCTTCTCCTTGAGGAAAGCGATGACGGATTCTTCGGTCAGTCCGGCACCGTCGAGCTGAGCGATGTAGACACGGCCCACCTCACCCATCCGGTGATCGGGAATGCCGATGGCAGCCGATTCGTGGACACCGGGCAGGCGAGCCAGCATTCCTTCGATCTCGGCGGGGTAGACATTGAAGCCGCCGCTGACGTACATGTCCTTGAGACGGTCGGTGATGTCGAGATATCCACGCTCGTCGAGGGTTCCGACGTCTCCGGTGTGCAGCCAACCGTCGGCGTCGACGGCCTTGGCTGTGGACTCGGGATCGTCGAGATATCCGAGCATGACGTTCGGTCCGCGAAGCAGGATCTCGCCCTGGTCGCCGATCTTGACCTCGAAATCAGCCGTCGCGCGGCCCGAGCTCGTGGACACCGTGACCGGGTCGTCGTCGGTGCGGCACATGGTGGCCACCACTGCTTCGGTCAGGCCGTAGGCGGTGAGGACTGCGTCGAACAGTTCGCTTTGCATGCGCTCGACCAACGCGACGGGAACCGGTGCAGCGCCCGTGATGGCGATGCGCAGCGACGAGAGGTCGTACTCGCCGCGGCGGGGGTGATCGAGGATCGTCTGGTAGATCGTCGGCGCGCCCGGGAGGATGCTGACCTTCTCGCGGTTGATCAGTGACAGGGTCTCGTCGATGTTGAAGACGGACACCGGCACGATGGTTGCACCGTTGAGAAGGCAGACCAGAATTCCGGCCTTGTATCCGAAGGTATGGAAGAAGGGGCTGATGATCAGGAAGTTGTCATCGGCAGTGACCTCGGCATTGTCTCCCCATGCCTGTGCGACGCCGATCGACTGGCGATGAGCGCTGATGGCGCCCTTGCTGCGACCCGTCGTACCGGAGGTGAAGAGGATGTCACTGACATCGTCGGGCGTCACCGCTGTAGCCCGAGCGTCGGCTTCGGTGCGGGTGTCGTCCGTCGCGAGGGCGAGGAAGTCCTCGAACTCGATGACGCCGGCGCGAGCGTCGTCGCCGTCTACCGGTACGCGGATCACCGTCGGAATCGACAGGTCGGGATTAGCGTCGAGCAACTGCTGGTATCGATCGGCCTTGAGGAACTTGCCGACGACTACCAGGGCAGCCGCGTCGACGCGCTCGACGATGTCGAGTGCCTCGGTGCCCGTGTATCTGGTGTTGATCGGGATAATTGCTGCTCCGGCGTACTGCGCGCCCAGCAGTGCAATCACCCAGTGGTGGGTGTTGGGCGCCCAGATGACAACACGGTCGCCTGCCTTCACTCCACGTGTGATCAGTGCGCCCGCAAAATCACGAACACGCTGGTGCAACTGTGCAAAGGTCAGTCGGGTGTCGCCATCGGCAATTGCCGCGAGCTCACCGAACTCCTCGGCGGCCCTGATAAGGGCTGATGGGATGGTTCTCGGTTGATCGGTCACTGGACTCCTACCTGACACGCTACCTAGCAAGTGCTTGGTAGGTTATCTTACATATGTGGACCAGAGCGAGAGCCCGGACGGGCAGATGACCGACGACGAGTTTGCGGCAGAAGTTTCGCAGTGGCTGGCAGAGAACCTGACCGGCAAATTTGCCCAGCTCAAGGGTAAGGGCGGACCGGGCAGCGAGCATGAATTCTTCGAGCAACGCCTCGAGTGGGACAAGCATCTCGCGGCCGCGGGCTGGACGTGCCTTGGATGGCCGAAGGAGTTCGGTGGCCGCGGAGCGACCATCTCCCAGCAGGTTGTCTTTCATCAGGAGTACGCGAAGTCGGGTGCCCCGGCACGCGTCAGTCACATCGGCGAGGAACTTCTCGGTCCGACCCTGATCGCTTACGGAACCGACGAGCAGAAGCGTCGCTTCCTTCCGGGCATCAACACGGTCAGCGAGCTGTGGGCGCAGGGGTACTCCGAGCCCGGAGCCGGCTCCGACCTTGCCAACGTCTCGACGACGGCCCGTCTCGAAGACGGCAAGTGGATCATCAACGGCCAGAAAGTGTGGACGTCGCTCGCGCACGTTGCGCAGTGGTGCTTTGTCGTGTGCCGCACCGAGGTCGGATCCAAGCGTCACCAGGGCCTGAGCTTCCTGCTGGTGCCCTTGGATCAGCCCGGTGTGACCGTGCGTCCCATCCAGCAGCTCACCGGCACCTCCGAATTCAACGAGGTCTTCTTCGACGACGCCGTCACGGACGCAGACCTCGTGGTCGGCGAACCGGGCGAAGGCTGGAAGATTGCCATGGGCCTGCTCACTTTCGAGCGTGGTGTGTCCACACTCGGTCAGCAGATCGGGTTCGCCCGCGAACTTCAAGGCGTCGTAAACCTGGCGAAAGCCAATGGCAGCGACCAGGATCCGCACATCCGCGAGAAGATCGCCCGCGCCTGGGTCGGGCTACGCGTCATGCGCGCCCACGCTATGCGTACTCTCGACGCGGTCGACGCCGGAACCGGTGGCGGCGAAGCGTCCGTCGCAAAACTGTTGTGGGCCAACTGGCATCGCGACCTCGGGCAGCTCTCGATGGACGTCCAAGGTGCGTCGTCGTTGGTTGCACCGTGGGAGAATTCCGAAGGCCAGCCATCGGACATCACCGATCCCGAACATCTCGAGTTGGACGAGTGGCAGCGACTGTTCCTCTTCACTCGCGCCGACACGATCTACGGCGGCTCCAACGAAATTCAGCGCAACATCATTTCCGAGCGTGTGCTCGGTCTTCCCCGAGAGGCTCGCTAAATGTCTGACTCCACAGTGGTTTCGCCCTTGTCCGTAGCGCCGGAGGAAACTCCGGGCCACGGATTGCTGAAGGGCAAGAAGGCCGTCATCACCGCCGCCGCGGGAACGGGTATCGGTTTCTCGACCGCGCGTCGTGTCCTGATGGAAGGCGGCGACGTCCTCGTCTCCGACTTCCACGAGCGTCGTCTCGGTGAGACCGTCGAGAAGTTGAAGGCCGAATTCCCTGGCCAGCAGGTCGAATCGATCATCTGCGACGTCTCCAGTACCGCACAGGTCGACGCACTCTTCGACGGCGCAGCCGAGAAGCTGGGTCGCATCGACATCGTGGTCAACAATGCAGGCCTCGGCGGGGAAACACCGGTCGTCGACATGACCGATGACCAGTGGGATCGTGTCATCGATATCACCCTCAACAGCACGTTCCGTGCGACGCGCGCCGCACTGCGCTACTTCAAGAGCGTCGAGCACGGCGGTGTTCTCGTCAACAACGCATCGGTTCTCGGCTGGCGTGCACAGCATTCGCAGGCCCATTACGCAGCGGCCAAGGCCGGCGTCATGGCCCTGACGCGTTGCAGTGCGATCGAGGCTGCCGAGTACGGCGTCCGCATCAACGCCGTCTCGCCGTCCATCGCCCGCCATGCCTTCCTGGCGAAGGTCACCAGCGAAGAACTGCTGGACCAGTTGGCGTCCGGTGAGGCCTATGGCCGCGCGGCCGAGGTGTGGGAAATCGCTTCGGTGATCGCGATGCTGGCGAGCGACTACACGACATACATGACCGGTGAGATCGTTTCTGTTTCTTCGCAGAGGGCGTAGGCCTGCCGTGCGCCTTTGTGGTAGCACCGACTACCAGAAAGGCGCACAGTGAAGCCCTGGATAGGATTGAAATCATGACGCCATCCCGAAATTCCGACGACACTGCAGGAAAATCCGGTCGCCGCGACGAACTTCTCGCGATCGCAGCCGGCCTGTTTGCCGACCGCGGAGTACGGGCGACGACGGTACGCGATATTGCCGATGCAGCCGGGATACTGTCGGGCAGTCTCTATCACCATTTCGATTCCAAGGAGTCGATGGTCGACGAGATTCTGCACCAGTTCCTCGACGACTTGTTCGGCAAGTACCGCGAGATCGTGGCTGCAGGTCTTGACAGTCGGGCAACGCTCGAAGCGCTGATCGTCACGTCGTACGAAGCGATCGACGCGTCGCATTCGGCCGTCGCGATCTATCAGGACGAGGTCAAGCACCTGGTAGCCAACGAGCGATTCTCGTACCTGGTCGAACGCAACACCGAGTTCCGGGACCTGTGGGTGGGAGTGCTCGAGGCGGGGGTCGCCGACGGAAGTTTCCGCTCCGATCTCAATATCGAACTGGTCTTCCGCTTCATGCGCGACACCGTCTGGGTTGCCGTGCGTTGGTATCGGCCGGGTGGCACATTGACCGCGCACACTGTTGCAGCTCAGTACCTCGCAATTGTTCTCGACGGACTCTCTGATCCGTCTGCGGCAGCTGCCGCACCCAAAACTACTGCTGCACTATCGAACTAGGAGTAAAGATCATGTCCGAGGTTTACATCGTCGATGCTATCCGCACCCCGATCGGTAAGCGCGGCGGCGCACTGTCGGGAGTGCACCCCATCGATTTGGGCGCACACGTCATCAAGGCGGTTGTCGAGCGCACCGGCATCGATCCGGCAGAGGTCGACGACGTCATCTTCGGTTGCGTCGACGCCATCGGTGGCCAGGCCGGCAACATCGCCCGCATGTCTTGGCTCGCAGCAGGATTGCCGCAGCACGTTCCCGGTGTGACGGTGGACCGTCAGTGTGGTTCCAGCCAGCAGGCCGTCCACTTCGGTGCGCAGGCAATCCTCTCCGGCACCGCAGACCTGATCATCGCCGGTGGCGTGCAGAACATGAGCCAGATCCCGATCTCGGCAGCCATGATCGTCGGCCAGCAGTACGGATTCGACACTCCCTCTTCCGGTTCCGTCGGCTGGACCGAGCGTTACGGCGATCAGGAAGTGTCGCAGTTCAAGGGCGCAGAGATGATCGCCGAGAAGTGGGATGTCAGCCGCGAAGACCTCGAGAAGTGGGCACTGCAGAGCCATGAGCGCGCCAAGGCCGCCATCGCAGCAGGCCGTTTCGACAACGAGATCGTCACCATGGGCGACGCAACCGTCGACGAAGGCCCCCGTGAGACCAGCCTCGAGAAGATGGCGTCGCTCAACGTCCTCGTCGAAGACGGCCGGATGACAGCTGCTGTCGCAAGCCAGATCTCGGACGGAGCGAGCGCACTGCTCCTGGCGTCGGAAGAAGCCGTCAAGAAGCACGGCCTCAAGCCCCGCGCCCGGATTCATCACCTCAGCGCCCGCGGTGACGACCCCATCTTCATGCTCAGCGCGCCCATTCCGGCAACGCAGCATGCGCTGGAGAAGACGGGGCTGACCATCGAGGACATCGACATCGTCGAGATCAACGAAGCCTTTGCTCCCGTCGTCCTCGCGTGGATCAAGGAAATCGGCGCGGATCCGGCCAAGGTCAACGTCAACGGTGGCGCAATTGCCCTCGGTCACCCGCTCGGCGCCACCGGCACCAAACTGATGGCAACGCTGCTCAACGAGCTCGAGCGCACCGGTGGACGCTACGGCCTGCTCACCATCTGCGAGGGTGGCGGCACCGCAAATGTGACGATTATCGAGCGTCTCTGACAAATCTGCTGTGCCGTTGTTAACCGCCCGCGGTAAACAACGGCACAGCAGTTAGTTCGGGGTATCCGCCACCTGCACGTCGAACTTGACGTTGTCGCCGTCGACGCTGGTCACAGTTCCCGTCACGTCGTATTCGGTGCCCTGGTCGGTCAAGGCGCACACGACGGTCGCACCGACCTCCGCGTCGAGTCCCTCTGGGCAAGTGACGTCGTCGGGTTGCCCTACCGACAGTCGCTGCAAGCTGGCTGGACATCTGGGCTGCGACTTTGTCGGCAGGTACCTGCTTGTCGCCGACGCTGACCGATGCCGAGCACGCGCCGGAAGCCAGTGCGGCACCTACGCAGATTGGCCAGGTCAGCGTCGGCGAACCGACAGCGTGAACCCCTCCGGCATCAGGGTCAGACGCTCGACAACTTTCAACCGGTACTCGGGATCCGGTTCGACGGTGTACTTCTGCAGGATCGTTCCCAGAACGAGAACTGCCTCATGGATGGCGAATTGTCTTCCGATGCAAGCGCGTTCGCCGGTTCCGAAGGGCTTGTACGTGTGGGCGGGGCGCGCCTTGATGTTTGCGGGCAAGAATCTGTCCGGATCGAAGGCTTCCGGATTGTTGCCCCACACGGGATCTCGGTGCAGCGACGGGATGAGGACAAGCATCCAGTCGCCCTTCTTCATCGGGTATTTGCCAATCAACGTGGTGTCCTGCCGAGCGGCGCGGGCATAGGCCGGGGCCGTCGGCCACAGCCGCAGTGATTCGTCGAGGACGCGTCGGACGTACCTCAGTTTTGCGATCTTCTCGAATGCCGGTTCTTCCGTGCCCCACACGGCATCAACTTCCGCCTGCGCTTTGGCCAAGACCTCCGGATTCTGCGACAGGTAGTAGAGCGCGAACGACAAAGCGCCGGAGGTTGTTTCATGCCCAGCGACCAGGAATGTCACGACCTGGTGCCGGATGTTCAGCTCGTCGATCCGGTTGGGATCATTCTCCCGGGCAGCGCGCAGCATCAGTTCCAGAAGATCTTCGTGTGCGCCGCCGGGGCTCTCTCGCCGAGCGCGGATCACCTCGTCCACAACTTCGGCCATGTACGCCTTGCGCACGTCGTCGCGTTGGTCTGCTCGCCGTGCGAGGCGTCGGCCGAGGGCTGTGGATTTGAGGAACGTAGTCCGCTGTGAATGGGACAGGGTGCCGATCATCGCCTTCACAAACGGATGCTGTTCTTCGCGTTCGAACGAATCGAAGGAGTAGCTGAACCCAGTGCGACCGATTGTCTCGAGCGTCAATTTGGTCATGTCAGCCGAGATGTCGATGGGGGAGTCGGTGCCATGACGGTCCCAGTACGCAACCAGTTCGCCGGCCACGTCGAGCATCGTGCGGTGGTACGAGCGCATGGCTGTCTGGCTGAACGCGGGAGCCAGAAGATTGTGGGCCTTGGCCCAGTTCGGTTCGCTGTTGTAGGCCGTGAAGAGTCCGTCGCCGCCGATCCCTCGTAGGGCTTTGACGCCGGGTGCCAGGTGTTTTGCAAACCTGGACTCATCGGAGAGGTCGGCAACCATGTCTGCGCCGGATACGAAGACAAAGCGATTTCCGACTACGTTGCGTTCGAAGATCGGGCCGAGTTCGCGGCCGATGCTCACGGAGTTCTGCAGTGGTGTCGAGGCGTTGACACCCAGAATGTCGCCGAGGAGCGGGAGGCGCCAGGCCGGATGCGGAATAGCAGGCGCGCCCGTGTTCGGCGTTGCGTCGACGCTCATCGTTGTCCCCCGAGAAGAGTTCGCTTACTGAATTGGTGTCTAGTACGCAAAGTACGCCTTACTGAATCGGTGTCAAGTAGTAATCTGAGTTCGCCATGGTCACCCCACGTAAGCGTCTCGATCGCGAGCAGCGACGCACGCAACTCCTCGATATCGGTGCGCAACTATTTGCCGACCGGTCGTACGAGGATGTCTGGATCGAAGAGGTCGCCGAAATCGCGGGCGTCTCGCGTGGGCTGATGTACCACTACTTTCCGACCAAGCGCGACTTCTTCGCGGCGATAGTCGAGCGAGAGTCCCAGCACCTCCTCGACGTGACGGCGCCGGATTCGACGCTGCCCATCCAGGAGCAAATCGCTGCTGGGCTGGATGCCTACTTTGCGTACGTGAAGTCGCACAGTAAGGGAGTGCGCGCAATCAATGTCGGGACGTTGTCGGCTGAAGCGGGTATCCGGGCAATAGTCGAGCGCGAGTTGGAACAGCAACAGATTCGGATCCTCGACGCGCTGGGATTCGACGACGAGCGCAGGCAGATTGCCGCTGTTGCGGTGCGCGGCTGGATCGCCTTCGTTCGTGCCGTATGTCTGAACTGGCTCGATCAACCGTTGATTCCGCAGGAAGAACTGCGTGTGATCTGTCTTCGCACTCTTGCCGGGGCACTCGGAACAGATCTGAGCAGCGCGCAAGAGAACTAGCGAAAACAGGCTGATCTCAGTCGATCTCGGCCATGTTTCGAGATTTTCGCGTGATGGCCGCACCGAATGCCGCTGCCAACGGGAACATCACGACGCCGTAGACCGCGGCCGGTACTGCCAGACGCACGTTGTCCATCAAGCTGACGGCAATGGTGATGGCCAAGGTGCTGTTGTGGATCCCGATTTCCATCGAACTGGCAATGGCTTGGCGGTCCTCGATACCGAAAAGCTTGGGAACGATGTATCCGATCGACAGACTCAGCAGGCAGAACAGTGCTGCGACAACTCCGATGTCGACGAGGTAGTCCGCAATGTTCTCGCGCTCCGATATGACAGTGCCGACTATGACCAGCGCCAGCACGATGGCCGACCCGATGCGCACCGGCTTGTCCATTCGCTGGGCAAAAGCGCTACTGCGCAGGCGAACCCACATCCCGATTGCCACCGGAATCAGGACGACGGCAAAAACCTGCACAACCTTCGTGAACTGGAGGCCGAGGGTGCCGTCGGCGTCGGTAGGTTCGAAATAGCCGAGGGCGAAGTTGGTGATCACCGGCAGGGTAACCACGGCGATTACTGAATTTACTGCTGTGAGTGTCACATTGAGCGCAACATCGCCGCGAAAGAGGTGGCTGAACAAGTTGGCTGTGGTGCCGCCCGGCGATGCTGCCAGGAGCATCATGCCGACAGCGAGCAGGGGATCGAGATCGAAGGCGGTGACAAGCCCGAACGCGGCGGCCGGCAGCAGTATCAACTGGCAGACGAGGGCGATCGAGACTGCTTTGGGTGCTTTTGCGACACGGGCAAAGTCCTCGAAGGTCAGTGAGAGTCCGAGGCCGAACATGATGATCGCGAGTGCAATCGGAAGACCGACCGATGTGAGAGCTGAGTCCATGTGGCCACTTCCAGTCACTTGGGGAGAATTTTACTGAAACTACCGTGATGCTTGGGTTTGCGTGGCCATTTGGATGCATTCGTGTATCGGTCCGTGACGAGGTGGCTGAGCGCGGTTATCGTCGAACTATGTGCCGAAACATCACCGAACTCCGAGGACTCGAACCAGCTGCCACAGCGGAGGAGATCGAGGCAGCCTCTCGCCAATACATACGTAAGGTGAGTGGGATTGCCAAGGTCTCCGATGCCAATCGTGATGCCTTTGAACAGGCAGTTCGGGAGGTCACCGAAACCACGACGCGTTTGCTGAGTGCACTGCCGCCGCGCAAGCAGCCACCCCAAACCGTCCCGCCGTTGCGTCGACCCGAGGTTCAGGCTCGAATCGCTGCTCGTTCGTCCTGACCCGAGTGGATCTCACTGACATCGACGTGTGGGACGTCGAACCACTCGAACAACTTGCCGGTGGACTCGAGGGTGTCCTGGTTGCGCACCGTGTTCGAGACATGCGACGACGGCTGGACTTGTTGCGCAGGGAGGCTGCCTCCGACGAATTACAGATCCGCGAAGACGGTTCGGTATCGGCAGTCGCTCCCATTGCAGAAGGGCATCCCCTTCACGTTCACGCAGAGCTGCTCTCGGCTGCCGCGCGTGAGTTGATCGGGGAAGCTCTGCTGGTATCCGCGGATCTGCACCACGCACTGTCCGTGCGGTCGCAGGTGGGTACGGATCTGCGGGACAAGGCTTTTCGTGTCAACGAAGAGTGGCGCGGTTTCAGTCCGGCGCGCCGACGAGAAATAGTGCAGCGCGCGCCGGATCTGATTGCGAATCTCGACGGTATCCCGACAGGTGTGCGCAGTCCGGTGAATCTGCGACGTGTGCAGGCCGAACGGGCACGGCTACAAGATGATTCGGTGCGTATCTCTCAGGAACTGCACCGCGAATACTTCGGTGGCCGTTTGAGCAATACCGGTGCGGGCCTCTGGTATGCGCAGCGCAAACTCGAGGATCTGAATGCGCTGGACGAGCTGCTGCACGAACAACCCGATCGTAAGCTGGTCCTGATGGATATGCGTTCCGGCGAGCGCGGGTTTGCCGCGATAGCGATCGGCGATCCGGATACGGCTGATCACATTGCCGTGACCGTTCCGGGGCTCAACACCAATGTCAAGGACTCACTGCGCGGAATGGTCGGGGAGGCAACACGATTGCGCGACGAGGCACAGCGTCAGCTCCACAGTGCCGGACGTGACGAAAGCGTTGCCACGATCGCCTGGATCGGATACGACGCCCCTCAAGTCATCGGCCCCGGAAAATTCGACCTCGGTCGGGCAAGTTTCGACGTGAGCCGTTCCGCGAAAGCGGGTATCGCGGCCGATGCGCTGGGGAGCTTCTTTCACGGCCTGCGAGCGGGCGCTGCGAACCCGGATGTGCACATCACCGCACTCGGCCATTCCTACGGCTCCCTCGCGACTTCGCTTGCGCTGCAACGGGGTGCCAGCGCATCGGTCGATGATGTGGTGTTCTACGGATCTCCGGGTGTGCGAGCAAAGGTGGAGGCGGATCTCGGGATCGCGGATCGGCACGTCTACGTCATGAAGGCCGAAGGGGACAGTATCGCCGGCTTCGGGCGCTTCGGTGGTGATCCGACGCGTACGGAGTTCCAGCGATTGTCCACAGCGGAGGGAATCACCCCCGACGGCGTGAAACATGAACGCGCCTTCGGGCATGCGGAGTACGCAAGAACCGGAGACAACGGTGAATTGCGGATGACAGGCTACAACCTCGCGGTTGTGGTGGCGGGGTTGCCGGAGCTTGCTGTCCTGGCCTGAATGCGCCGCCGGTAGTTTCGGTACAGACTGTGAGGGTTGTTCCTTCATTCGATCTCGAGGAGTGTTCATGCCTGTTTCCACCGTCACCCTGGCCGAAGGTCTGACCGTCAGCGCGCAGGGCTACGGCGCTATGTCGGTAGCCCCCGTGTACGGCCCGGTGGATCCGGCAGAAGCACTCGCGACGCTTCATCATGCGGTGGATATCGGGATCACCTTCATCGACACTGCAAACATCTACGGCGACGGTGCGAGCGAGCGGGCCGTGGGTAAATTGCTCGAAGGTCGGCGCGACGAGGTTCAGTTGGCCACCAAGTTCGGGTTGGTGGGCGGCATGTCGGCAGGTCAGCGGGGGATCAACGGCGATCCGGCCTACGTGGCACAGGCGCTCGAGGAATCGCTCGGTCGACTCGGCGTCGACCACGTCGATCTCTACTACCTCCATCGTGTTGATCCGAGCGTTCCGATCGAGGACACCGTGGGCGCGATGGCAGAGCAGGTGAAGGCCGGCAAGATCCGCCACATCGGGCTTTCCGAAGCAACGGGAGACGAACTGCGCCGCGCCTATGCGGTCCACCCCATCTCCGCGATTCAGTCCGAATGGAACATCTCGAGTCGCGACGTGGAGAACAAGGTGGTTCCCGCCGCCGCTGAGCTCGGCGTGGGATTTGTTCCGTTCTCTCCCGTGGGACGAGGGTTCCTCGCCGGGTCGTTCGATCCCAGCGAGTGGGGCGAGAACGATCTGCGTCGACGCTTCCCGCGTTTCACGGAGTCAGCGCTTGTGACAAACCAGAAGGTGCTCGACGTCGTGCGTGACGTGGGCGCCGAATCAGGAGCCACTCCGGCGCAGGTGTCACTGGCGTGGCTCGACGCCAAGGGACGGCATTACGGTCTGCCGTCGGTGTCCATTCCGGGCACTCGTTTTGCGGCGCGCGTGAGCGAGAACGCCGGCGCACTGGACATCGTGCTGACCGAGGATCAGATCGCCCGACTCGACGCGCTTGCGGCCATCACCGAAGGGGAGCGTTCGGCAGATCTGAACTGGATCTCGCAAGGCCGCGAGTAGTCAAAGCCGTAAGCCTGGCGAACTACTAGTAAGATAACTGCGCGATGAAAAAAGTGTGGTTGGTGTGGGGTATCGGTGTATTCGCGTACGTAATCGCCGTCCTTCACCGCACTTCATTTGGTGTCTCGGGTCTGGCTGCAGCAGAACGTTTCTCGATTACTCCCAGTGTGCTGTCCAGTTTCGTAGTGCTGCAGATCGTGGTGTACGCGGGTATGCAGATCCCGGCGGGAGTGCTTCTCGATCGATACGGCTCTCGCATCATGATCGGCGTCGGCGCGTTCATTCTGACGTGTGCGCAGCTGACGTTGGCGTTCACGGAATCGCTGCCCGTCGCGATTGGCGCACGCATCGCGGTCGGGGCCGGCGACGCTCTCACCTTCATCTCCGTGCTTCGACTGGTTCCGCAGTGGTTCCCACCGCGGCAGGTACCACTGGTGTCACAGTTCACGGGAATTCTCGGTCAACTGGGACAAGTACTTTCGGCCCTGCCGTTCATGTTGCTGCTGACCGGCACCGGTTGGACGCTGGCGTACGGCAGCGCAGCAGGCTTGGGGCTACTCGCTTTTGCATTGGCGCTCAGCCTGATACGTGATTCCCCGCCGGGAGCTGAAATAGTCACGGTTCCCGCCGGGGCAAAGGAGATCGGTCGCCAGATCAAGACGGTCTGGATGCGTCCGGGCACACGCCTCGGGTTCTTCAGTCACATGGGTACACAATTCTCGATCACGACATTTGCGCTGTTGTGGGGAGTCCCGTACCTGTCGTCTGCGCAAGGACTCGACGCCGCAACAGTCGGTTCGCTACTGACCCTGTCGGTGATCTCCGCCATCGTTGCGGGCCCCATCCTCGGCATCCTCACCGGCCGGTATCCCATGCGCCGATCCTGGCTCGTTCTTTCCATCATGGTGAGCAGTGCGGTGATGTGGACGATCGTGCTGGCCCGCAGCGAACCGTCACCGCTGTGGTTGCTGACGATATTGATCATCGTGATTTCAATCGGCGGTCCGGGTTCGGTGATCGGCTTCGACTACGCCCGCACGTCCAATCCAAGTTCGTCGATGGGCACCGCTCAGGGAATGGTCAATATCGGTGGATTCCTGGCGTCGTTGATCGTGATCCAGGTGATGGGTGTGATTCTCGGCCACATGGGCGGCTATACCTTCGACGGCTTCCGGGTGGCTTGGTTGGTTCAGTACCCGGTGTGGATTCTCGGCATCATCGGTGTACTTGTCACCCGGGGCAAAGCCCGACGCCAACTCGAGGCAGACGGAGTTCGGTTCCGTCCGATGCGCGAGGTTATCCGAGGTCGTCGGCAGTAATTCATCCGCGACGGGTGAAGCGAGTGCATGTGCGCTCGTACCACCCTTGATGGATGAACGATCCATTGGACATCGGCCCGGTTGAATTGGTGGTGCTGGGGTTCCCAGGTTCGAGAGTGGACCCGGATACCGTCGCCGCATTGCAGAATATCGTCGAGCGTGGGTTCGTGACCCTGCTCGATCTCGTGTACATCGCCAAAGATCTCGACGGCAACATCAGACAGGTCGACGTCGATGAAGACCTCACCGACATCGGCCTGGCGATCCTGTCGATCGAGGCAAAAGCTCTGATCAGCGACGAGGATCTCGACGTGGTTCGTGAGTCCCTGGAACCAGGTACCTCAGCGGCAGTCATCGTCTACGAGCAGACGTGGGCGCGAGACTTCACCACGAAAGCCCGCGCAGGCGGTGGCGAGGTAGTTCTCCATGTTCAGATCCCACACGACGTCGTAGTGGCCGCAGTCGCTGCGGCGCTCTAGGTAGCTCAGGCATCGTCTTAAAGCAGAGGAGATCAGCATGGTTTTTCGAGGTGGACGCAGAGGACGGCCGGGATTGCTCGGCACCGTCGCGCGCACAGCAGTGGTGGCCGGAACGGCAAAGGCGACATCCAATGCCATGGATCGGCGTAGCCAGCGGAAGGCGAGCGAGCAGCAGGCGCAGTATGACCAGTACGAGCAGCAACAGGCGCCGCCGCCGCAGCAACAGGCTGCCCCGGCAGCGCCGCCGGCCGGTGACGACCTTGTCTCGAAGCTTCAGGAACTAGGTCGATTGCATCAATCGGGAGTCTTGTCCGACGAAGAATTTGCGGCGGCAAAAGCTCGGTTGCTCAGTTAGCTTTCACGCCAGCGTGATGTCGGCAATCAGACCGTGATGGTCGGATCCTTTGACGTCGATACGGTCGAGTGACGTCGCCACCGGGCCTCTGGTGAGGATGTGGTCGATGCCGACTATTGCGGGGTATGGCTTGTCGGTCGGGTAGGTCGGGATCAGCCCCGCACCTACCTGATCGGCTGCGCTGGTGTACCCGTTCGTGAGGAGATCACGAAACTCCTTGTGTGAGTAAGTTGCATTGAAATCTCCGCTCGCTATGACGTTACCGCGACCGTCGACGTCGGCCAGGTAGCTGCCGAGCGTGCGCTGTTCCGCTGCCCAGATCGAGGCGGGGGAGATGTACGGCGGTGCGGTGTGGACGGCAAACAGTGTGACCGGCTGCGCCAGGCCGACATTCAACTCGGCCGCGAGTGTTTCGGGGGAGAATCCGTCCAAACTTCGTGTGGCGGACAGAGGGAAGCGACTGTAAATTCCCGCTCCACCTCCGCCGCCGCCATAGGGAACCAAGAACTGGTGGGGCAGAACATCCTCGAGCCCAGCGGTTTTCAGCGCGTCGGCCGCACCTGACGTCAACTCCTGCACCGTCAACACGTCCACGTCTCGATCGCGGACGGTGGCAACCAGAGATTCCGGGTCCGCTGAACCGACCATCAGGTTCGCCTGCATGATTCGAATGGACGGTCCGTGCGCGGCGCCGGTCGGCCCACCCACGTACAGCGGACCCACCGACCACGCGAACAGGCCAAGGACTACCGCCGATCCTGCGCACAGGATCCAGCGTCGGCCGAAGCCTGCCGCCACCCCACCGATCAGGGGTGCAAGCATCGCCACCGGGGCGAAGGACGCCAGAACAATCACCACATTGCGCTCTACGGCCAGACGCGTTGCGATCAAGGCAACAAGCCCGACGACGATTCCCGCCACCCCGATAATCATCGCGAGGCGACGTAGAGTTCGTCGTCGGGTTGTTGTCGTATCGGTGTGCATGTTCTCTATAGAAGCAGAACACCAAGATTCAGAGTCCGTGTCAGAGGGTATTTCTTGCCCTGCGGTCCCGGTCACGGTCGGCGAACATGACCTCCATCCGAGCTTTGATCTCTGCGGTACTGATTGCTCCACCGCGTGGGGCAGAGTTCGTGGCGGTAATCGGGGATGTCGAGGATTGCGGAATCTGGAAGCCCATGGTGAATGTCCCTGTCCTGGTTGGAAGATGTGGCGATCGTTGCAGGAGTGGTGGATTACAGGCCGGCGGCGGTTTCGAGGAGTTCGAGTTCGGTACCTAGGTGATCGAGCAGCGGGTTGAGGTCCGGAACGGCTCTTCGGCAGCTGGTCAGCCCGAATGAAATTTGATCGTCGCTGCTGGTGCAGGTGATGTTGAGGGCTTGTCCGGTTGTCGGGATCGACAGCGGGTGGAGGGTGTCGAGACGGAATCCGTTCCAGTACAACGGTGTACGCGGACCGGCAATATTGGAGATGATGATGTTGAACGGTGGCCGCTGCGGTCCCCGCTGCCCGACAAGCATTTCCATTCCGAGGGGAGCGATTCCGAGGGCGCTCATGGCGAGCACCTGGGCGGGACTCATCGCGCGGAGTGAGTCTTTTCCTTCATTCATGCAATTGCGTATCACGTCGAGTCGGTCTGTGGGGTTGTCGAGGTGAGTTGCCAAGTTGCACATAAGCAGTCCCACGCGATTGCCGCCAGGGGTGCGATCGTCGGCGTTGTCGTCGGCGCGCAATGACACGGGAACCATGGCAACCAAGGGGGCGGACGGTAGCGCGTCTCGCTCGTGCAGGTAGTGGCGGAGGGTGCCGGCGGACATTGCCAGAATGATGTCGTTGATGGTGGCGTCGGAGTGCTTGGCCAGCAATCGGATCCGTTCGAGAGGGAAGGAACGGGCGGCGATGTGGCGGCTTCCACCGATCGGAACGTTGAACAACGAGTGGGGCGCGGTCACGGAGACAGCGCTGCCTTTGCCGCGTACGGCGCGGTCCATGGTGCGGACCGTCGTCGGTATCAGTCCGGCCACCTCACCGACGGCGGCCCGAGATGCTCCCCACAAGGTTGCAGGTAGGGACGATCCTTGCGCGCTGGACTTTGCCGAGACCGGTGTCGGCACCGATCTCAGTGAGTGCGGAACCTGCCAGGGGGCGGACATGTTTCGACGGTGGGGATCTTCACTCATGCTCTCGCGGAGCAGCCTCATCGCGCTGGCTCCGTCGGCGAGGGCGTGGTGGATCTTGGTGTACACGGCGTAGCGGCCGTCGGTGAGCCCTTCGATCAAGTGCATTTCCCATAGTGGGCGGCTGCGGTCGAGCAGAGTGCCGTGCAATCTCGAGATCAATGCGGTGAGTTCGGTCATGCCGCCCGGGGTGGGAAGTGCATCGCGGCGTACATGGTGCTCGATGTCGATCTCGTTGTCGGCGAGGGTTTCCCATCCCCACTGGCCAAGCGAGGTGAGGGAGCGCCGGGCCCGCTTACGGAACACTTCGGCTACTTTGCCGCCGGTGAGGGCGATATCGAACATCGCGCGCATGTCGGTTGCGGATGCTCCGTCGGGTGGGGTGAAGATCGCCAGGCCACCGACGTGCATCGGGTTCTCGCGGGACTCGCCGAGAAGAAATAGCGAATCGGTGGGTGCCATCGGTAACAGCATGCATGTCCTTCACTCATGAAGTCGGGGTTGGTGCGCGTGGCTCTTCCCGAGAACTGGTATTCGAGTGGGTGTTATCGATCGGTCGTGGACTTTAGGCGTGGTCGAAGTCACATTGAAGTATCTCGCTATCGGTTCTACAGCCCTGGCACGGTCGGCGCTATTCGACATGTCAGGGCACTGACCTGGACGTTTGCATAGGTGGCAGGTAGGGCATTGTGGGTTGAAACTAATCATCAAAATGAAGTGATATGTCTCACATTTCGTATGTTGATCGGCACCTGTGGCCGTTCCGACCGCACTCCTTTTTTTGGGGCGTCTGCGGCCGGGTCGCGAAAGCGCGCTGCGTTGACGGCCGGGCCCGTGTGGGCACATTATCGAGAGGTAACGCGACGGTGCATCATCGACGATGCCGCGGAATCGAAGTAGCAGATGGACGAGAACGATCCACTCCAAACGCGTCGTGACGTGCTTCCGTTCATTTCGGATGAGCTGCGAGAGGCGGGATTCGACGATGCCCGTGAGATCGGGCGCGGCGGCTTCGGTGTGGTGTACCGCTGCACGCAGGCCGGGCTGGACCGCACGGTGGCCGTGAAGGTCCTTACCGCCGACCTCGACGAGGAGAATCGGGCGCGCTTCTTTCGGGAACAGCGAGCGATGGGGCGACTGACCGGGCATCCGAATATCGTGGGTGTCCTGCAGGTTGGAACCACCGATACCGGTCGCCCCTATCTGGTGATGCCCTACCACCGTCAAGGGTCCGTCGATACCAAGATTCGTGAGAACGGGCCGCTCGACCTGGAGGAAGTCCTGCGGCTCGGGGTGAAGATGGCGGGGGCGCTCGAGACCGCGCACCGACTCGGCATTCTGCATCGCGACGTCAAGCCTGCCAATATTCTGCTCACCGACTACGGTGAACCGGCCCTGACGGACTTCGGGATCGCACACATTGCAGACGGTTTCAAGACCGCGACCGGCACTGTCACGGGCTCGCCCGCGTTCACTGCCCCGGAGGTTCTCGGTGGTGAACCGCCAAGTCCCGCCTCGGATGTGTACGGGCTCGGGGCCACTCTGTTCAGCGCCCTTACCGGGCACGCGGCATTCGAGCGCCGCAGCGGCGAGCAGGTTGTTGCCCAGTTCCTGCGGATCACCGCGCAGCCAGTTCCCGACATGCGCGAGCACGGTTTCCCCGACGACGTATGTGCCGTCATAGAGAAGGCAATGTCCCGCGATCCAGGGGACCGTCCTTCTACGTCGGTGCTCGGTGAGAATCTTAGGGAGTTGCAGGTCCGCCGCGGTTTGCCGGTCGATGAGATGGCGCTACGCGCCGCCCCAGGGGCCGACCCGCGGGATCCGCAGCCGCCGTCGGCGCGATGGCATCCACCCGCATCTCCGGTGGCTCGGAAAACCGATAGAAATCTGCCGCTGGAGCTGACGAGCTTCGTTGGTCGTCGCACCGAGCTGGCGGAGGTGAAGAATCTGCTGTCGGTGTCCCGGCTGGTGACGTTGACGGGGATCGGTGGTGTCGGTAAGACGCGTCTCGCGTTGCGGGTCGCGAGCAATGTTCAGCGGGATTTCGCCGATGGCGTGTGGCTGGTCGAGCTGGGCGAGTTGCACGACGAGTCGCTTGTGGTCGGAGCGGTGGCCGCAGAACTCGGCGTGCGCGACCAGTCGTCGCGGCCGTTGTCGGAGATTTTGGTGGAGTTCCTGGCCACTCGGACATTGCTACTGGTTCTCGACAACTGCGAGCAGGTGATCGATGCGGTGGCGGGGTTGGCCGAAGTGCTGCTGCGTGCGTGCCCGCAGCTGCGGATTCTGACGACCTCGCGCGAGCCCCTGGGTATCGGGGGGGAATCGGTATTGCGAGTGTCCCCGTTGGCGGTCCCCGACCCGGATCGGGAGCCGTCGCTGCGGGGCTTGCCCCGGTACGACGCGTTGACGTTGTTCTCCGAACGGGCAGCGGCTGCGGTGCGCGGCTTCGAAATCACGGAGGAGAACAAGGCGACGGTGGCCCGGATCTGCCAGCGTCTGGAAGGGCTGCCGCTGGCGATCGAGCTGGCGGCTGCCCGACTGCGGGCGATGTCGCCCGAGCAGATCCTGCAGCGGCTGGACGATCGTTACACGCTCCTGACCAGCGGCAGCCGGGGCGCGCCGACGCGTCAGCAGACCTTGCGATGGAGTATCGACTGGAGCTACGACTTGTGTACGCCCGGCGAGCAGCATCTCTGGGGCAGGTTGTCGGTGTTCGCGGGAAGTTTCGAACTCGACGCGGCGGAGGAGATATGTCGTGGCGACCTGACACCCGAGGGGCTGCTCGACACGTTGGGGTCGCTGGTGGACAAGTCGATCCTGATCCGGGAGGAATCGGACACAGTGGTTCACTTCCGATTGCTCGAGACGCTCCGTGACTACGGCCGGGAGAAGATTGTCGAGACCGGCGAGTACGAGGTGCTGCGTCGTCGGCACCGGGACTGGTACCAGCAGTTAGCGCTCGAAGCGGCAGCCGGATGGATCAGTCCCCGGCAACTCGAGTTGATTGATCGGCTAGACCGGGAAGTTCCGAATATGCGGGAGGCGCTCGAGTATTGCCTCTCCGACAACGACGACGGAGTCGCCGCCGGACTGAGTATGTCCACCGCGCTTTATCACTTCTCGCTGACTCGCGGTCTGTACACCGAGTCGCGGCATTGGCTCGATACTTTCCTGGCCCGCGACGCCGGAAAGCCCACGGTGGAACGCATTTGGGCGATACACGCAGACAGCCTCCTGGCAGTGGTGCAGGGCGATCTTTTGGCAGCAACCGCGTTGGTGGAGGAGGGTCACGCTCTTGCCGAGCACCTCACCGACCCCCTTGTTCACGGACTCCTCGACCAGTTGGACGGGATGCTGGCGCTTTATCGCGATGATCTTCCCCGCGCATCCTCGGGGCTGGAGAGCGCACTCGACGTGTTCGACACCCGTGGTGACCTCACACTGCAAGTGGGCGTGCTGCAGATACTCGGGTTGGTGTACGAGCTGCTCGGTGAAACGAAGCGGTCTGTTGGCTGTTACGAAAAAGCGCTCGCGATCTGCGAATCTCACGGGGAATCGGTCTATCGGTCGTACACCCTGTGGGCCATGGCTGTCGCGGTGTGGCGGCAGGGTGATCAAGATCGTGCCGTGGCGTTGCTCGGGCAGGCGTTGCAGCTCACCGAGCAGGTGAACGATCCACTCACCTGCTCGGCATGTCTGGAGGTGTTGGCCTGGATTGCCGCCGCGGAACCGGATCCTCGACGCGCCGCCGTGCTGATGGGAGCAGCAGAGGAGTTGGGTCACTCCGTGGGCAGCATTACGATCGTCTTTCCCTCCCTGCAGCCTTACCATGAGGAAAGTGCGGCGACGACGCAGCGTGCATTGGGAGAGAAGGCATTCGGGACGGCACGTCGTCAGGGTCGACTCATGAGCATGAATGAGGCGGTCGCATTTGCGCTCGGCCGGCAACCTGTGGATACAACGCCCACCGGGTCGTCGGTGGTGCTGACCAAACGTGAGCGTGAGGTCGCCGAACTCGTCGCTCAGGGACTGACGAACAAACAGATTGCTGCCAAATTGGTGATCTCGCTCCGCACCGCACAGGGCCATGTGGAGCACATTCTCACCAAACTCGGATTCAACTCGCGTGCGCAGATCGCAGCATGGGTGGTCGAGAAGTCGGGCAATGGTCAGGCCTGAGCTTGTGCTCGCGCTGCGCGATCCCTCGGCGATTTCACGTCGCTTCACCGTCGAGGAATACTTCGAAGCCGCTTGTGTGGGAAGGGTATTGGTCGAGCCCTGGGATATGTATGAAGGTGCGCGGCGACAGGCTCAATGAAGAGGTGTCGATACCTCGGTTGTTCGGCCTCGTCGGATTCCTATCGAGACGAACACCCCGATCAACGAGACGATTGCACCCACCCACATGGTGGTGTGTAGTCCGTGCATGAATGCGACCTCTGTTGCAGATTGCAGTACGTGCGACGTTGTCGGATCGTCACCCGTCACAGTCGGTGCGGTTCCCTGGGCGACTGCCCGAACAGCTTCGTCCGAGATCTGATCGGCAGTACTATTCGGAATATTGTTGTCTACCAATGTTTCGTGGAACTTCTGTGCAGTTACCGATGCCATTACGGCTCCGAGTACCGCGGTCCCGAGGATGCCGCCGACTTGCAATGAGGTCTGATGGACACCTGCGGCGGGACCGGCGTCGGCGACGTCCGCATTCCCGAGGATTGCTTGAACTGATGCTGTCATCACAAACCCGATTCCCAGGCCCAGTACCACAAACGGGATTGCCAGGGAGAGGTAGCTTCCGTGTGGTTCGATCGTAGTGAATAGCATGAATCCCGCTGCGCTGAGCAACATTCCCACAAACAGCGGTGGACGGGCGCCGTACCGTTTGATGATCCAACCGCAACTGCTCGAAGCTGCAACATTCGCGACACTCATCGGGAGAATGTGGAGTCCGGCAGTCATAGGGGAGTCGCCGTTGATCTGTTGCAGGAACAAGAGAATGAAGAACAGTGATCCGACAAGCGCAAAGAAGGAGATGATCGTAAGGATAACTCCGAGTGTGATTGATCGGTCAGCGAAGAGGCGAAGCGGTACAAGGGGATCCGGTGCTCGCCTCTCGATCTCGACGAAGAATAAACCAGCAAGAATGCCACCGACGAGCCAGCCGATGACATGCCAATCAGCCCAACCGCTTTCGGGGGCTTTGATAAGGCCGTAGGTTACGGCGAGGAGTGAACCCGTAAGCATGATCGACCCCAGGATGTCGAACTTCGCACTCCGTATTTTCTTGCTGGTGGGGAGGAGAAACAATCCCGCAGCAAGAGATATCGCCGCCACCGGGACGTTGATCAAGAACGCCCATCGCCAACTGGTGTGTTCGATCAGCAATCCGCCGATCAGAGGGCCTGCGGCGGAGGAGGCGCCGATCAGTGAGGCGAACACCGCAAGTGCCTTCGGAAGTGTTGCTTCGGAGAACAGTGACCGAAGCAATGCCAGGGCGTTGGTGACGATCAGTGCGCCGAAAACTCCCTGACCGAGTCTGGAGAAGATTACCATCTCGACGCTGTGCGCCAAGGCAATTCCGGCTGATGCGACCCCGAAGCCGACGATTCCTGAAAGGAACACGGATCGTCGCCCGAAGCGATCGCCCAACTTGCCCGCGAGAACGAGTGTTGCCGCCATCGCGAGTAGATAGATGTTGGTAATCCATTGCAATCCAGAGAGACTCGCTCCCAGGTCGACGACAAGAACTGGATTGGCCACTGCCGTTATCGTTCCGTCGAGCGAAACGATGAGAACACCGAGAGCGATCGCAGTCATAGCGACCCAGGGATTGGACTCTCGGGGTGGATCTGTGACTGTGCGCGAGTTGATTTCGGTGCTGCCAGTAGCTGTCACTGAGGTCTACTACTTTCTGATCGATCGGAGTTCTTCAGAAGTTGATCATGTGGCCGGCGAGGCCGTGGATCGCTTCCTGCAGCGCCTCACTGAGCGTGGGGTGCGTGTGGACGTTGCGTGCCAACTCGTTGACCGTGAGGTCCCATTTCTGGGCCAGGGTCAGCTCGGGCAGCAGTTCCGAGACGTCCGGTCCGATGAGGTGTCCACCGAGCAGTTCGCCGTGTGTGGTGTCGGCGATCAGCTTGACGAAACCGGTCGGGTCACCGAGACCGTGGGCCTTGCCGTTGGCAGCGAACGGGAAGTTCGCGACCTTGATGTCGTAGCCCTCGGCCTTGGCCTGCTCTTCGGTCAACCCGAAGGACGCGACCTGCGGCTGGCAGAACGTCGCACGCGGCATCATCCGGTAGTCGCCGAGCGTCTGCGTGTCTGCGCCGCCGATGGTCTCGGCTGCAACGACGGCCTGCGCCTCCGCGACGTGTGCCAGCTGCAGCTTGGCGGTGACGTCACCGATGGCGAAGATGTTCTCGACGTTGGTGCGCATGTAGTCGTCGATCGCGATGGCGCCGCGGTCGGTGAGGGCGACACCGGTGTTCTCGAGGCCGAAGCCCTCCACGCGCGGTGCAAATCCGACGGACTGCAGAACCTTGTCCACGACCACGGTTTCGATCTCGCCGGACTTGTTGTCCTTGATCGAAACGCTGACCTTGCTGCCGTCGTCACTGATGGACTGGACAGCGGCGCCGGTCTTGATGGTGACGCCGAGCTTCTTGTACTGCTTCGCGATTTCCTTCGAGACGTCGGCGTCCTCGTTGGGCAGTGCCCGGTCGAGGAACTCCACGATCGTCACGTCGACGCCGTAGTTCTTGAGGACGTAACCGAACTCCATGCCGATGGCGCCGGCGCCGACGATGAGGATCGAGCCCGGCAGGTCGCGGGTGAGGATCTGCTCTTCGTAGGTCACCACGTTCTCGCTCAGCGAGGTGCCCGGCAGCAGCTTGGTGTAGGAACCGGTGGCGATGATCGCGTTGTCGAACGTGATCGTCTCGGTGCCTCCCTTGCTGAGCTCGACGTTGATGGTGTTGGCGTCGGCGAACGTGCCTTTGCCGTCGAATTCGGCGATCTTGTTCTTCTTCATCAAGAAGTGGATGCCCTTGACTCGCCCGTCGGCAACCTTGCGGCTGCGATCGAAGGCGGAGCCGAAATCGAAGGACATGTCTCCGGACATGCCGAACGTCTTCGCTTCTTTTGTGAAGATGTGCGCGAGTTCGGCATTGCGGAGAAGCGCCTTGGACGGGATGCAGCCCACGTTCAGGCACACACCGCCCCAGTACTTCTGCTCGATGATGGCAGTGCTCAGGCCCAGTTGTGCCGCGCGGATAGCAGCGACGTACCCACCGGGGCCGGCTCCGAGGACAACGACGTCATAGTGTGAGGTCACGGTAATTCTCAAGTAGTCGATTCAGATCAGGTCAGTGCTTCCACCGACTGGGGCTTTCGGCCATGGGGCATGAGGAGAGTTGCGGCGAGTCCGACTATCGCCAGACCTGCTGCCACGAAATAGACTGTTGTGTAGCCAATTCCGGCGTAAATAGGTGTTCCGTCGGCAACCGTTGCAATGTTCAGGGCGAGGATGGCAAAACCAATCTGTACAGCGACCGCGCTGCCGACGGATCCCACCACATTGACCGTCGACGCTGTGACGGCCTGCAGTCGGACCGGCGCGGCTGCGATCACGAGGTTGGGGATTGCCGCACTGATCAGACCGGCGCCGAATGCGTATACCAGGTATCCCAACAGTATTGGCCAGAATTCCTTGTGGGAGAGAGCGAGTGACACAGAGCCAATCGCCATCAAGGCGAAGCCGATCCAGTTCGGCAGGCGTGCGCCCCGACGTTCTGCGATTATGCCGACAAGCAGCCCCATTGCGACGGTAGCCACGCCTGCCGGTGTGGTCAACCGCGCCATGTAGCTTGCGCTTTCACCCAACCCGTAGGTAACGCCGAGGGCGATGGGTGTCTGAACGATGAAAGACAACAGGACGAATTGGAGAACGATGACGGCCTGGCCGGTAAATTGCGCGACAAGTGTCGTCACGACAGCGCGACCACGCAGCACTGCAATGTCAATCAGTGGGTTCTCGATTCGCTTTTCGTATCGAGCCCATCCGATGAAAATTGCCACCGCGGCGATGGCGCAGAGAAGTGTCTTCCACGACGTCCAGCCCCACGTTCCGCCTTCGCCGATGCCGTACAGGAGGAGTGCGATCGAGAGCCCGAGCAGGATCCCACCAATCCAGTCGATGGACGTTTTCACTCGGATCGGGGACTCGGGAACGACGAGCATTACCAAGGCTCCCAGGAGTATCGGGAAGAGTGCCAAGGCGAAGAACACTCCGCGGAATCCGAAATTGTCGATCAAAACTCCGGCGATGACTGGTCCGGTGATCGTGGTGACACCGATTCCGGCGGTTGTCATGCTGACCGCCATCGCCAGCATCCGCTTCGGGAAGATGTCGCGCATCAGTGAGTAGGTTATCGGCACGATTGCCAGGCCGAGCCCTTCAACGGTTCGACCGACCAGCACCACGGAAAAGGTCGGCGCGATTGCGACGATCAACGAGCCTGCTGCCATGCAGGCGGTTGCGATCAGAAGCCATTTCTTCTTGCCGTCCCGATCTGCGAGCTTGCCGATCAACGGTGCGCTGATCGCGCCGGAGAGCGTGAACAGTGTTGATACCCAAGCGATGTTCGAGGTCTCGAATGAACCGGCCATGCTGGGGAGCGCGGGCGTCACCAGATTGAACGCGTATGCGACTTCTTCGGACAGAAGACAGAGGATCAGGAGGATTCCGATCCAGCCGGCGGTTGATCGATTGCCCACGCCCTCGAGAGCGAGAGTGGGGTTGTCGGAGGAAGGCTCCGATGGAGTCGAGGAAGGATTATCCGTGGATGGAGCGGTCATCGTGGCTCCTGCATCTTTCTGACGGGAAGACGGGGCAGTGAGCGGGACAGTCGGCGCGGCGAGTGTGCAGACTCACTGAAGCATGTTTGTGATGTGAGGCACAGTAAAATGGATCGAGTGATTCTGTCAAGTGATCCACTAAAAATGAACTCACAATTCGCCACACGATGAGCGGTCATTGCAATCTGCGCGAGTGACGAATTCGCGGCTCTACCTGGGGAAATCCATCCACAAAGCTAGGTCTGGGCTGGATGCATGAGCGATTCGAGTCCGCCCGCGACAAAATCCGCGAGTGTGTCGAATCGGCCATTGGATAGTGCGCGAGATCCCTCGATGCTTGCGTCCGACCATCGTGCCGCCATCACGATCAGCGTGTTCACGGTGAGTGACCAATTCAGTTCGATCGCAGTCTCGTCGGCTGAGGGGTAGGCGCGTTCGAGTAGTTTGCGCAGCAGCTCTGCTGTGTCGTCCTTGACTGGGAAGAGTCGGGGGTCGTTGGCGAGGCTGAGTTGGCCGCAAATAGTCAGCCACCGAACACCTTTGTCGGGTGCCTCATCGAGGAACTGGCGATACGGCAGTGCCAAGAGATCAACGATCTGCCTCGCTGTCGGGATGGTGTCGGAATCGACCATGTCCTTGGCCAGGCGATGTATGTGTGCGAGTACTTCGGCACCGGAGTCGAGGAGAACGGCGTCGAGGATCGCGTCCTTGGATCCGAAATGATAGTGCGCGGACGCAGCTCCCAATCCGGCTTCGGCATTGATCGCTCGAATCGAGACAGCCTCGACTCCCTGTGCTGCGAACAGCTTTGCCGCTGAGTCGATCAGGGCGCGGCGAGTTGCTGCGCCGTCGCGTGGACTGGATCGTGGCATTTCCGCAACCTTTCGGTTTGTTGACCCCATCATATCGCGATGTCTCGGCTTGATTTCCGGCGTTCTGACGCGCCGATTTCGGAGCGAGTTTCGTTCGTTAGAGAGAATGCACTTGATTGAATCACTTGATCCACATATGGTGATGTGACAGCAGCCACACGATTGGCGCAATCGATGCCGTGTTGTCAATGACGCGAACCTCGTACTTGCGTACCGAACCGCAGAAGGAGATCGGAATGGCCACGCACACAAGCGAACAGCTGACCGAAGTATTGGAGCCGGAGTCATTCGACCCACGGTTGGCGGTCGACATTTTTACCGTCATGGCCCGTGCGCGTGCGATCGAGGATGCCGTGCAGATTCACATCCGAGACCACGGATTTGCCGGATTCTGGCATCCGGGCAAAGGGCAGGAAGGTGCTGTCGCCGGAGCGGTCGCAGCGATGCGAGACGACGACTATCTCTTCTATCAGGGGCGGGGAGCCACGTGGCCGCTTGCCAAAGGGATGGCGATGGGGCCGATCATCGGTGACCTGCTTGGAAAGGTGACAGGTTCTACCGGTGGAAAGGGCGCCGGCGTTCCTCACTGGGCAGATCCGGCGCTGGGAATCATGGGGGAGGGTGCGACGCTGGGTTCGGTGTATCCGGTGGCAGCAGGCGCGGCATTGTCGGCGCAAATGAGAGGCACTGGGCAAGTTGCGCTGGCGGACTTCGGCGACGGGACGGCGGCACGTGGCACCTTCCATGAAACTCTGCTCGAGGCATCGCGGTGGAAACTACCGCTGGTCTACTTCTGTGAGAACAATGGAATCTCGGTAACCACCCCATTTGAATCTGTGAGTCCGACACGCACTATCGCCGAACGCGCGACTGCATACGGGATTCCGGGAGTTCGCGTCGATGGTCATGACGCCGTCGCTGTCTACCATGCGACAAAGGCCGCGATTGATCGAGCGCGCGATGGTCAGGGGCCGTCGTTGATCGAGGCAGTCGTCACCCGCGTCGGCGGACACTGGGAAGGTGACGCGCAGAAGTATCGCCCGGAAGACTTCCTGTCGACGTACCGAGATCCGTTGGACATCATGCGTTCTCGACTCGATGCTTCACTGGCCGACCACATCGTCGCCGCAGCACGTGCGGAAGTTGCCGAAGCGCTCGCCGAGGCAGAAGCCGCTCCTTTGCCTGACCCCTCCGTTATCTTGAAGGACGTTTTTGCATGACTATCACTGACGACACGTCTGTCAACCGCACGGCTCCGGAAACTACGGTGCAAAGCTACGAGGCCGCACAGGGTGCGGCGATTGCCGAAGAGATGCGCCGTGACCCCTCGGTGTTTCTCATGGGCCAGGACATTGCGTCAGGCGGATTCTTCGGCGGAACCCGAGGCCTGGTAGAGGAATTCGGCCTGGACAGGATCCGAAACACCGGAATCACCGAAGCATTCATGGTGGGTGCAGCTGCCGGGGCCGCCATGACCGGAATGCGTCCGATCGTACAGCTGGGGTTTGCAGACTTCAGTTTGATCGCCGGGGACGAGATCTTTCAGAAGCTGGGTAAGTGGCGTCATATGCACGGTGGTCAATTCGAACTTCCCGCTGTGATCATCATGCCGATCGGGCCGAGCGGTGGTGCAGGACCGGAACATTCGGGTTCGATGGAGATGCTACCGATGCATTTTCCGGGACTCAAAGCAGTTGTCCCGTCAAATCCTGCCAACGCGAAAGCCCTACTCAAGGCCGCAATCCGGGACCCAAATCCTGTTCTGTACTACCCGAGCAAGCAGCTCAACTTCAAACGGGGTGAGGTATTCACCGATCCCGAGTACGTAATGCCCTTGGGTAAAGCATCGATTCCACGGCGTGGCGACACAGTGACTGTCATCAGCTATGGATGTATGGTGCCTCGCTCACTTGAAGCAGCTGTCGTGCTGGCTGCGGAGGGTATCGAGCTCGAAGTTGTCGACCTGCAAACGCTGGTTCCGCTGGACCACGACACGATCATCGCGTCGGTGATGCGGACCGGGCGGGCGATGATCGTTCACGAGGCGCCGAGAACCGCTGGTCCTGGCGCCGAGATCGCTGCGCTCATCCAGGAGCGTTGCTTCTACTGGCTCCACGCTCCGATCGCGCGTCTCGGTTCTGTGGATGCGCCTATTCCGGCGAGTCGGTTCCTCGAAGATCATTGCTTCCCAAGTGTTTCCGACATCATCGAGACAGCCCGTCACCTGGTTCGCGACTAATTACTCGACTACGAGGACATTCACCATGCTCACACTATTCGACGTCCACATGCCCCACATGGGGTCGGTGGAATTCGCGTTGCTCACCGAATGGCTGCTCAAGCCTGGGGACAGGGTCGCCGAGGGCGATCCGCTTTGTGAGGTGTCGACCGACAAGGTCGACACCGAAGTTGACTCGCCAACTTCGGGAATCCTCATCAGTTACGTTGCCGCAGTGGATCAGGAGGTTCCTGTCGGTGACGTCATTGCTCGATTTGCCTCACTCGACGCCGACCCGGTAGCCGTCGCGCAAGCCATTGCCGGTGAAGATGCAGTCGGTGAAGATGTCGCGCCGGCGGCGCCGACATCGGATCCGATCGCGGGTCCGTCCCCGATTTCGCCGGATCGGGCTCTCGCGAGCGAGGCCCCGGCAGTCGTCGCCGAGGGTTCTCGCCCACCCAACGATTCACTGGTGTTGGCTGCATCGTGGTTCTCTCCGGTCAACCGTCCGCCCGAAGGAAGTCGCCGCCTCCGCCTCGATTCGGGCTCGACTGATATGTCGCTGGAGAGCAAGAGCGAATTCTTGCCGGGAGCCAGGGATCGAGTACCGGAAGATGCTGACACCGTGGCGATTCCAGCCGGATACGAGGCGGTGACCTACACGGCTATCGAACACACTCGCCTGCGTAGGGCAATCGCCAAGAATCTGACGGAATCGTGGAATACGGCTCCTCAATTGACGGCGCAGGTTGATGTCGATTTCACTGCGGTCTCAGTAGCCCGAGCGAAGGTCAACCGTGAGAGATCAGCTCGAGGTGAAGGGAAACTCAGTTTCCTTCCCTTTGTCGGTCACGCACTGTGCCGGGCGCTCGCAGACCACCCGGATGCCAATGCCACGTTCACGGACAAGCACCTCGTGCGATGGAACACTGTCAACCTGGGAATTGCCGTGGACACTCCTGACGGACTCATCGTCCCCGTCATACGTGATGCGCAGAATCTCGAACTGGAGGCACTGTCGGACGCAATAGTCGCGACCAGTAGTGCGATACTCTCGGGTTCCGCGCAGCCGGAGGATCTTTCGGGCGGAACAATTACGATCAGCAACTCGGGAAGTGTCGGCGGCGTGGTCTCGACTCCGATCCTGACTCGTCCGCAAGTTGCCTCGATCGGTCTACCAGCCATCGTGCGTACCCCCGTCGCGCGAAAGAGCGTCGACGGTGAATCCGAGCTCCTCACCATCAGGCCCATTGCACGACTCGGATTGACCTTCGACCACAGGGCATTCGACGGCGCCGAAGCCTTGCGCACGCTGATGTCCGTACAGAAGTATCTCGAACAATGGCCGACAAAATCGTAGGCACTTCGCGACGTGAGGACATCAGATGAGGGCAGCAGTGCTTCGAGGCGGAGACGTCATACTTGCCGACATTCCGGAGCCGTCACCGGGACCGAATCAGCTTCTGGTGGAGCCGATAGCCACCGGGATCTGCGGCAGCGACCTGTCGGCCTGGCAGCACACCGATGATTTCCTCGCTGCGCATCGTGAGGCGGACGTACCGGGAGCGCTGTTCGATCCGGCACACGATCTGGTATTCGGACACGAGTTCACTGCAACGGTGACCGAGGTGGGAACCGGAGTGGTCGACTACGCAGTCGGTGACCGTCTGGTGGTTCTGCCGTGGGTCGTTGACGACGATGGATTGACTCATACAGTCGGATACTGCAATTCGAAGCCCGGAGGGCTGGCTGAAAGGGTTGTTATCCAGGCTGGTGGGCACCTGCACATCCCTCCGGACGTGGATCCGGTTACCGCTGCAGTGACCGAACCTCTCGCTACTGGTGTCAACGCCGTGCTGCGTTCACGGATCGTTGCCGGCGCCGCCGCGGTGGTGACCGGTTGCGGGCCTGTGGGACTCGGCGCAGTCATCGAATTGGCAGAACGCGGCATCCACCCCATCGTCGTATCCGACCCTTCGGAACTTCGACGAACTGTGGCTTTGGCGTACGGGGCCGATGTGGCAGTCGATCCGAGGCACTCGGATCCCCTGAGCACACTTGCAGGAATGATTCCGGCAGATACCGAAGTATTTGTCTTCGAAGCATCCGGAGCGCGGAATCTACTGGGTTCCTTGATGTCTGTCGTTCCACCGTTCACACGCATTGTGATTGTCGGATCGGCAATGCAGCACGAGTCGATTCGACCGGTGATCGGGATTCTCAAGAATGTGAGTCTGGAATTCGTGGGTGGTCCGGGGCGCGGAGAACCTACGTACCAAGCGTTTTCCCGAACTTTCGAACATATCGTGGAACGTCGTTTCGATCCGGGATTGATGGTCACGGGCTTTGCCGGGCTGGATGCGGTGAGTGAGGTGTTCTCTGCGCTGCGCCCGGCCGCGGGTGACGAGATAGAGCACGTGAAGGTTTTGGTTCGGCCCGACCTGCCCGCCGGTGCGGGTGTGGTGCGTTGTGTCGTCGAGTAACGGACTATGGGATGAGGACGTTGTCATGAATGAGGTTGAATCAATAGCGGAGAGTGAGCAGTTCAACGCCGACTTGGTTCGGTCCAGGCTGATAGCGATGGGCGAGTTGGGTACGGGCGAGGAACTGACTGTGCGATTACTGGCAGGCGGTCGATCCAACCTGACGTTCGAGTTGGCGAGTAAGTCGAGAAGATGGATTCTGCGTCGTCCGCCGATCGGTCACCGTCTGGAGACTGCTCACGACATGGGTCGGGAAGTGACCGTTCAGCGAGCCCTCGCGGAAAGTGCTGTCCCAGTTCCGCGGATCGTGTTCTCCGAGGAGTTCGACGCTACATCGGGTGGAAGTTTCTACGTCATGGACAAGATCGAAGGTCAGGTGTTGCGAACCGATGACGACTTCGCTTCCGTGGACGAGGGCAATCGCTCCGAGTTGGCGCATCGCTACGTCGATTGCCTGGCTGCACTGCACACGCAAGACTTTCGTAGCCTGGGTTTGTCTGGTTTCGGTAAGCCGGAGGGATACCTCGAGCGCCAGGTAAGGCGATGGAGCAAGCAGTTGGCGTCGTCGAAGTCCCGCGATCTTCCGATGTTGGAAAAACTAGGGGCGCGGGTCGCGTCGTCGATTCCGGGGCAGTCTGCAACCTCGATCGTTCACGGCGACTTTCGATTCGACAACATGATTGTTCGGTTAGGTGCCCCGTCGGACATCGTCGGAGTGCTGGATTGGGAGATGTCAACACTGGGTGATCCGTTGACAGACTTGGGTTTAGTCCATCTGTTCTGGTCGGGATGGGCGGGTATCGATAATCCGATTGCCGGGACGCCTTCTGCGCATGAGGGTTTCCCCTCGTTCGACGACCTTGTCGAAAGATATTCCCTAAGCACGGGGTTCGATATCGATGCGCTGCAGTGGTATTCGGGCTTTGCATTCTACAAGATGGCAGTGATTCTGGAAGGCATCCATCTTCGCTTCGTCAATGGGGAAACAGTCGGCGACGGTTTCGAGGACATCGGCTCGATGGTCGTTCCTTTGGCAGAGCGCGGGCTTTCGGCACTTGCGTAGCCGAAAATTTGTGAAACAGTAATTTCTGATCTCGGTCGTACTCGGCCGGCGAAGGGTAAAGGTGTGTGACATGGATTTCGAGTTCGACGCGAAGACTATTGATTTGAAGGAACGCGCGTCGGCATTCATGGACGAGTTCGTTTTTCCTGCAGAGCATTTCTTCCACGACAACCCGGAAGTAGGGGATCGGCAGTGGGAGCGTCCGGCGGTGATGGCAGATCTGAAGAAGCATGCGAAGGCGAGTGGGTTGTGGAATTTGTTTCTTCCGCACGATCCGCGCGGTGCGGGACTGTCCAATCTGCAGTACGCACCATTGGCCGAGGTGACGGGTTGGAGTCCTGAGGTTGCGCCGGAAGCGTTCAACTGCAACCCGCCCGATACCGGGAACATGGAGTTGCTGACGCTGTTCGGGACTGATGCGCAGAAACATCGGTGGCTCGATCCGTTGTTGAACGGTGACATCAGGTCGGCGTATTGCATGACGGAGCCGGACGTGTCGTCGTCTGATCCCGCGAACTTGACTTGCTCAATCACCGATGAGGGTGATTGTTGGAGGATCAATGGACGTAAGTGGTGGTCGACCGGCGCGATGAGCAGCGATTGTGCGTTGTTGATCGTGATGGGGGTGTCGGATCCTGATGCGGATCCGCGGTCGCGCCACAGTTTGGTTCTGATTCCGCGTGAGACTCCTGGCGTACGTATTGTCCGGGGGCTGAAGATGTTCGGTTTCACTCACGGTGCCCATGGCGGTCACGCGGAGGTGCATTTCGAGGATGTACTTGTTCCCAAGGACCATATGCTCGGCGAGCGTGGTCGGGGACAGGCGTTGGCGCAGGCCAGGCTCGGTCCAGGGCGGATTCATCACTGCATGCGCATGATCGGGATGGCGGAGCGTGCGATCGAGTTGATGTGTCGTCGGGCGAACGAGCGTGAGGCTTTCGGTAAGTCGTTAGCGGATCAGGGGATTATTCAGCATTGGATCGCGCAGTCCCGGGTAAAGATCGATCAGTTGCGGTTGTTCGTTCTGCGGACTGCCTGGTTGATCGACACAGTTGGGGCGCGCGAGGCGCGTACGGAAATTTCGGCTATCAAGGTGGCTGCCCCGGATGCTGTGGGCTGGGTGATCGACAAGGCAATTCAAGTGCATGGCGCCGGCGGAATGACGCAGGACTATCCGCTGGCGATGTTGTGGGCGCAGGCTCGGACTATGCGTTTCATCGACGGCGCCGACGAGGTCCATCGCATGGTTGTCGCGTCACGAGAATTGCGCCTTCATCGATAGCGGTGCGGGCTTTACGACGAAATGAATCGATGCCGAATGGGGATGACTGGTGGCAAGGCAACTACCATTCGATATCGGTGAGGTTCGACTGCGTCTGATCGACTGCGGGGAGTTGGATCAGTACGCACGATTCAGTGCAAACGAGGTTTCCAGCTCACCCCCTGGTCAGACGTATTCCTTGACCAGCGATGAAGGAGCTTGGATCCTTCGCTGTCCGTCGAGCGGTGACCGCAGCTTTGGAACACAGGGAATTCGAGCAGAGGCCACTGCGCTCCGCACGCTCGAACAGAGCAGCATTCCAGTACCTCTCCTTGTCTACTTGGACGAAGCTTCCGGATTGCTCGTCTCTCGACGGGTGCGGGGGGCCTCGCTGCGGACTGATATTCAATTAGCAGACGTCGAGATCGGCGCGAGAATCCTGGTAGCGAACGCATTTGCCGACACGCTTGCCAGGATTCATTCGCTCGAGTTCGGCATCGGCGGCGTTAGTTCTGTCCTTTGGGCGTGCCGGGACCTGCGCAACTATGTGTCCGAGATCGAATTGAGGCTCGCTCGGTACGAATTGAGTGTGAGACCCGCGTTGAATGCCCTCCTGGATTCTCTTGCGCGATCGGTGCCGGCACCACGGAAGCCGTGCTTGCTCCATGGAGAATATCGTCTAGATCGTACGATTTTCGACCTCGATGACTCCCCAGTATTGCGTGCGGTGACAGATTGGCGTCGAGTCGGTTTTGGTGACCCGCTATTGGATATCGGAATCGCCTACGTTTTCTGGGCGGGATTGAGAGGGATTCCCAGTGTTGTATCGGGTTGCCCCTCAGTTCATTTCGGATACCCTGCATTCGAAGGGTTGCTGTCTCGGTATCGACGGGCAGTCAACTTCGACGTCGATACACGCGTTTTGCCATGGTTCTACTCCGTGGGGTTTCTCGAGGTTGCGGCGCGTGTACTCGAACTGTGCGAACAGAGAAGCGAATGGCTCTCGAGCACAAATAGATTCGATGATGTATCAGCCTTGGTGCAACCATTGATCACCCGCGCAATTGCAGCCTTGGAAGGCAGTCATCTTGCCGCATCCTATGCACTCTCGCGATGACGCAGATCCAACGAATGTTTGGAGGAAAGTCGTGACGCACGACGGTCGAACCCTCGGGGAGGGACGTAAGCTGCTCCGCCTCGAGATCCGAAACGCGGAGACACCCATCGAACGCAAACCCAACTGGATCAAGACCCGAGCAAAAATGGGCCCCGAGTACTCGGAGCTCAAGGGCCTGGTCAAGCGCGAAGGTTTGCACACCGTCTGCGAAGAAGCAGGCTGCCCCAACATCTACGAATGCTGGGAAGACCGCGAAGCCACCTTCCTCATCGGCGGCGAGCAGTGCACCCGCCGCTGCGACTTCTGCCAGATCGACACCGGCAAGCCCGACGCCCTCGACCGCGACGAGCCCCGTCGCGTCGCCGAAAGTGTTCAGGCCATGGGACTTCGATACTCCACGATCACCGGCGTCGCCCGCGACGACCTCCCCGACGGCGGCGCCTGGCTCTACGCCGAAACCGTCCGCAAGATCCACGAACTCAACCCAGGCACCGGCGTCGAGAACCTGGTGCCGGACTTCAACGGCAAACCCGAACTGCTCGACGAGGTCTTCGCCTCCCGCCCCGAGGTACTCGCGCACAACCTCGAGACCGTCCCCCGCATCTTCAAGCGGATCCGCCCGGCCTTCCGGTACCAGCGCAGCCTCGACGTCATCACCGCCGCCCGCGAATACGGACTGGTCACCAAGTCCAACCTCATCCTCGGCATGGGCGAAACCCCCGAAGAGGTCACCGAAGCGATGGCCGATCTGCACGCCGCCGGTTGCGACATCCTCACCATCACCCAATACCTGCGTCCCTCACCGCGGCACCACCCCGTCGAGCGATGGGTCAAGCCCGAAGAGTTCGTCGAGCACTCCAAGGCTGCAGAAGAAATGGGCTTCGCCGGCGTCATGGCCGGACCGCTCGTCCGGTCGTCGTACCGCGCCGGACGCCTGTACGCGCAGGCCATGGCCCATCACGGCCGCGAACTCCCCGAAGTGTCTGCTGTGCGTGGTTATTGATCGCAGATTGTTTGCAGAGGTACACCTAGTGATTCGCATGGCCTGATCCCGGGCATTCGAGGTCAAGTAAAATCCCTGTGACCAGTAACGAGAAGAGAAGGGGATCGAAGTGACCGCGCATACCGAGCAGCTCGAGTTCCAAGCAGAAACACGTCAGCTGCTGGATTTGATGGTTCATTCAATCTATTCGAACAAGGACAGTTTCCTTCGTGAGTTGATCTCCAACGCTTCGGACGCGCTGGACAAACTCCGTCTCGAGGCATACCAGGACAAAGACCTCAACGTCGATGTCTCCGATCTCCACATCGAGATCGATATCGACAAGGACGCACGCACGCTCACGATCCGCGACAACGGCATTGGTATGTCGCGTGACGAGGTTGTCGACCTGATCGGCACGCTCGCGAAGTCCGGCACCGCCGAGGTCCGTCGCAAGCTCAAGGAAGCAAAGGATGCCGCAGCTTCCGAGGAACTGATCGGCCAGTTCGGTATCGGTTTCTACTCCACGTTCATGGTCGCGGACAAGGTGACGCTGCTGACCCGCCGCGCCGGTGAAGACCACGCGACGCGCTGGGAGTCGACCGGCGAAGGCACGTACACGCTCGAGCATGTGAACGAGGCGCCGCAGGGCAGTTCCGTGACACTGCACCTGATGCCGGAGGATTCCGAGAACGGCCTGCACGACTACACGTCGGAATGGAAGATCAAGGAACTGGTCAAGAAGTACTCCGACTTCATCGCGTGGCCCATTCGTATGGATGTCGCTCGCACGTCGACGCCGGCCGAGGGTGAAGAGTCCGAGGTCACCATCGAGACCGAGACCATCAACTCGATGAAGGCTCTGTGGACTCGCGCCAAGGACGACGTGTCCGAGGAGGAGTACAAGGAGTTCTACAAGCACGTCAGCCATGCGTGGGACGAGCCGCTCGAGGTCATCCCGATGAAGGCCGAAGGTACGTTCGAATACCAAGCGCTGCTCTTCATTCCGTCGACGGCGCCGTTCGATCTCTTCATGCGTGAGCGCAAGGCCGGCATCCATCTGTACGTCAAGCGCGTCTTCATCATGGACGACTGCGAAGAGTTGGTGCCCGACTACCTGCGTTTCGTCAAGGGTGTTGTTGACGCACAAGATCTCTCGCTCAACGTCTCTCGAGAAATTCTGCAGCAGGACCGTCAGATTTCGGCGATCCGTCGTCGACTGACCAAGAAGGTCCTCTCGACGATCAAGGACATGAAGGCAAACGAGCCCGAAAAGTACTCGACCTTCTGGACCGAATTCGGACGGGCACTCAAAGAAGGCCTGATGGCCGATGCCGACAACCGTAAGACGTTGCTCGACATCTCATCCTTCGCATCGACCAACAGTGAAGACGGCGTGACCACTCTCGCCGAGTACGTCGAGCGCATGAAGGACGGTCAGGAACAGATCTACTTCATGACCGGCGAATCTCGCCACCTCATCGAAAGCTCCCCGCACATGGAGGCTTTCAAGGCCAAGGGCCTCGAGGTTCTGGTTCTCACCGATCCGGTCGACGAGATGTGGGTCGACGCCGTTTCGGACTTCGACGGCAAGACCTTCCAGTCGATCGCCAAGGGGGAGGTCGACCTCGACACCGAGGACGAGAAGAAGGCAGCCGAGGCTGAACGTGAAGAGAAGGAAAAGGAATTCGGTGCGCTGCTGACGTGGCTGACCGAAACCTTGTCAGACGACATCAAGGAGACGCGACTCTCGACGCGACTCACCACGTCGGCTGCCTGCATCGTCGGCGACGCATTCAGTATGTCGCCGACGCTCGAGAAGATGTACCGGGCGTCGGGGCAGCCGGTTCCGCACAGTAAGCGGATCCTCGAACTCAACCCGTCGCATCCTCTCGTAACGGGTCTGCGCGATGCGCAGGCGGCGGATGGTTCTGCTGAAAACCTTACTGAGACAGCGCAATTGTTGTACGGGATGGCATTGCTCGCCGAGGGCGGCGAGTTGAGCGATCCGGCGCACTTCACGCGCCTGCTGGCTGACCGTTTGGCTCGCACCGTCTGATCTTCGTTCCCGTTCGGTTGAACTCCCGGCATTCGCCTTCATCGGCGGATGCCGGGAGTTTTTTTGTGGAGAAGTTCTAATGAGGACCGTTTCTGTCCGCAATGGGTTCTACCGTTGTTTCACAGGCAAGATCCCACAAACAAAGGACGAACCGATGAACGCATCGACCAGCACCCTCACCGGCGAGCGCGCGGATCTTATCCAGACCTTGCGCGAGCATCGCGGGTTTCTACTTGTCACTGTTCGGGGCTTGACCGACGAACAGGCAGCGTCGCGACCCACCGTGAGTGAACTGTGCCTCGGCGGATTGATCAAGCATGTGGCCCACACCGAGCGGGGATGTGTGGATTTCATCCTGGAAGGCCCATCCGGTATGGGTGGGGATGTTGATCCGGCGAAATTCACGCCGGAGATGCTTCAGGCGCGCGTGGACGAGTTTGCCATGGTGGGAGACGAGACCTTGGCCGGCATTGTGGCCGAATATGAGCAGATCGCAGCGAGGACGGATGAGTTGGTGGCATCCTTGGACAGTCTCGACATCTCGCATCCGCTGCCGTCTGCGCCGTGGTTCGAGCCTGGTGCGCGCTGGTCGGCCCGGCGTACGCTGCTCCACATCATTGCCGAGACTGCCCAGCATGCAGGCCATGCGGACATACTTCGCGAAGCGATCGACGGTTCCAAGACAATGGGATGATCGACCCACCTATGTTTACACATCACACTGATGTGTAACACTGGTAGGCATGAGTACCGAGAAATCTGCCTTGCAACCGCCGATGCAATGGGACGCGTGGGGCGATCCAGCAAAGAAGCGTGAGCTGTCGGACGCGGTCGTAGCTTTGCTGACCGGATTTCTTGGTGTATCGGCCCCGAAGCAATCCCGACTGGCCATTGGGGACGTGCGAGTGACGCCGTCCGCTCTGTCTCAGGCGCACGTCGACGCGCTGGCTGACGTGGTCGGCGCGGAGTACATAACTACCGAGGATTCGGATCGGATTCTTCGAGCCGGTGGCAAGAGCACCCCGGACTTGTTGCGCCGCCGAAGCACCGAGCCCCAGGACGCGCCGGATGCAGTAGTCACACCCGGCACGGACGCCGAGGTGGAGCAGGTTCTGCGGTACTGCGGGGCCAACAAGATTGCCGTAGTGCCGTTCGGCGGCGGTACCAGCGTCGTCGGCGGATTGGATCCCATCCGGGACGGGTTCGACGCGGTACTTTCTCTTGATCTTCGACGGTTCGATCAGCTTGTCTCACTGGACGAGGAATCCGGCATCGCCACGTTCGGCGGCGGAACAACGGGACCACGCGCCGAGGAATTACTGCACGAGCACGGCTTCTCCGTCGGACACTTCCCGCAAAGTTTCCTCTTTGCCACGCTCGGTGGTTTCGCGGCGACGCGTTCCTCGGGGCAGGCGTCGGCAGGGTACGGACGTTTCGAGGATATGGTCCAGGGTCTCACTGTGGTCACCCCGACCGGTGTGCTCGAGACCGGTAGAGCGCCGGCATCGGCCGCGGGTCCTGATCTCGGGGAACTGTTTGTCGGCTCCGAGGGTACTTTCGGCGTCATTACGCATGTGCGAGTGCGGGTTCACCGACTTCCGGAGACGACGGTTCGGGAGGGATGGAGTTTTCCCGACTTCGCTACCGGCGCAGCAGCATTGCGCGAGCTTGTCCAGGAAGGGTCAGCACCGACAGTGCTGCGGTTGTCGGACGAAGCCGAGAGCGGCGTGAACCTGGCGACCACCGACAAGATCGGCGAAAATGCCTTCACGGGTGGCTGCCTCGGCATCACCACCTATGAAGGCACGGCCTCGCATACCGCAGAGCGAATGGCAGAAGCCCGCGCAATTCTCACCGCGCACGGCGGAACGTCTCTCGGCGCTGAGCCTGGAAACAGTTGGGAACACGGACGGTTCGATGCACCGTATCTGCGTGACGCACTGCTCGACGTCGGCGCACTGTGCGAAACCCTCGAGACGGCAACGACGTGGGGCAATCTCGCGAACCTGCGCTCGTCGGTCACAGAGGCATTGACCAAGGCATTGGTCGAGCAGGGCACCCAGCCGCTTGTGATGTGCCATATTTCGCACACGTACAAGACCGGTGCATCCCTGTACTTCACCGTGGTGTGCGCTCAGACCGAAGATCCGATTGCTCAGTGGCATAAGGCCAAGACAGCAGCCGGCGACGCCATCATCGCTGCCGGTGGCACGATTACTCATCATCACGCTGTCGGTGCGGACCATCGGCCGTGGATGAAGGACGAAATCGGTGAATTGGGCGCGAATATTCTTCGCGCAGTAAAGAATGCAGTGGACCCCGCCGGCATCCTCAATCCTGGAAAGCTGATTCCTTGAGCCAAACCCGCAGTCAGATCGAGAAGGTAACCGTCCTGATCAATCCGATGGCGGGACATGGGCATGCGCCCACAGCCGGCCGCAAAGGTGTTGCGCGACTGCGTGAACGTGGAGTTGCCGTCACCGAGATCATCGGCACTGATGCTGACGACGCCAAGAAATTGGCGCGTCGGGCGATCGAAGACGGTACCGACGCTCTCGTGGTGGTCGGTGGAGACGGTGCCATCAGCATCGGGCTGCAAGCGGCGGCGCTGACCGACACGCCGATCGGACTCATTCCGGCGGGCACGGGAAATGATCACGCCCGCGAATTCGGTATTCCCACAGGTGATCCCGAAGCTGCCGCTGACGTGATTGCCAACGGGATCGTGCAGCAGTCAGACCTCGCGAAGATCACGCTGGCCGACGGGTCCGTTGTGTGGTCAGGCACGATCATCGCCAGTGGCTTCGACTCGTTGGTCAGCGAGCGCGCGAACAAGATGACCTGGCCCAAGGGGCGAATGCGCTACAACCTGGCGATGCTTGCCGAACTGGCGAAGATGCGGCCGCTGCCGTACCGGATCGAACTCGACGACGAGGTGATCACCATGGACGCGACGCTCGTGGCAGTCGGTAACGGGCGATCCTACGGCGGCGGCATGCTCATTACGCCTGGTGCGTCCAAGACCGACGGTTTGCTGGATCTGACTGTTGTCGGGCATGGTTCACGGCTGCGTCTGGTGCGCCTCTTTCCCCGGGTCTACAAGGGAACACACATCCATCTGGACGCGGTATCGACGTACCGATCCAAGAAGGTCCGGCTCATCTCCGAGGGCATCATCGCTTACGCCGACGGTGACCGAGTGGGGCCGCTACCGATCACGATCGAAGCAGTGCCGGAGGCTCTGAGGATTCTGAGCGCTGAACCTGTGTAACCGGAAGGGGTTTTGCCGTCCCGGCGCAGGCGGTGGTGTCAGACTTCCCCGATGAACGAATCGTCGAAGTCGGTGAACCGCCGCACTGCGTGGACGTCGGAACAGGTGGCGGATCTGGCCGAGGAGGTTCGATCATTGGCTACGCGGGCGCACGGCGTTGATCTCACGTCCGTCGACACTGATGCACTGCGCCGCGAATTGGCGTCGAGGAGTGCTCTGCCGCGGCGCTCTCCGTCGGAGAACTGATTCGCTGGGCAGATAACAATAGACTGGTGGTCTGATATTCTGGCCGGATGGTGGCGACTCACGGATTTCAGCGCGCGCGCAAACCGGAGCAGATCGAGGCTCGGCGATGCGCCATTCTCGACACCGCCCGCGCTCTACTCGGATCCAGGTCCGTTGCAGACATCAGTTTGCGTGAACTCAGTGAAACCGTCGGACTGGCAAAGTCGAATGTGCTGCGGTACTTCGACAGTCGTGAGGCCATCTTCCTGGAAGTCCTGGACGAGAACTGGGTGGCGTGGCTCGACGGTTTGGAAGCCTCGGTGATCCCGACCGACGACAGCTCGCCGTTTGCCGCCGAGATCCATCTGGCGTCGACCATCGCGGAATCGCTTGTCCCTCAGCGTTTGCTGTGCGAACTGCTGAGCGTGATGGGGAGTGTTCTCGAGAGGAACATTTCGGAGGACTTCGCCCGCGACTTCAAGAAACGTGCAGCGGTCAACACGACTCGGCTTGCATCACTTGTGCATTCGCAATTGCCTGATCTTGCAGATAAGGACGCGGCACATTTTGCCAAGGCAACTCTGGTGATCGTCGCAGGAATGTGGCCATACGCTGAACCGGCAAAGTCTATGGCTGTTGTTCTGGGTGAGATGCACGCACCACCCGCCGCGGAAATGTTTGCCACGGGGCTCCGGGAAGGTCTGGTCAATCAACTCGTCGGGTTGTCTGCACGGGCGGCAACCCGAACGAGCTGACTGACATCTCAGGAGCTGTGCAAGGTCAGTACGGTGATCTCGCTCGGCGCGAAGACTCGGAACGGTGGGCCCCAGAATCCTGTGCCACGGCTCGTGTACAGCTGGGTGCGTTCGCCGTGACGGCTGAGACCCGACACTGACGGTTGATCGAGTTTGACCAGGAAGTTGAAGGGCCAGATCTGACCGCCATGGGTGTGTCCGGCCAGCTGTAGATCAACTCCGGCAGAAGCGGATTGGGGAACCTGCTTCGGTTGATGGGCGAGCATCAGGATTGGCAGTTCAGGATCGGCTCCTGTCAATGCATCCTCGAAGTTCGCACCGTGTCCTTCCAGCCGTGACCCCAATGCGGTGGCGTCGTCGACGCCGGCGATCACCAGACTGTCGTCGCCCTTGGTGACAACGATGTGGCGGTTGTGGAGCGAGTCCCAGCCGATCGACGTCATATAGTCGAGCCACTCCTGTGCTTCATGGAAGTACTCGTGATTGCCGGTCACGTAGACGCGGGCAAGCCTGGCGTCCACCGAACTGAGCGGAGACGTTTGGTTGCGTCGCTGCTCGACTGTTCCGTCGGCGATGTCTCCGACATGGGCCACGATGTCCGCGTCGAGTTCGTTGACGGCGGCAACAACCCGAGACGACCACTTCGCCCGGTTGATCGGACCGAAATGGGTGTCGGTGATTGCGACGACACGAAGCTTGTCCATGCCGGCGCCGAGGCGCGGAATCGTGACGTCCACGTGCTTGATCCGTGGCAATCGCATCGCTTCGCGATAACCCCAGATCAGTAGAGCTGCCGAGATGATCAGTGCCGCAACGGCAACAACGCGTGCGCGAAGTGGGTTCTCCACCCCGCCGACGAGTAGGCCGAGCCGCAAGACCTCGCCGAGCAATGTCCAGACGAACACGACCCAGATGATTCCGAGGAGCGCATCGCCGACCAGTCGAAGTCGATCACGATCGGTGTGTCCGTTGCTCAGCACCATGCTGGCGGGCAGGGCGATCAGGAGGGCAGCAAACACGACGGTGCCGATAATCGTCACGGCGCCCGGCCAGTCCGGTCGAATGACCAAGCTCCACCAGGGATAGGCGAACAGCAATGCCAAGATCGAGGCGACGATCGCGCTGATGGCGACGATCCTCAGTGGCTTGCGGCGCTGGACGTGGGCAACTTCGGTCGCCGGTGGTGTAGTCACCCCGTCCAGAGTAAAGGTCCAGTGGTCTATTAACAAGGGGACGGCGGTCCGCTATTTGGACGTCGGTACCTTCGGATAGGTTGCGAGGCGTTGGAACTCGACCCGAGACCAGGTGGGTGGCACATGGAAAAGTTCGACGTCAAAAAGGCATACAAGGAACTGTATGCACCGAGTCGGCGCGATTTTTCGCTGGTGACCGTGCCGCGTTTCAGTTACTTTGCCGTCGATGGCCACGGTGATCCCAATACCGCCACCGAGTACTCCGAGGCGCTCGAAGCGCTCTATGCAGTGTCCTATGCCACCAAATTTGCGAGCAAGAAGGAACTGGACCGGGACTATGTGGTGGGACCGCTCGAAGGATTGTGGCGGGCCGACGACCCCGAGGCGTTCGTAACGCGCGACAAAGCGTCGTGGGACTGGACGATGATGATCTCGCAACCGGAGTGGATCACGTCAGCCGAACTCACTGCCTCGATTACCGCAGTCGGTGCAAAGAAGAGCCTTGCAGCTCTCGACAAGGTGCGGTTCCTCGAACTGGAGGAGGGCCTGTCTGTGCAGATCCTCCACATCGGGTCGTACGACGACGAAGCTCCGACCTTGGATCGCCTGCACCACACCTTCATTCCGGCGAACAATCTGAGTTTCAACGGTGATCATCACGAGATCTACCTCAGTGATGCACGCCGGACGCAGCCCGAGAAGCTCAAGACGGTTCTGCGTCAGCCTGTTTCGAGGCCGTGATTGCGGATCCCGGCATACGCGCGTGGTGCATATCGTGCGCGAAGTGGCAGAAGATGCCAGAAACGATCCGACAACGTCAGAAAGCGCGCGAACCAGACGTATATGCGCTCATCTCGCGCAGTCCATTCCCATTCGAGGGTCTGACGTGCCTTGTCGGGCATCAGTGCCTTGCAGATCCAGTTCGAGGCAGCAACCGTCGGGCGCGAGATGAGCGTCCACGCCCAACGTGGCACCTTGGGTGGTGGGGCGATTCGGTGTTCGGCGACGCGTGTCGACCACTTGGTGGTGTGGGTATTGATCAATTGATTGTCGAGCATGTCTTCCCAGTATGCGTGAAAGCTCGCGTAGTTGTCGAAAGCCGGCCGATCAGTGAGACCGTAACAGCGCCACCACGTTACGGCTTCGCGGACGAGTTGATCCTTCTGTTCTTCGGTGAATTTCTTGTACGCAAACCGCTCGTTGAAATCGAGGATTACCTCGAAGAACGTAACGTGGGTCCACCAGAAAGTGTCCGGAGCCAGTGCGTGATACCGCCGGCCGGTTTCGTCGGTTCCCTTGAGTTCGGTGTGAAAGTTACGGACGAGCGTTCCGGTGCCGTGATCGTTCCGGTCGTACACAACGCCGTAAATGGGGGGAAGCGAGCGGAACAGCCGATCGAGAGGATCGGTGAAGAAGTTCGAATGATCTTGCAGCGCACCGCTGACCGCTGGATGCATATTCTGAAGGGTTCCAGCGCGTGCGAGGTACAGCAAGCCGCGAATGTCGCCGAAGTGCAACCACGTCAGGGAGCCGGGTCCGATGGGAGCAGCTCGAAGTGTTCGCGGCTCGGGATTGCTGACCGACTTCTCGGAAACCGTATCTGCATCGTTGGTCATTGCGGTGACCTCTGTCTCTCGCGCGGACATGACAACGCATGTTGTCATGTTTCGACTTTCGCGTCACCGGGCAGAAATGTCAATGGTTATGCGGAGATTGACGCCATCGAAGTTCAGAGATCGATGCCCCGTAGTTTCTCGAGATCGCGTCGTTCACGTTTGGTGGGGCGGCCCGCTCCGCGATCGCGCATCGGTATCGACGCCAGCAATTCCGGGGGCGGGGGCGGCGGTGAAATGTCCTTCAAGCAATCGTCGACCAGCACTGCGCCAACCCGTTTGGTGATGGGCTTGACCACGACAACGATGCGTTCGACGCCCGAAACGCGTACTCGAACCTCGTCGCCGACCTTCACCTGCTGAGCAGCCTTTGCCGAAGTACCGTTCACCCGCACATGGCCGGATCGGCACGACGCCGCAGCCTGGGACCGGGTCTTGAAGAGGCGGACAGCCCACGTCCAACTGTCCACGCGGACACTGATCGCGTCGGGAGGTAGTTGGCCCATGGTCACGACGATACCGGCCGTGTGAGTGGTGATGCGACTACGGAACCTTGAGGGTAGTGGAGGCGTCCGCCGGCTCGTCTTGCTCGATGTCCGCTAGTTGCTCGATACCGGTCTTGGTGCCGAGAACGGCATTCGGGAGGAAGATGACGCAGATCAGGGCAATGACGGCGAACGGAATCGAAATGAGGAATACCTCCCCGACTCCCTGCCCGTATGCCGATTCGACGATGTCGCGTACCGGATCTGACAACGTGTCGATGTTCGGGAGTGCCCCCTCCGTCAGTCCGCTTGCCGATCTCGCGATACCGGATTCTTGTAGCCCGTTCTCGATTTCGGTATCGACTCGCGCAGAGAGGGCTGCTCCGAGCATCGTCACGCCAAGGACGCCGCCCAAGCTGCGGAAGAATGCGGCGGCCGAGCTGGCCGCGCCGATCTCGCGCACGTCCGTGGCATTTTGTACAACAAGGACAAGGTTCTGCAGCAGCATGCCGAGGGCGAGACCGACGAGCGGTAAAGCAAGAAAGAGCACGACGATATTGGTGTCGACTCGCAAGGTCGAGAGCAGGATGCTGGCCACGGTAAGTAGAGATGCTCCCGTGATCAGCCATGGTTTCCAGTGCCCGGTGCGCGAGATGAGCCCACCCACGACAGTGGATGCGATGAGGTTTCCGGCGACTTGGGGGAGCGTGATCAGGCCCGCTCCGGTGGCCGATGCGCCTCGGCTGAGTTGCATGTACTGGCTGATGAAGATGGCGACGCTGTAAAGGACTATCCCGACGCACACGCTGGCAACGATCGACAGCGTGAAGGTTTTTCCGCGGAACATATGCAGGGGGAGTACGGGGTACTTCACCTTGCTCTCGACAACCAGCGTCACGGCGATCAGCACCGCGGTGCCGATGCCCATGCACCAGGACACTGCGGAGTTCCACTCGAATACCTTGCCGCCGAGCGAGAGCCAGATGAGGAGTGTCGAGATCGCGGCAGTGAGAAGGACCGATCCGATGTAGTCGATCCGTCCGGTGCCCTTTCGTCTCGGCAGGATGAGCTTCAACTGGATGACGATCATCGCGACTACCGCAAAGGGAATGACGATGTAGAAGTTCCAACGCCAGCCGATGGTGTCGGTGACGAGGCCGCCCACGAGAGGTCCGCCGGCGGTGCCTGCCACGACGACAGCCCCGAGGACGCCCATGTACTTGCCGCGTTCGCGAGGGCTGATGATGTCCGAGATGGCGATCTGAGAGAGGGTGATGAGCCCGCCGGTTCCGATTCCCTGAACCAGCCGCGCTGCGATCATCAGTGTGGGTTCACTCGCGAAACCGGCCGCAAGTGAGCCGATCATGAAGATCAGGAGCGCGATGTGCAGTAGAAGTCGACGGCTGAAGAGGTCGGCCAGCTTGCCCCAGATCGGTGTGCAGACGGTGACTGCGAGCAGTGATCCGGTGACGACCCAGGTAAGGGTCGTCTGATCGCCATGGAGATCGGTGACGATGCGCGGGAGGGACGTGTTGATCACCGACGTCGACAACACGGCGACAAGCATTCCGATGAGGATTCCGCCGAATGCTTCGTTCACTTGGCGTCGAGACATTGTCGGCGCTGGTCCGCTTTCGCCGGTCGATTCCGTCATGGGGTTCCTCGCCTAGCCGTCAAAGTATGTGACCGAAGTCAATCACATTTAGTTGATTTCAGCAACTATATTGCGGAACGGGTGACGTTGAAGGTCCTATGCTGACCAGGTGAGGTCGACAAAACCTGAAGCTGATATTCACGCGATTCAATGGGCGATCCGGCGACTGGTGCAAGGTTCCCGGAAGACGCTGATCGCCGACGCGGGTGCGGCTGTACCGGAGATGACTCCCGCTGCTTTTGTCATCATGACGCGCGTCGTCGACATGTTTCCGGTGTCTCCCGCGGCCGTCATCGCGGTTACAGGTTTGGATCGAAGTGTCGTGAGTCGAAATCTGACTGCTCTTACCAAGCAGGGCTACGTGGTGTCCGAATCCGATCCGGACGACGGACGGGTCTCGCTGTTCTCTCCGACGCCGGACGCTGCGGCAAAGTTCGGTGAGGCGAGCAGGGTGAATCGTGATCGGATCGCCGCCGCGATCGACGACTGGTCCCCAGAGGATGTATCGACGTTTGTCACATTGTTGGAGAGATTCAACAAGTCTGCCTACGAGAGCTGAAGGATACAGAAAGACTTTCGGCCCCACACTTTCGAAAAAGTATGGGGCCGAATGCAAATGCCGAACAGGTTACGCGTAGTCGTAGAAGCCGCGACCGGTCTTCTTGCCGAGGCGGCCGGCGTCGACCATGCGGCGCAGCAGTGCCGGGGGAGCGTAGTGCGGCTCGGCGAACTCTGCGTACAGCGACTCTGCCGCTGCGAGAGCAACATCGAGGCCGACGGTGTCGAGGAGCGTCAGCGGGCCCATCGGGTAACCGCAGCCGCCCTTCATTGCCTCGTCGATGTCTTCGGCGGTGGCGTAGCCGGAATCGAGCATCCGGATTGCCTGGCACAGGTACGGGATGAGCAGTGCGTTGACGATGAAGCCCGAACGGTCGCCCGCGCGAACTGTCTTCTTGCGCAACGTGTTCTTCGCGTAGTCGGTGACCGCGAGGACAGTCTCTTCGGACGTGGTCAGGCTGACCACGATCTCGACGAGCGGCATGACCGGCACGGGGTTGAAGAAGTGAACGCCGACAACCTGGCCGGGGCGCGAGGTGGCCTTGGCGATCTTGATGACGGGGATCGACGACGTGTTGGTCGCCAGGATTCCCGCAGGCTTCACGATCTTGTCGAGCTTGCCGAAGATCTCGTACTTGAGGGCTTCGATCTCGGGAGCAGCCTCGATCACCAGATCGCGATCGGCGAACTCTTCCATGTCCAGGGTGACGCGGACGCGAGCGATGGCGGCGTCTGCTTCTTCCTGGGTGATCTTGCCCTTGGCTACGCCGCGGTTGATCGACTTGGCGATCCGCTCGCGTGCGGAAGCGGCAAATTCTTCCTTGGTTTCGAGCACCAGTACCGAGCTACCGGCTTTTGCACATACCTCGGCAATGCCGGCACCCATGGTGCCGCCGCCGATTACGCCTACAAGTTCCACAATTCTCCTCAAAATTAGGGGCAAGCCCCTGTGCGCCGTTCCGGTAGTCAGAACTACCAGAAAGGCGCACAGGGGCGCGAAGTGCCTTACTTCAACAGCGCACGCGACATCACGACGCGCTGGATCTGATTCGTGCCTTCGTAGATCTGCGTGATCTTGGCGTCGCGCATCATGCGCTCGACGGGGAAGTCGGTGGTGTAACCGGCGCCGCCGAACAGCTGAACGGCGTCGGTGGTGACCTCCATGGCAACGTCGGATGCAAAGCACTTGGCTGCAGCGGAGATGAAGCCGAGGTTCTTCTCGCCGCGCTCTGCGCGAGCAGCGGAGGTGTAAACCATCAGACGTGCGGCTTCGACCTTCATTGCCATGTCGGCGAGCATGAACTGCACAGCCTGGAAGTCGCTGATGGACTTGCCGAACTGCTTGCGATCCTTGGTGTAAGCCAATGCCGCGTCGAGGGCGCCCTGAGCAAGGCCGACGGCCTGTGCACCGATGGTGGGACGCGTGTGGTCGAGGGTTTCGAGTGCCGTCTTGAAGCCGGTGCCTGGTGCGCCGATGATGCGGTCGCCGGGGATGCGGCAGTTCTCGAAGTACAGCTCAGCGGTGGGGGAGCCCTTGATGCCGAGCTTCTTTTCCTTCGGCCCGACGACAAAGCCCTCGTCGTCCTTGTGGACCATGAAGGAGGAGATGCCGTTTGCGCCCTTATCGGGGTCGGTGACAGCCATGACGGTGTACCAGGTGGACTTGCCGCCGTTGGTGATCCAGCACTTGGAGCCGTTGAGGATCCAGTCGTCGCCGTCAGCCTTTGCGCGGGTGCGCATGGCGGCTGCGTCGGATCCGGCTTCGCGCTCGGACAGTGCGTACGACGCCATTCCGCCGTTCACGAGGTCCGGGAGAACCTTGGCCTTGAGCTCTTCGGAGCCCTTGAGGATCAGGCCCATGGTGCCGAGCTTGTTGACGGCGGGGATAAGTGAGGAGGAGCCGCAGACGCGGGCAACTTCTTCGATGACGATGCAGGTGGCAACGGAATCGGCGCCCTGGCCGTCGTAGGCCTCGGGGACGTGGATGGCGTTGAAGCCCGACGCGTTGAGTGCGGTGAGTGCTTCCTCGGGGAACCGGGCGTTCTCGTCGACGTCCTTGGCGTGCGGCGCGATTTCCTTCTCGGAGAGTCCGCGGATAGCGGCCCGCAGCTCGTCGTGCTCTTCGTTCAGTGCGAAGAGATTGAAGTCTGGGTTTCCGGCCATGGGAACACTCCTTGATAGAAGGTGGATCGAACGGCGCCAACAGAACCAGCATGGCCCGTCGGCGGACTGGTGCCAATGACGTCAGTCAAACACGGCACTCAGTGCCAGGTCAAGGAAACGGAGTGTGACGTTGTAGTGCACGATGCGTGTCAGCCGAGTTGTTCGTGAATCTTTCTGCTGATCTCGTCGGCCGAAGTGCCCGGCGGAAATGCTACTACCAGCACAGACCTTTCTTCGGGAGTGCTGGTCTTGGACCCAGGGGCCACGCCGTACGTACGACGCACATTCAGGAGCGCTTGGCGTAGTGCATCGGCCGTGGCGTCGGAATCGCCCTTGATCATGCTGCGCAAGAGATAGTTGTGGCACGCGGTGACAGCGGCTGCGAATCCGACAACCTCGAGCACCGGTTCGCGGGGGACAGCGCTCCGCAGATAGTCGACAAAGAGTCGCTCGTACCGGAACCCGGTGACCAGTTCGCGGTCGCGGAGAGCGGGAACATGCTGCACGACGCGGTATCGCCGCATCGACAGATCGCGGTTCTGCTGGAAGAAGTCGAAGACCAGTCCGGCAGCTTCGCAGACTGACGCCCACGGGTCCGCGGATTCGGTGGACAGGAACTGTGCGACATGCGTGAGAAGCGATTCGTGATCGGCGAAGATCACGTCTTCCTTGGAGCGGAACTGCCGAAAGAACGTGCGCCGCGATACCCCGGCAGCAATGGCAATCTGTTCGACGGTGGTGGCTTCGTAGCCGTTCTCGGAAAACAACCGAATGGCTTGAGACGCGACGTGTACCCGAAACTGCGTGGGATCAGTTCCGGGTACATCGGCTCGTTCACTCATAGAGACAAGTATCGCGCCTGTGGCTACTTATCCGGTGTGACGGGGCGGTAGCCGGATCGTCTGTCACTCAACGGTGTGCGGTGGACGTGAATTGGTATGTTGCCGCCTCGACGATCTCGTCAGGGGTAATAGTGATCTCCTCGTTCAACCACGCGGTGACCAGTTCGGCAAGGCCGCCCACGAACAGCAGTCCGTTGATCTGACCTTGATGTGGCGGCCAAGCTCGGTCGCCGTACATTCGCGTGGCTTCGTCCGCGACCATTTGCGCGAAGCCGTGCAGTACCGCGCGCCGGTGTGCACGGAGGGGTTCGTATGCAGCGGATTCGATCATTGCCACACGCCCCTTGCGGGGATCGTCGGTGAGGAGGGTGACGAACGACGCGATCGCATTTCGTACGCGTTGCTCGAGCGTCCCGGTGCTCGCTCGAAGCGCGGCCAGGCCCGCGTCGCGGACCTCGTCGGCGATTTTGTCCAATACCTTCTGCAGCAGTTCGTCTCTGCTGGTGAAGCTTTCGTAAAAGTATCGCTCCGTCAACTTGGCCTGGGCGCAGATTGCGGTCATCGTGGCGCCGCGATTACCTGCGGCAGCAAATACTTCCAGCCCTGCCTCTAGCAAGGTTTCCCGCCGCAGCGCCGCCCGCTGATCGCCGCTCAGGCCGGCATATCGACGCGGCATCGGAGGAGTCATAGGTCGATATTGACAGACACAGCAGGTGTGACGCAGACTACATACATCTGACAGGATGCAATGTCAGATAGAACGGGAGTAGAGGTCATAGTGTCCAAGATCCTGGCTCGCCCACCCGCACACTCGCAGTTACACCCGGTTTCGGGCCGCTCAGGGCTGCCCTTCGTCGGGCACGCACTCGAGTACATCCGTGATCCGCTCGCCTTGATGCAAGAGAACTGGGATCGTTACGGCGAGGTCTCCTGGTTTTCGATGGTCGGTCGGCGTTGGATCGCTGTTCTCGGACCTGACGCGTGCCAAGAAGTGCTGCAGAACAAAGATCGAGCATTCGTCAACAGTGACGGGTGGTCGGTCCTTATCGGCCCCTTCTTTCACGGTGGGCTTATGCTTCTCGATTCGGACGAACATCTACGACATCGTCGAATCATGCAGCAGGCGTTCACCCGATCACGACTCGAGAAGACTGTCGACGTTCTCAACCCGGCGATCGACTCGGCACTCGACGCATGGACGCCCACTGACGGATTTCGTGCCTATGCGGCACTGAAAACGCTCACCCTCGATCTCGCCACCGACATCTTCATGGGCGGGGCGGAAGGAAGTAGCGAAAGCGAAATATCGGCGGTGAAAAAGGCTTTCGTCGATTGCGTTCAGGCGGCAACCTCGTTGGTCCGCTATCCCGTACCCGGGACTCGATGGAAGCGTGGGCTGGACGGCCGCCGAGTCCTGGAAGCTTTCTTTCGTCGCTACCTACCGGCGCGTCGAAATCGCGAAACCGACGACTTGTTCTCCGTGCTGTGTCACATCGAATCCGAAGCGGGACAACGCTTCAGTGATGACGAGGTGATCGACCATATGATTTTCCTCCTGATGGCCGCGCACGACACCTCCACGATCACCATCTCCACGATGATGCAATACCTGGGCCAACACCCACAGTGGCAGGACAGGTGCCGGGCGGAGTCGCTCGCGTTGGGGACGTCGACGCCGAGTTATGCAGATCTCGACGGACTGGCCAGCCTTGATCTGGTCATGAAGGAATGTCTCCGAATCGTCTCTCCGGTACCGGTTATGGCGCGCCGAGCGATCCGCGATACCCAAGTGCAGGGGCACTTCGTGCCTGCGGGAACGTATACCGCGGTTGCTCCTCATTTCACCCACCACATGTCGCAGTACTGGCCTGATCCCGAGTGTTTCGATCCCGACCGCTTCGCGGAGCATCGACGCGAAGACAAGGTGCATCGATTCGCGTGGGAGCCCTTCGGCGGTGGTGTGCACAAATGCCTCGGAATGCATTTCGCCGGTGCCGAGATCAAAGCACTCGTGCATCACCTACTCCTACGCTTCGACTGGCACGTCGACGCCGACTATGTCGCCCCGCTCAACTTCACATCCCTGCCGTTCCCGTCCGACGGACAACCTGTCGATCTACGTCGGCGTTCCACTCCGGTGCCCTGAGCCCCTACGACCGAGTTAGTTCGATGCCCGAAGCTCGAACTTGAGAACCTTGCCGGTCGGGGTGCGGGGAAGGTCGAGGGGGAAGACGATGTCGCGGGGTACCTTGTACCCGGCCAGCAAGGTGCGGGTGTACTCGACGATGTCTTCCGCGGATGCCTGTAATCCCTTGCCCAGAACCACGAATGCCTTCGGACGCTCGCCCCACTTCTCGTCCGGAACGCCGACGACGGCCACGTCGATCACGGCGGGGTGGCTCATGATCGCCTGCTCCACCTCGACGGTGGAGATGTTCTCGCCGCCGGAGATGATGATGTCCTTCGCGCGGTCCTTGAGCTGAATGTATCCGTCGGGATGCATGACGCCGAGGTCTCCTGAATGGAACCACCCGCCGGCAAAGGCTTCCGCGGTTGCGGCCTCGTCACGGTAGTACCCGAGCATGACGTTGTTGCCGCGGAGCACGATCTCGCCCATGGTCTGACCGTCGGCGGGAACGTCGTTCATGTCAGGGTCGACGACCCGTGCATTTTCCGCCTGGACCATGCCAACGCCCTGCCGGGAAAGCAGCGCGGCGCGCTCGGACTGTGGCTTCTCGTCCCAGGTTTCCTGGTATTCGCAGATCGTGTACGGCCCGTACACCTCGGTGAGGCCGTACACGTGGACGACGGTCACACCGATGTCCTCGAGCTTGCCGATGATCGTCGGCGACGGGGGAGCCCCTGCGGTGGTGATGCGAAGGGCGTCGACCTTGTGGGCCTGATCCGCGTCGGCGATGGTGGAGCAGACAGTTGGTGCGCCGCACAGGTGGGTCACGCCCAAGTTGTCGATCGCATCCCAGATCGAATCGGCGCGGACGGCGCGCAGGCAGATGTGGGTGCCGGCGGCCTGGGTAACTGCCCACGGTGTGCACCAACCGTTGCAGTGGAACATCGGCAGTGTCCACAGGTACTTGGTGGAGCCGGTGAACCCGTTGTGGAAGGTTTCGCCGAGGGAGTTCAGGTACGCGCCGCGGTGGGAGTACATGACGCCCTTGGGTTTTCCGGTGGTGCCCGAGGTGTAGTTGATGGCGATGCACTGTTGCTCGTCGTCGACACCCCAATGCAGTGGCTGATCGGCGAGCGCTTCACCTTCTGCCAACAGATCGGCGTACTGCCCGGTGACGATTCCGGTGGGAACCTCCGGGTACGGGACGGTGGAGTCCGGGATCTCGATGATCTCGCGCAGGCTCTGCACGTTTGTTTTCGACGACGCGACGGAACCGACGAACTCGGAGTCTACGAACAGGATCGTGGTTCCCGAGTGATCGAGAATGTACTCGAGTTCAGGTCCGGCGAGGCGCGAGTTGAGGGCGATCAGGATTCCGCCGGCCAGAGGCACGGCAAAATGCGCAAACAGCATCTCGGGGATATTCGGCGCCAGGTAAGCGATGCGATCGCCGGGCTGGATACGGTCCCGCAAAACACGTGCCAGAGCGGCTACCTCGTCGCCGAACTCGCGGTAGGTGTACGTCCGATCGCCGTGAATGACGGCGGTGCGATCTGGGAACACCGACGCACTGCGTTCGAGAAAGCGCAGTGGGCTGAGCGGGGTGTTGTTGGCTGTGAGTGCGGTGGGTGCAGACACGGGTTCCTCCGAGGTTCGCGTGGTCGGACGTTGCAGCTCACCCGTCACGGTGAATGTGATCGGCGCTACAAACGCTCGTGTTGGACGATATTGGGCTAGCCCACCAGCCGCTACCCTACGAAGTGGGTATCCGCGTTTTCCCCGACCAGGAGTGCACGTGAACAGGGTTTTAAGGCCGAGCGACGACGACGCGTTGCGGGCGGCGCTGCGCCGGCTGCAGCCGCAGACGGAACTGCCGGTCCTGTTCGGTGGGGGAGTGAGCGGCAACTCCTTGACCATCACCAGCTACGTCGGTACGCACAGCACTCTGCTGCGCAACCTCGAGATCAACGCGGCATGCGGACTCGGTGGGCGGGCTATCGCCGAGCAGCGCACAGCTGTGGTGCAGGACTACGCCAATTCGTCTCAGATCACCCACGACTACGACTACGAGGTCGGCACCGAGCGAATCGAATCGTTGATGGCGGTTCCCGTGGTCGTGCGAGGGAAAACCCGCGGCGCGCTCTATGGCGGACTGCGCGCCAACCTGCCGATCGGAGATGTTGTTGCAGACAAGATGATGCGTGCGTCCTACTCGTTGGCACGCGAAATCGAGATCCGCGACGAGGTTGATCGTCGTGTCGCGATGATCGACACTGCTGCGGTGGAACAGGTTTCGAGCCGCGAGGCAAAAATATCGGAGACGTTGACGGAAAGTTTCCTCGCGTTGGGTGAGATCGCGGCAGGTCTGCAGGACGAGAATCTCAGTGCGCAGGTTCACGCCGTCGAGGCAAAACTTCGGGCCTTGACGGCGCCTGCAGAGATCGCGAGTGCGATAGTGCTGTCGCCGCGTGAAACGGACGTGATGAGGTACGTCGCGTTGGGGCTGCGCAACGCCGAAATCGCGGAGCGCCTGTCCTTGAGCGTCGAAACCGTCAAGACGTACATGCGCAATCTCATGGCCAAACTCGATGTGCGAAGTCGTCATGAGGCGGTTGTCGAAGCTCGTCGTCACGGTCTGATTCTGTGATCACGCACAAATAGAGGTGCAAAGATACCGGCATGGGCCGTCGCATCATTCTGAATACCGAACGACTGACGTTGACGACTTGGCTCCCGTCCGACTTCGAGGACCTCGCTGCGCTACACGCTGATGCCCTGACCATGCGGTTCATCGGGTACGGACGACCAGACACTCGGGACGAGGCGCAGTCGCGGCTGGACGGGTATCTCGATGAACAGAGAACTCGGGGTTGGACCAAGTGGCGCGTGGAGAACCGCGCCGGCGAAATGATCGGCCGGGCAGGATTCGGTGAGTTCGGCTCGAGTCGTGAACTGGCGTATGCCTTTCGGCGGGATCAGTGGGGACGCGGATTTGCCACTGAGGTTGCCTCGGCGTTGGTGGACTGGCACTTCGAATATCCGGCGTTCGACCTGTCGTCGCGTGGTCTGTGCGCGCATGTAGAGGCCGGACATCGAGCGAGTATGCGGGTGCTCGAGAAGGTTGGCTTCGATTTTGTGGACATGCGCGAGTACAAGGGTGTTACCTGTGCGTTCTTTCAGTTTCCCGTCGTAGCGCTGCCCGGGCCGGCCGGGAAATCCGACGCGTAGCCGATCTGGGACGTGAAAGTTATTTTCGGCCTTCACGAACCCTTACCGGCGATGGCCTGCTTGATTGCGATCCGCCATCGCGCTTGTCCCGGTAAGCGGAATCCTCGAGACCCGCCGCCGTTGTGGTTGATATGACGGACCTCACAATTGTACAAAGCGGCACACGAGTGATGAGGGCATCGATGCAGGATTTGTTCGACAACAGTGACATGACGGGCCTGGCCGGGGCGATTCGCAAGGGGGACGTATCCGCCAAGGAGGTCCTGGAGTTCAGCCTTGACCGGCTCGACGAGCGGAATCCGGCCGTCAATGCAGTGATCAGCGAGCGCCGCGACGAAGCTCGGAACGAGGTCGCTGCCGGTCTTCCCGAAGGCCCACTGCAGGGTGTGCCGTTCGTGATCAAGGACCTCGGACTTGATGTCGCGGGTCTGCCGAGTACCAACGGATCTCGTTTGTTCGCCGATGCTGTGGCGCAGGAGGATTCGGCGCTCGTCGAGCGATACCGTCGTGCCGGGCTGGTGATTGTCGGTAAGACGAACACTCCGGAGTTCGGCAAGAATGCGAGTACCGAACCTGCACTGTTCGGCCCTACCCGCAACCCTTACGCCCTCGATCGCTCACCCGGTGGGTCGTCGGGAGGCACGGCTGTAGCTGTTGCAGTGGGAATCGTGCCCGCGGGCCATGCCAGTGACGGCGGCGGCTCGATCCGCATCCCGGCGTCTGCGTGCGGCCTGGTTGGTCTCAAGCCGAGCCGTGGTCGTACCCCGACGGCGCCGGCACGAACTCTGTTTGCGTCGCCGATGGGTGTTCACCACGCGCTTACTCGCAGTGTGCGCGACACCGCTCTGCTCCTCGATCTTTCCGCTGGACCCACTGTGGGCGATCCGTACGTGATCCTGGCGCCGAAGCGGCCGTACGTCGAGGAAGTGGGCGCGGATCCCGGACGCTTGCGGATTGCTCTGAGCAACGCGCTACCGGACGGCACGCCGGTGGACCCGGAGTGTGCGGCCGTCACCTCGAGCGTCGCCGGTCTGCTCGAAGAACTCGGCCACCATGTTTCCGAAGGCGCCCCGGACTTTCCGCTCGATGCACTGACTTCCGGGCTTTCCGTGTTGATGGGCATACCGATGACCATCGAGGTCGATGCACGACTCGAGGCCGTGAACCGCGCAATCCGCGACGACGACCTCGAACCGATGGCTCGGATGATCTACGACCGCGCGAAGTCCGAAACCGCGACCAACGTAGTCAAGGCGCTGCAGGAACTCGAGCGAGCAGCGCAGGTGATCGGTGCGTTCTTCGTCGATCACGACCTGTTGCTGACCCCGACGATGGCTCGCCCGGCCGCTCCGCTTGGTCTCCTCGATACGGCAAATCCCATGTCGATCTGGGAGCACTCGGCCGGATACAGCGGATTGACCAGTCCGTTCAACAGCTCTGGTCAGCCGGCGATTTCCTTGCCGATGGGTTATGACTCGGCCGGTGTGCCCATCGGCGTCCAGTTGGTTGCCGCCTTCGGGCGCGAAGATGTGCTGATTCAGGTTGCGTCGCAACTCGAAACGGCACGCCCGTGGTCCATCGCTCCGGTGTGGCCGCCGATCCAGGGATAACAGTGCGACAGTAGCGGTCCGGCGGTGGTTTCATGCCCGCTGCCGGGCCGCTTTGTCGTGTGTGGAGGCGTTCGACAAGCCCGCGGAAATTCAAAAAGTATTTCTAATCGAAATATCGCATATCGAACGACTTTTCTGCGTAGTATCCACAATGAGCGGTGGTGAGTAGTTGCGTCGGTGTGGAGCGAACAGGCTCCGATCCACACGGACGGGGCCGCCCAGCGCGATCGAACTGCGTTGTCACAGAAATGGATCAAGGATGGTCGTTCAACCGGACATGGCATATCGGCGCTCTCTGGCCGTGGCAGAACTGACAGGCCCGGGGCAGTTGTTCGAGGTGGCTGAAGAACCCGTGCGCGGGCACGTCATGCCGGTGTTCAAGAATCGCACGCACACGCTCCGTGAGCTTCTGGCGGCGTCGGTCGAGCACGGCGACACCGAGTATCTGGTGTGCGACGAACTGCGGGTTACCTTCACCGATCACTTCGCTCGTGTGGCATCACTGGCAGAGGAGTTGCGAAGCGCGTATTCGATCGGCAAGGGCGACCGCGTTGCGATTCTGTCTGCGAACAACGCACAGTGGATCATCACCTTCTGGGCGGCGACGTCCCTCGGGGCGATAGCGGTCGGGATGAACTCGATGTGGTCCGCTCCCGAGATCGACTACGGCATGAAGCACTCCACTCCGAAACTTGTTGTCGCCGATGCAAAACGACGAGAACTGCTCGGTGAGGTCGGCGTGCCGGTGCTGTCCACCGAAGTCGACGTACCTCGGTTGTCCACGCTGCACGCCGACGCGGAACTGTCGACCTGCCCCATCAACGAGGACGACCCTGCCGTCATCCTGTACACCAGTGGCACAACCGGACGGCCGAAAGGTGCGACGCACTCGCACCGGAACATCATCACGGCAAACGACTTTCATCGATTCAACGATGCCTTGGCAACGCATTTCGGAAACCCACCCGCGAACCGTCGGTTTCTGCTGTCGAATCCACTGTTCCACATCGCGTCACTGCACAACCTTGCCGTGCCACGATTGTCGATCGGGGACACCGCAGTCATCTACAGCGGGCGATTCGAGATCGAACGCGTGCTGCGATTGATCGAGCGCGAGCAGGTCACCAACTGGGGTGCTGTGCCGACCATGGCGAATCGCCTTGTTTCACATGGTGATCTGTCTCGATACGATCTATCCTCGCTCAAGACGATGTCACTGGGATCGGCACCGTCGTCAACCGCTCTGAAGGAGAAGGTTCGCGAACTGCTGCCGGTGGCGGGGCGTTCGTTGGGGACGACGTACGGGCTCACCGAGTCGTCGACAGGAGCCACCTTGGCGACAGCCGCCGATCTGGAGGAGTACCCGGATTCCGTGGGCCGCCCCGTCGTCACGATGAGCGTCGAGATCCGGGACGACAACGGTCATCGGCTCCCGGACGGTTACGAGGGTGAGATCTGCCTACGTGGACCGCACGTGATGGTGGGCTACTGGAACAACGATGCCGCGACGGCCGCCGCGCTCGACGATGAAGGATGGTTGCGTACAGGCGATTTGGGATTCATGGCCGACGGTCACCTCCGCGTCAGCAGTCGTAGATCGGACTTGATTCTGCGTGGTGGGGAGAACGTCTACCCCGTCGAAGTCGAGAACGTCCTGAGTGAGCACCCGTCGGTGCAGGAATGCGCGGTGATCGGAATTCCCCACGCGGACTACGGCGAAGAAGTAGCCGCAATTGTTGTGGTCGAGGAGCCGGGATCCGTCTCGGAGGCAGAGTTGCTCGGGTACGTGCGGGAGCGTCTCGCTAAGTACAAGGTGCCTTCCCGATGGCGACTGACCACAGAACCGTTGCCGCGCAATGCAACCGGAAAGGTCGTGCGTAAACAACTCGACGTTGACGGCGAACCGGCGATAGTCTCGGAGAATCGTCATGCGTGGACTTCGCTGCTGACGGCACTCGACGAGCGTCGCCGGGCTGCACAGGAGATGGGTGGCCCCGACAAGCTACTGCGGTACCGGCGGTTCGGGCGCGTTGATGCGCGCGAACGAGTAGCGAAGTTCCTGGACGAGGATACATTTCAGGAAATCGGCGTACTGGCCGGCGACGCGTCGATCCCGTCCGACGCCTTCGTTGCGGGGTCCGGACTTGTCGACGGCCGTCCGGTGCTGGTCGGTGCGGAGGATTTCACGGTTGCCGGCGGATCCATCGGAACGGCAGCGGCCACAAAACGCGCCCGGATCGCAGAACTTGCCAAACGCGAGCGAACTCCACTGGTGATGATGCTCGAAGGCGCCGGGCACAGGGCAACCAACGCACTTCACCCGCACCGGCCGGCGCCCAACGATCTGCAGGCAATGGCAGAGCTTGCCGGATTGGTCCCGACGGTTTCGATTGTGTGTGGACCCTCGGCTGGGCACGGAGCCCTTGCCGCACCGATGTCGGATTTTGTCATCATGGTCAAAGACCACGGCGCGATGTTTACAGCCGGCCCGCCGCTCGTGGAGGCGTCGCTCGCCGAGAAGGTGACAAAGGAAGACCTTGGCGGTAGCGCCGTGCACGCTGAAGTGAGCGGAATCGCCGACAATGTTGCGGCGGACGTAGACTCGGCGCTCGAGTTGACGCGCAAATACCTGTCCTATTTGCCCTCGAACGCGTGGAGTCGCGCGCCACTGGCGGATCCTGACACTTCGGTTGCGGCGCCGCGCTCCCTCGATTCTCTTCTCGACGTAGTTCCGCCGAATCCTCGTATCCCGTACGACATGCACGACGTGTTGTCCGTGATGGTGGACGAGGGCACCCTGTTCGAGCTGCAACCGCAGCACGGTTCTTCTGTCATCACAGTGCTGGCAAGGATGGGTGGCCGGGTCGTCGCCGTTGTCGCCAATCAGCCACTGGTGCTTGCCGGTGCGTTGGATGTGGCCGCGGCGGAAAAGGCCTGCCGGTTCATCGAGATGACCGGCGCTTTCCATATCCCGTTGATCTTCCTGGCCGACAACCCGGGCGTTCTTGCTGGAAGTAAGTCCGAACGGGACGGCATACTGCGGGCGAGTGCTCGAATGTTTGCGGCGCAGCATCGGTCCACCGTGCCGAAAATGCATGTGACAGTGCGCAAGGCCTTTGGGTTCGGGGGCTCGGTCATGGGTCAGAATGCTTTCGACAATCAAACCGTGTCGTTGTCGTTTCCGGGAGGGATGCTGGGAGGTATTCCGGCTGCCGTGGGTGGGAGCACCTCGAAGGCGGACGAGCGGACACAGCGTGCATTGATCGAGAACGAGGCTGCAGGTCCGTGGCGTCTGGCAAGTTCGGTGACGTACGACGACGTCATCGATCCACGCGAACTACGCAACGCGCTGCTCGGTGCGCTGAGGCTGTCGAGTGGGCGAGATGCGGAGCCGGTTGCCCCGGTGGTGCACACCGGATACCTGCCCTAGTGAAATCCGACGTGCCACCGGGCTTTCGGACCAGATTCGGCGCTCGACTGCGGATTCCGCTGATCGCCGCACCCATGCTGAGAGTGAGCGGGCTGGACCTCGTGTCGGCAGCCTGCGCGGCGGGCGTCGTCGGCGCCTTTCCGACGGCAAACGCACGCACGGCAGAGGAACTCGATTCGTGGCTGACGACATTCGATCGTGCCAATGAGGAGAGCGGCGGAGAACTGGCACCGTACTGCCCCAATCTGATCATGAGAGCGCCGCGACTGGCAGACGACGTTGCGTGCTTGGTTCGCCGCCGAGTGGAAATGGTCATCGCGAGCGTAGGCTCACCGGCCCCGATCATCGGACCGCTCCACGATATCGGCGCTGCGGTCTTTGCCGACGTCGGCACGCTTCGTCATGCCGAAAAGGCAGTTGAAGCCGGTGCGGACGGACTCGTGCTGCTCTCGGCCGGAGCGGGTGGGCAGACGGGGTGGATGAACCCGTTTGCCTTCATCCGTGGTGTCCGTGAGTTCTTCGACGGCACAGTGATTCTCGCGGGCGGAATCTCCGACGGGCAGGCGTTGTGGGCTGCCGAGGTGGCAGGCTTCGACGCGGCGTACATGGGCACACGTTTCATCGCGAGCGACGAGAGTTCGGCGTCGGCGCAGTACAAGGACATGTTGGTCGAGAGCACGATGGATGACGTGGTGTTGACCAACGCTTTCACCGGACTGCGGACGAACATGCTTGCTCCGTCCATCAGAGCGCAGGGGCTTGATCCCGACACACTGAACGAGCAGATCTCCGTGAAAGAATCGGCCGAGCTGTTCGGACCGGGGTCATCAGAACCGGGGCCGAGAAGGTGGACCGACGTCTGGAGTGCGGGCCATTCGGTGTCGGGAGTGAAACGACGCAGCCTCCTTTCGGAAGTAGTTCGCGAAACAGTCGCAGAGTACGAGGACGCCCGAGCGAGAACACGTTCGGTGCTGGAGCAACGACGAGCAGCGAACGCAGACTCCTGAGCAGACGTTTTTCGATAGTCACCTTCCCGGTGATCGGGACAAGGATGGATAACTCCTGTGCAGGTTGCCATTGTCAAAACTAGTTCCGAAAAAACGTATACCTAATAGACATATCCGGGTTAGTCTGCCTGTGAGCCGAAGAGACCGTGTGCGTGGGGTTTCTCGCCGACTTTGATCTATCTCGAGAGGGAATTCGATGAGCGGAAAATGGAACGGCAAAGGCAAAATTGCCGCAGTGTCGCTGGTGGCTGCCTTGGCCGTCGCGGGATGCGGCGGGGGCGGCGGCACCAGCACTGCAGGCGGCTCCACTGCATCGGCCGCAGATATCGACCGAGCGGCCGTACTTCGCGTCACCGCGTCTGCGCCGACCAGAAACCTCGATCCGTACCTCCAGACCAGCTACGGCGGTTGGGGCTACCTGACTCCGATGTTCGATCGCTTGACCATGGTGGACAAGGAGGGAAATCTTGTTCCGGGACTTGCGGAGTCGTGGGAGTTTTCCTCTGACGGAGGGTATCTCGAGCTGAAGTTGCGAGACGACGTCTCGTTCCACGACGGCACCAAGTTCGACGCCGCCGCCCTCGCCGCGAACGTCCAGCGTGGAAAGACGATGGCAGGCAGCACTGTTGTCGCCGCGCTCGACGACATTACGTCCGTCGATGTTGTCGACCCGACTACTGCCCGGCTGAACCTGACCAAGGGTTCCGGTGTGGAGCTACCCGGGCTGTTCAGCACCAATGTCGGCATGATGGTCAGCCCCAAGACCATAGAAGCCGGCACGGACATCCGAAACGATCCGGGCCAGAGCGGATCCGGACCGTACACCGTCACCAACTACGTACCCGAGGAATCTCTCGAGGTTACTCGTGCACAGGGCGACTACTGGGATCCAGCGGCCGGACTGCTCGGTGGAATCAGCTTCAAGACCATGCCGGACGCGACAACGCGTTTGAACGGAATGCAGACCGCCGCCACCGATATCAGCTGGGTGAGCTCGGCCAACGAGATCGTTCAGGCGCAGTCGCTCGCGGACCGCAACGTGCTGGGTATCGACAAGGTGAAGTTCCGCAATGTGCTTGGTGTCTTCATGCGAGCACGTGACGACCTCGCGAAACCCGAAGTGCGCCAGGCTGTTGCACACGCCATCGATCCCGAGGCCATCAGCGCGCTCTTCTCGGGAACCTGCACCCCGTACCGACAGATGTATCCGGAATCGAGTTGGGCGGCCGACCCGTCGTACCAGTACCCGTACACCTTCGACGTGGACAAGGCCAAGAGCCTGGTCGAGAGTGCTGGTGGAGCCAAGATCACACTGACATTCGGTGCCGGAACAAATACCGAAAAGCCTGCCAACGTTATCCAGTCCTCGCTGGCAGCAGCAGGATTCGAGGCGGAACTCAACCCCGTTCCGAACACCCAGAACGAGCCCGGCTACATAGCCGGCACCTTCCAGTCGATGGTGTCGAACAGCTTCAGCCCCAAGGTAGACCCCGCCGAGACCGTCAATACGTTTGTCGTGGGTCCCTACGACTTCGGCAACGGCAATCCCGAGATCGCCGCACTGGCGACAAAGGCTGCCAACCCGACGTTGTCGCAGGACGAGCGGGCCGGGCTGTACCACGAGATCTGGTCGAAGACACTGGCCGAGGCCATGTTCGTCCCGATCTGCAATCAGACGAACGCGACGATCTTCAGTGACAAGGTAGTCAACGCCGACAACATCCCGTGGGTTGACACCGGAATCTTCGATCTGCGCTACGTCGGAATGACCAAGTAGCACTGCAGATTCAGAAATCTTGCTGATAGACCGATCTGCTTCGCAGGTGATGCGACAAAGAATTCACGCAGACGCATCACCTGCGAAGGGGAACCGCCGACAAGACCGGCTGTAAGCGCCGGTGAGGGGTGCTTATGTTGCGTTACGCGGGGCGACGGCTGCTGGCGGCGGTGCCGCTGTTGTTGATTGTGCCTTTGATGATTTTTCTGTTGATCGATTTGGCGCCGGGGGATCCGGCTGCGATTCTTGCCGGCGATGATCCGACTCCGGAGCGGTTGGCCGAAATCCGGTCGACACTTCACTTGGACGACAACATCTTTCTGCGGTACGTCCGGTGGGTGGGCGGTGTTCTGCAGGGTGATCTGGGTACGTCGTTTCTGTCGAATCAGTCGGTGACGGAGCTGATTTTCCGCCGGATGGCGACGACGTTGTCGCTGGTTGTTTTTGCGATGGTGCTTGCGGTGACGATCGGGTTGATCTTGGGTGTTGTCGCCTCGCTTCGTCCCGGCGGAATTGTCGATCGTCTGGTGAATGTGGTGGCGTCGATTGCGATCGCGATTCCCGCGTTCTGGTTCGGTCTGGTGCTGGTGTCGGTGTTCGCAGTGACCAATCAGATCTTCCCGGCATTCGGGTATGCGCCACTCTCAGACGGGTTTGTGCCGTGGATTCAGCACCTCATTTTGCCGGGTACTGCGTTGGCGTTGTTGCCTGCGGCGGAGGTGACGTTGCAGCTGCGGTCGTCGCTGGGGCAGGTACTCAAGAGCGACTACATCCTCAACGCGGAGGCGAAGGGTCTCGGGCGCGGACGTGTCGTGTTCAAGCATGGACTCAAGAACGCGTGCATCCCGGTGGTCACGGTGCTCGGTTTCCGTGTCGCGGAAGTGTTGGGCGGGGCGGTGACCATCGAAATCATCTACAGCATGCCGGGGTTGGGCTCCCTGGCCGTGAACAGTGTCCAGAACCACGATATTCCGGTGTTGCTCGGGTTTGTCCTGTTCACCACCGTGGTGGTGGTGCTGGTGAATCTGCTTGTCGACATTTCCTACGGCTACTTCAACCCTAAGGTTCGCGCATGACTGATCCGAAGGTAGTGACCACATCCGAGACGGCGGAGCGGCCTGCGAGGGGCCAAGGCTTGAAGGCTGTTCTGCGTAAGCCTGTGACGATGGTGGCGGGTATTTTCATCCTGCTTCTGGTGATCATGGCGGTGTTCGCTCCGATTCTGGCGCCGCACGATCCGTACGTGCAGGACCTGGTCAACCGATTGCAGCCGCCGAGTGCAAATCATCTGCTCGGCACAGATGATTACGGCCGAGATGTGTTGAGCCGGTTGATCTACGGCGCGCGGATTTCGTTGACGGCGTCGTTGCAGGCGGTGAGTGTGGCGCTGATCCTGGGGCTTCCACTCGGTGTCATCGCCGGTTATCGCGGCGGCTGGGTCGATTCGCTGATCACCCGGGTGATGGATGCGTTGATGTCGGCTCCGTCACTGGTGCTGGCGATCACGATCGTCGCGGTCCTCGGTTCGGGAATCACCAATGCGATGCTTGCCATCGGTTTGGTCATGGCGCCCAGGTTTTTCCGGGTTGCGCGGGCGTCGACGATGGATGTGCGGCACGAGACATACATCGAGGCCGCAATCGCGTTGGGCTGTCGTCCGGGCAGAACCATTATCAGGCATATCCTTCCGAACGTGATGCCGCCGGTGGTGCTGGTCATCTCCGTCTCTCTCGGTGCTGCGGTTGCGGCGGAAGCGAGCCTGAGTTTCCTCGGTCTCGGGGCGAAGGCTCCGGCGGCGAGTTGGGGTTCGATGCTCAGCACCGCGGCGTCGAATATGCAGTTGGCGCCGTACCTGGTGTGGCCTCCCGGCGTGATGATTTTCTTGACGGTCCTGTCCTTCACCTATCTGGGCGACGGTGTTCGCCGATCTTTGCTACGGAGTCGTAATGGTGACAATGACTGATCTGATGCGTAAAGAGCAGTTCGATGCGAGCACTGAACCACTGTTGCGGGTTCGGGATCTGACCATCGAATTCCCCAGCGGCGGAGGCGGTTGGCAGACGACGGTCGAAGGTGTCTCGTTCGACGTCGGTGCCGGCGAGTCGGTGGCGTTGGTCGGTGAGTCCGGATCAGGCAAGACGGTGTCCTCGCTTGCGGTGATGGGTTTGACGCAGGCTACCGGCGGCCGGATTTCGCGGGGTTCCATCGAATTCGACGGTCGTGATCTGACGAAGGTTCCGGAGCGGGAGTGGCGCAAGCTCCGCGGCACCGGGATGGGCATGATTTTTCAGCAACCCATTCGCAGTCTCAATCCGGCCTACACGGTCGGTGATCAGATCGCTGAATCCGTGCGCAAGCACTTGGGTTTGAGCCGCAAGGAAGCAATGGCTCGGGCGGTGGAGATGCTCGAATTGGTGCAGATTCCCCGGGCGAAGGAGCGGGTAGGCGATTATCCGCACGCGTTCAGTGGTGGCATGTGTCAGCGTGTGATGATCGCGATGGTGATGGCATGTAATCCGCGGTTGCTGATCGCGGACGAGCCGACCACTGCGCTCGATGTGACGGTGCAGGAGAAGATCCTCGATCTGTTGCGGGATTTGCAGGAGCAGACCGGTGTGGCGTTGCTGTTCGTCAGTCACGATCTTGCGGTGGTGGCGGAATTGTGTCAGCGGGTGGTGGTGATGTATGCCGGTGAGATCGCGGAAAACGCTGCGGCAGAAGAAGTGTTCTTCCGTCCCCAGCATCCGTACACGTCGGGTTTGCTGGCTTCGATTCCGCAGCCGGGACTGAATGCGGATCGTCGGCTGCATGCGATCCCGGGCGGGATTCCCGCGGCGGCCGATTGGCCGACAGGATGCCGGTTCTCGCCGCGGTGCCCGCATTTGGCGCCGGGACTGTGCGATGTGGAGCATCCTGCGATGGCGCAGGTTCCGACCGGAGAGGCGCGATGCCTGCGTGTGCAGGACCTCGATCTGCAGGGAGTGAGTGTGCGATGAGTCTTCTCGAAGTGAAGAACGTGTCGAAGTCGTTTGCATCGGGCCGCGATTTTCTGGGCCGTCGCACCAAGTGGTCGCATGCGGTCAAGGACGTCAGTTTCAGTCTCGAAGCCGGTGAATGTCTTGCCGTGGTCGGGGAGTCGGGTGCTGGTAAGTCGACGGTGGGCCGGATTGCCTTGCGGTTGATCGAGCCGGATACCGGTTCGATCACGTTCGATGGCGTTGACGTGCGAGCCGCAAAACCTGCCGAGTTGCGTTCGATGCGCCGCGGTATGCAGATGATTTTCCAGGATCCGCACAGTTCTCTCAATCCGCGGATGACCGTTGTTGATGCTGTGGTGGAACCGCTGATCGTGCATACCGACATGGGTCGGGGTGAGCGTGAGAAGTTGGCGACGGCGATGTTGGACAAGGTGGGGATCGGTTCGCGTTATTTCGGCCGGTATCCGGCGGAGCTTTCCGGTGGTCAGCTTCAGCGTGTTGCTATTGCTCGGGCGTTGACGTTGAATCCGAAGATGATCGTCTGTGATGAACCTGTTGCTGCGCTGGATGTTTCGGTGCGTGCTCAGGTGCTGAACTTGTTGCGGGATCTGCAGGAGGAGTTGGGTCTTGCGTATCTGTTCGTGTGTCATGATTTGGCGTTGATCGAAGTGATCGCCGATCGTGTGCTGGTGATGGCGCGCGGTGAGGTTGTGGAAAGTGGGTCGGTGGAGGACATCTTCCGTCGCCCGCAGCAGGAGTACACCCGAACATTGCTCGACGCTATTCCGGTACCCGTTCCACGATCTGTCCGTGGGCAGGAATTCGAGGGCGTCCGAGCCGAACCTGTCAGTTGAGGAGAATTCGATGACATCGGCACCGATGGCAGTGGCACCCGCACAGTCTCGAACCATATTGCGTACCACGGAGTCCGGCGACTTCCTGATGAGTGACTATCTAGGTGAGCACTCCGACGGTTCGGCAACCGGGGGCTTTCAAGCGTATCTTGTCGGCCAGAAGGCGGAAAAGCTTCGGCCCCACTATCACGAGGTGGATCAGTTTCAGGTAGTTCTCGACGGCAGTGGACGCCTCGGTAGGCACGCCATCGGCGCGGGCACTGTGCATTACAGCGATGCGTACACGGTGTACGGGCCGATCTTCGCCGACGCTCCCGACGGTCTGTCGTACTTTACCCTTCGGCTCGACCCCGCCGCTGGATTGAACTACATGCCGGAATCACGCGTCAAAGGTGAGACGCGAGCCGGCGAACATTTCACCTGTGCGATCGACGACGCCGCAGGAGAGACGGGAAAGCTGGATCTACTGGCCCGTACCAGACGTGGCGCCGCAGCATTCGGTGTTGCGCTCGACCTCGGTGGGGTATTGACCGCCGATGCACTCGCTGAATGTGTGGGTCGGGGGTATGCAGTTGTGTTGTCCGGCAGCGTTGCGTTCGGCGACCGCACATTGCCGTCGGGAAGTCTCATTCCGTTCGAGTCTGCTGTTGCACTGGAGGGGCTTTCGGGACAGTCCGATCGCACGAACCTGGCCCTGGTTGTCTTCGCGACGCTGAGTGAGCCCACTCAGTAGGAGCCGCCGAGTTGGTCCGCCGCCGATCGGAGCAGCTCGCCGTACCGCGCGAAGTACTCCTCGGTGAGTCGAGTCGCCGGCCCACTGATTACGATCGCAGCCAGTGGCGATCCCGACGCATCCAGCACCGCTGCGGCGAGGCTGGTTGATCCTTGCTGGACGGCTTCCTCGCTTGCGGCCCATCCACGCCTGCGAATCTCCTGGTACTCGGCATCTGCGAGGAGGAGATCGGGCTGACCCGAGCTGTTCATGCGTTCTTCCTGCGACTGGTACGCGTGGATGACCCGTCCCGCTGCACTTGTCTCGGGTACGTGTATCTGCCCGGGCTTCAGGCCTGTCCGAACCATGTGGGTACCTTCAACCACCCCGAGGACGATCATGTGTTCTTCCTCCGCGACAGCGAGATGTACTGTCTCGCCGGTTGTATCCCGGATCTTGGTCATGACGGGTTGTGCTCGGGCAGCTAGCGACGAGCCGTTGTAGACCTGTCCGGCTACGACAACACAACGGGTGGAGAGCTCCCAGCGGGGTGGAGCCTCGCCGACAGGGTGGATCCATTGCGCTTCATGGAGGGTTGCCAGGGTGCGTTGCATGGCGCTTTTGTCGACCTCGAGTAGCCGTGAAAGCGCGGTCAAGCCGATTGGCTGATGGGCAGCAATGGCTTCGATGACGCGGAGTCCGCGCGTGAGTCCACTGATTGTCTTGACTGCGATCTGAATCACCCCTACTGTGATTAAAGAATTGATACACAGTATCACATAGAGATACTTGCTGTGAAGACGATCTTCCTGAAAGTTCGCACTTTCCTTCCCGCTGGCGGTCCAGTGCACTACCGAAAGGTTGCTGTGAAGAAGTTCAAACCCACTGTCGATCAATTGATCCCGAACCTGACACCGGCGGAGGAGATAGTTCTGCTTGCGCGCGCTCTGTGGGCCGAGGGGTACCGGGATCATCTCGCCGGGCACATCACGTACAACCTCGGTGACGGCACCATGCTGTGCAACCCGTGGCTTCTCACCTGGGAGGAGATCCTCCCCGCCGACATCATTCGCATCGACATCGACGGCAATGTCGTGCAGGGCGATTGGCCTGTCCCGCTGGGAATTCCTCTGCACCTTGCGCTTCACCGAGCACGTCCCGATGTCGGCATTGCGCTACACAATCATTCGGAGTTCGGAACGGTCTGGGCCGATCTGGGCGAGGTTCCACCCGCTTACGATCAGAGTTCCAGCCTCGGCGGCGGTGAGGTAGTGCTGGTCGACGAGTACGACGGCGGCGTCGACAACATGGAGGCAGCCGAGGCCGCGATCCGGTCGATCGGGCCCGCTGATCGCGCACTCCTGGCAGGACATGGCGTTTTTGTCACCGGAAGTACCGCCGCAGCAGTCTATTTGCGGGCGGTCGCTCTCGAACAACGTTGTAAGAATGCCTGGATGATCCGGGTGGCCGGTGGACCGGAGAAGACAGCTCTGCCCGACTGGTGGCTCGATCGAATGGCCGGTAGTGACGGAAACAGTTACCACGGCTTCTGGGAGGCTGCGGTGCGCGCTGCGTTGCGCTCGGATCCTGAACTGGCCGAGAGCCTTCAGGTCTCCCAATGAACAACCAAGGCTCTGCGGCCATCAGCCACTCCGGAACGGATACTCATGGATTTTGAACTAGATGCAGATCAGCGAGCGTGGCGAGAGGAGATACGCACGTTTCTTCGCGACAATGTCACACCGGAATTGCGTGCGGAGATGGCCGAGCACGATCTCGAGTTCATCGGCGGCGAGCTCACGGCCTTTCGCCGGAAGATCGGGGCAAAAGGGTGGTTCGGGCTCAATTGGCCCAAGGAGTTCGGTGGGCTTGGACTCGGTGCGGTGTATCAGCATCTTCTGGTCAGCGAATTCGAGTACTGGGGCGTGCCGGGACCGGACTTGACGGTCACGTCGGTGGCTCCGATGATCATGCGCCACGGCACGCAACAGAACCGGGAAGAATTCCTGCCGCCCATTGCACGCGGTGAACTGACCTGCGCCGTCGGTTATTCCGAACCCAATGCCGGAACAGACCTTGCGAGTCTGAAAACCCGGGCGGTGCGTGAGGGCGACGAGTGGGTGATCAACGGTTCCAAGATCTGGAACAGTATGGCGCAGCGCGTCACTCACGAATGGCTGTGTGTTCGCACCAATACCGAGGTGCCCAAACACAAGGGTATCTCGGTGATCATCGTGCCGATCGACGCTCCCGGTGTTGTGATTCGTCCGATCACCGCGTGGTCCGGATATCGAACCAACGAGACGTTCTTCGACAACGTCCGTGTCCCAGCGACCAACCTGATCGGTGAAGTCGACAGGGGATGGAAGTACATCACCGGTGCACTGGATCTCGAACGTGGTGCCCTCACGAATGCAGGCGACCTGCGCAGAGCCGTCGACGATCTGTTGATTCTCGCGCGTGAGATCCGAGAAGACGGAACACGTCCGCTCGACAACGCAGATGTACGACGCAAGCTCGCTCAGTTGGATGCGGATGTCGAACTCGCGCAGCTCATGGGATTCGAGGCGTCGTCCCTGCTCGAAAGTGGAACCATTCCGTCGGTGCTCGTCAGCGTCGAGAAGATTTTCTCCAGTGAACTCAGACAACGGATTGCCGATGTCGGCACGGCGATGCTCGGTCCGGCAGGTTTGATCGCGGGATCGGACCCTCACGCAGTGATGGCAGGAAAATTCGAGCGACTGTACCGCGCCGCGCCACTGCTGCGATTCGGTGCCGGAGCCAACGAAGTTCTGCGAGATGTTATCGCCCAGCGCGGGCACGGCCTACCGAGTTACGGCCGCTGACATGATTCCGACCTTCCTTGACGGCGTAGGAGTTTGCCGATGAAACTTGTTGCTAACCAAGACCAACTCGATCTGCAGGCAATGTCGGCTGCCGTCCTGGCCAAACAATGCCCGATCAGTATGGTACGAGAACTGGCAGAACCGATGTCCGAAAGCAGCCCGGACAAACTGATGACGGCGCTTGCCGAGGTTGGTGTACTTGGCCTGGCGATCGATGAAGAATACGGCGGCGGTGGAGCCAGCCTGTACGAACTCGGTGTGTTCTTTCGGGAGGCCGGCCGGGTTCTCTGCCCGTCGATTGTCTACAGCACACTGCAATTCGGTATTGCCGTCGGGCGACTGGCTACGTCGGAACAACGCAGGCGTTATCTGCCTGCGCTGGCCGAAGGTCGACTTCGCGCCGGCGTTGCCGCCTGGAATCCCGGGGACGCCGGCGATATTCGACCCACTCTGACCGCAACACCAGCTCCGGGTGGGTGGCTGCTCAACGGAACCCTGCCATTTGCCGTGAACGCCTCGATGTCCGACGTGGTTCTCGTGACCGCTCGCACATCGGTGTTTGCCGAACCGGAACGGTTGATCTGCGCCTTCGTCGAGCCGACAGCCGAAGGTTGGAATGCCGCCCCATTGTCGAACATGTCCGGAGAGAGGCTATCTCGCGTCGAACTTGTCGACGTGTTCGCCTCGGACGCGGCCGTTTCTCTCGGGGGCAGCGGAAATGGGCTGAGCGCCGACGATCTTCGGTGGGTCGCCAATGCGGCAGTGGCGCTTCAATGCATGGAGATGGCAGGCGGCGGCGCCGCAGTTCTGGATCGCACCGTCGACTACATTGCCCAGCGTGAGCAGTTCGGGCGTCCGATCGGTAGTTTCCAAGCCGCACAACACATTGTCGCGGACATGCACATCGCGCTCGAAGGTGCCCGCTTGGCTGCCGCGCACGCGGTGTGGTGGGTGGCTCGCGGTGAATCCGCCATCCGTGCGGTCGCGATTGCAAAAATGCAGTGCAACGAGGCCTACAAGCGCGCGACCCTGGATGCACATCAATTGCACGGTGGTATGGGATACGTCCTCGAGACTGATTTGCACCTGTGGTCGGAGCGGGCGAAGGTCACAGAAATCCGATACGGCACAGCAGATATTGCGGCGGGTTGGCTGCAGAAGGAGCTGAACCTTGCCTAGCGAAGCGAAACCCGGACCGCGGCAGGCACTTCAGGATCTTCGGATCGTGGATTTGTCGAGGTGGGTGGCAGGAGAATACGCAACAAAGATGTTCGCAGATTTTGGTGCGGACGTTGTCAAAGTCGAAAAGCCGGAGACGGGCAGCTTGACGCGGGCGTGGGGACCGTTCCCCGGCGACGTTCCGAACGTCGAGCGAAGCGCACTCTTCCTGCATCTGAACACCAACAAGAAATCGCTTGTCCTTGACTTGACCTCGGATTCCGATCGGGAGGTTCTCCTGAACCTCGTGGACACGGCGGACGCGGTGGTGGAGTCCTTCCGTCCCGGCCAGCTGGAGAAATTGGGCCTGGGACCGGAAGTGCTGCACGCGCGCAACCCGTCGCTGGTGATCACGCGGATCAGTGCTTTCGGCCAGACCGGACCGTACCGGGATCGTGAAGCGAGCGGCCTGGTCCTTCAGGCTGCCGGTGGCCCGATGAACGCAACTGGTGCGGCTGATCGTGCGCCGTTGCGTAAACCGGGACTGCTCGAGCACTACACGATCGGCCGTACCGCCGGCGAAGCCACGATGGCGGGAATCTTCAGCGCCAAGCGCACAGGAGAAGGTTCCGTGATCGACGTGTCCGGGCAGGAGGTTCTGCTCGCCGGCGCCGACCGGCGAGCGTCGTACCTCGTTTCGGCGGCGTATTCCGGCATGAATGCTCCACGCGGAGTGCGAAGCCCGCACCGGCACGGCGCGACGTTCACCGGACCGTTCCGGGCCAAGGACGGATTTGTGATGCTGTACGTGACCAATCAGGCTTTCTGGAATCGGTTGGTCGACATAGTCGGCGAGCACGACGACGCGTTCCATACGCGGTACCACGGGCGCGAGACGATCATGGGAAGGGATCGTGACGAGTTCATGGAATATGTCACCGAGTGGTTCGCGCAGCGGCCCAAAGTCGCCATCATGGAACAGTGCGAGGCGGCACGTATTCCCGTCACGGCGTATCTCGACGTCTCGGAATTGTTGAGTCACGATCACTTTCGTAGCCGAGGCGCATTTGTCAGCGGTACACATCCGGTTGCGGGCACGTTGGAGTACACGGGTGCGCCGTGGCGGATGGCCAACGGGTACCAGTTGCGTCATACCGCACCAACTCTCGACCAGCACGGCCCGCAGATCCGTGAGTCACTGACACAAACAGGGGAGCGAGTATGAGTTATCCGCTCGAAGGGATTCGTGTTGTCGACCTGACGGTTGTGTGGTCCGGCCCCGGTGCGACAGCGATGCTGGGGGACTTGGGCGCAGAAGTGATACGCGTGGAGGGGAACAACCGTGTCAGCCGACAAGTTTCGGCAAAGACAACGAAGGAATCGATCGCGCAGACCGGGTATCACGGCGGCACCTATCCGGAGAAGGATCCCGGCGAGCGACCGTACGACCGCACAGCTCTCTTCAACTGGCATGCCCGGAACAAACTGTCGGCGTGCATGAATCTCGATACCGCTGAGGGACACGCAGCTGTGATCGAACTGATCAAAGTCAGTGATGTTCTGGTGGAGAACAATTCCAACGGAACTCTTGAGAAGTTGGGGCTTGGGCACGAGCGTTTGCTCGAACTCAACCCTCGATTGATCGTCGCTCGCATGCCACCCCTCGGAATGGCCGGACCGATGAGTGACTATCTCGGTTACGGCCCCAATTTCAACTCGCTGGTGGGGATTGCCGCGATGGACGGTTACGAGGGTGAGGAAGCCGACTCGGCCGGCGAGAACTACCACATGGACGAGGCAGCTCCGGCAGGTTTGGCCTTTGCGGTGATGGCCGCGCTGTTGGACCGCGAGCACACCGGCGTTGGGGGACTTGTCGAGTTTGCGCAGGCGGAGAACGTTATGGCGGAGATCGGGGAGTTCGTGCTCGACGCGCAGGTGAACGGGAGAGTTCCGGAGATCCTCGGCAACTCCGATCCTCATGTGCTGCAGGATGTTTACCTCAGTGCGGATGAGGATCGGTGGGTGGCGATATCCGTTCGCAGCGATCGCGAGTGGACGGCATTGGCCTCGGTAATCGGCGGGGACGAACTTGTCGAAATGGGCGCCGATACAGTCGCCAGACGGACAAACTCCGCGTCGATCAGGGATCGAATTGCGAAGTGGGCCCGTTCGATGTCGGCTTCCGAGGTTGTTTCGGTGTTGCAGGAGTGTGCCGTTCCCGCAGGTGAAGTGATGAGCGAAACCGGATTGCTCGAAGACCGTCATCTGCGCGAGCGTGACTGGTTCCAGGAGCGGTCACATCCGTCGGTGGGAACCTATCGGTATCCAGGACATCCCTGGCGGGTAGAGGGATTCGATCTGGCATTCGGACGGGTACTCCCAGGGTTCGGTGAAGACAACGAGTACGTCTACAAGAAGATCCTCGGCTATTCCGATGAGAAGTATGCAGAACTCGAGAATTCCGGACTGGTCACCGACCATCAAATAGCTTGAGAGAGAAAGAACATGACTGAAAACGTAGCCGTGATTCCGGATTCGGAATCTCTGATCCCCGACAATGTTGCCGAGCGTGTCGGGGAGGTGGTCTCCCAGGCGAGCGGAGCTGTGGTCGCGCGGGACTGGCAACGGTGGGCTGTGTCCGTCGGCGAAACCAACCCGCTGTACTTCGACAGCAACTATGCCCGTGAGCACGGCTATCGCGATATTGTCGCTCCGCCGCTGTATTTGCAGTACGCGATTCTCGGGGTGACGCCGATACCGGAACTTCGGGTAGACGGCTCATCCGGTGCTGCCTCCGGGAATCTTGTTTTCCCGTTGTGCCCCAAGCGAATGGCAGGTGGCGAGAACACCACCTTTCTTCGGTCGGCCTACGACGGAGATGTGATCACCAGTGTGCGCGTCGTGGATTCGGTGGTCGAGAAGCGCGGTCGGTCCGGCCGATTCGTCCTGGTGACGTGGAAGACCACGTATACCAATCAGAACGACGAGGTTGTTGCCGAAGCGACCACCTCGATGATCGCCCGACCGTAGCGCGAGGAGTTGAAAGTTATGTCAACACAAGTATATTTCGATGATATCAACACCGGCGACACGATTCCGGTGTTGGCTGTCAGTGTCACTGCACTGCAGATGTTCCTCTTCAGCGCAGCGACGTACAACGGGCACCGCATTCACTACGACCGGAGTTGGGCTGTCGACGTCGAGGGCTATCAGGACGTCGTTGTACAGGGTCCGCTTCAGGCGGCGCTTCTGGCGCGCGTTGTCACCGACTGGATCGGTGGCGGGGGATCGTTGGTGAACTTCTCGGCCTCGAACCGGGCTGTGGCCTTTCCCGGCGAGCCGTTGGAATTCACGGGGACAGTGACCGGAAAACGCGACGAGAACGGTAGAGCGCTGGTCGATTTGGAACTTGCCGGAGTGCGGGGTGGTGAGGTGCTGATGCCGGGAACGGCCACCGTGCTGCTGCCACGCCGTGACAGTGCTATCTCCGCCGGAGCGTCCTGATGGCGGGACTGCGCGGTGAGGCCGCCATCGTCGGGTTCTGTGAATTGCCCGCCCAGCGCAAGCAGACCCGTCCTGAGTTGTTCACCATCGAGCAGTGGGCAATGCTCTCGAAGCTGGCAATCGAGGATGCGGGTCTGAAGGCGTCGCAGATCAATGGTCTTGTCACGCATGGTATTGCGGAATCCGATATGTTTGCCCCGGCCACGTTGTCCGAGTATCTCGGGATTCCCTTGAACTTCGGTGAGCGAGTAGACCTCGGCGGCGCAACGGCGGCAGGGATGGTGTGGCGAGCTGCCGCAGCCGTCGAACTCGGTATCTGCGACGCGGTACTGGTCATTGTTCCTGGGTCGTTCATGACACCGAAGTCGCAGATTCAGCCCGCTGTGGATCCAGGGTATCTCGGTGCCTCGAGTGGCAAGTTCGGTTCTCCTCAAGCCGAATTCGAGATTCCGTACGGTAATCTCGGTCAGAATGCGCCGTACGCCCAGATCGCTCGGCGGTATGCGTCGGAATTCGGGTACGACGACCGTGCCACCGCCAAGATCGCGGTGGACCAGCGAACCAATGCCTGCAGTACTCCCGGTGCGGTGTTCCATGGAAAGCCGATCACGATCGACGACGTTCTGGCGAGTCCGATGATCGCCGATCCCATTCGGATGCTCGAGGTTGTGATGCGGGTGCAAGGTGGAGCAGGCATTGTCGTGGCGAACGCTGACATCGCGCGTCGCGGTCGCAACAGGCCGGTCTGGGTCAAGGGGTTTGGCGAACACCTGTCGTTCAAGACACCGACCTATGCAGAAGACATGGTGCGCACCCCGATTGCGAAGGCTGCGGACACGGCATTCGACATGGCGGGTATCTCACGCTCGGCAATCGATGTCGCGTCGATCTACGACTGCTACACGATCACGGTGGTGATGAGCCTCGAAGACGCGGGCTTCTGTGAGAAGGGGAAGGGTATGGAGTTCGTGTCGTCGAGAGACCTGACCTTCCGAGGGGACTTCCCGTTGAATACCGCCGGCGGCCAATTATCCTACGGGCAAGCCGGAATGGCGGGCGGGATGCACCACGTATGCGATGGCGTACGTCAGGTGATGGGCCGATCCGGGGCGGCGCAGGTTGCCGACTGCAATACCGCTTTCGTGACCGGGAACGGCGGCATCATGAGTGAGCAAGTCGCACTGATACTCCAGGGAGATTAGGGATGTCGAACGAAAAGCCGTATCCGGAACCGACGCCGGTGTCCGCACCGTTCTGGAATGCTTTGCGAGAAAGCAAGATAAAGATTCAGTACTCGCCGTCATCGGACGAATTTGTCTTCTATCCGAGATTGCTGGCTCCGCGCACGTTGGCCGACGACCTCGAGTGGCGTGAGATCAGTGGATTGGGCACGCTGTACACCTATACGGTGGCTGACCGTCCCACAGCACCGCCGTGGTCGGATGCGTTGCCGCAGATGTTGGCGGTGGTGCAGTGGGACGAGGGGCCGCGGTTCAGTACCGAACTGGTCGATGTCGGCGATCTGGAACTGACTGTCGGTATGCGCGTGGAACCCGTGTTCTGCGACTATCCGGATCGAGACATCACGCTGCTGAGATATCGGCCTCGAGCGCTCTGCTGAGATATCGGCCTCTAGCGCTCTGACACCTTCAGTATCAGAGCGATACGAGCATTAGTCTTCGTGTTTGCGGAGCTCGTCCGGGGTACGGGGTTCAGGCTTCTTCCGGCGTGCTTTGCCGGCGCTGGATTTGTCGGATCCGAGTCGAGAAATGTTCTCCAACATCCAGTTTGCGCGGTCACGCTCGGATTCGTAGTACATCTCGGACCATCGCAGCACCAGTTCGGGATATGCCCATCCAGCTTCTTCGGACGCGCCTTCGGCGTCGGCAATTGCGCGGATGCGCATCTTCTCGGACTGGTCGCGATGTTCGGTGAGTACCGATTGCAGTTTGTCAGGGTCGGCCAGATGGCCGAGCCACATCCTGAGCATTACGCCGTGTTTGAGCACTGCGGGTTCGACCGGCGATTCGTTTGCCCACGTCGCTACCGCGTCGGTTCCGGCCGGAGTGATCGCGTACAGGCGCTTACTCTTGACGTCGTTTGTGCTCACCACGCGGGACGTGGCAAAGCCGTGCGCCTCGAGATTGCGCAGTTCGCTGTAGATCTGACTGTACGACGGTGCCCAGTAGAAGAATCGCAGGCTCCAGTCGGCCCATTTCTTGAGGTCGTAACCGGAGAGTTCGGATCCGAAGGACAGCAGACCCAGGACGGCCCAACTTGTCGGTCGCAGAGTGGGCGCGTCTGCAGGTGTTTTGTCCTTTGCCATAGTCGAAAGATTACCTGGCGGTAGACCTAAAGAGAGTATTTCGGTTAGAAATATGCTGGCAATATGTCGTAGAAGGTGCCTGTGAACAGCTGTCTGCGTGCCGCTCCCGTAGGACCACTGAGCGGGAGAGGCGTCAAGCCTACGTCGGCCGAGTGTTTCAATGCAGATATGCCGCGTGATCTTTTGGTATCGACGCTCGACGCGCTCTGTGTGGATTTGGCACACCGGTGCGGAGACCGGGTGGCATTGCTCGACGGCTGCCAGGAGATCACCTACGGCGAACTGACCGATCAGGCACTGCGAGTGGCCGCTGTTCTGGCAGATTCCGGTGTGCGACCGGGTGCACGGGTGGTCCTCAGCGGCCGGAATACCACCGACTGGGTCTGTATCGCACTCGGGATACTGTGCGCTGGGGCAACCGTTGTTCCGGTGGGCCACGGTGTCAGTGGTCCCGAATATTCACGGATCCTTGATGTCACCGAACCGGCGCTCGTAGTCGACCAACCACGGATCGCCGACATCATGGCAGCCGCCAGAACTACCGCCCCTCACCCGGATAGACCGGCAGCGGGGCCCGACGACATCGCGGTGATTCTCTCGACCTCCGGCTCGACCGGGGTGTCCAAGCAAGTTCCCATGACCCACGGACAGCTGTCGCGGTTGTACTCGGCAGTGGCGGACCGGCTCGAGCTGACCAGTGCGGATCGAGTGATCGGTGCCGTCCCGTTTGCACATTCGTTCGGTTTCAACGGTGTGCTGCTGACCGCAATGTGCGCCGGAGCCTCGGTGCGCGTCGTCGAACACTACGACAGAGCCGACCTTGCCGATGTGATCGTCCGTGACCGCGTCAGCGTGGTGATGGGGCCGCCGACCATCCTCTTCGATCTGGTCGGCAGTGGCCGCGACGACATCGGGTTGGTATGCAGAATGGCGGTGAGCGGCGGTTCCGAAGTGCCACTCGACAGAATGCGCGGAGCGTGCCGCGAACTCGGAATCGTGAATATGGTTGTCGGCTACGGGCTTACCGAAGCCTGTGGAACCGTCGCCATGGGCAGTATCACCGAAGGCGAATCGGGTTCGCTCGCGATGTTGACCCCCGTCGACGGACTCGAAATTCGGATTGTCGACGACTACGGCTATCCGCTGCCTCCGGACGAGGACGGCCACGTTCTCTGCTCCGGGTACAACATCATGCACGGATATCTGCGAGGGGTAGACGATCCGGAATCAACGCCCGACGACGCAGTAGACGGTGACGGTTGGTTGCGAACCGGCGACATCGGTTGGTCGGACGACGAGGGGCACCTGTATATCGTCTCGCGGGCAAAAGACACGGTGATCGTCAGCGGCTTCAACGTCTACCCGCAAGAAGTGGAGACGGTATTGATGGATCACCCGTTGATCCTCGAAGTCGCGGTGATCGGCGTGGCCGACCAACGGCAAGGCCAACGGCTGGTTGCCTGCATCATTCCGGTCCACGGATACTCCGTTGATTCCGAGGATCTGATCGATTTCTGCAAGGAACGGTTAAGCGCCTACAAGGTGCCGCGCATCTTTGTCGAGCTGGAGATGTTCCCGACAACGCACACCGGCAAACGATCACGAGAAGAACTACGCAAGCAGGTTTCGCAGAGATTGTGACCTGTACGCACAGGTGTCAGGCTACGAAATGAATAGGCCACTGGCCGTTCACATCTGACACGTCTTTCCCTTGACTGCTCAGAAACTCGGCAAAATCCCGTTGACGTTCGGCGTGCCACTGTGCCTGATCGACCATGAGATCAAGATCGTTGATCTCCGGAAAACGCAGTGCTAGTTCTCGTGCCAGAGCTGCCGCGGCCATCGCGTCGGCCTCTGCCTCGTGCGCGGATTCGAGTGTGATTCCGTAGAACTCGCAGACCGCAGACAACGTTCGTTTTCCCTTGCGGAACTTGTCCATCGCGCGATCGATCACGTAGGGATCGACAACCAAGCCGGGAACCAGCGCCGGTTTGCCGATTCGTAGGCCTTCGCAGTGCATGACCGTGAGGTCGTAGGACGCGTTGAACGCAACAACCGAATGATCACGTGCCCACGAATTGTGGAGAGCCTCACGGATCTCCTCGTAGCCCTCGGCGTAGTCCTGACCGTGCTCAGCCGCATATTCGGTGGTGATGCCGTGAATAGCGATGGCACCGGCCGGAATATCGACGCCCGGGTCGAGTAACCACGTGCGGGTTTCGACACTCGAGCCATCCACGACGGCAACACACGCGCTGACGATCCGGGCTGTGGATGGATCGCGCCCCGTGGTCTCGAGGTCGAACGCGCAGATCGGGCGATCGGACCAGTTGTTCATCGGGGGCCTTTCGGTGTTCAAGTTCATGTCCGGTTCACTATGCACGCAGGCACCGACAAGAACTGGCCCGAACCCTCTCGACCTACATTGAGTCGGTCCCGACAGTAAATCGCTCCAGCACCTCCAGGTGCGGAGTCACACCGAAGCCCGGCCCTTGTGGCACAGCGATGTGCCCGTCCTCGATGACAAACGGTTCGGTGATGTCCTCGGCGTAGAACCGGTCCGATGCCGAAATATCGCCCGGTAACGTGAAGCCGTCCAACGCCGCAAGCGCCGTGTTGGCAGCGCGGCCGATTCCCGTCTCGAGCATTCCGCCGCACCACACCGCGACGCCGTGGGCTGATGCCAGGTCATGGATGCGTTTAGCCTCCAGATACCCGCCGACCCGACTCGGCTTGATGTTGATGACGGACGCAGCGCCCAGCGTGATCGCGTCCGCGGCATCCTTGGCGGATTCCACCGATTCGTCGAGGCAGATGGGCGTACTGAGCGCTGCGGCAAGTGCGGCGTGCTGCACCAGATCGTCCTCGGCCAGTGGCTGTTCGATGAGGAGCAGTGCAAATTCGTCCAGCCGGCGCAGTAATGGGGCGTCGACGAGGGTGTAGGCGGCATTGGCGTCGACCTGCAGGGGAACGTCGTAGCCGAATTCCTTGCGTACTGCGGCAACCGGTTCGACATCCCAGCCAGGTTTGATCTTCAGTTTGATGCGGACGTAGCCCTGCGACAGGTAGTTGCCGACGGTCCCGAGCAACTGGGGAATGCTGTCCTGGATGCCTACCGATACTCCGGAAGGCACCCGTGTGCGAGTGGCACCGAGGTAACGGGCGAACGACTGACCGCGTGCCCGCAACTCTGCGTCGAGGACAGCCATTTCGACAGTCGACTTCGCCATCCGGTGGCCGACGATGCCGGCGAGCGCGTGGCCGACTGTTTCGGCGGACAGCGGGCCCGTCGACTGCGCCTGGCGAAGTACGGGAATCAGATAGTCGCGCAGAATCATTCGCGCACCTGCGGTGTACTCGGCGGAGTAGTACGGGTCGCTCAGCGCGCCGCACTCGCCCCATCCGGTGGTCTCGACCGGGCCGTTCGGGCCGTCAGCAGTGCCGGTTACCTTCATCACCAGCGTGTTGCGCTCGTACTGCGTGCTGAAGGACGTGGTGAACGGAGAGACCAGCGGTATGCGCAGCTCGCGCAGTTCTACGGATTCGATATGCATCGGTATGTCATTCTCCGGGTGTCGCTCGAGTTGTGGTGAACGTGTAGAAACCGCTGGGGTCGAAGCCGGTCGAGTGCCATTGCGTCGATGCCACGAGCGGCGCAAGATACTCACGAAGGGCATGCCGCCACACGAAGGCAGAGGCACGGTCGATCCTTCTCAGCTGCTCTATGTCCCTGGGTATTCCGACAGCGATGTCGGCGGCGTCGGGTGGGATCTGAATCATCCGCGGTTCGCCAGTTGCAGTGGGGTGGAGCACCTTCACAATATCGGTCAGGTTCGCGCTCGACCGCGGTCCGGGGGCGGAGCCGTTGAGGTTCCAGCTCACCAACATTCGATCAGTGGCATCACCGGAATTGATGCCGTCCGTCATCGAGCCGTAGAAGTTCGGAGTGTATTCGGAGGGCTCCGCGCCGAGGCGTTGGATGTTGAAGTACGCATTCCGTGCGACGAGGGGATCGAACGTCCACCGGATGGTGTGGACCCCGCGTTTCAGACACCAGTCCCGTTGATGAAACTTGAGTGTGCGGCCGATTCCCTGGCCGGCGAACTCGGGCAGTACTCCGGCGATATGTGAATGTAGAACCTCGCCGAAGGGTTCGACGAAAAAGCCGACACAACCGCCGATCAAACTGTCCTCGGCAAACACTCCGACCACGTAGTGGCCGCCGTGGTGGAGTGCGATGAGCATCGCAGTGCCGAAATGCGCAGGGCCCGGACTGGTGGCCCAGATCTTGTCGAAAACTGCGGAGAGTTCGTCGATTTCGTGGACGTCGACCAGTTCTCGGAACGTGATTGTCGGGCTACTCGACACGGGAAATACCTTCTGTCGTGATCGACCGGATCATGCCTGCCAGCAGTGCTGTTCTCGGTGCGATCGCGGATATACGTGCATGCTCGGTCTCGGCATGGGCGCCACCACCGACGCCGCCCAGGCCGTCGAGGGTGGGAATTCCGAGCCCGGCGGTGAAGTTCCCGTCCGAGGCGCCGCCGACGGCGATTCCTATGGGCGGAGTCAGATCATTTTGGAGCGCAACATGTTCCGCGAGCGCCAGCAGCGTCGCAGACATGGCCGCTTCCAGGGGTGGCCGGTTCACTCCACCCGATACCGTGATCGCCGCATCGGGATGGCGTGTGCACAGGCTTCTGATGTTCGAGTCCACGCGGTGCTGCTCGGCCGCACTGGTCGCGCGCACGTCGATGTCGACACATGCTTCGGCGGGAACGGTATTGGTTGTGGTTCCGGCCGAAAGCACTGTAGGTGTGACCGTGGTGCCCAGATCAGGGGCCGACATTGCAGCGATGGTGATGACCAGGTGAGCGAGCTCCACTGCGGCGTTGATGCCCTTTTCCGGCTCCAAGCCGGCATGAGCCGCGCGACCGGAGACCTGAATTCGATACAGTGACACACCTTTACGGGCAGTCTTGAGCTCGCCGTTGTCGCCGCCGGCTTCCAGGACGAGCACCGCCCCCGCTGCACATTCTTCGATCAACGAGCGCGAAGTGGGTGAGCCGATTTCTTCGTCCCCGGTGATCAGCAGTGTCACGCCGTCGAGCGCGTCGACGCTGTGTAACTCCCGGACCAGGGCAAGCGCGTGAATTGCCTGAACAACACCAAGTTTCATGTCGAGCCCGCCGGGACCCCGCAATGCGCCGTCGGTGACGGTTGCAGGCAGGCGCGCCAGGGTGCCGATCGGCCAGACCGTGTCGTGGTGTCCGAGAAGCATCAATTGTGGCGGTGACGTTCCGAAGTTGACCAGCAGATGGGTCCTGCCCTCGACCACAATGGACTCTGCCCGCGCGCCGAGTCGCTCGTGGACGAGGTCCGCGGTGGCCTTCGCGCTGCGGGTAACCGCGTCGAGGTCGTTTGACGGCGACTCGACTTCGATGAGCGTGAGGGCGTCGTCGATGATCTGGGGGAGGCGCTGTTCGGCGAGCTCCAGTAGTGCGGTCATTTCTCGCTCACCCGTGGGTATGCGCGGCTTCCGAAATGCAGCAACTGCGTACTCGCCTTGCCGGAGAACGTGATCCGAGACCAAGCCGACATCTGCGGCAGTCTGGTTGCAAAGACTCCTGGCCGAACTTCCAGCAGATCGAGATCCACCGATGTGGTGATCTCCTCGGAGCCGGACGGATTGGTGTGCTCGGTCCGGGTGACTTTCAGGGAGTTACCTTTTCGTTCGACCGCAAAATCGGTAGCCGCATCACGGAAGATGCCGCACAGCGTATCCAGTTCAGCGGCAGAGGATGTCGTGCGATTTTCGGCATCGCCAGGTGAGAACTCCGGCGTAGCTCTCACGCCGGCGATCGACTCCGCGACTTCGGCACGGATGTCACCCGACAGTGCGTCCATCGCTCCGCCGTTGGTCATGAGAACAAGTGCAACACCGCACGACGGAATGACATCCAAATATGCCTGCTGCCCGAGTGTCGCACCCTTGTGGCCGTGTACGGGCACCCCGTCCCAATCGTCGAGTAGCCAGGTCGTTCCCATTCCGTCGGCGGCGCTCGCGACGTCTCCGATGGGCATGTGCTGCTCGATCATGGCGAGATGCGTCGAGCGACGCAGGAGGACGGGATCGTCACGCATCGAATCTTGTGCGAACAATAGTAGATCTTCGGCGCTGGAAGTGATGAGGCCGGCCGGACCCATGGAGCGAGTGATCAGGAAGTGTGGTGTCGGCTCGGTCTTTTCGGCAACGTCGACGTGGCCGACTGCCGCAGAGTGCAGCGCCGTCTCCTCCGGCAAGGTGGTGGTGTGGCGCAGCTCGAGCGGCTCGAGTATTCGGTCCCGCAGCACTGCATCCCAGGTTTGCCCGCGCAGGACTTCGACGATGCGCCCGGCAATTGCAAATCCGGTATTGCAGTACGACCAGCCGGCGCCGGGCGGAAAGATCTGCACTACCGATTTCAGCTCTGCCACATAATGTTCCAGGCAGTCGTCGCCACGCCCGTTGTCGAGGAATACGTCACCGTCGATTCCGCTGGTATGGGTCAGCAGGTGACGCGTCGTGATCGACGTGCTTGCGGCTTCGTCGGCAACTGCGAAGTCCGGCAGGACTTTCCGGATCGGTGCATCGAGGTCGAGCTTTCCTTCCTCGACGAGTTGCATGATCAGGGTAGCTGTCCAGACCTTGCTGATCGACCCCATCTGGAACACCGTGTTCGGCGTGACGGCAACGCCCGTGCGGGTACTGACAACTCCGGACGAGACGACAGTGCGCTGGAATCCGCTGCGCGTGGTCGTCAGAATCCCCAGCGATGCTCCGGGGACACCGTACTTCGTGGTGAGTGTGTCGAGTCGGTACTGCCAGTAGTCTCGATCGACACTGCGGCGTGTGGGGTACGGCGACAGGTGCCGCTCGATCCAGTCGACAAGGCGGGCAGCGTAATCGACCCGGTGTGACGGCCGGCCCGTGAGGACAAATGCATGTGACGCGTCGGGATAGACCACAAGTTCGGTGTCAACACCGGCCAGACGGAGTCCACCGAACCACTGTTCCGCCTGGTTGACCGGGCACAGGACGTCGCTACCGCCGTGGAGGACAAGTGTTGGGGTCGTCACCTTCGCGACACGGCGAATTGGCGCGAGTTCATCTGCCCGCGAAGTGAACTGATCGAATTCGAGCGTCTGCAGAAGAATGCCTGCGTCGGAAGCGCCCACGATGTGTGCCAAATCGCAGACGAGCCCACCGGCAACCGCAACGGCAAATCTATCCGTGGTTGACGTCAGCGCGGCTGTCATGAATCCGCCGTAGCTGTAGCCGACAACCGCCAGTTGAGCTGGATCGGCAACGTCCTCGGCGATCAGAGTGTCGATCGGTTCGAGGAGATCAGCGCGGTCAGCCTCCCCCCACGCGTCGTGAACGCCGTCGAAGAAGGAATTCCCGTAGCCGTCGCTACCGCGAGGGTTGATCATCAGGATCGTGTAGCCACGGCTGACCAGTGCGCCGTGATACGGATTCATCAACGACGGCGTACCCGTCCACGCATTGTGCGGGCCGCCGTGAACGTCGAGAACCAGCGGGCCTGCGCCACTGACGTTCGGATCGCGCAGTATCCAGGCCTGAACGCGGGTGCCGTCGCTGATGTCGAACCAGCGCTCGGTGGCTTCCGGAAATTCGATGTGCTGTGTTGTCGTCGAATTCAGATCGGTGACGTTATCGACGTCGAGGGTGTCTACATCGACAGTAGCGATTTCGGCGAAGGACGTTGCCGTGGTCAAAGAAACGACAGCGTGGCGTCCGGAAACGGCGAGCCCGGAGATCACAGTTTGCCCGCCGGTCAGAAGTGGCTTGACAGAACCTGTTTCGAGATCGAGACGGTGAAGCTCCGTGGAGCCGTGGTGTCGAATGCAGAAGACGATGGTGCCGTCCTCGGTGAAAGCCGGTGCGGCGCCCGGGTATCCGGTACCGCCGGGCATCACATTGCGATCGAGATCGGCGGTGAGGCTGCGATCGGCAACCTTTCGGTCGCGATGGAGCAGTAGTAACTCGTTGTTGTGGATTGCCGGGACGTGCCAGCCGACAGCGACCACAGCGGTGGCGTCGGACGTCCACAGCAGCGGGCCAACCACGCCGGTTGCCTTTCCCAACATACTTGGAGGGGAACGGAGTTCGGTGACCGAGATGATCCATGCCGAGGTAGCCATGGTCACGTCGGCGTCGTCGTCCATCGCTGCGGTGAAGGCCAGTTCCCGCCCATCGGGGCTGTACACGTGGTGGGATGCGTCCCAGTCGCCATCAGTCAGACACCGAGACGCGCCGTCGGTGAGGTCGAGTTCGAAGAGGTGCGCCCGTATGTTCGCGCGGATACCCGATCCGTCGACCTTGTAGTTGAGCCGACGGGTGACGAGGGGACGAGTGGACGTCGATACCGCGCGGTCGACGGAGGCGACAAAGGCAATCCGGCCACCGTCCGGCGAGAACACGGGCGCTCCGGCGCCGAGTGGGAATTGTGCCGAGGTAGTCAGCTGCTTCGGCACACCGCCGGCCGCGTCGACCGTCCACAGTTGCGGAATGCCCGCGGAATCGGGTCGGACGAATATCAACTGCGTCGAGCCTGGTCGCCACGCCGGCGACGTGTCGGAGGGGCCGGCCGTGAGCTGCACCGCTGGGGAAGCCAACCAGATCGAGTGAGCAGTGGTGTCGTCGTCGAGGTGTGATTCGGTACGTACATAGGCGATTCGGCCCGATGTGGAGACGGCGATGTCGGACGGTGTCACCACAGAGGTGTAGTCCTCGATGGTTGCCGCACGCCGGCCAGGTGTCTTCGGTGTTGTCGGTGTTGTCGGTGTTGACGGTGTTGTCATCGGAACATCGGCTCCCCGAGTTGTGGAACAGCGGACAGGAGTGTGGCGGTGTACTCCTCACGAGGAGAATCGATCACGTCGAGTACCGGGCCGTGCTCGACGATTTCACCTCCGAACATCACCGCAACGTGGTCGCAGACATAGCGGATGACGGCAAGGTTGTGGCTGACGAACAGGACAGTGAGCCCGAGCTGCCGCTGTAGGTCCATCAACAGATTGAGGACGGAACCCTGCACGGAAACATCCAGTGCAGAAGTGATTTCATCAGCGAGCAGCACTGACGGCGCAGCGGCGAGCGCTCGGGCCAGGGCAACGCGTTGTCTCTGACCGCCCGACAATGAAGCCGGGTAGTCGTGAGCTTTTTCAGGCGGCAGGCTGACCGTGGTGAGAAGCCTCGCGACTTCGGCGGCCCGCTCTCCTCGACCGCGTCGTGCCCGGTCACGTCGCTCGGTGGCGCGAAGGGCCTCGGCAAGGGACTGGCCGATGGTCATTCTGGGGTCGAGGCACGAATACGGATCCTGGAAGACCATCTGAATACGGTGGCGTAGTAGTGCATTTGCACCGCGCGCGTGAGCGACGTCGACACCGTCCAGCAGGATCGAACCCGAACTGGGCTCGGCCAGTCCTACGGCTGCACGTGCCAGAGTGGACTTGCCGGAACCGGATTCACCGACGAGGCCGACTACCGATCCCGACGGGATGACGAGGCTGACGTTCTTGACGGCGTGGAATCGCCGGGAACCACTGCCCAGGTGAACGTTGACCTCACGAAATTCCATATTGCTCATCGCATCTCCTCGGCGAGCGACATCAGATCGTCCAACTCGACGTCGACGGCGCTTCCGGAACCCTGTGCCTGCCACGCTTCGTCGACTGTGGCCAGTGGCTTGTCACGATCGGTGGTCATGGTGGGAACCGCGGCAAGAAGTGCCTTGGTATACGGATGCTGTGCGCGTCCGCCGATCAGGTCGTCTACGGCGATGTCCTCGACTATCTCGCCGGCGAACATGACCAGTACCCGTGTACAGATTCCCGTGATGACAGCCATGTCGTGGGAGATCAGGAGGATGGCGGCGCCGGTTTCCTCGCGGACGTTGTGCAACAGCCCGAGAACCTCCCGTTGCACGGTGACATCGAGGGCGGTGGTGGGTTCGTCGGCGATGATCAGTGCCGGTGTTCCCATCAGACCCATCGCGATCATGGCACGCTGACGCATGCCGCCCGAGAATTCGTGTGGATACTGTTGTGCGCGCCGCTCGGCATCGGGGATCTTGACTGCAGTCAAGCGGTCGACCGCCGCCTTCTTGGCTTCGGACTTGCTCATTCCTTCGTGAAGCCAACCGATCTCGGCAACCTGATATCCGACTTTGAGAGACGGATTCATCGACGACATCGGATCCTGGAAGACCATTGCCAGACGAGTGCCGAGCTGGCGGGCGACGGTGCGTGACGATCCGTTGTCCGGTCGTACCCCGTCCTTCATCAACACGGTGCCGTCGAACTCGATCAGACCGGCATCGACCACGGTGGGGTGGTCGGTGAGTTGTGCGATTGCCATGCAGCTCAGCGACTTTCCGGATCCTGATTCGCCGACAATGCCGACGGTCTCGCCGCGTCCTACGGTGAAGCTGATGTTGTTGACAGGTCGACGCCATTCACCGTTCCCGGGGACGGCGACCGACAGGTTCCGAACGGTGAGCACGGCGTTATCGGTTTCCGGTATCGAATCCGACGCCGCGCCGCTGGCGTTGAGTGGCGTCCACTTCGGGAGGGCGCGGGTGAGCGGACTGCGCACGCCTGCGCCGCGAGCGATGGCTTCGCCGACCAACGTGAAGGTCAGACCGGCAAGAACCACGGCAATCCCAGGAGCCAGCGCGGTAGCGGGGTTCACGAAGATCTTGGACAGGCCTTCGTTGAGCATCCGCCCCCAGTCGAACGAGGGTGGCTGAATGCCCAACCCGAGGAAGGACAGGCCGGCAAAGACGACCAGACCGGTTCCCACAGCGATGGTGGCGTTGACGATGAGAGGTTCACGGATATTCGGGAGGATGTGACGGAAGAGCAAGCCAGGTTTGGTGATCCCGAGGATTCGGGCCGCATCGATGAAGTCGCGTCCGTTCACCGACGACGCGAGTGCGTAGGTCAGACGTGCAAACGCCGGCGCGATCGCGAGACCGATCGCGATCACCGCACTTCCTGCACCCTGCCCGAAGATGATCAGGAGGAAAATGGCCAGGAGCAATCCGGGGAAGGCAATCGCAAAGTTGAGGAATGCCACGACGATTCGGCCGATCCATCGAGGAGCGAGTGTGGGGAGTGTGCCGAGGGCGATCCCGAGTGTGACGCCGAGGCTTACAGCTCCGAGAGCCATGGCGACAGACAAGCGGGCTGCCGTCATGGTTCGGGCGAAGACGTCGCGTCCGCCGGCGTCGGTGCCGAAGAGGTGTTCGGAACTTGGACCTTGTGAGAGGGCGCGCGGATTGCCGGCAACTGCGGCGTCACCCCAGATGATCGGTCCGAATATCACCATGGCGATCAGGGCAACGAGAGCGCTGGCAGCCAGGATTCCGAGTGGAGTACGCAGAGTTGCAACGATCCAGTGTCGTTGAGTGGTTGTCGGTGAGCTGCTCAACTCAGTTCTCCCGGATCGTGGATCGTGGGTCGATGAGCGCAAGCACCACGTCGACGATGAAGTTGACCAGTAGGACGATGCTGCCGTAGACCACAACCAGGGTCTGAGCGAGGGGGTAGTCCTTCTCGGTGATGGACTTGACCAGCGCCAAACCCATTCCCGGCCAAGCAAAAATGCTCTCGACGAGTACCGTGCCCGCGATCAGGCCACCCAGGAGCAGCCCGGCGAGGGTCAACGTCGAGGTGAGCAGATTGGGCATCGCGTGGCGGAAGTACAGACGCGCCATCGGCATTCGTTTCGCGCGAGCGGTCCGGATGTAGTCCATGTCCAAGACCCCAAGTGCCTCGGCGCGAACGATGCGAGACATGGAGGCCGTAGCTCCGATCGACATCGCGGCAACCGGAAGAATGTAGGTTTCGATGCCGCCTCGTCCCGCAACCGGCAGGATCGGGAACGTGACGGCAAAGAGGTAGACCAGGGCTGTACCGAACATGAACTCGGGAACGACGGCAAGAGCGCCTGACGTTGCCGTGTAACCGATCTCGACTCCGCGTCGGCGCCCGCCTCGCGTCAGGGCCGCGAAGGCGAGCCCGATCGGAATTGCCAGCACCAGCACGGTGATGACGGTGAGGACGGCAAGTTCGAGGGTGGCGGGCAAGCGTGAACCGATCACCTCGAGGACCGGAGTCCTCAATGTGATCGAATCGCCGGGATCCCCCGTCAGTAACCCGCCGATGAATCGAAAGTACTGCTGCCACAAAGGAAGGTCGTAGCCAAGCGCAGACCTCGTCGACTCCACGAGTTCGACGGGTGCGTTCATCCCCAACGCCAACCGAACCGGATCGCCCGGAATCAGTTGGAGCATCAGAAAGGCAGCCGTCACCAGTGCCCAGAGGGAAATCACGAAGGTGCCGAAACGACGTAAGAGGTACGCCGGCCAGCTGTTTGCGTCGAATCGTTTTGTTCGAACTATCGGCGCCGAAACGGATTTCACGGCTTCACGCATTGCGCTCATGGCTGTCTTTTCGAGGTGTCGGGAATGAGGAGACAGGCGCTACTCACGGGCAGCGGCCGGGACTCGATGAGTCTCCCGGCCGCTGATACCGCTTACTGGTAGAGCCGCAGGGCGGAACCGACGTACGTGCGACCGAACGCGAGACCGGCGTTCTTGAAGTACACAGTCGTGAGCTTGTCTGCGAACGGCACCGCCGACACGGACTTGATGATCTGCGATTCTGCGTCAGCCCACGCTGCACAGGCGTCGTCGCCGACCAATCCTGATGCCTTGGCGGCTGCCGCGTCGTACTCGGGGTTGGAGATCGAGGAGAAGTTGAGTCCCTCGGCAGGCGCCGGTCCGGACAGGAACGGAACCAGCATGCTCGGCAATGCCACGTTGATCGGCTCCCACGCGACGTCCCACGCGGTGTTGTCCTTGCCACTGAGCAGTACGTCGACGATCTTGTTGGAATCGCCGCCGGTGATCACGACGGTTGCGCCGAGTTCTGACCATGCCTGTTGGGCGAGGTCGGCTGCAGCGTTTGTCGAATCGCCGAAAGTCTCGTAGGTGAGGCGGATGTTCAGCGGAGCGCCGTCCTTGCTTCGCTTCCCATCGGAGCCGGCTGTCCATCCGGCGGCGTCGAGGGTTGCCTTTGCGGCACTGAGATCGAAGTCGGGAAGGTTACCCTCGATCGAGTTGTATGTACATGCGCGCGGTTCGACGGACACCATGCTGGTCGAACGCTCGCCTCGGCCGCCGGTGAACACCTCGGTCAAGTCGTCGAGGTTGAGTGCCTGCACAAGGGCTTTACGTACGGCCGGGTCGCTGGTCGGGTTTCCAGCGATGTGGTTGAAGAACATCTCACCGCCCGGCGACGGGCGTTTCACGGTGGTCAGGTTTGCCGAGTCGAGTCGATCCTGATCCGGTCCGGAAACCTCGGCAGCATTCAGATCGCCGGCCAGGAGTTGATTCGTGGAGGTACTGGCGTTGGTGACGATTGTGGCGACCACGTCCTTCGGCACACCCGCCGTCGACGATGTTGTGTCATCCGGACCCCAGCTGTAACCGTCGCGGCGAGTGTACGAGTAGTGATCATTTGCCACGGCCTCGGTCATCGTGAACATGCCGGAACCGATAGTGGCCTTGTTCGCGGCCGTCGGATCGTCGAGTCCGGCGTCGCACATGATCGGTACGCGAGCCAGATTCAGCATGAGGAACGGCGACGGTTCCGGGGTGGACACGGTGACGGTCCGCGCTGCGACATCGGCTGTGGCATTCGCGGTTTTCGGGACGTAGACACCGCGAAGTGCAGATCCCTTGGATTCGTCGGTGATGAAGCTGATGTTATCGGCGACGGTCTGAGCCGTGAGCGCAGATCCGTCGGAGCAGGTGACGCCGTCACGAATCGTGAACTCGACCGAAGTCGGTGTCTCGGTCCATTTCTCGGCGAGCCAGGGCTGGGTGACGCCAGTCTCGGGGTTGGGGTAGACGAGATTGTCGTAGCTCAGCCGCGCCAGTTCGTGTGCGGGCGTCGCAGCTGTCATGAGTGGGTTGAGCGCTCCGGGATCCGCGCCCAGCGCAAGCGTGAAGGTGCCGTCGGTAGCGGGTTCACCACCACCGTCACCTGAACCTGATGCGTTGCCCGAAGAACACGCGGACAGCAGAAGTACCGCGCCGGTTCCGGCAGCGAGTAGTGCGTAGGACCGTTGTTTCATGGTGCCTCCGAGAATGAAAGCCTGACCCGAGCGAAACCACGTGCAGCGGGCGCGGAATGAATGACGACCGCTTGATCCTGTCGCACCGAGAGGATCAGGGCATCGTCGTCTTCTACGAAAATTCGGAGGGTTCTTGTAGTGACCTACGAAGGATTCGGATAAAACAGACGAATCTGGAGCATTAGGCTGAAACGCGTCTCCGCATCATTGAGGTCGATTCCGGCAATTCCGGCAAGCTTCTTGAGTCGATAGCGAAACGTGTTCACATGGACGTGGATCAGAGCCGCCGCGGCGGGAATGTCACCGAACGTGTCGAGCCACGCCCGAAGAGTCTCCACGAGGTTGATGTCGTGTTCGCTGTCGTACTTCTGTAGTAACGCGAGCGGCCCGGACGGTTTCTCGTTCTCGTCGGCCAATGCATCGGACAAACGAAGCAACAGTGAATCGATCGGCACATCTGCGGCCCGGGCGACATTGCGGAGTGTGGAATTCCAACTCGATCGCAGAACCCGCAGAGCGCGGTCGGCCTCACCCCGTGATGTCTCCAACGATCGCGCGCCGGTCACTGTCGTCCCGATCCCGATGACAACAGATCTCTGGGATCGACTCCGGTCGGCGAACTCGGACGCGATGTGCCGTATGTAGTCGTCGTCGGTCTGTTTCCGGGTGTGCGGGACGACGGCGTAGACCGTGCCGCCGATCGGAGCCGCAATCGACATCGGAAATGATTGGTGCAGAAAAGTATTGAACGACGAGGCGAGATTGTCGACGTCGGCTTCGGCGTCCACCGGCACATCCGTATTGGATCGGAAGGCAGCGGCAAGCACTGTCGCCTTGGCGCGTCCGTATCCGAGTCTCTCGGCGGCCGCTTTGGCCGCAGTTCCACCGTCGAGCAACGTGATTACCTCACTACGACGCAGTCGCTTGGCAGAATCGGCCGCAAGCCTGGCACGGAGCATGCTCATCGCAGCTACGGTGGCGGCTTCGGCCAGTGCTTTGACCTGCACATCGTTGGGCTCCTCGTCCACTATCACCCAGATCGATCCGAGAATCTGCGTTGCCGCATGGATTCTCATGCCGACCCGGGGTCTGACGCCGGGCCCGATGCTGGGCAGGAAGACCGGCAGGGCAGATCCGTAGATCCGATTGAAGACACCCAAGGACCGGAGCTGGTCGGAATAGTGCTGCGGCACTTGGTGACCGAGAACGCTCTGTTTGCGGGCCTCGTCGCCGCGCGCCTGATCCGCCGAGAATGCGAGGATGCGGCTGGACGGATTCTCGATCGTGACAGGACCGTTCATCACGTGTGCGATCGAATTGGCAAGATCGAACAGATCGGCTTCGGCGGTCGACGTCTGATCACCGCGAGTTCCGGATTCCAGGATCTCGTTGATCAAGGATGCGCTCTGGAGCCAGCTCGCATCCTTGATCATGCCGAGTAGTGCGATGTCGGCGTCGTCGAGCGCCAGAGCAACGTCGTCGACGATGTTCAGTGGCTCTTTGACGATCAGCGCTGCGGCGCCGGCGGCACCGTATTCCCTTATCGCCGTGGCGATGTCGACGGTGCCGACAAGGCCGGCGCCGAGAACGACAGCGCCGGCGCTGCCGCGGACCGACTGCGGGCCCTCGTGCAGGACTACATGGCTGAACGTGCGGGCGCTGGTGACGCGACTACCGCCGCGCAGGAACGTCATACCGAGTCTGTCGACGATGTCGACTATCGATACTCCGCTGCTCGTACGCACGATCACACTCTACGGGCAGGGAGGTCGCTCAGGCTGAAGGTTGCTCGGCCACTGCCTTCCCCACGAAACGGTGGGTCTGATCGAATGCAGCGGCTACCTGGATCGAGTTGGTCATGTCACTGATTTCAGCCCAGCGTTCGGCGACCACCTCGGGCGAGAGCGCCTCCTGCGGGATGTAGACGCCCTGCGACTCCTCCATCCGGGCGATCGCGAACACGCCGGCGCCGGCGCTGAGGATCGTCTTGGTTGGTGCGTCCTCGGAGACCATGAACAGCGCGCCCGGTGAGATCGACTCGGGAGCAAGGAGTGCAAGGGTCTTCTCGTCGAGCAGGTCCTCGGTCATGCGGGTAGCCGCCGTCGGGGCAAGTGAGTTCACTCGAATGCCCTTGCGCTCACCTTCGATGGACAACACGTTCATCAAACCGACGACGCCCGACTTGGCGGCGCCGTAGTTGGCCTGGCCGAAGTTGCCGTAGATGCCCGACGCGGATGTGGTCATGAGAATACGGCCGTAGTTCTGCTCGACCATGTGCGGCCAGACAGCCTTGGACACGATGACCGAACCCATGAGGTGAACGTCGATGACCTTGCGGAAGTCGTCCAAGTCGGCCTTGATGAACGACTTGTCGCGCAGGATGCCGGCGTTGTTGATGAGGATGTCGACGCGCCCCCACTTCTCGATAGCAGCGGCGACCATGGCGGCAACTGCGTCGGCGTCGGTGATGTCGCAGTGATCTGCAAGCGCTTCGCCGCCAAGAGTCTCGATTTCGGCTACTACCTTCGCGGCTGCGGTATCGGCGCCCCCACTGCCGTTGACGGATCCGCCCATGTCATTGACCACAACGCGTGCGCCGCGAGCGGCGAGCGCCATGGCGTGAGCTCGGCCGAGACCGCCGCCTGCGCCAGTGATGATCGCGACCTTGCCTGAGAAATCCAATGACATGGGAAAAACCTCTCTGATCTGGGATACTACTGAGTATTACTATGTCAAAGTGTGGAAACAAGTCAAGGCAGTGAAGGGTGAACGATGAGTGCTGACGCACCTGATATGCGCTCGGTGATCATCGAGACCGCGGCAGACGCATTTGCGGCAGACGGATATGCCGCCACGACCATTGACGACCTCGCCGATCGCGTCGGCGCCACCAAGGGTCTTGTCTACTACCATTTTCGGTCGAAATTCGATATCTACCTGGCTATTTTCGAGCAGGGTATGAGCAGGCTCAGAGCGGAAGTCGACGGAGAAGTGGCGGCGGGCGGCACCGGATTGGTCAAGCTCGCGGCGATGTCGCGGGCGCATCTGATCAATCTCATGACGCACCTCGGACATCATCATGCAATCCACCAGGGCGTGCGGGGACAGATGAGTTCGGCGCTCAAGCCGCGCCAGCAGCAGGCGCTCGTCGAACTCAACGCTCTGCGCTTGGACTACGAGAAGCTTTTCGAACAGGTGATGATCGAAGGAGTCGCAGACGGTTCGATCCGCGCCTCGTCACCGCGCATGGCGGCAAAGGTTCTGCTCAGTAGCCTTAACGGTATCGATCTCTGGTATCGCCGTCGCGAGGGCCAGTCGGTCGCCGAAACCGAGGCGCTGGCAGACGAGATCGTCGAACTCCTGATCGGCGGGTTGCGCGCGGAACACTAGCGCGGCGCCAGACTGTCCGTAGAACTGACTGTCGTGGCAGACAGTCTGTCGGTTGTCGCAGCTCTCGCCGCACCCCAAGGTTCTCTTATGGCAATTACCGAGGGTGTAACCGGCGAGCAGACCGGGGTGGATCGCGAGTACGGAGATCGCGTACTTGCCGTCGAACCTGGCGGAAACGAGTTCATTCCCGACGAGGATCGCCACGGCACCCCTGGTCAGCTGTTCTGGACGTGGATGTCCCCGAACCTCGAATTCGCCACGATCTTCATCGGAGTTCTCTCCGTATCCGTATTCGGGATGACGTTCTGGCAGGCGACGCTCGGACTGGTCGTCGGAACCGCTCTCGGTGCGGCCGCGCACTTCGTGCTGTCGGCACGCGGCCCGTTGCACGGTGTGCCGCAAATGGTGCTCGGCCGATTGGGTTTCGGATACCGAGGTAACGCTCTGCCGTCGGCGTTCATGTCGATCATGTGCGGCGTCGGATGGTTTGCAACCAACAGTGTCAGCGGCGCTTTTGCGCTCAACACCCTGACCGGATTGCCGCCTGTACCTTCACTGTTGGTGATCGTCGTCATCCAGACCGTGTTCGCTTTCTTCGGGCACAACCTGGTTCAGGCTTTCGAGCGATATGCGTTTCCCGTACTTGCCGTGATCTTTGCCATCACTGCGATTGTCATTCTGACAAAAGCCAATCCAGGTGCGCCGGCGATCGAGGGCGGCGTCGGTGGACTCGGCGGTTTCCTCCTTACCGTGGGCACCGCGTTCGGGTACGCCGCCGGGTGGACGCCCTATGCCGCTGATTACACGCGCTACCTTCCGGCGTCGGTCTCGACATTCCGAACAGGTCTGTTCGCGTCGGCCGGACTGTTTGTCTCCTGCGTGGCACTGTCGGTGGTCGGTGCGGCATCGGTCACGATCGGCGCGCCGTCGTCGGATAACCCTGCCGACGCGTTCACATCCAATCTTCCTTCGGCACTTGCCAATCTGACGCTACTGGCCATCGCGCTCGGTGCCGTCGCCGCGAATGCGCTCAATGTCTACTCCGGCTCGATGGCCTTTGTGACCATCGGATTGAAACTCCCGGTGAAAACGCAGCGAGCCATGGTCGCGATGGTTTTCGGAGTTGTCGGATTCCTGGTTGCGTGGTGGGCACTCGCCGACGCAGCAGCAAGCTACGAAGCTTTCCTCCTTGTCGTCGCCTACTGGATCGGTCCGTGGCTCGGCATCATGTTCGCCGACCAATACCTGCGCCGCGGGCAGCGCATCGACAATCTCCTCTACGACCCGGAACACACCAACTGGGGTGGATTCTCAGCTTTCGTGATCGCACTCCTCACCTCGGTTCTGCTGTTCTCCAACCAAGAGAAGTTTGTCGGGTACGTCGTACGGTCAGTCCCCGAGCTGGGCGACATTACGTTCTTCGTGGGATTTGTCATCGCGGGCGGGCTTTACCTCCTCGTCAACGGTTCGAAGATCTCGCGCGACAAGCCGGTGAGCGCACAGCGCTAGAAGCAGAGTCGCGTACATCGACGGCGTCGACGGGTCGTATCCGAGTAGCGCCCGGATACGGTCGAGTCGCTGATAGAGCGATTGCCGGCCCAGGTGCAGCGCAGCCGCCGAACGTGTTGCGCTGCAACCATGACGGAGATGAACCTCGAGTGTTCTGGTGAGATCACTCGAATGGGTGTCGTCCCAGGAAATCAGGGGAGCGACGACGGCAACCATCCGCTCCCGAACGTCCACCGGCAACTGGTCCACCGCGAGTTCCGGGGCCAGTTCACGAGTGGTTGTCACCACGCGCCCGGCGAGCCAGGTCCGACGAGCCGACGTCGCAAGGCGAAGCCCTGATCGGGCAGCATGAAGTGCCGCACTGACCTCGGACGGAGTGAACGCACACGGGTCTCCGATCACCACCGTGACTCCGTCGGTGATGTTGGACGACAGGGATGTTCCGAATGCCGCACTCACGGCTCCGACAGCATCGATCGTCTTGGCCGGCACTGCAACAAGACCGAACGTGCTGGCATGTACTTCGGCTCCCAAGTTCGGTTGGCCGAGGAGTTTGGCCGCGGAATCGAGGAGGCGAGTGGCGATTCGCGAACCAGGGGAGTCGATCGCGATCGCAACGACGCGGTGGCCGGGAGTGGGATGGAACCCAGCGGCCGCGGATCTGACGCGAAGGTCGATCTGCCGTACGTCGGTGCGCTCCAGCAGATCCGACACGAGAGTAGCGGCCGCCCGCTGGGGACGACCGGTCAGGTTTCCCGAATAGGTCAGTGCCAACCCCAATGAACCGGCTGAGCGTTGCAACAGCCCGTGCAACGTTGCCGGATTCAGTGTCGAACCAGGCCCGGCCGTCAGAGTCCCCCAGGCTCCGTCTCTGGAATGGATAGCGGCAGTGGCAGTTCCGGCGTCAGCGGCACGCCAGGCGGACCGATCGTCGTCGACGCCATGTGCTGCGACGAGGGCGCCACTGCCGCTTGTCACGATCAAAGGGCACCCCGTTACGTCACTGATGCGCTCGAGCAGAGTGGCCACACCACTGCCCGCCATCAACTCGAGTTCGAGCACGCGAGCGAGATCATTTCCCAGGCGCAGCACAGCGACTTCACGCGAAATGATTTCGGTATTTGCGTTCTGACACAGTTCGATGAAAGGGACAACAGTCCGGAGTGCGATCAGCGGCATTCCCATGATCGCAGCTTCCTCGATCATGTCCGACGGAATCGCGTCGAAGGTTCGGCCGAGTTCTACGGCAACTCCGGCGACGTTTCGGTTCCCGACCTCTCGCAGATAGTGCCGCCTGGTCCCCGGATCGACCCCGGACAGACCCAAGCCGGTGGTGAGCAACAACTCGTCCCCGGACAGCAACGGGCTGATCTCGTAGATCTCGCTCGAATGGACCCAGCGGACCACACGGCCCAACTGACTGCCACCGGCCAGAACCTGTGGATCGGCCCCACGGAACTGGTTGTCGAGTAGCTCGCGCACGGTCAGAGACATCGGTTCGGCGTTCCTCACTCTGGGCGACAGTATGTCCACCATAAGGGCGGCTCGTTACAACAATGTGTCAGTTGTGGATGTAGTCCGAACAGCAGAAAGTAGAGGGATGTCGACGACTGTGACGAGCGCTTCCCGCGCTCTCGACCCCCAGACAATGTTGCAGGCAGCGATATCCGAGGCCGAACTCGGCCGCAGTGAGGGCGGAATTCCCATCGGTGCGGCACTCTTCGCGTCCGACGGCACCCTTCTCGGTAGTGGACGAAACCGTCGAGTCCAGCACGACGATCCGTCGGTGCACGGTGAAACCGACGCCTTTCGTGCGGCCGGAAGGCAACGTGACTACCGGCAGACCATCATGGTCACCACGCTCTCGCCGTGCTGGTACTGCAGCGGGCTCGTGCGTCAGTTCAACATCGGATCCGTGATCGTCGGTGAAAGCGTGACATTTACCGGTGGGCACGAGTGGCTCCGCGAAAACGGGGTGTCTGTCACCGTTCTGCGAGATCAGCACTGCATCGATTTGATGACCGAGTTCATCGAAACAAACCCGGCACTGTGGAACGAAGACATCGGAGTAGCGGAATGAAGGCTGTATCGACCGTGGATATTTCCCTCTGGCGGGCGGGCGGTCCGGGCGCTGAAGCTGTCGCGCGTGAGGTGGACGAAGGGCTGCAACGTGCGGGCTTCCTTCTCGTGCGCGGGCATGGGATCACCCGCGAACTTGCCGCAGACGTGCGAGCCGCGGCCCGGAAGTTCTTTGCGCTACCCGAGTCGACAAAAGCCAAGTACGCCGCAATAGTCGGTGAACGCGGATGGATCGGCCCGGGAATGGAGGCAAACGGTTACTCGGAGGGAACCGAAACTCCGCCGGATCTCAAGGAAACCTTTGCGATCGGAGCCGAAACTCGGACGGGCGATCCGCTGGTCGACGACGTCTGGTTTCTCTCCAACGTCTGGCCGAGCGAGGTTGCCGAGCTACACGAGCTCTTGACCGTCTACACCGCGCAGATGCGTCGACTGTCGGACGATTTGCTGGAGATGTTCGCAGCTGCACTAGGTTTGGCGAACAACCCGTTCGACGGGCTTGCCGACCTCCCCACGTGGACGTGCAACATCAACCATTACCCACCGATGAGCGTCGTGGGTGAGCCTGAGCCGGGACAGTTCCGCATCGGTCCGCACACAGACTTCGGAACGGTGACAGTTCTCGATCGTGAGCTCGGATCCGGTGGACTGCAGGTGTACACGGACGAAGGCGGATGGGAAGACGCCCCGTACGACGCGGAAGCGTTGACGGTCAACATCGGAGACCTCCTCGAATACTGGAGTGGGAAACGCTGGCCGTCGGGCCGGCACCGCGTACTTCCTCCCCAAGCGGACGCTCCGGAGGAAGATCTGGTCTCGCTCATCTACTTCTACGAACTCAATCACGATGCGGTAGTCACCCCGTTGGAGTTGCCGATCGGGCGAGTGTCCGGCCTGGAACCCGTCGTGTCGGCCGATTTCATCAAACTCAGGCTGGACGCGATCACTCTCTAGTCGGCGAGAATCCCTGGTTTGTCCCGTTCTCGGAAGAGGGGTAGTGTGTGGGCGTCGTGCGCCGTCCGAGCGCATGGCGAACGAGCAGTAATTCAGGGAAGAGGAGGTGTGGCTTGTAATGCGTGGCCAACCTCCGAGTACCAACTGAAGCTGTAGATCGCCCGGGGTGCCGGGTATTTTGCTGCAGCTTCATCGTGTGTTCATCGGCCTCTGCTTCGCTGTGAAGCGCGCCTTGGCCGTTCACTCTTCCTTGAAAGCTGTTGCAGCATGTCTGAATTCAAGTCCCGCCGGTCGTCCTTCCCGCGTCGCTCGGCAGGTTTCGGTGATAGTCGAACCGGTCACACGCCCGTCGCCCGCACCGTTGTGAAGGCCGCAACGACCGATGCGATTGCGCCTGTGGAAGCCACGGTCGTGAATAGTGGTGTGTACCGCGACGGAGCTCGGATCGCGTCGCCGTCCACCCTCGCCGAAGCGTTGTCGTGCCTGCCGGATTCGCAGTCGATGGCATGGATCGGGCTGTACCGTCCCGACGACACTCAATTGTACGCTGCAGCACAGCATTTCGATCTTCACGAGTTGGCTGTCGAAGACGCGATTGCCGCACATCAACGTCCCAAGCTCGAGCGATACGGTGAGACACTCTTTGTCGTGTTGCGCGCTGCGCGCTATCGCGACGAGACCGAACGCGTCGAATTCGGTGAACTGCATGTGTTCTGTGGTCCCAACTTCGTTCTTACTGTCCGCCACAGTGAATCACCGGATCTCACGGCCGTGCGAACCAGAATGGAGAACGATCCCGATCTCCTCCGTCTGGGGACCGAAGCTGTTCTCTACGCAATCCTCGACGCCGTCGTCGACGGCTATGCGCCGGTTGTCGCCGGCCTGCAGAACGACATCGACGAGATCGAGACCGAGGTATTCAGCGGCGATCCCGGAGTGTCGCGTCGTATCTACGAATTGACCCGTGAAGTGATCGAATTCCAGAGAGCCACACGGCCGTTGCTCGGCATGCTGCGTGGGCTGTCGGCAGGATTCGACAAATACCACACGGACGAAGAACTGCAGCGCTATCTTCGCGATGTCACCGACCACGCGACAACAGTGGTCGAGCAGGCCGACGGGTTCCGTCAACTGTTGGGAAACATCCTGACCGTCAATGCAACCCTGGTATCGCAGAATCAGAACGAGGAAATGCGAAATCTCACGCAGGCGAGTTACGCGCAGAACGAGGAGATCAAGAAAGTGTCGGCCTGGGCGGCAATTCTCTTTGCCCCGACACTGATCGGAACTGTGTACGGCATGAACTTCGACGACATCCCGGAACTTCACTGGCAGTTGGGCTATCCGTTTGCGCTCTCGATGATGGTGCTGACGTGTGGAAGTCTCTACACGATTTTCAAGCGGCGAGGCTGGCTCTGACCGTGCGCCTTTATCAACCGCGGGCGGTTGATAAAGGCGCACAACAGGTTAGAGCGTTGCCGTGCAAACGGTGAACTTGCGTTCGGCGTGCTCGAATCCCGAATCTGCTTCGGAACCACAATCTTCGATGGACGTCGAGCCCTGGAGGATTTCGATTACCTGGACTACGTCGCTTCCCGAATCGGCGCAGTCGATACGGGCCGGCTCGTCGTCGAGGCCACCCGGTCCGAGATCCATGCATCCGCCGACGACCCAGTCGATGTCGAGACAGACCGCGCCCTGTTCCTGGCCGAGCAGAGTCTCGTAGTAGGTCTGATCGATGTCGGACGCGCACTCATCCGACGTGGGGGCTTTGGCGACAACCTTGTAGTTGGATTCGTCGCTGCCGCACACGGCGTGGTCGATTTCGGCGTCGTTCGTGGTGCCGCCGATCTTGACGCAGTCGCCGATGTTCACGTCGATATCAACGTCGCCGCCCGCGTCGGTGCCCTCTTGGCCGTCGATCTTCGAGGTGGTGGTGCTCGCTGACGTGGTGGTCGAATCTGCCACGGTGGATGATGATTCCGCGATGGCTTTAGGCTCGACGTCAGATCCGCACCCGGTGGCGAAAATGGCGATTGCAGACGTTGCGATCACTGCTGTGCACAGCCGTCCGACGATTCCGGACATTCAAGTCTCCCTTGCTGATCTTGGATTATTCGGGCTCTATTCCACTTCACTGCTAGTCGAATAGCGAATCGGGCTGTCAGTATGAGTGGGTGGACCTCCCTCAGATGCCGCCGCTCGCCCCGATGTTGGCGAAGGCCGCTACGACAGTGCCGGTACAACCCGAATCCGACCAGCCGACGTGGTCGTACGAACCGAAATGGGATGGCTTTCGGTCGATAATCTTCCGCGACGGGGACGAGGTAGTCCTCGGTTCACGAGGAGGAAAAGACCTGGCTCGGTACTTCCCCGAAATCGTCGAAGCGGTGAAGTCGGAACTGCCGGACAAATGTGTGGTGGACGGCGAGCTTGTCGTGCCCCGGGAAGTGAACGGCGTGACGCGGCTGAGTTGGGAAGCGCTGTCCGAGCGCATCCACCCCGCAGCCAGTCGAGTGGCGCTGCTCGCCGAACAGACACCAGCACAATTTGTTGGATTCGACCTGTTGGCGCTGGGAGATCGGGATGTCGCGGCCGAAGATTTCAGCGTGAGGCGAGCATTGCTGGTCGACACGATCGGCGGCGGTCCGAGCTGTCATGTCACGGCTGCAACTTTCGACAGCGGTGAGGCGATGCGGTGGTTCGAGATGTTCGAAGGCGCTGGTCTTGACGGTGTGATCGCCAAGAAGCTGGTCGGCCCCTACCTGCAAAACAAGCGCGAGATGATCAAGGTCAAGCACGCCAGAACCGCAGATGTCGTACTGCTCGGATACCGTCCGCACAAGAGTCAACCGGGTATCGGTTCGATGCTGCTGGGTTTGTTCGACGGCTCCGATTTGAAGATGGTCGGTGGCGCTTCGGCATTCACCGCGGCGCGGCGAATCGAGTTGCTGGAAGAACTCGAACCGCTACGCGTCGGCGACGACGTGGTGGCGGAAGGCGAGGCAAGTCGATGGAAGTCGGCCGCCGATCGCTCGTGGGTCCCGCTCCGCCCGGAGCGGGTATTGGAAGTGGCATACGACCAAATGGAAGGGGAACGCTTCCGGCACGCAGCGCGCTTTCTGCGGTGGCGTCCGGATCGGGTTCCCGACGAGTGCACGTTCGATCAGTTGGAGGTTCCGGTGCGGTACGACTTCGCGGATGTCCTTGCAGGTGGTGTGTGATGGCCAGTCCGGCAGTGGAACTGGATGTCGACGGAATCGCGGTCCGTCTCTCCAGCCCCGACAAGATCTACTATCCGCAATTGGGCACCGACGGCGGGACCAAGCGTCATCTTGTGGAGTACTACCGCACAGTGGCGTTGCAGGGCGCCGCGGTGGCCGCCCTGAAGGATCGACCGACACACCTGCAACGCTTTCCCGACGGTATCGAGGGCGAAGAGGTCTACCAGAAACGATTGCCGGCGAAACGACCTGAACATGTCGAATCCTGTGAGGTGACGTTTCCGTCCGGGCGCAAGGCCGACGTCCTCCGAGTGCAGAACGCTGCCAACATCGTGTGGGCGGCAAACCTCGGAACCATCACGTTTCATCCGTGGGCAGTGCGCTGCCCGGACACCGATCATCCCGACGAATTGCGGATCGATCTTGATCCGCAGCCCGGAACCGGTTTTGCGGAGGCCGTCGCGATCGCCGACGAGGTACTGCGTCCACTTCTCTCGGAACTGGGCCTGGAAGGGTTCCCCAAGACGTCCGGTGGACGGGGCCTGCACGTCTACATTCCGCTCGCGCCGCGTTGGGATTTCATCGAGGTTCGACACGCGGGAATTGCACTGGCTCGTGAAGTCGAACGACGCAGCGGCGATCGGGCGACAACGGCCTGGTGGAAGGAAGAACGTGGTGAGCGGATCTTCATCGACTTCAACCAAAATGCCAGGGACAGAACGATTGCCGCAGCCTATTCTGCGCGCAAAACTCCGATTGCAACCGTGTCTACGCCGGTGACGTGGGACGAACTGCGCGACGTACACCCCGACGACTGCACTATCGCGACGGTCCCGAATCTGCTCGCCGACCGCGGTGATCCGATGGCAGCGATGCACGAGAAGGCCTTTGAACTCGATGTTCTCCTGGAAATGTTCGAGAAGGACATCGCAGCAGGATTGGGAGACCTCCCATATCCGCCCAACTACCCCAAAATGCCGGGTGAACCGAAACGGGTACAACCGAGTCGCGATCGAGATCGGAAGCAGACAGAAACCGAGTAGCGTCTGAATCGGACAAATCCGAGACTCGCGAGTGCATTGTGAGGTTGAAATGGATCACCGGGGCGCACGGGTTACAGGATTGATAGTGGGCGGCGGGATAATCGCAGCTCTGAGCATTGTCGGCGCTACTTCGCAGGCGTCGGCCGCAACATTGGACTGCTCTGCGAGAGGGCTCGATCAGACTCTGGTGGACGGCTCGTCGGCGTGCCGGGCGGTTGCCGATGCGGACAGTTCCGCCATCTCGCATGTCGAAGGTGACGGAGTAGGGGCCGCAGACTCGCGCGACGGCGGCACGTCTGCTGGGCTTGCGATGTTCGGTGGCGTCGCGGCCGCGGAAACTCGCGGTGGAATGCTTGCTGCCGTTGCCTTCGGGCGGGATTCGTTAGCTCTCGGGCGCACCGCATCGCCGTTTGCGGTCGTCCTGGCAGGCCCAGGCGGTCGCGCTGCTGTCGGTGATGCCGACGTTGGCGCAATCTGCGCCGGGGGTCCTGCGCTGGTTTTCAATATCGCGACTGCTCAGGGATGTTTCAGCGATGGAATTTCGACCTGGACGCTGCCGTGACGGTGCCCCGCACTACAGTTCACTTCGTGACACCGGTCACAAAGATGTAAAGCTGTGGTGGGTCGATCAGGGCAGCTGCCGTGATCAAACGGGGATCGGAGGACGCGATGACTGCAAACGCACGACGCGGTTCAATCGCACGCACAGAGGTGCCGGCGCGGACCGAACTGTACGTCGATCGTCGATTCCTGCCACTGGCAGACCGGTTCTTTGCGATGTACCGGCAACCGCAGCAAGGCGGCGGCGCTTTGGTTGCCTACCAGGGCGGCGAGAAGGTCCTCGACATCTGGGCCGGATATGCCGACCGTGACCGCCGCTGGGACCACGACACCATCTCACTTTCGTTCTCCACGGGCAAAGGTGTGGCCAGTACCGTCGTACATCGTTTGGCTGAGCGTGGATTGATCGATTACGACGCGCCGGTCGCGCAGTACTGGCCCGAGTTCGGTGCCGCTGGCAAAGACAAGATCACCGTTCGTGACTTGATGACGCATCGCGCCGGCCTGCACAAGGTGCGTGGATTGATGCGCAATCCGCTCGATCTCATGGACTACGACGCAGTTGTTGCCGCACTGGCTGCGAGCAAGCCGGATCCGCGCCGGCTGAAGGGCCCCGGATATCACGCGGTGACATACGGATGGTTGGTAGCCGAATTGGTTGCGCGGGTGACGGGACTGCCCTTCACGGACGTCGTCGAGGCGGAGATCGCGAAGCCGCTCGGTGTCGACGAATTCTGGTTCCGCGTACCCATCTCCGAGCGGACGCGTATCGCGAAGCTGTTTCCGCACATCAATCCAGCGGGTCTCAACTGGGCGTTTGCGTCTACGGTTCTCTCTCATGTCGGCCCCACTCGCGGTCTGGCCGAGGCTGCGATGCCCGACGGATTCGACGTGATGGTTCGTAATCCGGCGGTGCATGACACAGTGATGCCCGGTTGGAACGGAGTCTTCAGCGCGCGGGCGCTGGCGAGGATGTATGCGGCAATCGCCAACGGCGGCATGCTCGACGGAAAGCGGTTCCTGAAAGAGTCGACCATCGATCAGATGGCGACCATTCAAACGCGAGAACGTGACTACGTACTCGCGGTTCGGCCCAATTGGGCGCTGGGTTACCATCCGCCGATCATCGCGGCACGGCGTCAACCGCGAAACGCCATCGGACACTACGGCGTCGGTGGGTCGGGCGCATATGCCGATCTCGACAGCGGCTTGTCGTTGGGTTTCACGACCAACCGATTGGGTAGTGCCGTAACAGCACTTGGCGACCTTCGTCTCGCCAGGCTGGGAGCCGAAGCACAGGAGCTCGCGCGTCGGGGATAACGAGTGAGGTGAAAATGGTCGTAGATCTTGCGGCAGCAACACGATTTCTGGCCGGCAACGGCCGGATACTCGACCGTCACCGGTTGAATTTAGTTCTGGGGCAAGGTGATCGAGATGCTGCATTGGCGGCGGTCGACGGCTACCGAAATCCCGACGGCGGATACGGCTGGGGTCTCGAGCCGGACCTGCGTTCGCCAGGTAGCCAACCCGGTGGAGCACTGCATGCGTTCGAGGTTTTTGCCGATGTCGCCGCGGTGACCCCGCGGGCCCTGGAATTGTGTGACTGGCTGCAGACGGTATCGACCGTCGACGGTGGTCTGCCCTTTGCTCTTCCGATTTCCGAACCGGCTGGGTGCGCACCGTTCTGGGTCGACGCGGATCCGTCGGAATCGTCGTTGCAGATCACGGCCATCGTGTGCGCCACGGCGTTGCGGGTAGCCGAATTCGATTCCGCAGTGGCCAAACATCCCTGGCTCGATTCGGCGGTTCGGTTCTGCCTGGGTGCGATCGAGCGTGCCGAGACGTTGAGTGCTCTCGAATTGGCATTTGCGTTGCAGTTCCTCGATGCGGCGAACGAGGTCCGGTTGGTGGCAAAACTCGGTGCGCTCATTCCTCCGGACGGATTGGTGCACGTGGACGGGGGAGCTGTCGACGAGTACATGCGTCCGCTCGATTTCTCGCCGTATCCTTCAGGTCCGACCCGCACGCTGTTCAGTGCGGGAGTGATCGATGAGGAACTGTCCGCATTGGCGGCGAGGCAGTGCGACGATGGCGGATGGATGGTCGATTTCGACAGCTATTCACCCGCTGCCGTGCTTGAATGGCGTGGTCATGCCACAGTTTCGGCAGTTGCCCTGTTGAAACGCAATGGCGTGATCTGAAAACCGTTCTCGCGCCAAATTGGAACACGTTATAGTCTGGAAAGTGGATGTGCTTATGTGTTTCAGGGATAGGGGAGAGCTATGGCGTATGTGATCACGCAGCCGTGCTGTAACGACGCCTCATGTGTGGACGTGTGCCCGGTCAACTGCATTCATCCGACGCCTGACGAAGCCCAGTTCGCCACCACCGAAATGCTCTACATCGACCCGGACACCTGCATCGACTGCGGTGCGTGTGTGGATGAGTGCCCGGTCGATGCCATCTACTCCGACAACGAACTTGCTGAAGCCGACGCGCCGTACCTCGAGATGAACGCGTCGTACTTCGAGAAGCATCCGATGGGGCCGGACTGGCCGGAGCCGATCACCATGGCCAAGATCGCTCCCGAGTTGGGGACGCTGCGGGTCGCCATCGTCGGTTCAGGGCCGGCGGCGTGTTACGCGGCGATGGAACTGGCCGGCAAGCCGCGGGTCGAGGTCGACATTTTCGATCGCCTACCGACGCCGTACGGGTTGGTCCGAGCAGGCGTGGCTCCCGATCATCCGGGTACCAAGGGCGTCACCGACCAGTTCCGCGCTGTCGTGTCGAAGAAGACGGTGCACTGCCACTTCAATGTCGAGGTGGGCAATCATATTTCGCATACCGAACTGCTCGAGCATCATCATGCGGTGATCTACGCGGTAGGTGCGGCAGGTGATCGCAAGCTCGATATCCCGGGCGAAGATCTTCCGGGAAGCCATGCTGCAACCGAATTCGTGGCCTGGTACAACGGTCATCCGAGTTACGCCGATCGCAGTTTCGATCTGTCCGGGGAGCGGGCCGTCATCGTCGGCAACGGCAACGTTGCACTCGACGTCGCCCGCATCCTCGTCACCGACCCGGAGGTTCTGGCCAAGACGGATCTTGCGGATCATGCCCTCGAAGCGTTGCGCAACAGCAATATTCGTGAAGTGGTGATTCTCGGTCGTCGAGGTCCGGCGCAGGCCGCGTACACCAACCCCGAATTGCTGGCGCTGGGCCAGATGGCGGATGTGGACGTCATTGTGGATCCGGTGGAGGCAGAACTCGACGATTCGAGTCGGGCTTTTGTCGAGAGCGACGCCGCAGAGCCGTCGGTGTTACTCAAGGTGAAGCAGGCCCAGGAATTTGCCTCGCGCACAGCCGATCCCACACGTAAGCGCATAGTTCTGCGATTCCTCACCTCCCCGGTCGAGATCCTCGGCGACGGCAGTGTCGAGCAGGTTCGCATCGTGAAGAACCAACTGGTCGCAACACCCACCGGTCAACTGTCCGCACGGCCCACCGAGGAAACCGAGACCCTCGACACCGGACTGGTATTGCGTTCGGTCGGTTACCGAGGAACGCCCGTCGCGGACCTACCGTTCGACGATGCTCGAGGCGTGATCCCCAACGAGAACGGCCGCGTGATCGATCCGGAATCGGGGATGCCCATGCCCGGCGTCTACGCTGCGGGGTGGATCAAGCGTGGCCCGACCGGTGTGATCGGCACGAACAAGTACTGCTCGGCTGAAACCGTGTCCATGATTTTTGACGACTTCGCAGCTGGGCGCCTTGCAACGCCAAGTGCGGAAGCGGAGAAGTTGACGGTACTTCTGGCCGACAGGTCACCGGATCAGGTGGACTACCAAGGTTGGCAGCGGATCGACAAGGCCGAGCGCGCATCCGGGGCGGCTGTCGGTCGTCCGCGAACCAAGCTCATTTCGATCGAATCGATGCTTGCGGCCGCTCGCGAGGAAAGCTAGCGGAGATCGTTCAACCTACGTGCTCGGTGAGAGACCACTGTCCCGAACCCTGCAGTTCGAGTTGCCGATTGTGAAAGACGTTGAGCGTGCTGCGGTGTCCCACGCTGACCATAATGCTGTCGGGCAGTTCGCTGCGCAGCATGCGGTAGAGCGTGTGCTCGAGGCCTTCGTCGATCGCGGATGTCGCTTCGTCGAGGAACACGGTGCGAGGCTTGGCCAGAACTACCCGGGCGAACGCCAGTCGCTGTTGTTCGCCCGGAGAGAGGATTCGGGTCCAATCGGCTACTTCGTCGAGACGGTCGGTCAAATGCGGAAGATGCACCTGGTCAAGTACCGCTCGGAGCCTGCTGTCCTTGGCGATCGAACGATCCGGATACGCCAGTCCCGTGCGCAACGACCCCAGCGGCAGGTACGGGCGCTGGGAAAGGAAAAGCGACCTGCCCACCGGCCGGGTAACCGAACCGTCCGCGTAAGGCCACAGTTGTGCGATGCTTCGCAGCAAGGTGGTCTTACCGCTTCCCGACGCACCTTTGACGAGCAGGGCGTCGCCGTGATCGAGTGTCAGATCCAGCTCGGCGATCAAAGTCTCTCCGGAAGGCTTGCGTACGTGGAGTTTTCGGATGACAAGCTGATCTCCGGCGTCGGAAACGTCGAGCGTCGGTAGTGCCCGGGCTCGCTTGTCGGCGTCGGCGAGGCCGGTCAAGCGTATGAGGGTGGCGCGAAAGCTCGCGAAATCGGCGTACGACTCACGGAAGAACGACAAAGATTCGTGGACTTGGCCGAACGCCTGCGCGGTTTGCATGACGTCGCCGAAAGTGACCTGCCCCTTGAACAACCGAGAGCCTTGCACCAAGAACGGGAAGATGACGGCGGTCTGGTTCACCGCCAGATTGAAGCCGCTGAACTTCAGCGTCCGGAAGACAATTGCCCACATGTTGCGGATCACCGCAGCGAAGCGTGTTGCGAGCGTGCGACGTTCGACGTCCTCGCCGCGATAGAACGCGATACTTTCGCCGTACTCCCGCAATCGCACCAAGGCATAGCGAAAGGTCGCGCCGAGCTTCTCGTTCAGGAAGTTCAACATGATCAGCGGTCGGCCGATCCAGAATGCCAGCGCGGTGGTCACCAATACGTAGATGTAGACCAGGAAGATCATCGCGCGCGGAATCTCGGTACCGAAAATGGTCAGCGGTCCGGAGAGATTCCACAGGATCGCGGTAAAGCTCACTATCGACACCATCGCGGTGACCGCACCCATCGACAACGTGCGGGAATAGGTCACGAACGAGGTGATATCGGTCTGGATGCGCTGATCTGGATTGTCGATCGGGTTATGCAGGAACTCGCCGCGGTAGTACGCAAGACCGTCGAGCCAATCGTCGGTCAGGGTGTTGTTGAGCCAGATGCGCCACTTGATGTCGAGGGCCTGGCCGACGAAGTACGTGAGGAGCGAACTCACGACGTGGATGACCGCCAGGACGGCGAACACTCTGAGATAGTGCCAGAACCCGGCTTCGTCGAGGTTCTGAATCGTGTCGTAGAAATCCTTGTACCAGTAGGAGAACAACACCGTCACGCGCACAGCCCACACCGTGAGCAGCAGCAGTACTGCAAGAATCAGTATTGGAACGGGGCTGCGCCTGGGGTTGAAGTACGGCCAGGCCATCCGTCGAAACTGGCTGCCCCAGGCAGTGAAGCGGGCCAGCAGAATTGCCGTGATCGCGAGGGCGGCGGCGGTGATCGTATAAGCCTTCGCCAGCCACAGCGCACTGTCCGGAACTGCGGTGCTCCAGTTCACGTGCACCTCCGTCGCAGAACGGAAAAGGCGATCCCGTCGGGTACGGAAGCTGAAAAGCGGATTCACCGAAGTGGATGCCGCCAAACCTGGAACACCGTGCTCCCCGACCGTTGACAGCTACGGTTCAGCGAACCTTCGTATTGCTGGATTTCTCGTTTTATGTGTTAATTACAAGGGAATTGTGCGGTTTGCTCCGAATGGCGCGTTGGCGTCGATGCCAGGCGGGTATCGACGCCAGCCTCGCATGACCAGCAAATGCACGTTGTCGAAGGAAAGTAGTGAGATGGTCAGCAAGCGAGTGCGTCGGACATCCCGGATAGCTGTAGCGGTTGTCGGAGTAGTGGCTGCAGGCCTCACATTTGCCGGACCGGCAGCGGCTTTCCCGCTCTTTCCCGGTGGTCCGGAGATTCCAGTACCCGTCGTCGCCGGTGTTGCCGGCCTTGATCCGGCGCTCCCGGGTTTCATGGGCACGGCGGATCAGATTCCCGCCCCGGTTCCCAACTTCTCGGCACCGTCGGTCAACCCGTCCAACGGTGAGCGTGTCGGAATCGCTCAGCCGATCATCATTCGTTTCAACGAATCGATCGACGACCGCGCCACCGCGGAACGCGCAATTCGCGTCACCACCAATCCGCCGGTCGAGGGAAACTTCTACTGGATCAACAACAGCCAGGTGCGGTGGAAGCCGACGCAGTTCTGGCCCGCGAACATCGCGGTGACCGTCGACGCCGGTGATTCGCATTCCACGTTCAGCATCGGCGATGCACTCGTCACGGTTGCGGACGACAACACGAAGCAGATCACCGTCACTCGCAACGGTGAAGTGGTGCGCACCATGCCGACGTCGTTCGGCAAGCCGGGCCACGAAACCCCCAACGGCACGTACATCGTCGGCGAGCAACTGCGTGACATGTACATGGATTCGTCCACCTACGGCGTTCCGATCGATTCACCCGAGGGCTACCGGACCTACGTCGAATACGCGTCACGAATTTCCTACAGTGGAATCTTCGTCCACGCGGCACCGTGGTCCGTTGCGCAACAGGGATTCACCAACGTGAGCCATGGCTGCCTCAATGTCAGTACCGAGAACGCCAAGTGGTTCTTCGAGAACGCAGGCAAGGGCGACCCCGTGATCGTGCAGAACACTGCCGGTGGAATCCTCAGCGGCGCCGACGGACTGGGTGACTGGAACCGCTAGAAGCGCCTTACAGTTCTGGGCATGACCGTTGCTCGTTCGCTTCTGCTGTTCGTTCTTGCCGCCGTACTCGAAATCGGTGGAGCCTGGCTGGTGTGGCAGGGAATTCGCGAGAACAAAGGCTGGATCTGGGTCGGCCTCGGCGTGATCTCACTCGGCCTGTACGGGCTGGTCGCGACGATGCAGCCCGACGCGAACTTCGGTCGAATCCTGGCCGCGTACGGCGGCATATTTGTCGCTGGATCCTTGCTGTGGGCAGTGGTGATGGACGGTTTCCGCCCTGACCGTTTCGATATCGCCGGCGCGCTGATCTGCCTGGTCGGGGTTGGCGTGATCATGTATGCGCGGTAGGGCCTTCGGCCCTGTGCGCCTTTCTGGTAGCGACCACTACCAAAAAGGCGCACAGGGGCTTACCGCTAAGCCTTCGCCCGAACCACCAGAACAGTGCCGGGGAACTCGGCTGCAAGTTCGCGGCGAGCGTGCTTGATGCACGCGGTGCCGTAGCCCTTCTTCCGTGCCTGCGGAGCGATCCAGATCGCGACGTTCACTTCCTGATCGGTGAGCTCACCGAAAACCAGGCCGACGCTCTTCGGGGTATCAGACGAAAGGTCCTCGGCGACAAACCAAGCCGCGCTTTCGTCGTCGATCCGCCCCAAGCCTGCAGCGCGCTCCGATTCGACGCGATCCGAAGCCCACGGAGCGCCGCCGTCGTCGAACTGCTCCGTGGAGCGTTCCGCAAACAGTGCGGCATCGTCGGTGCTGTCGGTGAACGGGCGCAGGTTGAAGTTCGCGCCGCTGCTTGCCGGGCGATCCACGGCGGTCCATTCCAAGGTGGCGTCGAGGTTCTCGAGTTCGCCCTGGATACGGTCGCGTGCCGCCTTGGTCAGTGCGCTGAACTTGAGGCCCAACACGGCTTCCGCGTTGGACTCCGACGTCCCGAGCAGTTCTGCAACCGTCGCGACTGCTGCCTGATGATCGGCGCTGTCGACAACGGCGTCCAGGACCTCGTGTCGGCGTTCCAAGGCGCGAACAAGTGCGGCGGTGAGCTCGCGACGGTCCAGGATCTGATCTTGAATGTGCGTCGTCATAAATGCGACTCCTTGCTGTTCGAGGCTACGTTGTTCGAGGCTACAAACGATTGCCGTGCGGACCGTACTGGTCAATACTGCTCCACCTTGCACGTTATGGCACGTGTTCAGCCTGTGGTGCGGCGGACGAGCCGTTCGTAGCGCTGACGTGCAGCCTGGGTGCTGCCGAGCCCGAGTCCGAACGCGATGTCCTGCCACGTCATTCCGCGTTTGCGTGCGAGCGCGAGGAAGAGCGCTTCGTCCTGGTCCATTTCGGCGCGAGCCTTGGGGATGAGACTCAAGGCGGCCATGATGTCGGCGTCGTCGACGTCCGGTTCACCGGGTTCGCGTGTGCTGCTGCCCGCGGCGAGGCCGCCGACGACGCGGATCGCGCCGTACGGTTCGAGCATGTGGGGGAGGGATTGCCTGGCGCGTTGGCCCTCTGTTGATCCGTGGCGTTCGTTGATGCGAAAGAGCCCGGCGTACTCGCGATGTGCGCGCTCACGGCCGGGCTCGATCGGTCGAAATGGGTCATCGGTCATGCTTTTCAGGTTTGCACGATCCGTTGGCAATGTAAACACTTCGTTGTAAACAAGTTGTTCACTTGTTTGCGAGCGGCTCACAGACGACGACCGGGATAACCCGATCCGTCCAGGCTTGGTAATTGTCGAAGTCTGCGTACATCGCGACCAGTTTGGGCCAGAGTCGGGCGCGTTCCTCGTCTGTGGCGACACGAGCTTTCATCGACTGCACGCGCGACTTGATCTGGACGGTCACCACAGGATCGGCCTTGACGTTGAGGTACCACATCGGGTTCTTCGGCAGACCGCCTTGTGACGCCACCAGAATCACGTTGTCGTCGTCCTCGAGAAAAAGCAGCGGACTGATCCGTTCCTCGCCCGACTTTCGGCCAGTGGTTGTGAGCAGGCAGATCGGCAGCCCGCGTGGAAACGCGCTGCCGACCCGCCACTTGCTGCCCAGCATTCCGTCGGTCGCCCGATACATCGCGACGTTGGCTTTCGACATCCACTTGATGATCGTGACTGTCACCGGAGCGTCGAGTCCCTTGGGTTTAGCTGGGGGAGTACTCATGTCAGATGCGCTCGATGATCGTGCCGGTTGCCAGTGCGCCGCCCGCGCACATCGTGATCAACGCAGTCGAACCGTCGCGCCGCTCGAGTTCGTGCAGGGCCGTCGTGATCAGTCGTGAGCCCGTGCTGCCGACCGGATGGCCGAGTGCAAGCGCGCCGCCGTTGACGTTGACGTTGTCGAAATCCGGTCCGTGAACCTGCGCCCAGGACAGTGCAACCGAAGCGAAGGCCTCGTTGACCTCGAACAGATCGAGGTCGCCGATCTTCATGCCGCTCTTCTCGAGTACGCGGGTCGTGGCCTGAACCGGACCGTCGAGGTGGAACTCGGGTTCGGATCCGACGAGGGCCTGCGCGACGATGCGGGCGCGTGGCTTCAAGCCGAGAGCGCGGGCCTTGTCCTCGTCCATGAGCAGGACGGCAGCGGCACCGTCGGAGATCTGCGAAGACGTTCCGGCAGTGTGGATTGCGCCCTCCATGACCGGCTTCAACCGAGCCAGGGACTCGGCCGTCGTGTCACGCAGACCCTGATCGCGATTGACCAGCTTGGTCTCGCCGGTCAGGTTGCCTTCCTTGTCGACCTGAGGTGCGGACAGTTCGAGCACCTCGCGGTCGAAGCGGCCTTCTTCCCAGGCCTGCTTTGCGAGGGCCTGGGAGCGGACGCCGAGAGCTTCGAGGTCCTCACGGGTCAGTCCGCGGCGACGTGCGATGCGCTCGGCGGCTCCGAACTGGTCGGGCATGTCGATGTCCCAGGTGGCGGGACGGCGTGGTCCGGCGAGAGTTCCGACATTGGCCCCAAGCGGGACCTGGCTCATCGCTTCGATGCCGCAGGCGATTCCGGCGTCGATCGCGCCGGTGGAGATCAAGCCGGCGATCAGATGATTGGCCTGCTGAGCGGATCCACACTGGCAGTCGACGGTGGTGGCACCGGTCTGCCATGGCAGTCCGGCGTGCAGCCATGCGGTGCGGGTGATGTTGTTGGACTGTGCGCCGGCTTGGGTGACGCAGCCGCCGATCACCTGCTCGATCAACATCGGGTCGATTCCCGAGCGATCGAGAAGACCCTTCTGAGCAGCTCCGAGAATTTCGGCAGCGTGCAGGCCGGCGAGCCAGCCTCCACGCTTACCGATCGGTGTGCGGACGGCCTCGACGATTACTGGTGTGCCCACGGTGGGTTCCTTTCCTTGTATTGAAAAAGTAGAACAAGTTCTTAGCAAGAAGCAAGAGGTGTCTACTGTTTCCTTTCCTAGTAAGCAGGCTTGTGTTTCAATGTAAGTAGAACGTGTTCCACATTACGGATGGTCATCACCTCGGTGATGAAAAGGCTCATGGCAGGAGACATCAGTGGCACAGCCCGCAATCCCCCAGGGGATCGACTTCACGGACCCCGACATCTACGCAGAGCGGATGCCTTTCGAGGAATTTGCTCAGCTGCGTAAGACCGCTCCCGTGTGGTGGAATCCGCAGCCGCCGGAGATCGGCGGGTTCCAGGACGAGGGCTACTGGGTGGTCACTCGGCATGAAGAGGTCAAGGACGTCTCGCAGCGCAGTGACATCTTCTCGACCCACGAGAACACCGCGATCCCGCGTTTTGCCGACGACATCCCGCGTGAGAACGTCGAAATGCAGCGATTCATCCTGATCAACAAGGATGCTCCCGAGCACACCAAACTCCGCAAGCTGATTTCGCGCGGGTTCACGCCGCGAGCGATCAACAGCCTGCGCGACGAACTGACCGAGCGTGCCGAGCAGATCGTGAAGACCGCTGCCGAAAGTGGTGCCGGAGACTTCGTCACGCAGGTGGCGTCGGAACTTCCGTTGCAGGCGATTGCCGAGCTTCTCGGTGTGCCGCAGGAAGACCGTATGAAGCTCTTCGACTGGTCCAACCAGATGACGTCGTACGACGACCCGGAGTTCGACATCGATCCGCAGGCCGCGTCGATGGAGATTCTCGGGTACGCGTACCAGATGGCGGATCAGCGCAAGAAGTGTCCCGCCGATGACATCGTCACCAAGCTCATCGAAGCTGACATCGACGGAAATGAGCTCTCCCCTGAGGAATTCGGCTTCTTCGTGATCCTTCTTGCGGTCGCGGGAAACGAGACCACTCGCAATGCGATCACACATGGCATGGTGGCGTTCCTGGACAATCCCGACCAGTGGGAGCTGTACAAGAAGGAGCGTCCCAAGACCGCTGCTGACGAGATCGTTCGTTGGGCCACGCCGGTCACGTCCTTCCAGCGCACCGCTCTCGAGGACACCGAGCTCGGTGGGCAGCAGATCAAGAAGGGCGATCGCGTCGTGATGATGTACGCGTCGGCCAACTTCGATGAAGACGTCTTCGAGAACCCCACGAAGTTCGACATCATGCGCGACCCCAATCCGCACCTCGGATTCGGCGGCACCGGTGCGCACTACTGCGTCGGCGCGAATCTGGCTCGCCTCGAAATCGACTTGATCTTCAACGCGATCGCCGATCATCTTCCCGACATCAGCCGGCTCGGAGATCCTCGTCGTCTGCGCTCGGGCTGGCTCAACGGCATCAAAGAGTTTCAGGTTGATTACAAGACCGGCGGCTGTCCGGTCAAACACTGAACCAGCCCTATACTGAGAGGGTAACCGGCAGGTAAGTATGTGTATGTAGGTATGTGTACGGAATCGAAGGTTGGCGCTGCGCTTTCGACTGCACAGAACTACAGTTGACGTTCTGAGGAGCCACTAGCTGGCTACTTGGAACTACGGTGGCGTCTGTGGGATCCCTCATCTCCCGCAGGCGCCACCGTTTGTAGTTCCGGGGGCGGGTTGTTTCAGCCCCCGTACGGTTTTGTGATGGCTTCCAGGAAGTGCCCCGACGGGTCGAGGAAGTAGACACCGCGCCCACCGTCATTGGTGTTGAAGCCGGTGCTCGATTTTCGAGGATCCGCCCAATGATCGAGTCTCAGATCGAGTATCCGCTGGTAGATTCCGTCGAAGTCGTTCTCGGATACCAGGAATGCGTAGTGCTGCGGTGAAATCTCAGCGCCTTCGTCGACCTGCGCGTAGTCCAGCATCACTCCGTGCTCGAGTTCGACGGAGAGGAAGTATCCGGCCGGCACAGGATCCGGAAGACCGAACATGTGAGTGAAGAACCACGCAGACTCGTGTCGGTCTTTTGCGGCGATGATGGTGTGATTGAACGAAATGGTCATTGAAGAACCCTTGGGGTACGACGCCTCCATGCCTGGCGCAGTCCGCCATCGACACGCGACGATAAAAACCAGGAAACCATCTTCGTGAATCCGACGCAACAGTGAGGGCTCCGGTCAATATGACCGGAGCCCTCACTTGATCGTTTTGTTCGGTCAGGCTTTGCGAGCTGTTTTCATGGCGCGCTCCACTTCCCAGAACGCGCGAAGTGACTGGATTTTGCCCTCGTCGTTGACGCGGTAGACAAACACGCCTTCTGCATCGACGACCATGCCACCCACCGTGCTCCGAATCTTCCCGATGTTGACGTTCTCGTTACCGCACACCAGGGAATCGTCGATGAGGAATTCGAGCGACTCCGTGGTGGCGATCGTCATGTCGTAGAACTTGGAAATGGCTTCGCGGCCGTGATGGCCTTTGCCTTCGGGATCGAAGCCCGACGGGCCGACAGGATCTTCGACCCAGCCATCCTCGGCAAAGAGATCCAGCCAGGCTTCCTTGTTCTTCCCGCTTGCCGCTGCCCGCGATGCATTGCCCGCTACACGGGCGGGATGTTCGGTGGTCATCGTTTCCCTCACTGAATGTATTTCTCGGCGAACCTGCGCATGGAATCCTGTTTTGCCTCGAGCGGCGCGTCGAAGCCGATGCCGTCGAAAACCCAAGGAACCGTGATGATGTCGGTGACACCGGCGTCCTCGAGTTCGGCGTAGCCGTCTTTTCCGAACCGGTCGACGCATACGGTCTGGATCTCGTACGGTTCGTTCTCCTTGCCGTACTCGGCGCGCAGTTCGCGCAGTCTGGCGATGACGCCGACCAGATCGTCGAACTTGATCATCGCCGACGTCCAGCCGTCACCCACCCGCGCCGCGCGCCTGAGAGCAACCTCGGTGTGGCCACCGACGTAGAACGGAACCGGTTTGGTGGGAGTCGGACTCATCTGTAGGCGATCGAAATCGAAGAACTCGCCGTGGTACTCGACCATACCGCCGCCGAGGATCAGCTTGATGACGTCGATCATCTCGTCTACCCGGGCACCGCGACGCTCGTAGGGAGCCCCACACCACTCGAATTCTTCCGGAGCCCAGCCGATTCCGACGCCGAAGCCGAAACGGTTGTTCGTCAAAGCGGCGACGGACCCCACTTGGCGGGCGAGGAGCACCGGATTACGGCTACCCAGCTTCAGTACCTGCGTGTAGAACTCGATTTTTTCGGTGACAGCGCCCATCGCGGCGGCGGCGATCAGCGGATCGACCCAGGGGGTTTCGGCAGTCCACATCCGAGACCCGTCCGGCGTGTACGGGTAGTCCGCCGTCTGGGTTTCCATGAAGAACAGTGAATCCGGCAATGCAATGGACGTAAAGCCGCACTCTTCAGCGGTTTTGGCGATACCGGGCAGCTGATCCAAGGGGTTCATCGCAACCCCGACGGTGTACTTCATTCTCGACTTCTCCCTGATCGACGGTTGGCGTGTTTACGTGGTGGGGCGTTCGGAGCCGACGACCCACATCGCGAAGTACTGTGAGCCACCGCCGTACGCGTGACCGAGGGCCTTGCGTGCATCGGCTACCTGGTGGTCGCCTGCCCTGCGCATTACCTGCATCGCGGATTCGGCAAACCGAATCATGCCGGACGCGCCGATCGGGTTGGACGAGAGAACCCCGCCCGACGGATTGACGGGGAGCTTGCCGCCGATAGCTGTTTCGCCGGCTTCGGTGAGCTTCCAGCCCTGTCCTTCCTCGGCAAATCCGAGGTTCTCGAGCCACATCGGTTCGAACCAGGAGAACGGCACATAGATTTCGGCGCAGTCGATCTCGCTGAGCGGATCCGTGATTCCGGCGGCCTTCCAGAGCGCTGCCGCAGCATCGCGTCCGGCCTGGGGGTTGACCTGGTCGCGACCCGCGTAGGTTGTCGGCTCGGTGCGCATCGCCGTTGCATGAATCCACGCGACGGTACGGCCTCGAGCCTCGACCTCGGCGGCGGCCTCTTCGTTGCCGATCACCAGCGCGCACGCGCCGTCAGAGGACGGGCACGTCTCGTCGTAGCGAATGGGATCCCACAGCATTTGTGACGCCTGAACGGATTCGACGGTGATATCGGGCTGCTTGAGGTGCGCGTACGGGTTGATGCTGCCGTTGAGACGGTCTTTTGCGGCAACAATGGCACCGATGTGCGAGGGTGCCCCCGAGCGACGGATATACGAACGGACGTGCGGCGCAAAGTAACCGCCGGCCCCGGCGCCGACCGGCATGTTGAAGGGAATCGGCGTGGACAGTGCCCACATCGCATTCGACTCCGACTGCTTCTCCCACGAAACCGTCAGAACCCGTTTGTGAACTCCGGATTTGACGAGGCTCGATGCCACGATCGCTGTCGAACCACCGACAGACCCGGCAGTGTGGACACGAAGCAACGGTTTCCCGTTGGCGCCGAGAGCATCCGACATGGCGAGTTCCGGCATCATCGATCCCTCGAACAAGTCGGGGGCCTTGCCGATCACCACGGCGTCGATGTCGTCCCAGCCGACATGTGCGTCGAGCATCGCGGCGTCGATCGCTTCGCGGACCAAGCCGGCCATCGACACGTCGTGACGCTTTGCGACGTAATGAGTCTGGCCGGTGCCGAGCACGGCCGCGAGTTGTGGCGTTCCGGCCATCAGTTCCGTCCCTCCAATACTGCTACCAGGTTCTGTTGCAGCACTGGGCCGCTGGTTGCATGGGCCAGTGCGCGATTCGCCTGGCCTCCCCAAATTGCCTGCGCTGCGTAACCGATACGTTCGAGACCACCCGCAAACATCGGGTTGCCGCTCAGTGGGCCACCGGACGGGTTGATCGTCGTTGCATCCGTGAGACCGATTGCCTCTTTGAGGATCAGTTCCTGATGGCTGAACGGTGCGTGGAGTTCGGCGATGTCGATGTTGCTGACATCGCCGCCCGTAGCAGCCTTCGCGGCGGATGCCGTCGACGGTGATGTCGTGAGATCACGTGCTCCGAGGTTCGGAGAGTCGATGCGGTGTTCGATGCCGGAAATCCAGGCCGGGCGCTCGCACAGGTCACGAGCGCGGGTGCCGGATGCCAGAACGATAGCGGCTGCTCCGTCGGTGATGGGCGCACAATCGTGGGCGCGCAACGGATCTGCGAGGAAGGGACTGGCAAGCAAAGCCTCGATGTCGACCTCGCCGGCGAGCTGCGCGTTGGGATTGCTCATCGCGTGACGACGGCTACGAGCGGTTACCTCGGCCATATCCTCGTGCGTCCACTTGCCTGCGTCGATACCGAGTCGTGCCTGCAGTCCGGCAATGGATACCGAGTCGGGCCACAGTGGCGCAACAAGATAAGGATCGAGTTGCATGGTGAGGATTTTGCGCAGGTGTCCTGCGGACGACTTGCCGAAGCCGTACACGAGTGCGGTATCGACCTCACCCGTCAAGATCTTGATCCAGGCCTCGTAGAACGCCCAGGCCGCGTCCATCTCGACGTGGGACTCGTTGATGGGCGGAACGGCACCGATGGAGTCGATAGCCGAGATGAAGGAAAACGATCGTCCGGCAAGATAATCGGAAGATCCCGAGCACCAGAAACCGATATCGGATTTGGTGATTCCCAGGTCTTTGTACAGTTGCTGGAAACAGGGGACCAGCATTTCGACGCCGTTGGTGGTGCCGTGGGTCTCGCGTACGTGCGGGGCTTGTGCAAAGCCCACCACTGCGATGTCTGCAGAAGTCATGTCAGAAGCCCTCACAGGTGGTGTTGGAAGGTGGAGTACTCGGCGTCGGGTTCACCGGTCGGCCTGAAGTATTCGATGTTTTCGAGCGTGTAACCCCACTCCTCGCGTGGCTTCCACTTGGCCTCGACGCGCATCCCCATGCGCACGTCGGCCGCGTCGCATTCCAAGATCAGATGCAGGAACGGAATGTCCGCGCCATCGAGCAGCACGTAAGCCGCGACGTACGGAGGCTTGATCCGCTGGCCGAGAAACGGAACGTTGACGATGCAGAACGTCGTGACAGTGCCCTTGTCCGGCAGTTCGACCTGTTCCTTCGTCGGAAATCCATTGGTGGGATTGGCGCCGCGCGGGGGAATGTAGACCTTGTCGCCCGGGCCGCTACGTCCGCCGATGAGTTTGCCCTCGGCGAGCCCGCGGAGGTAGAAGCTCTCCTCAGCCGACGCGGAGTGCATGAAGTTCAAGTCGATAGGCGTCGTGATCATGGTGACTGGATCCGCGCTCGAATCGACTGAGGCGATACCATTTTCGCTTTCGCCAGGCTCGAAGCACTCGATGTCCGTGATCTGACCGACTCGCTCCGACGCCCACCGAGCGCGCACGCGCATACCGGTGCTGATTGCGCTGGGGGAGTCGACGTCGACCGCGTGAAGCATGGCGGTGTCTGCGCCGTCGAGCTTGATGAGGGCCCACGCGAACGGCTTCGTGAGCGGTTGCCCGTCGATCGGTTCCGGCATCCACGACCAACTCACGACGGTTCCGCCGTCGGACACTCCGACGAAGTCTGTGAGTGGTTCGGCGGTATCCGGATCGAATTCGGGTGGCGGCACAAAAACTCGACCGTTCGACCCGCGCGCCCCGATCACCTTGCGATCACGCAAGGCAGTTACGAATGCGCCGATGGTCGGCCCCGTCGATCTGGTGTAGTCGAAATGGAGATTCAGTGGTGCGCTCAGTGGCTTTTCGGCCACCCCGCTCTTTCCGATGGTCACAAGATCGAGTAGAACAGGTTCTAGAGATTGTGGCAAGGGTCACTTCTGATCACCGGAGACGTGGAGGCGCAAGATGAAGCTTGGGTTGCAACTCGGATACTGGGGCGCACAGCCCCCCACGAACGCTCCGGAACTGATCGAAGCAGCCGAGAACGCGGGCTTCGATTCGGTCTTCGCCGCGGAGTCCTGGGGGTCCGACGCTTTCACGCCACTCGCCTGGTGGGGATCGCGAACAGAGAACCTTCGGTTGGGCACGTCCGTCGTCCAGATCTCTGCACGCACGCCCACCAGTTGCGCAATGCACGCGCTCACACTCGATCATCTCAGTGGTGGTCGGACCATCCTGGGGCTCGGCGTATCCGGGCCGCAGGTTGTCGAAGGGTGGTACGGGCAACCGTTCGAAAAGCCGCTCGCGCGCACCCGTGAATACGTGGACATCATCCGCCAGGTCCTCGCTCGCGAAAAACCCGTCGCCAGCTCCGGACCGCACTACCCGCTGCCGTACAACGGGCCCGGAAGTTCGGGTCTTGGCAAGCCGCTCAAGGCGATTACGCATCCATTGCGCGCCGACATCCCCATTTGGCTCGGCGCCGAAGGACCCAAGAATGTTGCCCTCGCCGGCGAAATCGCCGACGGTTGGCTAGCCATCTACTACACCCCGAGGCTCGCACCGATGTACAACAAGTGGCTTGACGAAGGATTCGCGCGCGCCGGAGCGCGTCGTAGCCGTGAAGACTTCGAGGTAGCTGCCACCTGCCAGGTCATCGTCACGGACGATCGCGCAGCAGCCATCGCCAAGCTCAAACCCATGACAGCCCTCTACGTGGGCGGAATGGGCGCACCGGAGTTGAACTTTCACGCCCAGGTCTACAAGCGCATGGGTTACGAGAAGGAGGTCGACGAGATCGGCCGGCTCTTCATGTCTGGTCGCAAGGAAGAAGCTGCGGCGGTCGTCCCCGACGAAATGGTCACCGAGACCATGATCATCGGCAACCTCGACGAAGTTCGGGCCGGCGTGAAGCGCTGGGAAGAGGCCGGCGTCACGATGCTCCTCGTGACCTGTCGCGACGCCGATCATGTACGGGAATTGGCGGCAGCGGTGCGGGGCTGACGACCGGATGACGACAACACGAGCGCGCCTAGGCCGGATCACTGGCCGAGGCGCACTCGCACTGTCATGAGTCGAGCCAGGTCAAGGATTGAACAGGCACCGGCTTCACGGGGAGATGTGCTGTGAAGTATCCGGTTTCGGGCAACGGCACCTCTCGCTCGGCTGAAACGATGCCGCTGACGGTGCCTTCGCAGTAGCGCCCCTGACATGGCCCCATTCCGCTTCGGCATTGAAGCTTGACGGCACTCGCGGTGGAAATGAAGGGATTGTCGTCCAGTGTCGTCTGAACGACCGCGCGGGTGACGAGCTCGCAACGGCAAATGGTTGTCTCGGGGGTGGCGAGGGTCGTCATAGCGTCACGTTTCGGTTCGAACATCGTTTGCACCACCGACGAGAATTTTTCTGCGCGACCGACATTGTCCTGTGCCTGCGCGAATGCCTTGTCGGAGGGGGCATCCGGTGCCGACAATTCACGGGCGATCGCAAGGCCCGCCAAAGCGCCTTCGGCTCTGGCCTGATCTGCCCCACCAACCCCGGTCGGTTCACCGGCGACAAAGATCCCGGGTGCGCTGGTTTCCATTCGACTGTCGTGGGCCACCACCCACCCACCCTTGGGAGAATTCCAGACCATGTCGCAATTTGCCTGCCGGGCAAGCTCGGTGGAAGGAGAGAATCCGTATCCGAGGACAAGCGTCGACGTGGCCAGACGACGGCGTTGCGTCGAGACTTTCCAGTTTCGATCCACCTTGGCGAGTTCGACTGATTCCACGCAGCGATCACCGAAGGCGCCCGTGACGATGGTGCGAGTACTGATCTTTACTCCACGAGCGACAAGCCTGGCGACTGCCAGAGCTGATTCGGCGAGGAGATCGGCGTGGCCAGGTACGGCGCGGCGCGCGGCCACAAGTTCGCGAGGGGTGGGGATACCGCGAGCAAAGGCAAGTTCTGCGACGCGTGCGCCTTTGGCGACAAGTTGGTCGGCCACGATGACGAGCAGCGGGTGGGAACCGGCAAGGACAAGGTCGTCGCCGGCCAGAACCTGCTGGCTCTTGAGGAGACTCTGCACAGCACCGGCGGTCATGACGCCGGGCAAAGTCCATCCAGGGAACGCGACGGGAAGATCGTAGGCACCGGTGGCTATCAGGAGGCGTCGAGCCGGTAGAGCGCCGTTGAATTCGGGCCCCGAGACAGCGAGTTTCAGTGAGATTTCATCCTGGTCTCGGTCACGAAGTATTCCGTACGCCGTTGTCGACGCCAGGTGCTTGATCGACGTGTGGGTTTCGAATCGAGTGATGAGTTCTGTGGCCCAACCGTATCCGGCGGTGGGTTTGAGTTTCGCGTCAGTGAACTCGACCGGTGGTTGGCGAAAGATCTGACCGCCGGCACGTGTCTGTTCGTCGATGACGACTACAGCCAGTCCGGAGTCGGCTGCCGAGACGGCAGCGGCCATGCCGGCGGGGCCGGCACCGATGACGGCGAGGTCGTACATTCACAATCCCTTCGTGGATTCGATTTCCATGCCGTCGCGAACCGGGGTGATGCAGGCGCGAACAAGCGGTTGGCCGTCAACGGTGACGGCGCAGTCGAAGCAGGTCCCCATGTTGCAGAACGGCTGCCTGGGGTCGCCGTCGCGGGTGGTGCCGAACTCGTCGATTCCCGCGACCAGGAGTGCTGCTGCAACCGTGTTGCCGGCATGGGCCGAAACGGAATTACCGTCGAAGACGATCTCGAGCCGCTTTCCGCGGCTCGTGGGTAGGTTTCGACTAGGAGACATCGATTCCTCTTTCGTATCGACGGGGATCGTACGGAGCCAGATCGATCCCCGGTTTCCGCCCGAGGACAAGTTCGGTGAGGACCTGGGCGAAGCTCGGCCCGAGGGTGAAGGCAGAACCGCCGGTGGCGACATAGGCTCCCGGTGCGCCGGGGACAGGACCGACCAAGGGGAGTTGATCGGGAGTGACTGTCGTGGTTCCGACCCACGTGCGCAGGGCAGGAAGGGATCCGACGCGCGGGACGACCGCAGTCGCGGCTCGGGCGTTACCTGCAACCGACGAGCGGAGCAACTCCGGGCGAACCGAAAAATCCGGTGCGCCAACGGAGTCGGTCATGAGCCGGGCCGGCCATCCACCGCCGATCAGTACGTTTCCGTCGTGAGATTGCTTGAGTGACAGTCTTGCTCCAGCGTGCTGAACCAGATGCGGAATGAACTTCTCGGTTTTTGCGGTAACGGTCATGGTCAGCGCCAAGGGAATGGTGGGGAGGTACGCGCCGATCATGTCGCCGAGTTCGGTAGTCCACACGCCCGCCGTCAGGATCAGCGATTCTGCCTTGACTGTGGTCGGGTTGTGCTGCTCACCGGACTGACGGTCGGCCACGGTTACCAACCATGAAGACCCGTTTCGTCGGATGCCGGTGACAGCCGTACGGGTCCGCGCCGTTGCTCCCAGTCGAATCGCCGCTCGTGCCATGGCGGGACCGGCGGTTCGCGTGTCAGCCTTTCCTTCTATCGGACAATATGACGCTGCCACAACGGATTCGGACAAATATGGTGCAACTTTTCGGACTTGCTCGGGGCCGAGAACCTCGACGTCCAAACCCCACGACCGTTCGATTTCGGCCTTGGTTTCGAGCAGCGACGCTTGTGCTTCGGTCTCCGCAAGCATCAGGCCGCCGACCTGCGCCACCCCGAGTGGCTCGCCGACCTCTCCGGACAGATCTGCCCAGAGTTTTGCGGCTTCGAGGTGCAGGGGCATCGCCTCGGCCGCCTGTTTTGCCGCCTCGATGCCCTTCTCGATCATTCTGTACTCGAGTTGGAAATGCAGACTACCCGCATTCTGCCCCGAGGCATGCTGGTTGATCTGATCCCGTTCGACCAGCAGAACATCGGCGCCTTCGCGGGCGAGCATCCACGCCGCTGCACAGCCGAGTAAGCCACCACCGACAATGACGGCGTCGAATGTGTCGCTCACGTCAGCGGTTTCGTCTCGATGCCCAACGATTCGAGCGTTGTGGCGATGATCGTGACTTCGTCAGGTGTCAGTTCGAGCAACGGATCTCGGACGTAACCCGCTGGCACGCCTTGGAGTCGAAGTGCGGTTTTCATGATGGCCTGTTGGTTACCGAATCTGACACCGTAGTCCGGGGTGAACCAGCTGTCCATGATGACCCGGTCGCGAGCGCCCAGTTCGAGTGCTCGTGTGCGGTCGCCGGCGGCAATCGCACGCCAGAAGTTCGGGTGGTCGGAGCCCAGGACACCGCCGGAGCCCATCAGACCGTCGCCGTGGCCGAGCATCGCGAGGTCTGCGCCCAGGGCGTTGGTCGGCAGTCCGAAATAACGTACCGAACCCTCCAGTGCGTACATGCTGGTGAGGAAGCTTGCGAAGTTTCCCGTCGAGTTCTTCACCGCGACAACATTTTCGATCTCGGCAAGCTCGGTCAGTGTGTCGGTGTCCAGATCGACGATGCACCCACGAGGCCAGTTGTAGACGCAGATCGGAAGGTCGGTGGCGTCCGAGACATCCGTGTAGAACTTCACGATTTCGCGGCGATTGGGGACGATGTAAGGAGGCGGCGTGAGAAGGATGCCGTCCAAGCCGGCATTCTCGGCTGCGCGGGCGTGAGTAATCGCCTCCTGAGGGGTGAACGCATTGCAGGCGCCGATGACGACGAGGTCGTCACTGCGGTGTTTTCCACCTTCCATGAATAGCGCCTTGCGTTCCTCAGCCTGCATGGAAAACCACTCGCCGCTGGTTCCAGCCAGGATGACGCCATGCATCTGTTGCTCTGCCAGCCAGCCCATCTGCTGGGACAGGGACGCAAGATCGAGTTCGCCGTCGCGGGTGAACGGGGTGGTGATGGCGGGGATGTAACCGGTCCAGCCGACCGTGTTTCTGTTCATAACTGACCCTCTTGGCTTCGAAGCTGAATTGCGATGTGAATTGACGAGGACGAATGGATCTGCCCAGGCCGGAAAGACCAGCTCACGCCAACGAAGCGTCGGAACTGGAAGCTGGTTCGGGTTGCTTCGACACGGCACCGCCGGGGCCTTCGAAACGACGTCCCCAGCCCGTCGAGACCGAGATGAACATGACGACGGTCATGAACAGGGGATACAGCATTGCAACAAATATCTGCGTCGTGGACAGGGCCGGCGCGGTGTCGTATCCCGAGGTGAGAAGTGCCCCGATGAACAGGTAGGCGCTCAGGACCGGAACAATGCACGCGATACCCATCGCGAAGCAGTCCATGACCACTGCCCTGCGGTAGGGGTGCAATCCGACGCGTGAACCGATCTCGTCCGCAACAGGACCGAATGTCAGCATGGCGGCGGAGTTGACGCCACCGAAAAGCAATGTGGTGACCGAGACTCCGAGGCCGATCGCGATTTCTGCGCCGCGCGGTGTGTCCGACAGACGCCCGCGGCTGATTCCCTCGACGAGGCGTTCGAGAACTCCCGCGGCTGTCAGGACTCCCATGATTCCGAATACCGCGAAGACCAACGCCACGGTGCCGAGCATATTTGTGACTCCGGCAGCGAGGAATCCGGTGGGTACTCCATCGGTGACTCCGACGATGTCCGTCGGGACGATGAGTCCGGCGAGCAGTCCCGTCAGGATTCCGGTAGCCAGACCGACTGTGACGGCCTTGAAGATGTTTCGTGTGCGCAGGGCGACCACGAGCATGAGGGCCACCGGCACCAGCATGACGAGGGCTTTCGGAGACATCGTGCTTTCGAGGAGTTCCGCGGCGCCGTCTTGAACGTCGTGTGTGCGGCTCGATGCAAGGACGAGGAACCCGATGGCGCTCAGCGCCGCGGCCGTGAGTGCAAATCGTGCTCGGTTCGAGACGACTCCGCCGATGTCGGCCGACCCTTCCTTGCGCCTGAAACGCTGCGTTGATGCCGAGATGATCGTTGTATCCGAAATGGGTGCGATGTTGTCACCGAAGATGGCACCGGACACTATCGCGCCGGCCAGGATCGCCGGGTCGGCACCCAGCAGCACACCGGCGGGGTAGAAGATGGGGAACGCGGTGAACATCGTGCCGATCGACGAGCCTGTCGACATGGAGATGACGCCGACGGAGATGAAAGCGAAGAGCGTAAAGCTTCCGCCCCCGATGCCGAGCGTATCTGCGATCCAGACGAATCCACCCGAGACGTTTGTTGCCTTGATCAGGGACGACATCATGCCGACGGTGAACAAGATGAGAACGATCGACACCGATGTCGGACTGCCGACACCTCTCATCACCGCATCCCAGTAGCTGCCGTAAGGCTTGGCGAAGAGGGCGCCCACCAGAAGTGACACGAAACCGCCCATCGCAAGGGCGGTCATGTCGAATGCCTTGAAGACGACGAAGAAGAGTATGCAGAACGCAAGGAAGGAGGCGATGGGGACAAACGCCATCGTCCATCCTCCCCGGAAATGCAAGCGGGTGTCTTCGTTCATGGGGGTCCCTCTCATCGCGGCATGGCCGAGTGGATCGTTGACGATGGTAGTTGTGCACATAATTACACAAATAGTGCAGAAATATTTTCTCTTTTGCGGAACAACGTCAGCAATATCAGGAAGGCATGCGAGCGAGAGACTGTTCAGTACGCACCATCTATGCAGATGGGCGAGGTGTTCGATGCTTTTCCGTCGCAGTCAGGGAAGAGTAGCCAGACTGCACAGAGTGCGTCAAGATGTGCAGTGAAAATGTACAAATTTAGAGCATGAGAGTGCTGTTATAGGGTGCGAATGTGATTGGTGCGAAGCTTCGAGAACTGAGATCTGCGCAAGGTATGACGCTTCGGGGCCTAGCCTCCGAGACCGGTTTGTCGCCTACGTTGCTCAGTCAAGTGGAGCGCGGGGTCACCGAGCCGAGTCTGAAGACCTTGCGCGCACTGGCGACCGTGTTCGGGCAGTCCGTTTCCACGCTGTTCGAAGAGCCGATCCCCATGTTGGTGCACGTCAGCCGCCCTGGCCAACGTTCGAGGATCAGTAGTCCGGCGGGACATATTCAGTACGAACGTCTGACTCCGGGGAACGGGCAACTCGAGGTGCTGCGCGGCACGCTGAAGCCTGGGGAGTGCTCGAGTGATGAACCGTGGTCACATGAGGCGGTCGAGTGCGTGTATGTGTTGTTCGGCGAGCTCACTGTCACCGTGGGTAAACAAACCCTGCCCGTGGTTAGTGGGGAAGCGATCACGATCGACTCGAGTCAACCCCATAAGTACAGCAACAACACGGTGGAGAAAGTGGAATTTCTCGTGTCCGTGACTCCGCCGACCCCGTGACGCCGTGACCCCGTGACCCCGTGACTCTGTGGCGGGGCTAGTCATGAAAATGGCCGCGACCGATGTCTTATCGCGGTCGCGGCCACCCTGGTCTTGCTCCTTCGGGTTGTCGGAAGGATCTAGCCTCAGACTCCCTTGAACTTGGGCGCCCGCTTCTCGCCGAAGGCTCGGGGGCCTTCCTTTGCGTCCGCGCTCATGAAGACCTTCATGCCCAGCTCCGCGTCGATGCGGAAGGCTTCTTCCTCGTGCATGCCCTCGGTGTCGCGGATGGTCTTGAGGATCGCCTGGACTGCGAGAGGTCCGTTGGCGGAGATGAGGTCGGCAAGTTCGAGTGCCTTGTCGAGAGCCTGACCGTCCGGGACGACGTGGCCGATGAGACCGATTTCCTTGGCTTCCGGGGCTTTGATGTGGCGTCCGGTGAGCAGAATATCCGCGGCGATGGTGTACGGAATCTGTCGGACCAGGCGCACTGCTGAACCGCCGAGCGGAAAGAGTCCCCACTTGGCTTCGGACACTCCGAATTTGGCGCTTTCGCCGGCAACACGGATGTCGGTGCCTTGCAGGATTTCGGTTCCGCCGGCGATGGCGGCGCCTTCGACGGCTGCGATGAGGGGCTTGGTGAGCCGTCGGCCTTTGAGGAGACCTTCGATTTTGGACATGTCGACGCCGCCGCCGGCAAAGGCGTCTCCCGGGGGTTTGGCGGACATGTTCTTGAGGTCGGCGCCGGCGCAGAAATCGCCCCCGGCTCCGGTGAGGACGGCGACGCGGATGTCTGGGTCGTTGTCGACCTGATCCCAGGCGTCGACCATGATCGCCATCATGTCGCCGGTGATGGCGTTCTTCCGCTCGGGGCGATTCATGGTGATGATCAGGACGTGACCGCGTTTCTCCACGAGGCAGTGCGGTGCAGTTTCCGAAGTGTCGGATTTTTCGGTCGTCGTAGAGGACACTGATGGCTCCTGGGGCGTCTGTGAGCTGGCTCTCAAATTGGGTCTTGCCAGAAAAGGTAACACGTTCTACTTTGAAGGGCGTGGCCCTTAACATCGCAGACTTCGTAGAGCACTCGATCGACCTCGTTCCGGACCGGGTTGCACTGGTCTCCGATGATCGGGAGGTGACGTACGCGCAACTCGAGGACCGCGCCAACAGGCTCGGTCACTACCTGCGCGAACATGGCGTGAAGCCGGGTGACAAGGTCGGCATCTACTGCCGCAATGTCATCGAGGCAATCGAGGCCATGGTCGCGATCTTCAAGATCCGGGCGGTGATGGTCAACATCAACTACCGCTATGTCGAGAACGAGTTGCAATACATCTTCGACAATTCGGACATGGTTGCGCTGGTCGCCGAGCGTCGATACGCAGACAAGATCAAGAACGTTCTCCCGAACGCGCCCCTCGTCAAGTCGGTTGTCGTCATCGAAGACGGCACCGACGGCGACTACTCGTCGTTCGGCATCGAGTACGAAGCCGCACTGGCGCAGAGTTCGGGCGAGCGCGATTTCGAGGATCGCAGCAACGACGACATCTTCATGCTCTACACCGGCGGCACGACGGGTAGCCCGAAGGGCGTCATGTGGCGCCACGAAGACTGGTGGCGCGTGCTCGGTGGTGGCATCAACTTCGTCACCGGAGTTGCGGTCGAGGACGAGTACGAGATGGCGAAGGTCGGCGCCGCCAACCCGAGCATGGTTCGCTATCCGATTCCTCCGATGATCCACGGCGGCTCGCAGTCGGCGGTGTTCCACAGTCTCTTCGGCGGCGGAACCTGTTTGATGCACCCTGAGTTCGACGCCCACGAGGTGTGGCAGAACATCGACAAGCACAAGGTCAACCTCATCTTCATCACCGGCGACGCGATGGCTCGACCGATGCTCGACGCGTTGATTGCCGGAAACTCGGAAACGGGTGAGCCTTACGATCTTTCGTCGCTGTACGTCATGGCAAGCAGCGCGGCGCTCTTCTCGCCGAGCATTCAGGAGCAGTTCCTGGAGCTGCTGCCCAACCGTCTGCTCACAGACTCCATCGGAGCGTCGGAGACCGGCTTCGGCGGCTTGGCGGTTCTCTCCAAGGGGCAGAAGCACACTGGCGGTCCGACGGTCAAGATCGACGCCTCCACAACGGTTCTCGGCGACGACGGCAACGAGGTCGAACCGGGATCGGGTCAGCGCGGCATGCTTGCGCGCAGGGGCAACATCCCGCTCGGTTACTACAAGGACGAGGTCAAGACGGCCGAGACGTTCCGCACCATCAATGGTGTTCGGTACTCGATTCCCGGCGACTACGCGCAGGTCGAAGCCGACGGCACGGTCACGATGCTCGGACGCGGTTCGGTATCCATCAACAGCGGCGGCGAGAAGGTGTACCCGGAAGAGGTCGAAGGCGCGTTGAAGGCGCACCCCGACATCTTCGACGTGCTGGTGGTCGGTGTCCCGGACGAGCGTTTCGGGCAACGAGTTGCCGCGGTGGTTCAGGTTCGTGAAGGTACGTCTCCGACGCTGCACGACATCGCCACAGCAGCACGCAAAGAGATTGCCGGATACAAGGTTCCGCGCAGCGTGTGGTTTGTCGACCAGATCAAGCGCAACCCGGCAGGCAAGCCGGACTACCGGTGGGCGAAGGCCGAAACAGAATCCCGTGAGGCCGACGACCACAACGGCAACGGTGCTCCCGAGGCAAACAGTGCAGAGAGCGTGGAAGCCTGATGAGATCCGATCTTGCCGACAAGTTCGGCATCGAATACCCGATCTTCGGATTCACGCCGTCGGAGCACGTAGCGGCCGCGATCTCTCGCGCCGGCGGACTCGGAGTCCTGGGGTGCGTGCGATTCAACGACCCCGAAGAACTCGAAGCTGCCCTGACCTGGATGGACGAGAACACCGACGGTAAACCGTACGGCGTCGACATCGTCATGCCCGCAAAGGTTCCCACCGAGGGCGGCGCGATCGATCTCGACAAGTTGATCCCGGCCGAGCACCGCGCGTTTGTCGATCGCACCCTCGACGAGCTCGGTGTGCCGCCGTTGTCCGACGATGTCGAACATGCCACTGGTGTGTTGGGCTGGCTGCACTCCGTTGCCCGCTCGCACGTCGATGTTGCTCTGGGGCATCGAATTGCCTTGATCGCCAATGCTCTTGGTTCACCGCCGAAAGATGTCATCGATCAGGCTCATGCAAAGGGGGTCCCGGTCGCGGCGCTGGCCGGTGCTGTCGAACATGCCCGTCGTCATGTGGAGAACGGCGTCGACATCGTGATCGCCCAGGGCTACGAAGCCGGCGGGCATACCGGTGAGATCGCCTCCATGGTGCTGGTTCCCGAAATCGTCGACGCCCTCGGTGACTCTGCGGCCGTGTTGGCTGCCGGCGGAATCGGAAGCGGTCGACAGGTGGCTGCAGCTCTTGCGCTCGGTGCGTCCGGAGTGTGGATGGGTTCGTACTGGCTCACCACGTCGGAGTACAAACTGGGCAGCGCGTCAGGGGAGGGGCCGTCGGCAATTCAACGTGCATTGCTGAAAGCGACGTCGGCGGACACCGTTCGGTCCCGGATCTATTCGGGCAAGCCGGCGCGGTTGCTCAAGACGAAGTGGACCGAAGCGTGGTCGAAGCCCGGCGCACCCGACGCGTTGCCGATGCCGTTGCAGAATCTTCTGGTCAGTGATGCGCACCAACGTATTTCGGCGTCGGAGAATCCTGACGTCGTCGCAATGCCGGTCGGTCAGATCGTGGGGCGGATGAACGAGATCCGTCCGGTCGCCGAGGTTATGGCGGAGTTGGTTTCCGGATTCGAAGATGCGCGTGCGCGTCTCGACTCCATGAAATAGCAGCTCCATGAAATAGCAGACAGAGCAAAAGGCTCTCGGCCACAGTGGCCGAGAGCCTTTTGTTGTTTCAGCCCGCCAAGTCGTCCGGTCCGACGTTGTCGGCCAGCCATTCTCCGCGACTGAGCACGCCGCCGTCGTCTCGACGACGGGCGATCACGAAAATGACCAGGGCAGCGGCGGCGACCAACGCGAGGATGCGCGATGGCGTCAGGTTCGGATTCTTCATACTTGTAATTTTGCCGCAAGATCTGTCGGCATGGGAGATACCGTGTCGAAGATCAATGCTGCCTTGAATGTCCTAGGTCGATGTGTCCGCGTGCAGGTTTCCGATCCGCTGTCGTAGACCACCGAAATGCACGTCGAGAGTGTGCGCAGCTTCGATGGCATCGCCGGTACGAATAGCGTCGAGAATTGCGCGATGCTTCGACGCTATATCGACGAGCGGTGTATCCGAATGCCCGATTGCCTGCTGGATTTCGCTGTACACCTGCCAGAAGACATCCATCAATTGTGCAAGCACCTGATTGTCGAGCGGTGAATACAACCGGCTGTGGAAAGTCGCATCGATATCGGAGAAATTCTTTCCGGCTGCTGCGCGGACTTCCATCCCTGTGACGAGTTCGTCGAGAGCGTCGTGGTCCTCGGTGGTCATCTCTGCCATTGCGGCGCCGATCAGACCGGTTTCGAGAGCCTGACGGATATCGACCAATTCCATCGCTTCGTGGCCGGTGCCCTGAAGTGACAATCTGCCCCGGAACGTCAGGCCGTCGGCCAGCGCGTCGAAGTTACTCGGAGCGACAAACATTCCGAAACCGTGCCGGATTTCGACGACGCCCAAGGCCTGCAGAACCTTGAGAGCCTCGCGCAGAGTGTTCCTGCCGATTCCCAGTTCTTCGGAGAGTTCCGCCTCGGTGGGCATCGGATCACCGGGGGAGAGCCGACGATCCAGGATCAGGTTCATGATGTCTGATTGAAGTGCGCGCATACGGTTCTGCGCGCTGAAACGAGCACGCGGTGTGCCACTCCGAACAGACATCGATTCCCCTTTTCCGAATTGAACGTCCTTCATCCTATGTCCGCTTGTCGACTCCATCGGGTATCACGCATCCACGGTGCGTTGCAGCAGGCTTGGGGCCGCGCCGAGCAGTTTTGCGGTGTAGGCGTCTGACGGGTTGTCGAACACTTCTTGCGCAGTTCCCTGTTCGACGATCCGCCCGGCATTCATCACGACAATGCTGTCGGAGACGTAGCGAACGGTCTGGATATCGTGCGAGATGAAGACCATTCCCAGCCCGAGTCGTGCCTTGATGTCGCTGAGCAAATTCAGGATCTGCGCGCGCACCGACACGTCGAGTGCGGATGTCGGCTCGTCGGCGACGATCACGTCCGGTTCGAGTGCCAGCGCACGGGCGATGGCAACGCGCTGGCGCTGTCCGCCCGAGATCTGACTCGGGATGACTTCGAGCGCGGATTGGGGAAGCCCGACCAGTCCGACCAGTTCGCGGACCCGAGCAGAGCGGGTGGAACGATTCCCGATGCCGTGTACGTCGAGTGGATCGGTGAGGATGTCGGCCACCGTCATTCGCGCATTGAGCGCGGTGGCCGGGTCCTGGAACACGATGGAGATAGCGCGCCCGAATTCCTTGCGGACCGACGCCGATCGGGTCAGAGCACTCTGTCCACGAAAGACGACGTCGCCCGACGTCGGCTTCTGCAGTCCGACCATGACCTTCGCGAGCGTCGACTTGCCGCAACCGGACTCGCCCACGATGCCGATCGTCGTCCCTCGTCGCACGGCGATACTGACATCGTTGACGGCGTGCACGGTTCCGGGTTTGAACAACGATCCCGAACGAGTCTTGTGGACGACGTGAATGTTCTTCAGTTCCAGGATGGGTGTTTCGGCTGTGGTCATCGCACGCTCTCCAATTCCGATTCTGCGGATACGGGTGCCGCGGACTGGTTGGCGAACCAGTGCTCGGTCCCGCCGATCCGAACCATCTCGGGCTTTCGGTGGGGATCGGAATCCGGACGCAGGGAACGTTCGGCAAAACGGTCACCGGTGGCGAAGCTGCCGGGCGACGGCACGGTTCCCTGGATCTGGTGGAGCCGCGGAGCCTCGTCCTCGATGGAGAGAACGGCGCCGAGGAGGCCCTGGGTGTATTCGTGACGCGGATCGATGAGCAGATCGCTGGTGGGCGCAGACTCGACGACCTGACCGGCGTACATCACCGTGATCTTGTGGGCGAGCGAAGCAACGAGTGCAAGATCGTGGCTCACGAAAACCATCGCAAAGCCGAGCTTTTCCCGCAGATCGTTGAGCAGGTCCACCACCTGAGCCTGGACGGTGACGTCGAGAGCAGTGGTGGGCTCGTCGGCGACGATCAGGCGCGGGCTACGCGTGAGCGACATCGCGATGAGGACGCGCTGGCGTTGACCACCCGACAACTCGTGCGGGTAGCTGGCAAGCGTGCGAACCGGGTCGAGTCCGACAAGTTCGAGAAGTTCCTCGGCGGTACGTGTTCCGCCTCTCTTGGTGAGCTGCTTGAACTGGGCGCGGATCAACATTGCCGGGTTCAGGGAGCTGAGTGCGTCCTGGTAGATCATGGCCATGTCGTGTCCGCGAAGCTTGTTTCGTTCCCGGTTGTTCAGTTCGAGGACGTTGACGCCGTCGAAGAGGATCTCACCGGTCACCACTGCGGTCTTGGGCAGCAGGCCCATGATCGCCAGTGACGTCAGCGACTTGCCACAGCCTGATTCGCCGACCAGAGCCATCGTCTCGTTCGGACGGACCGTGAAGCTGACGTTGTCGACGATTGCGGTGTCGCCGTAGCGTTCCGGGAAACGGATCGTCAGATTGCGTACCTCGAGCAGTGGAGCGGCGTCGCCTTCGTAGACAAGACGATCGGTGCGTGTCCGTTCGGTTTCCGCCAGGATTTTCAGGTGCGTTTCGAGTGGCGTCGGCGCGACGACCGGTTTCAGCGCCTTGGTGACAATGACACTCGAGTCGGCGAAGTCATCACTGACAACCAGTGATTCGGCGTCTCGCGCGGCCTCTTCTTCCAGGATGAGCTCGTTGGACGTTTCCTCCGCAGCGGCGGTGCTGGCTGATTCGAGAGCTGTCTTCTTGGTCTTCTTCAGGCTCGGATCAGCCATCGCGTCGGTGAGACCCTCGGCGAGGACGTTCAGGGAGAGCACGGTCAGAAGAATCAGCAGACCGGGGAACACCGTTGCCCACCAACCACCGAGCAGGACCATGTTCTTGCCGTCGGCGATTACCGATCCCCACGACGGGTCCGGTGGTCGCACGCCCGCGCCGATGAACGACAGGCTGGCTTCGAGCACGATGGCGTCGGCAACCATGACCGTGCAGAACACGAGAACAGGGGCAGCGCAGTTGGTGACGACGTGCTTGACGACGATGTGGGAAGTGCTTGCCCCGATGACTTTTTCAGCGGCGACGTAATCCTCGCCGTACTGGGCGAGCACGTTGGCGCGAACGACACGCGCAACCATCGGGGTGTAGAGGAAGGCGATGGTGACGATGAGGACGGGGATCGAACCGCCGAACGCTGCAACGAGGACGGCTGCGAGCGCGATGCCCGGGAACGCCATGACGACGTCGAGCACACGCATGATGGTCTCGTCGACGGACTTTCGGCTGGTTGCGGCCACCGAACCGATGAGGGCGCCGGCGCACAGTGCCAGGAAGGTGGACCCGAGGCCGATAGTCAGTGACCAGCGTCCGCCGTACAGCAAGCGGCTGAACAGATCTCGGCCGAGACTGTCCTGGCCGAACCAGTGTTCCGCGCTGGGGCCGGACGTACCCACAGCTTGTTCGAGCGGGCTGTACTGCGTGATGAGCGGCGCGAACAGGCAGGCGAGGACGATGATCGCGAGGACGGCCATCGACAGCCAGGCGGAGAGGGGAAACCGTGAAAAGGTGATACCGGGACGCGAAAGCTTCTCGGTGAGTTTTCTTCTCATCATGCTGCGCTCCGAAGTCGTGGATTGACAAGCAGGTAGAGGATGTCGACCGCGAGGTTGACGACGACGAAACCGACTGCGATGACGATGACAACACCCTGGACAACTGCAGGGTCGCCGTTGGTGACGCCGTTGATCATGAGCTGACCCATGCCGGGAAGGCCGAAGATCTGCTCGATGACAACGGCGCCACCCAAGAGATAGCCGACGCGCAGACCCAGAACGGTGAGCGGGTTGATCAGCGCGTTACGCAACACGTTTCGCCCGATCACCACGGGGTAGGGCAGGCCGCTTCCGATGGCCGTGCGGACGTAATCCTTGTCCAATTCCTCGACCATGGACGTGCGGATGATGCGGGTGAGTTGAGCCGCGACGGGGAGTGACAGAGACAAGGCGGGGAGCGCCATGTACCACAGCCAGTCCGTGACCGAGTCGGCCGGATTGACGTAGCCGCCGGTGGGGAACCACCCGAGTTTGACAGCTAGATACTGAATCATGAGCAGCGCCAACCAGAATGACGGTGCGGCGACGCCGGCGAGTGAAACCACCCGGATGACCTGATCTGGCCAACGATCACGGAACAGGGCGCTGGTGACACCGAAGATCAGTGAGAGCACGATGGCGATCACCAGGCCCAGAACAGTGAGTTGAATCGTCAGCGGCAGTGCCGTGGAGATCGAATCCAGTACCGGGGTACCGGAAATCAGGCTGTCACCCATGTTCCCACTGAGGAGATCGGTGACGAAGTGGACGTACTGCAGCGGCAGTGGGTCGAGCAGTCCGTTCTCTTCCTTGAACTGCTGCAACTGTTCTGCCGTCGGGTTACCACCGTTGAACGCCGCCGTTGCGGGATCGGTGGGCGCGAACTGCATCACGATGAAAACAAACGCGATGATGCCGAGGATCAGGGGGATCAGTATCAGTAATCGCCTGATCAGCATGGGGAGGACTCTGGCCATCGGGGGATCTCTCAGTTGATGGGAAATTGCCGCGCGCGGGCGATCAGGCCGGCTTTGCCGCAAGCAGGTTGACGCCGGGGTACGGCAGCGGGGTGACGTCGGTGATCTTCTGCGGATCCCACGCGGTCAGCAGTTCCTGATGCAGAACCGGGTAGTAGACAGCGTTTTCGGCGATCTGGTTCAGGTACGACTGCACGAGGGTGCTGCGCTTGGCGGGGTCCGTCTCGCGAGTTGCCTCGTCCATCGTGGCGTAGATTCTCTGAGCCTGCGGCGTGTCGTCCCACTTGGCGTACGTCTTGGTCCACAGGCCGCCCTTGCTGTACGTGTAGCGAACGAGAAGGTCGACGTCGGATCCGAAAGCCTGCGGGTTCGACGTGCCGGCCGCGATCTGGAACTTCTGGCCACTGTTGAGCTTGCTGACCATCGCACTGGTGTCCTGCGGCTCGAGCGTGGTGTTGAATCCGACTGCGTCCCAGGACTCTTTGATAGTGGGGAGGCAATCGGCGAGCCAACTGACGTTGGTGGAGAGCAACGTGAGGTCGAGTCCGCTGACGCCGGCGGCAGCGAGGAGCGAGCGTGCCTTGTCCGGATCGTACGAGTAGACGGTGGACGCGCGCGAGTAGTCGGGATTGCGCTCGTACAGGTAGCTCGTGGCCGGAGCGGCCTTGCCGCCCAGGGCGATCTCGATCATCTTCGGAGTGTTGAGAGCGTAGAACATCGCCTGGCGAACGCGAACGTCGTCGAACGGTGCCTGCGTCGTGTCGAAGAGCAGGTACATCAGGTTCATGCCCGGATTGCCCTCGACGGTACGTCCACCGGACGTCAGCGTCGGGACGTTCGCAACGGGGATGTTGTCGGCGAGCTGAGCGCCGGCATTGTTGCCCGATACTCGTGCGATACGCGAGGACGTGTCGACGATGGACAGCCAGTTCATGGTCGTGAAGTTGGCCGGACGCGGGCCGTTGTACGCGGGGAAGGCCTCGAATGCCGTGTTGCTCTTGGGAGTATGGCTGGTCACCTTGTACGGACCGGAGCCGACCACGAGCGCGCCGGACTTGGCTTCGTCCCAATGGCCGTCGAAGACATGCTTGGGCATGATCTTGGCAATCGAAAGGCGTTGAGCGGCAGCGCTGAACGGGTAGTTGAAGTTGAGTGTCACGGTCTGGTCGTCGACCTTGGTGACGGACTGCAACCAGGAAGAGAAGAAGGCGCGGATCAGCACGTTCTGCTGGGGATCGAGAATGCGCTCGAAGCTGAAGACAACGTCGTCCGAGGTGACCGGGGTGCCGTCGTGCCAGGTGGCGCCGTCGCGGATCTGCATGGTCCAGCTCGACGCGGTGGCGTCGGTGGGAACAGTCTTCGCCAGCGCGGCATACGTCTCGCCGGTGGCCGGATCGTTCTCGAGCAGGCCTTCGTACACGTGGTTGACCGCGGCCATCAGGAAGCCGGATGCGGTCTGCATCGGATCGAAACTCTGGTCGTTTCCGTAACCGATGGCGGTGGTGAGGTCGCCCGTGGACGAGGAGCCGCCCACGGCCGAGGTCGACGAGGGGCCGCCGCCGCACGCTGCGAGTGTTGCGGTGATACCTGCAGCTGCTCCGAGCAGGCCGGTGTACCGGAACAGGTCCCGGCGGGTGATGGCGGAGCTCAGCGGTCGTTGGTTCTTCAAGGCGGCCTCCAAGGCGGGGAGCGGGACATCTCGGGTGGGATAGGGGATGTCCTATGTTCGACGTCCGATGTTGCGTAACCTACATTGTGGATCAGAACGCGTCTAGAGAGTCGTGAGAACTTGCGGGGAGAAATTTCGTATTTCGGCGAGTTTCATTCACCATTTAGTGCTCTCACCTGCATAGATGAAGACTGTGTTACCGACCTCGAATTGACGGTCGATCTCACTGGCCGTATAACATAGGACATCCCTTATCCAATCTTTGGAGACTTCATGACCCGATACAAAGTCGGCGTGGTCGGTTGCGGATTCTTCGGTAGTTCACTCGCACGCGAGTTTGCTGCCCATCCACGTTTCGAACTCACGATGCTCTGCGACCGAGATATAGAGCGGGCGACGGAAGCCGCGGGAGAATTCGGTGCGACCCCCACCAACGATCACGGTGCGGTGGCGGCTGAAGCGACGATCGACCTTGTTGTAGTCGCGACGCCCAATCACACCCATGCGGAACCGGCACTTGCCGCACTGACACAGGGCAAGGCAGTGTTCGTGGAGAAGCCACTCGCAGTCGAGCTCTCCGAAGCTCGCGGCATGATCGAGTGCGCCGACACCAACGGTTCGACGCTCATGGTCGGACACATCATGCGGATGATGCCGGGTGTGCGAGCCCTGGCCGCGTCGGTCCGGTCCGGAGACATCGGTGACGTCAATGCCATCGAGACATCGAGGTCCCGGTGGATAGACACCGCCGGCGCGGACCCACAGTGGTGGAAGCTCGACAAGAGTCAGACCGGCGGCGAACTCACTCACGAGATTCACGAACTGGATTTGATGTGCTGGCTCGGCGGTGACGTCGACGGCGTGTCGAGCATCGCGACACCGGACGACGGATTCCGGACGACGGTCGTGAAGTTCGCCAACGGCGCGGTCGGCACCCACACGATCTCGACCCGCTCGCACACGTCGTCGTGGGATCTGACGGTCAACGGATCGGACGGCGCGCTTCGGGCGGATTTCCGTACCGGACTTGTGCAGCGCTTCACCGGAGGTCAGGTTGTCGAATCCTGGCCCATCTTCGACGACGCGGACGAGAATCAGTCCTTGATCGACTCGGCAACCAAGACGCAGAAGTACAACTCCGGCGGCGCGGCGTCGTCGGTGTGGATGCAGGCCGCGATCCGCCACGAAATCGACGAGATCGCACGGGTTCTCGATTCCGGCGCCGAATCGCCCCTCACGGCGGACACCGACCGAGCGCTGGTCGTGGCGCAGCAGGTGCGTCTCGGACAAGCCGAGCCCGCGGACATTCGAGCTGCGCGATGAGCGTCCGCGTTGCCGTGATCGGCAGCGGCGGAATCGCGCGGGACCACGTACGTTCGCTCGCCGGCCTGCCGACAGTGGAGGTCGCCTACGTAGTCGGTAGTGACTTGAACCGGGCTGCATCGGTGGCTGCCCTCGCACCGGGCGCGCAGGCGAGCACCGACCTGGACCGAGTTCTGGCAGATCCGTCGATCACGGCTGTCAACGTCGTCGGGGCAACTCCGGATCATGCGCCGGTGACGATTGCAGCAGGCCGTGCGGGAAAGCATGTCCACGTGGAGAAGCCGGCCGCGCTGAGCGTCGCCGACTTCGACGCCATGGTTGCAGCGACCGAAGGCAACGGTACGTCGTTGATGGTCGGTCAGACCGTGCGGTTCCAGCCGTCGATCACCTCGATCGGCGCTTCCGTCGCGCAGGGCGCTATCGGGGATCCCCGCTTGATCCATTTGAGTTGGTACACCGGCCACGTCTGGCCGGGCGGCTGGCGCGGGTGGCAACACGACAAGGAACGCTCCGGTGGGCATCCCGTTCACAACGGAACGCACGCACTCGATCTGGTGACCTGGCTGATCGACCGCAAGCCGATTCGCGTTTTCGCTCGCAGCTTTCCGACGTTTGCCGCCGGCATGCCCGTTCATGACAGCTTCCATCTGACCGTCCGCTTCGAGGACGGTTCCTTGGCGTTGATCGAGTTGGCGTACGCGCTGCCACAATCGGGAAAGATGGTGCGTCGCATCGTCGTCTCGGGCACGCAGGGCACTCTCGCGCACGACACGGGCGATGATCCGGGGCTCATGTCCGACACCACCAACGCGCCGCCGTCGTCGATCGAAGACGCCATGACGCATCAGATGCGCCACTGGATCGGCACTCTTGACGGTTCTCAGACGCCGTTGGTCCAGAACTGGCAGGTGCGCGCGGCGCTCGCCACAGCCGTCGCCGCGCAACAATCGCTTGATACCGGGCGCGCCGTTGCAATCGGAGGGCAGCAATGACCAGCACTGGTTCGATCCGTGTCGGATTCATCAGCGGCGTAAGGCATGCCGGGTCCTACGCGGACTTGTTGCGAGCCGACCCCCGCGTGCACCTGGTCGGTGTCGCCGACGAATCATCGGTGCCCGACTGGATCCGCGAAGACGGAATGAAGATGGCCGCTGCCGCCGACATCGCGTGGATCGACGACCTCGGTGAGCTTCTCGACCCCGACCGGATTGACCTGGCAGTGATCTGCAGCGAACCGACTCGGCATGCGAGGCTCGCTATAGCTGCCTTGAACGCGGGACTTGATGTCCTCGTGGACAAGCCGGTGGGAATCGACGAGACAGAAGCCGCGGCGGTTCAGGAAGCAGCTGAGGCAAACGGGCGCATCTGCACCGTAGTAAACCGCACGCATTCACCCGCCCTGCGGAGACTGCGCCGCTGGATCGACGCGGGAAACCTCGGACTTCCACGCCACGTGGACATCGAGTTCCTCGCCAGCGGAACACATTTTGCGACATCCGTGGAACGGCCGGAGTTGGTTGTCGACCCAGCACTGTCCGGCGGGGGAGAAGTTGTGAACTTCCTTGGATACGCCGCCGACTACCTCCGTTACCTCACCGGACTCGACGTCACCGAGGTGTACGCGGAGACAAGCACGTTGTACGGCGGCGCACACGAGAAGTTCGGTGTGGAAGACACCGCGCTCATTTCACTCGCGCTGGCACACGGCGTCACTGCGACCGTCACAGTCGGAAGAATCCCCGCAGCACCAGGTTTCGGTGCCAATACCGCAACGGTTCGGGTACTCGGATCGCACGGTTACGCCAGTTCGGACGACGACAAACCAGCGCTCATGCAGTTCGGTGCTTCCGGTGATGTCACCGCACTACCCATCGGGGGCTTCGGATCCGACAATGCGGTGTCGAGCTTCCTCGCTCACCTACTCGATCGACTGCCGAACCGGATCAACCCCGATTACTCGGTTGCCGACGCTCGCGCATCGATGCGCGTGATCGACGCCGCCTACCGGTCCGCCGCGTGCGGGCAGCCGGTTTCCGTGTGATCAACCTTCAAGTGTTTTGCCCCGCAATTTAATCCGATAATCAACGTACGGAGACCCCATGAGCACGGACACCACGACCTTCAGCGGAATTGTTCCTCCGATCGTCACACCCTTGACCATTGACGGTGACGTCGACACGAAGTCGCTCGAGCGCCTCCTGTCGATGCAGATCGAGGCGGGCGTCGACGGCCTGTTCATCCTCGGTTCCTCGGGCGAGGTCGGCTACCTGACCGATGCTCAGCGCGCCCAGGTTGTGCAGACGGCCATCGGACACGTCGGCGGCCAGTTGCCGGTGTTGGTCGGTGTCAACGACATGACGACGAACCGCGTCATCGCAGTTGCCGAGCAGGCACGTGAGGCCGGTGCAGACGCCATCGTCGCGACAGCTCCCTTCTACGCGATCACCAACGCCGAAGAGACGGCCACGCACTTCCGCTCCATCCATGCGGCAGTGGACCTTCCGCTGTTTGCCTACGACGTTCCGGTCCGTGTTCACAGCAAGCTTTCCACCGCAATGCTGGTCGAACTCGGCCGCGAAGGTGTCATTGCCGGTGTCAAGGACTCGAGCGGCGACGACGTCAGCTTCCGCATGCTGCTGCGTCAGTCCGTCGGCCTGGAGAACTTTGCCGTCTTCACCGGCCACGAGGTTGTAGTCGACGGCTGCCTGCTCATGGGTGCATCAGGTGCGGTGCCCGGCCTGGCAAACGTCGATCCCCACGGCTACGTCCGGTTGTGGCGCGCCGCGCAGGCCGGCGACTGGGCTGCCGCCAAGGTCGAGCAGGACCGGCTCACGGATCTCTTCTCCATCGTCGACGCGCCGACGCCGGGCCGCGTCAGTGCAGGTGCTGCCGGATTGGGCGCCTTCAAGACTGCACTGGCTCTGCGCGGTGTCATCTCGAGCAACACGATGTGCGCTCCGATGCTGTCTCTCGACGAGTCCGAGGCCGCAACCATCAAGGTCATTCTCGAACGCGCCGGACTGATCTGACGATGACGCACGGGCAGGAGCGTTGGATCGGTGTCGACATCGGGGGCACCAAAGTAGCTGCAGCCGTGGTTACCTCCTCAGGTGAAGTGCTCGAATCCGTTCGCGCAGCAACACCGGCGGCGGGCCGAGATGCGGTGCTCGACACTACAGCTGCATTGATCGACCAGTTACGCGTCACACACACTGTTGACGGAATCGGTGTTGGTGCACCGGGAATCGTCGATCGGTCCAGTGGTCGAGTGGTGTTCGCTTCCGACATCCTGCCCGGGTGGATGGGCGCAGAGGTGCGCAGTGAGCTCGAAGCGCGTACGTCGCTGCCGGTGACCGTGGACAACGACGTGCGAGTTATGGCGCACGGGGAGAACATGATCGGTGCCGGCCACGGTCGGAGTTCCGTGTTGTTCGTCTCGATCGGCACCGGCATCGGTGGCGCGCTGTCCATCGGCGGTGAACTCCGTCATGGCGCTCACGGCACGGCAGGTGAACTGGCACATCTGCTCGTTCCCGCGGCCGGTGCCATCGGCTGTGGCTGCGGCCGCACCGATCACCTCGAAGCGGTTGCCTCCGGACCCGCCATGGCTGCCGAGTATGCCGCCAGGGCTGGTGTTCCCGTGCAGCCTCTGCAGAAGGTGGTTGCACTGATGCACTCGGGTGACCCGATTGCCCGCGCAGTGATCACCGATGCGGGTGAACTACTCGGCCGGGTTCTGGCCGGAGTGGCAACGGCCTTCGATCCCGAGGTGATCGTGATCGGCGGCGGCGCCGCCCAGATCGGAGCAGATCTGCTGTCGCCCTTGATGTCGGCATTCCGCGTCGAAGCGATGAAGCCGATCGCCGAGACCGCCATTCTCCCGGCACGGTTGGGCACCGACGCGCCATTGGTGGGCGCCGGACTGCTTGCCGCCGCAACACGAACAGAGGTATCACGATGACACTCGACGAGCTACTGAAGATCATCAGCGGAAAGCTGGTCGTCTCGTGCCAGGCTGGCCATGGGCACGCGCTGCGTGACACGGCAACAATCGAGCGGATGGCCAGGGCTGCCGTCGACGGCGGCGCTGCCGCGATTCGCTGCGGCGGAGTGGGCGGAACACCCGACGTCGCCGCTGTCGCCGCTGCTGTGACGGTGCCGGTGATCGGTCTGACGAAGATCGGATCCTCCGGGGTGTTCATCACTCCGACACGAGAATCCGCGTTGGACGTTGTCGACGCCGGTGCACAGATCGTTGCAGCCGACGCGACATTGCGCCAACGCCCGGACGGATTGACATTCGCGGATACCGTCGAGGCAGTCCATGCGCGAGGCGCTCTGGTGATGGCTGATTGTGGAACGCTCGAAGATGGCATTGCGGCCGCAGAGGCCGGCGCCGACATCATCTCGAGTACCCTTGCCGGTTACACCGAGAACAGTCGACGGCTCAGTGGTCCCGATCTGGAGCTGATCTCGGAACTGAGGAACGCACTTCCCGATGCAGTGCTGATCGCGGAAGGTCGCTACCACAGCCCGGAGCATGCAGCGCAGGCGATTGCGCTTGGTGCAGATTCGGTAGTGGTGGGTACCGCGATCACCGATCCAGCCTTCATTACCGCGACGTTCGCCAAGGCGATCGCGGGCGCGCGGAGCGATGGTCGATGACGGCTGAGCGTCGCAGAGTCGAAGCACTGCTGAAAGATTCGTCCACACCGATCCGGTGGGTGTTCACCGGCGACAGCATCACGCAGGGTTTGGCTCACACAAACGGGCAGCGCAGCTACGTCGAACACTTTGCGGAACGCATCCGTGGCGAGATGTCGTTGTTCAATCACATTGTGATCAACACCGGCGTGAGCGGTAACCGCTCGTCCGACGTCCGTGACGGATTTGCCCATCGCATCGAGATCTTCGAGCCGTCGGTGGTGTTGATCATGCTCGGCACCAACGACGCTCTCGGCGGCGGCGTCGATCTCGAAAGATTCCGGGAAGACCTGTCCGACATCATCTTCCGCTCACGTGCGCTCGGTGCCGTTCCGATCCTGCAGACGCCGCCGCCCATCGACGTCCCGAACGCGCCGACGCGATCCGCGCTGATCGACTACGTCGAGATGACCCGCCAGGTTGCCGCGTCGACGCGCGCGATCTTCATCGATCACTACGAGCAGTGGTTCGCGGATTCACCTGAGGGTCCGCCGCCGTCGCTCTTGGCTGATGCGTTCCATCCGAACGAGAACGGGCACTATGTGCTGGCGGACGCGGTGCTCCGCGAGTTGGGGATCGCCGACATGGACAGTTCTGTTGCAACACAGGTGATGTCGTGATCCTGCGTGGAAAGCTGATCACCGGAGGCCGCATGCTGGCCGACGGAGTCGTCGAGACGTCCGGTGATCGAGTGGTGTGGGCCGGGTCTGCGTCGGAGCGGACGGATCAGCTCCCGGAACCCGCTGATCCGGGCACGACGATCATTCCCGGTCTCGTGGACGTGCACTGCCATGGGGCCGGCGGATTCGGTTTCCCGGAAGCCGATCGTGACGGTTCCATCGCAGCGGCGGATCACCACCGACACAACGGAACAACCTCGGTGATCGGGTCGTTGGTGTCGGCGCCGCCGAATGTCTTGCATGGCCGCATCGAATTGCTGGCGTCGCTTGTGGAGCGCGGCACGCTCGCCGGAATCCATCTGGAAGGTCCGTTCCTGTCGGTACTGCGTTGTGGTGCACAGGATCCTGCAAGCATTCTCGACGGCGATCCAGCCCTGCTCGAGTCGCTGTTGGCTGCCGGGCGCGGTCACATCCGCTCGATGACCATCGCACCTGAGACCGCGCATTTTGCCGAACTGTCGACCATGCTGACCGAGAACGGCGTGGTGGTCAGCATCGGTCACACCGACGCGTCCAATCCGACCGCCACCCGCTCGATCGCGCATTCCGCTCAGGCACCGCTCAGTGCCACACACCTTTTCAACGGAATGGCGCCTATGCACCACCGTGAGCCTGGCGCAGTGGCTGCCTGCCTGGCGGCCGCAGCCCGTGGCCAGATGGTGGTCGAGTTGGTCGGCGACGGTGTCCATCTGGCCGATGAAACTGTCTCCACGGTGTTCGATCTTGTCGGCCCACATCAGATTGCTCTGGTCTCCGACGCCATGGCGGCAGCAGGTATGCCGGATGGGCGGTACCCGCTCGGTCCACTCGACGTGGACGTTGTCGACGGAGTGGCCCGACTTGCCGGACAAGGCGACACTGCTATAGCCGGCGGTACCAGCAGACTGATGGACATCGTGCGGCGGACGGTGCTTGATGCCGGGGTGGATCTGCTCGCGGCGGTCACCGCCGCAACTGCAACTCCCGCCGCGCTGTTGGGATTGACCGGGATTGTCGGTGACCTCGTCCCGGGATGCCGCGCCGATCTTGTCGTTACCGACAAAAAACTTTTGCCCCGAGCAGTCATGGCTTCGGGAAACTGGCTTACGAACACCATGGAAAGCTGAGGGGAAGAACTCCGATGGAAATTGTCATCGTCAACGACGCGGATACAGCCGGCACGGTTGTCGCCGATATCTTCGACCACGCAGTACGCTCCGGCGCACGAACTTTGGGCTTGGCAACTGGATCGTCGCCGCTCTCCGTCTACCGCGAACTTGCGAGGCGCCACCGCGAGGAAGACTTGAGTTTTGCCGGGCTGCAGGCTTTTCTGCTCGACGAGTACGTCGGACTCCCGGATGGACATCCCGAGTCCTATGCGCAGGTAATCCGGACCGAGCTGGTCAATCACCTTGACCTCGACAGTGCTCGCGTGTTCAGTCCGAACGGAACTACCGGAGACCCGTTCGGCGCTGCCGCAGCCTACGATCGCGCGATCGCCGCCAACGGTCCGGTGGATGTACAACTCCTCGGCATCGGGGCAAACGGCCACATCGGATTCAACGAGCCGACGTCGTCGCTGACCTCACGCACACGGGTGAAGACTTTGACCGAACAGACCCGGATAGACAACGCGCGATTCTTCGAGAGCCTCGACGACGTTCCGCGCCACGTCATCACGCAGGGTCTCGGAACGATCTGCGACGCAGGGCATCTTGTGATGATCGCAACCGGAGAACACAAGGCAGACGCGATCGCCGCCGCGGTCGAAGGACCCCTCGCCGCGGTCTGTCCCGCATCGGTTCTTCAATTGCACCCACACGCAACAGTTGTCGTCGACGAAGCCGCGGCGTCGAAGCTTCAGCTCACCGAGTTCTACAAGACGGTGTCAGCGCACAAGCCGCTCGCGCAACACTACTGAGTCGACGCCGCACCTTCACTGTGCTCCGACCGTGACTTTCTCGAGAGTGAGCGCCCGCTCCGGCGTGAGCAACTGGAATTCGGCCTCGCCGCGTTGACGGATCCAGACCGGATCGCTGGTATTCCAGCGCTCCGCGCTCTGGGTTCGGGTGACAACTTTGAAGGTTGCGGTCCGCGGAAATTCGCTGCAGACCCGGATGAGTGTGGGCTTCTGCTTCGGGCCCAGCTCAGGGCGTGAATCTATGTATGCAGCAACCGCTTCGGGATCGAAGTTGCTGACATCACCTACCGGGATGACCGACGCCATCACTCGGTCGCCGACATCGCTGTCGGGGACTGCGTAGACGGACACCTGCGCAAAGCCGGGGTAGGCGGTCAGCGCGCGTTCGATGGGGGCGGCGCCGATGTTCTCGCCGTCGACGCGCAGCCACCCGGAACTGCGCCCCGCGAAGTAGACGTATCCGTCGGCGTCGGCGTACGCGAGGTCGCCGGTCCAGTACTGACCGTTGCGCATACGTTCGGCGTCGGCTTCGGGGTTCTTGTAGTACCCGGCGAAGGCTCCCGGACCGGTCACGTTGACCATTTCGCCGGTTGCCTCGTCTGCGTTGGCGATCCGGCCATCCGCGTCGAATTCTGCAGGCGGGCAGGGAGCTCCGGTTTCGGGGTGAAGAATCTTCACGCCTTCGGGGAGCAGTCCCAGAGTGCCGGCGCGGGGGACAGGTGCTGCGCCGATGGACACTCCACCCTCGGTGGAACCGAAACCGTCGATGACGCGCGCGCCGAAACGACGGACAAACGTGGCAACTGCGGGAGCGGCACCCTCGTTGCCGTACATGATCTTCAGAGTGTTGTCGTGATCGTCGGGCTGCTCGGGTGTCGCGGCGATGAAGGAAAGCGGTTTGCCGACGTAGTTGGAGTAGGTGATGCCGTACTTGCGGACGTCAGGGAGAAATCCCGAGGCGGAGAACTTGCGACGCATGGCAATTGCGCACTTGCGGTGCAACGCGATTGCCCACGCTGCCATGATCGCGTTGGAATGGAACATCGGCATTGCCATGTAGATGACATCGCTCGGCCCGAGTTCGAATCGATCGCCGAGCATGATCGCGGGATCCGCGATCTTGGAGTGCGTGCAACGAACAGCCTTGGGATCGCCGCTGGTCCCCGAGGTGAAGATGAGCATCATCAGGTCGTCGGGAGAGACTGCGCAGGCGTTGTGCGGGGAACGGGCGAAGGGCGCCAACAGTTCCGTCCACTCCGGCGAGTCGACGTTGATCACTCGAACATCGCCGAGGTCGACCCCGTCGAGAAGATGCGCCTGACTGTTCTCGGTGAAGATGATCTGGCAGTCGGCCAATGCGACATCTCGAGCCAGCGCCGGCCCCCGCCTTGTTGTGTTGAGTCCGGCCAGCACCGTGCCGGAGAAGGCCGCGGCGCCCAACAGCAGTGAGAACTCCGGAATGTTCTCCATCAACAAACCGAAGTGTCGTGGACGCTCGTGGTCGAGCACAGCATCGAGCATCGCGGCGCGGTCGAACGACGCCTGGATATGCTCGCGCCAGGTGATGGCCTGGTCCTCGAATCGGATGCCGTACGAGTCGATCTCACTGACTCCGAGGAGCAGATCTGAAACGGTGGGGCTCTCACTCATAATTGCATCATTACCGATTCGTCGAGGACCAGGTCCGGGTATTCCGCTTGGTGGGACTCCGCTCAATGAGACAAGCTCATGCGGGCTCGTCAGCGAGTTCCTTACCGAGACTGCGCAGCAGATCGGTGGTGTTGCCGAGCAGGAATTCGTGACGCTTGGCAGCGAGGAAGTACCGGTGGATCGGGTGATCCTCGTCCAATCCGACGCCGCCGTGGACGTGGACGGCGGTGTGTGCGACGCGATGGCCGGCGTCGGCTGCCCAGAACTTCGCGGTCTTGACGGACTCGCTGGCAGGGAGAGATTCGCTCAGCTGCCAGGCCGCTGCCCAGAGAGTCAGACGCACTCCCTTGACGTCGATGTACCCGTCGGCCAGTCGTTGAGCCACAGCCTGGAAGCTGCCGATCGGGCGACCGAACTGGACTCGCTCGCGCGCGTATTCCGCGGTCAATTTCAGGGCCTGATCGAGTACACCGTATTGGTATGCGCTGGAACCGAGTCGGGCACGTTCGACGATCCATTCGCTGATCTCGGAGCCCCGAGCCACCGAGCCGAGCACCCGGTCGTCCGGTAGTTGGACCGCATCGAGATCGACCTGGCCTGCGCTGCCGAAGTCGACTATCGACTGCCTTGTGACACTGACACCGACGTCGCCCGGCTGCACCAGGAACACGACAACACCGTCGTCGGTGCTTGCGGGGACCAGGAAGAGGTCGGCTATCGGTGCGCTGTCGACCACGATCTTCGTGCCGGTCAGCTCCCAACCGGTTTCCGTTCGGTTCGCACGCGTGAACGGGAGAGCCGGATTGTCGCCCCATTCTTCGGACAGCGCTGCTGTCAGGATCTTCTCGCCGCGTGCTGCGGGCGCAGCCCAGTCGGCGCGCTGGGTGTCGTCGCCGAATTCCGCGATCGCGGCGGCGGACGACACGATGGACGTCAGATACGGCACCGGCGCAACAGCCCGGCCCAATTCGACAAGAATGCTGCACTGCTCGAGCACGCCAAATCCGTCTCCGCCCACCGATTCCGGCAAGGCTGCGCTGAGAACGCCGGACGATGCGAGCGCCGCCCACAGCGTACGGTCGGTGCGGTCCTGCGCTGCGTCGAGTTCACGGAGGCGGTCGTTGGTGACCAGTTCGTTGACAATTCCGCGGGTGAGGCCGGCCAGATCGTTCTGGGCCTCGGTGAAGGTGAAATCCATGTCGCGAGGTGTCCTTATCGCTTTGAGGGCGGCAAGCCCAGGGCCGTCATACCGATGATGTCGCGCTGCACTTCGTTTGTGCCGCCGCCGAACGTCAGGATCAACGAGGAACGGTGCATCCGTTCGATTCGTCCACGTAGGACCGCGCCGGGGGAGTTCTGCCGGATGACGGCCGACGTTCCGAGGATTTCCATCAGCAATCGGTAAGCCTCGGTGGCGAATTCGGTGCCGAACACCTTATTGGCCGACGCCGCTTCCGGGCCAGGAGCGTGATCGGTGGTCGACGCGATTTCCCAGTTCATCAGTTTCAGGTACTCGGCCTTGGCATGCACCCGCGCCAGGTTGATCTGCACCCATTCCTGATCGATCATGCGTCGGCCGTCGGGAAGCTTGGTGTTCTGGGCCCACTCGCGGACCTCGCGCTGCGCCGTCAGAATCGGACCGGCCGAGGTAAGCGCAACACGTTCGTGATTGAGCTGATTGGTGATCAGGCCCCAGCCGCCGTGTTCCTCACCGACGATCGACGACGCCGGAACACGCACATCCTGGTAGTAGGTGGCGCTGGTGTCCGGTCCGGCCATGGTGTGCACCGGCGTGTAGGAGAATCCTTCGGCGGTGGTGGGGACGATCAGCATGCTGATTCCCTTGTGCTTCTTGGCTTCCGGATCGGTGCGGCAGGCGAGCCAGATGTAGTCCGCGTACTGGATGAGGCTTGTCCACATCTTCTGGCCGTTGATGATGTAGTCGTCGCCGTCCTTGACGGCGGATGTGCGCAGCGATGCCAGGTCGGTTCCGGCTCCGGGCTCGGAATACCCGATGGCAAAATGCAGTTCGCCGCGCGAGATCTTCGGCAAGAAGAATGCCTTCTGCTCCTCGGTGCCGAAATGCATGATTGTCGGGGCCACGGAGTTGATGGTCAGGAAGGGCACCGGCGCTCCGGCGATCGCAGCTTCGTCGGTGAAGATCAGCTGGTCCATGGCGGATCGTTCCTGCCCGCCGTACTCCTTGGGCCAGCCGAGCGTGAGCCAGCCGTCCTGGCCCATCTGTGCCACAACCTCGCGGTAGACGTTTCCTTCGCCGTACTCGCCGGTGGTGGCTGCGAGGGCTTCGCGGCGAGCCGGGGTCATCAGTTGAGCAAAGTACGCGCGCAACTCCTCCTGAAGCGCTTGTTGCTCAGGTGTGTAGGTGATGTGCATGGTTGCCTCTCGAAGTAGAGATACAAATCGACTATCTGGCACAGGTTCTATAGGCAGGTTCTCCGGGCGTGGCACGCACGTGGGCGAATCCAGGCACTCGTTTCTGCTACTTTTCCGAATCATTGCACACGAGGTGGAACAGGTTCTAGTGTTATGGCAGGAACGGTGCGGAGCGCAGCCCTGCGATGCCCGTTTCTCCACTAGTCTGTGGCGCCCAAATGTGTGAGTAGAGAAGAGGAATACCCATGGAGATCAGGGTTGATCTGGACCGTTGTGAGGCCAACGGAGTCTGCGTCGGTATCGCCCCCGATATTTTCGACCTCGACGACAACGAGGAGTTGGTGATCAGTTCGGCGCGTCCACCGGAGGATCGCTGGGAGGATGTTCGTTCCGCGATCGCCCAGTGCCCACGCGCCGCATTGACGGAACATCCGTGAGGGCTATTGCCCAAAACAGGAACACGTTCTAAAGTTGCGAAGTCGTGAGGCCCGACAGGCTCTGCCGAGACGGTCGGGTTCACGATCGCACAGAACTGGGAGAACGCGTCGATGAATGCTGTGAAGAGCGAGGACACCAGTCTCGAAGGCAAGGTCGCCATCGTGACCGGTGCCGGATCGGGACTCGGAAAGTTCGAGGCCATCGCCCTGGCGAAAGCCGGCGCGTCGGTGGTTGTCAACGATCTGGCGCCGAACGAGGCCGTCGAAGCAACTCTCGACGAGATTCGTAGCCTGGGCGCCAAGGTCGAATTTGTTGCCGGCAATGTCGGCGAACGTTCCACGGCGGACGCGCTCATGGAGAAGGCGCAAGGCCAGTTCGGCAGTGTCGACATCGTAGTCAACAACGCCGGAGTCGTCCGCGATCGGATGCTGTTCAACATGTCCGACGAAGACTGGGATCTGGTACTCGAAGTCCATCTGCGTGGACATTTTCTGTTGTGCCGCAACGCCGCTGCGTATTGGCGCACAAAGTCGAAGGAAGCCGGCGCGCCGGTATACGGGCGCATCGTCAATACGTCGTCCGAAGCGGGATTGCTGGGGCCGGAAGGTCAGCCGAATTACGGTGCCGCCAAAGCGGGCATCACGGCGCTGACTCTCTCCGCCGCTCGCGGGTTGTCTCGATACGGGGTGCGCGCCAATGCCATCTGCCCACGGGCACGGACGTCGATGACCGAGGGTGTTTTCGGTGACGCGCCGGACGAGGGCATCGATCCGCTCTCACCCGAGCATGTGGCGTCGTTGGTGTCGTATCTGGCATCGCCGGCAGCAGACGCAGTCAACGGTCAGGTCTTTATCGTCTACGGCCCCATGGTCGCGCTGATGGCGGCGCCCGTGGTGGAGCGGCGGTTCGACGCCGACGGGGCGGCCTGGTCGCCCGAGTCGTTGTCCGTCGCGATCGGTGATTACTTTGCCGACCGGGATCCCGCCACGATGTTCTCGGCTTCTGCAGCTCTTCGGGAGTTGGGCTGACGCGAGTTGCTGCCGGCTTGCCCACGACACGAAACTCGAATTCACAGATATCGCCGTTGTCGTCGTGTTTTTTGGTAGAAAGAGCATGGTCACATGTCCGAATGACTGATTTGTCGCGAATGCGAGACTGTCGGTCTTCAAAAAAGTGGACTGTGTTCTAATTTCGCGCGTCATGGACAGGGTGGTAGAACCCGCGAACGGAGTGCGCGTTTTCTGATTGTTGACGGCATCGCCGATGTCGATCATCCACCAAAAGTATTAACTTGCATGATATTTCGATCATTTGGCCGCAAATGGCGGACAATGTGAGGTGTGTTCGATGCAGGGTTTCCCGGTCGTGAAATTTGGCTATTCCCGGTGATATGCGCCCGTTTTTGACAGGTGAACACGTTCTAGTTAATATGACCTGAGTCACAAGCTGTCGGGGGCTGGACTATGCAAACAGACAGTGTTGCGGCAACAAGAGACGAGGAGGACGGATGGTAGACCTCGTCGAGGTGCCATTACGGGCGGTCGGTGGCTTCTTTCAGATGTCAGCGGAAACCTTGCGGGCAGTCTTTTCTCGTCCCTTCCAGCGTCAGGAATTCATCGATCAGGCCTGGTTCGTAGCCCGGGTCTCGATGGTCCCCACCGTGCTGGTCGCCATCCCGTTCACCGTGCTCGTCAGCTTCACCATCAACATCCTGCTGCGGGAGATCGGCGCTGCCGACCTCAGCGGTGCGGGAGCCGCGCTCGGCACCGTCACACAGGTCGGCCCCATCGTGACAGTCCTCATCGTCGCCGGTGCCGGCGCCACCGCAATCTGCGCGGACCTCTCCGCCCGTACCATCCGCGAAGAAATCGACGCGATGAGAGTGCTCGGCATCAATCCGATCCAGCGGCTTGTTGTGCCTCGGGTGCTTGCGTCCACCGGAGTGGCCCTGCTGCTCAACGGCCTGGTCATTACCATCGGCATCCTCGGCGGTTTTGTGTTCTCGGTATTCATCCAGGACGTCAACCCCGGAGCATTTGTCAACGGCATCACCTTGCTGACCGGATTCGGCGAGCTGATGCTCTCGATGGTCAAGGCTGGACTCTTCGGCATGATCGCCGGACTTGTCGCCTCGTATCTCGGGCTCAACGTCAAGGGCGGCGCCAAGAGCGTCGGCGACGCCGTCAACCAGACCGTCGTGTTCGCCTTCATGGCGCTGTTCGTCGTCAATGTGCTCATCACCACCATCGGTATCAAGTTGACGGCCGGATGAGGCGCACGGCGAGCAGGAGAACTGTGACACACCACGACGGACGGGAGGCGTACTGATGGCATTGGCAGCAGCAGGGCGTTTCCCGCGAACTCGGCGGCAGATTCGATCCGTCTCTCGCGGCGTCGACAGCATCGGTGATCAGGCACTGTTCTTCGCGAAAGCGATCGGGCATGCACCAAAGGCTTTGATGCGCTACCCACGCGAGACACTTCGCTTGATCGCCGAGATCAGCATGGGAACCGGAGCACTGGCCGTCATCGGTGGCACCGTCGTGATCGTCGGCTTCCTGACTCTCTTCACCGGAGCCACCATCGCCGTGCAGGGCTACAGCTCGCTCGGCAACATCGGCGTCGAGGCACTGACAGGATTCTTCGCAGCGTTCATCAACGTTCGTATCGCCGCACCCGTCATCGCGGGAATCGGTTTGGCCGCCACCATCGGTGCCGGCTCCACCGCGCAACTCGGAGCGATGCGTGTGTCGGAGGAGATCGACGCCCTGGAGACGATGGCCATCCCGTCCATCCCGTATCTGGTCAGCACCCGTGTCATGGCCGGCATGATCGCCATCATCCCGTTGTACTCGCTGGCAGTGATTGCGTCGTTCATGGCCAGCCGTTTCGCGACGGTGTTCCTGTACAACCAGTCCGGCGGTGTGTACGACCATTACTTCACAACCTTTCTGATACCCACGGACATATTGTGGTCGTTTGCGCAAGCGATAGTCATGGCCCTAGCGGTCATGTTGATTCACACCTACTACGGCTTCAACGCGACCGGCGGCCCGGTCGGCGTCGGCGTCGCCGTGGGTAATGCGGTGCGCGCCTCACTGATTGCGGTTGTCACCGTCACCCTGCTCATCTCACTCGCCATTTACGGTGGGTCCGGCAACTTCAACTTGTCGGGATAGGGGACGGAGAGAATGACAGTTCCCAGGTGGCACAAGAAACTTGCCGCGGCCGGTTTGATCCTCGGACTCGCGGCAATCGTGGCCGTCGCACTCACCATGTTTGCGGGCGGCTTCACCGAGAGCACCCCCATCACCGTGATGTCCGCTCGCGCCGGTCTTGTCATGGAACCGGACGCCAAGGTGAAATTGCGCGGCGTGCAGGTGGGCAGCGTCGAATCGATTTCCCTCGACGGAGATCAAGCGAGTCTGCAACTGGCGATGTATCCCGACCAGATGTCGAAGATTCCGTCCAACGCCGGCGTGGAGATCAAGTCCACCACCGTCTTCGGAGCCAAATACGTCAACATCGTCATCCCGGACGATCCGTCGACACAGCCCATTCAAGAAGGTGCGGTCATTACCTCCGACAGCGTGACCGTCGAGTTCAACAGTGTGTTCGAACATCTTTCGGAGGTACTGGCCCAGGTCGAGCCGGAAAAGCTGAACGCAACACTCGGTGCTATTTCGACGGCACTCAACGGCCGCGGCGAAGCACTCGGCGAGGTTCTCGAATTGGGCGACACCTACTTGCAGAAGATGAATCCCACATTGCCGCAACTGCAAGAGGATCTGGCGAGCGCGGCCACGGTCACCAACCTGTACGCGGACGTGGCACCGGACCTACTGCGCATCCTCGACAACGCAACCACTACAAGTGGTTCCATCGTGGCCGAGCAGGCCAACCTGGATCTGCTGTTGCTCAACATCACCGGCCTCGCCAACACCGGTAACGCCTTGCTGACCGACAACGAGCAGGACCTCACCACGTCCCTGGACACCCTGACGGCAACCACGACGCTGCTCGAGGAATACTCACCCGGTCTGACGTGCTTCCTCGTCGGATTGAACGACGGGCGCATCAAATTCGAGCCGATGGCCGGCACCGGTGACAAAGCGGCGTTGATGCTCAGTGCGAGCTTCATGTGGGGTGCAAAGGCGTACACCAATCCGGAGTCCCTTCCCAAGGTTGCCGCATCGGGCGGCCCGAATTGTTACGGCTTCCCCACCTTCGATCCGAAGGTCGACGGTAAGGCCCCGTTTGCGGTCACCAACACCGGAAACGTGCCGTTCGTGCCCAACACGGAGTTCGAGGTGACGGTTCCGACGATCTTCCAGTTCCTCTTCGGGGACTCTTACGAACAGGACGGGGAGTGATGAGACCGACAACGGTAAAGCTCTTGATCTTCACACTCGTCATGTCGGTGATTTTTGCCGGACTGGCCATCGTGTTCAGTCAGGTGCGATTCAGCAGTAGCAACGGTTTTCACGCCACGTTCGCCGATGTTTCCGGTCTGAAGTCCGGCGACAAGGTGCGGATCGCCGGTGTTCCGGTCGGATCCGTGACGGGCGTGTCCATCGATGATTCCAACCAGGCTGAAGTCAGCTTCGACGTCGATACTCAGTACTCGTTGATGAAGAGCACCAAAGCGACGGTCCGCTACGAGAACCTGGTCGGCGATCGCTACATGGAGCTGCTGGAAGGCACCGGTTCGACCGAATCTTTGTCGTCAGGTGGTTCGATTCCGGTTGATCAGACATCGCCCGCTCTGGACCTGGATCTGTTGCTCGGTGGTTTCAAGCCGCTCCTGCGCGCGCTGGATCCTCAGCAAGTCAACGATCTGTCAGGAGCGCTGCTTCATGTCCTGCAAGGCCAGGGCGGAACTCTGGTTTCTCTTCTGGGAAACACCAATTCGTTCACCAATACGCTCGCGGATCGCGACCAGTTGATCGGTGACGTGATCACCAATCTCAACGACGTTCTCGGGACGATCAATGACAAGGGCGATCAGTTCTCCACCACGATCGATCAACTCCAGCAGTTGGTGAGTGGTCTGGCGCAGGACAGCGGTCCGATCGCAAATTCGATCACCGAAATCGCGGGTGCAACAGGGGATCTTGCGGCGCTACTGGGAGCTACCCGTCCGGACATTCAGACGTTGATCGGTGAAACCAACCGCACGATGACACAACTGGATCTGGGCAAGGAAGACATCAACACCGCACTCGCGCGTCTGCCCTCGGACTACCAGAAGCTGATCCGCGTCGGAACCTACGGTTCGTTCTTCCAGTTCTATCTGTGCGCCAACACCTTCAAATTCTCCGGCCCTGACGGAACCACGATCGTCCTGCCCACGGCAGTACAGACCACGGGAAGGTGCGCGAAGACACAATGAGTCCTGCCCGTGAACGAAATCCCGTACAGATCGGCGTCGTCGGTCTGGTCCTGGCTGTCGCGACGGTCGGTGCCACACTGCAATACGATCAGCTCCAGTTCCTGTCCGGCGGTATCCGGCACTCCGCTTACTTCGCCGACGCAGGCGGTTTGGTTGCCGGTGACAACGTGACGCTGGCCGGCGTCAACGTCGGCAAGGTCAGCGAGGTCGAACTCGACGATCAAAGCGTGCTGGTCACCTTCACCGTCCAGGACGGCATTGCACTCGGAGAACAGACGTCAGCCGACATCAAGACCAATACCGTGCTTGGCCGCAAGTCGCTGGCCGTTCGGTCCGAGGGGCCGGGGCTGTTGCGCACCGGTACGCCGATCCCCTTGGAACGCACCAACTCTCCGTACTCACTCAACGAAGCACTCGGGGATCTCGGTACCACCGCGGCGGAACTCGACACAGAACAGATCAACGATTCTCTCAACGCGATCTCGGATACGCTTGCCGACACCCCGCCGGAGTTGCGGGGAGCCCTCGACGGCATGACTCGGCTCTCGCAGAGCATCAACGCGCGAGACGAAAGTTTGCTCCAATTGCTCTCGCGCGCTGAGGACGTCACCAAGATTCTCGCGGATCGCAGCGGGCAGATCGACTCGCTGTTGGTGGACGGAAACAAGCTGTTCGGTGAGCTGAGCTTGCGCCGTGACGCGATCAGTGAACTGATCGTCAACACCTCAGCGGTATCACGTCAGCTCTCGGGGTTGGTTGTGGAGAACGAGGCCCAGATGGGTCCCACCCTCGAGAAGCTGAATTCTGTTGCCGAGGTTCTTCAGAACAACAAGGACAACATCTCCGGCGCGCTCGACGGCCTCGGCCCGTACATCACGGCACTCGGCGAGACCGTGGCAAGCGGACCGTTCTTCGACGCCTTCATCATCAACATTCTTCCCAGTAACTGGTGGAAGACCCTGGTGGACAGCAGCGTTGATCCCGAACAAATTCCGTCGGATCTCGAGGACTTCTTTCCCGGGATTCCGCCGACGATCAGGGGGCCAGGAGAATGACCGACACAACAGCCTCCACCGGCTCGCGTAATAAGTGGGTACTGATCGGCGCTGCGGCGCTGGTCGTGCTACTCGTCGCGGCCGCGGCTTACCTTCTGATTCCGGGACTGGGCAAGACCAAGATCTCCGCCCACTTCGTGTCCACGACGGGACTGTACGAAGGCGACGTCGTCCGCGTACTCGGCGTCAACGTCGGCAAGGTCACGAAGATCGAGCCTCGAGATCAGGACACCTACGTCGAGATGGCTGTCGACCGCGGCGTCGATGTACCAGCGGATGCTCAGGCACTCATCGTCGCGCAGAGCCTCGTTTCTGCGCGGTTCGTTCAGCTGACCCCGGTCTATTCCGGTGGTGACCAGATGCCAGACGGTGGCGTTATTCCGATCGAACGCACCGCGGTCCCGGTCGAGTGGGACGAGATCAAAACGGAACTTGCCAAACTCTCCGAGGCACTAGGCCCGGAAGGTATCGACGACGAAGGTTCATTGGGACGCTTCATCAATACGCTCGGCGACAACCTCGAGGGCAACGGAGAATCCATTCGGATGACGTTGCGCGAGTTGTCCGCCACCATGCACACACTGTCGGAAGGCCGGACGGATCTCTTCTCCACCATCCGTAACCTGCAGGCGTTTGTCACCGCGCTGTCCTCGAGCAACGAGCAGATCGTGCAATTCAGCGGACATCTCGCTTCGGTCAGCAGTGTTCTCGCAAGCAGCTCCGACGAATTGGGCACGGCCCTCAGCGATCTCGACCTCGCGGTGGGTGACGTCCAGCGGTTTGTCAACGACAATCAGGCAGCTCTGAGTGAATCGGTGGCGCGGTTGGCCGACGCAACCCAGGTACTGACCGACAAGCGCCCCGAGATCGAACAGGTGCTCCACTCGGGCCCGACGTCGCTGGCCAACTTCTACCAGATCTACAAGCCGGCGCAGGGCAGCATGACCGGTGCAATTGCACTGAGTAACTTCAAGAATCCGATCCAGTGGATCTGTGGTTCCATTCAAGCCATCGACACCGGTCCAGCTGAGAGGAGTGCTGACCTGTGCAAGGAGTACCTCGGCCCGGTGCTCAGCACGCTCATCATGAATTACCCGGGATTCCTCTTCAACCCGGTTTCCGGAGTTCAGGCCTTCCCGGACCAGATCGTGTACACGGAGCCCGGTTTGGAAGCGGCGGCAAGTCCGGGTCAGGCCGCGTCGGCCCCGCAGGCGGCAGCAGATCCGTTGAACGGCGTGCCGATGCCGTCCGTGCCCAAGGACCTCACCGAACTCTTCAACATGGGGGGAGGCAACTGATGCGCGCGAGAGGTAAAGCAGTAGTGGTGACGTTAGCCGTCGGCGTTGCTCTCGGCGCCAGTGGTTGTGAATGGAACGGGCTGAACTCCGTGCCGATGCCCGGCACCCAGGGCCGAGGCGAGGGGTCGTACGAGGTTCAGATCGAGATGCCCAATGTCACAACCCTGTCGCAGAATTCACCCGTCCGGGTGGACGACGTGGCCGTGGGGAGCGTCTCCAATATCGAGGTCCAGGGCTGGCATGCTCTGGTGACGGTGTCGCTCAACCCCGAGGTCGAGTTGCCCGCCAACGCGACCGCGAAGATCGGGCAGACCAGTTTGCTCGGATCGCAGCACATCGAACTGGCTCCGCCGGTCGAGGAGGCGCCGGAGGGGCGTCTCGAGGCCGGCGACGTCATTCCCCTCGAACGAGCGGGTGCCTACCCGACCACCGAGCAGACGCTGTCTTCGTTGTCCGTCGTACTGAACGGTGGCGGACTAGCACAGGTGCAGGACATCACCACGGAATTGAACGCGGCACTCATCGGGCGAGAGGATGCTGTTCGCGACTTGCTCCCGCAACTCGATCAGCTCGTCGGAAGCCTCGACAAGCAACGCGGAGACATCATTTCGGCGATGGAAGGTATCGACCGGCTGTCGTACACCGTCGAGGCGCAACGTGACACTCTGAACAAGGCGCTCGACGGAATCCCCCCGGCACTGGACATCCTGGTGGCACAACGTCAGGACATCACCAACGCGTTGACGTCCCTCGGCGGCCTGAGTGAGGTGGCCAGTCGCGTCATCAACGAAAGCGGCGAGGATTTTGCCACCAATGTTCGGTCGCTGTCTCCAACTCTGAAAGCACTTGCCGATTCCGGTAATGCGCTGACGCAGGTGCTCGGGGTTCTGCTCACGTTCCCGTTCCCGCAAAACGGAATCGACAACGTCATTCGAGGCGATTACGCCAACCTGGCCATGACCATCGACTTGACGCTGCCGCGACTCGACGCGAACTTCCTCACCGGTACACCGCTGGCAGGTTCCCTGGGCGGTCCGGAAGGTGTTCTCGGCACGCAAGCGGGGCTGGGCGGGCAGGCAGGCAACCCGTTGAGTGATCCACTCAGGCCGGCCGCAGCTCCGGCTCCCGCAGCTCCGGCTCCGGCAGCAGAGGCTCCGGCGGCGGACCCGAACACCATCACGATCCCGGGACTTCCGCCGATCACCATTCCAGGACTTCCTCAGGGGGCACCAGCACCATGATGCTCACAAAGTTCGTCCGCATCCAGCTTGTCATCTTCGCGGTATTGACCGTCATCGGTCTGGTCGTGATGGCAACACAATACGTACGTGTTCCGGCGATGATCGGGATCGGACGCTACGCCGTCACTGTCGAATTACCGTCTACCGGTGGGTTGTACAAGAACTCCAACGTGACGTACCGCGGCCAGAGCGTCGGCGTCGTGAAGGCCGTCGAGTTGTCACAAACCGGTGTGAATGCCCAATTGTCCATGGACAGCGGAGTCGAGATTCCGGCCGACGTCGACGCCGTGGTCAAAAGCGTGTCCGCGATCGGCGAGCAGTTTGTCGATCTGATCCCGCACACCGACTCCTCCGGTGCCATCGTCGTATCCGGTCACCTGGAGAACGGCTCCGTCATACCGGTTGACCGCAGTTCCGTGCCCCAGGATGTCGGCGCGTTACTCGATCAGGCAGATCTGTTGCTGCAGAGCATCTCCGACACGAAACTCAAGACCGTCATCGACGAATCCTTCAAGGCGTTCAACGGTGCGGGACCGGATCTGCAGAAGCTGATCGACTCGGCTCGCCTGTTCGTCGAAGAAGCGAACAACAACTCCGACGCCACCAAGACGCTGATCGAGCAGGCCGGACCGCTGCTCGACACCCAGATTGTCAGCAGCGACGCCATCCGTTCGTGGACAAGCGATCTGGTGACCTTCACAGACCAGTTGCGAGCCAGTGACCCGGATCTGCGGGCGATTATCCAGAAGGGCCCGGCAGCGGCGTCCGAGGCCAATGCACTTCTCCAGGATCTTCAACCCACGTTGCCGATTCTCTTGGCGAACCTGGTGTCCGTCGGTGAGGTCGGGGTGTTGTACAACAACGCAATCGAGCAGATCCTTGTCATCTACCCACCGCTGTCGGCAGCGCTCGTTACGGTCGCCGGCTCCGGAAACCCCGCGGATGGCGCCTTGGTCGACTTCCACCTCGAAGTCAACGATCCGCCGCCGTGCACCACAGGATTCCTCCCCGCCGAGGAGTGGCGCAGTCCCGCGGACGAATCACCGATCGCAACTCCGTCGGATCTGTTCTGCCGCATAGCCCAGGACTCGCCGATCGCCGTGCGCGGTGCACGCAACCTGCCGTGCGCGGAATTCCCGGGGCGCCGCGCCGCGACAGTGGAACAGTGCAGGACCGGTTACGAGCCCCTGGGCACCAATCCGCAGACCGGGCCGCCGCAACCGATCACCGCGACCCCCAGTTCCTATGCGTCGGAGCCTGGCGTCACCGCACGTCGGTACGATCCGACTACAGGCACGTACATAGGACCCGACGGGAGGACGTACTCGCAGCCGAAACTCGGTGCCGGCGGAGACATCAGTCTCGAAGAGTTCATGAAGGGTCAGCAAGGTTGATGAACGAAGAAGAACCCAAGCAGCGGGTGCGCCGTCGCGCGTCCCGGAGCGCCGGACCCACCGGCGCAGATACAGACGCAGCGTCGACGGTAGTTCCCAGTGAAACGGCAGTGCCCAGTGAAAAGGCAGTGCCCAGTGAAAAGGCAGTGCCCAGTGAGAAACCGGCTGAACAACCTGTCGCACTGACCAAAACCGAAGCGAGTGTCAGTGCACCGAAGTCGCACGCTGAAGAGCCGAAGGCGCCTGCGGCGGTGTCACCGGATTCCGAACCTCCGGTTCCGGCAACAACGCCACCGAAGTCCGGGAAGTTGGTCGGCGGGATAGTCCTGGCATCCATTGTCGCGCTGGTGTTTGCGGTGGTGTCTGTACTGCTGTTGGTGGATCGCAGCAAGGCTTCCAGCGCTGAGGAAGAACGGTCCGCATATATCGCCGGTGCGCGGACCACAGCGCTCAACCTGACGACTCTGCATTCGGAGACTGCGGGCGCCGATCTCGACAAGTTCTTGGCCGGCACCACCGAGGAATTTCAATCGCAACTCGACGGACGTAAGGACTCGTTTGTCGACGTTCTCGGACAGGTAGGCGTCCAGACGGACGGCGAGATCCTCGAAGCCGGGTTGGAAAAGATCGACGGCGATTGTGGAACCTCGCTCGTCGCGGTGCGTGCAATGCAGAAAAACGCGGAGCAACCCGAGCCCGAGGAACGCAACTATCGCCTGCGAATCACCATGTGCGATACCGACGGGCAGCTCCTTGCCTCGAATGTGGAGTTTGTGCCATGACCCCGGAGACGACAGACCCAGCAACTACAGCTACAGGCGCGACGTCCGCGCGCGTGTCACCATTGACCATCGTCTTGTGCGTGATCAGCGCGCTGGCGATTGCACTGGCAGGCTTGTCGGCGTATCTGTACTTCGGTCCGGACGGAACTCGGGATCTGGCGGCCACGGACAACACCAGAGAAGAAGTGGTGCAAGTGTCCTCGGACCAGGCAGTCGCGATGTTCCAGTACGACCACAACAATGTCGATCAGCAATTGCACTCGGCAACAGAAGGATTGACCGGCGATTTCCAGAATCAGTTCACCGAGTTGATCGAGTCGGTCATCATTCCCGGCGCGCAGGAGAAGGCGCTGACCGTCCAGGTTGTCGTACAGGGCGCGGCAGTTCTCGATGCCGCACCGGATACCGCCACCACGATGCTCTTCCTCAATCAGATTACGACGTCGAAGGATTCGCCGGAGGCAGTCGCCAGTGGCAGCCGCGTCAAGATGGGGCTGGAGAAGCAGGATGGTCGCTGGTTGGTGAATAGCGTTCAGCCGTTCTGATCGACACATGCTCGACATGAAACAACCCGGCCGAGGGAGTCCCCTCGGCCGGGTTGTTTCATGCCGGCGTACTCAGTTGTTGTCGTCGATTTCGTGGTTCTCGTCCGGTGCGATCAGTGCCGGCCCCGCAGCGCCGCCGTGCGCGAGAGCGTCGAGGAACGAGTGAGCCCAACGGTCCACGTCATGAGTGAGTACCTGACGGCGCAGGGCGCGCATGTGGCGTCGTCCGTCTTCCTTCGGCTGGTTCAGTGCTTCCACCATGGAGTCCTTGACGTCGTCGAGGTCATGGGGGTTGCACAGGAATGCCTGACGCAATTCTGCTGCCGCACCGGTGAATTCGCTGAGCAGTAGAGCGCCGCCCAGGTCGCTGCGGCACGCTACGTATTCCTTGGCAACCAGGTTCATGCCGTCGCGAAGTGGGGTGACCAACATGAGGTCGGCGGCAACAAAAAACGCAATGAGTTCGTCGCGGTCGACCGGTCGGTGGATGTAGTGGACAACAGGGCGGCCGACTTCACTGAACTCGCCGTTGATGCGCGAGACCATCTGCTCGATGTCACCGCGCATCTGGACGTAGCTTTCGACGCGCTCGCGGCTGGGAGTTGCCAACTGGATCATGACGGTATCGGCGGGATCTATCCGTCCGTCGATGAGTAGTTCGTGCAGTGCGTTCAACCGAACGTCGATGCCCTTGGTGTAATCGAGGCGGTCGACGCCGAGCATGATCTTCTTGGGGTTGCCGATTTCTTTGCGAATCTGCTTGGCGCGGTCGCGAATTGCCTTGGAGCGTGATCGCTCGTCGAGCTTGCCGGAGTCGATGGAGATGGGGAACGCGCCGACGCGGACGGTGCGGAAACCCACTTGCACAACACCAAGTTTGGAGCGGACGCCGACGTTGCCGCGTGAAGTTTGTTGTCCCGCAAGACGCCTGGCGAGGAAGAGGAAGTTCTGTGCGCCGCCGGGAAGGTGGAAACCGATGAGGTCCGCGCCGAGGAGGCCTTCGATGATCTCGGTTCGCCACGGCATCTGCATGAACAGTTCGACCGGCGGGAACGGAATGTGCAGGAAGAACCCGATGGTGAGGTCGGGGCGCAGCATCCGCAGCATCTTCGGTACGAGTTGAAGTTGGTAGTCCTGGATCCAGACCGTCGCGCCGTGGGCCGCAGCCTTGGCGGTGGCTTCGGCGAAGCGGCGATTGATCTCGACGTACGCGTTCCACCATTCGCGGTGGTACTCGGGCTTGACGATGACGTCGTGATAGAGCGGCCAGAGCGTCGCGTTGGAGAAGCCTTCGTAGTACTCGTTGATCTCGGTGGCGCTGAGCGGTACCGGGTACAGCTCCAGTCCGTCTTCGACAATGGGGTCCATGTCGGCGTCGGCAACACCGGCCCAGCCGACCCACGCACCTTGCTTGCTACGCAAGATCGGTTCGAGAGCGGTGACCAAACCACCGGGACTGCGCTTCCATCTTGTGGAACCGTCTGGCAACCGCTCCAGGTCGACGGGCAGGCGGTTCGCTACTACGACGAACTCGGCCTGCCCGGACACGGTCTTCTCTGCGGAGAGAGCAACTGCGTCGTCAGAGGGGATTGAGCTGGCCGATTCCGGACTGACAGACACGTGGTTCCTTCTCGTTAGGTATAGGTGAGAGACTCGATCGAGATTCAGTCGAGCTTGCTGACGGGGCTGATTCCGAGCATCGAGAGCAGCATCCTGCACTCGTCGGCGTCTTCCGCGTACGCAGCGACAACGCGCTGTGCCATACGGGCGGTTTCCTCGGCTACAGTCTCGATTTCCTCGTCCGGGATCTCGACTTCGGCTTCGACGGTCGTCTTCTCAGACATCATGTTCCTCTCGTGCTTGCCTGCACGGCGCAAGCAATGGTTCCGCAAGCAATGGTTCTACAGCGACTCTATGAGAACTGGGCACGTCAACGCTAGTTGCTCATGCATTAGGGTCGACTTACTTCTGTGTCTACCGGACATTCTCGTCCCTATCAATGCTTGGAGTTCCATGAGCACGACCCAGGTGAGTGAAGCCGTCGATTCGGGTGAATCAGGCGCAGGTAAAAGCAGTGGGGCTGCGATTTTGCGCCGAGTTCTCGTGCGTAATCGGGGACCGCTGGCGATCGGCACCGTTCTGGTGTGCCTGCATCAACTCGCCGAAACCGCGGTGCCGATTTCGATCGGTGTCATCATCGATCGGGCAATCGAGACTTCGGACACCACCACGCTCGTCGTGTCGATCTGTGCGCTCGGTGCATTGTTTCTCGTGCTCACCGCAGCCTGGCGGTTCGGTGCTCGGTTCATCGTGACGGCGATGCAGCAGGAGGCACACAGATTGCGCCTCGAAGTGGCACACCGCGTTCTCGACCCGCGAGGGGTACACACGAACCTGCGATCCGGCGAATTGCTCACGGTATCGACGTCCGACGCGGAACAGGCGTCCTGGATAGCCGACATCGTGCCGCGGGCAGCAGCGGCACTGACCGCTGCGGTGGCGTCGGCTGTCGCGTTGCTGTGGATCGACGTCACGCTGGGGCTGGCGGTGTTGATCGGCACCCCGGTCATTCTCGGTCTACTGCAACTGTCCGCGCCGCTGATCACGTCCCGCGCGACGGGGAAGCAGGCGTCGATCGCCCGGGCATCGGCAATGGCAACGGACTTGGTGAGTGGACTGCGCCCGCTCCGCGGCATCGGCGCGGAGAAGTCGGCGTCCGATCGCTATCGCGGTGCAAGTCGCGAAGCCCTCGCATCTGCGGTCCACACGGCAAAGGCCACTGCGATCTACACCGGTGTGTCGGCGACGGTCAGCGCTTTGCTTGCTGTGGGGATCGCCGGTTGTGCCGGCTACTTCGCATTGCAGGGCCGAATCACGGTGGGAGAGTTGATCACCGTGGTCGGCCTGGCGCAGTTCTTTCTCGAACCGCTCGGCCTGCTGGCTTCTCTCCCCGGATATTTTGCGGTTGCCCGCGCGTCGTCCGATCGGTTGGCGTTGGTGCTCGACGCCGATCCGATCCTGACCCCGGGCTCGGTGACCGAGACACCGGGCTACGATCTGACTCTCGAAGGGCTGCAATTCCGTTCACTCGGCGGCGTCGATCTGCACTGCGACGCCGGCGAATTGTTGGGGGTCGTGGCGTACCAACCGCAGGACGCCGAGGCGCTGGCCACGGTGCTGTCCGGGCAACCGGGCGCACACGAGTACCGAGGTTCTGTGCGGATCGGCGGAATTTCGCTGCAGGACATGGACTTGGCAGTGGCCAGGCGCACCGTGCTGGTGGAACCGCACCTGACCGATCTGTTCGGGGGTTCGCTTGGCTCCAATCTCGCAGCTGGCGCAGGCGATGCGCAGTCCTCGGATCTGGGGGAGGTGCTGGCTGCCTCGGCCGCCGCCGATGTCGTCGACTCCCATCCCCATGGACTCGACCTCGAGGTCACCGACCGCGGAGCCAGCCTGTCCGGCGGTCAACGGCAACGGGTCGCGCTGGCACGCGCGTTGCTCACGAAGGCGCCCGTGCTGGTGCTGCATGATCCGACAACCGCGGTGGACGCGGTAACGGAAGCGTCGATTGCGGCAGGCATCGCGGAATTGCGCCACAGCGGAACAGCGCTGCACACCACGATCCTGATCACGAGCAGCCCGGCGTTGCTGGCGGCAACGGATCGTGTGGTCGTTCTGGATCGGGGAGTAGTAGTGGCACAGGGGACGCATGCCGAACTCGCTCACCACGACACCGACTATCGAGGGGCGGTTCTGCGATGACCGGGAAAGCGACACGCGAACTGCTGCCGATCGCGGGCGGGCGCGAAACCTGGCAGTGGTTGAGGTCGGAGTTGGCGCAGCGGAAGCTGCAGAGTTTTCTTGTTGTGGCGGTGTCGGCCGCAGCGGCCGCGATGGCGTTGGTACCGATCTACGTGTTCGGTGTCCTCGTCGATCGGGTTCGTGAGGGTGCCCCCACGTCGACAATTCTGACGGTGGTGGCGATCATCGCGTCGGCGGCCGTCGTTGGTGGTGTTTTCACGGGATACGCGTCGTATCTGGTCAAGAGGCTGGGTGAGAACATCCTCGCGGATCTACGCGAGCGCACCGTCGACCGGGCACTGCGGTTGCCTGTGCCGACGCTGGAGAAGGTCGGCAAGGGTGATCTGCTTTCTCGCGTCGGCGATGACGTTGCCGTGATCGCCAAGGCAGTCTCCGAGGTGATTCCGAACCTGATCGGAGCCGTTCTGCTGGTCGCGCTCAGCATGGTGACCATGCTCGGTCTGGACTGGCGTCTGGGACTGGCCGGTCTGGTGGCGCTCCCGATGTACGCGATGGCGCTGAAGTGGTACCTGCCACGATCGGCGCCGATCTATGCGGCCGAGCGTGTGGCGATGGGTGCACGTTCGCAGGCATTGATCAGCAGCGTGCAAGGTGTCCGGACGGTGCGGGCCTACAGCCTGGAGAAGGAACACCTCGGGCGGATCGACGACGCGTCGGCGAAGGCCCGCGATCTTGCGGTGGGAGTGTTCGGCCTGTTCACCAGGTTCGCCGGGCGCGGGAACCGGGCCGAGTTCGTGGGCCTGTCCATGATCCTTGTTGTCGGGTTCCTGCTGGTGCGTGACGACATCGTGACGGTCGGCCAGACCACAACGGCAGCATTGCTGTTCCACCGCCTGTTCAATCCGATCGGTTCGCTTCTCTACACCTTCGACGAAGTGCAGTCGGCGGGCGCGAGCCTCGCACGCCTTGTGGGTGTCGTGGATATCCCGGAACCCGACCGCGCCGACATCGACGTGGCCGAACCCCGTGATCGCTCACTGACATTGCGGGACATCAGGCACAGTTACGACGGGCGCGAGGTTCTCCACGGCGTCAGTCTCACGCTGGCCGCGGGGGAGCGGGTGGCGCTGGTCGGCTCGACCGGTGCCGGGAAGTCGACGGTGGCGGCGATCGCCGCCGGATCGTGGGCACCGACGTCGGGAAGCGTGCTGATCGGTGGTGTTGCGTTGGCCGGTGTCGCGGACCTACGACGCCACATCGGCATCGTCAGTCAGGAAGTCCACGTATTTGCCGGCCCCCTGATCGAGGACCTGCGACTCGCAGCGCCCGAAGCGTCCGAGGAGGACGTGATGTCGGCGTTGAAGACCGTCGGGGCGTCAGGGTGGGTGGCGGCCTTGAGCGACGGTCTTGCAACCGTTGTCGGCGAAGGTGGGCACGAGATGACGGCGTCGCAGGCACAACAGTTGGCGTTGGCCCGGTTGGTTTTGGCAGACCCGGCTGTTGCGGTGCTGGACGAGGCGACGGCGGAGGCCGGAAGTGCTGGTGCCCGCGAATTGGAGGCAGCTGCTGATGCGGCAACGTCCGGGCGGACCACTCTTGTTGTCGCTCACCGACTTACGCAAGCGGCGGCAGCGGACCGGGTGATCGTGCTCGAGCACGGACGGATCGTGGAGGAGGGGCCGCACCTCGAGCTGGTGGCTGCGGGCGGTCGGTACGCGCACCTGTGGACAGCATGGGAAGGTCGCGAGACGCGATAGTGTTGCCGCAAGCGGGGGAGCTTCGGTCAACCCGAAATCAGGCTGAGAAATGCAGCGGCAGAACACGAGGAGGAAGGCAGCTATGACGGTCGCCACTATCAACGGAATCCCGATCAATTACCAGGTCAAAGGTGATGGGGATCTGGTGGTGCTCATCATGGGTACTGGAAGTCCTGGGCGGGTGTGGGATCTTCACCAGACCCCCGCACTCGTTGCGGCGGGGTACCGCGTCTGCACCTTCGACAACCGTGGAATCGCGCCGTCCGGTGAGAGTGTCAGCGGTATCACGATGCCGGACATGGTTGCCGACACCGCAGGATTGATCGAGCATCTCGGTGGCGGCCCTGCGTACGTGATCGGAACGTCGATGGGTGCCCGAGTGGCTCAGGAACTCACGTTGGCCCGTCCGGACCTGGTCCGCAAGGCAGTGTTCCTCGCCGGCCACGCTCGGATGGATCACTTCCAGCAGACGCTGTCCGAGGGGGAGCGCGAGTTGGTCGACAGTGGCGTCGAGTTGCCCGCAAAGTATCGAGCGGCAGTAACAGCAGTGATGAACCTGTCGCCCACTACCTTGGCTGACGAGCGCTCAGCCCGGGACTGGCTGGACATCTTCGAATTCTCCGGTGGCACAACAGCACCCGGCGTTCGAGCTCAGCTGAACATGGATCGCTCGTTCGATCGCCGTAGTGAGTACCGGGCGATCATGCGTCCCTGCCTGTCGGTAGCCTTCGCCGATGACCGGATGATTCCGCCCTTCCTTTCCCGCGAGGTTGCAGACTGCATCGCTACCGCGACGTACGAAGAGATCCCGGACACCGGTCACTACGGTTACCTCGAGCGACCGGATGCCGTGAACAAGGTGCTAATCGACTTCCTGGCCGGATAAACCGCTCAGGCCAGTGCGAGGAACAGTTTCTCGAGTTCGGCTTCGGTAAGAGGGTCCTTGCCTTCGGCGCCGGTCATGCATTCACGCAGGCCGGAGGCAACGATCTTGAAGCCTGCCCGGTCGAGTGCCTTCGAGACCGCGGCCAATTGGGTGACTACGTCCTTGCAGTCACGGCCGCTCTCGATCATCGTGATCACTCCGGCGAGTTGGCCGTGAGCGCGGCGCAGTCTGTTCAATACGAGCGCAATGCTCTCTTCGTCGCCGGTCATCGTGGCCCTTTCTCGAATGTTCGTACTCGGACGAGAGTACCCCGGGGGGCATGGCAGCTGATCGTGAAGGATTCTGCTCGCGCAGCGATCAGAATCCTTCACGATCGAAGCCTCAGAGTGCGCTGATTGCGGCGCGTAGTTTGGTGGCCGCCTCGGTCGCGACAGCCTCGAGTCCGCTTTCGTCGGAAACCTGCACCATCACATCCGGATTCATGGCCTCGACGTAGAACGAATCTTCGGCCGACGTGTCTTCGCGAACCACGACATTGCACGGCAGCAGTAGACCGATTTGGCGATCGACCCCAACGGCGCGGTGCGCGAGCTGTGGATTGCAGGCACCCAGGATCAGGTACTTCTCCATGTCTTCACCGAGTTTGGCCTTGAGGGTGGCTTGCATGTCGATTTCGGTGAGGATGCCGAAACCTTGATCCGATAGGGCTCCGCGAGTGCGGGCCACGACGTCGTCGAATGTTCCGCTGACCTTGGTGCCCAGAGCGATATCCATGGGAGTTCTCCTTCTGTCGTCTTCAATTCAGCATACCCCTAGGGGTATCTGGTAAACAGTGATGTCGGGTACATGATCTAGCCGTGCGAGAAGCTGATCTTCGGCAGAACCCGGCGCAGCCACGTGGGTGACCACCACGCCGCCTTGCCGGTCAGGCGCAGCGCAACCGGAAGAAGAACCAGGCGGACGAGGACGGCGTCGAGTACGACCGCGACGCCGAGGATGATTCCCATCTCCTTCGGTGGCAAGGGGTCTGCCAAAGCGAAGGTGAAGAATACGGCCACCATCACGGCAGCCGCTGCTGCGATCACTCGGCCGGAGTGTGCCAGTCCGTCGATATGAGCGATCTTGGGATCGCCGGTTCGCTCGTAGTGTTCCTTGGCGCTCGAGAGGAGGAAGACGGTGTAGTCCATCGCAATCGCAAAGATCATCGCGAAGAAGAACACCGGACCCCACCCGTTCAGGAAGCCCTGAGGTTCGAAGCCGAGCAGGCCGGCTCCGTGGCCGTCCTGAAATATCAGCTTCGCGACACCGAATGCCGCGCCGGTGGACAGCAGACTCACCAGCGTGCCGATGACGGCGATGAGCGGTGCCTGCAGCGCGATCAGCAGTAGGGCGAATCCGAGTGTCAGAATCACGGCAATCACGATCGGCAGGTAGTCGTTCAATGCTTGCTGAAGATCGAGATTCTCGGCTGGGGCGCCCCCGACACGCGCGGATTCGGGTAGTCGCTCTCGCAGGTCGGCGAGGATGCTCTCCATCGCGGGATCGGACGGGTCGACGCTCGGAACCGCCTGCAGCATAACCAGATCGGAACCGTCCGTCGAGGGTTGTGCCGGAGTGAGCATCGCTATGCCGTCGACGGAATCGGCAACGCGCGCTGTCCCTTCTGCGTCCTCGGCGGTCGTGACAATTTGCAGCATTCCGGGAGTGCCGTCACCGAACTGCTGCTGTACCAATTCGTATCCCTGGCGGACCGGAGCGTCCTCGGGAACCACCGCGATGGACGGCATGGCCACTTTCAGTCCGAAGACGGGGATGATGAGCGCAATCAGAATCAGTAGTGCACCGATGCCGAACGGCCAGGGGTGCCGGTGCAGCAGAGACGCCCACGACGCGAACAGCGGGGAACGGTGCTGCTGGCGCCGCGCGTAGGGGAGCGAGCCGGCGTTGACCTTTGCGCCGATCTTGCCGAGCACTGCAGGGAGCAGGGTCAGTGTTGCGGCGAGAACGAAGATCACTGCGAGCATGATTCCCACCGCCATCGTGCGCACTGCGGGTGCGGGAACGATCAGAACCGCCGTGAGGCTGACGAGGACTGTCAGGCCGGAGAGAACAACGGCTTTGCCTGCGGTGTCCATTGTTTCGGCAACAGCGGCTCGGGGGTCGGGGTTCTTTCGTAGCGCGTCGCGGAATCTGGCCACCAGGAACAGGGCGTAGTCGATGCCGAGTGCAAGGGCAAACATCATCGCGAAGTTCATGGCCCACACCGAGATCGGCGTGATCTCGTTGAGAATCACCAGTCCGCCGGCCGACGCGACGAGACCTGCGAGGGTCAAAAGCAGTGGCAATCCGGCTGCGACCAGGGAACCGAAAGCCAGCACCATGATCGCGAGAGTGACCGGCCACGACATCATTTCGGCCTTGATCATGGCTTCGTGATTGGCCTTGTTGAAATCGCTCCACAACGCCGACGCGCCGGTCGGGTACACCTCGATCTCGTTGGTCGAGAGGTCGGAGAGTTTTCCTCCGAGTTGGTCGATGGCGCTCACCATGTCGTCTGTACTCGCGTTGGCGCCGGCAATCAGGATGCCGGTGTGTCCGTCGGGGCTGATCGTCATGCCGGGTTGTGGTGCGACAACGTCACCGAATCGACTGTCTTCGGCGAACAGTGCCGTTGCGCGGGCGAGGGTGTCCTGCAACTCCGGATCGCTGATCTGCTGCGAATCCGAATGCACGACAACCTGGACTGCGGCCGAGGAATTTCCGCCGAAATGCTGCTCTGCCAACTCCCGGACCTGTACCGATTCCGACCCGTTCGCTTGCCAACCTGCGCCGGCCAATGACGTGAAGACACTTGGTGCTGCGGCGCCAAGTGCCACGAGGGCGATCAACCAGATGCCGATAACCCAGCGGGTATGCGTGGCCATGGTGCGTCCGAGTCGGGCGAGTGCTCCGTCGCGTGCGCCCTGGTCGGGTGGCGCCGAATCGGCGCTTGTTGCGGTCGTCATTCCAACTCCTGATACGGGTGGGGGTATTTGCGAATTGCTTTCATGTATACCCCTGGGGGTATCTTGTTGTCACATCTCGGACCATGAGAAGTGCGGTACCGATGTCGGCTTAGGCTGTCGGCGGAGAGCGGCTGAGGCGTCGATTTCGGCCGGAAGATGAAGACACTCGTTCGGAAAGTGAGGAGACGCGCATGGATGCATCGGATTGGGACGAGCGGTACAGAGCAGTGACGCAGCCGTGGGGGATCGACCCGGCCGGAACGGTGGCTACGCGTGTGGCCGACCTGGACCCGGGAACTGCCGTCGACCTGGCGTGCGGCGACGGGCGTCATGCCCGCTGGCTGGCGGAGCACGGTTGGTCGGTGACCGGTGTCGACTACTCGTCGGTGGCGATCGACCGTGCGCGGTCGGCGGACGTGGACAGTGCCGTCAAATGGGAAGTCGGTGATGCGACGTCATGGACAACGGAAAGTGACGTTGACCTGGTTCTGGTGAGCTTTCTGCATCTTCCGCTCGCTGAACTTGTCGACACTTTGCGACGCGTCGCCGGGTGGGTCGCGCCGGGTGGGCGAGTGATGTACCTCGGGCATTCGATCGAGAACTATCACCGAGGGGTCGGCGGTCCGCCTGAGCCGGACATCCTGCCGGGCATTTCCGATCTAGCGCGAGCTGCCGAAGGCTTCCGCGTCTATGCGCTCGAACATGTGGTGCGTGCCCAAGATGACGGCTTTGCGATAGATATTCTGCTCGAGTTCGGTCCGTGGGACCGGCGCTGAACAGGCGATTCGCACCCTGGCCGACAAACTATGACGTGCGTCGCATTGTGGCAGGGCGCCAAGCGCTATGCGATGGGTCGCCATGTTGATACCCTCACCTAATTAAGGATAGCCTTTGCTTCTGACTTGGGATCGATGATCGGCCGCCTGGTCGTGATGTCGGGGATGGACAACCTGTATGAGTGAATCACCGAGTGACTTCAGTGCTGCATCTCTCACTGTCGATATTGTCGGAATCGGGTTCGGCCCCGCCAACCTCGCCTTGGCAATCGCAATCGAGGAACACAACGCAAACTGTGCAGCAGTTGATCGTGTCACCGCACGATTCTTCGAGAAGCAGGACGAGTTCGCCTGGCACCCGGGAATGCTCCTCGACGGAGCCACTATGCAAATTGCCTTCCCCAAGGATTTGGTGACGTTCCGCAATCCCCAGAGCGGATACAGCTTCTTCTCCTACCTTCACGAGCACGGGCGCCTCGTCGATTTTGTCAATCACCAGACTTTCTTCCCGACGCGTCACGAGTTCAACGATTACCTGTGCTGGGCCGCTTGTCGGGTTGATGCAGACGTGAGTTTCGGAACCGCGGTCGAAGCAGTCGACGGAAATCGAAACGGCGACGGCATTGTCGACCGTTTCGACGTTCGGCTAGACGATGGGACCGTGGTCACTGCGCGAAACGTCGTGGTCGCTGCTGGTCTGGTGGAGCGGATTCCCGACTGGGCGCAACTGTCCTCCCGCTGTTTCCACAACCATCAGTTCCTGTTCCATCTCGACGCGATGCCGGCACCGACACACAACCGGTTTGTTGTCCTCGGCGCAGGCCAGAGTGCCGCGGAGATCGTCGACTACCTGCATTCCCACTACCCGAACGCAGAAGTGCACAGTGTCTTTTCTCGTTACGGATACAGCCCCGCCGACGACAGTCCGTATGCCAACCGCATCTTCGATCCGGAAGCCGTCGACGCTCTGCACGGTGCAAGTGCCGCCGAGCGTGAGCGGATTCTGGCGCTGCACCGCAGTACCAATTACTCGGTTGTCGACATCGAATTGATCAACAGCCTCTATGCCACCGAGTATCAGGAAATGGTCCGCGGTCCGCGCCGGTTGTTCATGCACAAGGCGTCGGAGATCACGAGTGCCACCGAATCCGAATCCGGCATCGAACTGACCGTTCGTAGCAATCTCGACGGACTCACCGAGACACTCGAGTGCGACGCACTGGTCCTCGCTACCGGCTTCACTGCGGCCCCGCTGGATACGTTGTTGGGCGATCTCGTGTCTGATTCGTCCGTTCCGCGTACCGTAAGTCGGGACTATCGTATGGCTGTAACGGATGACGTGACGGGCGGTATCTACCTGCAGGGTGGTACGGAACGGACACACGGACTGACGTCGTCGCTGTTGTCGAACGTCGCGGTACGTGCAGGCGAGATTCTGGCGTCCGTTCTGAGCAACCAGAAGACGACCGGTGCGCTTGCTAGTCTGAGCGCACAAGAAACGTACGTAACAAGTGAGGCGAGATGAGCACTAATCCTTTCGATGACGAAGACGGACGCTTCTACGTGCTGGTGAACGACGAGGACCAGCATTCGCTGTGGCCCACGTTCTCCGAGGTCCCTGCGGGCTGGCGTGTGGTGTTCGGCGAAGAGAGCCGGGCAGCGTGCCTCGAGTACGTGGAGAAGAACTGGACCGACATGCGTCCCAAGAGTCTGCGCGAGGCGATGGAAGCAGACCAGGCTGCAGCAGGACGCAGCTCGGAGAGCTGATCCGTTCCTGGAACACGCGACAAAAGCTGGGCACCGACATAGGTGCCCAGCTTTTGTCGCGTTCGGCTAGTTCTACCTGCTGGCTGCCGGCGTGCGGCGTTTCCGCTTTCGGACCATGGGACGACGCAGTGAGTCCACACGCATGAGAATCCGGGGGCGTCGTAGCGTACGGGCCACCCACTCGCCGAGTGTGACGCCCGCGGCCAATGCGCAACCGATACCGAACGCCGACAACAGGGCAGTCAACCCGACCAGCACCTGATCGTTGAGCAACGAATAGAGCCCCTTGTACAGCGAGAGACCGGGAAGCAGTGGCGTAATGCCTGCGACGGCCACGACAAGCGGCGGAGTCAGTGCCCGGCGCGCCATCAAACCACCGGCGAGGCCGACGACCGTCGCTGCGATTGCAGCCGCGATGACTGGCCCGACGTCGAGTGTCTGCACGTAGATCGAGACACCACTGCCCGCCGCGCCGCCGAGGAAGGCGGCTGTCAACGCTCGCCTTTCCGCATAACAGGCAAGTGCGTAGAACACCGACGCGAATGCGCCGGAGAGCATCAGCACCGGAAGCTGGGTGATCGGGGAGGCTTCGACGTTGATCGGTGGCAACGTCGAGCCCAACATTCCGGTGACGCGCAACGAGATCGCGACGCCGGCGATGATGCCGCCCGTCATCATCACGACTTCGAAGAAACGTGCCACTGCGGTGATGGGCGCGCCCATGATTGCGTCCTGCACCGAGCCGACCAACGACAGCCCCGAGAGCAGAACCACCACCCCGGCCGCGATGATCAGCGACGGTCTGATGCTGATCCCCAACTGTTCCTGAAAGGTGTACAGGGTTGCGGCCGGGGCAGCGGCGATCAGGCCGCCCATCACCTGCTGGAAGAAGAACGGCAATCCGAAACGGTTGAGAACCCGGTTAACTCGGTCGATCACCATCGTCGTCAGGAATGACACCGTGGCAACCAGGAGTCCGCCGCCGAGGAGCACGGACACCGACGCGGCCATCGCAGACCACGCCAGAGTTGCGGTCCAGCGACTGTACGGATGGGGCGCGGTTGTGATCGTCGTCAGTGCCTCGTGGGCCTGATTCGGGGTGATGGCCTCGCGTCTGATGCGACGCGTCAGACGGTCCACCGCAGCGAGGCGGGTGAAGTCCATCGAGCGGTAGTGGACGATACGCATCGTGCTGGCCGGCGGGCGGGTCGGTCCTCGATACGCGGACAGAACGATCGAGTTGTACGTGACATCGACATCGCACTGAGCCAAACCGTAGGTCGCTGCGATGAACTGAACCTGTTCGGCGGTGTCCATCGCCGCCGTTCCCGATGCGAGGAGCACCTCGCCGACCCGAACTGCCAGGTCGAGGACTTCGGCCACCACTGCGTCGTCGGTCAGGTCGATCGGTTGTAGAGGCGCGGGTGCCGACGTGACCGTGTCCAGCGTGGCCTGGCGGTGGCCGGTCAAACGGTCGAGGGCCTCGGCGAGTTTCGACATCAAGGGCGGCGCGTCGGTGGTCGACTCTGCGGGGTGCTCATGGGGCCCACGGTATCTAATGTGACCCGCGCGCGGCCACCGTGACGGCTTGGATATGATGGCTCCGCAAAGATCGTTCGCGGCGACGCGTGCGACTTCGCCTCCTTAGCTCAGTGGTAGAGCACTCGCCTTGTAAGCGAAAGGTCGTCGGTTCAATCCCGACAGGAGGCTCCAATACAGAGGGCGTCCACCCGGCAATCAGCCGAGGGGCGCCCTTTTTGGTGGTGGACCTAGTTGGCGGACGGCCTGGTGTCGTGGGTATCCGCGTTGGCCTGGCTCGGGTTGATCGCAGCGGCGATGTGTTGTTGCGCGACTACACGAAGTTTGATGTTGCTCGTCTGGGATTCTTGGATGAGGAGCGAGAAGGCGTCGTCGGCGGTGACGTGTCGGGTGCCCATGATGATGCCTTTTGCCTGCTCGATCACGCCTCGGGATTCGAGGGCGAGTTCGAGGTCCCTCGTGCGTGCTCGGGCAAGCTCGAGTCGATGCGAACTGCGCAACGCGAAGTACGCCGTGAGGGCAAAGAGTTCGATGATTGCAGCGTCGGCATCGGTGAATCCGTACTGGTCGCGGCTGTACAGATTCAGTGTCCCGAGCGGTTGCCCCTGTCCGGGGAGTGGTGCGGAGAGGAAGCTCGATACTCCGGCACGCCGCGCCTCACCGGCAAATTGCGGCCAGCGACGGTTGGCTTCGCTGGAGTGTGCGTGCACGACACATGAGGCGTGGGCGGATTCCACGGCGGGCCCGACTCCGAGCTGAAATTGCAGCTCGTCGACCGAGTGGACGAGATCGTCGGTCGCGGCGACGGTGCGATGGGTGGAGTCGGACTCGGCGACGGTGATGCCGGCATGGTGGGCGCTGTCGATAATGTCCACGGCATGGTTGCAGATTTGCTCGAGGAAGTGCCCGTCATCTGTGTGCTTATCGGGTTGCGCATAGAGTGAGCGCAGGGCGTCGGTGGTTGCCCTCAATCGGGCTGGAAGTACGAAAGTGCCTGCACTGTAACCGGTTCCATGGCAAATATCGGCGTGTGGCGGCGTCATAACTTGCACACCCTTCTTCCAGGCCCGCAAATTCGGGTGATTTGTCCCATTCTCGCACCTGGATACCTGGTCTGCAGTCTGTTTAGTCGCGGAACGAGTGGATTGCCGTCGGATTCGTTACCTTTGTCACGAATCAGACATCGAGCATATTGGCTGGTGACGTTTGGCGACGCGCAGAAATGGGTATGCGCCAGTTCGCTCTAAATCTGTTGTGCTGCAACACATCCGTAAGAAGTTGCGACTGTAGTACAAGATTCTTCGTCAAGTCCCCGGATGCTCCGTGCATGGCCTATTCTCAGCGCCAGCGCACAAACTTGTACGTGTAACCCGAAGACAGTGAAGGGGATACGACAATGAATGGACTTATTGCCGCATTGAACAGCGGATTCACCCTCGGCCTGGCGAACACGATCCTGACTTTCGGCGGAATTATCGTCAATCTCAATATCGTGATCAATAACTGACTCCGCGAAACTACTCTGTTATGCAGGTAAGAACCCGTTATGCGGGTTCGATGCCTACATCGGATATCGGCCGCTCGCTCTTGCCTTTGAGCCATCGGTTGGGGAGCTTTCCGGCAAGTTCTCCGAGTGGGCCCACCGCAGCACTCAGTACCGCGACGGTGTCCTGAAGTATTTCGATGCTCGCACTCATGCGTTCGAGGTTGGGGGCCAATGACGTCAGAGTGTCGGAAAGGGCAACAATCTGATCGAGTGGACCACCCTCGGCGATAAGTCTTTCGAATGCGCCGTTCTCTGCGAGCAGCGTTTCGAGGATTCCGTTTTCTGCCAGTGCGCGATCGATGACGCCGTTCTTTGCGGTGAGGCGCTCCACCGCGCCGTCCTGGGCCGTCAATCTTTCCAATGGGCCGTCTTCGGCCGTCATCCGGTCGAGTAGCCCACCGGGTGCAAGCAGTCGCTCCAACGCGCCGTCCTCGGCGAGCACTCGGTCCAGCGGGCCGCCCGGCGCGAGCACGCGTTCGAGCGGGCCACCTGGAGCTAGAAGGCGTTCGAGTGTTCCGTCCGGTGCAGTCAACTTGTCGACCGGTCCGCCGGGGGCCAACAGTCGATCGAGTGGCCCGCCGGCGGCGAGAGCCTGCCCGATGGGACGGTCGTCCGCTGTCAGTGACGACAACTGTTGAATCATCTGCAACGGCCCGCGCGGATTTGCCAGGGATGCCGCGCCGACCGTCGTGGCGCCTGGGTTCGAGATGACAACTCGTACGGTTGTCACCGTCAGTTCGGCAATACCCAGGCTGATTTCTGCGGCGGCGATGCCCGCGCGCACGGGTAGCGTGAGTATCTCGACCAGTCTCATTGAATAACTGTAACCGGTCACACACAAATACTCGCCCGGATAATACGAGCGTCAGTGCAGAAGAACGTCAGTGCAGAACCTTGAGGCCGACCACTGCTCCGATGATGACCAGAATCAACAGGACTTTGACGATCGACGAGGACTCGGTACCCGTGATCATGGCGTATCCGACGGTCAGCGCGGCGCCGATGCCGACCCAGATTGCGTACGCAGTGCCGATCGGAAGCGTCCGCATTGCGTACGCAAGACCGGCCATGCTGACGATCAGACCGAGTATGAACACGATGGTGGGTGACAGCTTGCTGAATCCATCGGATTTGCCCAGTGCGGTGGCCCACACAGCTTCGAAGATTCCGGAAATTACGAGCACGATCCATGCCATGACGAACACTCCTAACACCGTCTTGTCGCTGGCCGGGTACGGTGTGCTCGTCCGGATGTCGTTACCGACTCACTTCACGATAGCAACGGAACGCAGGTCGAAGGCTGATTCGGGCGGTCAGACCAGTCACATCCGAAACGGTTCACAGGAACTTCCCAGGGAACACGCAGCGTGAATCCAGTAGGAGGGGAGAAGATCGTTTTTGTGACCGACAAGCCAAGTGAAGCCCGCATCCTCGTTGTCGACGACGAGCCAACCATCGTGGAGTTGCTCTCCGTGAGCCTCCGTTTTCAAGGTTTTGAGGTTGCCACCGCATCCAGTGGCGCCGAAGGCCTCGACGTGGCGCGGACATTCCGTCCCGACGCGATCATCTTGGACGTCATGATGCCCGGAATGGATGGCTTCGGACTGCTGCGACGGTTGCGCGCGGACGGCGTCGACGCCCCGGTGCTTTTTCTGACGGCGAAGGACGCGTTGGACGACAAGATTACCGGCCTCACGTTGGGTGCTGATGATTACGTGACCAAGCCGTTCAGCCTCGAGGAAGTGGTGACGCGGTTGCGCGTCATACTGCGCCGAGCAGGGCGCGGAGTTGCGCCGGAGCAGTCCCCTCGGGTTACGTTCGCGGACATCGAACTTGACGACGACACGCGTGAAGTGTGGAAGAACGGAGAGCTGGTATCGCTGTCTCCGACGGAGTTCACTCTGCTGCGGTACTTCATGGTCAATGCCGGCACTGTCCTGAGCAAGCCGCGCATCCTCGATCACGTCTGGAACTACGACTTCGGCGGCGAGGTGGGTGTGGTCGAGTCCTATGTTTCCTACCTTCGACGCAAAGTCGACACGGGTGAGACTCCGTTGATCCACACGTTGCGTGGCGTCGGGTACGTGATGCGCGAACCTCGGCGATGACTTCGCAGTCGCAGACCGAAAAGCCTTCCTCGGGAAGGCGATTCCGTGTGCATGCGCTTCCGCTCCGATTCACGCTTGTGGCCGCACTACTCATTCTGGCTGGAATGGGTTTGCTCGCATCCGGAGTGGCGGTGACGTCTGCGCTCGAGAACTCGCTGACGCAACGTACCGATCGGACTCTGTACGAGGCCATCGACGGTTGGGCAAAGCCGCATTCGCGAGATGTCCAGCCGCCCAGCGCCGTCGGCCCGAATACCCGTCCGCCGAGCCCGTTCTTCGTGCGCACGGTGACTGCGGACGGAAAAATCATCACCCTGAACGACCAATCGTCGTCGACAACGCCGGACCTGTCTGTCGACGCGACGAACGGGCCGGTCACGACAGGTTCGACGGACGGTTCGGATGTGAAGTGGCGTGTGCTCTCCACTGTTCGAGACGGAACAACCACCACAATCGGCGTCCGCATGACGGATATCGAGCAGACTGTCGACGACCTGATCGGTCTCCAGTTCGGGATCGGTGTGGTGGTGTTACTCGTACTCGGCGGTGCGGCCTACTTCGTCGTCCGTCGTAGTCTTCGGCCTTTGGTAGAAGTTGAGGAAACTGCAGCAGCCATTGCCGCGGGCGATCTCCACCGACGTGTCCCAGAAAGGGACGATCGTACCGAAATCGGTCGATTGTCGGTGGCGCTCAACGGAATGCTGGCCCAGATTCAGCGGGCCTTTGCTGCAACGGAGGCGTCGGAAGAATCGGCACGCCGCTCGGAAGAGCGTATGCGACGTTTTGTCGGCGATGCGAGCCATGAATTGCGCACTCCGCTGACTACCATCCGCGGGTTCTCGGAACTGTATCGCCAAGGTGCCATGACGGATACGGCCACACTGATGAATCGCATCGAAGGGGAAGCGTCGAGGATGGGCTTGCTGGTCGAAGACCTCCTGATGCTCGCGCGACTCGACGAGCAACGTCCGCTGGACAACAAGACGGTGGATCTCCTTGCCGTTGTGGCAGATTCGATTCAAGCGGCGCGGGCCATCGCGCCCGGTCGGAGCGTCACGCTGGCGATGACGGGTGGGCCGGGGACCCCCGAGGTTGTCGGGGATCAGGCCCGCCTGCGCCAAGTAGTCGCGAACCTGGTCGGAAATGCAGTCAAGCACACTCCGCCGGACGCTGAGATCGTCATTCGATTGGGGACTACCGAAGAGACTGTGGTCATCGAGGTTTCGGATACCGGCCAAGGGCTCAGTGAGGAAGACGCGGCACGAATTTTCGAAAGGTTCTATCGCGCGGACACGTCCCGCACGAGGGAAACCGGCGGTGCGGGTCTCGGTCTGTCGATCGTGTCCGCGTTGGTGGAAGCACACCATGGAACCGTCTCGGTGACCAGCGCGCCCGGCGAGGGTGCGACCTTCCGGGTCGAACTGCCTCGCGAGCCCCACGAAGACTGACCTGGAGAGAAAACTGTGTAGCATCCACTGCGCAACACCACTCGAACGTCGTTGGCGCCAGACCGGTCACGAGGTAGTTCCGGGGCGACAAGATCGTGAAAACTGCTGCCGCCGAAGGTGAAAAAAAGAACGATTACCTGCGTTATCTTCGAACAAGTCCAGCGACAGGCACTTCTCGACGAAGTTGCACGCTTGTACGAGACAAGTGGTAATCGACGTTCGGCGTGTCGAGTGCCACACGCGGAGTGCGCGACCCACCGCTGCCGAGTTCGCGGAAAGTCCGGTCAGGCGACGTAGGACTCGAGGCGGGTTCTCACCAGGGTGTCGATGTCACCGCGACGCTTCTCCGAGACCACACCGGCAAGGAGCAGTACGAACAACTCGTCGATGCGCTCCGAGAGATCCGCTCGACGCGTCAGCACGTTCGAGACCATTTGCACGCCCGTGAATGTCGCCGTGACAACACGACCTACGGATTCGGGTGTGACGTCTTGGCGGATATCGCCTTCTTGCTGTGCGATGTCGGCCAGCCTTTGAAGTTCTCGAATCCAGGTGAGATAGGGCTCGAAGGGGCCGTCGGCAGTATTGAGCTCCAAGGTGAGTCGGATGCCGGCGCGAACGACTGGATCGGAGATCAATTGTCGAGCGATCTCGTTGCAGACCATGATGACCTGCTCCAATGCCGGGGCGCCGGTAGACGCAGCTGCAGAGAACGATGCCAGGGAAATGCGATGCTGCTCGTCGATGACGGCCTGGGCAAGTTCGTCTTTGGAGGAGAAGTGAAAGTAAACCGCGCCCTTGGTCATCCGTGACGCGGACACGATGTCATTCATGCTGGTGCTGCCGTACCCAGAGATTTCGAAACGGTCAGCCGCGCCGCGGAGAATCTGCTGGCGACTGATTTTGGCGCGTTCCTGCATTGCTTCCGTTCCTCCGAATGGTCCCAACTGGTGTGTCCCGTTGGGCGCTGGTCCTGCGACCAGCGCTCAACGGTAGCAGCGAAACTCGTTGTTGTGCGACAACGTAAACGGACTGTTCGGAATGTGGAAGTGCAGGTCACCGTCAATAAACGGAATAAAGTGGACGGCCGCAACACTGGATCGGACATTGCGGCAACTCTCACAGTTAACCGTCAGCGCGCTGAAACGTTGCTCGTATGTCCGATTTCGCGAAGTGCTGCCTTCAGACGTGCTTGGGCGTCTTCGAGAGATTCAGGCGACGGCGACGGATCGGCGCCACTGATGTCGAAATTTCCCATTGTGTATGCGGGAAAAACATGGACGTGCAGATGCGGCACTTCCAAACCGGCGATCAGGAGCCCGGCGCGCGGCGCGTCGAACGCTTTGCGTACGGCCTGTCCCATCGTGCGTGCAACTGTGGTCACTTTGGCAAAAAGTTCGGGATCGACGTCCTGCCACTGATCTACCTCGGTACGAGGAACTACCAGTACATGGCCCTGTGTCACCGGCGCGATAGTAAGGAAGGCAACGACGTCGTCGTCCTCCCACACAAAACGGCCAGGTAGGTCCCCGTTGATGATGGCGCTGAATACTGAAGGCATAGGTCAAAGGCTATCCCGCACAGTGTTTGGCAGGAAACCCGTCGGTTGGCAGGAAAGCTCGTCGACTGGGAATCTGGTTGCCAGGAAACTCCCAGCCCGTGTCCAGAGTGATCACGGCGTAGCGGGCGATTCTGAGACGCATGACGACAGAAGCCATGCAGACCGTGGGCGCCACGGACGCTGGGGGACGTTCCACGACGGCGGTAGTGCTGGACGTGGTGGTCCCGGTGTACAACGAGGAAGCCGGCCTCGCCACGTGCGTTCGGCGGTTGCGCCACCACCTACGAACCCACGTTCCCTATCCGGCGCGGATAACAATCGCCGACAACGCCAGTGTCGACGGAACATTGGCAATCGGACGCTCTCTCGCCGAGGAATTCGACGACGTCCGAGTTGTGCACCTGGACGAGAAGGGGCGGGGTCGGGCGCTGCGGCAGGTATGGAGTGCGTCCGACGCCGACATTGTCGCGTACATGGACGTGGATCTCTCCACCGATCTCAATGCATTGATGCCGCTGATCGCACCGTTGGTGTCCGGGCATTCGGATATCGCGATCGGATCCCGGTTGGCACGTTCGTCGCGGGTCGTTCGCGGCCCCAAACGTGAGTTCATCTCACGCAGTTACAACCTCATTCTGCGCAGCGCACTGCACGCCCGGTTCTCCGACGCCCAGTGCGGATTCAAGGCGATGCGCCTCGATGTTGCGCGCCAACTGCTTCCGTTGGTGGAGGACACAGGATGGTTCTTCGACACGGAACTGCTCGTATTGGCCGAGCGGTCCGGGATGCGAATCCACGAGGTACCGGTGGACTGGGTCGACGACCCCGACAGTCGAGTCGACATCGTTGCCACCGCAGTTGCCGATATCAAAGGAGTAGTGCGCGTGGGCCGAGCACTGTCGAGCGGATCTCTGCCGCTGGCGGACCTTCGGGCAAGCTTCGGACGGGAGCCGCTGGTTCCCGGTGTGCCACGCGGGATGGTCGGGCAGTTGGCCAGGTTTGCCGTTGTCGGTATTGTCTCGACCCTGGCCTACGCACTCCTGTACCTCGCACTGCACTCCGTGATGGGTGCCCAGTGGGCCAACGCAGTTGCACTGCTGGTGACTGCGGTCTTCAACACCACGGCCAATCGTGCTTTCACCTTCGGTATCCGAGGTTCGGAAGGTTCCGGGCGCCATCAGGCACAGGGTCTGCTGGTATTCGCGTTCGGGCTCCTTCTCACCAGTGGATCGTTGTTCGTTTTGCATTCCGCGGCCCCTGACGCATCCAAACATATCGAGTTGGCCGTCCTGGTCATCGCCAATCTTGTTGCCACAGTGAGTCGATTTGTTGCACTTCGCTGGGTATTCCGTTCCGCACAACCTGTAGGAGTTACTCGATGACCGCCACTGTCGAACAGGAGAGCGTCGTCGCGCCGCTTCCCGAACCGCCATGTTCCGTGCGCTGGGAGCCGTTGGCTTTGGGTGCGCTTCTTGTGGGTACCGGTGTTGCCTACATCTGGGGGTTGGGAGCTTCCGGTTGGGCGAACTCGTTCTATGCCGCTGCGGTGCAAGCTGGTTCGGTGTCGTGGAAGGCTTTCTTCTTCGGCTCTTCGGATGCGGCCAACGCGATTACCGTCGACAAGCCGCCGATGTCGCTGTGGCTCATGTCGTTGTCCGTGCGCATCTTCGGGCTCAGTTCGTGGGCGATGTTGGTGCCGCAGGCGTTGCTCGGCGTAGGTTCGGTCGCGCTGCTGTGGGCTACCGTTCGCCGGTACTTCGGCGCCGCCGCCGGACTCCTCGCTGGGCTGGTTCTGGCGCTCACTCCTGTTGCCGCACTGATGTTCCGGTTCAACAACCCGGACGCGATGCTGGTTCTCCTCATGATCGCGGCAGTATGGGCGATGATGAGAGCCGTCGAAGACGGCCGAACCCGATGGCTCGTGCTGGTCGGTGTGTTCTGCGGTTTCGGCTTCCTGACCAAGCAGTTGCAAGTCATGCTTGTCGTCCCGCCGCTGGCTCTGACATACCTGATCGCGGGTCCTCCGAAGTTGGGCAAGCGGGTTCTGCAACTGTTTGCCGCACTCGGCGGTCTGATCGCTTCCGCCGGTTGGTGGTTGGCGATCGTGGAACTGTGGCCGGCTGATTCGCGTCCGTGGATCGGCGGTTCGCAGAACAACTCCATTCTCGAATTGACGCTCGGCTACAACGGATTGGGCCGATTGAGCGGCAACGAGACCGGCAGCGTCGGCGGGGGTGGAGCGGCACCGGGTGGCGCAGGCGGCGGTGGCGGCATGTGGGGTACCACTGGCATTACGCGGCTGTTCGAATCAGCCCAGGGCGGCCAGATAGCCTGGCTGATTCCGGCAGCACTCATTTTGCTTGTTGCCGGAATTGTAGTGCGGGGTAAGGCACCTCGTGTCGACACGCAGCGCGCGTCGTTCATCGTGTGGGGTCTCTGGTTGCTGGTAACCGGACTGACCTTCAGCTTCATGGCCGGGATTTTCCACGCCTACTACACGGTCGCGCTGGCGCCGGCGATTGCCGCGCTGGTCGGATCGGGCTCCGTGCTCTTGTGGCGTCGCCGCGAAACTGTGTGGGTTCGTATCGTCCTGGCTGTTTCACTGGCGGCAACTGTGGCGATGGCATGGGTATTGCTGGGACGCGCACCGTCGTTTGTCCCGTGGCTGCGGTGGACCATTCTTGCGGTCGGCATTGTTGCCGCGGCGGCGATGCTGATTCCCGCGATCACTCGGGGACGACTGGCAGTAGCGGTGGTACTCGCGGCGCTGTTCACGGGACTCGCCGGGCCGAGCGCCTATGCGATCGATACGATCAACACTCCGCACACCGGTTCGATAGTCTCCGCCGGCCCCAGTGTTGAAGGTGGAATGGGTGGACCGGGTGGTGGTCGCGGGGGATTTGGTGGAGCAGGCGACGGTGGCACCCGACCTACTGGCGGCGCGGGCGCCACCCGATCTACCGGCGGCGCGGGCGCCGCAATGGGCACACCGCCCACCGGGATGGGTCAGGCCCCAGGTGCCGGCGCAACCCCTGGAGCTGCTGTCACGCCGGGGACTGCAATCGACGGCGCTCGAGGTGGCATGGGCGGTTCGGCGGGTGGACTCCTGCGGGGCAGCACCCCCGGTGCGGCTGTGGTGGAGAAGCTCGAGGAGAACGCCGACCAGTTCACCTGGGTAGCGGCGGCAATCGGGTCGAACAGTGCGTCGGGATACCAACTCGCGACGGAGTCTCCGGTCATGGCGATCGGCGGCTTCAACGGTAGCGATCCGTCGCCGACGCTCGAGCAGTTCCAGCAGTACGTGGCGGACGGGAAGATTCACTTCTTCATCGCAGGCGGCGGAATGGGCGGCGGTATGAACGCCGAAGGAACGGCCACCGCGATCTCGACCTGGGTGACCGAGAACTTCACGGCGACCACAGTGGATGGAGTGACTCTCTACGACCTGACGGTCTGACACGCACCGTCGGCAGGGTCGCGCAGTCCGGTCAACCCGATCGGACTGCGCGACCTTGTTCTGTCTTGTGTACCGGGAACCCCCAGGTGGCACACGCTGCGAGACGCACCGGTGTGGGGCCGTAGTCTGTTCACGTGCGCGTACTCGTAATCGGCTCCGGAGCCCGTGAACATGCCCTCCTTCTCTCTCTTGCTCGCGATCCAGGTGTCACGGCCCTGATCTGCGCGCCCGGTAATGCCGGTATCGCCAAGATCGCCGAGCAACACCCGGTCGACGTCGCGTCGGGCGAGGCTGTCACTGCGTTGGCGAAAAAGGTCGAGGCAGACCTCGTTGTCATCGGTCCTGAGGTTCCGCTGGTACTCGGTGTCGCCGATGCGGTGCGAGCAGCCGGTATCGCCTGCTTCGGGCCTTCTGCCGACGCAGCCCGCATCGAAGGTTCCAAGGCTTTTGCCAAGGACGTCATGGCTGTTGCCGGTGTCAAGACCGCTCACAGTGAGATCGTCGACAATCCCGCCAAGCTCGACGAGGCCCTCGATCGTTTCGGCCCCAACTGGGTGGTCAAGGACGACGGACTGGCCGCTGGCAAGGGCGTCGTAGTTACGACCGACCGCGGCGCAGCGCGTGACCACGCTGCCGAACTGCTCGAGAGTGGCCACCCGGTCTTGCTCGAATCATTCCTCGACGGACCCGAGGTGTCGCTCTTCTGCCTCGTCGACGGAGAGACGGTTGTTCCATTGCTGCCCGCGCAGGATCACAAGCGCGTCGGCGACGGTGACAGTGGACCCAACACCGGCGGCATGGGTGCGTACACCCCGTTGCCGTGGTTGCCGGACGAGATGGTCACGCAGATCGTCGACGACGTCGTGAAGCCTGTCGCCGCGGAGTTGGTTGCACGTGGCAGCGGTTTCACCGGCCTCCTCTACGCCGGCCTCGCGATGGGTGTCAACGGACCGGCCGTTGTCGAGTTCAACTGCCGATTCGGTGACCCGGAAACGCAGGCAGTTCTGGCGCTGCTCGAAACGCCGCTGGGCGGATTGCTCAACGCCGCGTCCACCGGCACGCTTGATTCCGTTGGTCCGTTGCAGTGGCGCGACGGCAGTGCCGTCACAGTCGTGATTGCCGCAGAGAACTACCCGGCGACGCCGCGCACAGGTGACGTGATCACCGGAGCGGACGCCGAGGGCGTTCTCCACGCCGGCACCAAAAAGCGTGAGGACGGCGCCGTGGTGTCGGCCGGCGGTCGTGTGCTGAGTGTTGTCGGAGTGGGTAAGGATCTTGCCGAAGCCCGCGACGACGCCTACGCGAAGATTGCACTCGTGAAGCTTCCCGGTGGGCATTTCCGAACCGATATCGGCCTCGGTGCCGTCGAGGGGCGTATCGCTCTTCCCTGATCCACATCTTCCTTAAGTGACCGGTGAACCGTGTGTTCACCGGTCACTTTTGTTTGAAATGAACGACTGCTCGATGTTACCGACGGGTATTGCTCATCGGAGTTGTTCGGGAACGGTATATCTCTGCGCGGGGGCCAACCGAACAAGAAGGAGTCACTTGAGCATTCGAGCTGGATCCAAGGACCGATACGCGCGTACCACTTCCGGGCTGACGCGTAGAAACTTCCTTGCCGCAACAGGATTAGCTGTAGGCGCTGCCGCATTGTCTTCGTCGTGGACGACGGCAGCGGCCTCGCCCCGACGGGCGCTGAGTGACGGTGACCGCGTTCCGGCCCTGGTGATAGGTAGTGGCTACGGCGGAGCAGTCGCCGCACTGCGATTGACGCAGGCCGGTATCGACACGCACATGGTCGAGATGGGCCGATCCTGGACCACCCCGGGATCCGACGGTAAGATCTTCTGCCCGACGCTCTCGCCGGATGGTCGTTCGTTCTGGCTCAGAGATCGCACAGTACAACCGGTTTCGCACTTCTCGGGCGGTTCGATCGACAAGAACATCAGCCGATACGTCGGCGTTCTCGACGCCGAGGACTTCGGTGGGATCAAGGTCTACCAGGGTCGCGGGGTGGGCGGCGGATCGCTTGTCAACGGCGGAATGGCGGTGACGCCGAAGCGCAACTACTTCGAGGAAATCCTTCCCGGTGTCGATTCCGAAGAGATGTACTCGACCTACTTCCCGCGGGCCAACGCTGCGCTGGGTGTGAACAATATCGATCCTGCCTGGTTCGAGTCGACCGAGTATTACGCATTCGCGAGAACCGGCCGGAAGACCGCCGAGAGATCAGGTTACACAACAACATTCGTTCCTAACGTCTACGACTTCAACTACATGAAGCAGGAGGCTTCGGGGGCGGTTGCCAAGTCCGCCCTGGCGTCCGAGGTCATTTTCGGAAACAACGCGGGCAAGAAGTCCCTCGACAAGACTTACCTCGCGGCGGCGTCGGCAACCGGACGCCTGACGATTTCCGCACTGCACGTCGTGACCAGTGTGTCGCCGGCAGCAACCGGCGGTGGGTATCAGGTAGTGATGAACCAGATCAACGAGCAGGGAAACACAGTCGGAACCAAGACGGTTGTTGCCGACAAGGTCTTCTTTGCAGCGGGAAGCATCGGAACCAGCAAGTTGCTCGTCTCGATGAAAGCACAAGGGCAACTGGCGAACCTACCGGGAGCCGTCGGCCAGGAATGGGGCCACAACGGCAACGTGATGGTGGCCCGCGCCAACCACATGTGGGACGCGACAGGGGCAAAGCAAGCGTCGATACCGGTGATGGGTATCGACAACTGGGCCGATTCCACAGCACCTGTATTCGCGGAGATTGCACCGTTCCCGGCCGGGACCGAGCTATGGGTGAGCCTGTACCTGGCAATTGCCAAGAATCCCGAACGTGCGCAATTCCAGTTCAACTCCACCACCGGCAAGGTTGGACTGAATTGGCAACGCTCTCAGAATCAACCGTCGATCACCATGGCCAAGAAGGTGTTCGACAAGATCAACAAGAAGGAAGGCACTATCTATCGCACCGATCTTTTCGGTCCGGTCCAGACGTGGGGCGATCAACTGACCTACCATCCGCTCGGCGGGTGCGTGCTGGGTAAGGCGACCGACAATTACGGCAGGCTTCCCGAGTATCCGGGACTCTATGTCATGGACGGCTCCCTGGTTCCAGGCAACGTCGGTGTGAATCCGTTTGTCACCATTACCGCTCTGGCGGAACGGAATATCGAGAACATCATCGCGAACGACATGCACTAGCTCAGCAGCAATGTGCACCGGGGCATGTTTCTGCCCCGGTGCACACGTTTGTTTTTCAGGCCGCTGTCGGCGGTGTGTTCCCGGGAACGGGAACTTGATACGGATCCACGGACATTGGCGGATAGAACCGGGTTTTTCGGTCGTCTCCGATGTCGACTCGCCACTCGGTGTGATGCATCATCCGATGGTGGTGACCGCATAACAAGATCAAATTATCGAGATCCGTGGGGCCGTCATCGAGCCAGTGGATCAGATGGTGGGCGTCGCACCAGCCCGGTGGGGTGCCGCAACCGGGGAAGGCACATCCGCCGTCTCGCACCGTCAGGGCCCGCCGCTGCGGGACGCTGGCAAGTCGCGCTTTCATGCCGTGATTGAGCGGAACACCGTTGCTATCGAGAAGGATTCGGGTGACCTCGCAGTCGCAGGCCAGCATGCGGGCGGTGTCGAGGCTGATGGGGCCGGCCCAGTTGGTGATCGCGTACCCGAGTTCCTCGGTGGAAGGCAACATGTCTTTGAGGGCCTGAAGATCGGTCATGTCTTTTGCGGTGGCGGTGATCGTCAGGTGCGGTTTCACGCCGCCTTCGACGGGACCGAGGCCCGCGGCTTCGTAGCGGCGCAGCATTTCGCAGAACCCGTCGGCGCGTCGAAGTGCCGGGGTGCGTTCGTCTTTCACACCGTCCTTCTCCGGCGTGGGCGCCGAGAGGGCGGACAGTAGTGCGATGAGACGGGCACCGTTGACGGCGTCGAGGTCACCTTTCACGCTGACTCGCCCGTACAAACCGCGGGAAGCGTAGAACTCGTTGAGCTCGGAGTCTTCACCGGCCGGCACTCCGTCGGCGCGGTTGCCGTACTGCTTCTGGATCCGTCTAATGGCCGCGCGGACGGAATCGCAGTCGGTGACCTTCTTCGAGGCGAGGGTCAGGAGGATGTCGCGGGCTTTCTCGACGTCGGCGAGGCTCATGTTCTTGGGCGGGTGCTGGCAGAAGTGGGCGACCTGCCGCGCTTTCAACGCGTCGATGTCGCCGTCGTGAAAAGATTGTCCGACAACAGGTTCGAGCATGAACAACCGCGCCAGGCCGACAAGTTGGCTGCATTCACCGATCTCGAGATTCGTGGACAGGTGCAGCCACTGCGCGATGGCCCGGAATCCTTTGCCGCCGAGTGTGTCGCGGGTGAACATTTCCGTGATCATCACGACCATGCGGGACTGCATCTGGTGCCGGGCGCGCGCGAGGTCGAGTACCTCGGTCTTGAGGCCCTCGCCGTCGTATTGCCACGCCTCCCGACTGTCCATGAACTAATTTTAGTCGAACATAATTTCGATTCCTAGGGGCATATCGGACAGGTTTGACGGAGATTTGATCGAACCATGTATTTGCACTGCTATTCAGCTCTTCGGCGGGAATCGATAAGTTCAAAAGCTTGATCGGACAATGTTGTCGGTGAATCCGCGAGCGAATCAACCCCCGTGAAACGGAGTCACCAATACGCAGGGCACGGCGCGGGTGCTCTCCGAGTCCAAGGCGTTGAGCACGTGCCCTGTCGCAACCCGTGATGCCGCAATGGCAAGATGGTCCGAGAAGTCCAGCGAACATTCATCCTGCACAAAGATATTCGTAGCATTAGGAGCCTCGGCATATCCACTGGTGTACGGGATCACCAGTTGGTCGTACCGGGTCATGATGTTGGTGTACGTCACGCTTGGCGCGTAGAGGCCTGCATAACTCCCTGCGTCACTCGCCCACAGTTTCGCCAGGAAATCTGACGCCGGAAGCCCTTGTGGGCAACCAGCGCAGAACGGAATCAAAGTCCGTGCGTCGTCGGGGGCCAAATCAAGGATCCACTGGCCGTCGCCGTTCGGACCAGTACCCAGAGTTCCCCTCCAGGCTGGACCCAGTGATACAAATTTATCCACAACGTGCGCTCCGCCAAAGTATTTGACGTAATAGTTGCCAACGAGGGTGCCCTCGGAAACGCCAACAATGCTGACCTTCTGCGCGCCTGTGGCAGTGCGAACACGCTCGACGAATTCCCCAACCTCTGCGGCGCTGTCCTCGAGTCGTCCCAGGCCGCCCACCGAATCGAACGGCGCCGGTAGGCTCGCGTTTTCCCCGAACGTCGGCGCAAAAACGCAGTATCCCTCGTTGGCTAGCAACGGTGAGATTGTGGTGAACATATTGAACCGGTTGGCACCCAATCCGTGTAGAAGAACCACAGGCTCTGGATGTGCGGCCGAAGGTACACAGTTCCAATCATTCGAGCCCGCCGCGGATCCGTATGGATCGCGGACCGAGTCCTGAACGAAGAGGTCATAGGGAACGGGATACTGAGGATCAGCTGTCGCAGTGGCACGGGATGAGCCGATCAGTAGTGCCAGGCCGGCCACCACAACCAGCATGGATCGAAACGCCGACATGCTCACCTCCGTGAATAGCGGACAATTGAATTCACGCTAACTGCCTTTGGTTGACAATGCGGAGGAATGATCAATACCTCTGGGTTATGGAATGACCTTGGCTTCAAAGGGGGTACGTGGCGTTTGCGACCCTCGCGTCATCGGTGGCGGGGGAGGGTCTGTCGTGTCGATGTCTTCCGGGGCGAGATGCGACAGTTCTCCGGCGATACGTTATTGATGGCCGCCGCGTAGCCCGTCGAGCATCAGGTCGAACACCGCGGAAGCGCGGCTGTCGAGCTCGACAGCGTCGATCCCGAGGTCGCGGGCGATACTCTCACGAAATATGCCGTATCCGAGATATGTTGCAGCACTGAGCGCGTGCATCACATCGCCGTCCGCGTCGGCAGGGAGTTCGCCCGTCTTCTTGTCCCGTTCGAGCGCAATACGAGTGGCGTCGAGACCCGGGAAGATCTGAAAGTCAGGATCCTCGTCGAGGGCGAGGAGCGCCTCGAGCTTGACGAAATCGCGCTTGGACAGGGCGATCTGCCACATGGCCCGGCGGCGGTCTGCAAATGGTTGGTCCCAGTGCGTTTTCGGGTCCGGGCGATTGCCTTCGAGTAGTCGCATAATCGCGGCGCGCAGCAGTCCTCGGCGGGTGCCGAAGTAGTGATAGATCTGCCCGTGGTTGACCCCGGCCTCTTTCGCGACCTCGCGCAGCGTGATTCCTGCCAGAACGCCATCGCGCTTGAGCAGTCGCAGCACTGCGTCGATCAGTTCGTTCTCGGTTTCTTCTCTGGTGCCTCGCGGGCGCCGGATGGGGGTCGAAGCATCTCTTTCGGACATGTTCTCCATGCTCCCAGCCTTCCTCGAAGCGTTCACGAGCACCGCTTGCCGTGACTCACTTCACAAGATACAGTCCACACCTACCAAACGTTAATAACGAACCGTTAATAGGTGGAACATGACCGAAACTGCGCTACCCCTCAAGGGAATCCGCGTCCTGGATATGGCAACGGTCCTGGCTGCGCCAGTGACCGCCACGTACCTCGGCGACTTCGGCGCCGAGGTCGTCAAGATCGAGGAACCCGGCACAGGTGACTTCATTCGTGGAGGCGGCGAGAGTAATTCCCTGCGATCACTGCAGTGGGTGCAAGAAGGACGAAACAAGAAATCGGTGACCGTCGACCTGCGCACCGAGCGGGGGCGTCAGCTGATCCGTGGGATGCTCCCGCATTTCGACGTGATCGTGACGAACTACCGTCCCCCCACACTGGAAAAGTGGGGATTGAGTCCCGAGACGATGGCCGAGATCAACCCCCGCGCCATCATTGTGTGCATCACCGGCTACGGCCTGACCGGGCCATATCGCGACCGGGGCGCATTCGATCGCATCGCGAGCGCATTCTCCGGACTGACCTACGTCACCGGAGAACCCGAGCGAGACCCGGTGCGGTCCGGCTACTCGGTGATCGATTACATGTCCGCATATCTCGCCGCGTTCGCCGCCGTAACCGCCCTGTATCACCGCGACCAGCACGGTGGCCCCGGACAGATCATCGACCTAGGCCTGTACGAAGCAGGGTTCCGCGCGTGCGAGAACGCACTGCTGACCTACGGCGCTGAAGGACATGTACGTGAACGCGCCGGCAACCGCAATCTCGGCATCGTGCCGGCCAGTGACTTCGACACGGCCGACGGTCGCCGCATATCACTGCACGCCGGCACTGACGCCCTCTTTCGCAAGTTCGCCACGGTGATCGGCCAACCCCACCTCGCGACCGATCGACGGTTTGCCACGAGAGCGGACCGAGTCGCGAACCAACAGCACTTGTATCCGATCATCGCCGAATGGGTCGCTGGCCAGACTGCCGACGGCGCAGTCAAGTTACTCAGCGACGCTGATGTGCCTGCGGCGCCGCTCATGAGCATCGCCGATATCGCGTCCGACCCGCACTATCGCGAACGCGGCACCATCGTGACCGTCGACGACATCGAATACGGCGAGCTGCCGATGGCCGCTCCCTTTCCCAAAATGAGCGCCACCCCGGGCACGATTCGCACTCTGGGGCCAGGCCTCGGGGAACACACCGACGAGATTCTGGCCCAGCTTCTACACCTGGACGACAGTGAGCTCGTTGGCTTGCGCGCCGACGGAGTCATCTGACGTCTGCGTCGAATTCTCGTAACCCACTGCCTTACAAGCTTATTCGATCACCGAAATGAACGACGCACAGAAAGTTGGTTCGATGTCCCCCATCTCCACCGTCCCTGACACCCTGAGGGTGATCAATCCGGCCACCGAGGAGGTTGCGGCCGAGCTCACAATTGACGGCGCGGACGAATGCGCTGCCGCCGTCGACCGCGCAACCGAGGCGCAGCGGGTGTGGGCTGCGATGGCCGGTGAACAGCGCAGCGAGCTGTTGTGGCGCTGGGCCCAACTGGTCGAGGACGACTGCGCCGAGCTCGGACGGCTCGATACCGAGGACACCGGCAAAGTGCTCTCCGATGCACGTGCTCAGGCCCGCCGTGGCGCCCGCCACGCCCGGTACTGGGCAGGCAAGGCAGACAAGCTTGTCGGTCAGCAGTTCGGCGATGTGCCCGGCCAGTTCTCCTACACGCGGCTCGAGGCCCTCGGTACCTATGTGGTGGTGCTGCCGTGGAACGCGCCGGCTCATTCGTTCATGGCGCGGGCCTGTCCACCTCTTGCCTGCGGTAACTCCGTCATTGTCAAGCCGTCAGAGCTCTCCCCGCGCTCAGCGATCCGGTTGGCCGAACTTGCCGTACAGGCGGGCATACCGACCGGCGTTCTCCAGGTGGTCGTCGGAGGCGGCGCCACCGGCGGCGCCCTGTGCTCGCACCCGGACGTGGCCGGGATTTCGTTCACAGGGTCCGTCCCGACCGGACAGCACATCGCCCGCGCGGCCGCCGATACATTCAAAAAGCTCACCCTCGAGATGGGCGGAAAATCGCCGATCATCGTATTCGACGACGCAGACCTCGACTCGGCTGCTCGCGCAACGGTCCTCGGCATCTTGAACAACGCAGGCCAGGTGTGCGCCGCCGGCAGTCGGCTCCTCGTCCATGCTTCTATCGCGAAGGATTTCGTGGCAGAAGTGGCCGCGCGTATGAGCAAGGTGCGTGTCGGTGATCCACTCGATCCGCAAACACAGGTCGGCCCCGTCGTCAGCAGCGGTCAGCACGAAAAGATCCTCGGATTCCTTGACACCGCGCGCAGCGAAGGAGCGCGGATCGTGCTCGGCGGCGACCGGGTGACAACACAGCAACGTGGGTTCTACATCGCCCCGACGCTGATCGACCAAGTCGACCCTGCGATGACAGTCGCGAGCCAAGAGATCTTCGGTCCGGTGCTCAGCGTGCTGACCTTCGAGACCGAGGCGCAGGTACTCGAACTCGCGAACGCCACAGAATTCGGGCTCTCGTCCTATGTGTGGACCCGCGACCTGGGTCGGATGATCCGGATGAGCGAGGGAATCGAAGCCGGTGTCGTGCACGGTAATTCGAATCTCATGCTGGACTCGGGGCTGCCGTTCGGCGGTTTCAAACAGAGCGGTCTCGGTGGCGCCTATGGCGATGATGCGGTCTCTGGCTGCACCCGAACAAAACGCGTCACGCTTCGTACCGCCAATACCCCCCTGCCCGGGCCGTGGCCGGGAATCTGACGTCATCCCTCCCACCCCAACTTTGGAGACCACTCATGCCAATGAACACCCGCATCATCGTCCAAGACGCGACCGACGGCCCCCTCGCTCTACGCGAGGTGACGCTGCCCGACCCCGGCCCGCATGACGTTCTCGTGCAGATCCATGCCACCGGCGTGTGCCAAAGCCAGCTGTTCTGGATGCACGCCGATCACGCCGAACCGATGTTGTTCGGACATGAGGGGTACGGCACCGTCCTCGCCACCGGATCCGCCGTCACCCACATCGCGGCCGGCGAGGCCGCGATGATCACGTGGGTGCCCCGCACCGACGACCGCATTCCCACCCGCGCTTCGATCGATCTTCCCGACGGACGCACAGCTCACTCACCCAACGTCTACACCTGGGCCGAACACGCACTGGTCGACGAACTGTATGTAATGCCGTTACCTCCCGAATCGCGTGAGGACGTCGTCTCGGTTGTCGGCTGTGCGGTTGTCACCGGTGCGGGCGCCCTCTGCAATGCTGCCCCCGTCGAACCCGGCAACACGGTCGCGGTGTTCGGCGCCGGTGGAGTCGGCCTGTCCGCCGTCGCCGCTGCATCGATCCGTGGCGCGTCACGCATCGTTGCAGTCGATCTCGATGCCGAAAAGCTCGCCTTCGCCAAACAATTCGGAGCCACCGACACCATCGATGCTTCGGTGACGGACAACCCCGCCGCAGCTATCGTCGAACTGACGGGAGGGGTCGACATCGCCGTGGACTGCGTCGGGCTCACCTCCACCACCGTGCAAGCCCTCGACAGTGTGCGCGCCGGTCGAGTCGGCGGTCGGCGAGGTGGCACGGTAGTCCTCGTCGGACTCCCCAAGGGCCTCACCGAACTCAACCTCGCCGGTCTCATCGGCGGTCAGAAGCAACTTGTCGGAACCACCGCAGGCGGCTGCGGCCAAGACGACATCGGGACGTTCCTCGACTGGCACACTGAAGGACTGCTCGATCTCAACACGCTCGTCACCAACCGCTACATCCTCGAGGACATCGACCGAGCTGTCAGTGACCTCGCAGCCGGCAGAGTTCTCGGCCGCGCAATAGTCACGATGTGACGGGCGTTCAGAACCAGGTGTCATCACCGCCAAATTCCCTGTCGCTCCGCGACTTTCGAAAAGAAGGTTAGAAAAAGATGAGACGACCGTCTCTTGCACGTGCAGGCACCATGTTCACTGCGTTGGCAGCTACCGTGGTGCTGCTTTCCGGATGTGCCGCTACCACTGATTCGGCGACCGATGCGTCCGGTGTGACGTCCGGCCTGGTCGGCAAACAACCAGACGGCGGCGAACCTACCTCCGGTGGCACGCTGTCCTATGCCACGCTCTCCGGAATCAGCAGCCTGGACCCGGTCAACCGCCAGGACAGCGGGGCAACCGGAGGTAGTGAGATGGCCGCCATCTACGACCTGTTGATTCGCTACGACACGGACGCCAAGGAATACAAGCCCCAGTTGGCGCAGTCTCTGGCAGTGAATGGCGACAACACCGTCTGGACATTGAAGCTGCGACCCGATGCGAAATTCAGCGACGGTACCCCTCTCGATGCGGACGCGGTGCAATGGAGCATCAATCGCTACCTGGAGAAGAACGGTCTGCAGACACAGGTATGGAAGGCTTCCGTCGCAGACATGACATCACCGGACCCGGCGACGGTGGTCTTCACCCTGAAGCAGCCCTGGAACGAGTTCCCGATCATGTTCACCACCGGACCGGGCATGATCGTCGCGCCCTCGTCCATGGCGACCGGGACGTTCACCCCTGTCGGTGCAGGGCCGTTCACCGTGGAAAAGTTTGCATCCCAGGAAGAATTGGTTCTCGCGGCGAGTTCGACTTACTGGAACGGACAACCTCGCCTGGCGAAGTTGCGCTTCCCGGTTATCCAGGGCGAACAAGCCAAACTCGAAGCGCTCCACAGTGGCGGCATCGACGCAGCGTACGTTCGACGATCAGAGGCCGTCCACAACGCACTGGCTGCCGGCGACATCGGCTACATCCACACCGTCAGTCTGGGAACCATCGGTCTGATCAACCAGCGAGAGGGCCGCGCAGCATCCGACGAGCGAGTGCGCAAGGCGATCGTTGCCGCGATCAACCCCGCCGTCTACAACGAGCGGGCCGAGGACGGCTACGGCATGCCCGGTAGCGACATGTTCCAGTCGTGGTCCCAGTGGCACGGCACGGTTGCAGCTGCCGGCTACGATCCCGAAGCCGCGAAGAAATACCTCGCTGAGGCCAAAGCCGACGGCTTCGACGGCAAGCTCACTTACGTCGGATCGAACAGTGCCGAGACCCAGCGAAATGCCCTCGCCTACCAGTCCATGTTGCAGGCCGTCGGGTTCACCGTCGAAATCTCTTACAGCCCAAGCATTACCGACCTGGTCAAGAGACTGTATGCCGACCACGACTTCGATGTCGCTCACGGGGGATTCAGTGTTCTCGAGGAGTCGCCGTTCGTGAGAATGTACGGCAATTTCCACAGCGAGTCCCCGTCGAACGTACTCGGCTACAAGAACGCGGAGATGGACCAGCTGCTCGCCCAACTGCAGACTGCGCCCAACGACGCCGACCGACTCGCCGTTCTCGAGAAGGTCCAAACCCTCGTCAACGACACGGCGCCCTTGGCCACTATCGGTGCCGGTAAGGTCCTCGTCACGTGGAGAAAGAACGTGCACGAGATCACGCCGAGCGCGGACGGAATCATGCTCTTCGGGAACGCCTGGCTCGCTGCCGATTCCGGGTCGTGAGCATGCCGCCACTTCACCCTTTACCCGCAGTCCGTCGGTTGCCCCCGGACAGGGAACGCCTGAAAGACACACCGCAAGAAATGAACTGGTTCCTGATTGGGATTATCCGAATAGGAACCTGAGCGGCAAGAGCTTGGACCCGGTGTTGCATCGGGTCCAAGCCTCTGGGGCGGTGCCTGAACCTGCTGGTGGCACATCGTCGACATGATTCTTCATGCCGTGTTCACAACGTGCGATATTCCGCAGCAGCAATTCTCGGGTCCGCCGAAGTCGACGGTGTGAGGGCGTCGTGTTTCGGGCGTGATCGGTTGTCGAGATACCGGAACGCCGCGCCGCCGATCGTGACGGCGAAAGTCGCGAGAGCTGCGCCGGCAACAACATCGGTGAGCCAGTGCACGCCCAGGTACAACCGAGTGAGCGCCACGACAAGAGTGACAACGACAGCCACGAGCATCAACAGCCGTTTGACTGAAGGTGTGTGCTGCATCGCAACAAGTAGAACAACGATGCCGATCAATGCCCCAGTGCCCGTTACATGTCCGGAGGGAAAGGAATGATCGGTCTCGAGGAGAACCTGAGAAGCTGTCGGGGGTCGCTCGCGAGCGACTACGGCCTTCATCACGGTGCTCGCCACCGCGGCCGAACCGACGGTGCCGACTACGACGATCCCGGGAATCACCGAGCGGGCCTGCCACGAAAGAACGGCGCCGGCTCCGATCCCGAGAATTGCTGTCGCAACTGGACTTCCGAGATCGGTCACGGCCACTGCAATCTGGTTGAGTCCGTGGCTTCGATGCGCGATCATCCATTCCGTCACAGGGCCGTCGAATCGGGACAACCACCCGTTGTGCATCACGGCAACGGAGAGGGTTACCAGAGCGACGATCAATCCGGTTGCGCGAATGACGCTCGATCGCAGCGTCGACGCCTGGTAGATCGAACCGAAAGCGAACAGAGCGGAAGCCAAGACGACAGCAGTCACAGCAATTTCTGCGCTGGAGCTTTCGGTCAGCACTTCGGTGACCGCGGTTCGCACGGCCGAGACAGTTGCAGGCATAGCCCGAAGTCTGCCGAGACGATGCTGAAGAAACGCTGAATGCACATTCGGTAACAGTGCGGGATCTGGTCTACTGGTTTCGGTATCGACGGAAATGGAGCCTGTGGTGCGAGTGCTGGTGGTCGAGGACGAGGTGCGCCTGGCTGAGACGATTCGGCGGGGGCTAGTGGCCGAAGGCTTTGTGACCACTGTCGAACACAATGGTGACGACGGGTTTGTCACTGCGTGTAGCAACGAGTTCGACGTGATAGTTCTCGACATCATGCTCCCCGGGAAACACGGTTACGACATTGTGCGTGACCTGCGCGCGCGTGCGGTCTGGACTCCGATCCTCATGTTGTCGGCGAAAGACGGGGAATACGACCTGGCCGACGCATTCGACCTCGGTGCCGACGACTACCTGGTCAAACCTTTTTCCTTTGTCGTGCTTCTCGCGCGCCTGCGCGCTCTGGTACGGCGCGGTGCTCCACAACGCCCGACGGTACTGACCGTTGGCGACCTTGCGCTCGATCCAGCTCGCCACCAAGTGAGCCGGGGTGCAACCGAATTGACGCTCACACCACGCGAGTACAGCGTTCTCGAATTCCTGATGCGGAACAGCGGAGTTGTCGTGACGAAGCGCGAGATCGTCAGATCCGTCTGGGATATCAATTACGAAGGCGACGAAAACATCGTCGAGGTCTACATCGGATACTTGCGTAAGAAGGTTGACGTACCGTTCGGGAAACACAGTATCGAGACGGTGCGAGGTGTCGGGTACCGATTTGTGAGCGAATCGGACTGAAGGTCAGTCTTCGGTCTTCGGGATCACAATCTCGAATCTACTTCCACCACCGAACCTTTCACTCATTGTGATAGTTCCACCATGCGCGGCGGTGATATCCGACGCGATGGCCAATCCCAGGCCGGTGCCGCCACCCTGCCGCGAGCGCGGGGAATCGAGCCTGACGAACCGGTCGAATATTCGCAGACGTTCGGCCTCGGGTATGCCCGGTCCGTCGTCCTCGATCACGATGTGTGCGCCGTCCTTGCTGTGGAAGCAGTGCAGCCACACCTGCGACCCAGCATGTCTGATGGCATTGTCGACGAGGTTGCGCACCAACCGGGTCAGCGAACGTGGGTCACCGCTGACTCGAACCGGCGCAATCTCCACTGTCACTGTGAGGCTCGAGATCCCGGCGATTCGGGTCTTTTCGGTGAGAAGGATGTCATCCAAATCGACATCGACTACGGCCCATGGGTGTTCGGCGTTGCTCTCGTCGGAACGGGCAAGTGTCAGAAGGTCGTCGATGAGTTGGCGCATTCGACGGGCCTCGGGCAGCAATGCATCTTCGATCAAGGCATCGTCGAGTAGTTCGGGGCGTCGATGTGCAAGTTCGAGAGCAGTTGTGATGGTGGACAACGGGCTTCGAAGTTCGTGGGAGGCGTCGCTGACAAACCGTTGCTGTGCTTGTGCGCCTTCGTCGAGGCGGGCCAACATGTCGTTCATTGTCCTTGCGAGGCGGGCAATCTCGTCGTTTCCCGACGGAACTGGCACTCGTTCGCCGCGGCTTCCGCTCGAGATCGACGCCACCCTGGATCGAATACGTTCCACGGGGGCAAGTGCTGAACCCACGAGGCGGTACGTCGCGAAAGCGGCCAACCCGAGAACAAACGGTCCCACCACCGCCAAAAGTATTGCCACAGCGGTCACTACGGATTCGACGGGTTCTCGGTCCGCCCCGACAAAGACGGTGACAGGCCCGGTAGGTGTCGCGACGCCGCGGCCGATAAGCCAGTAGTCGCCGTTGTCGTCCACTTCGACGCGACCGAGCGACGCAGCGTCTCCGGGTTCGAGCGTCTTTTGGGAAAGTAGTTGGTTTCCGGTACCGGGGGACTGCACCAGAACTCGATGATCCGGACCGACGATCTGAACGATCCCGACCTGGCTGTCCGTCGAGAGCAAGGACGGATCGAGATCGGCTGCGCTTTCCGCTGTGAGTTCCTGTACGAGTTGAGTGGCGCGAGTGTCCGCGGTGTCCTGCGCCGACAGTTGAAGCGAGTGTGCGAGAAGAAGTATGAGCGCGCACCCCGCTGCTACCAGGCAGAACGCTATGACCAGCGTCGACGCCACAGTCGAGCGGATACGAACACTCCACTGTGAGGGATGGAGAATCGACGACGCGAAGTTCATGCCGTCCAGTCTCGCCCAGGGAAGGAAGTATGCAAGATCCTTCTCAGCATCCTTTCAACTGAGGATCACTTATCGTGTGGTGTCGTTGGTGTCCGATAGTCGGGGGATTGCAATGGGAAACGTGCCAAGTGGTTCGCAAGACCTTCGTGTGGTCGGTGAGATTCAGGTGGACGAAGACGGCTTCTTCGCGTTGGTGAACGCTTCGACCTACGAGGGTTTTGTGGACGAGGACTGGAGCCTGCCGCAACTGTTGGAGCATTTTGCGGCCGCGCGTCGGCTCGCGTCGGCATTTGTTGTATTCGTGGGCCCGGAGGCCGATGGCACAGAGGTGAATGTCAGGCTCGGTCACCCGAAACGTGTTCCCGACGACGGCGCATCTGCCCGGATCGATGTTACCGATGGAGTGCTTTTTGTCCCGTCGTTCACGGATCTGACGATGGCGGCCCAGTTCGCGGACAGCGCCGTCGTCGAGCATCCGGAGCGCACCACTCAGGTACACGTTCCGGGTGGAACTTACGAGATCCTTGCTTGGCGAACTGGGGAGTCGTTGCATGTCTCGCTGGAGCGGGTGGGTGAGCAGCATCTTGCTGTACCGACAGATCAGTGGGATGGCACGGTTGCGTGGTTTTCCGCACAACTCGGAAATTAGCTTGATTGAATCGAAAAATGTTTTAGGAGAGAGTGATTCGTCGCTAGGTTTCGAGGTGGCGTAGGGAGCTGTCGAGCGTGCTCATGAGTTGGGCAAGCCTGTTCTTCCCTATCGGGGCAGTCGGGTATCGCCCGAGGACGTCGACCAGCACAGAGGTCGCGCGATCGCAGGTCGACTTTATGGACTGTGCTGCGGCGGCTTCATCGCCGCCCGCCTCGAGTTCGGCTACTCGGGCGGCACACGCCGCCGCTCGCAAGATGTGGCCGACTTGCGTCGCTCTCGCGATGGGGTGCAGGTAGGCAGCAGCTGCGGCGTCACCGCAGGCCCGTGCCGCGAGCTGCCCGGCCTCGCTCGTGATCTCCTGTGCAGCCCGGTGTGCATCGAGGGCGGCGACGCGCTGCAAGATCGTTCTCGGCGCTCCGTCGGCGAAAGCCCGTGCGGCGTCGAGTGCAGCTCGCGGGCGTGGGTCGTCGGGTGCTTCGGCCTCGAAATAGGGCAGTAGCTGCTGAGCGCTTTCGGCGGCGAAGCTTGCGACTGTGCGTAACTCGTCTGCCGTCAATGGGAAGTCGCTGTGTGCCTGTGTCATCGCTTCGATTCTCTCAGGTGGCTTTCCGGACCGTAATGCTACTGATCGAGAACCCGCTGACACCCGATTGCCTGTACCGACTACCGTCGAGGTGTGCGCTCAGAATCTCGTCGATCGAACATCCAGACTTTCCACGTCATGGACGTGTGGAAAGCCGCCACCGAACGTCAGCGGACTCATGGTGACGTCCTGACGTTGGCGGCCGGCCAGCCGTCGACGCCCGCGCCCACCCCGGTGCTGGCCGCAACGCGCGAGATCCTCGGCACAGAACTGTTGGGATACACCGAGACGTTCGGCATTCTTCCGCTTCGTGAGGCCATCGCCCGGTACCACGCGCAGAGTTCGGGAATCACCGTCGACGCCGATGACGTCGTTGTCACCACCGGATCTTCGGGTGCATTCACCTTGCTGTTCCTGGCGGCGTTCGACGAGGGCGATACCGTCGTCGTGGCGCGTCCAGGCTACCCGGCCTACCGCAATACGCTTGCGGCGCTGGGATGTAACGTCGTGGAACTCGATTGTGGCCCAGCTACCAGGTACCAGCCGACCGTCGAGATGCTCGACGCGCTGCCGACGCCGCCGGCCGGACTGATCGTTGCCAGCCCCGCCAACCCGACGGGTACCGTCATCGCACCCGAAGAGCTTGCCGCACTGGCGAAGTGGTGCGACAAGAACGGAACATTGCTGATTTCCGACGAGATCTATCACGGCATCGGCTACGGAGACCAGCAGACGTCGAGTGCCTGGGAAACGTCCCGCGAATCCGTGGTCATCGGCTCGGTGTCCAAGTACTTCTCCATGACCGGGTGGCGTCTCGGCTGGATGCTGGTGCCCACTTACCTGCGTCGCCCGCTACAGAGACTGGCGTCGAACATGACCGTGTGCCCGCCCGCAATTTCGCAGTACGCCGCAATCGAAGCGTTCTCGGCGGAAGCGAAGATCGAGCTGGACGGCCACGTCGAGCGGTACGCGCTCAACCGTGAACTTCTGCTGACAGGCCTGCCGAAACTCGGCATCACCGAACTTGCTCCTGCGGACGGCGCTTTCTACGTGTACGCCGATATCGGACATCTGTGCGGCGACGAGGGCGCAACTGCCTGGTGCTCGCGGTTGCTGACAGATACCGGAGTCGCGCTTGCGCCGGGAATCGACTTCGACACGGTGCACGGAGATCGGATGGTTCGCCTCTCGTTTGCCGGTGCCACTGCGGATATCGAAGAGGCGCTGCGACGCCTCGAAACGTGGCTCACGTAACAATCAACAGGACGTTCGGGCTGTTTTCCGGTGCCGACACTGCTGAAACTGGCACGATGGAAACGTGTCGGGAGCCGCAACACCCAAGGGAGCAAAACGCCGCCAAGCGTTGGTGGCGTCTGCTGCTGAACTTTTGCTGGAAGGTGGATTCGACGCGGTTCGTCATCGCGCGGTCGCTACCAGGGCCGGTCTTCCGCTGGCCTCGACAACCTATTACTTCGACTCGCTCGACGATCTCATTGCGTGTGCCGTCGAGTTGAACGGTAATGCCGACATGGATGCGGTTCGGGCCCGTGTTGCGGCGGTGACTCAGCGTCGCCGGGGCCCGGAGTCCACCGTCGACCTGCTGGTGGAGGTTCTGCTCGGCGAAGACGAGAAGCGGCCGGAGAGCCGAGAACGATTGATCGCGCGGTACGAGAGATTTGTGGCGTGCGCCCGCCACCCGGCACTGCGTGAAGTCCAGTTGCGATTGCGCGCGCAACTGGACGAGGCGCTCACCGAGGCGTTGGCACGGTCGGGTCGCACCAGCTCGGAAGGGCAGTTGCGACGCCTTGTTGCGATGGTCGACGGCGCCATGATCTCGGCCCTGGGGGAGTACGACCCCGATCCACGTGGATTGGCGCGCGGAATGCTCCTCGAATCCATCGACGTGATGGCCCCACCTGCGTAGGGGTAACAGCACTGTTCACGCACCGTTAGACTGAGGCCTCGTGAGCCGCATCCCGAATGTCCTTGCCAACCGTTACGCCAGCCCGGAGCTTGCAGCTCTGTGGTCTCCCGAGCACAAGATTGTGCTCGAACGACAGTTGTGGGTGGCGGTGTTGCGGGCACAGGCTGAGCTGGGCATCGACATTCCGGCCGACGCTATTGCCGATTACGAGCGAGTCATCGACAACGTCGATCTTGCGTCCATCGCGGATCGTGAGCGCGTCACCCGCCACGACGTGAAGGCACGTATCGAGGAGTTCAACGCTCTTGCCGGTCACGAGCAGGTTCACAAGGGCATGACCAGCCGCGACCTCACCGAGAACGTCGAGCAGTTGCAGATCGTCCGCTCACTCGAGCATGTCTACAGCCACGGCATCGCCGTCGCCGCCCGTCTGGGTGAGCGCGCTGCCGAGTACTCGTCCATCGTGATGGCCGGACGCTCGCACAACGTCGCAGCTCAGGCGACGACATTGGGCAAGCGTTTTGCTTCCGCAGCCGACGAACTGCTGGTCGGTTTGACCCGTCTGCGTGAGCTGATCGACCGTTACCCGCTGCGCGGAATCAAGGGCCCGATGGGTACGGCTCAGGACATGCTCGACCTTCTGGACGGTGATGCGGCGAAGCTCGAGCAGCTCGAGACGAAGGTTGCCGAGCACCTCGGGTTCACCAACGTTCTCACCAGCGTCGGCCAGATCTACCCGCGCTCGCTCGATCACGACGTCATCTCCGCGCTCGTTCAGGTGGGCGCAGCGCCGTCGTCGTTCGCTCACACCATCCGTTTGATGGCCGGCCACGAACTGGTGACTGAAGGCTTCCAGCCGGGCCAGGTCGGCAGCTCCGCGATGCCGCACAAGATGAACACCCGCTCGTGCGAGCGCGTCAACGGCCTACAGGTCATCCTGCGCGGCTACGGGTCCATGGCTGCCGAGATGGCGGGCGCTCAGTGGAACGAAGGCGACGTCTTCTGCTCCGTCATTCGCCGAGTCGCATTGCCTGACGCATTCTTTGCGATCGACGGCATGTTCGAGACGTTCCTGACCGTGCTCGCCGAAATGGGCGCGTACCCGGCCGTCATCGAGAAGGAACTGACCCGCTACCTGCCGTTCCTCGCAACGACGCGTGTACTCATGGCAGCAGTTCGCGCCGGTGTCGGACGTGAGACCGCGCACGAAGCCATCAAGGAAAATGCTGTCGCCGTGGCACTCGCGATGCGTGAAGAGGGCAAGGAACCCGATCTGCTCGATCGCCTGGCTGCGGACGACCGACTTCCCCTGGATCGCGCTGCCCTCGACGAGGCACTCGCGGACAAGGCGGCCTTCATCGGTGCCGCGTCGGCTCAGGTCGACGCCGTAGTGGCCGAGGTACAGAAGCTTGTCGACGCCAATCCTGAAGCTGCGGCATACGCGCCGTCGCCGATTCTGTAGGGGCTACCCCCCGTGCGCCTTTCTGGTAGTGGCCACTGCCGAAAAGGCGCACAGGGTCGAAGACCATGAACTGCATCTTCTGCTCCATCATCGCCGGCGAAGCCGAGGCAAGTGTTGTCTACGACGACGCGAATGTACTTGCCTTCATGGATATTCGGCCGTTCACGTCGGGGCATCTGCTGGTGGTGCCGAAGCGTCATGCCAGCGGATTGTCGACCCTCGATTTCGACGAAGGTGCCAGGATATTTGCAGTCGCGCAAAAGATCGCCACAGCGATGCGTACCGGACATCTGCCCGTCGACGGGGTGAACCTGCATCTCTCTGACGGAGCCGTTGCAGGGCAGGAAGTTTTCCATGTTCATCTGCACGTCATTCCGCGCAATCGGGGCGACGGTTTCGGGCTTCGTGCAATTCCGCGCACACCCACCAGGTCAGTTCTCGACAGTACGGCTGCTGTCATCCGAGACGCCCTGATCCAGTAGTTCACCCGACGTGGGTGCTTCGGGGACTTTGGTTATCGAGCTACCGTGGGGCCGACTGCTGGTGGTATCGCCGTTGATGCACATCATGGTTCTCGTATTTCCGCTTCTACGGTCCGCTGGAACCCTATTTCGATCGAAGTCGGAAACTGGGAGATATCACTCTGGTCCGGTGAGGCCGAAATATACCGCGGTTATCGAACGTAAACGGGCAATCCGGCAAATCGGTGTAACTGTGCGTCTGCCATCATCGAGATCGATAACGTGGATTAAATACCACGCCGAGCTGGAGGATGATCGCGTGATTACAGTACTCATCGCCGACGATCAGCAAGTTGTCCGTCAAGGGTTCGAGCTTTTCCTCACCGATCACCCTCGCATCGAGGTCGTCGGCCATGCGGCATCGGGATTCGAAGCACTTCAGCAAGTCCGATTGCTTCAACCGGACGTGGTTCTCATGGATATCCGCATGCCGCACGGTGACGGGCTGACTGCGACTTTCGAGGTTCTGAAGGAATTCCCGAAAACTCGGATTATCGTCGTAACGACGTTCGACCTCGACGAGTACGTTTTTGGTGCGCTCGACCTAGGCGCGGTCGGGTTCCTGCTCAAAGACACCGACCCGGACGATTTGGTGGACGCGGTCATTGCCGCTGCAGACGGTGGCTCGGTATTGTCGCCGAAGCTCACCCGCAGAATGGTCGCCGAATTCGCGCGTCGTAAACCGTCTGCCCCAGTCGAATTTCCCGACCACGGATTGAGCGTTCGGGAAATGGAAGTGGTCCAGCTACTTTCGAGTGGGTTGGGTAACGGTGAGGTGGCCGACGCGATGAAACTCGAACTGAGCACGGTGAAATCGCATATCGGCAATATCTGCCGGAAACTCGATGTCCGCACGCGGGTGCAGATTGTCATCTGGGCGTATCGGAACAATATGGTGAGAGATTCACGGGTTCGATAAGAGCACGTGGTGCCCGCCTCCGCAAAGCGGCGACGAACACCACGTGAGAGTGCACTTATCCGAGCAGCTTTGCCTTCAGCGTTGCGATAGTCGACCGACTGAGCCCGAGGCCCTCGGTCAGGTAGCGATCGATGGTTCCGTACGAGGATTCCACTTGATCGAGTCCGGCTTCGATGTAACCGGCCTCGACTCCGAGGAGAGGCTCCATATTGGTTGCCACTGCCGGACCAGCCACGCTGGAGATGTACGCGAGTGTTGCCTTGATGCTTTCGGTCGAGTACTCGTTGGTCAGCATGTAATCACTCATGATCGTGGCGCGGTCGACGCCGGCGATGCTCAGAAGCAACATCGAGGCCCAGCCGGTGCGGTCCTTACCGGCGGTGCAGTGAAAGACCTGTGGCCCATCGGTTTCCGCGAGCGACGTGAGCAGTTGAGTGAATCCGGCCCGTTCTGCGGTGCCCGTGACAAACGCGCGGTTTGCATCCTGCATCAACGACCGGGCTTCTTCGGGCGACTTGATCTGGAATGCCATCTGGTAGATGTCGCCGGCCAGGACCGGGATGTTCTCGTAAGCGACCCCGGCAGGCAGAACATCCGGCTTGTCGGCGATTTCGGCTGCGGTGCGCAGGTCGTAGACCTTGGTCAATCCGAGTGACTCCAAGGCAGCCATGTCGGCGCCCTTCGGTGTGATGGCATTGGCCCGGTAGAAAACACCCTTGTTGACGTGTTGGCCGAAGGAGCCCGAGTACCCGGATCCGGTCCCGGCGACGTCGCGGAAGTTGTCGATACCCACCAGGCGCGGAGCATCGGCAACCTGCTGTGAGCTGCCGAAATCCAAAGAGCCGAAGTCGAGCGAGCCGACGGGCGGCTGGGGAGCAGCCTGGGCAAGTGCAGCGCCGCCGATCAGGAGACTGCTCGAGATCGCCAGTGCTGCGACGGCACGGACGCCGGTGTTGCGTGAAGTTCGTGACATGTGAAAGTCCTTCGTGGAGAGGGAATCTGAATTCGCGAGAGGCTCTGAATCGAGTGTGGACCCGCGAAACCCGCAAATTCGATGGGCCTCCCACCCAATGGGAGATCTGCTTCGGCGGGGTTGTCTGCAAACTGGCAGTTCATCAACTGTGACGGCGGCCTCTCGCGCACCGGGCCTGGCTAGCTGCATTATCCGGTTAAGCAGGGCAGACGGCTCCCCGGACGGGGAGTCTCTGTACCCGTCCTGGCTACCAGGGTTCTGTACGAACTGCGAACGCCCGATAGGGTGATAAGCGTGCGTCCTACACTTGATTCCTACACTCATCTGGCCGGTGGCAAGGTCCGTGACCTTTACACGATCGACGACGAGCACTTGCTGCTGGTCGCGAGTGATCGGATCTCGGCCTACGATCACGTGCTCAGCACGCCGATTCCGGACAAAGGCCGCGTCCTCACCGCGATGAGCGTGTTCTTCTTCAACGTCCTCGGCGGCAACAATCACCTCGCAGGTGAGCCGGACGACGACCGCATCCCCGAAGAGGTTCTCGGGCGTGCGCTGGTTGTGCGCTCGCTCGACATGATTCCCGTCGAATGTGTGGTCCGAGGATTCCTCACGGGTTCCGGTCTGGTCGATTACCAGAAGACCGGCGCGGTGTGCGGCGTCAACCTTCCGGAGGGCCTCGTGGAAGCGTCACGCTTGCCCGATCCGATCTTCACCCCGGCGTCCAAGGCTGCTCTCGGAGATCACGACGAGAACATCAGCTTTGATCAGGTAGTGGAGAAGGTCGGTCAGACGCTCGCGATTCAGCTTCGTGAGGACACCCTCGACGTGTATGCGCGAGCATCCAATTTTGCCGCTGATCGCGGAATCATCCTCGCCGACACCAAGCTCGAGTTCGGTCTCGACGGGGGCGGCAATCTCGTGCTGGCCGACGAGGTGCTGACACCTGATTCCTCGCGGTACTGGCCACTCGAAGGCTACGAGCCTGGCAAGGTTCAGCCGAGCTTCGACAAGCAGTTCGTTCGCGACTGGCTGACCGGCCCCGAATCCGGATGGGATCGGGCGTCCGATACCCCGCCGCCGGCTTTGCCCCAGGAGATTGTCGACGCGACCCGTGCGCGCTACATCGAAGCGTACGAACGTATTTCCGGATTGTCCTTCGCAGATTGGGTCGGTCCCAGCGCATGAGCCTCGTCCCGCCGGTCGCGAAGAAGGTTCCCACCGAACGCACCCATCACGGACACACGTTCGTCGACGAGTACGAGTGGCTGCGGGACAAGGACAACGCCGAGGTAGTGGCGTATCTCGAAGCCGAGAATGCGTATACCGAAGAGCAGACGGCGCATCTGGAGCCGTTGCGCGAGAAGATCTTCCAGGAGATCAAATCGCGCACCCAGGAAACGGATATGTCGGTACCCACCCGCATGGGTAAGTGGTGGTACTACGCCCGTAGCGTCGAAGGTAAGTCGTACAACGTTCACTGCCGTTGCCCGATCGCCGACGACGGTGACTGGACGCCGCCCAACTTGACCCCCGGGGTTGAACTGGACGGCGAACAGATCCTCATGGACGGCAACCTCGAGGCAGAAGGGCACGACTTCTTCTCTCTCGGCGCGTTTTCCATCAGCGAGGACGGCACCCTGCTGGCGTACTCCGTGGACGTCGTCGGTGACGAGCGGTACACGCTGCGGTTCAAGAACCTCGAGACCGGGGAAATCCTCGGTGACGAGATTCCCGACACCGCTCCCGGCGCAACCTGGGCACTTGATCACAGCCATGTCTTCTACATGACTGTCGACGAATCCTGGCGTCCGGACACCGTGTGGCGCCACAAGCTGGGAACGCCGCAGAGCCAAGATGTTTCGGTGTTCCACGAACCGGATGAGCGGTACTGGGTGTCGGTCGGTTCGACGCGCAGCGAGAAGTACCTGGTGATCTGGGTCGGTTCCAAGGTGACCAGCGAGGGCTGGATCCTCGAATCGGCCAACCCGGAAGGTGACTTCCGTGTGATCATTCCGCGTCGTGAAGGCGTCGAATACGGCGCGGAGCATGCCGTGATCGGGGGAGAAGACCGCTTCCTCATCCTCCACAACGACGTAGTGGACGGTGTGAAGGCCGAGAACTTCGTGCTGGTGGAGGCTCCGGTATCGGATCCGACGAACATGACGACGTTGATCGCGCACAGCGACGACGTGCGGCTGGAAGAAGCCGAGGCTTTTGCCGGCCACATCGTGCTGAGTTACCGCCGCGAGGCGTTGACCCGAGTTGCCGTGTGGCCGTTGACAGCCGACGGCTACGGCGAGCGTCACGAGATCGATTTCGACGAAGAGCTCTTCAGTATCGGAATGGGATCGAATCCGGAATGGGCGCAGCCCACCATCCGGTTGGGCTTCACGTCTTTCATCACTCCCGGTCAGGTGTACGACTACTACGTCGCCAGTGGTGAACTGGCGCTGCGGAAGTCGCAGCCCGTGCTCGGCGATTTCGACGCGAAGAACTACGTGCAGCGACGCGATTGGGCAGTGGCCGAGGACGGTACCCGCATTCCGCTCTCGATCGTTCGCAAGGCCGGCGCCCCCGAAGGTCCGGCGCCGTTGCTGTTGTACGGCTACGGTTCCTACGAGGCCAGCATCGACCCGTCGTTCTCGGTTGCGCGGTTGTCGCTACTCGATCGCGGTGTTGTGTTTGTTGTCGCGCATGTACGCGGCGGCGGTGAGATGGGCCGGCATTGGTACGAGAACGGCAAGACTCTCACCAAGAAGAACACGTTTACCGACTTCGTCTCCTGTGCACGGCATTTGATCGATACCGGCGTCACCGCCGCCGATCGTATGGTTGCCGACGGTGGTAGCGCGGGTGGCCTACTCATGGGTGCTGTAGCCAACCTCGCACCGGAACTCTTTGCCGGCATTCTTGCGAATGTGCCGTTTGTGGATCCGCTGACGTCCATCCTCGACCCGTCGCTGCCGCTGACGGTCATCGAGTGGGACGAGTGGGGAAATCCCTTGCACAACAAGGCCGTCTACGAGTACATGCACTCGTACAGTCCATACGAGAACGTGGAAGCCAAGGACTACCCGGCGATTCTGGCGATCACCAGTATCAACGACACCCGAGTGCTGTACGTCGAACCGGCAAAGTGGGTCGCGAAACTGCGTGCCACCAAGACCGGCGACGCTCCACTACTTCTCAAGACCGAGATGAGCGCAGGACACGGTGGTGTCAGCGGTCGTTACGAGAAGTGGAAGGAAGTTGCCTTCGAGTTCGCGTGGGTCCTCGACACTGTCGGGGCGGCGAACTAGCTTCTGCGGTAACGGACCTGGGGGCGCCCAGCACGTCCGTATTCGGTTTCCCGGGTGAGCAGACCGTCGTCTGCCAGTTTTTCGAGGTAGCGCCACGCTGTCACCCGGGATACGCCGACGGAAGCGGCAACTTCTGCTGCGGTGAGCGGAGTGTCGGTATCCCGAACGCACGCCGATACGAGTCCGAGCGTCTGGGAAGCAAAGCCCTTCGCCGACGCGGCCCGATCGTCGGAGGTGCGTAGTGCGGCCATCGCGCGATCGATGTCGTATTGACTCGCTGCGGATTCGCCGGCGGGCAGCGCTGCGCGGTACTCCACATACCGTTCGAGCTTGTCGCGGAATGCCGCAAAAGTGAACGGTTTGAGCAGGTAGAGAACAATTCCGCGGGCAACGGCGGTTCGCACCACATCGAGGTCGCGCGCGGAGGTCACCGCAATGATGTCGGGGCTCGGACGCAACCCACCGAGCGCCGATGCAACATCGAGTCCGCTTGCGTCCGGTAGGCCGATGTCGAGGAGCACCAGATCGATGGACTCACCGGCGGCGTGCGCTTCCGTGACCGCTCGCAGAGTGGCCTGACCGCTGTGAACCACACCGTGCACGACAAACCCCGGCACTCGCTCCACATAGGATCGGTGCGCCTGCGCGATCAGTGGTTCGTCGTCCACCACGAGTACCCGGATCACTGCTGTGCCTGCCGTAGCGGGATGCGCACGACCAGCATGGAACCCAGCCCAGGCTCGCTCACGAAGGTGCCGCCGTGGCGTTTCACGATCTGCGAAACCAACGCGAGGCCGATGCCGCGGGATCCGGATTTGGTGGAATATCCACGCTCCTTGGCCCTTTCGAGCGCATCGGGCGTCATGCCTGGCCCACTGTCGGCCACCGCAACCACCATTGTCGAATCCTCTTCCATGACCGTCACTTCCACCCACGGCTGCTCGCTGGTCCGCGAGGCGTCAATGGCATTGTCCACCAGATTGCCGACCAGTGTGACCAACTCACGGGACGTGAGCGGCGTGACCGCACCGAGTGCGGTGTCCTCGGTGACGGTCAACTCCACTCCGCGTTCGGTCGCCTCACTGAGTTTTCCGAGCAACAGAGCGGCCAGAGCCGGTTCCTGAACGGCATTGACGAGACGATCGATCAACTGCTGAGACAGCCGTAATTCGTTGGTGGCAAAGGAAACCGCCTCGTCGTATTTTCCGAGCTCCACCATCGTGATGATGGTGTGCAGGCGGTTGGCGCTCTCGTGGGCCTGCGAGCGCAGCGATTCTGCAAAATCGCGAACCGAATCGAGTTCGCCGAGAACATTCTGCAATTCGGTGTGATCGCGAATAGTCAGAACTGTGCCAATTCGCTTGCCCTCCCACTCAACCGGGTGCTGATTGACCACGAGTATTCGTTGATCGGTGAGATGGACCTGATCAGTGGCCGAACTTGCGTCCACATCCCGCAACGTGGCCGGAATCGAGGACAGATCGACTCGGCCTTCCGGTAGATCGAGAAGGCGACGCGCTTCGTCGTTGACTATGTCCACCTGAGCCGTCCCGCCCCGTCCCCGACCGATGACCACCAGTCCCTCACCGATGCTGTGGAGAACGGCGTCGTGATGCTCGTACATCGTGAGCAGTTCGTCGGGTGCCAGACCCAGGGTCTGACGTCTGATTCGCCGACTTACCAACAACGAACTCAAAACAGCTGCAATCAATCCCGCGGCAGCAATTGTCAGGATGGTCGGAATGCTCTGGGCGAATTGCTTGCTGATCTCCTCTCGGGTGACGCCGACAGCCACCAAACCGACAAGCGTCCCACTCGCGTCGTAGACCGGTGTGACCGCGCGAATCGACGGGCCCAACGAACCTGCGTACGTCTCGGTGAACGTCTCGCCTGCCAGCGCCCGGTCGATGTTGCCGGTGAACAATTCGCCGATCAGTTCGGGACTGGTATGGGTGTACCGGGTGCGATCGGGCGCCATCACCACGATGAAGTCGACGCCGGTGGCCATGCGAATTTTCTCGGTCTGCGGTTGCAGAATCGCGGTCGGGTCGTCGCTGGAGAGCGCCTGCGCGGTGGAGTCCGTCAAGGCCAGTGTCTCGGCGATCGAGCTCACCTGCCGACTAATGGCGTCGTCGCTGTCACCTCGCTCGTCCACTACGGCCAGTGCCGCTCCCGCACCGATGACCAGCGACAACAGCGCAAGCTGCAGCAGCAGGATCTGCCGGGCGACGCTCATGCGTCGGCGACTGCGTCGTTGGACCATCGGTTACTCCTGAACGTTATGAACACAAACTTCACGCCCTACACATTTCCAACAAGAATTCTCCACGAACTCGAGTGATCCCCATCACTTCACTGATTTCCATCAAAGGACATCCCCATGAGCGTCACGGCAACAGGGACAGTAAACGATTCACCCCAGCCGAAGGGCACTCCGGCAAAGCGCGACAAGACGCATTGGCTCTACATGAGCGTCATCGTCGCCGTCATCGGAGGCATTCTCGTCGGTTGGCTCGCGCCCGAATTCGGCAAGTCGGTCGCCGTGTTGGGCACATTGTTCGTCAGCTTGATCAAGATGATGATCAGCCCGGTCATTTTCTGCACCATTGTGCTCGGCATCGGCTCGGTGCGCGCAGCAGCCAAGGTGGGCAAGGTCGGCGGACTGGCGCTCGCCTACTTCATCGGTATGTCCACTGTTGCCCTGGCGATCGGCCTGGGTGTCGGTAATCTCCTCAACCCGGGCAGCGGCCTGAACATCGAGCCCAACCCGGCGTCCGTCGAGAAGCTCACCACGGCAGCGCACAGTGCCGGTGGAACGTGGGACTTCGTCGCGTCGATCATCCCGACGTCGTTGCTGTCGTCCCTGACCGCGGGCAGCGTGCTGCAGACACTGTTTGTCGCCCTGCTCGTCGGCTTCGCGATCCAGTCGCTCGGCAAGTCCGGTGAACCGATCCTCAAGGGCATCGGTCACCTGCAGAAGCTGGTCTTCAAGATCCTGACCATGATCCTGTGGCTCGCCCCGATCGGTGCCTTCGGTGCCATCGCCGGCGTGGTCGGCCAGACCGGACTGAACGCAGTGGTCCAGCTCGGAACACTGATGATCGGCTTCTACCTGACCTGCTTGATCTTCATCTTCGGTGTCCTCGGCACCCTGCTGCGCGCCGTCACCGGATTCAACATCTTCAAGCTGGTCAAGTACTTGGCCCGCGAATACCTGCTCATCTTCGCGACGTCGTCCTCCGAGTCGGCACTCCCGCGTTTGATCGCCAAGATGGAGCACGTGGGCGTCGAACGCTCCACCGTCGGCATCGTCGTCCCGACCGGCTACTCCTTCAACCTCGACGGCACCGCGATCTACCTGACCATGGCCTCCATCTTCATCGCCGACGCGATGGGTCAGCCACTCGCGTTCGGTGAGCAGCTCTCGCTGCTGGTGTTCATGATCATCGCGTCGAAGGGCGCAGCCGGAGTCAGTGGCGCCGGACTCGCGACCCTCGCAGGCGGCCTGCAAAGTCACCGTCCCGAACTACTCGACGGGGTCGGCCTGATTGTCGGTATCGACCGCTTCATGTCCGAGGCTCGCGCTCTCACCAACTTCTCGGGCAACGCAGTCGCCACGCTGCTCGTCGGCTCCTGGACGAAGACCATCGACAAGGAACGCGTCGTCGATGTTCTGGACGGCAAGATTCCGTTCAACGAGGCGACCATGCTGGACGACGAGGACGAAGCCGAACAGCACAAACTCGAAACCGCGCCAACTGGCACCCAGCAGTCCTTCGTGAGCCACCACTAGAGGTTTGACCCCTCCGCTGGAGCGGAACCCGTACTTCAGATCAGTGATCCTGGTCGGAGAATGACGAACGAGACCGTTGCACTCACCGTGCGGCGGTCTCGTTCCTCGTTCGTGGCAGGCTTTCCGTCATATCGATTCGCATTCCCGACATCGGTGGGTGCTTAGATCGCGATGCCGGAGCGGAGCACGGCTCATTCCCACAGGCCGCCGTCCAGAATCGAACGTTTCCGACCGGCGCTAATGGTGCGAGACGGCCTGACCTACCGTGGGGCCATGTGCCTTCACCTCGACGCAACCGCCGCGCTGTCGATCGCAGGCTGGGTTCGCGAAGAACCTACTCGATCGGCCTCTGCCCCAGTTCCGCAACCGCTGGTCGGCGCTTGTGATCAACTCATCGTGTGGGTGAGTTCGTTCTCCGTGCTTGCCAGTTCCGACGACCAGGTGTGGTTTCTCTCGGCGGAGAACTATGCCGGTGGGGTCGGCATCAGCGATGAGGCGTTTCCCTGGGATGCGTTCCGGCACGAGAGTCTGGCGGTTGCTTCCGGGCCGGCTGAGCGCGCGGCGATCAACGCCTTCTGGTCCACTCACCTCCCGGTCCTGCTGTCGACACGCTACGGGTACGAGTACCTGGCGATCGCACCGGACGGTCAGGTTGTCCGTGGGGGAGAGCCGGAGTTCGAGGAGGTCACCATCGTCGCCGCTGATTTCGACGCTCTGCTTCGGGGTGTAGCCGCAGGCGTCAGCACGGCAGACCCCCTCGCCGATGCACTGCTTGGAACAGTGGGTACTGCCCGGCCGGGCAGTGACCGGTAGCTCTGAGGGAGGCTGAGTTGATTGCTCGACTGTGTTCCTATCGAAGCCGCTGTGTCCGTCAACCGATCTTTTCTCGGACATTGATCGGTGAGAGAAGCCCGAACGGTAGTCCTCCACCCCTACGGAAGGGTTTGGAGGACAATGTTTTTGAGGGGTAGCCTGCACTGATGACGCGTGCACTGTCGGGAAGGTCAGCTGCCGAAGAACGAGTTCAGAGAGCCAAGGGATCCGGTGACGGGTGGTTCGCCCCAGTTCGGTCCGGGGATGACGTAGACGGTGAAGTAGCCATAACTGCCGCTGGAGGAAGTGGCGACGTCGCATTTCACGACCGTGAGCTCGGTGGGAAACTTTGTCCCGGAGGGATAGTCACAGGCGCCGAATTCCACTCCGGTGGGCATACTGGGAGTGGCCCATGTTACGTAGGCCCCGTCGTACGACCATCCGGCATCCATAACGTCCACAGTGATGTCGGCAGGCACTAGAGCTGAGCCGGTCAGGTTCAGGTCGGTCAGGTTCGCGCCGGTTAGGTTCGCGCCGGTTAGGTTCGCGCGGGTCAGGTTCGCTTCGGTGAGGTTCGCGCCGGTGAGGTCAGCGTCGGTGAGGTTCGCGCTGGTCAGGTCAGCGTCGGTGAGGTTCGCGTTGGCCAGGTTCGCGCCGGTCAGGTTCGCTTGACCCAGGTACGCGGAGTCCATGTTCGCGCCGGTCAGGGTTGCGTTGGCCAGGTTCGCGTCAGCCATGTAGGCGCCGTGCAGGTCAGTGCCGGTGAGGTCAGTGTCGGTGAGGTTCGCTTCGGTCAGGAACGCCCAGGACAGGTCCACGCCGGACAGGTCTACGCCGGACAGGTCCGCCCCATCACAATGGCTTCTGGCGGCCTCGTAGGGTTGGGGGTTGGCGATGTAATTTGCGCACCGACTGGCAAGGAATTCGGCGGCGGTTTCTGCTGACGCAGGTCCGACCGCGGTACCGAACGTCATGGAAGCGGCAAGCGTGATCCCGCCGACCAGGGCGGCGAGGCGGGCGCTACCAAGGCGAGTCCACCCAGAGCGAGAATCAAGAGTCGTCATCTATTTGGCCTTCACAATTTGGTCCCCGCACCGTGCGGCATGGCACCAGAAAGTAACCACTTCGCGAACATAACGGACATTTGGGCATCAAACACCCCGAAGCGGTGGCCCCTTTAGGTCACTCTTCGGCAATGGACTTACGTGGCCGGAAGTGCCCTGGTCGACATGTCGTACTGGATCACCGGCGTCGGATCGTTCGGTGGGCTCACCGTTCTGGACGACCTCGATCGAATTCTCGGAGCATCGACGTAGCGGTGGGCGAGATAGTCGCTAAGTTGGACATCATGACAACTCCAGTACAGAACATCGTGATCAACACACTCGGCGGTGTACCCACCTCGCTGGGCGAATACGGTGGGCGGGCCGTGCTCGTGGTCAACGTCGCGTCCAAGTGCGGTCTCACCCCGCAGTACGCGACGCTCGAGAAGCTGGCGAGTGAGTACGCAGATCGCGGCCTGACCGTGATCGGTATCCCATGCAACCAGTTCATGGGCCAAGAACCCGGCACCGCCGAAGAGATCGAATCCTTCTGCTCCACCACTTACGGAGTCACGTTCCCGATGATGGAGAAGATCGAGGTCAACGGCGAGAACCGTCACCCGCTGTACGCAGAACTCACCAAGACTCCCGATGCAGACGGCGAAGCCGGCGACATTCAGTGGAACTTCGAAAAGTTCCTCATCGCGCCGGACGGAACCGTCGTCAACCGTTTCCGTCCGCGCACCGAGCCGGACGCTCCCGAGGTCATTGCCGCCATCGAAGCGGTTCTGCCGCACAACTGACCACCACCTGCCGCCGGATGATCATCCGGCGGCAGTGTGTTGTTCACCCGGAGCTGCCACCATCAGAGGTATGTCTGCTGAACTGATCGTGTCAGTGTCCGGAATCAGAGACGAGACATGTTATCTCGCTGCGGGATTCGCAGACGAGATGGATGCAAGGGGAGTGCGGCTTTCCCTCCTCGTGGCACCCAGGCTCAAAGACAAATACCGACTCGCCGACGACGCCGTCACCGCTGCCTGGTTGCGTGAACGCCGCGAGCACGGGGATGCCGTCGTATTGCACGGTTACGATCAGGCGGCGACCAAGCGTCGACGCGCGGAGTTCGCGACGCTGTCCAGGCATGAGGCAAAACTCCGTCTGCTGGCAGCAGATCGAGTGTTGGAGCAGGCGGGATTGCGCACCAGAGTGTTCGCTCCGCCCCGCTGGGTGGCCTCCACCGGAGCGATGTCGGTGTTGCCGGAGGCCGGATTTCGCTCGATGGCCGGACTCGGCGCCGTGCACGACCTTGCGCGAGGAACATCGCAGCGTGGTCGTGTGCTCGGAATCGGTGAGGGTTTCAAAGTCGAACCGTGGTGGTGCCGGGCCCTGATCCTCGGGGCCGGCCGCAGCGCAAAGCGCGGCGGCCTTGTCCGACTGTCGATTTCGGCCAAGCAGTTGGGGAACGAAGGGCCGCGTCGGGCGATGCTCGACGCGATCGACCTTGCGCTCTTCCATGAAGCGACATCGAATGTGTACCGGTGGAACTCATCGGCGTCGGAACTGGGCGCAGCGTAGATTGCCTTCATGGCAACTATTGAGTAGCTGGATTGGTCAGTTGAGTTCTCGGCCGCGCGCCGGAATGTACGTTCAATACCTTTTATGTGATCAGCGACGGTATTTTCGGGCTCTCAACAATTTGCGGGCAAAGTGGACAATCATCCTCGGGGGTGTGGTCGACGCCTCAGTTCGGTGCTACGGTGCTTACAGTTAATTTACCGCTAGTAGATCGGGCTGGGATACAACCATGCGCGCACGAGTGTTCTCGAAGTCGACTAATCGACGTATTGTCGCGGCAGTGGGCGCACTCGCCTGCGCGGCACTGGTACCCACTGTGGCAACTGCGGCACCGGTCGACCTGGGTTCGCTGTCCACTGGCAGCCTGGATGGCGGATCGAGCGAATCGGGCCAGGGCGCCCTCGTTGCAACCGTCGATGATCAGGGCTCGTCCTTGACGTTGCGGTTGGACAAGGTAGATCTGCGCGGCAAGGATTTTCGTATGGCCGTGCAGAAATCCGGTGGCGCCCTTGTTGATTCGGAGTTGCCTGCACCACGTTCGTATCTCGGAAGCGTCGACGGTCATCCAGACGCAGTTGTTGCCGCCATCGTCGACTCCACCGGAACCCTTCGTGGACAGGTGATCTTCGATCGAGGCGCCTCTATCGATTTTGTCGGCTCGTCGGTAGTGGGCCGTACCTCCGCGCCGATCGACGCGGCCCCCACATGGCCAACCGCTGCTATCGCGCCCGCGTCGGCTGCATCAGTGGGAAAAACCATGAAGCAGTTCGACATCGGATTGGATTTGAGCGGGGAGTGGTACTCCGCGCACGGCAACGGCAGTCCTGCAGTTGCATTGGATCGCGTCGAGGAATCCATCGCGCGAACTGCGGTGATCTGGATGAGGGACGTGGGAATTCGGCCGGTCGTCGGTCAAGTCGTGCTGCGGGCCGATGCAGCCAGTGATCCGTACAAGACCTCCTGCGAAAACTTTGATGCTCTCGAGAGCGAGTGGTCCGACAAAGTCGGCACCACCGTGGATCAGGCGACAGTAGTGTGCAAGTCCGGTGGCGGAAACGCCTACTACTCCAAGTTCCTCATCGATCACAGCTACGCGCACGTCGGCGCGGAAGGCGACGGTAACTTCTCCCGGGTACTCCGTCACGAACTGGGACACAATTTTTACGCCGATGACTACCACGGAGGTAGCGCGGAGGGCCGCACGATCATGAACGGCAATGATCTGGCCCGCTTCGACGGAACAGAATTTGCTGCCATCGTCGATGCCGCCGAGGTCGCGTCGGCTCGACTCGATGACCTGGGCCGGTACACCGCGACCGCGTTGCCGCCTTACGCAGCACTCGACACCGCAGAAGTTCGATCCGGTGCTACGGCCACGATCGACGCAGTCGCGAATGATCATGACAGCAACGGAGATTCGATCTCCGTGACCGGTGTCGAGGCAACGTCACTGCTCGGTGGCACCGTGAAGCTCGAAAACGGCAAAGTGGTGTTCAAAGCCGGAACGAAGACGGGCACCGACAAGATTCTCTACACCCTTACAGACGCGAATGGTGGGACAAGCACCGGCTGGATCATCGTGAAGGTGAAGGCATAGAAGAAACTCGCCTCGGAATACTCCAGCTACGCAATCTCGACGTCGGACTCCTCGTCGAGCACCCGGAACTCGGTGCCGGCGGGGGCCATGTCGGAGTAACGACCGTAGAAGATGCCAGATGCCTCCTCGCGGAGTATGCCCTGATGAATAGGCACCGCGACACGAGGAGCTACCGCTCGGAGATAGTCGACGGCTTCCCAGATCTTCAACCACGGCGCAGCGGCAGGCAAAGCAAGAACATCAACGGACTGCTCGGGCACGACCAACGAGTCACCCGGGTGCATGAACTGTGCCGGATTGACGGCATCGCCGAGTAGGAAAGCAGTGTTGTCGATCATCGGCAGATCGGGATGAATGATCGCGTGCTCGCCGCCTGCGCCGGTCACCTGAACCTCACCGATGCTGAAGTGCTCACCCGCCCGAACGGCATTCCACCGGCCACCGAGCTTGGCCGCAGTTTGCGGATCGCTGTACAAAGCCGCGTCGGGATTCGCGTCGACGAGAGCGGGCAGACGCTCTGGATCCGCGTGATCCGGGTGCTGATGCGTTACGAGAATGGCGTCGAGGCCGGTCACGCCCTCGAAACCGTGCGAGAAATTGCCCGGATCGAAGAGGATTTTCGAACCGTTCAATTCGACAAGTACACAGGAATGGCCAAAATGTGTCAGTCGCATGATTTCGAGTATGCCTTTCACAGGTGGTGGGCGTCACCCCAGCTCTCACTCGATGCGAAGGTTCCAGACTGCGCCCGGTAAACTCGTCGATACCCGGTGTTTCACTCTGGGTTCGCGCACTAGTACCGAGGAGCAGCACGTGGCCCGTGTCGTCGTCGAAGTCATGCCCAAGGCCGAGATTCTCGACCCCCAGGGACAGGCCATTGTCGGGGCACTGTCTCGCCTGGGCTTTGCAGGAGTATCCGATGTCCGTCAGGGCAAGCGGTTCGAGTTGGAAATCGACGGCAGCGTCGAAGATGCCGAGCTCGAGAAGATCGCCGAAGGCCTGCTGGCCAACACGGTGATCGAGGATTGGACCGTCAGGCGAGTCGAGGCATGAGCGCACGAATCGGAGTCATCACCTTCCCGGGCACACTCGACGACGTCGACGCAGCTCGCGCGGTGAACTTGGCCGGAGGTGAAGCTGTGGCACTGTGGCACGGCGACGCCGACCTCAAGGGCGTCGACGCAGTCATCGTCCCCGGTGGATTCTCCTACGGCGATTACCTTCGCTGTGGCGCGATCGCACGGTTCGCTCCGGCCATGGGCAAGGTTGTCGAAGCAGCCAAGGGCGGCATGCCCGTCCTCGGCATCTGCAACGGCTTCCAGATCCTCTGCGAAGCTGGTTTGCTCCCCGGAGCCCTCACCCGCAACCAGGGTCTGCACTTCATCTGCCGCGACGAGTGGCTGACCGTCGAAGCCACCAACACGGCCTGGTCTTCACGTTACGAGGCCGGCGCGCAGATCCTCATCCCCCTCAAGTCGGGTGAAGGTCGCTTCCAGGCATCCGAGAACGTTCTCGACGAACTCGAAGGCGAAGGCCGCGTCGTATTCCGTTACTCGGAAGAGAACCCCAACGGCTCACAGCGTCGTATTGCGGGTATTTCCTCCGCCAACGGTCGCGTCGTCGGACTCATGCCGCACCCCGAGCACGCCACCGAGGCTCTCACCGGCCCCAGTGACGACGGACTCGGTTTGTTCTACTCGGCATTGGATTCCATCGTCAACGCCTGATACATCTTTTCGGCAGCGCCCGCCCACCAGTTCACCTGGTTGGCGGGCGCTGTTGCCTTGTGCGGGCTTCTATCTGGTGCCCGACTTGCCCCGTTTCGTACCACCCCAGTTTCGAATGAACGTATCGCTGCCCTTGTCAGACAGGGGCAGCGATACGTTCATTCGGGGAGGGGGAGGGGGAGTGCAGGCAGCTCGAGTTCGAGGATGGTGCCGCCGAGCGGATTCGGCCGAGCCGTCAACGAGCCGCCGTGGGCGCGTGCGAGACTCCGCGCAATGGTGAGCCCCAATCCGGAACCGTCGGAACTCTCGCCGCGATGAAACCTGTCGAACACAGACTCGAGTTGATCCTCCGGGATGCCCTCACCGGTGTCGCTGACAGCGACCGAAATGTGGTCGGGCGATTCTGTGACGGCTACGGCGACGCTTCCCCCGCCGGGCGTGTGCCGCAATGCATTCTCGAGAAGGTTGGACAGAATTTGTTCGATCCGCTGGCGATCGACGCGAACTCTCACCGGGTGCACAGGTGTTGCCGTGGACAGCGTCACGGCGCGTTCCTCGAACCGTGGTGCGACCGCAGTGGTTGTGCTGCAGACGATATCGCTGAGGTCGTCGGCTGCGAGAATGAGATCCAGGGCGTGCTCGTCGGCCGCCGAAACATCGGAGAGATCATGAGCGAGCCGTCGCAGTCGTTCCAGTTGATCGCGCATCACTGCCCATGACGCGGCGTCGGCCTCGAGCACACCATCTTCGAGGCCGTCCACGTACGCCGCCAAAGTTGATACCGGAGTGCGTAATTCGTGGGCCAGATCCGCCAACAGGCGCTTGCGGACGCGATCGGAATGATCAAGTCGCTCGGCCATGTCGGAGAACGCGCCTTCCAAGCGCGTGAAATCCGAGTCGACATCCGACTGCTCGATGTGGACGTCGTACTTGCCTTCGGCGACGCTCTTCGCCGCGACCGCGAGTCGACTGATAGGTGCGGTAATCCGCCGAACGACGTACACCGCAGCGATACTCGCGCCGACGAGTGCAACCGCTATGCCGCTCAACAGTGCCACGAATATTGTTTGGCTGAAGGCTTCTTCGGTGTGCAGGCGGACGTTGTCGTCTTCGATCCCGGCCATCGCGAGGTGATTGTGGAACAGAGGAGCTGCGATTGCGACAGCGACCGCAGCGATCGTCACGCAACACACCAGTAGAACGACAATCTGAGCGACCAGCAACCTGCCGCGCAGGCCGAGGCGGTTCATGACGACCTCAATGCATAACCCATACCGCGCACGGTCCGGATGAAACGGGGATCTGCTGCGTCGTCGCCGAGTTTGCGTCGGAGCGCGCGGATGTGGACGTCGACGATGTGTTGATCACCGAACCACGAGGAACCCCAGACTGCCGTGATGATGTCGCTTCGGCTCAGGGCGGCGTCGGGTCTTGTCGCCAGGACAGTGAGAAGTTCGAACTCGGTGGGGGTGAGTTCGACGGGCGCTCCGTCGACGCGCACGGTCCGCGCGATGAGGTCGATATCGAGGCCGTCCGGCGTCGGCAACGGTTCGGACATCAGGCTCGACGCCCGGGGTCTACGCAGAAGCGCTTTGACGCGCGCGACAAGTTCGCGCGGTCCGAAGGGTTTGACCACGTAGTCGTCCGCACCGGCTGCGAGTCCCGCGACCTTGTCGGACTCGTCGCCGCGGGCCGACAACATCAGAATGTAGGCGTCGGAGAAACTGCGGATTCGTCGGCAGACTTCCATGCCGTCGAATCCGGGAAGCATCAGATCCAGAACGACAAGCGAAGGTTCGAAATCATGGGCAGCCGCGACGGCGGTCGGACCGTCATGCGCGATGCGGACGTGAAAACCTTCGCGTGCAAGGTAATTGGCTACCACCTTGGCGAGTGCCGGTTCGTCCTCGACCACCAGGACGCGGTCGGCTCCCTCGGCGCGTGAGTGTCCGGATTCGGAGTTCATGTTGTCAGGTTAGCCCAGCAGCGAGGCGATATCGGCGCCTTCCGGTGGACTGTGAAGATTCGATGAAGGTACTCCGTTTCGATCGGTTATCACGGGCTTCGGCGCAGTCTCGTCGGTAGGGTGGTGGACGCACGCTTCGAAGGTTTCAATTTTCGAAGCCGTTGCACAGTAATAAGTTTCGCGTGAAGTCGGATTTTCAGGAGTGTTGTCGTGGTGTTCTCTCTCAAGAGTGGTTATGTGAAGTTTGTTCCCGTCTTGGCAGCAGGTGCGTTGGTGATCGCCGGTTGTTCGGACGGCGGTGATTCGGCGCCCACAACTGCAGCGGAGACATCGATATCCGCCTCCGAGTCCGCGATCCCGCAAGGAGTTAACGCAGCGGACATCGAGTTCTTGGAGGGGATGTACCCGCACCACGCCCAAGCGCTCGACATGGCAAAAATGGTTGAGGGGCGGACGGATAACGCTGAATTGATCGCGCTGGCAGCGCAGATCGAAGCTGCTCAGGACCCGGAAATGCAGCAGATGTCGGAAATGCTGACACAGTGGGGGCGCCCCGACCCGGCGTCCAACCCCACAGGCGGCATGGACCATTCCGGTCACGGAGTAGGAATGGCGGACATGCCGGGCATGATGTCGGATGACGACATGCAGGCGATGATGGATGCCCAGGGTATCGAGTTCGAGAAGATGTGGCTGACCATGATGATCGAACATCACACCGGCGCGATCACCATGTCGCAGACCGAACTCGACTCCGGGTTGGATCCAACTGCCGAGAAGCTGGCAGAAGAGATCATCGCTGCTCAGCAGGCCGAGATTGTGCAGATGCAAGCGATGCTGGCCGCCTTGTAGCGGTGCCCGCGATTGTCGAGGTGTTGATTCGGGCATACGTTCAGTTCTGAAGTCCGAGGTTTGACGACGAAGGCCGCGGCGCACCGGAAACCGTACGCATAGGGAGATGACCGCGCATGGACCACAGCGACATGGACCACAGCGACATGGACCACGGCCACGCAAACCACGGCCACGCGAACCACGGCGGACATGGTGACCATGTCGCGCAGTTCCGGAAACTGTTTGTGATCATGTTTGTCATTGCGTTTCCGGTCGTGGCGGCCGACGCGATGTTCGCGGATTTGGTTGGATATACGTTGCCGGACAACACCGTGGTGACGTGGACGTCTCCAATCCTGGGCACGGTGATGTACTTCTGGGGCGGAAAACCTTTCCTCGTCGGTGGATTGTCCGAGTTTCGTGCTCGGCAACCGGGGATGATGCTGCTGATCGCGCTGGCGATCACGGTGGCGTTCTTCGCGTCATGGGCGGCAAGTCTCCATTGGGTCGACCACACTCTCGACTTCTGGTGGGAGTTGGCACTTCTCATCGTCATCATGCTGCTCGGACATTGGATCGAGATGCGGTCACTGAGCCAGACGTCCAGCGCGTTGGACTCGTTGGCCGCGATGCTGCCGGACGAGGCGGAGCGGCTGGTCGGGGACGAAGTCGAAATGGTGCCGACGAGCTTGCTGGCGACCGGTGACCTGGTGATGGTTCGACCGGGCGCTCGGGTCCCCTCGGACGGGGCCGTCGTCGAAGGCAGCGCCGACATGGACGAGTCGATGATCACCGGTGAGTCGAAAACGGTGCGGCGCACAATCGGTGATCAGGTGGTTGCGGGCACTGTGGCCACGGATTCCGCTCTGCGCGTGCGTGTCACAGCGGTGGGAGAGGACACGGCTCTCGCTGGGATCAGGCGCCTGGTCGAGCAGGCGCAGAACTCGTCGAGTCGTGCTCAGATGGTGGCCGACAAGGCTGCGGCACTTCTGTTCTGGTACGCGCTGGGCGCCGCGGTGCTGACAGCTGCTGCGTGGACGGTCTGGGGAACTCCCGAGGAGGCAGTGACCCGCACCATCACCGTGCTGGTGATTGCATGTCCACACGCGCTGGGACTGGCAATCCCGTTGGTAGTGTCGATTGCCACGGAACGTGCTGCGCGAGCCGGGATTCTGATTACCGACCGCATGGCGCTCGAGAACATGCGCAAGGTCGACACGGTTCTCTTCGACAAAACCGGAACTCTCACGAAGGGGGAACCGGCAGTTGTCGGCGTGCGGGCAGCAGACGGATACACCGAAGATCAGGTTCTCCGTGATGCGGCGTCAGTGGAGTTCGACAGCGAACATCCGCTTGGCCGTGCAATAGTCGCAGCCGCGCGCGAGAGAAATCTGGTACTCGCTTCTGGATCGAATTTTCAGGCGCACAACGGAATTGGCGTTGTTGCGAACGTCGACGGGGCGAGTATCGGCGTCGGCGGGCCGGGAATGTTGAAAGCGGCAGGTAATGAGGTGATTTCAGGTAGCGATGACTGGTTGAGTGAAGGCTGGACGGTGCTGCATGTCTCGAGGGACGACGTCGTGATGGGGGCGTTGGCTCTGGCCGACGAAATCCGGCCGGAATCCAAGCCTGCCGTCGACGCACTCCATGCCCGAGGTGTCGGAGTTGCGATGGTGACCGGTGATGCCAGCGCAGTGGCGCATTCGGTTGCCGGGGCGCTCGGTATCGACGCGGTGTTCGCGGAGGTTCTCCCGCAGGACAAGGGGGCCGAGGTGTCGAAGCTTCAGGCAGCCCGTCGGCGGGTTGCGATGGTCGGAGACGGAGTGAACGATGCCCCCGCGTTGGCCAAGGCCGATGTCGGTATCGCCATTGGTGCCGGCACGGACGTGGCAATCGCGTCGGCGGGAGTTGTTCTGGCAAGCGATGATCCGCGAGCGGTAGCCTCGGTTATCGAGCTGTCGCACGCAACCTACCGGAAAATGGTTCAGAACTTGTGGTGGGCAGCGGGTTACAACGCGATTTCGGTTCCCTTGGCTGCTGGCGTGCTGGCGCCTGTCGGGTTTGTGCTGCCCATGGAAGTGGGGGCAATCCTGATGTCCGTATCGACCGTGGTGGTCGCGGTCAACGCTCAATTGCTTCGACGGTTGGATCTGCGGCAACCACCAGTCCCCGCTGGGCAGTCGAAAGTCCTCACGCCGCAGCTTTGAATGGATCGTGTTCCGCGATCAGTTTGTCGAGCCGGGCTTCATCCATACGAACCCGGACGGTGGAGGCTTCCTGCTGATCGCGAATCACCTTTGCCAAGGTGAATGTGCTGGTCACCAGAAACAGTAGAGACATGCCGAGGAATCCGCGCTGCCAGGCGTCGATCGGTAGGTAGGCGATGCCCACGAGGGTGCCTACGAAGCTCACGGCAAACGCTATCCCGGCCTGTGCAAAAAATGCGGCGGTGCTCTTCGAGGGTGTTGTCGGTGTGCTCATGACAAGAAGTCTGCAGGTCCGAGCGCCCTGGCTGGATGCGTAGTCCTACTCGAGTTCTCAGAAGTACTTACCCGGCAGGTACCCGGGCATAGTTGTATACATACCAACCGGTACTTTGTTGTATGTGGATAGTTCACTACAAAAGAAGTTTTCGGGCGAATGTAACAAAACACTTGCCGTTTCTTTACAGATCTAGGTAACCTGTAACGGTAAGCCTGGTGGACAGGCCGAATGTCTACGGCATCCGATGGCGTATGGATGACCGTTGTGACAAGACCGTTATTGCGAAATCGGTGGAGGTAGCATCATGGAAGGCGTTCCCATGTCTCGTCAGGCAATCAGTCTCGGAAGCTCGAATGGGTTGTCCGACAATGATAATCGGCAATACGGCGGCGGGGGTTTAGCCGATCGCCTTGGCGTCCTGTTCCAATCGGCGGCCGAATCGGGGACGGTGCTCACTCGTGGGCACCTTGCGGCAGTGTTGTCCTGCTCGGATGCTCAGTGGGAGATGGCTGGTGGAGTGCTGGCGGACGGTCGCGCACTCTTGGGACAAGACCCCCGGAAGATCGTCCTGGAATGGTTGGGCGAGATGGGTGGCAGCAACGAGGTCGAGGTATCGGACGTCTGGGCGCTGCGATTCATGCGTGTCGCGGAGGGGTTGTCCAGTGAGTCACTTGCACTGTTGGTGCAGGCGTGTGCCCACTTGGCGCAGTCGGAACGCAGCGAGAACCACACTGCTGTTTAGGTAGTAGCAGCTAGACCGGTTGGGCCGTGAGTTCGTCGACAAGTGCCTGTACATGGGCCTTGATCTTGTCCCGGATAGGTCGGACGGCGTCGATGCCCGCTCCAGCCGGATCATCGAGAACCCAGTCTCGGTAGCTTGTACCCGGGAAGACCGGGCAGGTATCACCGCAGCCCATCGTGATGACAACGTCCGAATTCTGCACTGCATCGGCGGTGAGAATCTTCGGAGTTTGGTTGGAGATATCGATACCTAGCTCCGCCATCGCTTCGACCGCAGCGGAATTGACGCTCTCGGCCGGCGCGGATCCGGCTGAGCGAACCTCGATGGCATCGGCGGCGAGATGATTCAGGAATCCGGCCGCCATCTGTGACCGGCCGGCATTGTGGACGCACACGAACAGAACACTGGGCTTGTCGGACATGAGTTTCGGGTTCCTTTCACGAAGCAGCTCTAGGACGATGCGTTTGTAGAGTCGGCAGATGCGAGTGAAATATCCTGGGTGGCAAAGCGTTTACGTAGAGCGAGTGAGACGTAGACCAAGCCGACCAGCACCGGTACCTCGATCAGTGGGCCGACAACACCGGCGAGTGCTTGGCCGGACGTGGCGCCGTACGTGGCGATGGCAACGGCGATTGCCAATTCGAAGTTGTTGCCGGCTGCGGTGAACGCGAGTGTTGTGGTGCGTTTGTATCCCAATCCCATTGTGGCACCGAGGATGTAGCCACCGCCCCACATCAGGGCGAAGTAAGCCAGGAGGGGAAGCGCTATGCGGACGACGTCCCACGGCTGCGAAGTGATCTGCTCGCCTTGCAGCGAAAACAGGACAACGATAGTGAACAGTAGACCGTACAGCGCCCACGGGCTGATCTTGGGAATGAACGTGTTGTCGTACCAGTCTCGGCCTTTCGACCGCTCGCCGAAAAAGCGGGACAGGAAGCCGGCGAGCAACGGGATGCCGAGAAAGATCAGCACGGATTTGGCGATCTGCCACGGGGACGTGTCGATCGTTGTCTGCTCGAGGCCGAGCCACCCGGGCAGAACCGAGAGGTAGAACCAGCCGAGCACGGCGAACATGACTACCTGGAACACCGAGTTGATGGCTACCAATACCGCGGCGGCTTCGCGGTCTCCGCAGGCCAGGTCGTTCCAGATGATGACCATTGCGATACAGCGGGCCAGGCCGACAATGATCAGACCCGTCCGGTATTCGGGGAGGTCGGGCAGGAAAAGCCAGGCAAGGGCGAACATCAGTGCCGGTCCGAGGATCCAGTTCAGGAACAGCGATCCGGCAAGGAGTTTCTTGTCGCCGGTGACGGTGTCGAGGCGGTCGTATCGGACTTTCGCGAGTACGGGATACATCATGATCAGCAAGCCCAGCGCGATCGGCAGCGAGATACCGTCGATCTGCACCTTTTCGATTGCTGTGTTCAAGTCTGGAACCCAACGGCCCAGGAGCAGTCCGGCAACCATCGCGACACCGATCCACGCCGGAAGAAATCGGTCGAGAGTGGAGAGTTTGCCGACAACGGTTGGATTCTCGGTTGTGGCAGCGTTGCTCATGCCGTGACCTCGGCGCATTCGTCTGCGGCGGATCCTTCGACCAGGAGGACCGATGAAAGCTGTTGTAATGCAGCCGGAATGACCCAGTAGTACACCCAGGTGCCACGTCGTTCGCAGTCGAGCAGTCCGGCCTGGCGCAGCACCTTGAGGTGATGCGAGATTGTCGGCTGAGACAGATCGAACGTGTCGGAAATGTCGCAGACGCAGGCTTCTCCACCCTGGTGGCTGGCCACCAGGCTCAGCAGGCGCAGTCGCACGGGGTCGCCGAGTGCCTTGAACATCCGGGCCAAGTCACCGGCCCAGTCCTCGGTCAACGGTTCGCGGACTAGTGGGGTGCAGCACGCGTCGGATTCCGGCACGTCTTGATTCGACATTTGTCAATATTGACAGATATCGAAATAGCGTGCAACTGGTGACCTGTCGAGGAGGCTAGGTGGATTCTGCCGCTCGGCGTTCGAGGAGAACGGTGTCGCGCCAGATGCCGTCGAGTTGAGCGATCTTCTCGCGGATGCCGATGGTTCGGAAACCGGCGGAGTGATGCAGTGAGATCGAAGCGCGGTTTTCGGGGAAGATCGAGGTCTGCAAGGTCCAGAAGCCGTCATCGTCGGCGGACATAACCTGCTTGCGCAGTAGTGCTTTTCCGACGCCTCGGCCACGCATCCCGTCGGCTACATAGACGGAATTCTCGGCAACCCCGCGGTAGCAGTCTCTCCCGGAGGCTTGGCTCAGAGTCGCCCATCCCACGACGACATCGTCGATGGTTGCGACCCAGCGGTGTTTTGGCAGCCACTGCACATCGAGTTGCTCGCGGGTAGGAACCTCGACGGCGAAGGTGGCGTTGCGGGTGTCGATCCCTTCGCCGTAGATCCGTAGGACCGCGTCCCAGTCTTTGTCGGCCATCGCCCGCACGGTGACGTCGTCGGGCAGATCGGTCGGGCAGCAGGGCCGCGGCGCGAGAACTCCCATGACGATGTCGGCCGGCTGTGGCAAGGCAACGCAGCACGTCGGACTCATCGCAACAACGGTGCTGGTTCCATCCTTGCGCAGATCTACGAATCCCACGTCGGCGAGCTTGCGTAGATGGTGGGAGACGGTTGGTTGTCCGATTCCCAGAGCTTCTGCGAGTGCGCCGACGGTAATCCCGCCGGTAGCGCTCGCGACCCGGTGCAGGAGTCGGACCCGCATCGGCTCGGCCAGGCAAGCGAACCACTGTGCATACGTGTCGGCGTCACTCTGTTCGATCAGGTTCGAACCGATCTGGCCCTGGGCCGAATCGCCGATGCGAACGGCCGGAGTCTGCAGCGATGTCATATTCACACTATATCGATATCAATCGATGGTTGCCTTCATCGATGTTCGTCAATATAGTTGGATTAAATATTGATGACTGTCGATGAAGGAGTGTTGGTGATGGATGAACTACCTGTTGTGGTGATCGGAGCCGGACCGATCGGTCTCGCTGCCGCTGCGCAGCTGCGCGAGCGCAGCCTCGCACCGCTGGTGTTCGAGCGCGGCGATGTGGCGGGCGCAGCGATATCCGAATGGAATCACGTGCGTCTGTTTTCGCGTTGGTCCGAACTTGTCGACCCGGCGGCTCGGCGCCTGCTCGAGCAGAAGGGATGGACCTCGCCCGACGCCGATACTTACCCGACTGGTCAACAATGGCGACGGCTCTACCTCGAGCCGCTCGCCAAAGCCCTCGGCGATGTGGTCCAGTTCGGCACCGAGGTGATCGGCGTTGCCCGACGCGGCCGCGACCTGGTCGTTGACGACGGCCGGGACACCGAACCTCTCTCGATTCATATTCGTCGTACCGACGGGACCGAGGATCGAGTTTTCGCTCAGGGTATTGTCGATGCCTCGGGAACCTGGGGAGAACCCAATCCTCTTGGCGGGGAAGGTTTGCCGGCGCTCGGGGAGAATGCGGCCGGGGATGTGATCACGTATCGTGTCCCCGATCTCGACGACGAGGCCGTGCGCGCACGTTTCGCAGGAAAGCACACCGTCATCGCGGGCAGCGGTCATTCGGCGCTGACGGCGATGGTCGCTCTGGCCGCACTCGAGGCGGAGGGCACCCGAATCACCTGGGTGGTCCGGCGGGGGAATGTCGGTTCCGCGTTCGGCGGCGGCGAGTCTGACGAGCTGCCCGCTCGCGGTGCGCTCGGACTGCGCGCGAAGAAGGCCGTCGACGACGGGCTCCTCACTGTGGTCGCCGGATTCCGCACCGCAAGTGTCGAATCCGCGGGGGACGGCCAGGTGTCGCTGATCTCCGATGGCGGTCACCGGGTCGAGAACGTCGACAATGTCGTCGCATTGACCGGCTTCCGTCCTGATTTGTCCTGGCTCTCGGAAATCCGCCTCGGTCTCGACCCCGTATTGCAGGCACCGACAGAGCTCGCGCCGCTGATCGACCCGAACGTCCACTCCTGCGGCACGGTGTATCCCCATGGCGCGAAGGAACTTCGACACCCCGAACCGGGTGTGTACCTGGCGGGGATGAAGAGCTACGGCCGCGCGCCGACGTTCTTGGCCATGACCGGATACGAGCAGGTTCGCAGCATCGCCGCCGAACTTGCCGGTGATCACGAAGCTGCTGCCCGGGTGGAGTTGATTCTCCCGGAAACCGGAGTCTGCGGTGGGGCAGGAGTTTTCGACGAACCCGATACCGCGGAAAGTGAAGGTGGTTGCTGCGCTACACCGGCTCCGCAACTGATTTCACTCTCCGGCCGCGCCGGTAGTGCCAACTCCTGCGGATAGAACCAAACCGATGACCACCGTCGAGGATCCGTCCGTTGCCCTCGCTCCTTCGGGCCTGCGGCGGGTCCTGGCGGCGTTGTGCCTGACAGAAATTACCAGTTGGGGAATCCTGTACTACGCGTTTCCTGTTCTGTCGGTGTCGATCTCACGCGACACCGGATGGTCGATCACGGTGATCGTGGCTGCGTTCTCCGTCAGTCAGCTGATTGCTGCCGCAGTCGGGATTCCGGTCGGGCGGGTCCTTGACCGACACGGGCCCCGCTGGGTCATGACCACGGGTTCGGTGCTTGCGGTCCCTGCGGTTGTCGCCATTGCGACAGCACCTACGATCCCTGTCTTTTTTGCCGGGTGGGTACTCGCAGGAGTCGCTATGGGGGCGGTGCTGTATCCACCGGCATTCGCCGCGTTGACCCGTTGGTACGGTGACGGCCACGTCAAAGCGCTGATGATCCTCACACTTGCCGCCGGTTTGGCCAGCACGGTATTCGCGCCGATTTCCGCTGCTCTTGACGATCGATTCGATTGGCGCACAACGTACTTGGTTCTCGCGCTCATTTTGGCTGCAGTTACTGTCCCCGGGCATATCTGGGGTTTGCGAGGTTCGTGGCCCGAACCGGTTCGCCTTGCCGGGGCGCACCCAGGCGATTTCCGAAACGCCGTCCGCAGTCCTGCCTTTCTGGCACTCGGCATTGCTCTCGCAGCCGGGGCGTTTGCCGCGTCGGCGGGAGTGTTCAATCTTGTGCTGCTGTTGATCGAACGAGGTTTCAGTCCCGGTCTTGCCGCTCTGACGCTCGGGTTGGGCGGCGCCGGCCAGGTTGTCGGCCGACTCTTCTATCTGCCGTTTGCGGCACGAACGACCGTTCGTATGCGCACCGTATCCGTTATTGCAGTCGCCGGACTGAGCACCGCCGGGCTAGGTCTCACTGGCGTCGCCACCGTATTGATCGGTCTGGCAATCGGCGCGGGATTGGTCCGCGGAATCTTCACCCTCATCCAGGCCACTGCGATTACCGATCGATGGGGAAGAGAGCACTACGGCCGTCTGAGCGGAATCATGTCGGCGCCGATCGTCATTGCCATGGCGCTCGGGCCGTGGGCCGGCAGCGTGCTCTCGATGTGGTCCGGGAGTTATGCCCACGCCTACCTGATTCTCGGGGCGGTCGCCGTCGTTGCCGCCGTGATAGGTGCCGCAAGCATTCCCGCTGCAGTCTCTCCCGAGTGAGAGAATTTTCCTCAATTGTCGGTGCCTTCCTTTACCGTTGGCCCATGACACTGACTCTGGGAATGATCACATTCGACAGCCTTGATCCAGGTCCGCTCGCGCGATGGTGGGCTGAGCAGTTGGGCGGCAGCGTCACACAGGAGAACGACGGATGGTTCTACGTCGTCGAGGTCCCCGGCGCCTCCACCAATTTTGCCTTCCAGAAAGTCCCGGATCCCACGGCCGGAAAGAACCGAATCCACCTCGATCTGTCCAGCGAGGATCTCGACGCTGAAGTGTCGCGGCTGATCGAGGCCGGCGCTTCTGAGCATCACCGCGAGAACATGGACGGATTCCGCTGGGTGACACTGACAGACCCAGACGGCAACCAGTTCTGTGTGTCCGGCGCCCACAGCTGAGTGGTGGCTAGTCGGGCATGATGAAGGACATGACTTCCCACCCTTCTCTGACCGGGGCCGACGCTACTGGCCTGTGTAGTTTCGTTGATTCGTCGCCGTCACCGTTCCACGTGTGTGCAACAGTGGCGTCGCAGCTCACAGCCAGCGGATTTGTGGAACTGCAGGAGACCCAGGCGTGGCCGTCGGAGCCGGGACGGTATTTCCTGGTGCGGGGCGGTTCACTGATCGCGTGGAGTACCGACGGAGTCAGCGATTCCGCGCCGTTCCGCATCGTCGGTGGTCATACCGACAGCCCGAACTTGCGGGTGAAGCAGCATCCGGATCTGACGTCGGCGGGCTGGCAGATGGTAGGCCTCGAGCCGTATGGCGGAGCTTTGCTGAACTCGTGGCTTGACCGCGATCTCGGTATTTCCGGCCGTGTGAGTATCCGGGTGGGAAACACTGTGGAGCAGAAGCTGGTTCGCATCGACGACCCGATTCTTCGCGTCCCGCAGTTGGCGATCCATCTGTCCGAGGACCGCAAGGGCGTCACACTGGATCCGCAGCGGCATGTCAACGGAATCTGGGGTGTGGGCACCAAGCCCAAGTCATTCATCGGATTTGTCGCCGATCGGGCCGGAGTGGCTGAATCATCCGTTCTGGGTTGGGAGTTGATGACTCACGACCTGGCGCCGAGCGCTGTGGTTGGCCTGGGCAAAGAGCTCGTCAGTGCGCCGCGGCTCGACAACCAGGGCACGTGTTATGCCGGGACACAAGCACTTCTAGCCGCCGCCGAATCTCCGGGGAGCCATGTGCCCGTGCTTGCGCTCTTCGATCACGAAGAGGTGGGCAGCATGTCGGATCGCGGTGCGTTCTCGGATCTGCTCAACACGGTCCTCGAACGAATAGTGTTGGGCCGCGGCGGTGGGCGCGGCGAATTCCTACAGGCGATGGCAGGTTCGGTGTGCGCATCCGGCGACATGGCGCACGCGACGCATCCCAACTACCCAGAACGTCACGAACCCGCGCACCGCATCGAGATCAACGGTGGGCCGGTACTCAAGGTCAACCAGAATCTGCGATACGCGACGGATGCTGCCGGTGCCGGTGAGTTCGCACTTGCCTGCGACCAAGCGGGAGTTCCGTTGCAGCGCTACGTGCATCGGGCTGATCTTCCCTGCGGTTCTACCATCGGACCGATCACTGCATCGCGTACCGGGCTGTCCACCGTGGACGTCGGGGCGCCTCAGCTCGCAATGCACTCGGCTCGCGAGTTGATGGGCGCCGCCGACATCACGATGTATGCGGACGCTCTCGGCGCGTTTCTTACACCGAGGAGTTAGAGGCCATAGCGGGGAGTTTCTCGAAGAATTCCGTCGTCGGGGTGAAGAACATCGAACCCGTCACGGCTGTCGAGAAGTCGAGAAGGCGGTCGTAGTTACCGCGCGGTGAGCCGAGGAACATGTTCTCCAACATGCGCTCGGTGATGGCGGGAGTGGCGCAGTACCCGATGAAGAATGTGCCGATCTCGTCATCACCGAGGCGTCCGTAAGGCATGTTGGCGCGCAGAATTTCGAGGGAGTTGCCGTCGTCGTCCTTGATCGCGTTGAGCGCGACGTGTGAGTTGGCCGGCATGACGTCCTTGGACATCTCGATGTCCTCGAGTTTGGTGCGGCCGATGACGCGTTCCTGTTCGTCGACTGTGATCGCTTCCCACTCACGCATGTTGTGGATGTATCGCTGGATATGGACGTAACTGCCGCCCGAGAAATCAGGATCTTCGTCGCCGACGGTCACGGCAGCGATCGCGGCGCGGCCCGACGGGTTCTCGGTTCCGTCCACGAAGCCGATGAGGTCGCGGTTCTCGAAATACTGGAAACCGTGAATCTCGTCGACGACAGTTGCCGCGCCGTGCAGGCGCTTCGTGATCTGACGAGCTACCTCGAAGCACGCGTCCATGCTCATCGCACGAATGTGGAAGAGCAGATCTCCGGGCGTCGACGGCGCGTGATGGACGTCTCCCTGCAGAGCCGTGAACGGTCGTAGCAAGGCGGGCCGTGGACCGGCGAACAAACGATCCCAGACGTCCGAACCGATGCTGGTCACCACGTCCAAACCGGAACCGGGAACGCGCAGACCCACCGACCGCTGCAGGCCGGCCACATCGGCGAGCAATGCGCGCGTTGTGTCCTCGCCGCCAGGATTCACCGTCGCAACCAGGAAAATCGCCGCGGGAGTCAGCGGGGTCGTCACCGACTGGGATTGAGCCGTGACGTCCGACTGACGCACATCCTGTGGCATGGGGAAACCTTCCGTTCGAGTACCAAGCGACACCGGACCGAAAATAAAAACCGACCGGTTACCGAAACCGTAAACGAGTGTGACGGGGACGACTTCGAAGACCCGCTGCTCGCGTCGGTGCCGCCGTCTGCGGAAGTCGTCGGCCCACCCCGATAGACTGTCTCCCGGCACGTTCTTTCGTTGGGCACATTTGTGGTGTCCCGCTCCGCGCCGGCTCGCTCTTGACTCCCGTAGGGAAGGGACCCCTCTCCAGTGTCTGCTCATCAGGTCGATACCGTCACGCACGCATCGGCTGATCCCGATGCCGCTCAGCCGTTCAAGGAGCTAGGTCTCAAGGACGACGAATATGCCCGCATCAAGGAGATCCTGGGTCGCCGTCCCACGGACGCCGAACTGGCGATGTACTCGGTGATGTGGAGCGAGCACTGCTCGTACAAGTCCTCCAAGGTCCACCTCGGCTACTTCGGCAAGACCACCACCGACGAGATGCGCGCCAACATGCTGGCCGGTATCGGTGAGAACGCCGGCGTCGTCGACATCGGCGACGGTTGGGCAGTCACGTTCAAGGTCGAGAGCCACAACCACCCGTCCTACGTCGAGCCATACCAGGGTGCGGCAACCGGCGTCGGCGGCATCGTCCGCGACATCATGGCAATGGGCGCCCGGCCGATCGCCGTCATGGATCAGCTGCGTTTCGGCGCTGCTGACGCCCCGGATACCCGTCGAGTCGTCGACGGTGTCGTGCGCGGCGTCGGTGGATACGGCAACTCCCTCGGCCTCCCCAACATCGGCGGCGAGACCGTCTTCGACGAGTCCTATGCCGGCAACCCGCTGGTCAACGCCCTCGCTGCCGGCGTCATGCGCGTCGAGGATCTGCACCTTGCCTTTGCTTCGGGTGCAGGCAACAAGATCATCCTGTTCGGCGCTCGTACCGGTCTCGACGGCATCGGCGGCGTCTCGGTTCTCGCGTCGGCAACGTTCGACGGTGACGGTGGCGGTCGTAAGAAGCTCCCTGCGGTTCAGGTGGGCGACCCCTTCACCGAGAAGGTGCTCATCGAGTGCTGCCTCGACCTTTACAAGGCCGGACTCGTAGTCGGTATCCAGGACCTCGGCGGCGCCGGACTGTCCTGCGCCACCTCCGAGCTGGCTGCAGCCGGTGACGGCGGTATGCACATCAACCTCGAAAAGGTTCCGATGCGTGCCACCGGAATGACCCCGGCCGAGGTTCTCTCCAGCGAATCGCAGGAGCGCATGTGCGCCGTGGTGACGCCCGAGAACGTCGACGCGTTCATGGAGGTCTGCAAGAAGTGGGACGTCCTGGCCACCGACATCGGCGAGGTCACCGACGGTGAGCACCTCACCATCTCCTGGCACGGCGAGACCGTCGTCGACGTCCCCCCGCGCACCGTCGCTCACGAGGGCCCGGTCTACCACCGTCCCGTCGAGCGTCCGGCCACCCAGGACGCGTTGATCGCGAACACCACCGCAGGACTCAAGCGCCCCGAGACGGATGAAGAACTCGAAGCCACCCTGCTGAAGATGATTGCTTCGCCTGCCCTGTGCAGTCGCAAGTGGATCACCGAGCAGTACGACCGCTACGTCCGCGGCAACACCGTTCTGGCCGAGAACGCCGACGGCGGCGTCATCCGCATCGACGAGAAGACCGGCCGCGGAATCGCGCTGTCCACCGACGCCTCGGGCCGCTACACCGCGCTCGACCCGTACACCGGTGCGCAGCTCGCTCTCGCAGAGGCATTCCGCAACGTGGCAGTCACGGGCGCAACGCCCAAGGCCGTCTCCAACTGCCTCAACTTCGGTTCCCCCGAAGACCCGGGCGTCATGTGGCAGTTCCAGCAGGCCGTTCGCGGCCTCGCAGATGGTTGCGCCACACTCGGAATCCCGGTAACCGGCGGCAACGTCAGCTTCTACAACCAGACCGGCACCACGCCGATCCTGCCGACACCGGTGGTTGCCGTCCTCGGTGTGATCGACGACGTTCACCGCCGTATCCCGACGGGCCTCGGACTCGAGCCCGGCGAGACGCTGATCCTGCTCGGCGACACCCACGACGAGTTCGACGGTTCCATCTGGTCGCAGGTCGAGCACGGCCATCTCGGTGGCGTGCCGCCGAAGGTCGACCTCGCCCGTGAGCAGCTTCTCGCCGACATCCTGCTCGCGTCGTCGCGTGACGGCCTCGTCACTGCAGCCCACGACCTGTCCGAAGGTGGACTGGCGCAGGCAGTAATCGAAGCCGCACTGGCCGGCGAAACCGGCTGCCGCATCCTGCTTCCCGAAGATGCCGACCCGTTCGTGGCACTCTTCTCCGAGTCCTCGGGTCGCGTCCTGGTGGCGGTTCCGCGCACCGAGGAAACGCGCTTCACCGGAATGTGCACCGCTCGCGGCTTGCCGTGGACGCGTATCGGCGTCGTCGACGAGGGCAGCGACTCCGTGGAGATCCAGGGACACTTCTCCGTCACGATGGCCAAGCTCCGTGAGGCCTTCGAGGGAACGCTGCCTGCCCTGTTCGGGTGATAGATGGTCGATTCCGGAGAACTGACTTCTTCTGACAGCCAGCCGCAGGAACACCACCTGCGGCTGGCTGTTCCCGCATCTCTCGAGAGGCTCGACAATCCCTTCACCGAGTGGGCGTGGGGGCTCCTCAAACTCGACTTCACCGGCATTGCGTTTGCCGCGTTCTTCTTCTGCTGGTCGCTGACTCCTTCGCTGTTGCCGCGTGATTGGCTGTTCCAAGGTTTGATCGGCGGTATCAACTCGGCCATCGGTTACGGTGTCGGAACGGCAATCGGGTGGGCCGTGGAGCGGTATTTGCTCAGTGGCCGTCGCTGGTGGCCTCTTCCCGAACCGGTGCCGAGCGCGATCAAGATCTTTGTTCCGGTCGCGTCGATCGTTGCCTCGATCATCATGCTCGTCTACGCCGCGGGGTGGCAGCGCGAAATCGCCGCGCTGACCGACGCGGAAGGCACCACCACCAGCGGATACATTCGCACTCTCGGCCTGAGCGTGCTCATCGGTGGTTCACTGATCGCGTTGTGGCGGTTGCTTCACGATCTGGTGAAACTCATTGCGCGCGTGCTGATGCGACGCTTCCGCTGGTCGCGGTCGGTTGCCAACGGCGTCGGCGTTGTGGTTGTGACGGTTCTGTTCTTCATGTTGGTCGACGGCGTACTGGTGCGCGGAATCTACGCCGCGACCAACTCGATTTTCAGTCTGCAGAACTCCACCACGCGCGACGGCGTCGTAGAACCACAGGATCCGATGAAATCGGGCAGCCCCGAATCTGCCGCGCCCTGGGACACATTGGGGTTCGAGGGACGGAACTTCGTCTCACGCGGTTTGAACGCACAGGAACTCGAAGCGGCCAACGGCAAGCCCGCGACGGACCCCATCCGCGTGTATGCGGGCTTGGAAAGTGCCGAAGATCCGGATGAGCGCATGGATCTGGTCATCAAGGAACTCGAGCGGACCGGCGCTTTCCAGCGCAAGGTGCTCGTTGTCATTCCGACGACCGGTACCGGTTGGGTGAATCCCACCGCCGCGCAAGCGATCGAGTTGGTCGGAAACGGCGATACGGCGCTGGTCGCCAGCCAGTACTCGTATCTGCCGAGCTGGATCTCTTTCCTCGCAGATCAGGAAAAGGCGCAAGCTGCCGGACGCCTCTTGATCGAGCGGGTTCACGAAAGATGGCTCCAGGAACCGGAAGCCACCAGACCCAAGTTCATGGTCTACGGCGAAAGCCTCGGCGTCATGGCCGGCGCTGGAGCTTTCGACACTCTTCAAGCCGCCCGCGAGACCGCTGACGGAATCTTGTGGGTGGGCCCGCCAAATGCCACGTCGCTGTGGCGTTCGATTGTGCAACGACGCGACCCCGGCACAACCGAAGTGGCTCCCGTCTACGCTGACGGTCTGGCTGGGGTCCGGTTTGCGGATCGAGCCGAAGACATTCCGACCGCCGCAATGGTGTGGCCGGACCCCCATGTGCTGTTCATCCAGCACCCATCGGATCCGGTGGTGTGGTGGTCGCCCGACCTCATGTTCAACCGGCCACCGTGGTTGAAGGAGATTCCTGGATTCGACCGGTCACCGTCGATGAAATGGTTCCCGATCGTCACGTTCTGGCAGGTCTCTGCAGATCTCGGTAATGCTGCGGGTGTTCCGGACGGGCACGGCCACAACTACGGAACCACCGTGCTCGACGGCTGGGTCAGCGTCGCTCAACCAGAAGGCTGGACGGCGGCAGACACCGAGCGAGTGCGGGCGTCACTGGTTGCCGCGTTGCAGTCTCAAGGCCCGGAGAAATGAGGGGAGTAGCGTCGATTGCGCTCTCGGTAGCTGCGATCACGTGGAGCAATGCGGTGCTCCCGGCGTTCGGACTTTCACCCCGCGCGCGGGCAGTGGTCAACACCGTGGTGGGGTGCTCGGCCATCGGAGTCCTTCGGGCGCGCGGTTACAGCCGTGAGGAATTGGGTTTGGCCCACACCGGTATTCGTGGCGGTGCGCAGTTCGGGGGAGCTGCGGCCGGGGCAGTCCTTACCGGTTACAGCGTTGCCTTGGCCGTTCCGTCGTTGCGCGCGACCCTCGCTGCCGACGAGCGCGCGGACGGTCGCGAAGACTTCCTCGAATGGATCATCCTGCATATCCCGTTCGGTACGGTGTTGTCCGAAGAATTGTTGTTCCGCAGCGCTATGTCCGCAGTCTGGAATCGTGAACTGAACCGCCCAACAGCGCAGGCCGTGCATGCTCTCACCTTCGGGTTGTGGCACGTCGCGCCGGCGCGCGGTGCCGGCGACAATGTCCCTGCCGCAGTGGCCTTTACGGGCGCGTCGGCGTTGCTGTTCGAGTGGCTGCACCGCCGAGGTGGCAGCGTCCTCGCGCCGGCGTTACTGCATCTGGCGACCAATGCCGGTGGAGCACTTGCCGTTCGAATCGCCACCAATGGACAGGGAGTGAACTGATGCCACCGCGCCGCGCGGTCGACCCCGCAGAATTTCGTGCCGCGATTCTTGCTGTCGGACCTTGGCTTCGAGATCCGGAGCTTCCGAAGCCTTCTCGTGCTGAACTCGGTGCGGCAGTGAAGATGAGTGCGCGCACTCTCGAACAGATTGCTCCTGGATCGAGCGTCGAGGTGCGGGTCCCACCCTTTGTCGCGGTGCAATGCATCGAAGGTCCGCGTCACACTCGCGGAACCCCACCCAACGTCGTCGAAACAGATACTCGTACATGGTTGTTGATGGTGACCGGCCTGCTCGAGTTCGGTGAAGCTGCCGCTGACGGCCGGGTTGATGCATCCGGCAGTCGGGCTCCCGAAATTGCGCACTGGTTGCCGCTACTGCGATTGTGACATCAAGCTACGAACGGTTAGCTGACGAAACACTCAGTAGGGGGTTGACGTCGTAGTGGGGTCCGAATCTCTCGCGAGCGACTGATGCAGCCCTGACATGGTGCAGGTGGATCGACCGGGCGATCACGACGCTCAATTCGAGAATGAGAACGGTCGGCTCATCAGTGGAGATCCTTCCAGGCGATATCTTTTTCGGCGAATACGGAGTAGTCGGTTGCGGGGCTCCGAACTGAGTGGCGCGCCGTGAGCCATCGCTGAAATTCGCCGCGGCGACTGCAGAGACTGATCGGTCCGATTCAAGGCAAGGTTGCCCTGGGCAAGGCACGAGGAGAATTGGCCGTAGACTGTGTATGCCCCCCAACCCCTGCCCACAAAGGGAGCGCCACGTGACTCGTGCCGATCTGTCGGTCAACAGTCCAAATCTCCTCGCTACGAACCCGTCCGACGAGGACGAGAACGAGCCCCGCGAAGAATGCGGTGTATTCGGCGTCTGGGCGCCGGGAGAGGATGTGGCGAAGCTCACGTATTACGGACTGTATGCGCTACAACACCGTGGTCAGGAAGCTGCCGGCATTGCGGTGGCCGACGGCTCCCAGGTGCTGGTGTTCAAGGATCTCGGCCTGGTCAGCCAGGTGTTCGACGAGCAGACCCTCGCAGCGATGCCAGGTCACGTCGCCGTCGGACATTGCCGCTACTCCACGACCGGGTCCACGACGTGGGAGAACGCGCAGCCCATCTTCCGCACCACGACGGCAGGCACGGGCATCGCCCTCGGCCACAACGGCAACCTGGTGAACACCGCTGAACTCGCGAGCCGCACTCGCGCAGCCGGCCTGGTCAACGACAAGCGCCCAAACGCTGCGACTTCCGACTCCGACCTGATCGGTGGTCTGCTGGCACACGCTGCCGGCGACAGCACCATCGAGCAGGCCGCCATGGAACTGCTTCCCACTCTGGAAGGCGCGTTCTGCCTCACCTTCATGGACGAGCACACGCTCTACGCAGCGCGTGATCCGCACGGAATTCGTCCGCTCTGCCTCGGTCGCCTGGATCGCGGTTGGGTGGTTGCCAGCGAGACCGCAGCCCTCGACATCGTGGGCGCGTCGTTCGTCCGCGACATCGAACCCGGTGAGCTGCTCGCGATCGACGCCGACGGCGTCCGCTCCTCCCGTTTCGCGAACCCGACGCCCAAGGGTTGCGTCTTCGAATACGTCTACCTCGCCCGTCCCGACAGCGTGATCGGTGGCCGTTCGGTCCACTCGACCCGCGTCGAAATCGGTCGCCTGCTCGCCAGCGAGCATCCTGCCGAGGGTGACTTGGTCATTCCGGTTCCCGAGTCCGGCACTCCCGCAGCAGTCGGGTACGCACAGGGTTCAGGCATTCCCTACGGCCAGGGACTGATGAAGAACGCCTACGTCGGCCGTACCTTCATCCAGCCGTCGCAGACCATTCGTCAGCTCGGCATCAGGCTCAAGCTCAACCCGCTCAAGGAAGTTATCCGCGGCAAACGGCTTGTTGTGGTGGATGATTCGATCGTCCGCGGCAACACGCAGCGTGCGCTCATCCGGATGCTCCGCGAAGCCGGCGCCCTCGAAATTCACGTCCGCATCGCCTCGCCGCCGGTCAAGTGGCCATGCTTCTACGGCATCGACTTCGCCTCACCGGCCGAATTGATCGCCAACGGAGCAGGCGGACAGGATGCCACGTTCGAGGAGATGCTCGACGGTGTGCGTCGTTCCATCGGAGCGGACAGCCTCGGCTACATCTCCACCGAAGGCATGATCGCGGCTACCGAGCAGCCCGCAAGCCGTCTCTGTGCTGCCTGCTTCGACGGCACCTACCCGATTGCGCTCCCGAAGGAGACGTCGATGGGTAAGAACGTCCTCGAAGGCATGCTCGAGAGTGCGGCCGGTTCGGCTGCCACGCGCGACAACGACAACGCGAGCGCACTCAGCCGCCCGTAATCCGCCGAAACGGATAATTTGCCGCCCCGATTGTCGGGGCGGCAAATTTTTTTATGTTTCCGGTCACGTCAAGTGTCGCGGCTATCTGGCATAGTGCCCTCGTGGCGCAACTGAGAATGGATGGGCATCGAGTCCTGGTCGCGGACTTGATGGGGGACACCATCAAAGCGATCAGCGGATCTATGGTGGCGTACGAGGGTGCGGTCACCTTCAAGAACGCCGGAATGGGCGGAGGCGGTGGAATCCGCGCTGCGCTCAAACAGAAGGCAGCCGGAGAGTCGCTGTCCTTGATGGAAGTCAGTGGTCAAGGCACCGTTTACTTCGCCGTGGACGCCCAGGACATCACGATCATCGAACTCAACAACGACGCTCTCCACGTAGAAGCATCACAGCTGTTGGCAATCGTGGGACAGCTACGCACCGACGTGAAATTTGCCGGCCTCCGCGGCGCCGGCTCCGGCCAGGGATTGTTCACGACAGTTGTCAGCGGCACCGGTCTGGTGGCCGTGCTGTCGAAGGGCGGGCCGATCATCGCCCTCGAAGTCAGCCCGCAGTACCCGCTTGTTGCCGACCCCGACGCCTTTGTCGCCCACCGCGGACAACTGAATCAGAGCTTCGTCACCGACGTCACCTGGCGGTCCGCGATCGGCGGTGGCAGCGGTGAGGCGTTCTCGCTGCGCTTCGACGGATCCGGCGTCGTCTACATCCAGCCCGAGGAGCGCTGAACCATGCCGTTGGAAAAGGTGAACAGCAAGGTCGTCAAGTCGACTCTCGTTCCAGGGCAGAACGTGCTGGCCCGAACCGGATCGATGCTCTACTACACCGGCGACGTCAGATTCGTCCCGCACAGCATGGGCGGCGGTCCTGGTGCGATGCCGAATATGGGTGGCATCGCGGGCATGGCCGGCCGGATGATGTCGGGCGAACATGCACGCATGATGGCGGCAGAAGGACAGGGCGAGGTCCACTACGGTCACGCCGGACTGTACGTCGACGTGATCCATCTGGACGGCTCGTCCATGCTCACCGTGGAAGCAGATCGTCTTCTAGCGCATGACGCCTACCTGCAAAGTTCGATCGTGGCCTTGACGTCGCAAGGTGGTGTTCGCGGCGCCGTCCGCGGTGCGATGACAGGGCAAGGACTGTTCACGACACAACTGCACGGGCAGGGAAGCGTCGCGGTGCTCTCGCACGGCGGGGCAATTCCTCTGCAGGTCGGTCCGAACAATCCCCAAGTTGTGGTGGACCCGCAGGCGTACGTGTGCCACCTCGGGCAGATCACCGTCGACATCTCCGCCAACGTCGGCTGGCGTGAAGCCGTCGGCAAGGGCTCGGGGGAGTCCATTCAGCTGAAGATGACCGGTATGGGCACCGTCTGGGTTCAGGCGTCCGAGCAGAAGTTCTGAGGGAGAAATCGAATGAGTATCGAAATTCACACTCCGGCATCTCTGCCTGCGAACGACAACGTCCCGGGGAATGACTACGCCTTCTGCATCGAGCTGACCGGGCAGCCCTGGTTCACGTCCAAAGGCGCAATGATCGCGTACTACGGCATGGTCAATTTCGAGCCGCTCGGACGCACGAGCATGTCGGCGATGGTGGCGGCCAGATTCTCGTCGCCGCTGTACGCGGACGACTGGGTAATCGCCCAGGGCCAAGGCAAGCTGATTCTGGGCGACCGGGGCTTCAACATCAATTCCTACGATCTCGACGACGGCAACCTCACGATCCGCGCTGCCAACCTGCTTGCCTTCGAGAACGGGCTCGAACTCAAACAGTCAATCGTGCCAGGCTTTTTGACGTTGCTCGGTACCGGGAAGTTTCTGGCGTCGTCCAACGGTCCGGTCATGTTTGCCGAACCTCCGTTGCGGATCGATCCACAGGCTCTCGTCGGCTGGGCTGACTGCCCGTCGCCGTCCCACCACTTCGACGCCGACTGGATGCAGAGCTTCCTCGGTTCGGTGCGGGGAACCATGTTCGGTGCGAATACGGGTGAAGAGAAACAGTTCGATTTCACCGGCGCCGGAACGGTGCTGATCCAGTCGAGCGAGAAGGTTCTCAACGACGGACACCTCCTGCGGCACATCCAGTCGGAGACTGTTGCACTCGGGCAGAACAGTCTGCGGGCGCTGCACACCTCGATCGGTTCGCAGCTCCAGAACTGAGCGCGAACGGTACGCGAGGTCTCGTCAGCTGCCTGTGTCCGGTAGCGTAAGGGCGTAATCGTCGGTATTTGTGTGCGCTGAGGGTCTTGTTCGCTCGAGTCGACCGCCTCGGCACGTCGCGAGGATTACACAACACATACCTGTGCACGGAGAAAACGTGCGCGAGAAATACTAGGGCTGGAGTAGTAATCCGATGACCGAGGACAGTCACCGCACAGCAGGCGCCTCCTACGCAGCAGCAGGAGTCGATATCGCCGCCGGCGACCGGGCGGTGGAACTCTTCGCCCCCATGGCCAAGAAGGCCAGCCGCCCCGAGGTCATGGGCGGCCTCGGCGGATTCGCCGGATTGTTCTCGCTCAAGGGTGACTACAAGGAGCCTGTCCTCGCTGCTTCCACCGACGGCGTCGGAACCAAGCTGGCCGTCGCTCAGGCGATGGACAAGCACGACACCGTCGGCCTCGACCTCGTCGCGATGGTTGTCGACGACCTCGTCGTCTGTGGCGCCGAGCCGCTCTTCCTTCAGGACTACATCGCCGTCGGACGCGTGATCCCCGAGCGAGTTGCCGAGATCGTGGGCGGCATCGCCGAGGGCTGCATCCAGGCCGGCTGCGCGCTGCTGGGCGGCGAGACCGCCGAGCACCCCGGCATCATGGCCGATGGTGACTACGACCTCTCCGCCACCGGCGTAGGCGTCGTCGAAGCGGAGAAGCTGCTCGGACCGGACCGCGTCCGTCCCGGCGACGTTGTCATCGCCATGGGATCCTCGGGTCTGCACTCCAACGGTTACTCACTGGCCCGCAAGGTGCTTCTCGAGATCGACCGCATGAACCTGAACGCACACGTCGACGAGTTCGGCCGCACCCTCGGTGAGGAGCTCCTCGAGCCCACCAAGATCTACGCCAAGGACTGCCTGGCCCTCGCTGCCGAGACCGACGTCCGCACCTTCTGCCACGTCACCGGTGGCGGCCTCGCGAACAACCTCGGACGCGTCATGCCCAAGGGACTCGTTGCCGAACTCGATCGTGGAACGTGGAGCCCCGCCGCAGTCTTCGCGATGATCGCGCAGCGCGGACGCGTCGAGCGCGCCGAGATGGAGCAGACCTTCAACATGGGTGTCGGCATGGTTGCCGTCGTCGCTCCTGAGGACGTCGATCGTGCGCTGGCCGTGCTCACCGCACGCCACATCGACTGCTGGACGCTGGGAAGCATCAAGAAGGCCTCGGACGCCGCAGCAGAGCGTGCGTTCCTGGCCGGAGACCACCCGCGCTTCTAAGCCGGTAAGACCACAAAGCTGCCCCACCGATTCAGTTCGGTGGGGCAGCTTTTTTGTGCGGATCGAGCACCTGGAAGAAGCACGCAAAAATGAGGAAGAGCGATCAGCTCTTCCTCATTTCACAGTCTGCGCAGATGGCAGTGCGCGGTCAACGCCGCCAGTCGTCGTAGTCGTCCTCTCGCGAATGCCCTTCCCTATCGGAAGTCTGGTCCGATCGGACACTGCTCCGATGCGAGTTGGTCGATCCACCTGCGAGCTCTCGTTGCAGGCTATCGAAATCCGTGGTCGGTACGCTGTACTTCAATTCGCGTGCAACCTTGGTCTGCTTTGCCTTAGCCCGGCCGCGGCCCATGGCTGACCCCCTCGCGCTTTCGCGGGGCGGCCTGGGGAATTTGGCGGCCCCGTTTGAGTGTGTAAGTTTCCTGACACACACTCTAGCCTGGAAAAGTCGCTTCCGCTTCCACGTGGCCCTCGTCGCCGTGTCTGTTTGCTCTCACTATGGCCGCGAGCTGCCAGGATGCTGTCAGAACTGCTCAGAACTTTGTTAGAACTGCGCAAAAGTTTTCCCGGAACTACTCAGAAGTTCCCCGGAATCGCTCGAATCGTGCCTACGCGGGCATCCCCGCCGAACACCGGAGCCGACGCCAGAGCGGCCAATTCTTCGGTCCATTCGGTATTCATCCGCTTGAGTAGTGCGGCGGCCAACGGAAGCAGCGCCCGCTCGTGTCCGTCGTCGATCTTGAGAGCAAACGCCGAACCGTCGGGGAGGGCTCCCGCGTAGATACCGTCGTATCCGGTCTTGGTGAACAGGCCGCGCACCGCGGACATCAGACGCTGATCGTTGCGCCCGGTTCCGGAGACGAGGAACGGGTTGGCTCGCACGGCGTCGGCGACAGCGCGTTCCGGGGAATCAGGCGTCGCCGACGGCAGTCGACCGAAAGCTCGAGCCAGATTCGAGAGCGAGAGTGGCACGATCGGCAGGCCGCAGCCGTCGATTCCCAACTCCTGCTCCTCCTCGCCGCTGAGATCGAAGATCGTCTCCGCGATGGCGAGTTGCAGGGGATGTGTCGGTTCCATGTACGTCTCGAGCGGCCAGTCGTTCACCACGCACGTGGCGAGCATCGCGGAGTGCTTGCCCGAGCAGGTCATGTAGATCGGGCTGGGGAGCTGGCCTGCGGCAATCAGCTCGGCGCGGGCAAGCTCGTTGCCTGGCAGATCTGCAGGGCACTGCAATTGATCTACGCGGAGGTCGTAACGATCGAGTAGGCCCTCGACGAGTTCGATGTGGTCGGCCTCACCGGCATGCGACGACGCCGCGACGGCCAGTTCTTCCGGGCTGCTTGGTTCGAAGCCGTTGCGGAGCGCTGCGACGGCCTGCAGCGGCTTGTTTGCCGAGCGGGGATAGATGGGTGTGTGGATTTCGCCAACCCCCACAACCAGGTCGCCGTTGGCGTCGAGGATGACGGCCGATCCGCGGTGTACACACTCGCGGAATCCGGAGCGGACAACTTCGACCAGTTCAATGCTCACGAATGCACCTGTGTTTCCGCTCGTTCGACGAATGTGCTGATCCGCTCGAGGACGTTCGGCGCAAGATCGTGGTGACCGTTCAACAGTTGCCGCAGATGTTCGGGATCTGCGCCTGTGAATACTTGTCGAACCGTGACGCCGTGATCGGGGACGTGCACTCGCGTGACCGTATCGCCGGCTGCGAGTGTGCCCGTTCGGTTCACTCGCAGATACGCGCCGACATCGGCTCGCTGGGTGAACCGCTTGACCCAGCCCTTCTCGCCCGACCAGAGTCCGAAGGTGCCACACGGCACGCGGGGCCCGGTGACTTCGAGTTCCACCACATCGGACGAGTCCGCTCCGGTGATGTGCCAACGTTCGCCGATGACGGCGTCGGTCACGGCGATACCGCTGAGGCGAAGGTTCTCACCGAACCAACCGGGATGGAGAGGTCGGCCCAACTCCGTCGACCAACGCTGCGCTTCGGCATGGTCGTACGCGTAGACGGCTTGATACGCGCCGCCGTGGAATTCGGTGTCGCAGACATAGTCGCCGCCGAGGCCGAGTCGGCCCAAGGGGACCCGGCCGTCGACGGATCGTTTGTCGATTGCGGTTCGAGTCACGCGTTTGACGCCGCTGTCGCGTTCGGCATGTACGACGCACACGGCGTCCACGATGCCGGTCACTTCCCGCGCAATCGGTTGACGGCTTCACGTCCGGCCTGAGGTGCGTTGTCGTCGACTATCGAGTCCGGATCGATCGACGCGGCGCTGGGACCGGCAACTAATTCGGTCCCAGCGGGGACGTTGCGCTTGACCAGTGCAAGCGCGATAGGCCCGAGCTCGTGATGATTGACGACGGTTCCGACGCGGCCCACTGCGCGGCCACCGGCTGTGACGGGGTCGCCCGGTTCGGGGAGGGCTTCGGCGCTTCCGTCGAGGTGCAGGAGAACGAGGTGACGCGGCGGCTTGCCGAGGTTGTGCACGCGCGCGACGGTTTCCTGACCGCGGTAGCAGCCCTTCTCGAGGTGGACCGCGCCGTGTTCGTCTGGGCCGCCGATCCACCGAACCTCGTGCGGGATGGTCTTCTCGTCGGTGTCGAGCCCGATTCGGGGGCGGACGGCTTCCACACGAAGGGCCTCGAAGGCCCAGGTTCCGGCGGGTGTGGCGCCGGCGTCGGTGAGCTTGGTCCACCAGGCTGCCAAGTGCTCGCGGGGTACGAGGAGATCGAAGGAGTCTTCGGTCGGCCACGGCATCCGACGGACGAAGCCGCCGCCTGGCAGGGCATGCGCGTCGTACACGTCGACGGGCGCACTCGTGCCGACAGCGTCGAGGACCGAGGCGGCTTTCGGCCCGAGAAGGCTGAGAACGGCAAGTTCGTTGCCGTCGCGGGGTTCGGCCTTGGACCAGAACACCATCTTCTTCAGGAAGGCGAGGAGTGCGGGGCCTCGATCGGCCTCGGTGTCGATCCAGGTGACGCCGCCGAGGTCCGTCTGGACAAAGTGGTGCTCGACGCGGCCGTTGATGTCGAGGCTGAGATTCTCGGCGCTCTTCCCGTCGGGGAGCGCGGCAACGTGCTGGCTCGAAATGGTGTGCAGCCAGGTGAGTCGCTCGTCGCCGGGAATGGCGATGACAAATCGGTGGCTGCGATCGACGACGATCGCGTCGCGCTGCGCAGTCCGTTGCTCACCGAGTGGATCGCCGTGATGCCACGCGACACCGATGTCGACCGATCCGTCCGGGGCTGCGACCGCACCGGGGGCAGTCATGAGTGGGCTGTTGGGCACAAGAGCGTTGTCGACCACGTCACCAGTCTAGGAGTGTGGTCCGCGCGTTGGTCGAGTGCGGGGCGTGAGCGGTGTTTTCCGTCGCTAGTGTTGAGGGTATGGCTGATCGCGTATTGGTAACTCTCGACCATGAGGTGCTCGATGCTGACGCACCCTTTCTCCATGCTGACGACTTGGCTGTCGTGCGGGGCGACGGGGTATTCGAGACGTTGTTGGTTCGGGGTGGCCGAGCGCGGGTAGTCGAAGCTCACCTGAGCCGACTGGTTCTCAGCGCCGAGGCATTGGGTTTGCCTGCCCCGATACTGGACGACTGGCGTCTGGCGATCGAGATGGCCGTCGAGGAGTGGGGCAGCGAGAAGGAAGGCGCGTTGCGTCTCGTCCTGACGCGCGGGCGCGAGAGTGGGGACAAGCCGACGGCTTTCGTGATGGTCGGACCGGTGGCGGATCGGGTGCGGCAGGTGCGAGAAGCGGGTTTGTCGGTGATCACGCTCGAACGCGGATTCTCGGTGGATTTGTCGGCACGCGCGCCGTGGCAGTTGCTGGGAGCGAAGACGTTGTCCTACGCAACCAACATGGCTGCACTGCGCTACGCCGGCACTTTGGGGGCCGATGATGTGATCTTCGTCAGTTCGGAGGGCAATGTGTTGGAAGGGCCGCGTTCGACGGTGGTGGTCGTGCGGGACAGGACTTTGATCACACCGCCGCCCGCTCAGGGCATTTTGATGGGCACAACACAGCGTGCTCTGTTCGACGTCGCCAAGGGAGCTGGCTTCGACAGTCGTTACGAAACCCTGCGACCTGCGGACTTGATCGCAGCGGACGGTGTGTGGATGGTTTCGAGCGTCACGCTGGCGGCGCGCGTCACTACACTGGACGGCTTTGCTTTACCAGAGCCTAAAGTCGCTGCCGAATTCACGAAGTTGGTCGAACGGGCCGTCGACTAGAGAGCGGGGCCGAAATGGGCGAATAGGAATCCTCGACGGTCTCTACTACCTTGAGTAGTAGCAAAGTCCTGCGGTCCAAACCGGACAGCAGTACCGTGTCCGCAGGGGCCGAGCGAACGCCCGCGTCTCGAACCCCGAAGCCTGTCCCAGGGCCCTACTCTCGGAGTAGCCAATGGATACTTTGGACGTCTCCAGGTGGCAGTTCGGTATAACTACCGTCTACCACTTCATCTTTGTTCCGCTGACCATCGGATTGGCTCCGATGATCGCGATCATGCAAACCATGTGGGTCGTGACCAAAAAAGATCATTGGTACCGACTCACCAAGTTCTTCGGCAAGCTGTTCCTCATCAACTTTGCCATCGGCGTAGCTACCGGCATCGTGCAGGAATTCCAGTTCGGTATGAACTGGAGTGAGTACTCACGATTTGTCGGCGACGTCTTCGGTGCACCGCTGGCTCTCGAAGGTCTTGTGGCCTTCTTCATGGAGTCCGTATTCATCGGGCTGTGGATTTTCGGTTGGGGCAGGCTACCCAAACTTGTTCACCTGGCATGTATTTGGCTCGTAGCGATCGGCGTCAACGCGTCGGCGTTCTTCATCATCGCAGCCAACTCGTTCATGCAGCACCCTGTCGGAGCGGTGTACAACCCGGAGACGGGTCGTGCTGAGCTCACCAGCATCTGGGAGTTGTTGACCAACAACACCGCGCTTGCCGCATTCCCGCACGCAGTAGCAGGTGCCTTCCTGACTGCGGGAACCTTTGTCGCCGGCATCTGTGGTTGGTGGATGGTGCGAAACATGCGCCGCACCAAGACCGTCGGCCCAGCGGAGGCGACAAAGCTCGAAACCGATGCCAGGACGATGTACCGTCCCGGTGCCCGATTCGCGTTGCTGGTGATCATCATTGCCGGCATCGGCGTCATCTACACCGGCGACGTCCAAGGCAAGCTCATGTTCCAACAACAACCCATGAAGATGGCGTCGGCAGAGTCGCTGTGTGAGACCGAGATGGATCCGGATTTCTCACTCTTGACCATCGGAACTCACAACAACTGCGATAGCGTGACTCACGTAATCAAGGTGCCGTTCGTTCTTCCGTGGCTGGCCGAGGGCAAGTTCACCGGTGTCGAGCTTCAAGGCGTCAACCAGCTGCAGGAGCAGGCCGAGCAGGACTTCGGCCCCGGCAACTACCGTCCGAATCTCTTTGTCACGTACTGGTCATTCCGCGCGATGATCGGCCTCGCCGCCGGTTCCGCAGCCTTGGCACTTGCCGGTCTGTGGGTAACCCGCCGGGGTCGGGTACCGGACCAGAAGTGGTTCGGAATCCTGAGCCTCGTCGCGATTCCCATGCCGTTCCTCGCCAACAGTGCGGGCTGGATCTTCACCGAGATGGGCCGCCAGCCCTGGGTGGTGCATCCCAACCCGACCGGCGTGGACATGATCAGACTCACTGTCGACCAAGGTGTTTCGGACCACGCGTCGGCAACGGTCTGGGTCTCGTTGATCACCTTCACCCTCCTGTACGGCGCTTTGGGTGTCGTCTGGTTCAAGCTGATCGTGCGATACGCGAAGGAAGGCCCGTTGGAGCACGACATGCATCCGCCGGGAGATATCGACCACGAAGAGCCGGAAGATCCGGACAAGCCCAAACAACTGTCGTTCGCGTACTAGGAGGCGATCATGGGACTTCAAGAAGTATGGTTCGTGCTCGTCGCAGTACTGTTCGTCGGCTACTTCGTCCTCGAAGGCTTCGATTTCGGTGTAGGAATGCTCATGCCGATTGTCGGCAGAGGCAGTGGCCTACCGGCAGATACGCGTAGACGCGTTGCGCTCAACACCATCGGCCCGGTCTGGGACGGCAACGAAGTGTGGCTCATCACGGCCGGTGGTGCGCTGTTCGCCGCGTTCCCCGAGTGGTACGCGACGTTGTTCTCCGGCTTCTACCTACCGCTGCTGATCATCCTGGTGGCCTTGATCGTTCGCATCGTTGCCATCGAATGGCGAAGCAAGATCGACGACGACAAATGGCGTCAGCGTTGCGACTGGGGCATTATTTTCGGCTCCTGGGTTCCCGCAGTTCTGTGGGGCGTGGCATTCGCGAACATCGTTCGGGGCGTGGAGATCAATGCCGACAAGCAGGTCGTTTCAGGATTCTTCGATCTGCTCAACCCGTACGCATTGCTCGGCGGCCTGACCACTGCTCTGGTGTTCGCGCTGCACGGCGCAGTGTTCCTGGCACTCAAGAGCGCCGACGAGGTTCGCGAAGATGCGGTGAAAATTGCTGCCCGACTCGCGATTCCGGCGGTTCCGGTGGCCGGCGCATTTGTACTGTGGACCCAGCTTGCATACGGCAAGGGATGGACGTGGATTCTGGTTGCCGCTGCGGCAGCAGCATTGATCGGCGTTATCTTCCTGACCCGCGCTGAAATGGAAGGGTGGGCGTTCGTGCTCACCACGGTGGCCGTCATCGCGACCGTCGTGCTGCTGTTCGGCTCCCTGTTCCCGAATGTCATGCCGTCGACGCTGGATCCGGCGTACAGCTTGACCATCGAGAACGCGTCGTCGAGTCCGTACACGCTCAAGGTGATGACATGGGCCGCGGCGTTCATGACGCCGATCGTGATCATCTACCAGGGCTGGACGTACTGGGTATTCCGTCAACGCATCTCCACCAAGCAGATTCCACCGTCGATCGGGCTGAAGTTCAAAGCCAAGACGTGGTAAATCAGGCATCAGTGCCTCGAAAGAAGTGACGGTCGAATTCAAGTGACAATCGAGGTAGGCGACGTTCCCACCACTCGGGAGCGTCGCCGCGGACCGATCGATCCGCGCCTGTGGCGGCATTCAGCCTCTGCGCGTGGATATCTGATTCTGACAGTCGCCCTGTCGATGATCAACGTCGTGATGGTCATAGTCTCGGCGCTCATGATCGGCCGGGTGCTGGCCGGAGTCATCACCACCCGAACCGTCGATATTTCTTCGTGGACAACCGAACTCGCTGTCCTCGCAGGCGCTGTCGGGATTCGGATACTGGGAACCTGGCTGCAAGCGCGGTTTGCTCACCGCGCGTCGACCCGTGTGGTGGCCGAGATCAAGGATGGTGTGCTCACGTCGGCGACGGCGATGAGTCCCCGCGATCTCGACCCACGTCGAGATGAAATCGCTACGGTTCTCACCCGTGGTGTCGACGGTCTGGCTCCGTATCTGACGGGTTATCTGCCGTCGTTGATCCTGTCGGTGACTCTGACCCCGATCACGCTGATAGTTATTGCCCTGCAAGATATGACGTCGGCAGTGATCATCTTGATCACGTTGCCTTTGATTCCGATCTTCATGATCCTGATCGGATTGCTGACAAAGGGTAAGTCCGAGAAGACCCTGGCTGCGATGACAACGTTGTCGTCGCAATTGCTCGATCTCCTCTCGGGTTTACCCACGTTGCGAGCGCTGGGTCGCCAAGACGGTCCGGCCGAGCGGGTTCGGGAACTGGGCGATTCGCATCGCCGCACCACGATGTCCGCGCTGCGAGTCGCCTTCCTTTCGTCGATGGTGTTGGAATTCCTTGCAACGCTGAGTGTTGCGTTGGTTGCAGTCAGTATCGGCTTGCGGCTCGTGTACGGGGACATGTCGCTGGAGCCAGGCGTCGTTGCGTTGATTCTTGCCCCGGAGGTGTATCTGCCGTTGCGGATGGTGGGAATGCAATTTCACGCGGCCGAGGACGGAATGGCGGCTGCGGACAAAGCTTTCAGTGTCATCGAAGCGGACACCTCTGCACCCGTCGGCGGCGCAGTCGTGGTTGATGCGCGCGGCACGGACATCGTTTTCGACACGCTGAGCGTGAATTCGCGTGGTGGTGTTGCGCCGTACGAGCTTTCGGGAGTGATGCGACCCGGTGCGATCACCGTGCTCACCGGAGCAAATGGTTCCGGCAAGTCGAGCGCGGCGCAGGCCCTGCTCGGGTTGATCGAACCCAGCGGTGGTTTTGTGAGCGTCGGCGGAACCGACGTTCGACAACTCGACGAGAATACGTGGTGGGCGCAGATCGCTTGGCTGCCGCAACATCCGGTCATGTTGCCGGGAACCATTCGGGAAAACCTCCATCTCACCGGACCCATCGACTCCGATGCGCTGCACAATTCTTCTGCGGCCACAGGGTTCGACGGAGTTCTTGCCGAACTGTCGTCAGGTCTCGATACCGTGGTGGGCGCCGGGGGTGTCGGTCTCTCGCTCGGGCAGCGGCAGCGGCTGGCACTGACACGTGTGCTGTCGTCCGATCGGCCCGTCCTTGTGCTGGACGAACCCACCGCCCACCTGGATGCGGATTCGGAAACTACGGTCCTGGATGCATTGCGAGCGCGAGCGAAGGGCGGCGACACCGTCATAGTCATCGGACATCGCCCCAGCGTGCTTGCCGTCGCAGATCAGATCATCGAGGTGCACGCACATGAGAACTGACCACCGCGATCCGTTGCTGCGCGCACTGGGTCTCTTCGAACTGCAACCACGACGCGTACTCATCGCTGTCGCGGCCGGAGTGGCGACGCTCGGCAGTGCTCTGGCGTTGGCGGCGCTGTCGGCCTGGTTGATCACCAGGGCCTGGGAAATGCCGCCGGTATTGGATCTCAGCGTTGCTGTTGTCGCCGTGCGTGCTCTGGGTATATCCCGGGGTGTATTCCGCTACTTGGAGCGTCTCACGACGCACGATGTTGCGCTGCGCGGGACAACGTCCGCGCGGGCCCAGATATACGCGCGTCTTGCAGCGGGTAACCCGGCTGCGGCCGCCGGCCTGCGCCGTGGCGACTTGCTTGCGCGTACCGGAGCCGACGTCGATGCAGTTGGTGATGTGGTGGTGAAAGCACTTGTCCCCATAGCTGTATCGGCTGTTCTTGCCGTTTCCGCCGTGGGCATCTTGATGTTCATCTCCGTGCCGGCGGCAATGGTCTTGGCGATCGCGCTCGCGGTCTCCGGAATCCTGGCTCCCTGGCTATCGGCCCGCGCTGCTCGAATTGCTGAATCCGACAGCTCTTCTGCTGCTGTGCGATTCAGTGCGTCAGCGGTCACCGCGCTCGATCATTCTGCCGAGCTTCGAGTGGCGGGACGTTTGGACGCTGCCGTGTCCGACGCGGTGTCGGCCGAAGGCGACGTAGTCGATGCTACCGACCGCGCTGCGGTGCCGAGCGCATTTGCCGCTGCCGCAACACCTCTCGCAGTGGGAGTCAGCGTCCTGGCGTCGCTGCTCATCGGCATCGTGCTCTACGGGAATACCGACATGACACCGATGGCACTGGGCATCCTGGTATTGCTCCCGCTCTCGGCGTTCGAGGGAACTGCGGCTCTGCCCACTGCTGCAGTGGCATTGACCAAAGCCCGGTTGGCGTCGGCGCGAATCATGGCGGTACTCGACCGCGCAGACGAGGAGATCGCAGAGGGCGACAACGCGTGGCCCGAGTCGGATGTCCTGACAGTCGACGGACTCTGCGCTGGGTGGCCTGGAGGCAACGTCACCGCGCCACTCACGTTCGAGGTGCGTCCCGGCGCGCGGATCGCGTTGATCGGCCAAAGCGGATCAGGAAAGACAACGGCCCTGATGACGATGGCGGGGCTCCTCCCACCGGTATCGGGGACAATTTCCGCTGGCGGCGTTCCGATTTCAGAGATCGAACCAGCAGAGCTTCGCCGACACATCGGGTTCTTCGCAGAAGACGCACATCTCTTCGAGACCTCCGTGCTCGAAAATCTGCGAGTAGCGCGCGGCGATCTCACGCCTACCGCCGCGGCGACAGTACTCGGTGACGTCGGCCTGGGGGAGTGGCTCGCTCACCTGCCCGACGGACTCGACACCGTTCTCGTCGGCGGCATGCGAGCAGTCTCAGGCGGCGAGCGTCGGCGTTTGCTGCTGGCCCGGGCAGTCGTCTCACCCGCGCAAATCCTGCTGCTCGACGAACCAACCGAACACATGGATGCCGAAGCCGGCGCGGAGGTGCTGCGTGAACTGCTCGGACGAGACGGCACTCTGCTGGCTCCGCATCGGACCGTCGTGGTCGTCACCCATCAACTTCCGGAACACACTGGAGCTGACCAGGTGATATGCGTCGGAAATATTTCGGCGGAAAATAGATTGCCGTCGCGGTGAAGTGGGCGTACTTTCTCCTGTACACAAGGAAGGAGGTGGTCTGAAATTGAAGTACAGACGGACGCGTGAGGTGGCTGCCAGCTAGCCGCAATCGCTGACGGAATTCACTTACCGCAGGAGCGGCCGGCGAATCCCGGGCAGCCACCCGACCCCCGAGCCCCCGATCAGTCCGACCGGGACCCACGCGAAAGCGTGGGTATGGCTCGGGGGTCGCTTCGTGCGGTGGGCAGCAGTTAGCCGATGTAGCGGGTGAGCCGCGCCGAGTAGCGCGGTTCGAGCGCGCCGTCCGCGAGGATTCGCTCCTCGACGTATGCGAGGTCGCCACCTTCGACGATGCCGTAAAGGCGCTTTGCGCCGCCGTACAGTGCACCGGACTGGCTGCGGATCACGACGTCGGTCGCGAGCTCCCACGAGGACTGGGTGAGCGCGGTTCCGTAGTACATTTCGACGACGCCTGAGCTGTGGGTGAGGAGTAGTTCGACTACTTCCTCGTTCACGCTGCCGGGGATGCCGTCGCCGCCCATGCGCCAGTAGCCGCTTTCGCGCGTGTCTGGCTTGGTGTAGTTGCCCTCGGCGTCGAGAACCCAGGATCGGGATTCCCAGCACAGGTAGGGGCCACCGTCGTGGGAGATGACGATTTGTTGTCCGAAGGGGTAGTCGCCCGTTTCCGGATCATGGCCCTCGCCTTCGCCGCGCCAGACGCCGACAAGCGGCAGCAGGGCGAGAAGGGCGGGATTGATGTCCGGGCCGAGTCGCAGATTTGCGGTGTCCTCGGGGACCGGGAGATCCGGGAGAGTGGGAATGTTGAGTGAAGCTGTCGACTTGGAACGTTCGACAGCTATTGCGACTGCCTCATCCCCGCTTCCGCGCCTGATGGCACCTGAAGCGGTGGAATCGTCAGCTGTCGCGTCAGACCCTGATCCCGGAGCTTGACTCACGATTCGTCGGTGACCAAACGGTAAACGACGTACACGGAGAACCAAGCGATCATGACGGATGCGAGTGCGAGAAGTACCTCGAAGAAGATGACCACGTGCCTATCTTAGACGGCCTCGACCTGCCGGAAAAATCGGGAGGCTGTGACAAATCAAACGACAAGAAAAGGTCCCGCATCCTCCTGGGATGCGGGACCTTTGCCGGTGAGTCCGGAACTTACTTGCTGACCGTGACATCCACGTTGTGGACGCCCGATGTTTCGGGGTTCACGGCGCTTGTGCCGTTGCCGGAGCTGGAGAGTGCGCGCACAGTCCAGGATCCGGGGGCGGCGAAGAAACGGAAGTCGCCGGTAGCGGACGCGACGACCTCGGCGGTGAATTCGTCGGAGCCGTCGAGCAAGCGCACGAATGCGCCGCCGATGGGCTGGCCGTCAGCCGCGAGGACACGGCCGGTGATGACGGTTTCCTTCTCGACGTCGACGCCGGCAGGCAGGGTCTGACCCTGAGTAGGTGCTCCGCACATGTTCTATGCTCCCAATTCGATCGGTGCGCCGACGAGTGAGCCGTATTCGACCCAGCTGCCGTCGTAGTTCTTGACGTTGCTCTTGCCGAGGATTTCCTGCAGTACGAACCAGGTGTGGCTCGAACGCTCACCGATGCGGCAGTAGGCAATGGTGTTCTTGGTGTCGTCGAAGCCCTTGTCCGCGTAGAGCTTTGCAAGGTCGTCGTCGGATTTGAAGGTGCCGTCTTCGTTGGCGGTGGTGCTCCACGGGATGTTGATCGCTGTGGGGACATGGCCACGCTGCTGAGCCTGCTCCTGCGGAAGGTGCGCGGGTGCGAGGATCTTGCCGGAGAACTCGTCGGGGCTACGGACGTCGACGAGGTTGACGGAGCCGATGGAGGAGATGACCTCGTCGCGGAATGCGCGGATCGAGAAGTCGGGTGCCTCGGCCTTGTACTGCGTTGCGGGACGGGTTACTTCGTCCTTGGACAGCTCGCGTCCGTCGAGTTCCCACTTCTTGCGGCCGCCGTCGATGAGCTTGATGTCCTTGTGGCCGTACAGCTTGAAGTACCAGTAGGCGTAAGCGGCGAACCAGTTGTTGTTGCCACCGTAGAGGACGACGGTGTCGTCGTTGGCGATTCCCTTGGCCGAGAGGAGGTCTGAGAACTGCTCCTGGTTCAGGAAGTCACGGCGGACGCTGTCCTGGAGGTCCTTGCGCCAGTCGAGCCGGACTGCACCTTCGATGTGGCCGCCGTCGTATGCACTGGTGTCCTCGTCCACCTCGACAAAAACGGTCTTGGGGGCGTTGAGGTTCTGCTGCGCCCAGTCGGCGGAGACTAGGACGTCGGAGCGAGCCATGGTGTTCCTTTCGATGTGGTCGTGCTCGATATGGTCTTGCGGGGGTATGTGTCCGGTGGGGTCACCGGTGATGCGCTTTCACGCGGTGGTTGCTCTTCCGATTGTGCGGAATCGCGTTACGAGTGGGTAGATCTGGCAGCCGAGGCAGATGCCGAAGGCTGCGTTCAGAAGAGCAGCGAACAGGGCAAATCCTGTGGCGACTGTGCCGACGACGGTGGATCCGGCAAGGAATCCGACGGTCCCGGCGAGTGCGAAGACAAAGCCGACGAACTGTGCGAAGCGCAATGGCGCAACAGGTTCACGTTCGCGCACGGGTGAGATGCGAGGGGCGACGAGTTTGCCGAAGATCAGTCCGTACGGGCTGCGCTTGGGTCCGGTGACGGCGCCGATCGCGAAGACTATTGCCTGCAGTGCCAACAGCGCGGTGGCGGCGGGCAGAGAGAATGCTGAAAGGATCAGTGTCAGAACAAGTATCGCGGTGGTGATCCACGCGGCGAACCGCGGACCGCGCACGTCGACCTGCTCGGATTGCGAAGTGGTGGTGGACATCGGGTGTGCTCCTGCGTTGGTTGCATGGTGCCTGCCTGGGCCGAGAATTTCAGACTTCAGGCTCGGAGATATGTGGGCTGGAAGGCCCGTTATCGGCGAGAGTGATCACGTGAGCGAAAGGCTCGAATCTCAGCGAAGGCTGAGCGCTGGGTGATCAGCAACAAGAACAGCAACAACCACCGAGGCGGCACAGGTCTACTGCGCGGCGTCGGGTGAGCATGAGCTCGTGGCGGGTTTGCACGGTTGGGAGTTTACCCTGCAGACGGCGAATTTGGGGTACCGGGTGTTGAGAAGGGTGCGAGCGCGCTTGTGAGGTCCGCGGTGGACGGCACCCCGGACACTCGGAATCGTTCCACCAGGTCGCGGTCGAGGATAAAGGTGGTCGGCAACGACAGGACGCTCATCTCACGCGCAAGCGCCGGATTCTTGTCGATGTCGAGTTCAACGTCGACGGGTGGATGAGGGGCGTTTGCCATTGTGGTCACCACCTGATCGACGACGCGGCGGACGGCGCTGCACGGACCACACCAGTCTGCGGAGAAATGCAGGACGACTGGTCCGGAGCCGGGCGCTATACCTGCTGCGGCGAGGAGTTCGATGCGGCTGCCGACGGCTTCGGAGGTACCCGAGCGGCTGGCTCGAACGGCTCCGCTGCGTGATTTGAGGAGCAGTCCGACCGCGACAACGGCGACGAGGGCGATGAGTAGAACTGTGATACCGGTCATTGGTTCTGCAGATCTGCGAGGTTGATGACTGTGTTTTCCGTGCTGCCTTCGATCACTATGCGACCGCCTTCCGCGTAGACGAGGCTCGGCTTCAGATTGAAGGGAAGTGACTGTGGATCGATGGTGTAGCTGAACATGCCGAGGACGATCGGCTCGAGAACCGCCGGGATCGAGAAGTTCGCTTCGCCTTCGGGGCCGAAGTAGAGATTGCTTGCCACGATCTTGACCTGATCTCCCTCGAGCACGAGGTTGGCCTGAACACTGACCGCGGTGTCGATGGGGCCGACGGGGACGGTTCCGCTCAGAACGATCGCGCCCGCGGTGCTAGCCCCGGTACCGCCGCTGCCGCCCGTACCGTCGGACTTGTCGGCAGGAGGAGAGGAAACCTGCAGGTCAGGTATATCGAGGAGCTTGCCGAGGTCCGTGGCGTTGATGCCCATTCTGCCGTCGAGCTTGTCGACGGGAAGTTCGGTCACCCTGCCGTTGACCAGGTCCGAGAACGGGACGGTGACGCCCCGCAGATCCGCTTCGACGGTGACTTCGCCGACGATGTTGCTCTGGACTCCGGTTGCCCGGATGTAGACGTCTTCGTACTTGCCGCCCAGCGCTTGCGTGAGGAACGGGAAGCCGTTGAACGTGACTTCGGGGTCTGCATCGAGTGATGCGCCGGCTCGTAGCTCGCGGGAAACTCGGTATTCCGCGTACGCGGCGGCACCGAAATCGGCGACCAGTCCGAGGCCGAGGAGGAAGACGATGCCGATGATCAGTTTGCGCACAGCACCATTGTGACGGACTCCGTCGTAGGTTCGGTGCGACGGTCCCAACGGCGCGCACGCTAATGTAGGGACCGACCAAAAGGGTCGAACTACCAGAGCGTCGCCCTGTCCGGGGTGCGCGGGCTACTAGATAGGAGGCCGTGTGGAGCTGCTTCTCCTCACCTCCGACCCCAACCCGGATGCAGTTCTTCCGGCGTTGGCGCTGCTGGCGCACTCGGTTAGGCCTGCTCCCACTGAGGTTTCGTCGCTGCTCGAGGCAAGTTCGGCCGACATCGCGTTGGTCGACGCACGCACCGATCTGGCTGCCGCACGAGGGTTGTGTCGATTGCTGGGAAGTACGGGATCTGCCGTGCCGGTCGTGGCTGTCCTGACCGAGGGCGGGCTTGTTGCCGTCAACGCGGACTGGGGGTTGGACGACATTCTCCTGCCCGGTACGGGACCCGCTGAGGTGGACGCCCGATTGCGGTTGTTGCTCGCCCGCAGTGGCGGCGTTGCCAGTCCCGAAGCGTCAGGAAAGATCACGCTGGGCGAATTGGTTATCGACGAGGGGACGTACACGGCACGACTGCGTGGACGGCCCCTTGATTTGACTTACAAGGAATTCGAACTGCTCAAGTACCTCGCGCAGCATGCGGGACGGGTGTTCACTCGTGCGCAGTTGTTGCAAGAGGTGTGGGGTTACGACTTCTTCGGTGGCACCCGGACCGTGGATGTTCACGTGCGTCGGTTGCGGGCCAAGCTCGGCACCGAATACGAATCCTTGATCGGTACAGTCCGAAATGTCGGATACAAGGCGGTTCGCCCGACGCGTTCCAAGAACGGGGCTGCGGCGCCGATTCGATTCGAGGACGACGATGTCGATTACGAGGCTGCAGACGGATCGGTGTTGTGACATGAGTTGGAGCGATGTGCTGACGCCGGATCAGGCTCGGCAGGTGTCGGGACTTGTCGACCGTGCAACGGAATTCGACGGCAAGGCGCCGGTTTCCGAGCAGGGTCGGCACGCGATTGCCGGCCGTGGTCAGGCTCGGCACCTCGTGATCCTCGACGACGGTGTCGTCGTCGGATACGCCCAACTGCAAGCCGGTTCGGACGAGCACCCGGACATGGCGGAACTCGTCGTGGATCCTGCTCACAGGCGGCAAGGTATCGGAACTGGCCTTGCCGCTTCGGTTTTCGACGAAGGCCGACCGGGAACGCGAGTCTGGGCGCACGGAAACATCGACGCGGCAGTGGAGTTCGCCAAGAGTCTGGATCTGGTCAGTGTTCGTGAACTCCTCCAGTTGCGCAGACCACTCGGTGCTCCGCAGCTTCCGGAAATTGTTGTTCCGGAAGGTGTTTCGCTGAGGACGTACCGCGGCCGCGAAGACGATTCCGAGATCTTGCGGGTCAACAACGCCGCATTCTCGTGGCATCCCGAGCAAGGTGGCTGGACGCAAGCGGAGATCGACGAGCGAACCGCCGAGGGGTGGTTCGATCCCGCCGGGTTGTTTCTGGCGTTTGCGGACACCGATCCGAACACGCTTCTGGGGTTTCACTGGACCAAGGTTCATCCGCCCGAGGGCGACGAACCGGAGCTCGGTGAGGTGTACGTCGTCGGTATCGATCCGGCGGCGCAGGGACGCGGGCTCGGTCGGGTTCTGACGCTCGCCGGCATGCACTACCTGCGTGAGCGGGGTCTCGATACGGTTCTCCTGTACGTCGAGGGAGACAACACGGCAGCCCTCAACACGTACGAGAAACTGGGCTTCGAAAAGTTCCACACCGACATGGCCTATGCCCGAAATTCCTGACTTTCTCGGACGACTCGAATAAATCTCCGGTCTGTTCATGCTCCGTTCACTTTGTGTGGTCCAGCCGGACACCGCGCCCCCCTACTTTTCTCTATGGGCAGCGCCGCGCTGCCTGATGCAGTAATGCGCTGCATCTCATGTCGCCGCCTGATCGTGGGCCCGGCGGTAGCTATTTCCGGAGGACCGAAGGTGAATTTCAAGCGCAGTGGTGCTCTGCTCGGCGTAGTGGCCGTGGGTGCTATGACCTTGGCAGCATGTGGCAGCGACAACAACGCATCGTCGAGTGGTGTGGACACATCCGCTTCGACTGCAACATGTGAAGGCAAGGAAAAGATCTCTGCGGCTGGTTCATCGGCGCAGAAGAACGCGATGGATCAGTTCGTCGCCACGTACATCGCTGTCTGCCAGGAAAAGGGCAAGACGGTCAACGTTGCTTACAACCCCAGTGGTTCGGGTGACGGCCGCACCCAGTTCATCGCCGGCCAGATCGACTTCGCCGGCTCCGACTCGGCGATCAAGGACGAGCAGGCGGACAAGGCCAAGGAGCGTTGCGTCGGCGGCGAAGCCTGGAACCTTCCCCTCGTTTTCGGTCCGATCGCGGTGGCCTTCAACCTCGACGGCGTCGACAACCTCGTGCTCAATGCCGAGGTTCTTGCCAAGATCTTCAACGGCGGCATCACCAACTGGAACGATCCGGCCATCGCTGCCCTCAATCCGGACGCGAAGCTTCCCGATCTGAAGGTCACGCCCGTGATCCGCTCCGATTCCTCGGGAACCACGGACAACTTCCAGAAGTACCTCGAGGCAGCATCGAACGGTGCATGGACCTCGGGTGCCGGTTCTGACTTCACCGGTGGCGTCGGTGAGGGCGCCAAGGGTTCGGCCGGAGTCGCTCAGGCAGTTTCGACGGCACCGGGCTCCATCACCTACGTCGAGAAGTCGTTTGCCGATCAGAACAAGCTGTCGATGGCCGAGATCAACACGGGCACCGAAGCTGTTGCACTGACCAATGACACTGCTGCCGCGTCGATCTCCGGCGCGAAGTTCAAGTCGGACGCAACCGGCGACCTGACGCTCGACCTCGCGTCGATCTTCAAGACCAACGAAGCCGGCGCCTACCCGCTGGTTCTCGCGACGTACTCCATCGTCTGCTCCAAGGGCTACGACGCCGATACGTCTGCCGCTGTGAAGTCGTTCCTGACGAGTGCCGCGAACGAGGGACAGGCCAACCTTGCCGAGCAGGGTTACGTCCCGCTGCCGGCAAACGTGCAGGACCGTCTGAACGCGTCGATCTCAGCCATCGGCTGATTCGACCGCGGACTCGTACGGACAAGCCCATGGATCTACATTCAAACGTGAAGGAATGTGAGCGCACATGAGCGACGCGCCCATCACATCAGCATCTCGTTCCTCCGGCTCCGCAACCAGCGGAGCCGGGGTGGGCGGTCCGAACGGCATCACGGAGGACACGATTACTTCCATCAAGGCTTCAGAAGTCGAGCAGCCACCGAAGGACGACGGTCCGGCCGGCGGTAGCAGCAAGACCGTGACCCGACCGGGTGACCGCATCTTCAGTTCGCTGGCTTCGGGTTCGGCCATCTTCATCACCGTTGTCATCGCGGCGATCGGTGCCTTCCTGATCTGGCGCGCCGTCCCTGCGTTGAGCCGCAACCAGGTCAACTTCCTGACCAGCCGTGAATGGGTCACGCAGGACATCAACGCGATGGCGTTCGGTGTTCTCGACCTCTTCCAGGTCACGGTCCTGGTGTCGCTGTTCGCTCTGGTGCTGGCGATGCCGATCGCGCTCGGTATCGCGATCTTCCTGACGTCGTACTCGCCTAAGTGGCTCACGCGTCCGCTGTCCTACACGATCGACCTGCTCGCGGCAGTCCCGTCCATCGTCTACGGACTCTGGGGCCTGCTCGTGTTCGCTCCGGCGATCACTCCGGTTGCCGTGTGGCTCAACGACACTCTCGGCTGGTTCCCCCTCTTCGCCGACGGCAGCGGTTCCATCACCGGCGGCGGCACCATCTTCACCGCCGGCATCGTGCTGGCCGTCATGATTCTTCCCGTCATCACCGCGGTGACCCGCGAGGTGTTCATCCAGACCCCGCGCTCGCAGATCGAAGCCGCACTCGCGCTCGGTGCGACCCGTTGGGAAGTTGTGCGCACCACCGTCATTCCGTTCGGTAAGTCCGGCTACATCAGCGGATCGATGCTCGGTCTCGGCCGCGCACTCGGTGAGACCATGGCCCTGTACCTGATCCTGCGCACCACCTCGCAGGCATTCGGCTGGTCTCTGTTCGACGGCGGATCGACCATCGCCTCCAAGATTGCCCTCGGTTACGCGGAGTTCAACAACGACATCCAAGCGGGTGCGTACATCGCAGCCGGTCTGGTGCTGTTCGTCCTGACCTTCGTGGTCAACGCTGCTGCCCGCGCCGTGATCGCCGGAAAGAAGGACTGACCCATGAGCACCACTCTGGACCGCCCGGTCAAGGCGCCCACCTTCCAAGGCGTCGGAGCAAAGCGTCGGGCCACGGACGTCACTGCGACGATCCTGGTCAGCCTCGCCGTTCTGGTTGCCCTCATTCCGTTGGTCTGGGTGCTCTACACGGTGATCGCAAAGGGCCTGCCCGCGTTGACGTCTGCGACCTGGTTCACGAACTCGATGAGCGGCCTGACAGCGTCGGCGTCCGGTGGCGGTGTCTATCACGCACTGGTCGGCACCTTGATGCAAGGCGTTGTGTGCGCGGTCTTCTCGATCCCGCTCGGAATCTTTGTTGCCATCTACCTGGTGGAGTACGCGGACCGTAAGTCCAAGCTCGGCAAGCTCACGACCTTCATGGTCGACATCCTCAGCGGTGTTCCGTCCATCGTGGCCGCGCTGTTCATCTACGCACTGTGGATCGCGACGTTCGGATTCCCCAAGTCGGCATTTGCCGTCTCGCTCGCGCTGGTGCTGCTGATGGTCCCGGTCGTCATCCGATCCACGGAGGAAATGCTTCGCATCGTCCCCATGGACCTGCGTGAGGCGTCGTACGCACTCGGTGTTCCCAAGTGGAAGACCATCTCGAAAATCGTTCTGCCGACGGCACTTCCCGGCATCATCACGGGCGTGATGCTGGCCCTGGCCCGCGTACTCGGTGAGACCGCGCCGCTGCTGATCCTCGTCGGCTATGCACCGTTCATCAACTTCGACCTGTTCAACGGCGAAATGGGCACGCTGCCTTCGCTTATGGTCGCCGAGATGAACAACCCGACCGACGCCGGCACCAACCGCATCTGGGGTGCCGCCCTGACTTTGATCCTGCTGATCGCGATTCTCAACATCGTCGCCAAGCTGATCGGTCACTTCTCACAGGTCCGCAGCAAGTGACGCGGCCACAGAACATGTTTGTACTCGACAGCATTAACAACTCAGTAGGGAGCCGGTAATGGCCAAGCGTCTGGATCTCAAGGACGTCAACATCTACTACGGCAAGTTCCACGCCGTTGCCGATGTCGGCCTCTCCGTCCCACCTCGGAGCGTCACCGCGTTCATCGGTCCGTCCGGTTGCGGTAAGTCGACCGTGCTCCGGTCCCTCAATCGCATGCACGAGGTCATTCCCGGTGCGCGCGTCGAAGGTTCCGTGTTGCTCGACGGTGAGGACATCTACGGCTCCAACGTCGATCCGGTCGGCGTTCGCAAGACCATCGGCATGGTGTTCCAGCGACCCAACCCGTTCCCGACCATGTCCATCAAGGACAACGTCGTCGCCGGGTTGAAGTTGCAGGGTGAGCGCAACAAGAAGCGCCTCGACGAGGTTGCCGAGCGGTCCCTGCGCGGAGCCAACCTGTGGAACGAGGTCAAGGATCGCCTCGACAAGCCCGGTGGAGGACTCTCAGGCGGCCAGCAGCAGCGTCTGTGCATCGCGCGGGCCATCGCGGTCTCGCCCGACGTCCTGCTCATGGACGAGCCGTGCTCGGCTCTCGACCCCATCTCGACTTTGGCGATCGAAGACTTGATCACCGAACTCAAGAAGGACTTCACCATCGTCATCGTCACGCACAACATGCAGCAAGCTGCTCGCGTGAGTGATCAGACCGCGTTCTTCAACCTAGAGGCAACCGGCAAGCCGGGTCAGCTCGTCGAGATCGACGACACCGAGAAGATCTTCTCCAACCCGACGCAGAAGGCCACTGAGGACTACATCTCGGGCCGCTTCGGATAAACCGCTTCGGGATAAACACTGCACGACCATGTTTCACCCCCGTTTCCAACAGGAGACGGGGGTGAAACTTTTTGGTGGTGGTGATAGTTCCCACTTCGGCCCGCAGCGCTGAGCATCGTTGGGCGCGCGAATAATTCGATGAGCAGCGCAAGTGCGTCCATCGGGCGGCGGAGTGGCCGACAGTGTGAATCTCGTAGATACTGGCGACGCTTCGGGCAATGCTAATCTCGCCCAACAGTGTGCTGTCGAATCTGCGTCGTCAGCACAGTGCCAGATCATTTTTCGTTCCACAACCGGAAGGGCTAGTCAGTGCACCTCACCCCTTCAGATACCGAAAAGCTGCTGTTGAGCGTTGCGGGCATGGTCGCTCGCGATCGACGCGAGCGCGGGGTACTTCTGAATTACCCCGAAGCGATGGCGCTGATCTCGTGTTGGATTCTCGAGCGGGCGCGTGACGGTATGACGGTTGCGGAACTGATGAACGCCGGTCGCCAGGTGCTCACGCGCGACGACGTCATGGAAGGGGTACCCGAGATGATTGCAAATATCCAGGTGGAGGCCACTTTTCCGGATGGTCGCAAGCTGGTCACCGTGACGGAGCCCATCCGATGATTCCCGGCGAAGTGCGGGTGTCTTCCGAACCGCTCGAGTTCGGCGCAGATGCTCACAGGATCACGCTTGTTGTCGTCAACGACGGCGATCGACCTATCCAGATCGGATCGCATCTGCACCTTCCGGCGGCCAACCCGGCGCTGACATTCGATCGCAAAGCGGCCGACGGGTTTCGGCTCGATATTCCGTCCGGGACCTCGGTGCGTTTCGAGCCCGGAGTCTCTCGCACGGTGACGCTGATCGAACTCGGTGGACTCAAGCGAGTTCCCGGCCTGCAGATCGGATCCGGCGACCAACTGCCCACCCATGCGCGCGAACCCAAACCGGTGTTGCCGTTCGGGACACCGGGCGTCGAGGTGGAGGAACCGCTTCGGGCGTCGTCGGTGAATGTTCGCATCAGTGACATCGCGGCCACGGATGGCGCAGTGGCGACAGACGACGCAGCGCAGAGTGACGACACAGACGAGGTGACCGCGTAGTGAGCACGATGGATCGGCGTGGATACGCGTCGCTGTTCGGCCCCACCGCGGGCGACCAGATCCGGTTGGCAGATACCGACATCTGGATCGAGATCGAACATGACTACACCGCAACCGGCGACGAAATGGTGTTCGGCGGTGGCAAGAGCATCCGTGAATCCATGGGGCAGGGCACAACCACCCGGGATCAGGGCGCACTCGACGTGGTCATCACCAATGCGGTGATTCTCGATCACTGGGGAATTGTCCGGGCAGACGTCGGAATTCGTGACGGCCGCATCGTGGCGATCGGGAAGTCGGGTAACCCCGACATCATGAACGGCGTGCATCCCAAGCTGCTCATCGGGCCCAGCACCGACGTGATCGCCGGGGAGGGAAGGATTCTCACCGCCGGGGCGATCGATACGCACGTTCATATTCTCAGTGAGATCGAGATGCTGGAAGCGCTCGCCACCGGCACGACAACAATTGCCGGCGGTGGCACCGGACCGACCGAGGCCACCAAGGCCACGACGGTCACCCCCGGTGCGTGGTCGCTCAGGATGATGCACCGCGCGCTCGACCACATTCCGCTCAACGTGCTGCTCCTGGGCAAGGGCAGCACCGTCAGCCACGAGGCGCTTCGTCAGGAAGCGCTCGCCGGGGCCGGTGGATTCAAGGTGCACGAGGACTGGGGTTCCACCCCCGCCGCGATCGACGCAGCCTTGCGCGCTGCCGACGAATTCGGTCTCCAGGTCGCACTGCATGCCGACAGCCTCAACGAAACCGGCTACGTGCAGCACACTTTGGATGCTATTGCCGGTCGAGGCATTCACGTATTCCACGCTGAAGGCGCAGGCGGTGGGCATGCTCCCGACATTATCGTGACGGCCGGTGAAGCGAATGTTCTTCCGGCATCGACCAATCCGACGTTGCCGCACACCGTCAACACGGTTGCCGAGCATCTCGACATGCTCATCGTGTGCCACGCGCTCAACCCCCGGGTGCCGGAGGATCTTGCGTTCGCAGAGTCTCGTATCCGCCCGACAACCATTGCGGCAGAGGATTTCCTGCACGATATCGGCGCAATCTCCATCACGTCGTCCGACGCTCAGGCCATGGGCCGGATCGGTGAGGTGACTCTGCGAACGTGGCAGGTAGCGCACGTGATGAAGGCGCAGCACGGCAAGCTGGGCTCGTCGATGCCCGCCGACAACGAGCGTGCCCGTCGATACGTCGCGAAGTACACGATCTGCCCCGCAGTGGCGCACGGTATCGATCACGAAATCGGCTCGGTCGAGGCCGGAAAAATGGCCGACCTGGTCCTGTGGGATCCCGCGTTCTTCGGGGTGCGTCCGTCCGCGGTCATCAAGGGTGGCGCGATAGTCGCTGCGCCGCTGGGAGATCCCAATGCCGCGATTCCGACGCCTCAGCCGGTGTTCGTGCGCCCCGCGATGGCGTCCGCACCGGGTTCGGCTCCACACCTGTCCACGACCTTCGTCTCGCCGATGGCAATCGAGGACGGGCTGGCAGGCCGACTCGGGCTCACTCGCACGCTCACCGCGATCCGCCCGACGCGTCATCTCACCAAAGCCGACATGCCGAACAACACGGCACTTCCGTCCATCGACGTCGATCCGGAGACCTTTGCCATCAAGGTCGACGGTGATCTGATCCAACCCAATCCCGTCGATGTAGTGCCGATGGCTCAGCGCTACATGCTGTTCTGATGCCCGGTGCGAGTTGAGATGATGTCCGCCGAGATAGCGTCGATGCTCCTGGCAGACGGGCGTCTGCCTACCGGTGGGCACGCGCACTCGTCCGGGCTGGAACCGGCATTGGCGGCCGGCCTGCACCAAAGTCAGGTTCCGGATTTCATTCGAGGTCGACTCGAGACGGTCGGACTGGTCGAAGCCGCTGCAACGGTGATTACGCGGCGCTGGGCCGTAAGTGAGGGTAGTGCAGGCGAACTCGAGGCCATCTCGAACGAACTGCTCGCTCGCACGCCCAGCGCGCCGCTGCGTGAGGCGTCCATCCAGCTCGGACGTGGGCTGGCCAGGTTGGCGTCGCGGTTGTGGCCGGGGCACCCCGCGGTGCAACTCCTCATGGCGCTACCGGGACATCCGATGCGGCCGTTGGCATTGGGAGTGTTCACCGCCGTCTCCGGCATGGACGATCTGGCGGCGGCGCGATCATGCCTGTACGACGACGCGCAAACCGTCGCGTCGGCGGCACTGAAACTACTGCCGGTAGATCCGGCAGAACCGGTCGAATGGCTGCTGCGGGCAGCCCCGACCATCGAGACCGTCGCCGCGGCAGCCGTCGCGGTCGAGAGTGCCTCGGCTATACCTGCAACAACAGGACCGTTGGTCGAACAATGGTCACTCGAACACCACGCTCGATCCAGGAGGATTTTCCGTGCTTGACAATCTGAACACAACCACCGATACCGCAACTGCCGCAAGAGGTTTGAGGCTCGGTGTTGCCGGCCCGGTCGGCACTGGCAAAAGCACCCTGATCGCCACCATCTGCCGCGAGCTCGCGTCGGAGTTCGAGATCGCGGTTGTCACCAACGACATCTACACCGATGAGGACGCGCGACTGTTGCGCGCCGCAAACGTCCTGCCGATCGAGCGCATCGTCGCAGTCGAGACCGGGGCGTGCCCGCACACGGCGATCCGTGACGACGTGACACCCAATCTGATTGCGGTGGAAGACCTCGAGCGCGAATTTCATCCCCTCGACATGGTGATCGTGGAGAGCGGCGGCGACAACCTCACTGCGACGTTCAGTCCCGCACTCGTCGATGCGCAGATCTTCTGCATCGATGTTGCCGGCGGCGGCGATGTCGCGCGTAAGGGTGGACCCGGAATCGAGCGCGCAGATCTGTTGGTGGTCAACAAGATCGACCTGGCTCCGTATGTCGACGTCGATGCCGTTCAAATGGTTGCCGATGCAACAGCAGCACGCGACGGACTGCCCGTCCTCGCGCTCAGCCAGAAGGACCACGCCACGATCGATCAGCTCAGCGCGTGGCTGCGCAAGGTCATCGCCGCTCACCGCGAGGGCAATCATGTGCCCCAGGACCCGGGACCGATGGCACCGCACTTCCACGCCGATGAAGAAGACCACGACCACGGACACGGTCACGGGCACAGTCACTCTCACGCTCACTGATGACTGCGGGAGCTACGCGGGTCGTCGTTGAGCGAGTGGGCGGCACCGCTGTTGCCAAAGAGTTGATCTCCGGGGATTTCCTGGCGCCACGCCTGGTGAGTGCTCACGGGTTGCACGTGCGCGTTGCCCTGGTAGGACACAGCGCGACACTGTTGGCCGGCGACGACCTACGCATCGAGTTCGACGTGGCGCCGGGAGCGTTCCTCGAGGTGCTCGAGCCGTCCGGCACCGTGGCGTACAACGCCCGCGGCGGTCACGCATCGTGGACGGCTTCGGCGACGGTGGGTGCCGGCGGCGCTTTGGTATGGCGAGCGGCGCCCTTCGTGGTAGCCGGCGGCGCGGATGTCGCTCGGCGAATTGACATTTCGCTGCAGTCCGACGCGGTTGCTCTGCTCGACGAGATGGTGGTGTTCGGCCGTACCGGTGAGATCGGTGGTGCACTGCGTTCGGATCAGCGCATCACCGTCGACGGGACACCGCTTCTGGTGGAGACTCTGGACTTGCGAAGTGTTCCCGATCGTTCCCGTCCCGGTGTTCTGGGAGGACATCGGGTTATCGGCACCACCATGTTGCTGGGGATGAAGACCTCGGACGCGGCCGAGGGGCATGTGAGCCCCCTGGCCGGTCCGGGCATGCTGGCCCGGGCTGTTGCAGACCAGGCGCATGAGGTGTCTGCGGCCTTGGACCACATCAGCTCGGATTGGCGTGCACGCGTGGCGAGTCGGTTCACGGAGAACTAGCCCAATTGATCGTTCAGATTTCGCCCCTTCACGTAAACCTCAGTGATCGCGGATTCCCGAAGCCCCATCATCAGGGCAAACAGGATCTGGGCCGTTGCTGTCTCCGGTTCGTCTGCGTTGTGTCCGTGGCGTAGTCGCTCGTCGAGCGGTGGATGACGACGAGGGTCGATCACCAGGAAATCGGCGTCCTTGCCTGCGTCGAGATTGCCGATAAGTTTCTCCATGTCGAGGGCGCGGGCACCGGCAAGTGTTGCCGTGAACAACAGTTCGGCAGGATGGATCGAGACGCTCGCAGTGCCGGGTTCGGACTGGTGAACCTTGAAGCAGTCGTTTGCAACTCGTGACATCAGCCATTCGTCGCCCGCTCCGATATCGCTACCCAGCGAAATGGTGACGCCATGCTCGACGGTCCGGCGCCACGGCATGGTGCCTGAACCAAGAAACTGCTGAGACGTCGGGCAATGCGAAATCGACGTGGAAGTTTCTGCAAGTCGGTCCAACTCACGATCGGTGCAGTGCACCGCGTGCGCGAGGATGCTGCGTCTTCCCAACAGACTCCTGCCACCGACCGCAGAACCCGGAAGGAACCGGCCGTCGTAGGTGTCGAGATACTGTTCGACACCAAAAGTGGCCAGTGTCATGGCGACTTCGCCGGTGCCCGGTCGGTTGTTCTCGCTGAGGTGGCTGTGGAAGTAGACCCCACGACCGCGAACCTCCTCGTACAATTCACCGAGTGCGGCGAGGGTACGAGGAGTGACCGAGAGCGCGAACCGGGGGACGACGGCAACCTGAGTGAGTTGGTCGCCATGCCACCGATCTATCTCGGCGCTGGTCAACTCCAGCGCTGCCTTCTCGGTAGTGATGAGGCCGCGTGCACTTGGCGGCCCCACGGTCTGTATTCCTCTGCCGCTGACAGTCCGGAGTCCGGTCCGAACGGACTCCTCGAACAGAGCATCCTGCGCCGCGGGAAACGGGGACCCGAAGACCATGGCTGTCGTTGTGCCGACGGCAATTCGTCTGCGGCAGAAGGCTGCTGCCACAGTGTGTGCACATTGCTCGTCCTGCAGACGGGTTTCGGCGGGAAAGATGCAATTATCGAGCCATTCCAGCAGTTCACCGCCACCGTACGAGTCGACGGCAAATGTCTGTGGGAAATGGATATGAGTGTCGACGAAGCCCGGGATCAGGAACGCCGGACGATGATCGAGGACCTGCGGACTACCTGCAATCAGCGGAAGATCCTGATAGCAGCCGGAATAGACGATCACACCCGCGTCATTGACTGCGAGTACACCATCCTCGATGGACATGAGATGCGCCGCCGCGTCGCGGATGTTCGGCGATCCGCTGATATGTATGAGATGTCCACGATGGAGTATCGATACCTGGAGGGCTGTGTCAGGCGAGGATGACGGAGTCGAGCTTTTCCTGGACGTACGCTCCGGCGTTGACAAGCTCATAATCGGTTCCCCCTCCGTAGGGTTTGGCAAGTGTTTGGATCTCGGCGTGATCGTCGAACTCGTGGAAGAACGCCAAGGAGATGAGCTCCTCACTGGGAGAGGACGGATCCGGCGGCAGTACGCGGTGTCGGGTGGAGCGCCACCGGTCACCGGTCAAGCGGGCAAGAAGGTCGCCGATGTTGATCGTGTAGGCGTCGGGGTACACCGGCGCGTCCACCCACTCGCCTTCGAGCGTGCAGATCTGCAGACCGGCTCGTCCCGGTTCGCGATCGAGAATCGTCACGCAGCCGTAGTCGGTATGCGGTCCGATCCGAAAACGCGATGGGTCCGGTGTTCCGATTCGATCGATTGCCGGGTACCAGTTCAAGGTCAGTTGACTCGGCGGTTCGGTCGCCATGTCGCCGAGGTAGTTCTCGGGAAGTCCGAGTGTTCGTGAGAACAGCTGCAGAAGATCGTCGCCCAGTCGGAGGACCTCGGCATAGTAGGTTTCCATGGCTGTGCGAAACGAGGGATCCGATGGCCACAGATTGTTCGGTAGATGGGCGTGCGGGCCTGCGGGGTGGCGGCCGATGTTGTAACTCTCCTTGACATCCGGATGGACATCTTCTCCCGAGGCCAGTCCAGTGGCCTCGTCGCCGTTGCGAACCCATCCTCGATATGATGCTGCCGCAACGGATTCCTTCACCGTGTCGCCGGAGTGAAAGAACTCCCGCGCGGCTTCCCGCGTTGCTGATCGAAGTTCGGGTGGAACGCGGTGTCCGGTGATGAGCAGGAATCCGGATTCGCGCAGGCATCGGTCGACTTCCGCGAGAAGGGCGTCGATCTGTTCCGAGTTGCCGTCGTACCAGGGCGTGAGGTCGAGGAGTGGAAGTCGAGTGCTCATGCTGAAATCCTTGTCTGTTGGGAGCTTTCGAGTGCAATTGTGTGACGGGCGAGCACGTAGTAGATGATTCCGCCGACGAGAAGGCCGGCGGGGACGCTGAGATCTGCATGACCGAGTGCCAAGGCGATCGGGCCGGTGAAGATGCTCGTGTCGATGCACAGCGCAGCTGCAACCATGCCGGCGAGTTGGGCGATCACGGCGGGTCGGTGGATGCCGTGGGGCCGAACGTAGAGTCCGCCGCTGCTGCCGGACAGCGAGTCGAGGTCGTAGCGTCCGCGGCGGAGGAAGAAATCGACACTGTAGATCGCCGCCCACGGCGCGAACCACACGATCATGAAGAGGAGGAAGGCCGTGACGAGGGTGTTGAAGGAGTCGGAGAAGACAATTGCTGATGCAAGAAGTGCCGAGATCACAGCATCGATGGCGATCGCATGCCAGCGTTCCACCCGAATTCCGATGGCCTGCAAGGTTACTCCGGACGAGTATAGATCGAAAGCGTTGACGGCAAGCATCTGCAGCAGCACGGCAATGAGGTAGGGCACGAGAAACCAGGATGCAAACGCTTCGGGGAGCCCGGTGATCGGATCACTTGCAGACGGGATCAACGTTGCTACTGCGGCGCCGAGAATCATCAAGGCGATTTGTGGGATCCCACCGCCGAGAGCAACACCGACAACGAGGCGCTTCTTGGGTATCGCGGTAGGAAGGTACCGCGAGTAGTCGGCGGCGTTGCCTGTCCAGCCGAGACCGGCCGTGGACGCAGACAGCGCAACACCGGCCAAGAACAGCTGCCAGCTGCCAGGCTCGATCGGGGCGGCGTCATCCAGTCCGCCGACGGTGAGCACTGCCATCACCGCAAACAGGATGACAAACGGGATGACTAGCATCCGGAGGGCCTTGGTAATGGCGTGATAGCCGAAGATCGGGAGGAGACTCTGCAGGAGCGAGAGTCCGACCAGGAGAGAGATCTTGGTAGTTGTGCTGGTGTGGATGCCCATCTTGTCGAGGAGAACTGTGGCAGCCAGGACCATCAAACTGAGATTCACGGTCTCGTAGCCGACTTGCATGATCCAGTTGAATACTGCGGGGAATCTGTTTCCCGTGCGCCCGAAGGCGGCTCGGCTTCCCATGAAGGCGGTCATTCCGGTTGCGGGCCCCGGCAAGCTGAGATATCCCGCGATCAGCCACGTGATGTTTCCGATCAGAATTGCGGCGATCGCCTGCCACAGATTCAACCCGAACGCGACTAGCAGTGAGCCATAGGTCAACGTCGTGACGTTGAGGATGCAACCGGACCAGGTGAAAGCGAGATCTCGGATCGAACCGTGGCGCTCGGACTCGGGAATGTGGTCGATGCCATGTTGTTCGATGAGGGGCCGTGCTGGTGCTGCGTCAGGGGGTCCGACGCCGCCGCCGATATCCGGCGAGCTTGGTGCAACAGATGGGTGGATACTCAAGGGAAAGCTCCTCGCTGCGACTGGGTAGTGGTGAGGGCTGGGTGGTGCCAAGAGCGATCAAGTTATAAGTGACGGCAATCAAGATAGAGTGTCTATGTTTCCGAATGCGAAGGTTGTGTAAGCAAAGTGTTAACGGATCCACATGCTGACGGCCGACTTAATCTCTTGGTCGGCAAAACAATTCGTGCTCTTCGGGACAAGGCCGGCCTCTCCATGCGCGAGCTGGCTCTCGAAACCGGTGTGAGCCAACCTTTTCTGAGTCAGGTCGAACGTGGAGTCAGTGCTCCGTCGATGTCGACGGTGTATCGGCTTGCTGCGGCGTTAGGTGTCGTTCCCGGTGATCTGCTCCCGACATTGCCAGTCGAACCGGTGACGGTTGTCCGGGCCGACGAAGGGCAGTATCTGCCCGTCGCCGAGCAGGAGGGTGCCGCTGTCGGCCGGATTGTCATGTCTCAGTCCGATCGAGCGCTCGAGGTGATCGAGTATCGCATCAAACCAGGTCAGTACCTTGAGGAGTGGTTTGAATCGGAAGGGGAGATGGCGCTCTACCTCGTTGCGGGAACTCTCGACGTGGAACTCGACGGAGTCGGAGTTTGGCGACTCGGTGCACGGGATCTGATCCACCATCAGGGGGCGGTCCGCCATCGGTGGCTGTTGACTGACGACCACCCTGTCGAATTGGTTCTCATGGTCTCGCGGCCGGTGAAGTGATCGCGAGCCCAGATTGCAGACCACATAAGTGTGAGTTATCGTCTCGGTATTCGTAGGCCGACTCCGGCGTGTGCGATTCCCTGATTCTTCCGAACTGAGGAGCCCACTGTGAATACAGCACGATCCGTTGACGGAGCGCTCGAGGTGCCGCTGATCGACATCTCGGCATTCCCGTCTGGCACAACACAATCGAGGCGACAGGTCGCAGAAGCTGTCGACCGGGCTGCGTGCGACGTCGGGTTCATGCAGATCGTCGGCCACGGAATTCCTGACAGCACGCTGCAGCGATTGATCGACGCGATGGACGATTTCTTCGCGTTGCCGGAATCTCGAAAAATTGCATGCACGTCCGCCGACAGATCTGTGAACCGCGGTTACACCGCGCGCGAAACGGAGCGCCTCAGCTACAGCCTGGGAGTGTGTTCACCAGATGATCTTTTCGAGGCGTTCAACATCGGTACCCAGGTGAGTGACTTTCCCGCCGTGCAACTTCCGTCGGAGCATTACCCCGATAATATCTGGCCCGACGACGCGACGGGGCGCATTCGGCGGGGCATGAGTGAATGGTTCGCAGCTGCAGGCGATCTGGCAGTCACCATGACGCGAGTGTTCGCTGTTGCGCTCGGGTTGGACGAGGATTACTTCGCCGACTCTCAATCGCATTCGATGGACATCTTCCGGATGAACAATTACCAACTCCCGCGAGGCGACATGACCGTCGAACCGGGGCAACTGGGCATGGGTGCCCACACCGACTACGGGATCCTGACAATTCTGTGGGCGGATGCGGTGCGAGGTCTGCAGATCCTCGATCAGCAAGGTGAATGGCACGACGTCATTCCTGCGCCCGGAGCTTTGTTGATCAATCTCGGTGACCTTCTGGCTCGATGGACCAACAATCGATGGACGTCCACTATGCATCGAGTTCTCGCCCCGATCGACGAGAATGGACAGATGTACCGGAGGCGGTCGGCGGCGTACTTCCACGACGGAAACTTCGACGCCGTGATATCCGTACTCCCCGGATGTGCTGACGTGTTGTCGCCGGTGCGCTACGAGCCGATCACGGTGGCCGACCACCTGTCGCAGAAGTTGGCGGGATCACGTGGGCTGCAGTTGAATCAGGATGCGGCCGAGGACGCCTCCAGACTTCGTCAAGCAGTGGGCTGAGACATGCGTGCAGACGCCGACTTCCTGCGCTCGATCCCGAAGGTCGAACTGCATTGCCACCTCGAAGGTGCGGTGCCGGCAACCACCGCAATTGCGTTGGCGCGCAAAAACGGGATCAGACTTCCTACATACGATCCCGAACTTCTTTACACCTTTGCCGACCTGCCGGAGTTCCTGACGGTCTATCGCGCAGTCTGCGCGTCGATGGTAACTGCCCGGGATTTCGCCGAAATTGCCTATGCGGCACAGGAAGAGGGAGTGAGGACCGGCAATCTGAGATATCGCGAACTGTTTATCAACCCGACCAACCATCATGTGCCCTATCCGGAGATGCTCGAGGGGATAATAGATGGATTGCGCTGCGCCGAAGAGGATTTCGGGGTGGTTGGCCGAGTCATTCCGGCGATCAACCGTGAACAGTCGCCGTCCATGGCCCGAGAGCTCGTCGAGGCCGTGATCGAGTACCGGCGCGATGAAGTTCTCGGAATCGGTCTCGACCACAATGACGCGCTTGGCCCACCGGAGCTTTTTGTGGATGCCTTCCAGGTTGCCGCTAACGCCGGCCTTCGGCGAACCGCACACGCGGGCGAGATCGATCAAAGAGATCAGGTGATCGACTCGATCGAATTACTCGGGTGCGAGAGGATCGACCACGGATACGCGGTCATGTCGGATCCCGTTGCCGTGGAATTCGTTCGGGACGCTGGGACCCACTTTGCCGGATGCTGGTCGTCGTGTGCCTGGTTCCATCCAGGATTGCCACAGCACTCGCTACCGATCGCGGCGATGCTGCGTGCTGGACTTCCCGTCTCGATCAATTCCGACGATCCGCCGATGTTCGGTACCGGAATCGGAAACGAGTATGTGCTTGTCGGGAAGACGCTCGGGTGGACCCGCGCACAAGCGATACAGGCAGCTGTGGCGGCTGTGGACGGATCGTGGATGGATGCCTCCGACAAAGCCGCACTGCGCCGCGAGATCGAGGACGCGATCCACACGCCGTGACGTAAGACTCCCCGCGACACTCTCACACCTGGAGGCCGTTGTCGTCCAAGATGAGGAGAGGCGAACGTCGAGGAGACATCATGCGGATAGCAGTGCTCGGTGGGACAGGTTTGATGGGCAAGCTCGTAGTCGCGGAAGCCGAGGCGGCAGGCCACGACGTGGTGATCGCGGCCCGCTCGACCGGCGTCGATATCAGCACTGGTGCTGGGCTGGCCGGAGCTCTCTCGGGTGTCGACGCGGTTGTCGATGTCAGTGACCACGTCACCAACAGTGCAAAGAAGGCCGTCGCATTCTTCGAGGCCGCGGCGCAGAACATTGCCGCAGCAGAGAATGCGGCAGGAGTGAAGCACCATGTTGTGCTCTCGATCGTCAACTGTGACGATCCGCGATTGAAGGCATTCGGGTACTACCAGGGTAAGGCTGCGCAGGAACGCGCAGTCAGCGCGTCGGGCATCCCGTTCACGATTCTGCGATCCACGCAGTGGTTCGAGTTCGGCGAGAAGACGGTGTCGCTCATGGGTTTCGGCCCGTTGGCCCTCGTACCGCGAATGAGATCGAAGCCCGTCGCTGCCAAGACCGTTGCGAAGGCGTTGGTGCAGGCAGCGGAGAAGGGGCCGTCGGGTCGCGCTGCTGATCTCGCCGGCCCGGAAGTCCTCGAGATCCCGGAGATGACGAGGAAGATTCTGCGTCGTCGAGGCACACGGAAGTTGTTGATCCCGGTGTCTATGCCAGGAGCCGGTAAGGCAATGCGCAGCGGTGCGCTCCTCCCGGGAGCGGACTCGGTCAGCGCCGGGCCGACGTTGGACGAATGGCTGGGTTCTAACTGAAGGAGGGACACAACAGAAAGGCGGCCACGCACATGCGCGGCCGCCTTCTGCTCGTGACGGGGAATGGTTACAGATCCGGGTAGGCGGTCAGTTTGTCGACCTTTTCGGTGGATTCAGGCTCTTCGGGCAGCTTGCCGGTAACGAGGAAGATCACTCGGCGTCCGACCTCGACAGCGTGGTCTGCAAAGCGCTCGTAGAAGCGACCGAGCAACGTGATGTCGACTGCCGCTGCAACCCCGTACTTCCAGTCGCGATCCATGAGGACCGTGAACAGGTGACGGTGCAGGTCGTCCATCGCCTCGTCCTCTTCGCGCAGACGGGCTGCACGCTCGGGATCACGGGTCTCGAGGACTTCCTTTGCCGCGGCACCGATACTGACGGCGATGCGGCCCATCTCGGCGAAGTAGCCGTTGACGACCTCGGGGAGGACGTGGTTGGGATGGCGACGACGCGCAATCTTGGCGACGTGCAGGGCAAGGGCGCCCATGCGGTCGATGTCGGCGACGATCTGGATTCCGCTGACGACGGAGCGGAGATCGCCGGCAACGGGAGCCTGCAAGGCGAGCAGCGCGAAGGCGCGCTCCTCGCAAAGGGTGCTGAGTTCGGTGATCCGGTCGTGTTCGCCGATCACCTGCTCGGCCAGGGTCAGGTCTGCTTGGAGCAGTGACTGGGTGGCTCGCTCCATGGCGGTGCCTGCCAGTCCTGCCATCTCGCCGAGCAAGTCTGCAAGCTCGGTCATCTGTTCGTTGTAAGCCACGCGCATGAGGTGAGAGCCTACGTGCAGTGAAAGACCAAGTCACAAGCGACAGGTGAACGCAAGGTGAATGATCACCGCAGCGTCGTGCGAAATGAACACCGCAGCGTCAGGTGGAGATGATCACTGCAGCGTCAGATGCAGGCTGTGTCTCCGGCGTTGACTGAGGCTATGTCGGAGGGCAGTGACGTCGACACGCTGGTGTCCACCGATGACGGCTCTGCGGACAACGAGGTTCCCGGATCTGCCGGCGCTACGACTGTGCCGGAAAAATCACTGCCGATGACAAGTTCGACCATGTCGCCCATGCTCGGGGTGAGAACGAGTACGGCTCCGGGAATTGCGGATGCGACGGTGGCGGCCTCGGCTTCGTAACCGGCCGCATACCGCACCACAGTCGCCGAGGCCTGGACATTGGCCAGTCCCGTCGCTGCGCTGAAATTACCGATTGTGGAGATCTGGAATCCGTACGCTGCAAGTTGGTCGGCGGCGGTCGCGGCCTGACCGGAAACGCCTGACGCGTTCGAAACATCGATGTAGATGTTGTACGGACTCATTGCCGACACGAGTGTTGCCTCGGGCACCGGCGTCGTGGCGGTGGAGGGCGCTGAGCTGGTCGATGTCTTGTCGGTATCTGTGTCACGCTCTTCGCCCGGAAGCGGCTCGTCGTCGATGATTGCCTGGAACAGCGCTTTGATCTCGTCGGTCCGGGGGATTTCATTGCCCCAGTCATTCGTGCCGTCGGTGGGCACGGTCAGGAAGGTGACGGCGCCCGCATCGACGTTCTGCAATGATCGACCCAGCGTGACCAGGGATTTTGTATCGATGTTCTCGACAAACGTGTCCTGCGTGAATGCGTTGATGAACCCGTTGAGCTTGCTGGGATTGAGCAGCACATTGTTGGACAGTGCCGAGCGCAGCAGCGCGGACAGGAACTTCTGTTGCCGCGTGATGCGCCCGTAGTCGCCGTTGCCCTCGGCTTCGACGTGCCTGGCGCGGACGTAGTTCAGCGCGGTCCGGCCGTCGAGTACCTGGTTTCCGCTGTTTGCGAGGACAGTGCCCAGAATGCCGTCTTCGATGGGAACCGGGGTGCAGATGTTGACCCCGCCAACTGTGTCGACCATGCTCTCGAATCCGGCGAAGTCCATGCCGACGAAGTGGCCGATCTTGAGTCCGGACATTTTCTGGATGACCTTGACCAGACACTTCGGGCCACCCAGGGCGTAGGTCGCGTTGAGTTTGTCGCCAGAGGCAGCGGGGAAGGACTCGCTGGTGTACGTCCCGGAACTGTTGTCCCAGCCCTGGCAGACCGGCCGGTCGACGTCGAGGTCGCGGGGAAACGAGACGGCGACGACGCGGCTGCGGTCGGCGGGGATGTTGACCAGCATCACGGTGTCGGCCCGGGCGCCTTCGGCGTCCTCGACGGTGCCGGCGCCGATCTCACCACTTGCGCCGGCCCTGGTATCGGTGCCGACGATCAGATAGGTTTCGTCGCCGAGCTGGCCGCCCGCGTCGACGATGTCGTCGGAGTTGGTGTCGAGCGCAGCGATCTGCTCGAACTTTCCTTCGGTGGTGCGAAGGTAACCCCAGACGACGCCGGTCATGGTCAGTGACATCACGGCAAGAAATGCGACCGCGGATCGGCTGATCGTCTTCATACGCTGGCGGCGTCGAATCTTGTTCAGCGCAAGCCGACTACCACCGGTTTCGCTGACGACACGCGGAGAAGCGGAGGATGGCGGGTCGCTGCTGATCCATTCGGCCGCGGCCGGTGCGATCGGTGGGGGAGGCAGCGGCTTTTCGGGGGGCAACGGTTTGTCGGGGAGCCTGATGGGAGGCCTCGAGTCAACAGGTGGCGCTGCCGGGCTGCTCTTTTTCGGGGCCGGCGGTTCGACTACACGCTGGCCGGCTGTATCGCCGACTCGTTGGACGAGTTCTGCGACGGAGATGCTGTCGCTCGGTGGTGCATCCCGTCGACCGAATCGGCCGAAGCGTTCACTGCCCCGACGCTCTGACGGCGGGGCATCGGACTGTGGCGCGCCAGTGGGTTCGGGTTTAGACGAACGACGATTGCGGTATCGCTGATCTGCGAGGGGGCGCTCCCACGGGGCGCGGCTTTCGGGCGAAGGCGGGCCCGAGTCGTGATCATCACCCACCGATGCAACCTGTCTCGTCGTTGACTGCCGATACGGACAGTGCGTCTCTTGTCGTGCGCCGTCCAACTGCTGTTGACGAAGCTGGAGCCATATTACTGGTGGATCCTGAGTTATTCACTCAGAAACTTGGCGAATTGCCCGAATTCACAGCAATGCGTTATCCGCCCGAATGCATGATGTCCGCTCCGACCGGCACCAGATCGTCCTCGGGATCGTCGAGCCAGCCCTCGGGCAGGGCGACCTGACCGGGGGAACCCTGCCGGCCGCGGGGACCTTCGGCGTCCTTCGGGAATGGAACGGAGCTGTCCAGCTGGGCCAGCAGTTCGTCGAGTTCGGTCAGGGTGCTGACCAGTGCCATCGACACGCGCAGGTCCGACCCGACCGGGAATCCGCGCAGATACCAGGACACGTGCTTGCGGAGTTCACGCAAGCCCTTCATCTCGCCGTGGTGTGCGGCGAGGAGCTGGGCGTGGCGGGCGATGATCGTGGTGACCTCGCCGAGCGTCGGAGGCGTCGCGATGGGCTGACCGTTGAGAGCCGCGCTGAGCTCTGCAAACAGCCACGGGCGGCCCAGGCATCCGCGTCCGACGACAACGCCGTCACAGCCGGTCTCGTCCATCATGCGGGCGGCGTCGGACGCGTCGAAGATGTCGCCGTTTCCGAGAATCGGAACGTCGGGAACGTGTTCCTTCAGGCGGGCGATCTCGTTCCAGTCCGCCGTTCCGGAGTAGCGCTGCGACGCGGTGCGCGCGTGCAAGGCAATTGCGGCGGCGCCCTCGGCAGCGGCGATGCGTCCGGCGTCGAGGTGCGTGTGATGGTCCGCGTCGATACCGACGCGCATCTTCACCGTGACAGGAATGTCGGTGCCCTCGGTGGCGCGAACGGCAGCTGCGACGATCTGTCCGAACAGTCGACGCTTGTAGGGGAGCGCGGAGCCGCCACCTTTTCGAGTGACTTTCGGCACTGGGCAGCCGAAGTTCATGTCGATGTGGTCGGCCATGTTCTCGTCGACGATCATTTTGGCCGCAGCGTAGGTCGTGTCTGGGTCGACGGTGTAGAGCTGCAGGGACCGCGGAGTCTCGGTGGGGCCGAAGGTGGTCATGTGCATGGTGGCCGGCTGGCGCTCTACGAGCGCGCGGGCAGTGACCATCTCACACACGTAGAGCCCGGAGGTGCTGCCTGCACGTTCGAGTTCGAGTTCACGACAGAGCGTGCGGAAAGCGACATTGGTGACGCCGGCCATGGGCGCGAGGACCACGGGGCTGTGCAGCTCGAGTGAACCGATACGAAGGGAAGACATGACTACCTCTGAACAAATATTTCTGACAAGTGAAAGTGCCCGGTACCGAATCCGGTACCGGGCACAGAATAGCTGGTGAAACTAAGAGGCCTGCTGTTCACGCTTGGCGGCTTCGCGGGCGAGCATGCGATCGCGCTGCTCCTCGAACTTTGTCGCCTGGGCGGCAAGTGTCTCGAGGAAGGCAGCCAGTTCTTCGCGAGTGTTCTCGCCTTCGGCGCTGAAGTCGTTGCGCTCGAAGATGTTCCACTTGCGCAGAACGGGCCAGATGACCTCGTCGAGGTGCTGACGGAGATCGTAGATTCCGTGCTTGGCCATCAAAACGCCGTTGCGACGGAAGTTGGGCATCCCAGCACCGGGCATCTGGAAATTCTGCACGATGTTCGACACGGACTTCAGTGTCTGATCAGGTGCAAGATCGAGAGCGGCGGCACAGATGTTGCGGTAGAAGATCATGTGCAGGTTCTCGTCGGCGGCGATGCGCTGAAGCATCTTGTCGGCGATCGGCTCGTTGCAGGCCTTGCCGGTGTTGCGGTGGCTGACGCGAGTCGCGAGTTCCTGGAAGGTGACGTACGCGACAGAGTGGAGAACGCCGGCTCCGTCGTCCGGGATGGGCGGGTTGTAGCCGGTGATCATGTGTTCCATGCGGTAGCGCTCGAGCTCGACGGGATCGACGGCGCGCGTGACAACCAGGTAGTCGCGCATCACGATTCCGTGGCGATTCTCCTCGGCGGTCCAGCGGCCGACCCAGGTGCCCCAGGCTCCGTCCTGCGAGAAATTCTCGGCGATCTCGCGGTGGTACGACGGCAGGTTGTCCTCGGTGAGGAGATTGGTAATCATCGCAGCTCGGGCGACCTCGCCGAGCCGGGATTGTTCGAGACTCCAGTCTTCGCCGCCCATGGCTGCGAAGTTGCGACCCTCGTCCCACGGGACGTAGTCGTGCGGGTGCCATTCCTTTGCCATGGAGATGTGCCGGTTGACGTTCTCTTCGGCAACCGGCTGCAGTTCTGTCAGCAGTTCGAGCTGCGTCAGAATCCTCGTCATTTATTTGCCTCCGTGTTGAGTGAATGCCCGACTTCGCTCCAGCCTACGGTACCGTAGGTTTGGCCTGATCGACATGAACTGATCCCCCTGCGCGAATGTTACCGAGTCGTAGCCAGCGTACGTGGACGGAAGATGGACACAGTCTGAATTGTCCGATGCGTTCCATTCGCTTGTTGCCGAGATCATACCTGCCGGTTTGGCTGTACGTGTGAGTTTCAGGACCACATATTTTCGCGGACAAAATCACGGAAATCGCGCGCTGGCCTCGACAATTCCCGATTCTCGGTCCAGACAAGCCCGATCTTGCGTGTTGCGCCGGCAAGGGGAACGAACACGATTCCCTCTGCCCAGATGGGCGGATCCTGAATCGGCATGACGGCCACGCCCAGGGATGCGGACACCAACCCGCCCACAGTTGCCAGCTCACTGCTCTCGAAGACGAAATCCGGGGTGAATCCGGCCGCGGCACACATCTCGTCGAGAATTCGCCGCATGCCGAAGTCCAGCTGCATTCCGATGAATTGCTCGCCCGCAGCGTCGGCCAGATCGACCTCGGGCAGGTCCGCGAAACGATGTCCGAGCGGAACGGCGAGGGCAAGTTTTTGCTGCGCTATCTGAGTCCATGCGAGTCGAGGGTTGTCCGGCTGCGGCGACACAAGTGCCAAATCGGCGTCGCCGATGACCACGCGATCACTCAGGAACTGCGCTCGATCCTGATGGAGTTCGAAGCGAACACCCGGATGTTCGGTTCGATATGCCCGAATCATGCGCGGAATCAACCAAGTTCCGAACGAATGGAGGAAGTCGAGTCGCACCGTTCCGGTGTCTGGTCCGGCCAGGGCGTCGATCTGGCGCAACGCGGAATGGAGTGTGTTCAGGGCGCTGGTTGCATGTTCGTAGAGGATGCGGCCGTACCGATTGAGTGTGAGCCGACGGCCGTGTCGGTCGAAGAGCGGCACACCAACGGATCGTTCGAGCCGTGCGAGTTTGCGAGAGAGCGTGGGCTGCGACAGGTGAGTGATATCCGCCGTCGCCGTGACCTGTTGGGTTTCAGCCAGCACGACAAACCACTCGAGATCGTCCGACAACATCACAGGTGGAAGCCTATATGTCTCGGAGGTATGTAGAACAGCAAATTAATGCATTTTCTTTTGTTGTCATGGGCGCGGAAGATTCTTGCCGGAGGTCGTGTCGATGAGCATGTCGGTAGAAATCAGCGCAGGAACAGAAGCCGGCGCAGGAATCGCGTCGTACCGCCGGGGATCCGCCGGATACCGCGCGGTGACGCTTGCATTGTTTGCAGCGGGTTTGACGACATTTGTGTCGATGTACTCGGCTCAGGCACTACTGCCTGCGTTTTCGCACTCTTTCGGAGTCTCGCCCGCGGTTTCGGCCCTGTCCGTTTCGGTGACCACTGGCATGGTTGCATTGGCGATCATTCCGGCGAGTGCATTGTCCGCACGCTTCGGCCGGACCCGCGTCATGATCTTCTCGGCAATCACGTCGTGCGTGATCGGTCTCCTGCTGCCGATGAGTCCGACAATCGAGATTCTGCTGGTGGGCCGAGCGTTCCAAGGCGCTGCGCTGGCGGGAATTCCGGCGGTTGCCATGGCGTATCTCGCGGAGGAGATCGACCCGAAGGATTTAGGCGCAGCGATGGGGCGCTACGTTGCGGGCACCACCGTCGGCGGATTGATCGGACGGTTGATCCCGGCTGCAGTGGTCGACGTAAGTTCTTGGCACTGGGCGCTTTTTGCGGTCGCACTGCTCTCGACGGTCTTTGCGATCGTCATGACCAGGACCCTGCCGGAGTCGCAATTCTTCCAGCCACAACCGGTATCTGTGCGACGGCTAATGTCGAATCTGCGCGTTCACCTTGCGAACTCGGCGCTGCGGACGCTTTTCGCGCTGGGTTTCATTGTGATGGGCGCATTTGTTTCCGTCTACAACTTCCTCGGGTTTCGTCTCGCTGCAGCACCTTTCGGCCTGTCCGAGGCGGTGGTGGGGCTGGTATTTCTGTTCTATCTCGCGGGAACCGTGACATCGACTGCGGCCGGCGCTGCCGCGGACAGAGTTGGGCAGCGGTGGGTGTTGCTTGGCTCCGTATCGGTGACAGCGCTAGGTCTCGCGTTGACCGTCCCCGACAACCTCGCGCTGACGTTGGTGGGGATGTTGCTCTTCACCGGAGGGTTCTTTGCCGCGCATTCCGTAGCCAGTGGGTGGGTCGGCCGACTTGCCCGAGTCCATCGGGCGGAAGCGTCGGCGCTCTACCTGTTTGCCTACTACGCCGGTTCATCCGTTGCCGGCGTTCTGGCAGGTTCAGCCTTTGCGGTGGGCGGCTGGAATGGCGTCAGCATCTCTGTCGCCTGTTTGCTTGTGGTGGCAATGGGATTGTCGCTGAGGATGTTTCGGTCCACCAGGGTTGACTGATTCCAGTTGCGGCGGCACTTCGGCCGCCGCAACTGGGGTTATCGCCTACTTCTTGCCGCCGCCGAGGAGTCCGCCCAGCAGATCGCCGATGCCGCCGCCACCGGAGCCGCCGAGGAGACCGCCGAGTGCTCCGCCGATGCCGCCGCTGGAGTTTCCGCCGCCGAGAAGTCCGCCCAGAAGATCTCCGATGCCGCCGCCCCCGGCAGCCTGCGTCTGAGCTGCCGATCCGCCGCCTGTGAACTGCTTGGCGAGGTACGCCAGCACGATCGGCGCGAGAATCGGGAGTAGCTGCTTCACCAGATCGTTTCCGCCGCCGACGCTACCCAGCGTGCTGGCCACCTGATCGGTGTTGTTGCCGAAGATGTTTGCCACGATCTTCTGACCGTCAGCGGTGTCGACCTTGCTGATGTCGATGCCGTCGTCGAGGATCGTGGTGTTGGCGTGCGACTGCAACGCGCTTTCGAGCGACGCCGCGCCGGCCTCGCTGTCGGCATTGGCGCCGAGACCGCTGACCAGCGTGGGAAGTGCCGATTTCACAGCAGTTTCCGCGGTTGCCTGATCTACGCCGAGTTGCTGCGCGATCTGGTCGATCGGGATCTGTGAGAGAAGGTCGTCAAGCGAAGCCATTCGATGCCCTACTTTTCTGGGGTCCTACTTGTCAGCACCCGGTTGATGCAGACACTAGTGAATGTTCGAGACCGTCGGTAGCTCGGATGTTGCGGAGGTGTCATCGTTGGGTTTTTTCTCGGGGGACCAGACATACGAGAAGCGCAAGTGCGAGGCCGCCGACGGTCAGAATGAATCCTGTCTGATTCGTCAGGATCGTGGAGTAGTTTTCCCTGATGATGTTGTCGAATTGCTCATTGACGCGGTAATAGAAGGTGCCAAGACTGGCTAGTCCGACAATCACTCCGATCCACGCCGCGAGGCGTGAACCGAACACTGCCGCAATCAAGATCGCCACGCCGGACCCGAGAAGAAGAATCATCATGGATCGGTAGAACGGTACGGACTGATCGGCGATCTGCTCGATAGCCCAGCCGGCTGGAAAGCCATCTCGTAAGTCTTCGAGACGGACATCTGCGGGTTTCACTCCGGCCAATATCGACATGAACGAGCCGACCGTCACGGCGATACCGCAGATCAGCAGAACCACATGTACAAACGTGCGCATATCACTCTCCCGAAGGATCGGTGAACGTCTAACGCGGTCGAGTTACGAGCCTAGCGACGACGCGCGTGCTTTCGACAGGCTTTTCCTGGACGGCCTGAGTTGACCATGCACAATGTCACCATGGCGGACAATATGCGTCGACTCGAAGAGATCTCGCTGAGCCTTCCCGAAGCACAGCGCGTCGACATCGAAGCGTGGGACGGGCATCCCACCTTTCGAGTGCGTGGCAAGAACTTCGTGTTCTGCAACGCCGATGCCACGTCGCTCACGATCAAGCTGAGCAAACCGGAAGCCGAGGCGGTGGTCGCGACCGAATCACGAGCAACTGCGGCAGGGTACGGGTTGGGTCGGCACGGTTGGGTTGCTCTCGATCTCAGTGGCAGGATCGAGGGAGAGTACTGGGATCAGCTCGAGGAATGGATCTACACCTCGTACACCCTGGTTGCGCCGAAGAAGCTGGCTCGAATAGTGCTCGACGGGGATGCTGCGGGCGGTAACCCGATAGATTCGTGACGACACGTACGCCGATTAGACGAGGATTGGTCATGACGACACAGCAAGCACCATCGGCTACCACCACATCGGGCATGCCGCCATGGGCGAAAAAGGCCATCATGATCGGCGTGGCGGCCGTCGTTCTGGTCATCACCTACTTCATTCTCGCCGCGTACCTCCCACGCTGGTGGTCTCAGCGGATTGCGTCGCTCGCCGACGGCAGTTTCAGTGGCGGCATTGCGTGGGGCGTGATGTTCGGACTCGTGTGTACGTTGGTCCCGCTGCTCTTCTTTCGCGCGATCTGGCAGGTGCGGAAACGGAAACATGCGCGGCCGATGCAGATCGGTGCTTTGGTGCTCGGTGTGATTTTTGCTTTGCCCAACCTGCTGACGCTGAGCATCGTTCTCGGAAACAGCAATGCTGCGCACGCCGGCGAGCGAGTCCTCGACGTCGACGGTCCTGGATTCCGCGGCGCCTCGGTACTCGGCGCGATCATCGGTGTCGCGCTGTTCGTCGGCATCGTGTTCCTGGGCTACAGGTACAAGAAGCGTGGCAAAGAAATCGACAAGATGCGCGGCGACCTGAAGCAGCACGAACCGCAGAGCAAGGGCGAGGCTCCGGCTCCCGAAATGTGACCTACCAGAACAGAACAGGCTTGATTACTTTTCCAGCTGCCTGATCTGTGACGGCTCTGTTGATGTCTGCGAACGCATAGGGCGTCACCAGTCGGTCGATCGGAAATTGTCCGGCGGTGTAGAGATCGACAAGCCGGGGAATGAACGTAGCTATGTCGGAATCACCCTCGACGCATCCTCGAATAGTCTTCCCGTTCAACATGATGTCGGCCATGTTCACGGTGAGGTCGTGGGCTCCGAGCCCAACCACGACCAGTGTTCCGCGGCCGCGAAGTGATGTCACGCCCTGATTGACAACCGCACCGATTCCGGTGGTGTCGAGGGAATGAGTCGATCCGCCGTCGGTGGCGTCGCGCACCGCTGCCACAACGTCGTCGGAGCCGGGATCGACAACAACTGCGCCGAACTCTTCGGCCAGCTTCCTACGTTCGGGTACCGGGTCGACGGCAACCAGCGTGGAAACCCCCACTGCTCGCGCCGCGAGGAGAGCCGCGAATCCGACGCTGCCAGCTCCGAAGACCACAAACGTCGAGTCGGGTTCGGGGCGAAGAGTATTCAGAACTGCGCCGCCGCCGGTTTGAAACCCGCAGCCGAGCGGAGCTACGACGGTCAGATCAACCGCAGGATCAACGACGACGGTGTTGTCGGCTGTGGTGATGGCGTATTGCGCGAAACTCGACTGACCGAAGAACGCGGACCTGATCGGAGTGCCGTTCTGGGTGATAGGTGCCGAACCGTCGGTGCGCGCACCTGAGCTGTTGAGTCGATGTGAGCGTTCGCAATACGCCCGATGCCCACTTCGGCATTGGCGGCACGCTCCGCAGCTTCGATAGCTCAGCAGCACGTGATCGCCTTCGAAGATATGGGTGATCGACGAGCCGACGGCCTCGACGATCCCCGCGCCCTCGTGGCCGAACACGCAGGGGCCGAGTTTTTTCGGTAGTGCTGACTTGGTGAACAGATCCGTGTGGCACAGACCTGTTGCGACTATCCGCACGAGGATCTCGTCGGCGCGGGGTTCCTCGATCTCGACGGTCTCGAGGGCAAAAGGGGAGTCGGGGCCGTGCGAGAGCGCGGCGCTCATTTTCCGAGTGGACATCGAATTCTTCTCCGGGCGAATCACACTCGCTCGAGGAGGAAGTAATAGTGCTGGCCGTTGTCGAGGACCAGATTCGATTTTCCGTTCATGATTCCCATGAGCGTTGTGTCGTCGACCTTCTTGAAATGGTCGAAGATCGGTGCGCCGTCGTAGACCATCGTTGCGGTGACTTCGTCGCGGAACTCGATGTTCCAGAGGCTCGCTTCTCCGTTGCCGCCCTTGATGTCAGAGTAGAGGTTCCCGTTCTCGTCTCGGCAGATCAGTGGTTTTGCGTCCTCGACCGAGTTGAAGGTTTTTCCGAACCAGCGGCTTGCCACGAGTTTGTCGTGGAGACGGTGGCCGGTAGCGAAGTCGTCACCTTTCCATTCGCCGAGGATGTCCGCTGCGTCGACGGTCTCCAAAGCAGCCCACACTTCATCGAGTTCTGTGGGGGAGACATCGTTTTCCTGCTCGCGGAGCTTTGCGAAAGCGCTACGGGCGTCGTCGAGGTTCATGGTTCTCCTTGTGGAACGGCGTTGAGAGTTTTTCCCGAACCAATTTGTTCGTGAACTCTGGACGCTACGCCGAACCGGGTGGTTCGGCAACGGTGGAATCGATCTAGGATGTGCGCATGCGTTCAGCCGGGGAAGCGACCAGGGACCGCATTCTTGCATCCGCCAAGGAAGAATTTGCCCGATACGGGTTTGCGGGCGCTCGTATCAACCGCATCGCCAAGGACGCGCGAGCGAGCAAAGACCGCCTGTACGCGTACTTCGCGAGCAAGGAAGATCTTTTCTCCGCGGTCATGGCGCAGTGGACCGTCGAGACCACGGCCGAGACCGCCTTACGTGGAGACGACTTACCTGCGTACACCGGTCGACTGTTCGACAACTACCTCGCGCACCCCGAGAATGCCCGGTTGCAGGAATGGGCGGATCTCGAAGCGCCCGAAACTGTGAGTTACCACGACATTCGACGCAACACGCTGCGCCCGAAAATTGCGGAGATTCGCCAGGGCCAAGCCGACGGGCATATCGATCCCAGCTGGAACCCGGCGGAATTGCTGATCGTGATCACCGAAATTGCCAGAACCCTGGCCCTTCCGCATAGCGGCGGTGACGTGAGACCTGGGTCGTCGAGAGCGCCGGCGCTGCGAAGGCAGACTGCCGTTGACGCAGTCCGGCGCTTGATTCGCAGTTCCTGACGGTGCGTAGGTCAGGCCTTGATCGACGGCCGACCGCTTCTGATCCGGGCTACTTCGGATCGTGCAAATTCGACTCGGTCAGTGTTGTTTCCGCGGGAATAGGCCAGAGCATCGGCGAGATCTGCCGTTGCTTCGAGCACATATCCATTTCGTTTGCGATCGGCGCGGGTTCCTGCGGATCTGCGGAAAGCCTTGCGAGCCTTGTGGTTGCCGCACACTGCTGTGAGCTCGTCACCGGTGATCACGCCGTGTTCGGCTTCCGGTGCCAGAATGTCGTGCAAGAACTGACGTTCACGCGGAACGGTCAACCGAAACACCCGCAACACCAAGACAAGTGCGACGACGATGAGTACGAAGAGCAGTGGGAACATGAGTGCGCTGCCCTGTGCAAGAGCGGCGGCAGAATCCCAGAGGCCGTGCAGAAGCATCGCCGTTGCCATCAGTGCGATGCCTCGGCCGAGTCGCCGCGGCTCGGCAGGTCGGCCGAGAAGGTAGACGAGTCCGGCGCAGAAGATTGCGCTGTACAACGTGTGTGCGGCAACTCCGACAACCATCCGCATCACAATGGTCGTCATCGCGGCGTCGATCTGATTGGCACCGAATTGTGAACCTGCCGAATTCAAGGCGTAGACAACGTCTTCGAAGAGCTGGAAACCGAGTCCGATGAACGCACCGAGAATGAACCCGTCAAACGCGGTGCGCACAAAGCGGGAGGCCAAGGCTATCAACAGGACGAGTCCCAGACCCTTGGCGGTCTCTTCGGTAAAAGGCGCCGCCAGGCCTGCTCCCCAGTCTGCCGCCCAGGCTTGCCCGAACATCTTGGCGTACAACGCGAGAATGGCGTCGTTTGCATGCGCGGCCATTCCCCAGGTAGCAGCAAAGCTTCCCCACAGAAAGGCCACGACGATCAGTTTTGCCGGTTGGCGTGCATACCGGTCGATGTGGTGCGTGAACCACCAGAACGCCGCACCGTACGCGCTGAACAGCACGACGGAGAGTCCGATGGCCTCGCCGTAGGCGCCGGCACTGGAGGCCAGCATCGAGAAGAACTGGAAGACTCCGGTGGTCACCAACAGCACGTACACCCAGAATGCGGCATTGCGCGGTTGGTAGAAGGTGAACGACCGTCCCCATCCGGAGTTTTCGATTGCCGAGACACGGGTGGCGTTCGAATCGCCTGTCGACTGCACAGTGGACATGGTCATCATGAGCCCTCTCCGGGTCGTTGGCTGATGCTGACGATCATGCGAGCAATAGCTTCGGTGGTCGAGGGGTCGATGTTGCTCGGGCCGACGGCAATCGCGCTGACACCCACTCCGTCGATCACAAAGGCAGCGATGACGCCGTCAGCGGTGGAATTCGAGTACCCAGCCATGACGCCGCGATGGTCGCTTTCGGTGATGATCACGGTGGGTTCACCGTTGACTCTGAACGACTCCCCAGACGCAAGCGCATCGGTGGTCGTCTTGATCTGCTCGAGCAGTTCGCGCGCGTCGCCGGTGAACGGTGCTGTTTTGACGGTGAAGGAGACGGCCCCGTTGGTCACCCTCGCGGCATCCGGGTAGGTGCCGGTTATCGGGGTATCGGTGTCGCGAACTCCTGCGGTGATGCCCCAGCCGGGGACGGGAACGAAGGTTATTCCACCGTCGAGTTCCATGACATCTCCGGCCACGACTTCGTCGTCGTAGGACACCGAATCGTTGATTGTGGGTAGGACAAACGCCATGACGAGTGCAAACGCGATCACGACTGCGGCGGGAATCAGAGTGGCACGGTCGAGGCCCAACCATCGCCGGTCTACTGGAACCCATCGGTCGTCGGGTTCGTAGTGCGGGGGTTGTGGATCTACCCGATTTCTCGTATCGGTGTCAGACATCTGTGCGCCGGCTCCCTGCGGTGTTTGCGTCGAGTCATTCGCGCACAACAGTTTCCGCTGCGAGGGGCAGGGCTGCGGTGCTTGTCGAGAGCGAATCCGAGGGGTTGGACCTCACGAGGTAAAAGTATCAAACGGGATGTTTCCGAAAATCTCGAGCGAATGTAGTACAGCACTCCGTCGTGCGGGCAAACAAAAAACAGCCCGACATTCTCCGAAGAGGTGCCGGACTGTTGTTTGGTGCCCCCAGTAGGACTCGAACCTACGACCTGCGGATTAAAAGTCCGTAGCTCTACCAACTGAGCTATAGGGGCGCGGCGCAGAGTCTAACCAGACCGCGAAGCAGGTGAAAACACCGCCCCCGTCAAATGGGTGATTCCGGGATCCTGATGACAGATTCACAAACGTGCGATTGCCTCGGAGAGCTGCTGTGGCCGAGCCTGTCTGAGCGCTATGGAAGCGTGTCAGGCGGTGCGAGAGGTGAGTTTCCGACGCGTCGCAGGATTCTGCCGGCGATCCAAAGGAGATCACGTTCGGCGTCGGTGCACTCGGCGTGGATCGCTTCGGTAAGCCATCGATTCCTCAGACGTCGATCATCGCGGAGTGCGGACGCGCCGGCGTCGGTCAGATCGATGAGGTGCGCGCGGCCGTCGGATGGATCGGATCGCCGGGTTACCAGGCCCCGAGCTTGGAGCGTTGCAATCGCTTTGGCGACCGATTGAGGCGTGACGCGCTCGAGTTGCGCGAGGGATTTGGCCGTCATGGGTCCGTGGCGGTCGAGATGTCCGAGAGCGTGGACGTGGGTGGCACTGAGGTGGGGCCCAATCCGTTCGCTATGCAGGCGTCGTGCGAAAACTCCGAGGTCCTCCGCTAGAGCGTCGATCTCGTGCTGGGTCATTGCCGCTCCTCGGTCGCCCATGAATATTAGGCAACCTAACTGTGTAGTTGATCGGTCAATGTCCGATTTTCGTCCACATATTGTGAACAAATAGTAACTGTGGTTGTTTAATCTTCTTAGGCTTGACAGCGAAGTCTCGGTGTTATGGGTGCTTAGGCATCGGTTCGAACATGGGCTCGAAACAGAGAAGCTCGGATGCGCACCCCCTGTGCCGCACCCGAGCGGCCAGAACGATACCACCCGGTGTGTTCCGGGGGTGTGCTTGCTTTTTCGGTGTCATCTGATCGAATGACACCACTAGTACTTTTGGTGGGTGTCGCGGTAAGGCTTACGTGGCGAATCCGGAGGGGATATTGTGAGCTTCCGGGGGATTGTGGGTGTCGCAGGCGGCACCTTTGGGATATCGACTCGGCGAGAGGCATAACACCGCATATGGCACGTCAACAAGAGCGTGCGCGGCGTACCCGCGCCGCCCTGGTCGAAGCGGCTGCAATCGAGTTCGCCAAGCGCGGTTACGCCGCAGCGTCGGTGAATACGATCCTCGAAGGCTCCCGTGCCACCAAAGGCGCGATGTACTTCCATTTTCAATCGAAAGAAGAGTTGGCAAGAGCGATCTTGACCGCTGCGATGGAGATGTTCACGGACGTCACCGATCAGTGGTTGAAACGGACGGACCTTGATCCGTTTCAGCTTCTTCATGGCCTCGTGCTCGACATTGCCACGCTGTTTCGAACCAACGTGATCGTGCAGGCGGAGTTCAGGCTGATTATCGAGCCGGAGTTCTATGCCGACGTGAAGTCGGGTGCCGGTCAGGTATGGGGACGCTCGGCATTCGAGTTCGCGACGCGCGCGAAGGCCGAAGGTTTGTTGCGTGAAGGCGTCGAGCCTGAGAAGTTCACGCGTGTCCTGGCCGCAAGCCTTGCCGGTCAGCGCTACATGGCGGATCTGACGTCGCAGAGTGGTGACCTTGCGCTCTGGTTCGAGGAAGCGCTCGAAGTAGTGCTCGAAGGGATGGCCAGCTCGGATTGGATCGAGAATTTTCATCGCGAGGGTTGGGCCACGGTCGAGTCCTACCTGCGGGAATAGGGTCATTTTTACTCGCTGACCTGGCGATTTGAGTTTTTCCCGTGGTGTGTCCTAAGCTATCCAAGCTCCCAACGGAATGCCGGAGGGGGTACTTGCTCGGAGTGATCCGGCGCGCCCCCTTCGTCTAGCGGCCTAGGACGCCGCCCTTTCAAGGCGGTAGCGCGGGTTCGAATCCCGTAGGGGGTACGTTTTGCGAAAGCGAAACGATGCAGTATGGTTTGACCCGCACGACACGCTTTGAGTTGCAGAAATACCCAGCTAGGACAGTGGTTTGGGAGCAGCGAGAAGATGTAGTACGGTTTCACAGCAAGGAAAAAGCAAGGCCCTGTGGCGCAGTTGGTTAGCGCGCCGCCCTGTCACGGCGGAGGTCGCGGGTTCGAGTCCCGTCAGGGTCGCAAAGCATTGTTCTCAGCCAATCGGCTGAGGGCAATGCAGTGCGATAGGCATTCGGTTCGGGTGCCGTCCGGCCAGGTAGCTCAGTTGGTACGAGCGTCCGCCTGAAAAGCGGAAGGTCGCCGGTTCGATCCCGGCCCTGGCCACCACAACTCGATAAATCAAGCTCCAGATTCTCGTTCTCGAAACGACGAAGCTGGAGCTTTTTCTATTGCCCGATTCGATTCTTCAACTGGTCGGTCGGATTAGGTCGAATTCGGTACCGGTCAGCGGGAACGTGCCGTGCGTCACTACTTGTCGAGCATCACTATTAGCCGCAGCGCCCATTCCAGGGCCGCGGGCGGTCCGGCATTCTTCGCGAAGTCCGGACCTCCTTCTCTGCGCAAGAAGGAAGTGATGGTCGACGTGACTCACTCGAGGTCCCGACGCGTCGGGAAATTCAGCCGCACAGCGGTTGCATTGTTCGGAGCCGGCATTCTGCTCGCCGGCTGTGCAAGCAACAACGACGACGGCGGCACTACCGACGGTGACACCGGATCGGCGTCGATCGTCACCGGAATGATCAATGAACAAGGCGATGCGGGCACGCCGGTTGCAGGCGGCACCCTGACGTACGGTGTCCAGGTCCTCGCATCGTCGCTGGACCCGACCAAGGTTGCAGCACGCGGCGGTTCCGGCGGCGAAGCCCTGGCGGCGGTGTACGACGTTCTGGTGAGCTACGACACGGCGACCGGTGAATTCGAACCGAAGTTGGCCAAGTCACTCGAAACCAACGACGACGGCAAGACCTGGACCTTGAAGCTGCGCGACGGCGTGAAGTTCAGTGACGGAACCGCACTCGACGCTAACGCTGTCATCGCGAGCATCAATCGGTACAACGCGGGTAAGGGCAACGGCGCAGAGCTGTGGGTCGCATCGGTCGCTTCGATGGAAGCCTCGGACGCGGCTACCGTTGTATTCAACCTGAACACGCCGTGGATGCGTTTTCCCTCGATGCTGGCACTCGGCCATGGAATGATCGTCGCCCCCAGCTCACAACAGGGTGACAAGTTCACCGCCGTTGGCGCCGGACCGTTCACCGAAGGCGTGTTCAGCCCGAGCGTCGAACGAATCTTCAAGGCCAACCCCGCCTACTACGGCGGTGCTCCCAAGCTCGAGCAGCTTCGCATGGTTGCGCTGAACGGCCCGCAGGCCAATCTCGAATCGCTGAACAGTGGTCAGCTGGACGTGGCTTACATTCGCGGTCTGACGTCGGCGATCAACTCCGCCAAGTCCGCCGGCTACCCCGGTTACATCGATGTCCTCAATGCCGGCAGTGCTGAGATCATCAACAACCGCGAGGGCCGGCCGGGTTCGGATGTTCGCGTCCGCCAGGCTATCGGTTACGCACTGGATCCAGAGCTGATCGATCAGCGCGCGGAGAACGGTGAAGGGCTTCCGGGTTCGGAGCTGTTCGGAACGACGTCTCAGTGGCACGTCGACACCCCGGGTATCGCGTACGACCCCGCCAAGGCCAAGGAACTTCTGAGCCAAGCCAAGGCCGACGGATACAACGGCACGCTCAACTACATCGTGCTCAGCGAGCCGAAGGACCATGCGATCGGTTTGGCTGTGCAGTCTCTGCTTCAGGCCGTCGGGTTCGAGGTGAACCTGATTCTTGCGAACAATGCCGGCGACATCGTTCAGAACGTCTACGTCAAGAACGATTTCGACCTCGCTCACGCCGGTATCGGTCTGTACGAGTCGATTCCCGATCTCGGTCTGTACTCGACTACCAACAGCACCTCGAAGTCCAACACTGCGGGTTACGCCAATCCCGCTATGGATCAGTTGATCGCGGATCTGCAGCAGGCGAAGGACAACGCGTCGGCGCTTGCCGTGATCAGCAAGATTCAGACCCTGTGGAACGAGACGGTTCCGTCGGCACCGGTCGGTGGATTGGCTTCTTTCTGGGCTTGGCAGAAGAACGTGCACGGTGTGGTTCCGACTGCAACCGGCATCATGCTGTTCGATCAGGCATGGATGGGCGCGAAGTAGCGTTCCAGCGCACGCCGAGAGTCCCGTCCGACGCGAGTTGGGCGGGGCTCTTTGGTGTCGCACCAAGGTTTTCTGCGTAGGTGAAGGAGTAACGCCGGATTTACACGAGAGCAATGCCGCCGACCAATTCGATCTGGAAACTGTGTGTAGTCGCAGACGCTGATCTGCGGCCGACCCGCCCGCTCAGGTTCTGACGCGGTGACGATCCTGTGGTTCGCAGCCGCAGGAACAGGGTGACGGCCCGCGCAACTGTTGCGCGGTTCGTTGCGCCCTGTCTACGTCCCGAGAGAAGAGCGGTGCGAATCGATGTCGCCACACATTCATGTAGATCTTCTGATCACTCACGCGTATCTGTACATTGACCGCAATACCGAACTGGCAGACGGCTGGTTGGCGGTTGTGGATGGACGCGTTCATTCCTTCGGTCCTACTGGATCAGCCGAGCCCAGCGCAGATCGGAAGATAAATGCCGCAGGACGTTTGGTCACTCCAGGCTTGGTCAACGCACACCACCACATGTATCAGAACCTCACGAGGTCCTTCGCGCCTGCGGTGAACGGCACTCTGTTCGAGTGGCTGACAACTCTGTATCCCATCTGGTCGAAACTCGAACCGGAAGCAGTACACGCGTCGACTTATGTGGCGATGGCGGAGCTTCTCCTGGGAGGCTGCACGACGTCGATGGATCACATGTATGTCCATCCGAGACCAGAGTTGATCGACGCACAAATTCAGGCGGCCACCCAACTCGGATTCAGGTTCCTTGCAACGCGAGGTTCGATGACCCGCTCTACTGTAGACGGCGGACTTCCTCCGAAATCTGTTGTTCAGGACAAAGATACGATTCTCGCCGACAGTGTGAGACTGATCGAGAAGTATCACGATCCCAATCCAGGTGCGCTGACTCGCGTAGCTCTAGCTCCCTGCTCACCATTTTCGGTGACAGAAGAACTGATGCGTGATAGCGCAGAACTGGCCGAGGCGTACGACGTCCGCCTGCATAGTCATCTCGCCGAGGACATGGACGAGCATGCGTATTGCCTTCAGGCATACGGGTGTACTCCGGTCGAATATCTCGAACGAACAGGATGGGCCGGATCACGTACGTGGGTAGCGCATTTCATCTATCCGAGTTCGTCCGAGCAGCTTCGTCTGGCTGCAGCCGGAGTCAGCGCAGTCCAGTGCCCCAGTTCCAACATGATGATCGGTGGTGGCAGTGCCGATGCGTCGTTGTTGCGCGGCATCGGTATGCCGGTCGGACTCGGATGTGATGGATCGGCATCCACTGATCACGGGTCGATGTGGCTCGAATCGCGAACTGCGTTGTTGCTCGGTCGGTTCAGGAATGGGCCGGCATCGATGACTGCGCGCGATGTCCTGGACATGGCAACGCGAGGTAGCGCCACCTGCCTGGGGTGGGATGACGAGATCGGCCACTTGCGCGTCGGCGCCTGCGCGGATCTTGTTGTGTGGGAAGCAGAGCCGTTGGCTTTGGCGGGCGCGCTGACAGATCCGGTCGAAGCCTGGCTTCGGTGTGGACCTGCGCGAGCAGGTACGACGGTCGTCGCAGGCAAGGTCCTGGTCGACGGTGGGCAATTGTGTGATTCGGCTGTGGCCGGCGTTCTACGAACGCACGACACTCATGCACGCCGGATGCAGTCGCTTCTCTGAAACGAGAGCTTTTCCTTCACTTTTCAGTCCTCCACACGAAACCTGACTCGAATCGAGATCACCCATGTCTTTGTCACATGAAAGTACGGACGGCAACCTGTCAGTCGAGGGTATCGATCAGAATCTCACGATCGATACCGAACAATCGATTCCCTTGCCGAGGAAGGTCGCTTTAGGCGCGCAGCAGTTGCTCGTCTCGAACGTCTGGCTCGATCCGCTGTTCATCGGTAGTGCAGCAGGTCTCGGAGCTGCCCTGTCCACCAATCTCCTGACGGCGACGCTCCTGGCGGCTGGAGTTGCAACGCTCCTGCAGACCACGAAGCTGGTCAAACTACCTGTGGTGGAGGGGCCGTCGTCGGCTTTCTCTCCGCTGGCGATCGCATATGCGAAGGCGGGTTCCCTCGCCGCCGCGGGTACCGGTTTGTTGATCGGCGCCGCAATTGTTCTGTTGGCTGCTGCTACAGGCGTTCTCGGGAAGATTCGCAGAGTATTGAGTTCCGCTGTCACGGGGACAATCATTCTGCTGGTAGGGCTGTCGTTGGCCGGGTTCACTATCCAGGAATTCTTCGGTATGCCGGGCACCGAGAATTTTGCTACGCCCTCGACGATTCTCATCGCAACCGTGACCACCGCTGTTGTCGTTCTTGGCGGAATGTTCACCGGCAAATTTCGCTCATTCTGCTTTCTGATCGCACTTGTCGTGGGAAACCTCCTCGCGTTCGCGTTGGGGCGTCTCGACTTCTCCGGTGTGTCGGCGGCACCGTGGCTTCGATTCCCGACGCTACTGCCGTACGGATCGTTGACCTTTGATCTCGGCATCACCGTGACCATGTGCATCGTCTTCTTCGTGGCCGTCGTCGAGGCGATAGGGATCTACGAAGCAACAGCGCGTCTGACGCGACTCCCTCTGACGGCCCGACAGATCAACGCGGGTGTGGCGGGCGAGGCAGGAGGCTCGATGTTGTCGGCTCTGTTCGGCGGGTTCGGTACGACCGCGTACGCCCAGAATCTTGGTGTCGTTCGGATTACCGGCATCGGAAGCAGATTTGTGGTCCGCGTTGCCGCGTTGATGATGATCGCACTCGCGATGTTTCCCAAAATCGCGGCAGTTCTGGTCACGACGCCGGCGCCGGTCATCGGTGGACTCTTCCTACCCGCGGCCGCGACGGTCGTCATTACCGGGGCGCAGGCAGCGTTTCGTGATCGTGGTAACTCGACGCATAATCTGATTGCCCCGCTCGCGCTGATGGCAGGACTCGGAGTGCCGGCGCTCACCGGGTCGCTCGTCGGGGTGTGGCCGGAACTCGTAGTGCAGCTCGCGACTCAGGGCATCGTTGTCGGCGCCGTCGTTGCAATCGTGCTCGAGTGTCTCTTTGTCGTCATTCCGAATGCGCTAGCTCGACGAGGTAACCGGAAAAGTAAGAGCACACTGTGATAACGGTGTGGCCTGTGAGACCAGTGTTACCCACGAGTTAGAAGTCGTGGGACGATACTGGTGTGGTGACCGATCGGAGCGATGGCAAAGGGAAGCGTCGTGGGAGCAGCGAATCAGCTAACTCGCGCAGCTCCTCGGATAAAGCTGGCCGCGAGTCCATGAAGTTCCGCGCCCGCGCCACGACGTGGACCAGTCGGCCGTTGTCCGACTTCCACATGATCGTCGGCTTGGTCGTCCTGATCGTGGCTTTCGGTTTGTTGATGGTGCTGTCGTCGTCGAGCGTCGAATCGTATGTCCTGTCCGGTACGTCGTACGCGCGGTTCTGGCCGCAGTGCATGTTCGCCGCCATCGGTCTGGTCCTGTTTGTGGCCGTCGTGCGAGTTCCGACCGAGCTGATGCGCAAATATTCGCCCTGGCTTCTGATCTTCTGCCTGATACTGCTTGTGCTGGTCCTTATTCCGGGAATCGGTTCGGAGCAGATGGGTGCGCGTAGCTGGTTTGTTGTCGCTGGAATTTCATTCCAGCCGTCGGAACTTGCGAAGCTGGCCCTTGCAATTTGGTCGGCAGCGACGGTGGCGTCGTTCCTCAACGCACGTATCGACGTCAACCGGGCTCTGCCGGTCATCGGTGGCACGACGCTTCTCGTCCTGATTCTTGTCGTGTTGGAGAAGGACCTCGGCACCACGATCACCATCGGCATCATCTTCATGTCGGTGCTGTGGTTCGGGCTGTTCCGGTTGCGAACGTTTGTCATGTTGACCGTGGGGTCCGGGGTGGCGTTCCTTGTCCTAGCGCTTACTGCCGGCTACCGCTCGGATCGAATCAAGGCCTATCTCAATCCGGACCTGGATCCGCAGGGACTGAATTTTCAGAGCACTCAGGCAAAATATGCGTTGGCGAACGGCGGTATCTTCGGTCGTGGACTCGGGCAGTCCGACGCGAAGTGGAGTTATCTTCCGCAGGCACACAACGACTTCATCTTCGCGGTTATCGGGGAAGAACTCGGCCTGATCGGTGCGCTCATCGTGGTGGCGCTCTTTGCTGCTGTCCTCGTTGTCGGGCTGAGGATCGCCAAGCGGTCCACAGATCCCTTCCTCAAGGTCATGACGGCAACTGCGACGACGTTGATCGTGATGCAGGCCTTCATCAACATCGCGTACGTGGTCGGGCTCATACCCGTCACCGGGTTGCAGCTGCCGCTCATTTCGGCCGGCGGTACGTCGATGATCACGACACTGTTGATGTTCGGGCTGATCGCGCACGCTGCGTTCCGTGAGCCGGAGGCGGTCGCGTCGCTCGAAAGCGCAAGCCGTGGCTGGGTGCCCTTCGTGTTCGGCAAACCTCGATTCGGTGAAGCCAAGAAGCCGAAGAAGGCGCCGCAGGGTCGAGTGCGCGAACGCCCGCAGCAGCAACGTCGCGGAGAGCAAGCGCGCCGATCCCCACAGCAAGAACGCAGGCGGCCGGCGCAGCCGGAACCACGCCGGAGCAGTCAACCCGATCGACGACGTTCCGTCCGACGTGACGGCGACGACGACCGTCAGTATCGCGGCGGCACCCGTCCCCGGCGCGCTTCCTGATTACCGTCGGGCGTCGAGATCCCCGGTAGGCGACTACATTGGAATCTGAAATCGGCGTCGGAGAAGGTTGTGGGCATGGCAGGTGGCGATAAGCTGGATCAGTCTGTGGTGGAACGAAGCTCGGTGATCGGGCGTCGTACGACGCCGTCGCAGAGAGCACGTTTCCATCGGATTGTCGACGCTGCAATGGAATCCGCGTCCGAGGGTGGGTACGATGCGGTCCAGATGAGGTCGGTTGCCGAGCGGGCCGGCGTGGCGATCGGGACGGTGTATCGGTACTTCCCGTCGAAGAATCACATGCTGGTCGTGGCGTTGGTATGGATGTTCGAGGGTCTGCGCGACAGGTTCCACGACTACGAAATCCCGGGGGAAACTCCGTCGGATCGAATTCTGTTCGTGTTGAGGAAGAACACGGAAATCCTCGAGACCGATCATCCTCGTTACGAGGCGCTGGTTCGCGCGTACATGTTTGCGGACGCGTCGGCGACCCCGGAACTCAACGCACTGGGTGACGTCGTGACGGAGATGTTCGCGAAGTCGATCGGTGTCGAGGAGATTTCCGAGCAACAGATGGATGCGGTGAAGGTCATCAACGATGTCTGGATGTCTTCTCTCGTGTCGTGGGTCGCCGGCCGGATGACCAGCGATCAGGTGATGGCGCACTTGGAACTTGCCGTGCGCTTGGTGTTTCGTAAGTTGGGCGGGTAGCCCGTCAGACGGAGTATCCGCCGTCGACGTTGAGTTTCTGGCCGCTGATGAAACCGGCGGCATCGCTCGCGAGGAAATGTACGGCTTCGGCGATGTCGGTCGCGGACCCGAATCGCTTCAGCGGAATTCGACTCATGGTGATGTCGAGAGCGGCTGGATCGAGATCGGCTGACGCGATGAGTCTTTCGGCCATGCCGTCGGTCAGCATGCCGGGGCCGACGGCGTTGAAGCGAACGCCGTAGCGCCCTTCTTCGGCGGCAAAGCCGCGGACCAGTTGTTCCACAGCGCCTTTGGTACCAGCCGAGAGCCCGTCGCGGACCGGGAAGCGGTCGGTTGCTGCTGTGGTGACTGCCACGACGGATCCCGACGATGCGCGCAGCGCCGGTAAGGCCGTGTGTACAAGGGTAAAGAATGCTGCGGCTTCTTGATTCAACTGCTCGGCGAACGTGGTGGGGGAGACTCGCGACAGGTGGGTCATCGGAACGTGTGGTCCCGCTGCGTGCACAAGAGTTGTCAATGATCCGAGGTCGTCGATCGCGGACCGCGCCGCCGCGGCAATGGACGATTCGCTATCGAGATCCATCGGGTAGGAAAGTGCGCGGACTCCGAGTGATCGGATTTCTGTGCACAGCTGTTCGGCGGCATCCGCATTACTGCGATAGGTGAAGGCGACGTCGTGTCCGCGGGCGGCGAGTGTGCGGGCGATTGCAGAGCCGATACCGCCGGTTCCGCCGCTGATCAAAACGGTGCGCACTGCATTCATGGTTGTCTCCCGGGTTCCGCGGTTGATGGTCTTCGCATTCAACCTAGCAAGTGCTTGGTTGGCGCGGGTAGGACAGGCTCAGATTGCTATCGCAGACGGGAGCGGAACCCTAATCTCAGTGTTATGTCCGATAGCGTGCAGGTGGCCGGAGAAGTGCCGAGTGACGGATCCGAACCGCAGATCCCCAGCCTCAACAACCGTTTGAACTGGCTTCGCGCCGGGGTTCTCGGAGCGAACGACGGCATCGTGTCCACTGCGGGATTGGTGATCGGTGTCGCAGCCGCGACAACCGAACGTTCCGCGATCTTCACCGCAGGCTTTGCGGGCTTGGTCGCCGGAGCGGTGTCGATGGCTCTCGGTGAATACGTCTCTGTCAGCGCGCAACGCGACACCGAGCGTGCGCTGCTGAAGAAAGAGAAACGAGAACTGCTGGAAATGCCCGAGCAGGAGTTCGCGGAACTTGTCTCGAACTACGAGGCTAAGGGTTTGAGCGCCGAGACCGCCACCAAGGTAGCCGAGGAACTCACCGCACACGACGCATTCGCGGCGCACGTCGAAGTCGAGTTGAAGATTGATCCGAACGATCTGACGAACCCCTGGCACGCAGCAATCTCGTCGGCGGTGTCCTTCACCATTGGTGCAGCCATTCCGTTGATCGCGATTCTCTTGCCGCCAACGGGAACCCGGGTTCCCATAGCGTTTTTCGCGGTGCTTGTCGCGTTGGCGTTGACCGGCACGATCAGCGCGACGCTCGGCGGCGCCCGTAAGACCCGAGCGATCTTGCGGGTGGTTCTCGGCGGCGCTCTGGCGATGGCCGTGACGTACGGCGTCGGCCAGTTGGTGGGTACCGGGCTCGATTGAGCTGTGCGCCTTTGTTAACCGCGGGCGGTTGACAAAGGCGCACAGCAGTCAGGCGCGAGCGACCATCACCGGGCACGGCGCATGGTGCAGCAGGTTCTGGCTCGTCGATCCCATTACTGCGCCGGCCATTGCGCTTCGGCCGTGGCTGCCGACGACCAGAAGTTGGGCGTCGTCGGCGTATTTCAGCATGACCGGGGCCGCTGCGCCGGGTTCGCTGATTCGAGTGACCGGCACGTCAGGGTATTGCTCGGCCATTCCGGCAAGGTTTTCGGCCAACAATGCGGACTCCTCTTGTTCGACGGCTTCCCAGTCGATGAGGATTCCGGCGCCACCTTCACGGAAGGTCGACGCACCTTGCCACGTGTGCACCGCAATGAGGGGTGCTTCGAACTCGTCGGCAAACCAGAAGGCATGCTCGACGGCCTTCTTGCTCAACGGACTTCCGTCGATACCGACCACGACGGGTCTCTGATCAGGCCCGGGGTTTTCGACGGTTCCCCGCCAGACGGTAACCGGGGAGGTTGCATGGTTGGCGACCTTGAGGGCGGTCGATCCGAGTAGACGTGAGCGCAGCGCGCCGGCTCCGGTGGAACCCATGACGATCAACCGAGCTGTGCCGGCCGATTCGAGGATATGTGTTGTCGGAGGACCTGGCGCGATGTTGGACTCGATATCCAGCGAAGGGAATTTCTCTGCCACAGCGCTGGACGCCGCCGCGATGATTGCTTCGCCGTCCTCGCGGATCTGATTGAGGAACTGCGACTGCAACATCACGGCGGCGGGGCTGTAGATCGGGCCTTCCTGCGGCAGTGCATGTGCCAGGATCAGCCGTGCATTGACCACCTGAGCAACGGCTGCGGCCCATTTCGCGGCACCGATCGATGCCTCGGAACCGTCGACGCCGACAACGATGTCCTGGTGTCCGGCAAGTGTGTCCATGCTTACTCCCTCAGGTGGTTCGAGATCCGTCAACTGTGGCGATGATGTCTCATCGCCACAGCGTTGCTGATGATTTTGCTGCTTCCTTCCATGTCTTCTCGAGTAGTGCGGCTTGCTCGTCGGCAATGTCGAGTTCGCGTCGGTACACCATTCCCAAGCTGAAACTGGTGAGTGAGGTGTGCTCGTGCTCCGACGCCATTTCCAGCAGATGGTGACCGGCGACAACGGAATCCTGGTGCTCGCCGAGAACATCCTGGAAGTGGTTGAAATGCTTGAGCGCTCGTTTGGCGCGATGCTTGTTCGACGGTTTCATCACTTCGATCGCGTACTTCATCCGCTTGGCGCCCTTGCGCGCTCGATGGATTTTCTCGTCGCGGTCCGCGCGTGACGTCGCTTCGGCGACTTTGTCGACTCGTTTGCCGACCTTGTGCGAGAGATGCTGCAGGGTGTTCGCCAGTTCCTTGGAGGAGATCTTCTTGTCTGTGCGTCGACCGATCGCGTCGAATTCCAGATCGACGACGTACGCGTCGAGGTTCTCGAGCAAGGTCAGATAACGTTCGGAATTCAGTGTGTCGAGTGCAATTCCCTGGGCGGTTTCTGCTCGGGCAGAGAAGTATTCGTCGATCCGGGCCCGTACGGCTTCCTGCTCGGGCATGTCGATTTCGCCGAGGCGGTCGACCAGTCGCTGCCACTGCACCTCGACGTCGCGGGCATCACCGAACTTGCCGCCCAACCACCGTAGGTCGTCGACAAGTGCATCGGTCCGCGGTGACTGTCCGGCGTACGACTGCAGTGCACTGCGAATCCGACGCGCGGCGACGCGAAAGTCGTGAACGGCTTCCTCGCTGCGCCTACGGGTTCCGAGATCCGCGTCGGTGAGTGCGCGGATCTGTTCGATCAGGTAGTTGCGCAGCAGTATCCGAGGGGTGGGTGACTTCGTGGTGGTGGCTTCGGGTGCGGAGTGCGGTGTCACGGAGGTGCCGAGCGCACGTTTCAGCTTGGATGGACTTTCCGAGCGCTCGAGGCCGGCGCCGAACAGCAGGGTTTCGATGGCATCGGCCAGTGGTTGCCCGCCCGCTCCTTGCTCGACCTCGACTTCTTGCCACGTGGACTCTCCGGATCCGTCTGCTTTGCAGGCAATTACGGTGTCCGAAACAACTTCGGCGAGAAGCGTGCCGTCGGCGTCGTTGAGCCTGGTGCGCTCGCGGTCGGTGATGATCAGGGCGACGGGTACCAGGTCGTTGCCACGAATGATCGCTCGGACCAGCGTTGACAATGCTTCGGGTACGACAGTTCCGTCGTCGGGCGGCAGTTGGATTTCGGTTCGGGCATCACCGGCGCCAGGAAGTTTCATATGCCAGCCGGCGTCGTCGCCACCCTCACGTTTGCGCAGCGTGATCTTCTCGGCGAGCAACCGATAGTCGGCGGTGTCGAAGTACGTTGCGGAGAGTTGGATCGAGTCGTGGACCGGTGCGCCGGCTACCCCGGGCAGGTTGTCCAGTGCCGGAACTTCCTGCTCTGCAGGTGCTTCGTACTTGCGCTCGACTTCCTGGACAGCTCCGGGTACTGCATCGGTCTTGCTCATCTGATCTCCTTGTGCGGTGCGATGTAACTGCGTCCATCCTTGTCGGTAACGATGGCGCAGGGAAGGGCGAGCGCTTTCAGGTTGGCCATGCGAGCGTCAGGCGGCTTTCGAATCGGCGGGTTTCGCCGCTGACGGGGTCGTCGAACTCGAGCACACGGGACAGCAGGCGGAGTGGGTTCGAATAGTCTTCTGCAGCAACATCGTAAAAATCCGGGTAGAAGTTGTCGCCGTGGATGGGTAGTCCCACCGATGTCATGTGCAGACGGAGTTGGTGCGTCTTGCCGGTATGGGGAATCAGTCGATAGCGCGCAAACTCGCCGTGAGTTTCGATCAGTTCGATACGCGATTCGCTGTTGGGATCGCCGTCGATCTCGCGGGCTTTGAGTACTCCGCGTTCCTTCACGATGCGGCTTCGCACGACGGTAGGCGTCGCGACGTCGGCGTCGTAGCGTGCGATTGCTTCGTATTCCTTGGAGACGAGGCGATCGGCGAACATCGTCTGGTAGCCGCGCCTGGCCTGCTGGTGCACGGTGAAGAGGAGCAGCCCGGCAGTTACGCGATCGAGTCGGTGTGCCGGACTGAGCTCGGGGAGGTCGAGGTCTCGGCGAAGTCGAACCAACGCGGATTCCGCGATGTAGCGTCCGCGCGGAGTGCTGGCCAGAAAATGAGGCTTGTCGACTACGAGGATGTTGTCGTCGCGGTACAGGATGTCGATCTCGAAAGGAACTCGTGCTTCGACGGGCGGGTCGCGGTACAGATAGACGAAGCGGCGAGGCGCAAACGCGGTTCTTTCGTCGATTCCGACGCCTTTCTCGTCAACAACCTCGCGGGCGGCAACTTTCTCCCGCAGTCGCACAGCGTCCTGCGGGAACCGCTCGAGTAGATAGTCGAGCGTGGTTTCCCACGTTCCCGTGTCGGGTTGACGGATGCGGCTGGGGTTGAGGCCGTCGCGGACGGGGAGCGGAGATCGAGACACATCTTCGACGGTAGCGCTCTGGCCGGGTATTCGAGCCATCCACGACAGATCGGGCGTGGGTAATCGAGAATCAAGCTTGTGACGTCGAACACCGCACAGTGCTGACCTGCGTATTCGGGCGTTGATGTTACGGATAAGCGTGCCGACGTAACCTGAACGAAACTGCGAGCTAACCCACAGTCTGCGACTATTGGTCGATGACCGAGCCTCGCCTTCCCACAGCTGTTCACGACAGATTGGCACAGTTGCTCGACCCCGTCGATTCGAGACTCGCAAGCCAGTACCCCGACAACCGCGACGAGATTCAACCGGTGCACACCGTGTACGTCAGTGCTGCCGACGCAGGTGTCGATACTCCGCGGTCGTGGGGTGAGCAGGCAATCGAACTGCTTGATGCCCATGTTGATGTTTTTGCCGATCTCGACACCGAGAATGCACTCGACGATGTCCGTGTTCTGTTGGGTCGCACACCCGTCCAGGACTTACGGATCGATTTCGAAGACGGATACGGGCGACGCGAGGACCAGGAAGAGGATGCCGCCGCGCGGAACGCAGGTCGGACCCTGGCAGCGATCAGTGCGGACCCGTACGGTCCGAGTTGGTGCGGCATCAGGTTCAAAGGAATGCCGGCGAGTGAGCGTCGGCGATCCATTCGCACTCTCGAATTGGTTCTGGACGCCGCCGGTGGAGTGCCAGCTGGATTTGTATTCACCGTTCCCAAACTTCGTGCGGTAGAGCAGGTTACCGCGACGGTGCTGTTGTGCGAGGAGTTGGAGAAGGCCCACGGGTTGGCGACGGGATCCCTGCGATTCGAGCTGCAGATCGAAAGTCCGCAGGCTGTGATTGCTGCGGACGGAACCATTGCGGTTGCGCCGGCTATTCATCGCAGTGAGGGTCGACTGACCGGATTGCACTACGGTACTTACGATTACAGTGCCGCATGCGGAATCGCATCGCGCTTTCAATCGCTCGAGCATCCCGTTGCAGATCATGCCAAGGCGGTGATGCTCGCCGCAGCCGCTCAGACCGGGGTGTGGGTGTGCGACGGTTCCACGCAGATTGCCCCGGTGGGAACCCCCGAAATGATTCACGACGCCATTACACGGCATCATCGGCTTGTCATGCGATCGCTCGAGCGTGGCTACTACCAGGGCTGGGACATGCATCCCGGGCATCTGGTGACGCGATGGCTCGCGACGACAAACTTCTACCGCGGAGCCTTGACCGCCGCAGCGCCGCGAATTCAGGCCTACCTCGATCGTCAGGGTGGGAGTGTGATGGACGAGCCGGCAACAGCGCAGGCATTGGCTGCCGTTGTCCTGCGCGGGCTGGACGCGGGTGCCTTTGCCGAGGCCGGCGTTCTTGCTCTTGCGCCCTCTGCCGATACAGCCTCGCTACGAAGCTTGGTGGGAAGAACCACTGTCAACACAGGAGTGAACTGAATCTATGACAACCACTGATTTCACCGCTTATCCAGACTTGGCGTTGCGGACGCTTGGCGGCGCTGTGATCTGGGCGAATGACGAAGCATTTGCCGAGCGTGAAGCGTTGATCCGACCGGGTAAGGCGGGATACCAACCCGCGACATTCGGCCATAAAGGGCAGGTCTACGACGGTTGGGAAACCCGTCGACGTCGCGTCGCCGGCCACGACGAAGCGATTGTCCGACTCGGTGTTCCGGGCGTCGTCCACGGCGTTGTGGTTGATACAGCGTGGTTCAAGGGCAATTACCCGCCCGAGATTTCGGTGGAAGCGATCAGTGTCGACGGGTATCCGGATCCGGCAGAGTTGGCGCAATCGGCCGACTGGCAGACGATTGTCGAGCGCTCCGCGGTCGCCGGTGACTCGGAGAATCCGTTCGACGTGAGCTCGGATCAGCGCTGGACCCACGTCAAGCTCACCATCTACCCGGACGGCGGCGTTGCCCGCTTCCGCGTGCACGGTGAAGCACGCCCGGATCCACGGTTCCTCGATGCCGGGCCGCTCGATCTTGCAGCACTCGAGAACGGTGGACGAGTAACCGACTGTTCCAACATGTTCTACAGCTCACCGCAGAACATTCTGTTCCCCGGTCGAGCAGCATCGATGGGTGACGGCTGGGAGACTGCGCGCCGCCGCGACGACGGAAACGATTGGGTGCAAGTGCAACTTGCCGGCGAAGGTTCGTTGAGTTTTGTCGAGATCGACACGTCGTACTTCCTCGGCAACGCTCCAGGTGCCGGCGCGCTGACCGGACGCACGCCGCGCGGCGAATGGATCGAATTGTTGCCGCGCACCACGTTCCGGCCGGATACGCGTCATCGCTTCCTGATCGAGAGCGACGTCCCGGTAACCGATGTACGGTTGGATGTCTTCCCGGACGGCGGGCTCGCTCGGCTGCGTGTTTTCGGAACTCTGACACCGGCAGCTCGAGCTGTGCTCGACGGGCAATGACGGTAAAGTTGTTGCCATGAACAACTATCCGCGTGACATGGTGGGGTACGGCAAGAATCCTCCCCACCCGCATTGGCCCGGCGATGCGCGGATTGCGGTCCAGTTCGTGCTCAACTACGAAGAGGGCGGCGAGCGTAACGTCCTCGACGGTGATGACGTTTCGGAGACGTTTCTGTCGGAAATGACTCCGGCAGAGGCGTTTCCGAATCGCCACATGAGCATGGAATCGCTGTACGAGTACGGATCTCGCGCCGGATTGTGGCGAGTTCTCGGGATCTTCGAGCGGCGCAATCTCCCGCTGACAATTTTTGCGGTGGCGCGTGCCATGCAACGTAACCCTGAGGCGGTCAGCGCTTTTGGTGAACTGGGACATGAGATCGCGTGCCACGGACTGCGGTGGTTGTCGTATCAGTCGGCGGACGTCGAGCGTGAGCGCACGGATATGGCCGAAGCCGTCGACATCCTGCGGGATCTGACGGGGTCCGCCCCGCTCGGGTGGTACACCGGACGTGATTCACCGAACACCCGTGAGCTGGTTGTAGAGCATGGCGGATTTGTCTACGACTCGGATTCGTACGCCGACGACCTGCCGTACTGGGTTGACGTGCCTCGAGGCGAGGAGTCGGTGAAGCATCTGGTGGTTCCGTACACACTCGACACCAATGACATGCGATTCGCCTCTCCGGCAGGCTTTCCCAGTGGCGATCAGTTTTTCGCGCATCTGCGTGACGCCTTCGACGTGCTGTACTCCGAGGGGACCGCCGGGGCACCGAAAATGCTGTCGGTCGGATTGCACTGCCGCATAGTCGGCCGCCCCGCCCGCGCTGCGGCCCTCGAGCGATTCCTCGACCACGTGCAGTCACATGAGAAGGTGTGGATCACGCGTCGGATCGATATTGCTGAGCATTGGAAGGCTGTCCATCCCGCTTAGGGAGGGCGTCCTGCGCAGCTAGAGTTCGTACGGCGCCAGTATGCCGGTGTATGGCTTCGGTAGCGGGCGGGCAAATTCGTTCCGCGCACTTGTGGACAGGCCGAGGGTGACAAGAGACTGGACCATCGTCACCGCGGCTGCGACCCCGTCGACTACGGGCACCCCGAGTTCGTCGGACAGGGAGCGGCACAGGTCTGCCATTCCTGCGCAGCCCAGAACTATCGCGTCCGAGCCGTCACGATCCAGGGCGTCGAAACATGCTTCCAGGATGACCTTTCGGGAATCCGCATTGTGATCCAAGTCGAGGACCGGGATTTCGCACGAGTGAATGCCGAGACAATGTCGACCCATGCCGTAGCGTTCCACCAGATCAGCTGCACGGCCACGGGTTCGGCCCAACGTGGTCACGACGGAGAATCCGCGGCCGAGGAAACTGGCGTAATGCATGGCGGCTTCGGCGATCGCAACAACTGGGCCGGTGGCTAATTCTCGGGCGGCGTCCAATCCCGGATCTCCGAAGCACGCGATGACGTAGCCGTCGACGCCGTCGATCTCGCCAGTTGCGATTTCGGTGAGAATTCCTGGAACACTGAGTGCCTCGTCGTAGTGACTTTCGATGGACGCCGGACCCGTTGCGGGGCTGACCGCGTCGACGAACATGCCCGGGCCTGCGACGGCCCGGGCACATTCCTCGATCTTGGCGGTCATCGCCCACGTGGTGTTGGGGTTGATCACCTTGATCTTCATGATGGTCAGCTGACCTCTGCAGGTTCGGGAGCGGGGACGTTCTTGACCGCGAGTGACGTGCGGGTGGCGAGTAGGTAGTAGACGGCAAATCCGAGCCCACAGCCGATGAACCAGCTGTACTGCGCTGCGGTGTACATCCCGGTGAGATCCTTGCCGAGCACCGGGGCCATGGCGACAACGGCACCCACCACGGTGGCAATGACGGCTGCCGGGTTGTAACCCTTGCTGTACCAGTAGGTTCCGGTGGGCGACATGCTGAACAGTTCGTCCACGATCACCTTCTGCTTGCGCACGAGGTAGTAGTCGGCGATCAGGATTCCGAATAGGGGTCCGATAAACGCTCCCAGGGTTTCCAGTGTGTAGTGGATGACGTCGGGGTTGTTGTACAGGTTCCACGGGGTGATGAGGATGGATCCGATTGCCGCGATCATTCCGCCGGCCCGCCAGCTGATCTTCTGTGGGCTGACGTTGGAGAAGTCGAATGCCGGTGAAATGAAGTTGGCGACGATGTTGATGCCGATGGTGGCGATGGTGAAGGTCAGGGCGCCGAGAACAATCGCAAACGTGCTGTCGATACGAGCGACTGTGGCAACGGGATCGGTGATCAGTTCGCCGTAAACCGGGAGGGTCAGCGAGGCGGTGACGACAACCAGCACGGAGAACACGAGGAAGTTAACCGGTAGGCCCAGAAAGTTGCCCTTCTTGACTGCCGCAAAGGACTTACCGTAGCGGGAGAAGTCACCGAAGTTGAGCATCGGCCCGGAGAAGTACGAGACCACGAGAGCGATAGCGCCGAGCATGACCGGCACCGCGTCGAAGCCGTCGTACTTGACGTCACCGAGAGTGAGATCTATTGCGCTCCAACCGGCTTTGTAGATGAGATAGCCGCACAGCATGAACATGACGACGTACACGGCCGGCCCGCAGAAGTCGATGAACTTGCGGATCGACTCCATGCCTCGCCAGAACACGCATGCCTGCAGTACCCACAGGAGCATGAAACTGCCCCAGCCAAGGGCCGATAGGCCGGCAAATCCGTAGTCCTCGACCACGGCGTATGGCGCGAGGGAGGGAAAGAGCTTGATGAGCACGACATCGAGGGCCGCTGAGGCGAGAAACGTTTGAATTCCGTACCAGGCCACAGCAATCAGGCCGCGGATGATCGCCGGGATATTCGCTCCGAGGACGCCGAACACACTACGGCAGATCACGGGATACGGAACGCCGGTTGCCTGACTGGGTTTGGCGACAAGGTTGCAGAAGAAGTACACGATGGTGATGCCGACCAGTAGTGCAACCAGTACTTGCCAGCTGGCTAGCCCCAGCGCGAAAAGGCTTCCGGCCGTGACATACCCGCCTACGCTGTGCACGTCGGACATCCAGAACGCGAAGATGTTGTACGACGTCCACGTCTGCTTACGTAGCGGTGCCAGATCCTCGTTGGTCAATCGCGGGTCGTAGTCGGGTTTGATCAAGCCGCTACCGACAGGATGCCCGGCGGCCTCGACGAGGTCCCCGTGGCCGGGTCCGGTCGGCGGCGCGGCGCTTGCGGTTGTGGTCGGAAGGATATCGGTCATGACAGCTCCTGTGCATCGGGCAGAAGGCAGGGGAAGGTGCACACGCTCTCAGCGCCAGTGGTGAAAACTGTGTTGAGAGAAAGATATCCAGCTTGTGTTGCACAACTATTGCGAGATCGGTATATCTTTTTCGGCGAGCAGTCCGGTGTCGGTCGGCAGTGTTGCGATCACAGAGTTGAGTCGGTTGTGGTGAATCTCGGATGCGGCCAGCAGTGCTTCCGTATCGCGTCTCAAGAACGCATCGAGCATCGCGGTGTGATCGGAATGGAGGACGGTTCGATCGACGCCGGCAACGTGAACCATCGGCTGGACCGGTTCGGTGATGTTCCAGGCCGCCTCGAACATGTGTAGAAGGCGATGCATGTTCGACGGCCGTGTCAGCGCCAAGTGGAAGTTACGGCTTTCGCAGTGATACGAGTGTGAGTCGTCGTAGCGCAGAGCGATTTCGAGTCTCGAGTTCACCTCGACGGCGTGAGCGTGGTCCTCCTTGGTTGCTTGTTCGACGGCAACGCTGAGCGCAGCAGATTCCAAGGTCTCGCGGACTATGTACATTTCACGCAGTTCGGCGGGTGTCAGTTGCGCGACGGTGTATCCGAATTGGTGTCGGTGATCGACCAGCGATTCACCGACCAGCGTCTTGAGTGACTCCCGGACGGGTATTCGGCTGACCCCGAAGCGCTCGGCGACTTCGGCCAGCGGAATGGGTGTGCCCGGAGGCGCCGATCCGGAAAGAATGACTCGACGCAGTTCGTCGAGGATTGCTTGCTGGGGACTTCCGGGAGTATCGATCACCAATTGCGTCAGCAGCACTGATCTACGGCGCGGTGCCATGGCGAACTCCCTTCTCGTCTGTTATGCGTAGAAACAGAGTAGAAACTCGATGTTGCGTGTGCGTGACAACTACGTAGCTGCCACGAATCGAACGAGCCGATGATTCTCCCTGTGCGAACGGCGCAGACGTGGACGAACGGGGTAGCGTTGAAAAGGTTCGAGAAGGAAGTGAGACGGTCGATGGTACCCGCGGCGCGGGGCGCGACCGATCAGCGCGTGATCGGGAATCTGCCCCATGAGCTGAGCAGTTTTGTCGGACGTCGACGCGAGTTATCCGAGGCCAGAAGGTTGTTCGAGGAATCGCGTCTACTGACCTTGACTGGTATCGGCGGAGTAGGTAAGACACGACTTGCCATCCGTCTGGCGAGCACGGTGCAGCGAGCATTCCGCGACGGGGTCTGGTTGGTGGAACTGGGCGAGCAGACTGATCCGAAATTACTCGATGACTACGTCGCGGTGAGGCTCGGTGTGCGGCCGGTCTCGTCGGATCCGCTGCACGCGATCATCGACTACTGCGCCGATCGGAGTCTGCTGTTGGTGCTCGACAACTGTGAACACCTGGTGGATTCGGTTGCGCGGTTTGCCGGTGAGATTCTGCGTCGGTGCGCCGGGGTGAAGATTCTGGCGACGAGTCGAGAATCGCTGGGAATGGGCGGTGAGGTGACGATGCGAGTTCCCTCGCTCACGACGCCACAGCAACAGTCGCGCGAATTCGAGGGCCTTGCCCAGTACGAATCCGTGTCGCTGTTCACCGAGCGCGCGGCGTCCGTTGTTCCGGGCTTTGTGCTGACCGACGAGAACAAGGATGCTGTTGCTCGGATTTGCCAGGATCTGGACGGATTGCCGTTGCCGATCGAGTTGGCGGCCGCCCGTCTGCGGGGTATGTCTGTGGAGCAGATCATGAATCGGCTCTCGGATCGTTACCGTTTCCTCACCTTGGGTGGACGTGGCGCACCGAGTCGTCAGCAGACGCTTCGTTTGTCGATTGATTGGAGCTATGACCTGTGCTCGCCGCTGGAACAACGGTTGTGGGGAAGGCTGAGCGTGTTCTCGGGTGGGTTCGACCTCGATGCTGCCGAAGGTGTGTGCGGGCAGGACATGAGTTCGACGGAAGTGCTCGATATCGTCACCGGCTTGGTCGAGAAGTCCATCCTCATTCGTGAGGAATCCGACGGTGTCGTTCGCTACCGTCTTCTCGATCTTCTCCGGGAGTACGGGAGTGAAAAGTTGGAGGCCACCGGGGAACAGTTCGACGTGCATCGCCGCCATCGCGATTGGTTCGAAGATCTTGCTGTCCGAGCGGATTCCGACTGGATCAGCAGCAGGCAGGCCGAATGGATCGCATGGTTGAGGCGTGAACAGCGCAATGTCGACGACGCGCTGGAGTTTTCGATTTCGACGCCAGGACAGGTGCGGTCTGCGACTCGAATAGTTGCCGCCTTGTACCAACTGTGGGTGGCTGACGGCCTGATCGGCCCGCTGCGGTACTGGGCTGATCGAACCCTTGACGCCACAGCCGCCGAGACGGACATGTATCGCGCGGACGTCTTGTGCGGAGGCGCAGCGGCGCATGCGATGCAGGGCGATTACTTGCGTGCACGCGAATTGGTCGACGAGGGTTGGCGCCTTGCCGAGGTCGTGGGAGACGTGCGTTCGCGAGCCCTGGCAGCGTGGGCGGACGGGTACGTCAATGCATCTGCGGGTGAATTCGACACTGCTACAGCGAAGTTGGAATCTGCTCTGGCGATGTCTCGCTTCGACGAAAATCTGCAGTACGTGGTGATCGGTTTGGGCGTCCTCGGTCTCGCATATATTCTTGCCGGTTCTCTGGAGCGCGCGGTGGAGCGTTTCGACGAGTGTCTCGAGATCACCGTGCCCCTGCACGAAGTGACGTATCAGGCCCAGACACTGGGGTTTCTCGGACTCGTTGCGTGGCTTCGGGGTGACTTCGCGCGTGCGAGTGACTATTCGACACGTAGTTTGCGAACTGACAATTCTTCGATGAACGCCGCATGGTGTGTTGAATCGTTGGCGTGGACTGCTGTAGCGCAACGTGATTGGAAGCATGCAGCGATTCTGCTCGGCGCCGCGGAGATGTGCTGGCAGAAGATCGGGCGGCCGCTCACCGGGCTCTCGAGGTTGTCGGGTTTCCGCGACAAGGCGATGAAGAGTGCTCGAAAGGCTCTGGGGGAGAGTGCTTTCGACAGGGAGTTTCACAGAGGGATTGTGATGTCCGAAATGGAAGCCGTTGCGTATGCACTCGACGAGCGTCGCAGTGCCCAGGCTGCATCGTCGAGCGAGGCAATTCGACTCACACGCCGCGAGCAGCAAGTTGCGGAACTCGTGGCTCAGGGCCTCACGAACCGCGCTATCGCAGAGCGCCTCTTCATCTCGGTGCGCACCGCTCAGGGGCACGTGGAGCATGTGCTGACAAAACTGGGATTCAATTCCCGGGCGCAGATCGCGGCGTGGGCAGTTTCTCACGCACACGAAGAGGAATCGCAAGGCGCTGCGCGATCCGTAGATCGGCCGTGAGGGCTTCTACTGCAAAACACCAGGTCGTCACCGCAGTGCCCGAAATGCAGGTACAAATCCAGGTACCGATCCAGGTAGTTCGGCCGTCGCTCAGACGTCGGATGCACGGCAGTGTCGAGGTCGACCGAGTGCCAACCGCACTTTCCGACCGAGAAACTGGATCCGATCATGCCCGTCAACACCGCCGACCCCGATGCGTCCATCGAATGGGACACAGCCGTGGTCGACTCGCGAAGCGTGGACTTCGCGGCAGGCGGGGACGGCGAGTTGGTTGTTTTTCTGCATGGGTGGGGCTTGTCGCCGCGTGCGTATCGTTCGTCGCTTGCATCGCTGGTCAATAGGGGTTTTCGCGTGATCGCGCCCACACTTCCCGGACTCGGCGGCAGCGCAGAACTCGAGCCGAGCGATCGCACTTTTGACGGCTACGCGAAGTGGGTGGGTCGATTTCTCGACGCGATCGGGGTGAACAGTCCGGTAACCGTCGTGGGACATTCGTTCGGTGGTGGAGTGGCGGCAGCGGTGGCACATGATCGCCCGACCCTGGTTTCCCAGCTGGTGTTGGTGAACTCGGTCGGTGGTGGTGCGTGGTCACATTCGTCCGGGCGCGAGTACCCGATCCGTCAGCGACCGCTGTTGAATTGGTGCGGCTCGGCGATAGCTGAAGCCATTGCGACCTTCCCGGCCCGTGGACCTATGCAGTTGCTGTTGGACGAGGTAGTTCCCAATGCGGTCCGCAATGCCGGTTCGTTGTGGCGCACGGCGAACCTGGCCAGGAACGCCGATCTCATCGCACTGTTCGAAACGATGGCAGAACGTGCGATGCCGGTGTCGATGCTGTGGAGCGTCGGCGATCAGGTGATCCCACGCGCAAGCTTCGACGCGATTCGTGCCGCCCTCGTAGATCCTCGAGTTCACGAAGTTCGTGGCAACCACAACTGGCTGATCGACGACGCCGAACTGTTCGGGCAGTTATTGACGCACGTGCTTTCCGATTCGGCCACAGAACTCGTCGGTTGACCGCCAACTACCGTGTATCTTCGAATCCATGAACAGGCAGGGAACGGCGACGCGATCGTTGTTGCTGCTTCTGCTGCCGTTCATCGCGATGCTCGCTACTCCACCGCTCGGTTCATCAGGCAGTGCCGCGGTTCTGGGAACCGCGATTGCTGTGTTTGTTGTTGCCGCATTGGCGACGTCGCCCCGCAGCGAGCTTCTGCAACTGTTTGCGCGCTCGTCGAGTGGGCCGGCCCGTGACGAGCGTTGTCTGCGTGGGTCTTTCCGCAGGCAGAGCAGCCCGGACGCCCCAGGTCGTCCGCAGCCCCGAGCTCCGGGAATCGGTCTGTAGTCTGACGCTGCGCGGGTGAGAAACCCGTCGTAGGTCGGTCAGCGAAGCTCAGCCCACGACCATTCCCCGCGCTCGCATTCTGCTCGAGCGTGCCTCTTGGTGAGGTTCATTCATCATGCTTGATTTCATCTATTACCCCGTATCCGGAATCTTGTGGTTCTGGCACAAGGTTTTCTCCCTGGTTTCGGGAGCACCCGACAGCGGTGTCGTCTGGGCACTGTCCGTGGTGTTTCTCGTCTTCACGCTCCGAGCGATTCTTTTCAAACCGTTTGTCAAACAGGTCCGCACGCAGCTGGTGATGCAGAAACTACAACCGCAGATCAAGGCATTGCAGAAGAAGTACGCCGGCGACAATCAGAAGCTTGCCGCGGAGATGGCGAAGCTCCAGAAAGAACACGACTACAGCCCGCTGCTCGGATGTTTGCCGATGCTCATTCAGGCACCGGTCTTCATCGGCTTGTATCACGTTCTGCGGTCGTTCAATCGGACGGGAGCGGCTACCCACGTCCCGTTCCTCAGCCCTACCGAACCCATGTCCATCGCCGACAACGCGAACACTGCCAACTACTTTTTCAGTGCCTCGGATGTGCAGTCGTTTCTCGATGCGAAGCTGTTCGGGGCGCCGCTGTCGGCGATGATTTCGAGTCCGGCCGCGCAATTGGAGGCGTTTGGCGATGTGACCCGGCTGTCCATAGTTCTGGTCGCAGTTCCGCTGATGATCTTTGCCGCGGTGGCGACGCACTTCACGTCGCGGGCATCCATCGCGAGGCAGGTGGACACCGGGACCGTCAACCCGCAAACGGCGATCATGAACAAACTCGCGTTGTGGGTGTTTCCGGTCGGAGTGGTTGCCTTCGGTGCGTTTGTGCCAGTCGCGATCCTGATCTATTTTGTGAGCAACAACTGCTGGACATTCGCGCAACAGCATTTTGTGTACGGCCGGATTGCGGCGGAGCAGCGCGAGGCAGATGTGCAGATCCCGCCAGGCTCCGCGTCCACAGCGCCTCTTCCTGGTGCCAAGCAGACCAAGGCAAAACGGAAATCGTGACGAAAATCAGCACTCCCTACCGGCTGGTAACACACGTACGCTGGATTTCATGACCAAGTGGACTGCAGAAGACGTTGTCGATCAGACCGGCCGCACGTTTGTGGTGACCGGGGCCAACAGTGGGTTGGGGGAGGTAGTTGCACGAGCATTGGGCAAAGCGGGCGCAACCGTCGTACTTGCGTGCCGCGACACATCGAAGGCTGAACCCATTGCGGCGGAGATCGGTTCCAACGCAGTGGTACGGCAACTCGATCTTGCGGATCTGGCGTCGGTGCGGGCATTTGCCGACGCCACCGACGCCGTCGACGTTCTGGTAAACAACGCCGGTGTCATGGCGATACCCTTCCGCCGGACGGTCGACGGTTTCGAAATGCAGATCGGCACAAACCATCTGGGGCATTTTGCGCTCACCGGCTTGCTGAAGGACAAGCTGACGGATCGTGTCGTGACGATGTCGAGCGCACTGCACCAACTGGGAACCGTCGATCTCGATGATCTCAACTTCGAGCATCGCAAATACAACCGGTGGCTGGCGTACGGGCAGTCCAAACTCGCCAATCTGCTGTTCACGTACGAACTTCAACGCAAACTGGCTGCGTCGGGTTCGCCGCTCAAGGCATTGGCGTCGCATCCGGGGTATGCGTCGACAAACCTGCAGGGCCACACCGAGTCCGTCTTCGACAAGCTCATGGGCATCGGCAACCGGATCATCGCGCAGTCTGCGGAGATGGGCGCATTGCCGGAGCTGTATGCGGCAACCGTTCCTGATGCATTCGGCGGCAGCTATATCGGCCCGGACGGTCCGTTCGAGCAGCGTGGATACCCGAAAGTGGTTGGCTCGAACAAGAAATCGCACGATACCGAGACCGCAGCGGGCCTGTGGACGCTTTCCGAGAAGTTGACCGGAGTGTCGTTCGGACTGTGACGCCGATGGCCGCGAACCCCAGTGGGATTCGCGGCCATCGCAGCAGTTGCACTGTTACAGCAGTTCCGCTCTTACAGCGTGACAACCATCTTGCCGGTGTTCGCGCCGCGCATCAGATCGATGAACGCCTGCGGGGCATTGTCGAGACCTTCGACTATGGTCTCGTCCCACGCAATCTTGTTGTCGGCGAGCCACCCCGCCATGTGGGTGCGGAACTCGGGGCCGAGATGGCGGTATCCGCCAACCAGGAATCCGCGCAATGTGAGCTGCTTGCCGATCGCTGCCGCCAAGTTGCTGGGGGCGGTGGGCTTTTCGGTGGTGTTGTACTGAGCGATGGCTCCGCACATCGCGATTCGGCCGCCAGAATTCATGGCGTCGATAGCAGCCTCGAGATGTTCACCGCCGACATTGTCGAAGTAGACATCGATTCCGTCGGGTGCGGCAGCAGCGAGAAGTTCGGTGACCGGTCCGTCGTGGTAGTCGAACGCGGCATCGAAGCCGAGTTCGAGGAGACGAGCGACCTTCGCCGGAGAACCCGCGCTGCCGATCACACGCTTGGCACCCAGGAGCTTTGCGATCTGGCCGACCAGTGATCCGACGGCTCCTGCTGCGCCGGAGACGAATACGGTGTCACCTTCTTTGAACTCGGCAACAGCTGTCAGTCCCGCGTACGCGGTGAGGCCCGTCATGCCGAGCGCACCGAGGTAGGCCGTGGCCGGGGCAATGGACGTATCAGCGGGAGTGACGGCTGTCCCGTCGAGAATCGCGTACTCGCGCCACCCGAGGCCGTGGACAACAACGTCTCCGACAGTGCGATCGGCGGACTTCGAGGCGATAACCTCTCCGACTGCGCCACCGTCGAGAGCTGCGCCGATCTGGAAGGGCGGCAGGTACGACTTCACGTCGTTCATGCGTCCACGCATGTACGGATCGACCGAGATCGCGATGTTGCGCACCAGGATCTGGCCGTCTTCGAGTTCGGGAAGCTCGACCTCGACTGTGGAGAAGTTCTCGGGGGTCGGCCAACCGTTCGGCCGGGATGCAAGGTGGATCTCGCGGCTGATTGTGGGGGTGGAACTCATTAATCGTCCTTACTTACTTCGAGGGTGACCTCGATGTTGCCGCGAGTTGCGTTGGAGTACGGGCACACCTGGTGCGCCTTCTCCGTCAGCTCGACGGCCTGTTCATGGGGCAAATGGGGAAGTGAAACTTCAAGCGTCACAGCAAGTCCGAAACCGCCGGCGTCGTTCGGGCCGATGCCGACGCGAGCGCCTACCGCAGAGTCCGCAACATTGGCTTTCTCCGCTCGGGCGACCATCTGCAGTGCAGAGTGGAAGCACGCCGCATATCCGGCGGCAAAGAGCTGCTCGGGATTGGTGCCGTCGCCGCTGCCGCCCATTTCCTTCGGGATGGCCAGGCCGAGATCGAGGCGTCCGTCGGAGGTGCGGGCGTGGCCGTTGCGACCTTCGCCGGTGGCCAGTGCTTCTGCGGTGTACACGATGTTCATGGCTTCTTCTTTCCGTCGACAGCGTTGGATGTTTGAAGGTGCTTGCCTAGCCGGACCAGGACTTCCCGGAGTTTCACCAGTTCGTCGAGATCAAGTCCCGTTGCCTCGGCGAGCGTGCGGGGTATGTCTTCTGCCTTGCTGCGCAGTGCCAAACCGCTCTCGGTCAGGTGAATCTCGACGCGGCGCTCGTCACTGGTCAGGCGTCGGCGCTCGATGAGCTCTTGGCTTTCCAGTCGCTTGAGGAGCGGCGAGAGAGTGCCGGTGTCGAGATCAAGGGCGTCGCAGATATCCCGAACGCCGCGGCCGTCGCGTTCCCACAGTGTCAGCAGGACCAGGTACTGGGGATACGTAATTCCCAAGTCCTCCAGCATGGTTCGGTAGGCGGCCGTGGTTGCTCGCGACGCCGAGTAGAGGGCGAAGCAGAGTTGGTGTTCGAGGGCGAGCGGGTTGGTCACAAAAAACACTGTAGCGCACAGTTTAGTTGTGCACAACCTAGCTGTGCAAAATCTATCTTGGACGCCTGCGGTCGTTCACGGAGTATTGACACGCCTGCCACCTGTCCGACGCGTGTGGACGGTACTTCTGAACGATGAGCGATTCGACGGAATATGACCTGGTTGTCATCGGCTCCGGCCCGGGCGGGCAGAAGGCGGCAATCGCGGCCGCCAAGCTGGGCAAACGAGTGGCCATGGTCGAGAAGGGCAACATGCTCGGGGGAGTGTGCGTCAATACCGGCACCATTCCGTCGAAAACGTTGAGGGAGGCGGTTCTCTATCTGACCGGCATGAATCAGCGCGAACTGTACGGCGCGAGCTACCGGGTGAAGGGGAACATCACACCGGCGGATCTGTTGGCTCGAACGCAGCATGTCATCACCAAGGAGATCGAGGTGGTGAGATCACAACTCTTGCGTAACCGCGTCGAACTGCTGGTCGGAGTCGGATCATTTGTCGACGCGCACACCATCCTCGTCGAGGATGCTTCGCGCGGCGACAAGATGACGATTACCGCGAAGTTCGTCGTGATCGCCACGGGCACACTGCCTGCGCGTCCGGCGGGCGTCTCGTTCGACAGCCACCGAGTTCTCGATTCCGACGGAATCCTGAATCTGACGTCCATTCCCGGCACCATGGTCGTGGTCGGCGCTGGTGTTATCGGAATCGAATACGCGTCGATGTTCGCAGCGCTCGGCACCAAGGTCACCGTCGTGGAGAAACGAACCTCGATGCTGGACTTCTGCGACCCTGAGATCATCGAATCGCTTCGGTATCACTTGCGGGATCTGGCGGTGACGTTTCGATTCGGTGAGGAGGTGACTGCCGTCGACGTCGGCGCCAACGGAACTCTCACCACGTTGGGTAGCGGCAAGCAGATTCCAGCCGAAACCGTCATGTATTCGGCTGGGCGTCAAGGTCTTACCGCGCCTCTGGCATTGGAGAATGCCGGACTCGAGGCCGACGACCGCGGCCGAATTTACGTGGACGAGAATTTCCGCACCAAGGTCGAGCACATTTACGCCGTCGGCGATGTCATCGGATTCCCGGCTCTTGCAGCCACTTCCATGGATCAGGGTCGACTGGCGGCGTATCACGCGTTCGAAGAACCTGGCGCGAAGTTGATGGATTTGCAGCCTATCGGCATCTACTCGATTCCCGAGGTGTCATACGTCGGCGCAACCGAGGTCGACTTGACCGAGGAATCGGTGCCGTACGAGGTCGGGGTGTCGCGCTACCGCGAACTTGCCCGCGGTCAGATCGCCGGCGACTCATACGGAATGCTGAAAATTCTGGTATCCACGGACGACCTCAAGTTACTCGGGGTTCACATCTTCGGTTCGGGAGCAACAGATCTCGTCCACATCGGACAGGCGGTCATGGGGTGCGGCGGTACCGTGGAATACCTTGTGGATGCGGTCTTCAACTACCCGACGCTGTCTGAGGCGTACAAGGTTGCTGCACTCGACGTGATGAACAAGATCAGGGCTCTCAAGCAGTTCCAGTAGACAATGATGTCAGGTGGCGGTGAAGGCGGTTGATCGACGGATTCCCGATCGTGCGCCGGCCTTCGAGCCGCACTCTGCTCGGAGTAGTGCCGTAGTAAGCCTCGAAGGCTCGTACGAAGTGCGGTTTTGACGTGAATCCCCAACGGCGAGAGATATCTTCCACGGACGCGTCGGCGGAATCCGGTGTCGTCAGTTCGCGGTACGCATGTTCTAGTCGCTTACGGCGGATCACCTGCGCAATCCCACCCTCGTCGTTGAACGCACGGTAGAGCTGCGCCCGGGAGACTGCCAGTGCAACGCAGATTGTCGTAGGGCTGAGCCAACTCTCGCCGAGATGATCGAGAATGTACACCAGGGCGCACGCTCGAAGACCCTCCGGAGGTGCTCGAAGTTGTTGCTCGGGTGCAACGTGCCCCACACTGGCTTTCAGCAGCGATTCGACAACGTTTTCGTACTGCGCCGCGCCAGCGAAGTCGAGGTGTGGGAGTGCGTCCGAGATCGACTGCAGGCACTGCGAGAAAACTACCGCGGGCATTCCCGTCAGGACGGTGCCGTGCAAGGAGCGACCGTGCGACGAGGCCTCGACGAGTGCACGCGGCACAACCAGACTGATCGTGCGGGCAGTGCGCTCCGAGTGTGTTCGGACGCTCGCGCGAAGCGGTTTGCCTAAATCGACAAACGAGACCTCGTTCGTCCGGACGAGGAAGTCGACACCGTCGGCGTCGCCGCCCATCGCGCCGGCTGTCCACGCCTGGACCACGTAGTGATCGTCCAGTTCGCTTTCCGTGATCAGTCGACGGTTTCGCACGTAGTTCTGACTGTTGACGGTGGTCTCGCCGATCAGTGACGTCCCGGTGGCAGTACCCGAGATCGTCCCGTGAAGTGGGACATCTCGGCCGGCGCGTTCGGTGACGTAGAAGGGCCGAGTCGCTGCTCGCCAGTAGTCGTCACGGTCCGCCGCGTCCACAAATCCCGTGGATATGTCAATCCGGGGCTCAATCATGGGCACGCGGGGGATGTTATGTGAAATAGGCCAGGTCAGGGGCGCTTTCCGGAAAATAGCAGAGATAAGTGATCGGCGCCACAATGTGAGACAAAACGGGCATGAAGTGGAGACGCTTCGCATTCACACTGCGGTGGACATGGGCCTATGGTCGATACTGTGCGCGGATCTGTGTGGAATTTCTGCTCGGGCCGGGGGTTTGCCTCCCGGTTTCGGGGCGTGCCCGCAGTAGGGCTCGCGTAGTGCCCGGATCGAAGTCGGATCCGATCGACCGCAAGCCCAGAAGTCGTGTCTCCGTGCGCCGCAGGCTGCTGGGGGCCGCGTCGTCGACGCCCCGTGCTCGACTCGTCAAGCTGATGCAATCGCCGTCGGGATTGACTGTTCTCGACGCTCCCCGTGGGTTTGGTAAAACCGCACTCGCCGGGTTGTGGTTGTCGGCCCCGGCTCCATTGCCGAATCGGCCGGTGGTGTGGGTGCCTGCGCCTGATGCGCCCACAAATCACATCGACTACTGGGACAAGGCACTGACCGTCATTCAGGATTCCTGCGAGGCAGTTCCGAGGCTCGCGGATAATCACGCGTACCCCGAACGCAAGATGCGCGAGTATCTTGCGGCATCGACGGTGCCGTTCGTGGTGGTGTTCAACCGGGTGGATCTGATCGAGGGGCATGGCCTCGGTGAGCGGCTCACTGCCCTGATCGACGACGTGCCGGGATTGAAAATAATTGTCACACTGCAAGATCGAGCATCCGTGGAGGTCCTGGACAACGTCCGCATCGAGGAGAGCCTGACCGTAGACGATTTGCGATACACACCGGACGAAGCAGTGGCACTGTTTTCCGGAGCCGGTATTGCCGTGCCTGCCGATGTTGTCCACTCGATCTGCGGGCGGTTGGCGGGTGTACCCGCGCTGATGAAGGTGGCTGTGGATGTCGTGAGCGGGCTTCCGGAGCGCTCCCGTAGCCGCGAGATAATTATGCAGCGCATCGATCTGGCGCTCTACGGCTACACAAAGCGCCAGGTGCCTCCGAAGGCTGCGCGTACCGAGTTGTCGAATTTCACGCTTCGAATCGCTGCGGCGCGGACTGTTACCGTGGCAACAGCGCAGTTGTTGGTCCCGGGGGTCGACGTTGCCCCGCTGATGAATCGGCTCGAATCGTCCGCCTTGTTGTTCCGCGACCGGCATCGGGAGAATTGGTATTTTCCTCCTGCCGTTCGTGAAGCGCTGATGAGGATCGACGACGAAACCGGCGGTGCTTCCAGGGAGCGGTTGCTCCTACTGTCGCGGTATTGCCTCGACCACGGTGATATCGCCGATGCGGTCCACTACGCAATCGACGCGCAGGACTGGTCGGAGGTCGCTGCCATTCTCAGCCGGCACTGGGCGGATCTCCTGGTAGCGCATTCCGGGTTGCTCCGAAAAGCTATGTGGTCCATGCCGGAAGAGATCATGTCGGCAAGTCGTTCCATGCAGGTCGGGCGCGACATGCTGGAGTTCCGGTTGCGTACACCCTCCGTGGATCTCGACACCTACAACACGGAGTCCTCGGAACTTGCGGACGTCGCTGCGATGACCGACGTGCTCGCCCAACTGAACAGCGGAACGGTTCAAGTTATCGTGTTGCGCGCATCGGGAGAGCACGGGCGATCAGCCGACGTCGCACGCACTCTCGTCGATATCGCGGACTATCTGGATGTCGGCCGGATCGACGAGTTCAGAAGTCAGCTACCAGCTCTGCGTCTGATCTGGGGTGTCGCATTTCAACTTGTCGGCAATGTCGACGACGCAGCCACACAATTGGCGATCGCATACCAGGATGCGCTTCACAGCGGTCCACGTTTTGTTGCGCGACATTCAGCCGGCAATGCGGCGCTCAATGAGGTTCTGCGCGGCAGACTTTCGGAGGCGTCGCAATGGCTTCTCGCGGAAGGGGTAGAACCCGACGTTCCCGGGTGGCTGGGACCGCCGTCCCATATCGGCGGCGCAATCGCCCGGCTCTTGATTGCGTTGGATACGTTGGATCTTTCCGCGGCTGCTGCGGCGATCGAGATTCTCGACGGTATCTCGCCGGCCGGCGACGTGTGGGCCTTCGAAGCGTATGCCCGGACGCGGTGGGCATTGGCTCGGCGCGATCCTTTCGCGGGGCTGGTCACTCTTCAACGTGCCGGCGCCGCAAACGAACCGCCCGTCAATTGTGGCGTCTCGAGCGGTGCCGCAATGCTGAGCGCCGCGCGCATCGATCTGCTCCTGGCCGCCGGTGAAGGGGCCAAGGCAATTGGCGAGGCTGCGGTTCTCGGGAACCGCTTGCCGATAGTGCAGGTCTCGGCGGCACGTGCCTACTTTCTGACGGGGAACCCTGAGCGAGCCCTGCAACTATGCCGGGCAATCGACTGGAGCGCAGATTTCTATCCCAGGGTGCATACCGAGGCGAAACTGGTAGAAACCGCGGCATATCACAGTTTGGGTGAGTGGTCGGATGCCGGCGATTCATGGTCCAGGGCTTGTGAATTGGTCGAGCGCACCGGTGCTCTTTCCGCGTTCTCGACAATTCCGCGACGAGTGATCGAGGATCTCGAAACGCGCGCACCATCACGTAGCAGCTCTGTTGTCGCTTTTCTCGAATCCGAAGCGGTAGAGATGTATCCCCCGACAATCGAACGCCTGGTCCTCAGCAGGCGTGAGGCAGAAGTGCTCCGCGGATTGTCGGACGGACTGCCCATCGCCGATATCGCCCGGAAGCTCTTTGTCACCCAGAACACGATGAAAAGTCACATTCGGCGGTTGTACCGAAAGCTCGGTGTCCATTCGCGTGACGAGGCTGTTGCCGCGGCACACCGGCTCTCCTTGCTCGGCGCAGAACCGGTGCGCCAACGGTTCTCACCGTAGATTGGTCTCTGCGTACACGGTCATCGCTTCGCGGATCAGCTCTGCCGTACCCGGACCGTGGACGTCGTAGTTGGCGCGGAATCGTGGATCGTCGACGTACATCTGTCCCAGTCCGATAAATGCGTCGGCGCTGGGAGTTTTTCCCTGCCAACCGGTTTTGACCCAGGTGAACTGGCGGTGGGTGATGGCCTGGACGGTGTCGGATTCGGGTCCGAGCCCGTCTGCTGCGGCTTTGCCGAACGCCGCGGCGATGTCTTTGTGCGCGTTCAGGTGAGACGTCTTCTCCTGCTCGGACATCGAGCGCCACCACTTGTCGCTGCTGGTGTATACGTCGCTACCCCACCTTTCGATCACCTCGTCTTTGTATTGAGCGTGGTCGAAGCCGTCGAACACTTCTTCAGGCATGAGTGGTAGTCCTTTCTCGGTTTTTCTCAATGTTGTGGTCACCGAATCGATCTGGCGACAAATCCGGGCGCGTTCTTGTTCGAGCAGTTCGAGGTGAGTGTGCAGGGCGGTTGTTGTGTCTCGTTCGCCGCCCAGAATCTCCGCTATGACCGGCAGTCCTAGGCCGAGTTCACGCAGCAGCAGGATTCGCTGAAGCCGAACCAGTGCTGTGTCGTCGTAGAAGCGGTATCCACCTGCTCCCGTTCGATGGGGTTTCAGTAGTCCCAGGTCGCCGTAGTGGCGCAGGGTTCTGCTGGTGGTTCCCGCAGCTTTGGCAAGCTCTTGGATGGACCATTCGGTCACTGTTTTCCACTCCCTTCCTCTATCGGTGCGCTGTATCCATTGTGTAAGTTGACGTAACGTCAAGGTCAAGGGGAATTTTGCACCTGATTTCCGCGGTCGTCACGAACGCGTCTCCAGCTGACCGATTCGATGAACTAACCAGGGTGATCCAGCTCACTTGATGATCGTATTGAATAGTTCAAGCGCCCTCTGTTGACGCTTTCTCATACCTCGATAACGATCACCTGAACAGAACGAAATGTGCTGAAGACAGGAACGGTGGTCACGATGACTGAACTGGTGTCGGGCGTAGCCCAGACCAAGCCCTATGACCTCGACGATCGGTACCGGTCGGGATCGGGTCCGGTGTTGCTGACCGGTGTTCAGGCAATCGCTCGTGGCTTCGTCGAACAGCATGTCCGCGACATCCGCGCAGGCAAGCGGATCGCCACCTTTGTCTCCGGGTACCAGGGGAGTCCCCTCGGCGGCGTGGACAAGATGCTCCACGGGATGCCCAAGGTGCTCGCCGAGCACGACATCACCTTCGTACCCGGCTTCAACGAGGAACTTGCGGCCACCGCGGTCTGGGGTAGCCAAACAGACCTTCCTGCAGGAACCGCGACCCACGACGGCGTGACCGGCATCTGGTACGGCAAGGGGCCCGGTGTCGACCGCGCTACCGATACCATCCGCCACGCGAACATGTACGGCGTCAACCCCAGGGGCGGCGTCGTCCTTCTGGTGGGCGACGATCCTGCATCCAAATCGTCGACCGTACCTGCAGTGAGTGAGCGCTCCCTCGCAGCAATGGGCGTGCCGGTTCTGTTCCCCCGCAACGCCGAAGAAATCATCACGATGGGCATGCACGCGGTGGCGCTTTCACGCGCATCCGGTTGTGTTGTGGCCCTGAAGATCGTTGCCGACGTAGCGGACGGCGCGTGGACGGTTGACGGCAGCATCGCCGACTTCGACATCGTGGTGCCCGAGGTGCAGTTCGAAGGTAAGCCATTTGTCTACAAGCAGCGTCAGATGGCAGCGCCGCCGGACAGCGTCATCGCAGAAGCCGACCTGTACGGACCCCGGTGGGATCTGGTGCAGGCCTACGGTGCCGCGAACAATCTTGATGTGATCGAGGTTGATCCTTCAGGTGCCAAAATCGGAATTGCCGCTACCGGAACCACATTCGACTCCGTACGTCAGGCTCTGACAGACCTGGGTGTCGACGACGCAGCCCTGCATCGTGCGGGAATTCGGCTGCTCCGTATCGGTATGCCGTACCCGGTGGTGGGGGAGTCGGTGCGAGAGTTCGCAACCGGACTCGAGCAGATCATCGTGGTCGAGGACAAGACGGCATTCATCGAGGCTCAGATTCGAGAGATCCTCTACGGAATCGATGATGCGCCTCGCATCATCGGTAAGCGCGACGGCCAGGGCCGACTGCTCATGCCCGCGAGTGGTGAGCTCACCGCAGGCCGGTTGCTCGCCCCGTTGCGCCGCGTACTCAAGCCGCACGTCGAGCTCAAGCGCACCCTCCCGGCTCCGCTGTCGCTGAACGTGCTCTCCGCCAAGCGCACCGCGTACTTCTGCAGTGGGTGCCCCCACAACCGTTCCACCGCAATCCCCGAGGGTTCCATCGGCGGCGGCGGAATCGGTTGCCACACACTCGTCACCATGTCCGGCCGTGAGGACAGCGCTGTCACCGGTTTGACGCAGATGGGCGGCGAGGGCAGCCAGTGGATCGGGCAGGCACCGTTCACCGACGTGCCTCACCTGTTCCAGAACATCGGCGACGGCACCTTCTTCCATTCCGGTCAATTGGCTGTTCAGGCGTGCATCGCTGCAGGCGTGAACATCACCTACAAGTTGCTCTACAACGAGGTAGTGGCGATGACCGGTGCGCAGGACGCAGAAGGTGCCCTCTCCGTTGCTCAACTCAGCCACAAGCTGACCACCGAGGGCGTCAAGCAGATCATCATCTGTGCGGACGATCCGGGCCGGCACAGCAAGCGTGCCCTGGCCAAGGGCACCAAACTCTGGCACCGCGATCGTCTCGACGAAGCTCAGAAGGAACTTCGCGAGATCAAGGGCGTCACGGTCCTGATCTACGACCAGCACTGTGCGGCCGACGCGCGGCGTCAGCGCAAGCGTGGCACGTTGCCCACCCGCAACACTCGCGTCGTCATCAACGAAGCGGTGTGCGAAGGCTGTGGCGACTGCGGAGTGAAGTCGAATTGCCTGTCTGTTCAGCCGGTGGACACCGAGTACGGTCGCAAGACGAAGATCGACCAGACGTCGTGCAACACCGACTACACCTGCATGGACGGCGATTGCCCTTCGTTCGTGACCGTCGAACTGGTTCCCGGAAAGAAGGCTCCCAAGGCCGCTCGTCCGGTCCCGCCAGTGGTCGCAGATCCTGATCTGGGCCCGCTCACCACAACCCAGAATGTTTTCCTCGCAGGTATCGGCGGCACCGGCATCGTCACCGTCAACCAGGTGCTGGCAACAGCAGCGCTGCGCGCCGGCCTCGAGGTCGAGAGCCTTGACCAGATCGGTCTCAGTCAGAAAGCCGGACCCGTTGTCTCCCACTTGCGTTTCAGTTCCGGAGCGCTCGAGCCGTCCAACCGGCTCACCCCGGGCAGTGCGGATTGCATCGTTGCCTTCGACCTGCTGACCGCGACCGACAACAAGAACCTCGACTACGGCAACCACGAGTCGACCATCTCCATCGCCTCGACGTCGCAGACGCCGACCGGAGACATGGTCTACGACAAGGATGTTCGCTACCCGGAGGAGTCCTCCCTCTTGGCTCGCCTTGACAAGGTCTCGCGGACGCTGCGTTCGTTCGATGCACTTGCCGCGGCCCAGGAGTTGTTCGGTAACACGGCAGCAGCCAACTTCCTGCTCATCGGTGCGGCTTACCAAAGCGGGGGACTTCGTCTTCCGGCTGAGGCCATCGAAGAGGCGATCGGCATCAACGGTGTTGCGGTGGAAGCAAATATCGCCGCATTCCGCTGGGGCCGCGCGGCAATTGCCGACACGATTGCGTTCGAGGCAGTCACGACGCCTGCCAAGTCCGTCCGCACACCGGTCGTCGCACCGGCACACATGTTCGCCGGGACAACCTTGGCTGGTGAAACCCTGCGACTGGTGGAACTGCGTGCGGCGCAGCTCATCGAGTTCCAGTCCGTCAAGGTCGCTGCGCGGTACATCGATCAGGTTCAGGCAGTCTGGACCGCCGAGCGTGCCGCAACCGAGCGCACCGACTTCAGTGAAGCGGTCGCCCGTGGCCTGTTCAAGTTCACCGCGTACAAGGACGAGTACGAAGTTGCTCGCATGCTGGTCGATCCCGCCTTCATCGACGAGGTCAAGTCCCAGGTGCCTGCGGGTGAGAACCTGACATACAAGCTGCACCCGCCGATCCTCAAGGTGATGGGTCGTAAGAAGAAGATCGGGTTCGGGCCGAAGTCGCATGTCGCGCTGAAGGTTCTGGCGAAGGGCAAGAAGCTCCGCGGCACCAAGCTCGATCCGTTCGGCTACATGCACGTCCGCAAGGTCGAGCGTGAACTGCTCGAACAGTACGAGACCATCGTCGCGGATCTGTCCCGCGCCTTGGGCGCCGAAGGTTACGACCGCGCCGTCGACATCGCGGCTCTCCCGGACATGGTTCGTGGTTACGAGGACGTCAAGCTCGGCAACGTCGAACTGTACAAGGCGCGCCTGCGTGAGTTGGGTGTCAACGGCTAACTCGGTACGAGGGATGACTGTGCCCCAGCGACATTGTCGCTGGGGCACAGTTGTGCTCCAGCGATATTGCCAATGACCCTTGACCTTGACGCTACGTCATGGTTGACACTGTGTTCATGCGAATAGGACAGCTAGCGGAGGCCGCTCAGACCACACCGAGGACTGTGCGGCACTACCATCGGCTCGGATTGCTCGCGGAACCCGTCCGGCGGGCAAACGGGTACCGCGAGTACACGATGGACGACGTCGTACGGCTGGTCCGCATTCGTTGGTTAGCCGAGCGGGGTGTTCCGTTGGGTTCGATAGCGGCGTTGTTCGCCGCAGACACCTCGGAAGAAGGGGTGAGCGATACCGTTGCCGATCTCCGTGCGCTGATCGGGGCAGTGGAAGTCGAACAGGCAAAACTGGCGCGTCGGCATGTCGGACTCACGTCGATGCTCGCGGACGCCGAGAGCGGCCGCATCGTGTCTGCCTTGCCTACGGAAGTTGCGTCAGCTCTGACCGACGCCGTCGATACCGCGTCGTCGCCGGGAGTGCAGCGCGCGCTCGAGCGTGAACGAGATCTTCTCGAGGTGCTGGCAATGACGGGAAGTGCTCCCGAGCAGTTTTTACACTCCTATGCGTCGGTGATCGCGGATGACGAGAAGCGTTCCCACTACCTCGCGTCGCTGTCGGAATGGTCGAGTATCGAAGGGAAGGAGCCGGTTTCGATCGAGAGCGCGATTGAGCAGCTCGCATGCAGCATCCTGGCCCAATTCGACGAGCAGACAATTGCGGACCTGAGGGCCCAGTCCGACGTCGGGCTAGGCATGCCCGTCTCGCTCGACGATGTTGTTCCGGACCCGGCGCAACGTGAGGTAGTACTGCGGGTTCAGCGCGCGCTCGTGGCGCGAATAGCCGACGAAGGTGAGGGGCGATGACATTCTCGAACACAAAACTTGGGGCGTTGTGGCTCTGGATTCGTGGCCGTGACGCAGTTGTGGAGCAAGGCGCCGTCGTTGTTCGATCCAGCGGTGGATCATTGGTTCTTCCTGTCGCTTTCGGCGTTGCCACCGTCATCGAAATGGCGGTGCTGCACATTCTTGTGCCATGGATGTGGCTCAGTGTGATTCTTGCAGTGGCGTCCGTGTGGTCGTTGGTGGTGCTGTTCGGCTACCTGGCTCTGCATCGGGTTCATCCACATTTCGTGACGGACACACGGTTCGTGGTGCGACAATCCGGAACAGTTGTCGCTTCGATCGACCGAGAGTCTATGGCGTCGGCGGCATGTGTGCGTCGATTCGACACAACAACACCGGAGTTAGAAGGCAGTCGGTTGACGTTGCCGAATCTCGACGGAACCAACGTCGATGTGGTTCTGCGACAACCGATCCACGTCGAACTTCCGGCGTTGATCCCGCGATACCGCCGGAGCGGATTTGTCGACAGGATCAGTCTGTACGTCGACGAACCCGCTGATCTGGTGGGCAATTTGTTGAAGGTGTCGTGAATGTAGTTGGGCTACTGCGGGTTTTGTACGCAGTTGGCGTACCGAACTGACCCGGCAACAACAGTCATCGCGATCTCGGTGGTGAGGAGTGAGTCGACACCTTCTGTGAACGGATCTTGTTTCAATACGACAAAATCGGCAGCTTTGCCCCGAACCAGTTGGCCGGTCACGTTTTCCCACCGACACGAGTAGGCCGCGTCCCGAGTGGCGTGTGCGAGAGCTTCCGCGAGAGGAAGTGCGTACTGCGGGAGGTTGGGTGGCAGTGACGGGTCGATGGCAGACATGCGAGTGGTGGCGATGAACATGTTAGGCAGCGGTGGGTGAGGCGCAGTCGGCGCGTCCGATCCCAAGGCGAGAACCGCACCGGCCTCGGTGAATTCGGGCCACGGGTAGGCACGATTCACACGGTAGTCGCCGAGCATTGCACGCCAGTTTTCTTGAATAGCAGGATCCGCATGAACTGGTTGCATGGAGGCGACCACACCGAGTCGGGCAAGGCGCTCGACGTTGTCTCGGGTGATCGACTCCAGGTGTTCCATCCGATGCCGCCGGGGAATATCCCCGTTGGTGGCTATCGCGTATTCGAGTGCCGTCAAACCGATCTCGGACGCCTCGTCGCCGATGGCATGCATGGCGATTTGCAGGCCTGCGGCGTCGGCGGCGGTCACGACAGGTATCAATGACTCCAGGTCCCAGATGGGCTCGGCGTTGGTGCCGTCCGAATACGGCTCTTTCATTGCAGCAGTGCAGCTGTCGATCACACCGTCGATGATGATCTTGATGCCCGCGACGGCGAGCCACGGACCTTGGACGCGATTGTGCAGCTCGATCACGTCATGAACTTGCCTGACATTATCGGCGTCGTTGTCCTCACGCGTCATCAGCCAATGTGCAGCGACCCGCAACGGCAGCGTTCCGTTCCCTGCGTCCAATGCTCTTTCCAGACAAGCTAATTCGTCCGGGCCAAGTGCCATGTCCACTGCGCCGGTTACGCCGTCTTCGAGATAACGGCGGAACGCGAGCGCCAGGGCCGTGTCCCGGTCTTGGTCGGTTGCGAGTTCAGCCAGCTTCGGCCACACGTAGAGCATCACCGCGGTCTCATACAGCATTCCGGTTGCTTCTCCGGTGCTCGGGTCTCGATCGATGCGACCACCGATCGGGTCGGGCGTGTCGGCATCGATGCCGAGTTCTCGTAGCGCCGCGCTGTTCACCCAGACAGAATGTAGATCGTTGGCATCGAGGTACACCGGACGGTCGGGCACGACGGCGTCGATCATTTCCCGCGTCGGGTGTTGCCCACCGAGTGCCGAGAACAGCCAACTGCGTCCAAGCAGACGAGGTGCATCGGGGTTCGATTCCGCGAATTGGCGGATGCCGGCCTGAATGTCGGCAACACTGGTGGCGTCGAGTAAATCGAGCTTCTGCAGTGAGAATCCCATCATGATCAAATGGGTATGCGCGTCGACAAAACCGGGAAGTACAACGGCGCCTTGGAGATCGACTACTTCGGCGTCAGGGGTAAGGATTTCCGCGAACTCGGACTCTCCCGAGAAAATGAGCTGCTGATCCTTGACGACCAGCGATTCGGCCCAGCCGCCCTCGGCGGCAGTGAAAATCTTCCCGTTGCGGTAGTGAGTGATGCGCTCATTCATGACTTTTCGTGATCCTTACGCGATGACGGCGGTGGTGACAGCGGCGCTGTGGTGACGATACGCACCGTCGGTGCGCGCGGACAGGCGAGATACCAAGGCGAGCGGGACCAGCAGAAGGAAGTTGATGGAGGCGATTCGTCGAGTATGGGGAGCGGCGCGTCGACCACTAAGTCTAGCGAATTCGATTCGTTAAATGTGTGTTCCGCGTGAATCTGGCGTCGCCGGTCTGTTTCTTGTTGTGAGGCATATGCTTCCGCAATGGCTGAGCTTGCCGAACGAACCCGCTACTTCGAGCGCTACGTCACTTTTATCGACGCGATCGTCGCCATCGCGATCACGCTGCTCGTTCTACCGTTGGTCGAACTGACCACCGACCACCATGGCACCACGTCCGAATTACTGCACGAGAACGCTGCACAGTTCTACTCCTTCGCGCTGAGCTTTCTGGTGATTTTCCGGCTGTGGTGGTCGCAGCATCGGCTGCTTCGTTTTGTGATCGACGCAGACAAGGTGGTTGTGCGCGGATTGGGGCTGTGGGTGCTGACCATCGTGTTCTTGCCCTTCCCGACGGCGTTGGTGGCGGCGCCCTCGCAGGATCTGGGAACCAGGGCTCTCTACATCGGGACGATGGCCGCCAGCGCTGCGTGCCTGGCAGTGGTCGCATGGGGTCTGGTCCGCAAGCCGTCGTTGAGTGAGGAGGGTGCCAAACCGAATTTCACGGCCGAGATTGTCACTTTCCTGATACTGGTGGTGGCACTGCTCGTCAGTGTGCTCGTTCCGGCGACGTCGTATTTCCCGTTGTTCCTTCTCCTGCTCTCGTCGCCGATCGAGAAGCTGTGGGATCGAGTACAAACGAGAAACCCCGCTTAGGCTCGCCCTCGTGGAACCAGACCTTGACTACACGATGCCCGGACCGTTAACCGGACTCGACGGGGTGGATGTGCCGTCGCTCGAGCTGCTCGCCGTCGATCCCGTGGACATTTGCCGAGTAGTTCCCTACCTGGTCGTCCAACCCACCGATGCGCAGTCGCTGAATCTGTCCGCGGACAGATTCGACGAAAACCAGATCCGACCGGCAAACGTTCTGTTTCAACGGCTACTCGCACTGGATGCAGCTCCGTTGACCACTGCCCGGGAACCAGGCAAACGGGTCGTCGGAACCTGTCGGCACTTTGCTGTGATGAGTTGTGCGCTGCTGCGTCACCGCGGTATTGCCGCTCGTGTCCGCTGTGGCTTTGCCACTTACTTCCAGCCCGGGCAGGGCGTCGACCATTGGATCACCGAGTATCGGGACGATGACCGCGGACGTTGGATCCGCATCGACTCGGAGATCCTGGGGCAGAACATACTTCCTCACGCACATGCCCTGCAGCCAGCAGAGTTCCTCAGCGGCGGCGAGGCATGGGTTGCGTATCGGCGCGGCGAGATCGACGCATCCCAATTCGGGGTGTACGGAACCGAGAACTGGGGGCCGGCCGAGATCCGTGGTAACGCCGTGAAGGATCTGGCCGCAGTGAACAAGGTCGAAACCCTGCCTTGGGACGAGTGGGGCCGCATGACCGACGCCTACGACGGAAAGACCGGTGCGGAGTACGACCTGCTGCTCGACGAGATCGCCGGAGTCTGCGCTTCCGACGATCCCATCGCCATGCGGGCACTTTACGACCACAAGGATTTGCGGGTACCGGACAGTCTGATTTGTTAATCATCTCGCGCGAGCGGTCCCGCGCGCCGAATGTGCGCCCGCGCGGATGATCGAGCGCGCGTCCGCACAATCGCCCTGCGGCGTCGTCGGTCCAGCGGGAATCTCAAGTTTGCTTCCGCTGTTGAAAGAAATCCAAGCCCGCGGGAATTGATCGGCCTCCGAGCACGTTACTTGAGTCAAGAACGCTCAACTTACTATTAGGAGGCTTCGGAATGCCAGCATTCTTCGGGCCCGAGGGTCCCGGTCGCATCGACCTTTCCCGGCTCATGAGCAGGGCCACCCAGCAACTCATGGCTGAGGCTGCTCGCGCAGCGTCTGCTCGCGGTGATTCGGATCTCGATGCACTGCACGTTCTCCGTGTCATGGCGGAGCAGGACCCGGTCCGCACGCTCATGCAGCGCGCCGGGGCCGACCCGAAAGCCGTGGTCGAGGCAATCGACCAGCGGCTGCCACAAGGCCGTGAGCAGGGTGGCTTCACTGCGCCCGTGCTCAGCAGCGCCGTAAAAACAGCATTACTCGAGGCACATCAGTTGGCTCGGGCACTGGGATCGACCTACATCGACCCCGAACACCTCTTCATCGCGTTGGCCGGCGACATGGATCACGTTCCCGGTCGTCTGCTCGCTTCCGCCGGTGTGACGCCGGAGAAGTTGCAGAACGCCGTTCGGAATCCCAATGCGCCTGCCGAGGAGAGTGACTCCGACACTCCGATGCTCGACAAGTTCGGGGTGGACCTCACCGATCGCGCCCGAAACGGCGGCGTCGATCCGGTGATCGGCCGCGCCGACGAGATCGAACAGACCATCGAGATTCTCTCGCGTCGCACCAAGAACAACCCTGTTCTGGTGGGCGAAGCCGGTGTCGGTAAGACCGCCATCGTGGAGGGTCTGGCTCAGCGCATCGTCGACGGTGAAGTGCCGGACTCGTTGGTGGGCAAGAGAATTGTCCAGCTCGAACTGTCCAGCATGGTCTCGGGCACTCGGTACCGCGGTGACTTCGAGGAACGCCTCACCAAGGTCATCGACGAGATCACCGCCAACAAGGACGAGCTGATCGTGTTCATCGACGAGATGCACACCATTGCAGGTGCCGGCGGCGGCGCCGAAGGTGCGATGGATGCCGGAAACATCCTCAAGCCCAAGCTCGCTCGCGGTGAATTGCACATCGTCGGTGCCACCACGCTCGACGAATACCGCAAGCACATCGAGAAGGATCCGGCTCTCGAGCGTCGCTTCCAGCCTGTTCAGGTGGGGGAGCCGTCGATCGAGGACGCTATCGCGATCTTGAGTGGCTTGCGCAGTCGCTACGAGGATCACCACAAGGTGCACTACACCGACGAGGCGATCACGGCTGCGGTGGAACTGTCGGCTCGCTACATCGGTGACAGGTTCTTGCCGGACAAGGCAATCGACTTGATCGACCAGGCCGGCGCCCGGCTTCGTTTGAAGACGGCCACCGTGGACACCGCTGCTCTGCAGCAACGTCTCGAGCAGCTCGAGAGCGACAAGGAGAAAGCCGTCGCCGACGAATTGTACGAGAAGGCGTCGCAGCTGCGTGACGAGATCAACAATGTCACACAGCGTCTCGAAAAGGCGGGGACCCAGGCTCCCGTTGCGGAGGAAACACCGGACGTGACTGCGGAGCAGATTGCCGAAGTTGTCGCTCGCGCAACGGGTATCCCGGCCAGCCAGATGACTCAGGCAGAGAAGGATCGCCTGCGTCGGCTGGAAGAGGAACTGCACAGCCGGGTGGTCGGTCAGGACGATGCTGTGCGCGCAATTGCACGCGCCGTACGTCGCAGCCGTACCGGTATGAGCGACCCGAATCGCCCCGTCGGTAGCTTCCTGTTCCTCGGACCCACCGGTGTCGGTAAGACAGAGCTCGCAAAAGCTTTGGCTGCCACACTCTTCGGTGACGAGAACAAGATGCTGCGCTTCGACATGAGTGAGTTCGGCGAGAGGCACACGGTCAGCAGGTTGGTCGGTGCACCTCCCGGATACGTCGGCTACGGCGAGGCCGGACAGCTCACGGAACAGGTGCGTCGTAACCCGTACTCGGTGATCCTGCTCGACGAGATCGAGAAGGCGCACCCGGACGTATTCAACACCTTGCTCCAAGTGCTCGACGACGGACGTCTGACCGACGGCCAGGGTCGCACGGTGGACTTCAAGAACACCGTCGTGATCATGACCAGCAACCTCGGCTCGGACATCATCTCGAGCAAGTCCGGTGGACTCGGCTTCATCACCGGTGACGCAGAGTCGGCTGAGAAGCCGCTGCGTGATCGTGTGATGGCTCGGCTGCGCGAGTCGATGCGACCTGAGTTCCTCAATCGTATCGACGAGATCGTGATCTTCCGCAAGCTCGACACCGAGCAATTGCACCGGATCACGGACCTGCTGCTCGAGGACAGTCGTAAGCGGTTGCAGTCCAAGGGTATCGAGATCGAGTTCACAGCTGACGCGGTGGACTGGATTGCCGAGCACGGTCACCAGCCGGAGTTCGGGGCCCGGCCGCTTCGCCGCTCGATCCAGCGGGTTGTCGACGACAAGATCGCCGACATGCTGCTCGACGATCTTCTCGTAGAGGGCGGCAGCATCACCGTCGCGGTTGACGAGGGTGAGTTGGTGTTCAGCTAGGGGCTTCGCCCCCGTGCGCCTTTCTGGTAGTGGACGCTACCGGAAAGGCGCACAGTCGTGTAGCGCCAAGAATCTCCGCTGCCAGCGCGTCGTTGTGCCGGAAGAACCCCGCATTGGTGCGCGGACGGGGGAAGGCCGCAGACCAGTTGTGGCCGGCAACCCAAGGTCCGACAGCGAATCGACGGGGATGGACTGTGTTGTCGGCGCGGCAGATTCGCGACGTCCCGTCCACGGCCAGCTTTGCTGCGCTGTCAACGGTGGCCCGTAGTTCAACTGCCTCGCCGCGCCGGTGCAGGGAACGCAGCAGTGCGTCGCCGCTTGCACTGATGGAGGCAACGGGCAAGCGCGCTTCGATGAGGGTGCGCGTAGCCACGATGTCGGTATGAGATGCGCTGCGCGCGACAAACAATCCGTCTCCGGTCGACGGATCTATCTCGGTGGAGAAAACGGTATCGGGGCCCAGGAACTGCACTACGCCTGCTTCATTGAGCGCCAGCAGTTGCTCGAGTCGCTCCGGCGGCGGACCACTGGCGATGAAGCTGAAGAAGGAATGCAGCCAGCCCTCGACGTCCTTGGCGACAGATTCGGCCGGAATTCGGCCACGGCGCAACAACTCTCCGACGGTCATGTACGAGGACAGCAGTGCCGAGAAGACCGCGGCATCGGCGCTGAAATATGGATCCGATCTGCGCGAGATATCGGCGGCAATGTACTCACCGATCCGTTTCTGAACTGCGTCCAATCCGTCGTAACGTTCGCCGCCGAGCGGACGGTTGAGCTGCTCCAGGTCGATTCGGTCTTCCGCTTTCGGCACGGCGTTCTCGATCAATTCGTCCAGGCGCGGCGATCCCCAACTCAGTGAGGCAAATTCGGAGTCGAACTCTTCCCACGTGCCCACGGTCCGTTCCGGATGTGCAGCAAAAAGTTCGTAATAGTGCGCGCCCGCCAGTTCCTTCGAGGCCAACGGCCAGATATCTTCGTGGAAGTTCAGTGGGCCATCGCCAGGCACCAGATCTGCGGTGAAGAACCTCGGTAGCGGCGGTCGAGCGTCTTCAATCGAGTACGAGATCTTGGAGTGGTAGGGAACTCCTCGACGCGATCCCGCATACAGAAGTGGTTCCCTCCCTGACGGCGAGTACACGAGGTTGCCGTTGTCGGCTCGTTCGAAGACACCACCGCGACTCTCCGCGAGGAGCACCATCCAGTCGATGAACGCCAGTCCCAGGCCCGCGATCAGCACCGGCTCACCTTCGGCAATGACATCGGCGTCGAGGTCTGCGGTGTATCCGGGACCGACGTAGGTCAACCCGTGCTCGGCGGAGAAGTCGCTCAGTTGAATCTCCCTTGGGGCAGCCAAGGCGTCCGGATGCCCCTGGGCCAGTAAGACACTCGTTGCTTCGATCACGTCACCGTTGTCGAGACGGACGTTTTGCCCGCCCTCTGTGTCATCGATCTCGATCACCGATCGGCGATGAATTCGAACGACGACGTGCGGCGGTGCTGAGTCGACAGCCGACTGGAACACCCAATGCAAATAGCGGCTTTGCAAGGATCTCGACGCGAACGACGCCGGTGTGACGGTCGGAATCTCGTCGGCAATTTCGGGAAATGAACCAAGTTCTTCAGTGTTCTCGGCGACCCATTCGGCCAGAGTTGGACCCGGCACGATCGGACCGTCGACGATTGTGGTGCTGTCGGTGAACATCGTGACGTCGGCGGTGGTGGAGTTCATCCACAAGAGAGGGGCTTGGCTGCCACGCCAGATACGTCCGGCGCCAGCTGGATACGGGTCGACCACGTGAATCTCGAGTGGCGTCGGGTCTGCGTTTACCGCTTCTTGCGCGAGGATGCGTTCGAGTACTCCGGTGCCGCGAGGACCGCCGCCGACGATCACGATGACTGCAGCATCGCCCACAGACGTACGGGGTCGGTCGGCGTCCACAAATCCTCCATCGGACCTGGCAGAAAGCACCCACACCTCGGCAGAGGGGGTTGCTGCGACGTCAGGGAGCCAGGACTCTCGATCGCTCGAAGATGGTGAGCCCTAGTTTTATCCGTTAAGGATGTTGTGGCAAGGAATTTCGGACATCGGATCAGCGTGAATCAAACTGTTGTGACGATCATTCCTGCGGATAGGGTAGATGGCTGCTGCTGTTCTGGCTCACCGATACCGGTCGGCCCAACTGAGGGAACGCGCGTTGAGCGCACGACGGGCGGTCACACACCTTGCATCCTGCTCCGATCGGAACGATCGTGGCCGGGTCGTCCGTCTGAATGCCGCGTGAATAGACCATGCGGTCGGCGTAAGTGATGTCGCAACCAAGTCCGATGGCAAAATTACGTTCGGGGGCAAGATATCCCAACCCGCCGCTGTGCGTCGTGCGCGCAATCCACAGATACGTACGCCCGTCCGGCATCTTTGCGACCTGAGTCAGGATGCGGCCCGGGCTGGCAAATGCTTCGTGTACCACCCACAGTGGGCAGCTACCGCCTACCCGTGAGAAGTGGAATGCTGTGGCGGACTGACGCTTCGATATATTTCCGGCGCGGTCGGTGCGGACGAAGAAAAACGGGATACCTCGCTGGCCGTGTCGCTGCAGAGTGGACAGGCGATGGCAGATCGTCTCGAACCCGACTTCGAACTTCAGGCTCAGAAGTTCGATATCGTATCGCAAGGTCTCGGCGGAGTTCAGGAATACGCTGTAGGGGAGTAGTAGCGCACCGGCAAAGTAGTGGGCCAGCCCGACGCGCGCGAGAGCAGCGGACTCCGCGGTTAGCGACTCATCTTCTGCTGCAATGGAATCAATGAGTTCTGCCTGTGTGAAGAAGGCCAACTGCATCGCGATCTGGAATGCGCGTTGCCCGGCGGAGAGGCGGCGGGCCAGGGTGAGAATTGATTTGTCGGCGTCGTAGAACCGTTTGGGCCCCAACTTGTCCGGCTCGTCAGTGCGGATGCGGACTGTGACGCCATGCTGATCGCGCAACAGTCGAGCCAGCTGAAGATCGAGTGCTCCGATGGTCAATTTGTTGTCGACAAACAGCTTTTCCGCGGCGTCGTCGAGGGCTGCGATGTGATTGCGGCGATCGTAGAAGAAATCGCGAACCTCTTCGTACGGCATGGGCATCAGGGCGGTCTCGGGTACTGCATCACCGGACAATTGTGTCGAGAATTGATCGAGTTGCTCCGTAGCGGCATGCAATCGTCTGTGCAGCATCACCAACGTACGTCCGACGGCCGGCATCCGGGCTACCAACTCGTCCACTTCGGCCAGGGATACCTCACCGGATTCCGATGTCTCGGCGAGAGCTTCGTGGACATCGGCAACCAGACGCGCATCGGAGTCCGACGCGAAGAACTGGACATCGAGGTCGAATTCGGAATTGAGTTTCAACAGAACCGGGACGGTCAGCGGGCGTTGATCGTTCTCGAGTTGATTGACGTAGCTCGGGGAGAGTTCGAGCACCTTGGCGAGTGCGGACTGTGACAGGTTGCGTTCGTCGCGGAGGCGTCGTAGACGGGCACCCGCATACATCTTTTTCATCGAATCTCCTCGGTACTGATGAAAGATCACACTACCGAGGCGAAGTTCGCAACGTTCGCAACTTTGCAAGGTCGCTGTTGCACAAATCGGCATATGCAAGCCCTTTTGTGGGGTCCTCCGCGCTGCGTAGCGTGCAAATAGATACCGAAACACGTGGAAAGAGGATCATGAAGACGCATCTCGTACGCACTCGCCGCTCGGCCGAAGAGTTCCCCAAGGATGAGCATCTGGCGTGGAAGATCGCGGAAGTTGCGACAGATTCCGTCGAGGTTGCCGATGCGACTGCCGACATGATCGTCAACAGAATCATCGACAATGCATCCGTCGCCGCGGCCTCCCTGGTGCGCCGTCCGGTCGTCAATGCCCGTGCGCAGGCACAGGCTCATCCCTATACCCCCGGCGCTACGGTCTTCGGTGTCAGTGGCACCTTCTCACCGGAATGGGCAGCGTGGGCCAATGGCGTCGCAGTTCGTGAACTCGACTTCCACGACACCTTCCTCGCCGCTGAGTACTCGCATCCCGGTGACAACATTCCACCGATCCTCGCGGTGGCCCAGCACACGGGGCGCGACGGCAAGGACCTGATCCGCGGACTTGCAACGGGATACGAAATCCAGATCGACCTGGTTAAGGCAATTTGCCTGCACGAGCACAAGATCGACCATGTCGCTCACCTCGGCCCCTCTGCCGCCGCCGGTATCGGAACCCTGCTCGGTCTCGACACCGAGACGGTCTACCAGGCGATCGGTCAGGCACTGCACCTGACGACGGCCACCCGTCAGTCCCGCAAGGGCGAAATTTCCAGCTGGAAGGCATACGCCCCGGCGTTGGCCGGCAAGGTTGCCGTCGAAGCTGTTGACCGTGCGATGCGCGGGGAAGGTGCCCCCTCGCCGATCTGGGAAGGCGAAGACGGCGTCATTGCGTGGATGCTCGGCGGACCCGAGAAGGAATACCACGTTCCGCTGCCCGGTACCGGTGAGTCGAAGCGTGCGATCCTCGATTCCTACACCAAGGAACATTCCGCGGAGTACCAGAGCCAGGCTCCGATCGACCTCGCACGTCGGATGCGTTCCCGCGTAGGCGATCTCGATCAGATCGCGTCGATCGTCCTGCACACCAGTCACCACACGCACGTCGTGATCGGCACGGGTTCCGGTGATCCGCAGAAGTTCGATCCCACTGCTTCGCGTGAGACACTTGACCACTCGGTGATGTACATCTTCGCTGTGGCCTTGCAGGACGGTACATGGCATCACGAGCATTCCTATGCTCCCGAGCGTGCACAGCGCCCGGACACGATCGAGTTGTGGAACAAGATCTCCACGCGTGAAGACCCCGAATGGACCCGCCGCTACCACTCGATCGATCCGGACGAGAAGGCATTTGGTGCCCGCGCCGAGATCACTCTCGAGAGCGGTGAGGTCATCATCGACGAACTTGCCGTGGCCGACGCACATCCGTTGGGCGCGCGTCCCTTCGCTCGCGATCAGTACATCGCAAAGTTCCGCACCCTCGCCGAGGGCGTCATCGAGCCGGGCGAGCAGGACCGCTTCCTCGACGCTGCGCAGCGCACTGCAGAGCTGAAGGCGGGTGAGCTGAACCAGCTCACCTTCACGGTCTCCGACGACGTACTCGCTCGGGCACCCAAGGTCACCAAGGGGATCTTCTGATGACGGGCCTCATCGCAGCCTCGACGTCCGCCGCGGACAAGCGTATCGCTTTCCGGGCAGGCTTGACGTCGGGTAAGATTCAGCGACTACCTGGTGCCATCAATCCGTTGACGGCCAAGCTCATTCAGGAAATCGGGTTCGAAGGTGTCTACGTTTCCGGCGGGGCCTATTCTGCCGGGCTGGCGCTTCCCGATATCGGACTGACCACGCTCACCGAGGTGGCCGGCCACAGCAAGCAAATTGCCCGAGTCACTGATCTTCCGACGCTCGTCGACGCGGACACCGGATTCGGTGAACCCATGAGTGCGGCCCGCACGGTCACGATCTTCGAGGACGACGGCATAGCCGGTTTGCACCTCGAAGACCAGATCAACCCCAAGCGCTGCGGGCACCTCGACGGCAAGGCAATCGTGCCTACCGAGGACATGGTGCGACGTATTCGGGCGGCCGTGTCTGCGCGCCGTGATCCGAACTTCGTGATCTGCGCTCGAACCGACGCCGCGGGAATCGACGGTATCGATGCCGCGATCGAGCGTGCCAAGGCCTACGCCGATGCCGGCGCCGATCTGATCTTCACGGAGGCTCTCGCCACCGAGGCCGACTTCGAGAAGTTCCGCGCGGCAGTCGACGTTCCGCTGCTCGCCAACATGACCGAGTTCGGAAAGTCGAATCTCATCTCGGCAAAGACGTTGGAAGAGATCGGCTTCAACGCCGTCATCTACCCCGTGACTACCCTCCGGCTGGCGATATTCGCCATCGAAAAGGGACTTCGCGAGATTCATGCAGAAGGCACTCAGGAGGGCCTGCTCGGTGAGATGCAGCACCGCAGCCGTCTCTACGAGCTTCTCGAGTACGAACGTTACAACGAATTCGACAGTGGCATTTTCAATTTCAGCTTGGAGGGGAGTAGGACATGACCGAACAGATTCCGACGATCTACAAGGGTTTGGCGGGAGTTGTCGTTGACACGACGGCGATCTCCAAGGTGGTCCCCGAGACGAATTCGTTGACGTATCGCGGTTATGCGGTGCAGGATCTTGCCGCCAACTGCAGCTTCGAAGAAGTTGCGTACCTGCTCTGGTATGGCGAACTGCCAACTCCGGAGCAACTCGAATTGCTGTGTCTACGTGAGCGTGCGGCCCGTCGCGCTGATCGGTCACTTCTGTCACTGCTGACGAAGATGCCGGACAACTGTCATCCGATGGACGTGGTCCGCACTGCCATCAGCTATCTCGGGGCCGAAGATCCAGCGGAGGACGACAATTCGGCGCCAGAGAATCTTGCGAAGGCACTTCGAATGACGGCAGTTCTGCCGACGATTGTCGCAGCCGACTTCCGTCGTCGTCGTGGCCAGGATCCCACCCCGCCGCAGTCCGAACTGGGTTTCGCCGAGAACTTCCTCAACATGTGCTTCGGCGCGGTACCGGACGAGGCAATCGTCAAGGCTTTCGAAGTATCCCTGATTCTGTACGCAGAGCACAGCTTTAACGCCTCGACGTTTGCGGCTCGTGTCGTGACCTCGACGCTGTCCGACATCTACAGCGCTGTCACGGCGGCCATCGGTGCTCTCAAGGGCTCGTTGCATGGCGGTGCAAACGAAGCCGTCATGCACGACATGCTCGAGATCGACGATCCCGATCGTGCGGAGGCATGGATGTCGGCCAAGTTGGCCGCCAAGGACAAGGTGATGGGCTTCGGACACCGTGTCTACAAGAACGGTGACTCGCGGGTTCCGACCATGAAGGACGCCCTCATCGAGGTCGCTGCGGTCACCGATGGCGAGAAGTGGGTGCAGATGTACGAGATCCTCGAGAAGACGATGGTCAGCGCCACCGGAATCAAGCCGAATCTCGACTTCCCCACGGGTCCCGCTTATTACCTCATGGGCTTCGACGTCGAGATGTTCACTCCCATCTTCGTGATGAGTCGAATCACCGGGTGGACGGCGCACATTATCGAGCAGGGGCAGTCCAACGCCCTGATCAGGCCGCTGAGCCAGTACTCCGGCGTGCCGCAGCGAACGGTCGTGGCCTGACACCTTCAGACTGCGTCGGTGAGGTTCGGTTCTGGCATCACCGTCTCCTGGCCTCGTCGACGCTTCTCCACGCATGGCCCGCACATTTCCGTGCGGGCTATGCGCATTTCGCGGTACCGAACCACACTCGACAGCGAGGTTTTCTTCTTCATGTTCTCCAAAGTGCTTGTCGCCAACCGAGGCGAAATTGCCATTCGCGCGTTCCGCGCTGCCTACGAACTAGGTGCCGGAACGGTGGCTGTGTTCCCGTACGAGGATCGGAACTCGATCCACCGGTCCAAAGCCGATGAGAGCTATCAGATCGGGGAGCAGGGGCATCCTGTTCGTGCGTACCTGTCAGTGTCGGAAGTGGTTGCAGCAGCGAAGAAGGCGGGCGCCGACGCCGTCTATCCGGGTTATGGATTTCTTTCGGAGAACCCTGAACTCGCGGCAGCATGTGCCGAGGCGGGTCTTACGTTCGTGGGGCCGTCGGCCGAGGTGTTGGAGTTGACGGGAAACAAGGCCCGCGCAATCGCAGCAGCGCGAGCAGCGGGACTGCCGGTTCTCGAGTCTTCCGAACCGTCCACCGACATCGACGCACTGATGAAAGCTGCGGAGTCGATGGAGTTCCCGATCTTCGTGAAGGCCGTAGCTGGTGGCGGCGGGCGGGGGATGCGCCGCGTCGCCGAACGCTCACAGTTGCGCGAATCGATCGAAGCTGCTGCCCGAGAAGCTGAGTCGGCGTTCGGCGACGCCACCGTGTTCCTCGAGCAGGCAGTGGTCGACCCACGCCATATCGAAGTGCAGATCCTCGCTGACGGCGAGGGCAACTTTATCCACCTGTTCGAGCGCGACTGCAGTGTGCAACGACGCCATCAGAAGGTCGTAGAAATTGCGCCTGCTCCAAACCTTCCGGCCGGACTGCGCGAGAAGATCTGTGCCGATGCCGTGGCCTTTGCGAAAGCCATCAAGTACTCGTGTGCCGGCACTGTCGAGTTCCTGCTCGACACTCGTGGCAACCACGTGTTCATCGAGATGAACCCGCGAATCCAGGTGGAGCACACTGTCACCGAAGAAGTCACGGACGTCGATCTGGTTCAGGCTCAGCTCCGAATCGCTTCGGGTGAGACCCTCGCCGATCTGGGACTTCGGCAGGAGTCGATCGTTCTGCGCGGCGCCGCACTTCAATTGCGCATCACTACCGAGGACCCGGCAAACGGCTTTCGGCCGGACACCGGGCGCATCACCGCTTACCGCACACCGGGTGGTGCCGGGGTCCGCCTCGACGGCGGCACGACGCTCGGTGCGGAAGTCGGCGCTCATTTCGATTCCATGTTGGTGAAGCTGACCTGCCGCGGACGCGATCTCCCCACAGCCATCTCGCGGGCCAGGCGCGCAGTCACCGAATTCCGCATTCGTGGAGTTTCCACCAATATTCCCTTCCTGCAAGCAGTTCTAGACGACGCGGACTTCCGGGCGGGCGAGGTGACAACATCGTTCATCGAGGAACGTCCCCGGCTTCTCACGTCGCGGGTATCGGCAGACCGGGGAACGAAGATCCTCACCTATCTCGCCGACGTGACGGTGAACCAGCCGAACGGAAAGCGGCCGTCGCAGGGCTATCCGCACGACAAACTCCCGAAAATCGACCTGACCACGACACCGAAAGACGGTTCCAAGCAGCGACTTGTGGAGTTGGGTCCGGCCGGTTTTGCTGCTGCCTTGCGTCAGCAGAATGCCATGGCCGTCACAGATACCACATTCCGTGACGCGCATCAGTCACTTCTCGCGACCAGGGTTCGTACCAGCGGTCTCCTCGCGGTGGCCGGCCATGTGTCTCGGATGACTCCGGAACTGTTGTCCATCGAGGCTTGGGGTGGTGCAACTTATGATGTGGCGCTCCGCTTCTTGAAGGAAGATCCATGGGAGAGGCTCGCGGCGTTGCGTGAAGCAGTTCCGAATATCTGCTTACAGATGTTGCTGCGTGGCCGTAACACCGTCGGGTACACGCCGTATCCGGAAAAGGTGACCACCGCGTTCGTGGAGGAAGCTGCCCGTACCGGCGTCGATATCTTCCGAATCTTCGACGCTCTCAACAACATAGATCAGATGCGACCGGCCATCGACGCAGTTCGTGAGACCGGCACGACAGTCGCGGAGGTGGCGCTCAGTTACACCGGTGACCTGTCGAATCCTGCGGAGAAGCTCTACACGCTCGACTACTACCTCCGCCTCGCGGAGGAGATCGTGGAAGCGGGAGCTCACGTTCTCGCGATCAAGGACATGGCAGGATTGCTTCGGGCACCTGCCGCCGCGACTCTCGTTTCCGCACTGCGGAGCAACTTCGACCTTCCGGTGCACGTCCACACCCACGACACTCCGGGCGGACAGCTCGCGACTTACCTGGCGGCGTGGCAGGCCGGCGCCGACGCGGTGGACGGCGCCTCTGCTCCGATGGCCGGAACCACCAGTCAGCCGGCGTTGTCGGCGATCGTGGCTGCCGCGGCTCACTCCGAGTACGACACTGGAATTGATCTTGCGGCCGTGTGCAACCTGGAACCCTACTGGGAGTCATTGCGAAAGGTGTACTCACCGTTCGAGTCCGGTGTTCCGGCGCCGACCGGCCGGGTCTACACACACGAGATTCCCGGTGGCCAGCTGTCCAATCTACGCACCCAGGCAACGGCATTGGGTCTAGGTGAACGTTTCGAGGATGTCGAGTCGAAGTATGCGGCGGCAGACCGGATGCTGGGGCGTCTCGTCAAGGTGACGCCGTCATCGAAGGTGGTCGGCGACTTGGCTCTTCACCTGGTGGGTGCGGGAGTGAGCGCCGATGAGTTTGCTGCAGATCCTGCGAAGTTCGATATCCCCGAATCGGTGATCGGCTTTCTGCGTGGCGAATTGGGTACTCCGCCGGCAGGTTGGCCGGAGCCGTTCCGTACCAGGGCATTGGAAGGCCGTGGTCCGGCAAAGCCCGAGGTGAAGCTGTCCGTCGAGGATACGAAAGCGCTTGACGGAGAATCCGGGGAAGTCCGGTCGACGTTGAATCGGTTGTTGTTCCCCGGTCCGACACGGGACTACCTGGAACACCTCGAGCATTACGGCGACACCTCGAGGCTTTCCGCAAATCAGTTCTTCTACGGTTTGCGCCGCGGCGAGGAACATCGCGTGAAACTCGAACCTGGCGTGGAATTGATCATCGGACTCGAAGCGATCTCCGAGCCGGACGAGCGCGGGTTCCGGACGGTGATGTGCATCCTCAACGGTCAACTGAGGCCGGTTTCGGTCCGAGACCGGAGCATCGCCGACACCGTTCCGGCTGCAGAGAAGGCTGACCGGAGCGTTCCTGGGCACGTTCCCGCACCATTTGCCGGAGTGGTGACATTGACTGTCGAACCGGGGCAGAAGGTCTCGGCTGGTGACACGGTTGCCACGATCGAGGCGATGAAGATGGAGGCCTCGATCACCGTGCCATGCGCCGGTTTCGTGGGCAGGCTCGCCATTGCCCCGTTGGCACAGGTGGAGGGTGGTGACTTGCTGGTGGTGATCGAGCCGTAAGTACTTCCGGCTGCGGCCGATCGTGTTACTGGAGCAGTTGCCCTCGGATAAGTCCGTAGTCTTCGCGCAGCCATCGGGTGAACTGGTCGCCGTCCATCTCGGTGGCCTGTACCCGCGGTAAGGCGCAGGGGTCGTCACTGCCGATCGCAGGCATGGGCACGCTGGTGCACGCGACGTCGATGCCGAGTTCGCGGACCGCAGCCCGGGCAGTGTCGTCGAAACGCCCGTACGGGTACGAGAATCGAGTGATCGGACGGCCGGACAGCTCCTCGATCTTGCGGTGTCCGGCGCTGATCTGCGTGCGCTGCCGCTCAGCCGGAAGGTCTGTCAACGAGACGTGGTCGAGCGTGTGACTGCCGAGGGTGATCAGCGGGTGATCGGCGAGTTGCGCGAACTGTTCCGCGTCGAGGGCCACTCGCGACGTTGGCGTCGTCGCCATTCGACCTCCCCAGGCCAGCACATGATCGATCGCGTCGTCCTGCTCGGTCGGCTCCAGCACGACGATTGCGTCCCAGAGCGCGCGAAACAACGCTTGACGGGAGGTTGTGATCTCGCCGCTGTCGGCACGCCAGCGCGCATTCGTCGCGCTGTCGCCGGGGCGCTCGTTCAGCGTGAAGGTCCGCCGGCCTTTTCCGAACGGAAAATCCAGCCGATCCGGTAGTGGTTCACCGCTCGGCACGGCGCGTTGCAAACCGTCCCACCAGAATTCGCGGGTGCGACCGACGGCGTTTCCGATGACAAAGATGGTCGCCGGAATCTCGTAACGTTCGAGTACCGGCAATGCGGCGACAAGATTGTCGACGTAACCGTCGTCGAATGTCACGGCCAACTGGGAACCGGTGCGCGTATAGGCATCGCTGCCCGCAAAGTTCGCGAGGTCGACGGCGGCACGCGCCTGGGCGAGCACTGCCATCTGGTCGTCGAATGCGTTCGGGGAGACGCAGATTGCCCAGGGGTCGTAGATCTCCTCGCTGATGCAGTGGTACATCAGGATGCCGCCGCGGCGCCGTTGTTTCCGGGCGCGTAGCCGGACCATCCGGGCGAGGGCGTCACGCCTCGACATCGTCGCCCTTGCGTGCCGCGACCGTCACGATGACGGGGTACTCGGGGTCGAAGACGTTCAGTTCCTGCCTCTTCAGCTCGCGGTCGGCCATGCCGTGCAGGAAGGCGGTAGCCGACAGCACATTGCCGAACGCCCGCACGTCGACGCTCTCGCGGCGGAAGGGGCCGTCGAACAGTCGATTCACGGCCAATTCCGTGAACGACCAGTACCAGGTCGAGTTCCACACCGGGTCGGCGATCTGACTGATGCCGGGCACCGTGCACAGCACCACGCCGCCGGGCTTGAGAATGCGATGGAGCGTCGCCACTGCGGCGTTCGTGTCGAAGATCATCTGCAGCGTCTGCGTCAGGATGATGCAGTCGTAGGTGTTGCTCGGCACGTTCGGTGCGTCGGTGAGATCGGCGACGTAGGTCGCGTCTTCCACGTCTGCGACGTGCAGCATGTCCGAACGTGTGACACCCTCACCGAAAGCCTCGGTGTAGGTCCGCTCGCCGATCTCCAGCACGGATCCGGTGATCAGGTGGCTGTTCGTGTCGAGAAAGTTCTCGATGTAGAAGCGATCGATCGGACGTCCACGCTCGAAACCGTATTCACGGCAGATCGGCTCGATCCTTCGGAGGTCGCCGAAACGCACCTTGCCGACGCGCGGCTTCTGTCGCCGATCATTGATTACTCGGAGCACACGGCGGTAGTTGTCCTCACCCAGAACCGTGCGGGCAAGTGAAGTCCTACTGCGCTGGAGAAGCGTCATCGTCAATCCGTTCTCGGTGTCGGCCAACGGAGTCGGCACAGCAGGCGCAGTCGTCCGAGACCTGGGAACCAGCTGTGTACTCCCTGTGAGTTAGGCGAACCTTACCTAAGGTGGATGTGGCAGCTGTCAGGGGGTCCCGCTGGAATCTCCCAGGGGCGAACGAATAGCGCGGTGCGACCGGAACGACGACGACGCCGCACAGGAGTCCCACCGAAATAGCGGGGACCTGTGCGGCGTCGAGTCGAGCTATGTGGTTGTGCTTATCGATCTGCCTGCGTGGCCGGGAGGATACGTGCGCTGACCTCACCGAACCCGATGCGTGAACCGCCGGCTGCTGGTGCGGTGGCCGAGATGGAGATGACATCTCCGTCTTCGAGGAAGGTGCGAGTCTCGTCGCCGACAGCGACGGGTTCTTTTCCGCCCCAGGTCAGTTCGATGAAGGCGCCGCGCTGGTTCTTCTCGGGGCCCGAGATGGTTCCGGACGCAAAGAGATCGCCGGTACTCGCGACCGCCCCGTTGATGGTGGTGTGGGCCAACATCTGCGCGGGTGACCAGTACATCTGCGCGTACGGCGGACGGGAGACGACGTGACCGTTCCATTCGACAGCGAGGTCGATGTCGAGTCCCCACTTTTCCTCGCCGCGCAGGTAGGGGAGGGGTTCGGGATCCTGGACGGGAGTGTCGATGCGGGCAGCTTCGAGAGCGAGAAGCGGGACGACCCACGGGGAGATGGACGTGGCAAAGCTCTTGCCCAGGTTGGGGCCAAGCGGGACGTATTCCCACGCCTGAATGTCGCGGGCAGACCAGTCGTTCACGACAACGGCTCCGAAGACGTGGTCGGCAAATTCGTCAGGCGTGATGGAATCGCCCATCTTCGAAGGGGTTCCGACGATGAATCCCATCTCGGCCTCGATGTCGAGGCGGCGCGACGGTCCGAAATCCGGGTTCGCCTGGTCAGGGCTCTTGCGCTGGCCACAGGGACGAATGATGTCTGTGCCGGATACGACGACGGTGCTCGAACGCCCGTGGTAGCCCACGGGAAGGTGCTTCCAGTTGGGCATCAGGGGAGCGGAATCCGGGCGGAAGAGACGGCCGAGGTTGGTGGCGTGATTCTCCGACGCGTAGAAGTCGACGTAGTCGGCCACTGTGATCGGCAGATGCATCTCGACGGAGTCGATGGAAAAGACTGCGTCGGAGGGGATTTCTCCGGTTGCAAGTTCGGTGATCTGGTTGCGCACGGATACCCAGCGATCGCGGCCTTGTGCCATGAACGCGTTCAATGTCGGTTCCGAGAAGACGGAATCGCCCAGTGCCACTGCAAGGTCGATGACAGAGTCACCCACTCGAACGCCGACACGCGGAGCGCCGCCTGCGGGGGAGAACACACCGTATGGCAGATTGTCGAGCCCGAAGAGCGAGTCGGCGGGAATGTTGATGGTCGTCATGGTCATGCGAGTGTTCCTTCTGTCTTCTCGGACCGGTTGATCAGTCCCAGGTCTTCGAGTTCGGTCAGTGGGTCCGAGATGCTGCAGGTGCCGAACGAGAGGAAGCGTCGACGCACGTCCTGGTCATCGAGTTCGGACACGCTGTGTGCGAGAGCGGTTCCGTCCCGTTCTGCCAGTGCGGCAACTACATCGGACCGATCTGCGCCGGTCGCCGCAGCGCCGACTGCCGACAGGATGTTGAGGAAGCCGTGCTGCTCGAAACCCGTGTCGGGATCTGTGTTCCGGACGGCATGATGCAGCCCTGCCGTGGCCTTGAACGGAATACCAGCGCGGACAACGGAAATGATGGCGTCAGCGAGTTCGTTCTCGTCGGGATACGCCTCGGCCTGAACGCCGCCGGTGCGGAACTTCGCGCTGTAACCGGCCTTTTCCAGCGCGGCAATGTAGCTGTCGCGTCGATCGTCGCGGGGAACCTCGACAAAGATGTCGATGTAGGGATACGCGGCGTGAATGCGCGCCAGCTCGTCGAAAGCATGATCGGCCGCTACGCCGGAAGGTGTTCCAACCTCCACCGCTACGACATCGACCCCCGGGATGGCCAGGGCCTTCGCCACCGCCGCCGCAGTGGCGTCCGGACCGGCAGGAACTGTGAGGCTCAGTGCCACAGGATGATCGGCAGAGATGTGAGCGGAGAGTTCGTCCAATCGCGGTGCGGGAAAGACGAAGGGGCCGACCAATGCGGAGTAGCCGGCTTCGAGGTACGACTGATGCGACGGAACTGCTTCGGCGAGAGGCGCATTGCCGGGTGGGAAGAGGGCGGCGTCGTCGCACAGACCGCGCAGGAGTGGGGAGATGACGGTCATTGTGCAGGCCCCCGTCCGGCCCAACTCCAGGCGTAGTTGTCGTCTTCGCATGCTAACGCGCCTTCGCCGAGTTCGAGCGGCCGGAACGTGTCGACCATGACGGCCAGCTCGTCGAAGAACTCTGCACCGATGCTGCGCTCGTACGCTCCTGGCTGCGGGCCGTGTGCGTGTCCGCCGGGATGAACCGAGATGGAACCCTGGCCGATGCCGGAACCCTTGCGTGCTTCGTAGTCGCCGCCGCAATAGAACATGATCTCGTCGGAGTCGACATTGGAGTGGTAGTACGGCACAGGAATCGACAGTGGATGGTAGTCGACCTTGCGTGGCACGAAGTTACAGATCACGAAGTTGTTGCCCTCGAATGCCTGATGCGCCGGCGGCGGCTGGTGAACGCGGCCGGTGATGGGTTCGTAGTCGGAGATGTTGAACGTGTACGGGTACAGGCAACCGTCCCAGCCGACCACGTCGAAGGGATGCGTCGGGTAGACCATGCGGGTTCCCACGATGCCGGCCGACGTCCGGTGCTTGACCAAGACCTCCACATCGGTACCTTCGGCGATCAGGGGAGCCGTGGGTCCGTGTAGGTCGCGCTCGCAGAACGGTGCGTTCTCGAGCAACTGGCCGAATCGTGAGAGGTAACGCTTGGGCGGAACGATGTGGCTGTTCGCTTCGATCGCGTAGGCGCGTAGTGGCTTGTCGCCCTTGGGGATCCAGCGATGCGTCGTGGACATCGGGATGAGGACGTAGTCGCCTTCGCGTGCTTCGAGTGCGCCGAATACCGTTTCGACAGTGGCTTCACCGGATTCGATGTAGACCATCTCGTCGCCGATTGCGTTGCGGTACAGGGGCGATGCCGCGCCGGCAATGACGTAGGACAGGCGGACGTCGGCATTGCCGAGGATCAGGCGCCGTCCGGTCACCACATCCGTTTCGGCCCAGATACTTTCCGGGAACAGGTCGTGCAGCTTCAGATGCCGCGGTTTGAGTGGGTGATTGGGCGTGGTGCTCTGGTCACGCAGTTCCCAGAGCGTGGCGTCGACGATCGCCGACGGAATCTCACGGTGGTACAGGAGCGACGAGTCGGAGGAGAATCCTTCTTCGCCCATCAACTCCTCGTAGTAGAGGTTTCCTGCTTCGTCACGGTGCTGAGTGTGACGCTTCGGGGGGACATTGCCGAGTTGTCGGTAGAACGCCATGTCCGGCCTCCTTCTGTGCTGTTTCCGTCTGACTCACGTTGACCAGATAGTAAACACATTAACTAAAATGATGTGACAGGTGCAACCCTTCAGGGGGTGCGGGTTGTGTTGTTAGTTCCGTCCGCGCACGTCGAACTGGCTGCGATTGCTGATCAGTTTGTCCAGGAGCATCACAAGAATCCGCTGCTCAGCTTCGCTGAGGACGCTGACCCACGCGTGTTCGCGCTCGTTCTGCTCGCGAAACGCCTCGACCATCGCGTCTCTGCCCATCTCGGTCAGGTAGAGCTGCACCGAACGGCCGTCGTTCTCGGTAGGGCGACGATCGATCAGGCCGTCGGCCAGCAGTGATTTGGACAGGTTCGACACGGCCGCCCGACTCATTCCAGTGAGCTCGGCAGCGGCTTTCGGCTCGATCGGCCCGGCCAGCCAGGTCACGAACATCAGGCGGAAGGATGACCACGACCAGCCGCGTGGTCGGTGTATCGACGACTCGAGGTCATACGTGACCACGTTGGATGCGCGGTTGAGTGTCAGGAGAACCTCGGTGGCGAGGTGGTGGCGAAAGCCGTGCTCGTCGGACAGTCTTTTGTTCGCCAACTCGATGAACGACCAAAAATTGAGCTCTCCGGCCGTTCCCTGAGTTTCTTCTGCTGCGGCTTCCATGGCGTCACTCTAGCGCGATCAAGAGGCACGTTTGTATATGAATGTACTAAAAGGGGCCTACGGCCCCTGTGCGCCTTTCCGGTAGTGCCGACTACCAAAAAGGCGCACAGGGGGGGGCGGAGCCCCCTACAACTCCGCTCGCACCAGCTTTGCCGCCTCGACGAGGTTACGCAGCGACGCTTCTACCTCGACCGGACCTCGCGTCTTCAAGCCGCAGTCAGGATTGACCCACAACCGTTCCACCGGGACAGCCTCGAGTGCTTCACGCAGCGAGCCGGCAATCTCGTCGACGCTCGGCACCCGCGGAGAGTGAATGTCGTACACGCCGGGGCCGACGCCAAGGTCGAACCCGACGGCGCTGAGGTCGTCCAAAACCTCCATGTGTGAGCGGGCCGCCTCGATCGAGGTGACATCGGCATCCAGTCCCGCGATCGCGCCGATCACGGCACCGAACTCCGAGTAGCAGAGATGGGTGTGGATCGCCGTGGAATCCGCGACGCCCGACGTTGCCAGTCGGAACGACCCGACCGACCAGTCCAGGTATGCCGACTGATCGGCGGCTCGCAACGGGAGCAGCTCACGAAGTGCGGGCTCGTCTACCTGGATGATGCCGATGCCGGCAGCCTGTAGGTCGACGGTTTCGTCCCGAATCGCCAGTGCAACCTGATTGGCGGAGTCGGCAAGTGGCTGATCGTCACGCACGAACGACCACGCCAGAATCGTGACCGGTCCCGTGAGCATCCCCTTGACCGGTTTGTCGGTCAGTGACTGCGCGTAGGTGATCCAGTCGACTGTCATCGGCTTCGGCCGGGAGACATCGCCGTAAAGGATCGGCGGACGTACACAGCGCGTTCCGTACGACTGCACCCAACCGTTCGCGGTCGCGAAGAATCCCTCGAGCTGTTCGGCGAAGTACTGGACCATGTCGTTGCGTTCGGGTTCTCCGTGCACGAGCACGTCCAGGTCCAACTTCTCTTGGAGCGCAACCACATCCGCGATCTCGGCGCGCATGCGCGAGATGTATTCGCCTCCGTCGATCTCTCCCTTGCGCAATGCCGCACGAGCCACCCGAATCTTGGATGTCTGCGGGTACGAACCGATAGTGGTGGTCGGAAGGGGAGGAAGCGACAGCAATTCGGCCTGAGCTTTACGGCGCTCTGCTGCCGGTGCGCGGTTGGTCGCCGAATTCAGCACGGCTTCAAGACGCCCACGCACGCGTGCGTCGTTGAGTCGCTTGTCGTCCCTGCGAGTCGACGCGGCGGCGCGAGCGAGGCCGAATTCGTCCTCGACGGATTCGCGACCCTGGGCCAGTGCGGTCGCAAGTGTTGCCACTTCCCGCACCTTTTCGGCGCCGAATGCAAGCCACGAGCGAAGGGCTTTGTCGAGATCAGGTTCCTGCGAGAGTGAGTACGGAACGTGCAGGAGCGAGCACGACGTGGAGACGGCAAGCCTCTCGACGCTGCCGAGCAGCCCGCCAAGCGTGGACAGCGCCGAATCCAGGTCCGTTCGCCAGATGTTACGACCGTCGACAACTCCGGCGACTACCAATTTTCGGGCGAGGTCTGGGACGGAACCTATCGAATCATGTCCTGCGACAAGGTCGATCGCAAAACCGTCGACTGCGGTGGACGCCAGGGCGGGCAGTGCATCGCCCAATGAGCCGAAGTACGACGCCAGCAAAATTGCCGGTCGGTTCGACAACAACGAAAGCTGTTCGTAGAGCGACCGCGCGGCCTCGATCTCCTCGTCGGTGCGGTCGCCGACGAGCGCCGGTTCGTCGATCTGTACCCACGTGGCCCCGGCTTCGGCGAGCTTGCCGAGAAGGTCCGCGTACAGCGGAACCAGTTCATCGATCCGCGTCAGAAGAGGTTCTTCGGTTCCGACAGCCTTCGAGAGGAGAAGGAACGTGACGGGTCCGATAACAACCGGGCGAGCGGGAATTCCGTCGGCGAGTGCTTCCGCCAGTTCGCCGAGCACCTTGGAGGCGTCGAGCGCGAAAGTCGTCGACGGTGAAATCTCGGGGACCAGATAGTGGTAATTGGTATCGAACCACTTCGTCATCTCGAGCGGGGCGATGGTGTCGGTGCCGCGTGCGGCCGCAAAATAGCGGTCCAACGGATCGGCGACGGAGGCGACCCGCTCGGGCAACACCCCGAGAAGCACTGCCGTGTCGAGCATCTGGTCGTAGAAGGAAAAAGTGTTGACCGGGATGGAGTTGAGACCCTGGTCACGAAGGTCGGCCAAGCCCTGCCGACGGAGGTCACGAGCTACTCGCGCCAAGGCGTCGGCGTCGATACGCCCCGCCCAGTAGCTTTCGATGGCCCGCTTGAGTTCGCGATGAGGACCGATGCGCGGAGAGCCCAGCACGGTCGCGGTGAATGTTGTTGTCACGGAGTTTCTCCAGATTGCCATTGCACTGATGGCCACTGCCGGCAGACGGGTACACCTCATGAGGCCGCGATCAAACATGCGACCACTTCTCGAGATCTACGCGCCCATTCCACGAGGCGGTGGACCGTCGGGCACGGCGTGCCCGACACAGTCGGCAGGTCTTCGGACTCGCGGGCTCTCGATCGTGGTGATCGAACCTACTGGCCGTCGCTTCCCAGGCAAGATGCCCAGTGCATGTAGACGGCGGTCGTTCCTGCTTACCGCTGCGGGACAGTCCCGGATTTTCACCGGGTTCCCTCTCACTCCGTCAGCCTGGGCTGACGGAGCTTCGACGCCAGGAACGGTCTTCGGGGCTCCTCATGACCGCGCCGGGCGAACCAGCTGCGTTGCCCAGCATAGGGCCACGAGCGTCGGAGCAGGAAAAGGAGTGCCTGTATGCCTTCTGTCGACGGGCTAGGCGCGCCACGAGTACGAGTTGGAGTCGGGAGGGACGCGGGGAAGATTTTCCGATGATCGGAGATTTTCTGCCATTTCGACAAGCAGGGCCTGTGATGCCGGAGAAAGGTCGACGACCCGGGACGTGAGATTACGTAGGCGATCATTGTGAAGCTGTGCGAGCAGAATGTGGTCGGAATCGCCGCTTGCAAGAAATGGCACTTCCTGGTCGGGGTTGAAAAAATAGTCCGGAGTCACTTCGAAGAATCGGGCGAGGGCGGAGACAACTTCGGGTGAGGGATTGGTTCGGACGCCCGTGCGGAGTTGCGACAAGTAGGGAGTCGAGATGCGACAACCGTCTTCGGTCATGCTGCGCACAACCATGGCGTTGGTGACGTGATTGGGGGCGGACTCGAACAGCGCATTCAATCGTTGGCTGAATCTCTGCGCCATGAGCCTTCCCCCTGTGTTGTCCGCTCAACCATCTGATAACTGGTAGGTAACCATAGGTGGGTCGGTACTCCGCTACTTGGTTCCGCAACGTGTTGCTGTGGAACCAGGTAACAGGATACGTGAAGATTTGGGTCAGAACTGCAGGCGGGAGAGGGATTGGCATTAATTGCGACGGAATTGCCGGATACGGGACTCTATGTGGGGACCCTGCTCTTCTTATAACCAACCGTTGGATTCGGCGATTCGGGCAGATTCTCCGCGCGTTGCACCACCGGTCTTCCCCATCGCGGACGACAGGTGATTGCGAACGGTGCCGGCTGACAGGAATAGCTCGGCGGCGATAGCTGCAACGGGTGCGCCGGCCTTCGCGGCGCGCAGTACTTCGGTTTCGCGGTCGGTCAGCGGAGATTCGCCGCTGACAAGGCTGTCTGCTGCCAGCGTGGGATCTACGACGCGCAACCCCGCATGAACGCGTCGCACCGCGTCGGCGAGTTGCCGCGCCGGGGTGTCCTTGACGACAAAACCGGTGGCCCCGGCGTGCATCGCCTTGCGAAGAAATCCTGGCCGCCCGAAGGTTGTCACGATCAGCACGCGTGTCTGTGGGAGCGCTTCCAGCAACGCCGACGTGGCAGCGATCCCGTCCATCCCCGGCATCTCCACGTCCAGTAGCGCAACGTCGGGGCGGTGTTCCATAGCTGCCGCAACAACCTCGTCGCCTCGACCAACTTCCGCGACCACGGTCAGATCGGTTTCGAGATCGAGGAGCGCCGCCAGGGCGCCGCGAACCAATGCCTGGTCGTCGGCAAGTAGTAGCCGAATGCTCACGTGTTCTCCTGTTCATGGACCTGCAGTGAAAAGCCCTGGTGCGCGGCGCTGTTGATGGTCAGACGGGCTCCCGCCGCTGCGGCGCGTTCACGCAGTCCGGTCAACCCGTTGCCGATCGTCGTATTCTCGCCGGAGATCCCGTCGTCGACAATTTCGACGCTCTTCTCGTCGATGGTTATGGTGCATTGTGTTGCGGCGCTGTGACGTACGACGTTGGTGACGCCTTCCCGAACGGTCCAGGCAAACAACTCCCGCAAGTGGCGTGGGACCATTTCGGTACTGTTCGGGGAATGGTCTTCGATGCCGGCGGCACGGAGAGCCTCCCGGGCACGGGCGATCTCGACGGGAAGTGAGATGGTTCGAAAGCCGTTCACGGCCGAGCGCACATCAGCCAAAGCGTCTCGGGAAAGCCGTTCGAGATCGTCGAGTTCACTGCGAGCTCGCTCGACGTCGACGTCCAACAATCGGTTGGCCAGTTCGGCTTTGACGGTGATGACGGTGAGCGAATGTCCGAGGATGTCATGGAGATCGCGCGCCATTCGAGCGCGTTCTTCCATGACGGCACGCAGTTCCTGTTCTTCTCGTTCGTGGACCATCGCAATATTGCGTCTGATGAGGGACATGACGCCCCACGTGGCAAACGCGGCGGCGCACACTCCGAGTGACAGGCCCGAATAGTTTCCCCATCCGGCGCTGACGCTGACGATTTCCACCGAAGCGGCAATGGCCAAGGTGAGAATGCCGCCGGCCACGGTCGGAAGCATTGTGACGGCCGTGACCGCGAGGTAGGGCGCAGTTGCGAGACCGGTCGGCCCGACACTGACGATGATCACAGCAGCGAGTGCAGTCAGACCGGCCAACGTGAGTACCGCGCGGCGAACTGTCGGTTCCCCGCTGAGGGTGAGACGGCGCTGCTGTACCCGGGCAAAGGTGTAGAGGTAGAGAGCGCCGAAGGTAAGCGTCGCAAGAATCCCTGCCCAGCCGCGTAATTCGTCGCGAAGGTTCCATCCCTCGATGAGGGGACCACCGAGAAAAATCATCCACACGGCGGCAAACAGAATGCCGAAACGATTCCGTCGCGGCATCGCGGCGGAATCGATTGGGCGAGTGGTCTCCGACAACTACACACGCTCCGTATCTTGTTGGAACCGCCAGATCGCTCCGGCAGTGAAGACGGCGAACCACACCAGAATATTGACGATCCACGTCCAGTGGACGCTATTGCCGGTCAGCGGCGCGTGCGCCAGCGCGTTGATGCCGAACATCGGAGTGAATTGAGCGATGGTCGCCCACACCGAACCATCCTGGAGCGGAACAAACAGGCCGCCGCCGAATGCCAGCAGTGCGAGCCCGGGACCGAGCAGTTGCATGACGTTCTCACTCGGTAGCAGGTATCCCATGAACAGGCCGAAGGCCGCGAAGATCGACGATCCGAGCCAAGCGATCAATGCCGTTGTGAACCACAATGATCCGTCCATCTGAGCAGAGGTGAACGAGCCGACAACATAGACAACGAGGATCGACGCGAGACCGAGCAGCATGGCCATGATCAATTTGACGGCGATGTAGGCGACCGGAGTCAACGGTGTCAGCCGAAGTTGCCTGCTCCACCCGGATGCTCGCTCGATCGACACCATCGCGCCGCCGCTGGTGGTTGCGAGCATCGCGCCGTACAACGCCATGCTGATCATGATGTACGCCGCGACGTTGCCATGCCCGATGTCATGAGCGTCGTCGCTTTGCCCCAACCCGAAGACCAGGTAGAAGACCACCGGCATGACAAGTGTGAAGAGCATCGTGCGCCGATTACGGGTCAGGCGACGCAGTTCCAAACGCAGCAAGGTCGTGTTGAACCCGCCCAGTGGTACGACGGTTCGTTCTGTTGCAGTGGTCATCACTTCTGTCCTTCGGAGTTGTTCGACGTGAGTGCGATGAAGGCGTCTTCGAGTCCGCGCGAGACGATTTCGAGATCGCGGGCCGCTGTGTTGTTCAGGAGGAACCGTGCGACAGCATCGGTGTTGCCTGAGTGCACCGTCAGTGCCTCGCCGCGCAGTTCGACGGCATCCGAGTGCGGTATCGCGCGTAGAAGTTCGTCGGTCAGGCCAGGAACCCTTGCGTGCAGGGTTCGTCCGGACGCCATGGCTTTGACCTCGGCGGTGGTTCCGTCGGCCACGATTGTTCCTTGCCGGACCAGAATGATGCGGTCGGCGTAGACGTCTGCTTCTTCGAGGTAGTGCGTCGCAAACAGAACGGTCCGCCCTTGATCCGCGTCGGCTCGGATGGCCGACCAGAAGTCCCGGCGCCCTTCGACATCCATGCCGGTGGTCGGTTCGTCGAGGATGAGAAGTCTCGGGTCCGACAGGAGGGCCATCGCAAATCTCAGGCGCTGCTGCTGCCCGCCGGAGCACTTGCTGACGAGTCGTCCGGCGATGTCGAGGATTCCGGCGCGGCGCAGGACTTCGTCGACGGGGCGAGGGTGTGCGTAAAGACTCGCCGTCAGTTGCACCGTCTCGGCAACTGTCAGTTCTTTGAGTAGTCCGCCGCTCTGCATGACCGCGGAGACCAGTCCGCGGGCTATCGCTGCGCGCGGCGCCATCCCGAAGACGCTCACGTCACCGGATGTCGGCTTCGACAGGCCGAGAATCAAGTCGATGGTGGTGGTTTTTCCGGCGCCGTTCGGGCCGAGAAACGCCACTATTTCACCGGGGCGAATACTCAGGTCGATGCCGTTGACTGCGCCCACATCGCCGAAGCGCTTGTGAAGTCCGGTCAATCGAATGGCGTCGTGTGCTCGTCCGTCAACGGGTGTATGCAGTGCCTGTGCTGAGGTCATACCTCGAATCTGCCGGTTTTCGGCAGGGGAGCCCTCGTCGATCCGTCATTCTTCGGCCATGACATTTGTCATTGGTTTGGCAGTCGCGGGTTTCGGTGGCTGCTGGCCGAGGCGGGCGAGTACCAGGCCGACGATAATCGCTGCGCCGCCGATGCCTTGGATGACGGTGATGGATTCGCCGACAAGTATCCAGGCTGCGATCACTGCGCACAGGACCTCGGTGAGGGCTACGAGCGACCCGATTGTGGGTCCCAACAACGTGATCGCGGCGATGCCGGTGAGATAGGCGATGACGGTACTGACGACGACCAGAATCACTATCGGCAGCCACACTCCCACAGAATGGCCTGCCACGACGGTGTTCGACGACGAGAATGCAAGGGGGAGTGCGCCGATCACTCCGAGTAGTCCGATGAGCACTGCGCTGACAGTCAGCCCGGACGCTGCGAGCACAACAGGGTGCAGATCGCCGTCGGCCCGTTCGGAAATAACGAAATACACTGCGAGACAGGCAGCTGCTGCCAGTCCCCAAGCGACGCCGACGGCACTGATCTCTGCCGAGCCGAAGACATCGATGACCACGGCCGCGCCTACCAGGGCGATCGCTGCTCCCAGAAGCGTCTGCACGCTCGGTCGTGCGCCCTTGGTGATCCACACCCATCCAATGACGATGATGGGGGCCAGGTACTCGAGAAGGAGCGCCACGCCGACCGAAAGATGTTGCACCGCATTGAAGAAACACAACTGCACTCCGGATATTGCGAACACTCCGTACAGTAGTACCGTTCGCGTGTGGGCCGTCACTTGCCGCATACGACGCCACTGGGTTCCCAGTGCAATCACCATCATCACGAGTGCGCCGCCGGCAACGCGCGCGAACACCGCGCCTCCCGGCGACCAACCGGATTCGATGAGAGATTTGGCGAAGGGGCCGGAGACGCCGAAGGTCGCAGCGGACAGTAGAGCGAAGATCAAGCCGTTGCGAGAGTTCACGTCGTCACCCGTCAGGAGTAAAAGCGATTACGATGATGACACTAGGTTGACAATGCTCAGGAGTCAAAGTGAATTTTGCTGATGACACGGAATCGGCGCTCGTCTTCGCTGCGTCGTTGGTGAACACTGCTCGAGGAGGCGGCGAACTTCTGCCTGATCAGGAAGAACTGACTCGATTTCTCGATGCGGACAAGTGGACCGGGCGACGCGACGGCACGCAGAGCGAACTTGATGCGGTGCGGACGCTACGTCCACGTCTGCGACAGTTCTGGGAAGTGACCGAAGTGGACGACGCCGTCGCGGTGGTGAACACGCTGCTGGCCGAATCGGGAGCGCAGCCGAGACTCGCCCGGCACGACGATCTCGGGTGGCATCTGCACGTCACGGCGGACGATGCGCTCCTCGTCGATCGGATGGCCGCCGAAGCGGCGATGGGTGTGCTCGATCTGATCCGCACTGGGGAGTTCTCGCGTCTGCAGTGGTGTACCGCTCCCGCTTGTGACGCAGTATTCGTGGATCTGTCGCGCAATCGCTCGAAGCGATACTGCGACACCGGAAACTGTGGGAACAGGGCTAATGTCGCGGCATATCGTGCGCGAAAATCCGTTGGCTGACAGGTATATCCGGACAACCGTGCTAATCGAATCTGAAGGGATCGACGATGCATACAGCGGGAATTATCGGAGGCGGTATCGGAGGCTTGGCAACGGCGCTGGCGCTTGCGAATGCGGGCTGGTCGGTCACGGTGTTCGAGCAAACGCCGGTTCTTGCCGAGGTTGGCGCCGGAATCACGTTGTGGCCGAACGCACTTGCCGCACTCGATCACCTTGGAGTGGGCGATGAGATCCGGAGCAGAGCCGCCCCAGGTTGGGTGGGCGGAATACGCAATCGCCAGGGTCGGTGGTTGATGCGGACGAGTGAGGAGAGATTCCGTGCGCTGCACGGCAATTTTGTCGCCATGCACCGCGGCGATCTGGTCGATGTTCTCCGCACAGCGCTTCCGGAACCGGTGACCTTACGGCTCGGCGGTGCAGTCACAGGGATCGATGTGGGTGGCGCGATTCGTTGTGGTGATCGCCTCGAAGAGTTCGATCTGATCGTCGGCGCCGACGGAATCGACAGCCTCACGCGGCGAACGATGTTCCCTGAGTATCCGGTGCCGCAGGCGCTGGGGGTTCGCGCGTGGAGGTGGATCGTTGATGACTTCGGCAGTGTTGACGTGGGTGGGATCCTCGGCGCAGGAGGAGAATTCGGCATCGTTCCGCTGGGGAACGGGCGGTTGTACGTTTTTGCTGCAGCACGGCTGTTCAAGGGCGCCCCGGACCCGTCGTTGGATGATTTTCTTCACTGGCCGTCACCTGTCCCCGAGCTCATCTCTGCAGTTGTGCCGGAGCGGATTCTTCGCCACGACATCAGAGATCTTCCAGCGCTACCGTCCTTTGTTCGAGACAGCGTTGTGCTCGTGGGTGATGCCGCGCACGCGATGGGGCCGCATCTCGGTCAGGGTGCATGCCAGGCTCTCGAGGATGCTGTCGCGCTCAGTGCTCATGCTCATGACTTGGCGACCTACGACTATCTGCGCACCAAGAGAACGCATCGCCTTCAAAAGCGTTCGCGTCAATCCGCCCGAACAATCCTCACTCGCGGCGTCGGCGCTACGCTCGCTCGCGACCTGGTACTGCGAGCTCTTCCCACCGAGGTGTTTCTTCGCGGTCTGGGATCGAACTTCAGCACTCGACACATGATGTAAAACACCATTGTCGGACCCCAGCTGTGCCCTTTGCTCATGCCGCAGCTGATGAACTGCCCGGATCCTGCGTGGTCGCAGACGGGGCTTTGTGCGGTGACGGATCGTCCCCGTAGGTGTACTCCGTGTTGGTTTGGCCGTTCGCCTTCTGGATGGTCAGTGGCTTGGCGAATTCTCGTGTCCGGACCGGCAATTAACCACCAAAGCGTTGTTGAGTGCCCGGCGCAACGGCGTGGTTGAGGATGAGAAGTGCATGTGCGGGCTTTTTGTCGACGAGTAACCAGCGATGCCGAAGGTCGGCATCATGCCGTATGAAGTCGCCCGCCTCGAGCTGCCACGAACCTTCGCCTTCGACCTCCACTTCAAGGCTTCCGCTGATCAGGTAGACCGCCGCGAGCCCGCTCGACTGGAACCATTCAGAGATGTGAACCTCGGGTTCGAGTCTGTACTCGGTAACTTCCAAACTCGTGTTGCGGTCGAACAACAACGCGTGGCCGATGGCCGCATCGGGCCTGCTCGACACCGGCACGGGGCTACCGCTTCCGGCGCGGACGATCGCTACTCGGCTCGGTGAGCCCAAGGGGCTGGGCATGAGCTCTCCGGGGGCGACGTTAAGGACTGTGGCAAGACGGTAGATCGTGACCATCGAGGGCATGCTCAACCCGCGCTCCACATGGCTCAGGAACGGTTGGCTGATGCCGGCGCTAGAGGCCAGTGCCCTCATCGAGAGCCCTGCGGCCTCTCGCCGAGTCCGCACCGCGGCACCGATCGCCACAGCCAACTCGGTCTCATCGTCGGTGGTCTGCGTCATTAACAACTCCGTAACACCCAGTATAGCTGCAGGAAATACTCATGGCCCATTTTGATAGTTGTCAGCTATCGCTTCGTCACTTCCACTTCAGTATGGAGTCTAAAGATGTCCGTTCACTCCACCGATCAACCCGTTAGTAGTGAGTCTCCATCGGAAGCCGGATCTTCGCGATTCACGATCGAGCAACGAGGCATCGACCATGTGCCGGCGAGTGAACGCCATGGCTCGGTGCGATCGGTGGCGCTGATGTGGAGCGGCGCGATGATGAACGTCACCGGCATCGTCTTCGGCGCCCTCCTCGTATTACTCGGTCTGAACCTCTGGCAAGCAGTCGCAGCGATTCTGATCGGTAACGCGACATGGATCATCACCGGTTTGTGTTCGCTGCCCGGGCCGGCTGCCGGCACCACCACGTTCGCCGCGAGCCGCGCTCCCTTCGGGCGCAACGGAAATCGACCGATTGCATTCTGCAACTGGATAATGCAGATCGGTTACGAGTCACTCGATCTGGTGTTGATGTTTCTGGCTACGTCGGTTCTCCTCGGTCAGGCCGGGATCGATTTGGGCACTCCGCTCGAGGTCGTCGTCATCTTGGGCTTGGCGGTTACGCAGAGCATTCTGCCTATCTTCGGCCTGTCGGTGATCATGAAGGCGATTCGAATCCTGTTGATCCCGTTCACTGTGCTGTTCGCGGTGCTGGTTGTGCTCGTGTTCGACTCCGTGGATGTCCAGACGGGCACGGCCTCCGGTGGCACCGCCTTGTTCTTCGCCGGTGTCGCGGTGGCGGCGTCAGGAAGCGGTCTGGGATGGACACCGAACGCCGCCGACTATGCCCGATATCTGCCCGAGTCAACCAGTCGCGTTCGCCTGGTGGTGGGCACCGCGATCGGAGGCGCTCTGCCGCAAACCCTGCTGATGCTGCTGGGTGCGGCCGTCGCCACTGCAGTCCCAGACGCCGTCGATCCCATCAGCGGACTACCGTCGGCTCTGCCGTCGTGGTTCCTGACTCCCTATCTTCTTGTGGTCCTGCTACAGCTCACCGCGCTCAATGCGATCAACCTCTATTCCTCGGGAATGACACTGCAGGCGATGGGTATTCGAATCAGTCGTTGGCAAGCCGTCGTCGTCGATGCCGTTGTCTGCGCGATCGTCGCGATCGTCGTGACGTTCTCCGGCGACTTCAACACATTGCTTGGGAACTTCCTGCTCTTCATGATCGTCTGGTTCGCACCGTGGGCGGCGATCATGGTCGTCGACTATTTCCTGCGCTCGGGCCGGTACGACATAGCGTCACTATCCGATGACGGCGGCCGGTATCGCCGGGTTCTCGGCTTCAATCCGGCCGGCGTCACTGCCCAGGTCGCCGGCATGATCGCGGCATTGCTCTGCATCAACACCACGGTCTTCACCGGCCCCATCTCCAAGGCATTCGACGGCGCCGACCTCAGTGTGCCAGCCGGCCTGGTGGTCGGGGCGCTGACCTACTGGGCGCTGGCACGCACATCAACCCGTAACGAGAGCACAGTCACCGAAAGGCTCAGCGCATGAACACCATTCCCCTCGTCGATCTCGAACAGTGGCGCACCGGATCCTCCTTGCAGCGTGCGAAGCTGAGCGAACGTGTCGACCAGGCCCTGCAAGGGTCCGGATTCCTGTTGATCTCGGGCCATGGAATCGATCCTGAACTCCGCGCGCAGATTCGGGCCGCCGGATCGGCGTTCTTCACCAGCGGCCCGGCGACCAAACATCGATACCGGACCCACGTCGGTGGGCGGGGGTGGATCCCCTCGGGTGCCGAAGCCAACGCTTTCGTCGAAGAGACTCCGGGTCCAGCCGACCTCAAGGAGACCTACACGAACGGCTGGGACGACTACTCCACCGGTGATCCCGTGGTCGATAACGAACGGTTCGCGCCCAATGTCTGGCCGACCGAAGTGCCGGAGTTCGAGCGGCTGTGTGCGACGTACACCGAGCAGATGCGTTCCCTGGCAGCAGAATTGCTGACCGTCTTCGCTTCGGCACTGAATCTCGATCCCGACTGGTTCACCTCTCGGACCGACCGCGCACCACATTCGTTCAACCTCAATCGATACCCGGCGATGGCCGAGACCGGGATTGCAATCGACGGCCAATACCGGATCGCGCCGCATACCGATTTCGGGGTCATCACCATACTCGACCGTCAAGCAGGCTACGGCGGGCTCCAGGTCGATACCGGTGACGGCAGCTGGGTGAATGCACCGTTCGTCGATGATGCCTTCACCATCAACATCGGTGATCTGATGGCTCGTTGGACGGGCGATCGGTGGCGCTCGACCAGGCACCGGGTATTGCCTCCGTCCGCGCACGACCCCAACGAGGAGTTGATCTCGTTGATCTTCTTCTTCGAAGCCAATCACGATGCGGTGATCGAGTCTTTCGGTCCGCCGATCGGACGAGCGCACGCCTACCAGCCCGTCACGACTGCGGACTACCTTCGCGCCCGGTATTCCGCGATCACCATCTGACGAACGCCCAGACCACCCAACACGCGAGGACGACATCCATCATGGCATTTGCCCGCAACGCCGGAACCGACTTCCAGGTCCCGATCATCGATATCTCGACGTTCACAGGCGGGGCCGATATCGATCGGCAATCAATCGCCCGCCAGGTCGATCTGGCTGCATCCACCGTCGGATTCATGCAGGTGGTCGGGCATGGCATCCAACCGAAAGTGCTCGATCGGTTCACCGCGGCCACCGACGAATTCTTCGCGTTGCCGGAGTCCACCAAACGCAAATACTCCACACCGCCGCACATCAACCGCGGGTACACCCCACCGAGAGCCGAGGCGTTGGCAAACTCTCTCGGGATCATCACCGCCGCAGATCTTTTCGAGGCGTTCAACATCGGCGTAGACCCTGCCGACCACGCCTCTCCGGACCTCGATCCCGTCGACTACGCGCCCACCATCTTCCCTGGCGAGACAACCGACTTCGAATCTGCCGTTACCGCTTGGTTCGGCGAGGCCCGACGCGTGGCGCACACCATGGCCGACATCTTCGCCCTGGCTCTGCATCTACCGATCGACTACTTTCGGCAGTTCACCACGCACTCTCTGGATGTACTGCGTATCAACAACTATCAACTGCCCCACCCCGACGTCACTTTGGAATCCGAGCAGATGGGCATGGGAGCGCACACCGACTACGGTATCGTGACGGTCTTGTGGGCAGATCAGGTGCCAGGACTGGAAATACTTGACAGTCAGCGGGTTTGGCACCCCGTGCAGCCCGCCGACGGGGCACTGTTGGTCAACCTGGGAGATGCGCTGGCCCGCTGGACCAACGATCGCTGGATCTCCACCATGCACCGGGTAGCGCCGCCACGCGTCGACGGCCGGCTCGTGCCGCGACGCTCGGCGGCCTTCTTCCACGACGGCAACCCCGAGACGGTCATCGCGTGCCTGCCGGGTTGCACCGGTCCCGGCAATCCACCGCGATATGAGCCGGTGACGGTCAAAGAGCACATAACCGCCAAGCTCCGCGGGTCCCGGGGGCGGGAACCGAATCCCCATGCGATCCGGGAGGCCGCTCGCCTCACTGGCAGTACATCATGAGTAGCACATTCACCGTTGCCACCCTTCCGAAGATCGAATTGCACTGTCACCTCGAAGCCGCCCTGCCGATCAGCCTCGTTTACCTTCTTGCGCAGCGGAACTCACTGAACCACTTGCTTGCGCCGGCGCTGGGTGCCTACCAGAGCGTCGCCGACATCGACGACTACCTGAAGGGCTACGACGCCACCGCCCATCTCCTGCGCACAGCAGGCGACTTTGCCGAAGCCGTCGACACGTACTTGCATTCGGTGGCTCAGCAGGCCGTCCGATACGTCGAAATCTTCTGGAGCCCCATGGTCCATCTCGACGACGCGGTGCCCTACCGCACCCAACTCGCCGGCATCATCGACGGCATCGAACACTCCACCTCCGGCGTCAACTGTCGCCTGATCCCGGCCATCGACCGCTCCCGCTCACCCGCCGAAGCCGCCCAAGTGGTCGATTACATCATTGAGTGCAACAACGACCTCGTGGTCGGAGTCGGCCTGGACTACGATGAAACCCTGGGCCCCGCAGATACTTTCATCGAGCCATTCGCTCGCATACGACGCGCAGGACTACGCGCCACAAGTCATGCCGGCGAAACCGCCGGGTCCGACAGCATCCTGGACAGCATCGACCTGCTTGGCTGCAGCCGCATCGACCACGGATACGCAATACTGAGCAACGACGACGACCTACAGCGATGCCTCGATGCCGGTGTCACTTTCACCGTCAGCACTCGCGCGGCCGAACTCTTGAAGACCTGGGGTCTCGAGGTCGCGGGCGCTCCAGCAGACATGTGGCGCCGTGGACTCCGCATCTCACCGGCCACCGACGCGCCCGCACACTTCGGAACAACACTCACGTCCGAGCACTCCATGCTCGAGGCCGCCGGATTGACGGTCGCCGACCTTCACGACATCCAGTTGGCATCGGTCGCCGGTACCTTCCTTGACGAGACCGACCGCCGTACCCTGACTGCCGAACTCAGGACCTGATCCGAGTACGTCGACACGGGACCGTCTGTAACTGGACCGATGCGCACAGCACTAACCGGCGCCGACGCTACGGTCGTGTCGGACCCCGGTTGTACCCTTCGCGCATGCCCACCGCTGATGAACTGCTCGGAGCCTCCGTAGTCGCCGATCTTGCCCTGTGCCTTGAACAAGCGTCGGGACGCACGCGATTGGCCGCTGTTCGCGAGAGCTCATCCGGCTTTGACGGCCTCAGTCTCGGTGAGCGCACTCGTGTGGTGCGAGACGCGATGATGTCCGACCTACCCGAGGAGTTTCCGCGCTTTGCCGAGGTAATCCGGCTGGCGTTGCGCGACGAGGCCTTTGCGGGCTGGATGATCTGGCCGGTCACGGAAGCTGTTGCAGTGATCGCCACGCGCAGTGGCCGAAATACAGATTTCGACGATGGTATGGCGCTACTCGCCGAACTGACCTCGCGTCTGACGAGCGAATTTGCGATCCGGACCTTTCTCGACGCGAATCCCGCGCGAGCGCTGGAGATCGCTCTCGGATGGACCGATCACCAGGACGAGCATGTTCGACGCCTCGCCAGTGAGGGCACCCGGATGCGTCTGCCATGGGGTAGGCGGGTGAAGGCGTTGACGGAGCACCCGGAGTCCACGGTCTCGATTCTCGACGCGCTGTACCGCGACGACTCGGAATACGTGCGGAGATCTGTCGCCAATCATCTCAACGACCTCAGTCGCGCGGACGCTGCATTGGCGGTATCGATCGCCAAGCGTTGGCTCGGTGATCCCGACGCGGCTACGCCCAAAGTGGTTCGCCATGCACTGCGCAGCCTGGTGAAAGCCGGCGACGTCGATGCGTTGGCTCTGCTGGGCTTTGCGGCACCCACGGATATCGTGATCTCGGACTTTGTGATCGATCGCGACGCTGTCGATCTGGGCGGAGACATCGCATTCGGTTTTGCGGTGAGTAACAACGGCGGTGAGTCCGTGACTGTGGCAATCGACTACATAGTCCATCACGTCAAGGCCAACGGACTCACCAGTCCGAAGGTGTTCAAGCTGACCACGCGCTCTCTCGAGCCCGGTGCCAGCGCGAAGGTAGCCAAGCGGCATTCCTTCAAGCCGATCAGCACGCGACGGTATTACGCGGGTACTCATTCCGTCGAGTTACAGATCAACGGAGTTACACAGGGTCTGAGATCTTTTCAGCTCCAAGTCGCTGCGGACGATAGCTGACCGAGGGATAGCCGTCGTCGGGGTCGATCGTGACTTTTGCTCGGACTCGGTAGACCTGTTCGACCAGTTCTTCGGTCAGCACTTCGGTCGGTGTACCCGACGCAACCACCCGTCCGCGTTCGAGCACCAGTAGACGGTTGCAGAACATCGCCGCCACGTTGAGGTCGTGCAGCGCAATGTAACTGGTCACCGGCAGCGTCGACACCAGTGACAGGATGTCGAGTTGGTGTGAGATGTCGAGGTGGTTGGTCGGCTCGTCGAGCAGCAGCACGTCCGGTTGCTGAGCCAGTGCGCGGGCGATCTGAGCGCGTTGGCGTTCCCCGCCGGACAGCGTGTGCCACAAGCGTCGTCGCATCGACGTCATGCCGGTATCGGCGAGCGCCTGATCTATTGCGTCGTCGTCGGCTTCCTCGCCGGAACCGAACAGTGTGCGGTGTGGAATGCGGCCGAGCCTCACGACGTCGAGCACGCTGATGTCGACCTCGGTGTGGGCGTGCTGATCGACCACCGCGATCTTCCGGGCAACGGTGCGTCGGCGAACGTTGCTGATGCTGCTGCCGCCCAGCGTGACGTCGCCCGAGTCCGGAGACGTGACTCCAGCCAGGATGCTGATGAGTGAGGACTTCCCGGACCCGTTGGGGCCGAGGATCCCGATGGTGTCACCCGGTTGCGCGGCGACGCTCACCCGATCGAGGATCAGGTTCTTTCCGCGGTGCCACACGATGTCGTGTGCTGCGAGGCTCATGCGCTTCTCCTCATGCGGAACAGGATGACCGCAAATGCGGGGACGCCGATCAAGGCCGTCACAACACCGACCGGAATCTCCTGGGGCGCAAACGCAGTACGCGCGATGGCATCCACCCACACCATGAAAATCGCACCGATCAGCGCCGTGGCAGGGAGTAAACGGCTGTGTCTCGAACCAACCAGAAACCGGGCCGCATGCGGAAGCACCAGTCCCACAAAACCTATCGCCCCGGCAGCGCTGACCAATGCGGCCGTGATCAGCGCGGTGATGGTGAGAAGGAGCAGCCGAACGCGCTGCACCGGGATTCCGAGCGTCGCGGCGGCGTTGTTGCCGAAAGTGAAGGCGTCCAACGCCGGTGCCTGGGCGAGACACACAAGGATTCCGACGGCTACCACTGCGCCACACAGAACTACGTCCGTCCAGCCGGCACCGGCCAACGAACCGAGAAGCCAGAACAAGACGCCTCGGGTCTGCTCGGCGTCGGCGGAGGAAATGACGATGAACGACGTGAGTGCCGAGAACAATTGTGTGCCTGCAACACCTGCCAAGACCACGCGGGACGTGCCACCGCCTGCGCCCGCAGCAAGCAGCATCACCAGGCCGAACGAGACGACGGCCCCGGCAAATGCACCGGCGGACAGCGAGATAACGCCGCCGCCGATGCCGAGCACCGCGATCATCACCGCACCGGTCGAAGCCCCGGACGAAATTCCGAGAACAAACGGATCGGCCAGTGGATTACGGAGCAGCGACTGCATGATGACGCCGCACAATGCGAGCCCAGCACCGCACACTGCAGCCAAGAGTGTTCGGGGAAGCCGCAATTCCCAGACTATGCCGTCCTTGATGCGGCTGACGCCGGACGATCCGACACCCCAATGCTCGAGCACCACGGCGTAGACGTCGCGAACCGACAGATTGGCCGGGCCGATCGTGATCGCCAGCGCGATCGAGAATCCGAGAACCACCAAACCGATCAGGAACAGCACTCCCAGAGTTGACCGGGATTCGAGACGCGCAGTGCGCGTGCTCAATTGGCCAAGCCCCAGTCACGCAGCGCGGTAGCGGTCTTCTCGACACCATCGATCGTGCGGATCGAGGGGTTGAGATCGGCGCCGTTCACAACGATGTACTTCTTGTCCTGCACAGCTTGCAGACGCGAGGTGACAGGGTTGGATTCGAGGAAAGCGATCTTGCTGGCCAGAGCGTCACCGTCGATACTGCGCCGACTCAGGTCCGCGAGCACCAAGGCCGTTGGGTTGCGATCGAGGATGGTTTCCCAACTGACCTGGGGCCATTCGTCCGTCGTATCGGCGAAGATGTTCTCCGCGCCAACAGATTCCGTGATAATTCCGGACGAGCCACAGCAACCAGCCATGTACGGAGTCATGGTGTCGGCAAACCAGAATGCGAGTGAGACCCCGGACGCATCGACGGAATCGGACGCTTTCGCGAATCGATCCTGTAGTTCGGTGACAAACTGCTCACCTCGATCACGCACGTCGAAAATTGCTGCCAAGTCCCGGATTTCCTGGTAGACAGTCTCGATCTTCAACGGTTCGGTGCGAGCGCCGTCCGCATTCGACGCCGAGGACACCTTGCCGTCGCAGCCGTTGTCGGTGGGCGAGAGGTACGTCGGTACGCCGAGCGCGGCGAACTGATCTCGGCTCGCGACGCCGCCCTCGGCAATCGTGGAGGCAAACGACGCCGATACGAAATCGGGTTCCGTGTCGAGGACAACCTCGAACGACGGTTTGTTGTCGGCAAGGCGCGGGACTCGATTGTTGTCGGCTGCGAGGTTCTCGCGAACGGGATCGGTCCACGTCGCGGTGCCGACCATGCGGTCTGCGAGACCGAGGGACAGCAGGATCTCCGTTGAGCCTTGGTTGAGGGAGACCGCACGTGTCGGTGGTGCGTCGATAGTGACTTGTCGACCACAATTGTCGATGGTCAGGGGGTAGTTGGACGACCTGGCGTCACTCGCGGTGACGGAGTCGTCGGAGGCGCCGCAGCCGGCCAGACCAAACGCGAGAGCCGAGGTGGCAACAACTGCTGAGGTGAAGCGCATAAAACGCATGAAGAGGGAACTCCTTGCTCAGGGCTCGATCGCGGAGCCGAGAATTCGCCGTGCTCGATCAGCGAGTATCCGGACTTCGATCCCTCGAGAAGGTTCGTCACCGTTGCGCGTCAGCCCTGGACTTGCACCAGGTTCCCTCGCCGATCGTGGCCGCACGAACGGCCACGTCAACCATAACGAGGTGCTGGTTTCTCCTCGCAAACACAGGGGTGGAATTGACCTCGTCAGCACTCGAGGTATCGTGGCCGACATGCAGCGCGTCTATTTCTGGTTTAGCAGGCCGGCCCCGGGTGGGCCTGCCGGCGTAACCACGCGCTGACAACCTCCACCCAAGAGCCGGATTACAGACCGGCTCGCTGGAGTTCACTTCATCTCTGGGGTCGGCCTGAGAACAGGAAACCGAAACCCCATGACTGTCACCATCGACACCACAGCCACATCGGACAGCCTCGACGATCAGCGCACTGTCAGTATCAGTCCGCTGGTTTCGCCGGCGACCGTCCGAGCTCAGCACGCACCCGACGAGGTCGCGGCCGCAACCGTGCGGACCGGCCGTGCCGACACGATCAACATCCTCAACGGTGACGACGACCGTTTGATCGTTGTTGTCGGACCGTGCTCGGTACACGATCCGGAAGCTGCGATGGACTACGCCCGCCGGTTGGCTGCCAAGGCCGAAGAACTGCGGGACGACCTGCACATCGTCATGCGGGTCTACTTCGAAAAGCCGCGCACCACGCTGGGTTGGAAGGGCCTGCTCAACGATCCCCACCTCGACGGCACCTACGACGTGAACACCGGTCTTGGTATCGGCCGCAAGTTGCTGCTCGACGTGTCGAGCCTCGGTCTGCCCGTCGGCTGTGAATTCCTCGACCCGATCATGCCGCAGTACATCGCGGACCTGGTCAGCTACGGCGCGATCGGCGCTCGGACCGCTGCGAGCCAGGTTCACCGTCAGCTGTGCAGTGCACTGTCCATGCCGGTCGGCATCAAGAACTCCACCGAAGGTGACGTGCAGGTAGCCGTCGACGGTACCCGCGCTGCGGCAGCGAGCCACGTGTTCCCCGGAACCGACCTCGACGGTCAGGCTGCCTTGATCCGTACGGCTGGTAACCCCGACTGCCACGTCATCCTGCGCGGTGGCAGCGACGGACCGAACTACGACGCCGAGACGGTCGCGGATACCCTTGCCCGCCTGCGTAAGTCGAACCTGCCCGAGCGCGTGGTCATCGACGCGAGCCACGGCAACAGCAGCAAGGATCACGAGCGTCAGGTCATCGTCCTCGACGACATCGCAGCTCGTCTCGCCGCCGGTGAGCAGGGAATCGCGGGTGTCATGTTGGAGAGCTTCATCGAGGCCGGTCGTCAGGACCTGACCTTGGGCAAGGCGGACGAACTCACCTACGGTCAGTCCATCACCGACGCATGCATCGACTGGTCCACAACGGCAGCGCAGTTGGACCGTCTGGCGCAGGCCGTTGCCAGCCGTAGGGGCTGACGCCCCCGTGCGCCTTTCTGGTAGCGCCAACTACCAGAAAGGCGCACAGGGCCGCTAGGCCAGTACTTCTCGCGTGGCCGTGACCAGGCGTTCGAGCCACGCATCCGTGCCGACGGCCTGACGCAGTGGCTCGTTGGGCAATTCGATGCTGACCGGCAGTCCGGCAGGCAATGTCGACCAGATGTCGGCCAGGGCGATGCCGCCGGTGCCGGGCACCAGACGCTCTTCGCGGGCGTGACGGATCAGTTCTGCGTCATCGGTGGGAGCGGGGGTCGAACCGTCGCACATCTGGGCGTAGTGCAGCCACTCGCGCGGGATGGACGCAAGATCCTCCAGCGTTGTCGCCGAGCGGTCGGTGTGCAATGCGTCGACGAGAACGCTCCGAGCCGGACCATCTGCCGCCGAGACGATCTCGATGGCAGCGCGCGCATCGGGCACCGCAGTCCACGGCATGAATTCGAGCGAGGCGACGATGCCGTAGTTCGCGCACAGTTCCGCGAGGCGGGCATAGGAGTCCGTGAGCCGAGCGCGGTCGCGGTCGTCGCCGCCCACCAGAACGGCCTTGGCTCCGAGCTGTGCACCCGCTTCGAGAAGCGGAACATAGTCGGCGGGGTCGAAGTCGGCTGCAAGGCGGATGATTTCGAGGTCGAATACCTCAACGGGTGAATCATCCAGTCGACGCACCAGTTCGTCCAACGACTGCTTGTCCTCGTGCAGCGGGTAGGCCGTCGTACCTGGTGCCGCGGGCATCAGGCGGATGCCGATGGTGTCGAAGCCGTGTTTTTCCGCCAAGTCGACGTGCTGCATCGGTGCGGTATCGAGCACTGTGAGGGCTGCCAGTCCGAGTGAGAGTGTCATGCGTGCGCTCCAACTGTCTTGGCTCCGGCCAGTTCCCGACCTGCCAGGTAACCGAACGTCATAGCCGGGCCGAGGTTGATGCCGCCGGACGGGTAGTGCCCGCCCATCACGTTGGCCTGATCGACGCCGACGGCGAGCAATCCCTCGATGGGGCGGTCGTTGTCGTCGAGCACCTGGGACGACGAGTCGGTGACAAGCCCGGCGAAGGTACCGAAACTGCCCGGCACCACCTTCACCGCGTAGTACGGACCCTTCTGTAAGGGTGCGAGCGACGGGTTCGGCCAGGGGTTGGCGGTATCGCCGGATCCCCGGTTGAACGGCGTTGTGCCGCGACCGAACTCGGGGTCTTCACCGGCCACGGCCCCGACATTGAATGCCTCGATTGTCTTTTCCAACTGCGTCGGATCAACGCCGATCTTCTCCGCCAGTTCGCGAACAGTGCGACCCCGTGTCAGGTATCCCGAGCGCAGGTACGGCTGGATCGGGATCGGCAGGGGCTTGGCCATGCCCAGCGGGAGGTAGCGCACGTACTGCTGATCCGCGATCAACCATGAGCACACCTCGTCTCCCTCGGGAACCTGCTCGACCATCGCGAGGGTGTAGTCGTGGTAGCCGAGTGCTTCGTTGACAAAACGCTTGCCGTTCGCGAGAACTCCGATGACACCGGGCTTTCCGCGGTCGAGGATGTGCGGGAACACACCTTCCTTGCCGTTCCGGTAGCGAACGATGGAGACGGGGCAGTACGCGACGGGGGAGGCAAGAGTGCGGTCGAGGCGACCACCCACGGATTCGCCGAGGGTGATGCCGTCGCCGGTGGTTGTCTTCGGAGTGAGTGACCAGTGCTCGTTTCCGGTGGGGGTACGGGGGAACATTTCACGTCTGCGGTCGATGTCCTGGGCGAAGCCGCCGGTGGCCAGTACGACGCCGCGCGTGGCAGTTACCGAGTACGCACCATCCGGGCCTTCGAGGCGGACGCCGACAACGCGACCGTCGTCGTCAGTCTGCAGCGATGTTGCCGACGTTTTCACCCGAATCTCGACGCCGAGATCGAGCGCTGAGCGAAGCATCATGCCGACAAGCGCAGTGCCGTTGACGAGTTGCTGGCCACGACGCTTGGTGGCGAGATCGAACATGTGCTTTGTCACGCGAACACCACAGTGCACAAATGCTTTCGGCGATCGAGTCGAGTGCAAGAATGCCTGCAGGTCGGGGCCGGCCATGATGCCCATACCGAGGAATGACGTCTCGTACAACTGTCGACGTAGCAGCGCCGCGACGTCGGGTCCGAGCTTTCGCAAGCTCACCGGTTTCGGTCCGACGGAACGATGACCCGTGCCGGCTCCCGGTGTGTCGCCGTGAATGTCGGCGATCTTGGCTCCGGGAACAAACTTCAGCGCAGTCTTGCGTTCGAAGAACTCGACCATCTCCGGTGCGCCGTCGAGGAGTGCATCCACCTTGGCGGCGTCGAAGTTGTCGCCGAGTCGGTTCTCCAGATATGCCCGCGGCGCCGAACGATCCTCGACAACCCCGTCGGCGATGGCAAACATGTTGCGCGGGGTCCACATCCACCCGCCTGACCAGGCCGTTGCGCCGCCGCAGGTGTCGGCCTTCTCGACAACGAGTACCGACGCGCCGCCATGTGCTGCGGCAATTGCTGTGGAAAGCCCGCCTGCGCCGGAGCCCACGACAACCACGTCGTAGGTGAGGGGGGTACTGCTACTCATTTCTGCTCCTTGGCAGTTGTTGCGAGGGTCGGTGTCGATGTCAGCTCGACAACCTTGCCCGTTCGTGACGATTCGTAGATTGCGGCGATGATGGCAAGTGACGCGCGGGCGTCTCGTCCGGTGACGGCGGGTTCGCGCCCGGTCAGGACGGCGTCGGCGAAGTCCTGAACCTGCAAGGTGTGGAAGTCGGTCAGTGCCGCATTGACCGCTCCCACATCGAGATTGGCGTCGATATCGGCGGAGTACCGCGACTGGAACTCCACTTCGCCCGGCACGGTCCAGATTTCGTTGACACCCTCGTGCCCTTCAGGGAACTCGAGGACGCTGGCGATGGCACCGGTGCGCCCGATCACCGAGACGCGGTTGCCCAGGTTGTGATTGGCACCGGTAGTCGCGGTGACGGTGGCGGTGCCGCCCGAGGCAAAGGAGATCACAGCTGACGCACTGTCCTCGGTCTCGATGTGCTCACCGTGGGTGTGGGTGCGGATGAAGCCGCTGACCGAGACAGCCTCGCCCATGAACCAGGCCAGCATGTCGATCTGGTGCACGGCCTGCGTCATGAGCACGCCACCGCCGTCGGTGTCCCAGCGTCCGCGCCACGCGTCGGCCGAGTAGTAACTCGATGGGCGGTGCAGGATCACCGACGCCTCGCCGAGCGTGGGCAGTCCGATCCGGCCGTCGTCGATGGCGTCCCGGATACGACGCACGGCCGGCCAGAAGCGGCGTTGGAAGAGGACGCCGAAGGTGATACCGGCGCGGTCGGCGGCCTCGATCATGCGGTCGGCGGCAGCAACATCGACCGCGATGGGCTTCTCGCACAACACATGTACACCCGCTTCGGCAGCGGCCACGACTACCTCTTCATGTACCGGGTGCGGCGTGCAAACGGTGCAGGCGTCGAGTCCGAGGGCGAGAAGTTGCTCCACTGAACTCACGGCTGCGGGAATGCCGTGCGCTGCCGCGAACTCCTGGGCGCGTCCGAGATCGGGATCGCAGCAGCCGATTACCTCGACGCCGGGGACTTGTTGCAGGGCTCGGGCATGGTTGCCGGCGATCTTGCCGCAGCCGACGATTCCGACTTTCAACGTCATCAGAAATGTTCCTCTGCTTCGACGTCCCGCGCCGCAGACTCGCCGCGGTCGAGACTGTTCAGTGCTTCGATGTCCTCGCCGGAGAGGGTCACGTCGAGTGCTGCCAGGTTCTCGGCCTGACGCGTCGGGTTCGCTGATCGCGCGACCGGAACCACACCCTGCGCGACGTGCCAAGCGAGGACCACTTGAGCTGGTGTGCAACCGATTCGACCGGCGATCTCCCCGACCACGGCGTTGTCGAGCACATCGCCGCGGCCGAGCGGGCTCCACGACTGCGTGAAGATTCCGAGTTCGTCGTTGGCGCGGCGCACCGGAATTCGCGCGAGCGACGGGTCCATCTGAATCTGGTTGACTGCCGGTGCCTCACCGGTTTCGGCGACGACGCGGCGCAGGTGGTGCTCCAGGAAGTTCGACACACCCACGTACCGAACCAGTCCGGCGTCGCGGCAGGCCAGCATCGCCTCGAACGACGCAACGTAACGATCGATTCGCGGGAGCGGCCAGTGGATCAGGAACAGATCGAGTTGATCCAGTCCCAGTCGTTCCAGGCTCTGCTCGAGCGCTCCGCGGATGTCACCGGAAACCTGGTCGTTTCCACGAAGTTTGGTGGTGACGAACAGTTCTTCTCGCGGTAGAGCAGACTCCGCCAACGCTACGCCGACGGCGTCCTCGTTGCCGTAGATCGCGGCGGTGTCGATGAGGCGGTACCCGGCCTCGATTCCGGAGAGTACCGACTTCGTGGCGTCGGCACCGACCAGTGGCCAGGTTCCGAGTCCGATGGGTGGCAACGCAGTTGCCACCGGTGCGGCTGTGTGTGCGCTCATGCGTGAACCTCCTGACGGGCCGCAGCGGCGGCGGTGATGGCGACGGCAACGTCGGCTGCGGTCACGAGTGCGGCATGGATGGATCCGCCGTCACCGCTCGCGTCGCCGACGGTATGGACCCCGAGTCGTGGTGCCAGTGAACGTAGTTCGGCCAGAAGCTCCGAGCGCGGCTCGACGCCCTGTGAGATCAGCAGCTCGCCGGGGGCGTCGACTTCGCTCAGTACACCGTCTGTCGAGATCGTGACCCGATCGGCGTCGACCTTCGTGACGATCGAGCGCAGGTAGGTCGTGAGGTTCTCACTTGCGGCGAGTCGCGGCAGCAGTACGATCTTGCCGCGTCGGCCGACGTCGTGTGCGATGGTTTCCTGCGGCCCGATCATGACGACCTGGGTGCCCTTCTGGAGCAGATCGTCTGCGACGGCAGCAGCCTCGCGGTCGGCGCCGAAAATGGTGATTGCCTCGGGGGCCGGATCTCCGGAAACCAGGAACTCGCGAACGTCACGGACGGTTCGGGTCTGCGCGCCGGGGAGGTCAGTCACGGGACCGTGCCCACCGGCAGCAAGGACGATCGCGTCGAAGTCACTGTTTGCGAGCAATGCTGCGTCAGCTCTGGTCGAGGTGTGGCACTGCACCCCGAGTTCGACCAGTTCCGCGAGGTACCAGTCCACGATCCGCCCGTATTCGGGATACTCGTGCAGCTTCGATGCCAGAGCGAAGTCGCCACCGAGGCTGGGTCGTTCGTCGTACAGGTCGACGCGGTGACCGGCAAGTGCCAGGTCGCGGGCAGCGGACATTCCGGACGGACCGGCACCGATGACGGCGACCCGCACGGTGGCATCAGCCGGCTTTGTAGGCTGATCCAGTTCACGGCCGACCCACGGGTTGACGGAGCAGGGAATGGGACCGGCAGCCAGGCTGTCGATGCAGTAGTTGCAGGCGATGCACGGGCGGTAGCGGCCACCGTCGATAGCGCGATTCGGGAAGTCCGGATCGGCGTGCAACGTACGGGCCATGCTGACGAAGTTGGCCTGCCCGGATTCGATGATCTGCGCGGCGATCTCCGGCGACGTGATGCGTCCGGCCACGCCCACCGGGATGTCGAAGTCGCGCTGGTACTGCTCGGAGTACGGCGCGAGGAGTCCACGGGACCATTCACCGGGCTGGATGATCCACTGTCCCGCTTCGTAGTTGCCGGCCGAGACGTCGAGGAAATCGAGTCGGTCGGTGTCGATGGCGTCGATGCGAGAGCGGGTCATATCGGCGTCGAGTCCGCCGTCAATGCCTTCGAAGGCTGAGAATCGAAGTCCCAGAGTGATTCCCGGAGCATGCTCGTGGACGGAGGCGATGACCTTGTTGACGAACAAGGTGGGGTCGGCCCACTCGTCGTCGCGGTGATTGTAAGCAGGGGAGAGGAACTGGTGGATCAGATACCCGTGGCCACCGTGCAGGGAGATGACGTCGACGCCCGCCTGTTGGCAGCGCGCTGCGGCTTCACCGAAACATTCGATGATGTGCTCGATGTCGTCGGCGTCGAGTTGTTCTGGCATCTCGCCGCCGACAACCAAACACGGAATCGGTGTCGGGGCAACAGGAACAAACCCGCTGACAGAACCTTGCGCCGTACGTCCACCGTGGTTGAGTTCGACTCCGACGAGGGCGCCGTGAGCGTGGATCGCGTCGGCCATCTTCTTGATACCGGGAATGCGCTCGTCGACGTCGACGCCCATCTGCCGGATGCGGCCTTTGCCGTCGGCGCGCACGTAGCTCGCCTCGGTGAAGATCAGTGCCGCACCACCTTCGGCGCGGCGAGCGAGATATGCGATGTACTCGTCCGTCATGGTGCCGTCGACTTCGCAGTAATTGCGTTCCATCGGAGCAGATACGAATCGGTTCCGAAGGCGGACGCTGCCCATGTCGAGGGGTTCGGCGAACGGTTGGGTTGCGTTCATCAGTGCTCCTGGAGCAGTTTGCGAGAGTGAGTGTTCGACTGTGCTCATGCGCTGGCCATCTCGGAGAGCATGTCGCTCAGGTGGGTGCGCATCCGATCCGTGTCAGCTTCGATGCCCGTCAGAAGTGTGAAGGTGTCAGAGGCTTGAGCCACCAGCATCTGGCCGCCGTCGAGCACCTGGCACCCGAGAGCGATTGCAGCGTCGAGTAATTCGGTGCGCATCGGCCGATAGACGATGTCCGCGACCCACAAGCCGGAGTGGAGCGCAGCGGGGTCGAACGGAGTTCCGGGATGGCCGACCATACCGATCGGAGACGCATTGACGACGCCGTCGCTTGTCGCCAGGTTATCGGCGATCTCACCAATCGCCAAAGCCGTTGTGCGCGTGTCAGGGAAAGCCGAGGCAACGCGTGAACATACATCGGCAGCGCGTTCTGAGTCGACGTCGGCGATGCGGAGATCCGTCGTACCGGCTGCCGCCAGCGCGTAGGCAACGGCCGAACCTGCCCCGCCGGCGCCGGCGAGGACCACTCGATCCAAGGTGGCGTCAGGTAGCCCGCGTTGAAGTGCGGTGAGGAATCCACTGTGATCGGTGTTGTGGCCGATCAGACGGCCGTTGTCGACCACAACCGTGTTGACGGCGCCGAGCAGTCGGGCGTTGTCGGACAGTTCGTCGAGGGCGTCCACGACAACTTGCTTGCACGGGTGCGTGATGTTCAGCCCGGTGAAACCACCGGTGACGGCGGCGCGAACCAACTCGCCGGTCTTCTCGACCGAGACGTTCCTTGCCTCGAGGTCGATCAGTTCGTAGCTGTAGGCGGCGAGACCGAGTGCTGCCGCTTCGTGGGAGTGCAGCGCCGGCGAGAGTGAGGTGGTGATTCCCGCGCCGACAAGGCCGATCCGGTGACGGGTGGATTCGGTAGGCATGACATTTCTCCTGCATAAGTGGGGACGGCCCCTCGCGGCGCGAAGTCAGCGCGAGGGGCCGGTCCGGTCAAGCGTTGTTGCTGGTGAGCTCTGGGTCTTGCTTCGTGAGCGTGACTGATTTCGGTTCGCCGAGTTCTGCGGTCGGCGTCCGATAGGTTTCCGGACCGCACATCGCGGCGATGGCGGAGACGACCGCAAAGCCGAGACACATCCACGCGACCGGTGTCCAGTTGCTCTTGTCGCCTGCGGAAATCGCCTGGGCGATTGCCGGTGTGAAGCCGGCGACGAGAAGTCCGAGCATGAGGCTCACGGCCATACCGGTGTAGCGAACCTTGGCGGGGAACTGCTCCGGGAAGTACGCCGGGTAGGTGCCATTGGGCATCGCGTAGAAGATGCCGATCATGACGATTCCCGAAGCGAAAACCATGGGAACGCTTTGGGTTCCGATCGAGTGGAAGAAAACGAAGACCATCAGGCCGGCGCCGATTGCGCCGATGACGAAGATGGGCTTGCGACCGTAGCGATCGGACAGAATGCCGAACAGCGGCTGGGTAAGTACCGCAACGAAGTTGGCCGTGGCAATTGCCCAGAGCATCGTCGAGCGTTCGAAGCCGGATTCGACGGCGTAGGCCAGGGCAAAGACGTTGACGATGGTGTTGATCATCGCGAAGGTCGAACTCATGCTGATGCGAATCACGGTGCGCCAGTGCGAGCGGAACATCTCGACGACGGGAATTCCTGCCGTGTTGTCCTGTTCCTTGAGCTCTTCGAATACCTCAGGCTCGTCGAGTGCGCGTCGCAGCCAGAGTGCAACGACGGTCACGATGATGCTGAGCCAGAAGGGAACTCGCCAGCCCCAGGAGTAAAGGTCTTCGTCGGGCAGGCTTGCTACCGGGATGAATACCAGGCTCGAGATGACGATGCCGAACATGATGCCGCTCATGGTGAACGACGTGAAGAACGAACGGCGGTGATCCGGTGAGTGTTCGAGGGTCAGTGCTGAGGAGCCGGGTGATTCTCCACCCGCAGACAGGCCTTGGAGGAGGCGAAGTAAGACGAGGATGATCGGCGCTGCAATGCCGATCTGCTCGTACGTCGGCAGGCAACCGACGACGACGGTCGCGACTCCCATGAGCAGAAGGCACGCGAGGAGTGCGTTCTTGCGACCGTAGCGGTCACCGAGGTGTCCCCACAGCACTGCGCCGAGCGGGCGGGCGACGTAGGCCACGCCCAGGGTGCTGATGGAGAGCAGCGTGGCGGTGGAGCCTCCGCCAGGAAAGAAGATCGTGGGAAACACCAGCGCGGCGGCGGAGCCGTAGATGAAGAAGTCGTAGTACTCGAGGGTGCTTCCGAGGAAGCCCGACACGGCGGCACGCCGAGCGTTGGAGTTCGGCTTTTCGTCGGTCCCGGTCGTGGAAACTGCGGGGGTAGGCGGAGGCGCCATGGGTAGTCCTTTCGTCCCGATTGGCCGACGGTGGTGGCACGTGTCGTGATGCGTCACGCTGCGGTGACGTCCCTCACCTTTCGGCGGCTGAGACGACCTTGCCATGAAGGACTATGGCGCGTCCAACACTAAATGAGTCTCAGATAATGTCGAATTACGTCTCAATCTCGGGAGTGGGGAGGATTTCCTCCGAGGTTGCGAGGGCAACTGCGAGCGCGTCCGTCATATGGCGCGGTGACCAGGCGATTCCGTGGTTCATGTACGTCGGTTCGCCGGTGAGGGGAACGAAGACACTGCCGGGAGGGGTAATGCCGGCCATGCCTGACGGCATCAAGGCGACGCCGACTCCCGCCGCAACGAGCATCAGGATCATGTAGGGGTCGGTGATTTCCTGGACCACGCGCGGGCGGAAGTTCGCATTCATGCAGGCCCGCATTGCCGTCTCCTGCAGGGCGGAACCGGCCGACATGGGTGTGGTGACAAATCCGTCGTCGGCCAATTCGCGTAGGTCGATTTCGCTCTCGGTGGCCAACCGGTGATCGATCGGCAGTACGACGCCAAAGGCTTCGCGGCGAATCAGGCGGGTGGACAAGGGCGCCGCCGCCACGGGCAACCCGACAAATGCCAGGTCCAATGCGCCGCTCTCGAGTTGTGTCACGGCGTCTCGGGTCATGATGCGGCCCAGGAGGGTCAATTCGACCTCGGGGTACCGCTGGCGCAATGCGCGCGTCAACGGTGGCAACGCCTGGTGGTTGAGCACACCGGTGAACCCGATCGCCACTCGGCCGTACACGCCGCCGGTGGACGCGCGGGTGGCTTGACGCGCGGTTTCCATGTTTTCGAGAACGCGATAGGCGTGTGGCAGAAAAGCGTGCCCACCGGAGGTGAGCGCGACGGTACGAGTACTGCGCTCGAACAGTTGCACGCCGATGTTCTTCTCGAGCTTGCGAATCATCTGGCTCAGGGGCGACTGAGCCATTTGCAGCCGTGACGCCGCGCGGCCGAAATGTAGCTCTTCCGCGACCGCGACAAACGCGTGCAACCAGCGAATTTCCATCGATGCGTCCTTCGTTGATGTCGACTGTTGATTTTGACGACTCTGCCCGACGTCATATATTCGAAAATCGTACACAGTGTGACGCAGATTATATCTATTTGTATCTTAAATTGAGCGCTGAGCGCACATGATCTCCGGGAGATGAGACTGATGCAGAGCTATCCAGAAGGCGCAGTTGCGCTGATAACCGGCGGTGCCAGCGGAATTGGTGCCGCATGTTCGAAACTATTGTCCGACAACGGTGTTCGAACAATTACCGCTGACATCGCGGAGGGAGCCGACGAACGTCTCGACGTGACCGATCCGGCTGCAGTTGGCGAGTTGCGTGCGCGCATCGGCAAGGTCGACATCTTGATCAACAGTGCCGGCATCGTGGGTCCGTCGGCGCCGCTGGTCGATGTCTCGCTCGCCGACTGGCAGCGCACATTCCGAATCAACGTGGAAGGAACCTTCCTCATGTGCCGCGCCTTTGTACCCGGCATGGCCGCATCAGGTTGGGGACGCATTGTGAATCTGGCGAGCATTGCCGCAAAAGACGGTAACCCCAACCAGAGTGCCTACTCCGCGTCGAAAGCCGCCGTTATTGCCTTGACGAAGTCGCTGGGTAAGGAGATCGCGACAACCGGTGTGCTGGTCAACGCCGTGGCGCCGGCCGCTGTGGAAAGTCCGATGAATGCAGGCACGGACCCCGCGATTCTCGCTCGGTCGCAGAGTCTGACGCCGATGTCGCGGATGGGGAAGTCGGACGAAATTGCCGAGCTGATCAGCTGGTTGTCCTCGACGGCGGTGAGTTACTCGACCGGTGCGGTGTACGACGCCAGTGGAGGGCGCGCAACGTACTAGTGTCCAGGTGGAGATGACCGGGCACCAAGGCGAGGGGGACGTCGATGGCGGGTGAACGTCTGTGGCCTGTTGCAGATCGCGCGACGCGTGTGTTCTGGCGTGTAGTCGGCCGCAAAATCGACCTGTCCGAAGATACGTGGTTGCAAGCGCCGACAGCGGTGCGCGGTCCGGTGGAAGACAGTTGGATTCACGCCGAAGCGTTGCGTATCGGTGGCACGGTTGGTGTGGGGGCAGCGGTCGAGGGTCTCCTACCACGCATGGATGCATTGGCGGGGCCGAATTTTGATCCATCGCGGTTGACGCCGTCCATCCGTGATTTCTACGAGCGAACCTCGACGTGGCGAATGCAGGCGTGGACGCAATGGTCGCCGGGATTTGCGCCGTGGGGGTCGCTGGTCGAGCGGTTCTACGGTCGGCGCGTGCAGCAACTTGCGCTGCCCGTAAACCCGATGTCAGTTGCGTATGGCGTCGACAGTTCGATTACAGGCGTAGCGGATGCCGACGGCAGACATGCGGGTTCGGCCTGGCTGCGGACACTGCGAGAGTCCGGTGACTACCTTTTCAGCGGGTACTACCGAATCGCGTTGCTGCCGAACACTGCTCAGCCCTGTGTCCATGTCTCGTTCCCGCTGGAGTCCGGAAATGTTCAAGTGTTCCTGGACCCCGAAGTCTGCGATGACGGTTCCCTGCTACTCACCTCGGGAAAGGGCGCATTCGGGGACATAGGGGCATACGTCACTGTCGTGGAGAATGGAAAGGTCTACGCGGCAAGGATTCCGATCCATGAGCGATTCCACGTGTTCGAAGACTCGGAAGGTGTTCTGCGAACCGATCACGAATTGCGTCTGTGGCGCGCCCGGGCCATGGCGTTGCATTATCGGATGGATCCTCGATAGGCGGTGGGGAGTAGGGTGCCATCTCTCGTTTGATCAATACTCCTGGCTACAAGCAATATTCGGCCGAATGTGTCCGAAATGCCTCTTGAATCGAATGGATGTAGCCCTCACGGTATTTCTGTGCGCGGTTTCTTTGGGCGCCACATCTGCGCCTTCGGGGGCACGATCCTCTGGCTCGCCCAACCGGCCGGGATTGCACCCTCAGTGGCGATATTGACGCGATGCGCCTGGGGAGCGGCCACTGCGGTCAATGTCTTTGACTAAAAACATCATTCAGTAGAGGCGCGACAATGATGACCCGCTAAACTTCGGCCGAAATGTGCCCGAAATGCCCCTTGAATCGAAAAGGTGTTCGAGTATAATTGATGTCACGGGTGGGGAGGCCTTGATGACTACGGTGAACGATTTTGTTTCGGTGGGGGATGTTGTCGCTGGTTCCGCGGCGGGTGTGCGTGGCAGGTTGTGGCGGTTGTGTCCGGCTGAGGTTCGGGACGTTGCCGTTTCCGTTTCTGCGGAAATCCTTCGGCTGGAGGCGATTCGGGTTGCCGCCGTCGACGCATTGGCGCTCAATCCTGATGAGCAGGTGCTGTGTTACCGCGGTGTGGGGCGGTGGTTGGCGGCGAACACGATGCTGCAGAACGCGGCCGGTAACAAGATCGCTGCTCTCGGTGCTGCACTGCGGTCCTTCCCGGACATTGCTGCGCAGTTCGAGGCCGGTGATCTCTCGCTCGATCATGCGGCGATGATCGTCGCGTTCTGTGAATCGCCACCAAAAGGTATGCCTACGACTGCTTTACCGTCCTGCATGAAGACTCTTCTCGCTGCGGCGTCGGGGGTGGAGGCGACCACCACTAAACTCCGCTACGCGATTGCGGTCCTGGAGCGGATTTTCGAATCTGACGACACCCCGCCCGGTGAGGACGACGATCTCAACGTCTTGCGGATTGCGCCGACGTTGAACGGTCGGGTCGCGATCAAGGGCGATTTCGACGCGTTGACCGGTGAAATGCTGTTGTCGGCACTTTCGGGGTTGTCGATGCCGAAACCGGCAGCGGACGGAACCCCGGATCAGCGATCAGCTGCCAAACGCACCGCCGACGCCTTTACCGAACTCATCCGCCGGTACCTCGACAATGCCATGACCGGTGTTGATGGTGGTCAGCGTCCGCATGTGAACGTGCACATCACCGCGAAAGACCTTGCCGAGCATCGCGAATGCGTCACCATGCGCAGCGAAGGCGCATCGGATGATGGTGAGTTCTACGGCAGTGCGTTCGATGACGACGAGCCTGAGGTCGAGGATCTTGATGTGGGATACATGCCCTGGATGGGACCGCTCAGTGTGAGCCTGACCCGGATGCTCGCCTGCGATTGCATGCTCTCGACCGTGTTGATGGACGGCAACGGTGCGCCGTTGGATGCGACGCCGCACAAACGGCTAGTCACACCCGAGCAGCGGACCGCGTTGATTGCTCGGGACAAAGGCTGCGCCTTCCCGAACTGCGATGCCGTACCGGCTTGGTGCGACGCCCACCACATAAAACCCTGGTCGGTCGGTGGACTGACGGTGATGGACAATCTCACCCTCCTCTGCCGCAGCCACCATCGGTTGATCCACAGCACCAGCGGGTTCCGCGGCATCTGGGAAATCAAAATGGGCACCGATCACAAACCCTGGTTCATCCCACCGTCAGGGATCGACCCGAAACAACGACGCCGCCGCTCCACCACCCGCCAAGGACCAGTCCACCGAGACTGAAAACGGTTCCACCGGAAGTGAATACCGTGTGAGAGCTTCGCATCACCAGCTAGCCGGTGCGAAGCCAACACGCATGCGCGGGTTCGGGTATCTGTTTCTTGGTTCTCGGGTTCTTGATCGCGCGAACCGATGACGATTCGTTTTCCTGCGTGGCAGTGTGGACAGTGGCAGTGTGGACAGTGGCAGTGTGGACAGAGGGGCCCTGTCCGCGGATAGTGAGGAAGCACAGTGACCGACTCGGATCGCCCGCACGGCGATGTTTATGTACAGCGCGAGGGTGGCGTCACCACCATCGTCATGAACCGTCCCGACCGAAAGAACGCCGTCGACGGGCCGATGGCAGCGCAACTGCGTGATGCATTTCTGGACTTCGAGGCCGATGATACTGCGCACGTTGCAATACTCTGGGGAGCCGGTGGAACATTCTGTGCCGGAGCAGATCTGACAGCCGTGAATGATCCGTCCCGCTTGCATGAACTCGACCCGGAGGGCGGCGGTACGGGGCCGATGGGTCCGAGTCGGCTGGCGCTGTCGAAACCGCTGATCGCCGCAGTGAGTGGGTATGCGGTAGCCGGTGGCCTGGAATTGTCCTTGCTGGCCGATCTGCGAGTCTGTGAGGAAAACTCGGTCTTCGGTGTTTTCTGTCGGCGCTGGGGAGTGCCCTTGATCGACGGCGGAACCGTTCGATTGCCACGCATAGTGGGACAGGGCCGAGCACTCGACATGATCCTGACAGGGCGGCCCGTCGACGCCCAGGAAGCGCTTTCGTTCGGGCTGGTGAATCGTGTCGTTCCGGTGGGTGACTCCTTGGCAGCAGCGCAAGAACTGGCGCAGCAGCTCACTGCGTTTCCGCAGCTGTGCATGCTGGCGGACCGGGTGTCGGCGTACCGGTCATTCGACCTTCCGCTCGCGGAAGCGCTGCGAGCGGAAGGTGCTGCTGGTAGTCCGATTGTCGCTGCCGAAGGTGCGCGCGGAGCGGCGGCCTTTGCTGCCGGTGCGGGACGGCACGGACGGTTCGAGAACGACACTCAGCAAAACGACACTCAGCAATAAGTGCCGCGCGATTCTCAGCTGAGGCGTTCGAACACGGCAGCCAGTCCCTGGCCGCCGCCGATGCACATGGTTTCGAGGCCGTAGCGGGCTTCCCGTCGATCCATTTCGCGCAGCAGGGTGGCGAGGATTCGTCCGCCGGTCGCACCTACGGGGTGACCGAGTGAGATGCCGGAGCCGTTGGGGTTGATGCGGGGGTCGTCGGCTTCGAGTTTCCAGGTGCGCAGAACTGCAAGTGCCTGTGCGGCAAAGGCTTCGTTGAGTTCGATGACGTCCATGTCTGCCAAGGTGAGGCCGAGGCGGCCAAGTGCCTTCTCGGACGCCGGAACGGGGCCGATGCCCATGGTGCGGGGTGGAACACCGGCAACACTCCAACTGGCAAGGCGGGCAAGGGGACGCAGACCGAGTGAGCGTGCCTTCTCGGCGGTGGTGACGATGGCGAGTGCCGCGCCGTCGTTCTGACCGCTCGCGTTGCCGGCCGTGACGGTGGAGTCGGGGTCGATCTTGCCGCGCATGGGGCGAAGGCGGGCAAGGGATTCCATCGAGGTGTCGGCGCGCGGGTGCTCGTCGGTGTCGACGAGGAGTGCGTCGCCCTTGCGCTGGGGTACGGAGACCGGAACGATTTCCTGGGCGAAGATGCCATTCTTCTGGGCGGCGACTGCGCGCTGATGGGACTGCACGGCCAGTGCATCCTGGTCCTCGCGACTGATGGAGAACTCTGCCCGCAAGTTCTCTGCGGTTTCGATCATGCCGCCGGGAACCGGGAAGTCTCGGCCGCCGGCAGTGACGCGGGCTCGGGCCAGTCGATCACTGAGTGCGACGGCTTCACCCTTGACGCCCCAACGCATTCCGGTGGCGTAGAACTCGGCCGCACTCATGGACTCGGCGCCGCCGGCGAGAACCAGATCGCTGCCGCCGGACTGAACCTGCATGACTGCCGCGATGATCGCCTGCAATCCGGATCCGCAGCGCCGATCCACCTGCATGCCGGGGACATCGATGCCGAGTCCGGCATTGAGCGCGGCAATGCGGCCGATGGCCGGGGCCTCACCGCTCGGGGATGCCTGCCCCAAGATCACGTCGTCCACATCGGAACCGGAAATTCCGGTGCGCGAGACGAGTTCGGTGATGAGGGTGGAAGCGAGGTCTTCCGGTGCGATGTCGCGGAAGACACCGCCGAAGCGGCCTACCGGTGTGCGGAGCGGTTCGCAGATGACGACGTCAGGCATGAGTTCTTCCTTGGAGTGGGCTCGATCAGCGCGTAGCAGCCGAGTGATTGTTCGAGGATTGAGTACGGCCGAGATCGGCGGAAATCGCGTCGGCGGTGGCTATTGCAGCCGGAACAAGTTCAGCGAGAACCGCTTCGGTGCTGTAGCGGGCAGCCTGGGTGGAAATATTCACCGCGGCAACCACGGCGCCGTTGGCATCGCGAATCGGTGCTGCGAGCGATCGCAACCCCTCTTCGAGCTCCTGATCGACCACTGAGTAACCGTCGGCGCGAATCTTGTCGAGTTCGGCCCGCAGTTCTTCGGGAGTCGAGATGGTCTTGCCCGTGAGACGTGTGAACGAGACTCGGGACAGGTACTGCGCGAGTGCGTCGTCTGGCAGACCGGCGAGCAGCACTCGCCCCATGGACGTTGCGTACGCCGGAAAGCGAGTGCCGATGGTGATGGAAACCGTCATGATGCGGCTGACCGGTACGCGGGCCACGTACACGACGTCGTCGCCGTCGAGGATGGAGACCGAGGTGGATTCCCGGACCTTGGCGGACAGCGCCTCCAGATGCGGTCCCGCGAGCTCGGGCAGCGACAGGCTGGACAGGTAGCTGTACCCGAGTTCGAGAACGCGGGGTGTCAGCCAGAACACCGAACCATCCGTACGTACGTATTGGAGCTCCACCAGAGTGAGCAGAAACCGACGCGCTGTGGCACGCGTGAGGTCGGTGGTCCGGGCGACTTCACTGAGCGTGCGCCGGGGGTGCTCGCCATCAAACGCCTTGATGACGGACAGTCCGCGGGCCAGCGACTGCACGTAGTCGGGTGACGGCCCCGGCGACTGGTCGCTGTTGGTTTCGCTCATGGTGTCGTGTTCTCCTCGGGCTTCGGCGTGAGGTCCGCGAGTGCCTGCTTACCCAGCGCAAAAGCCTGATTGCTGTTCGGCACACCCGCATAGACCGCGGTATGGAGAAATACTTCCACGAGTTGATCCGGATCCATTCCGCTGCGCAGTGCGGCGCGGATATGCATGTCCAGTTCGTGCTCGTTGCCGACTGCGGTGAGTATCGCGAGAGTCAGCAGCCTGCGTGTGTGGTGATCGAGTCCGGGACGCGACCAAATGTCGCCCCAGGCGGTGCGAGTGATGAAATCCTGGAACGGCGCGGTGAACTCGGTGGTGCCGGCGATGGACCGATCGACGTGGGCGTCACCGAGAACCTGGCGCCGGACGGTCATCCCGGCCGCGACCGCGGCGCTGCGCTGAGCAACCGCCGGTGTATGCGAGGAAATATGCGCCGCAAGGAGTTTGGTGACTCGTCCGGCCTGCTCGACATTGGCGAGGTGCGCTCCGGGATCGACGACGTGCATCACGGAGTCGGCAATACCGTCGGCAATCGCTGCCAGGGTGGCCGGGGGAGTCGACGGATCCTGCTCACCCGCGATGAGGAGGGTCGGCGCCACGATTCGGGCGAGATCGGCGCGGCCGTCCCAGACGGAGAGTGCTTCGCAGCAGGCAGCGTATCCCTCGTCGGGTGTTGCCTCGACCATCGCCACATGCCGCGCGACAAGTTCCGGATCGCTTTCGGCAAGTCCGGGTGTGAACCAGCGTCCGACAACAGCTGCGGCAATGGACGCGATACCGTCGGTGCGGACGGTCTGCGCTCGATCGATCCACGGCTGGGCCGGTGCAAACTGCGAGGACGTGCACAGCAATGTCAAGGTGTCGACGCGAGTGGGATGGTGCGCGGCGATCCACTGGCTGACTGCACCGCCGAGGGAGAGTCCGACCAGGTGAACCGACTCGAGTTCGAGCGAATCGATCAGAGCGATGACATCTCCCGCAAGGTCCGCGACGGTGTACGGGCCGGCGGGTACCGGGGACTTACCGTGACCACGATGATCGACGGAGATGACGCGGTAGCGGTTCGACAGCGCATGAATCTGCGGCGCCCACATGGAGAGATCGGATCCGAGCGAGCCGAGGAACACGACTGCGGGAGCATCGGGATTGCCGGTCTGGTGAAAGTTGAGCGCGACGCTCATCGGGGTCCTCCTGTGGGGCGTGCGGCGAGGGCTCGGTCGACCAGGTCGGTGGCGTGGCCCAGATACTGTGCTGGATCAAGAAGTTCGGTAAGTTCGGCTGCGGTCAAGTGTTCCGTGATTGCCGGGTCGCGGTCCAAGCGCGTGCCGGAAGCGGCTGCGGCGGTGACGATGTCACGAGCACGATCGGTGTGCGCCGAGAGTGCCTTCGTGACCCGTTCGGCAAGAATCAAACCACCGGTGATGTCGAGGTTGCGTGCCATCGAATCGGTATGCACCTGCAAGCCGGCAAGACTGACGGACAATTGATGTGCCGCTCCGCCGGCCAGACGCAGGAGATCTGTGACGGTTTCCCACTCCGCATGCCACGGACCGGCCGCCCGCGCGAACTCGTGATCCATGTTGGACAGCGCTGTGGCGACGAGTGCGGGAACACGCCGCGCCGCAGCACGGGCGGTAACGGCGGCAACCGGATTCTGCTTGTGCGGCATGGCGGATGAGCCGCCTGGAGTTTTCTCGGCAACTTCGGAAAGCTCCGTCGATGCCATGACGGTGATGTCTGTAGCCGGTTTGGATACGGCCCCGGCGACGATGCCGAGGGTGGTTGCCAGTTCGGCGATGGCCACGCGATCGGTATGCCACGGAACAACCTGCCGAGCCAAGCCGAGTTCGTCGGCAAAAGCGTCGGCGAGTGCGAGACCGTTCGGATACGACGCGGCGAGTGTGCCTGCGGCACCGCCGAATTGAACGGGCAATGTCGACAGCACGGTCTCGAGTCGATTGGCAGCGGCGTCGAGTGCGGTGAACCAGCTTGTTGCCAGTAGCCCGAAGGTGGTCGGAAGTGCTTGTTGCCCCAGGGTTCTCGCCACCATCGGCGTCGAGCGATGGAGTCGGGCGAGGTGAGCTGCAGAGTCGGCAGCCCAGGTCAGATCTGCGAGTACAACAGAGCCTGCGCGGCGCGTCAGCAGCATGAGTGCGGAATCCATGATGTCCTGGCTGGTGGCGCCCGGGTGAACAACATTGCCAGGTATACCGTCCTGAGCAACACGTTCACGCAGAATCTTCACGAGCGGGATCACCGGATTACCACCCGAGGCAGAGGCGCGACCCAGTGCGACGATGTCGAGCCCACCGGGTTTGGACAGCTCTGCGGCAGCAGCCGCCACAGCGGCGCACTGGTTACCGTCGGCCAACCCGATCGTGGCCGCCGCACAGCTCAGTGCGGCTTCCACGTCGAGCAACGCGGTTACCCACGCCTGGTCTGACAGATGCTCGGATACCAGGGTGGCACCGAACACCGGATCGAACAGTGCGCCGCGAGTGGACATGTGTACTCCTCTTTACAGCTCGAAGAAGGGCGTCTCGACGCCGTCGGCGTTGTCGTCCTGAACATAGACCGTCCAGGAGTACCCACCGTCGACCTTTGTTGCAACCAACTTGGCGCGTTCGGTTTCGGTCAGCGAACTCAGCACCGGATCGGTCGCGTGCGCGTCTGCGTCTTCCGGGAAGTACAACCGAGTGACCAGGCGATCGAGCATGCCGCGGGCAAAAATCGAGACGTTGACGTGGGGAGCTTCGTCAACCTCGGTTTCGGTGGGCAGCGCGCCGGGCTTGACGGTGTGGACCATGGCAGTTCCGGTGGGATCTGCTGCGCTGCGGGCGAACCCACGGAAGCCTGCCGGGGTGAGCTCGACTGCGCCGCGGGGATCGTCGGGATGGTTGAAGCGCCCGAGCGTATCTGCCTGCCACGTCTCGATCATCGCGTCGGCCACCGGTGTGCGGTTGCCGTCGATCACCGTGATGGCGAGTGTGATTCGGCCAGGAGCGTCGGAAGGGACCGCGTCGGGTCCGTCCGTCCAGGGGAGGCCGATATGCCAGTACGGGCCGACGGTCTGCGACGGCGTGACTCCGAAAGGTGCCGTGGTGAAATCGCCGGGGACGACTGGATAAATCGGTGCAAGTTTTTCAGTCATCGTGGTCTTCCTCGTTCTCGAAAACGGAAGCGTTACGGCCGCGCAGGACGATGTCGAAGCGGAACCCGAGAGCCCAGTTGGGTGCTGTGGCGGTGTAGTCGAAGACGCTGACCATGCGATGACGCGCTTCTTCAGGTACGGCGTTGTAGATCGGGTCCTGGAAGAACATCGGGTCGTCGGGGAAGTACATCTGCGTCACCAGGCGCTGCGTGAATGCCGTACCGAAGAGCGAGAAGTGAATGTGGGCCGGGCGCCACGCGTTGTCGTGGTTCATCCACGGGTAGGCGCCGGGCTTGATGGTGGTGAACGAATAGTGGCCGTCGGCGTCCGTCACACAACGGCCGAGACCGTTGAAGAACGGATCGAGTGGAGCCGGCCAGTTGTCACCCGTGTGGCGGTAGCGTCCGCCCGCGTTGGCCTGCCACACCTCCAGAAGGGTGTGGGGGACTGGTTTGCCGTCACCGTCGAGGACACGGCCGTGAACCACGATGCGCTGTCCTTGTGCTTCGCCTCCGTTGGCGATGGTCAGATCGTTTTCACCAGCGCCGACGCGGTCCTCACCGAAAACCGGCCCGGTCAATTCCGTGAGGCGCTGCGGGAGCAGCTTCAGCGGTTGCTTGGGGTGGCGGAGGGAGGTGGTCTTGTAGTCCGCGAAATCAGCCGGGGCGTTGACGCCGGTCGGCCGCTGGTACCTCGGCGGTAAATGCAGCATGGGGAACCTCGTCGTTCGATTACATGTTCGCAATGTGTACAGGTGATGCGCTCTGCGAACAGACTAGTTCGTTGTTGTGACCCAGGCAATGCCGGGGGCGATAAATGTTCGTAATACGCACAGGGGTTCACAATACGTACGGCGCACGCTACTGTGATCGACATGATGGACAAAGTGATTCCCACTGCTGCCGAGGCCGTCGCGGACGTGCCGGACGGCGTCACGATCGCTGTCGGAGGATTCGGGCTCGTCGGAGTGCCCGAGATCCTCATCAACGCTCTGCTCGAGCAAGGCGCAACGTCGCTCGAGACCGTGAGTAACAACTGCGGCACTGATGGATTCGGCCTCGGGGTGCTCCTCGAGAAGGGGCGGATTCGCCGGACCGTCAGCTCGTACGTGGGCTCCAACAAGGAGTTCGCTCGCCAGTATCTCGCCGGTGAACTGGAAGTGGAGCTCACTCCGCAGGGCACCCTCGCTGAGCGCATGCGCGCCGGTGGCGCAGGTATCCCCGCGTTCTTCACGCCCGCTGGTGTCGGCACCCAGGTCGCCGACGGCGGCTTGCCGCTCCGCTACGACGGAAGCGGTGGCATCGCAGTTGCCAGCCCGCCCAAGGAAACTCGTGACTTCGACGGCGTCACCTACGTGATGGAACGAGGCATCGTCGCCGACTACGCCCTGGTCCACGCGTGGAAAGGCGACCGGCACGGCAACCTCGTGTACCGAGCAAGCACGCAGAACTTCAACCCGGCCGCGGCAACATCCGGTCGGATCACCATCGCTCAGGTGGAACACCTCGTGGAACCCGGCGAACTCGACCCTGCCGAGATCCACACACCAGGCATCCATGTCCAGCGAGTAGTCCACGTCGGCCCCGTGACGGTCGGCATCGAGAATCGGACGGTACGAGCATGACGGACGGTACGAGCATGACGGACGGTACGAGCATGACACTGACAAACGAGGCGGGCCAAGCTCCCACCAAACTCACCCGTGAAGAGATGGCTGCGCGGGTCGCTCGCGAACTCGAAGACGGCCAGTACGTGAACCTCGGCATCGGCATGCCGACGCTGGTTCCGAACTACCTGCCCACGGATATCACCGTCGTATTGCATTCGGAGAACGGCGTTTTGGGTGTCGGGCCGTACCCGACCGAGGACGAACTCGATCCCGAACTGATCAACGCGGGCAAGGAGACCATCACGGTGCTGCCTGGCGCGTCGTTCTTCGACTCGTCCGCGTCGTTCGGCATGATTCGCGGTGGCCAGGTGGACGTTGCCGTCCTCGGGGCCATGCAGGTCAGCGCCACCGGTGATCTCGCGAACTGGATGATTCCCGGTCACATGGTCAAGGGAATGGGTGGCGCGATGGACCTGGTCCACGGCGCCAAGCGCGTCATCGTGATGATGGAGCACGTGTCGAAGAAGGGTGAGCACAAGATTGTCGAGGAATGCTCCCTTCCGCTCACCGGCAAGGGGTGCGTGCAGCGGATCATCACCGACATGGCGGTCATCGACGTGACCGCCGACGGTCTTCGCCTGGTCGAAACGGCGCCGGGAGTGAGCGTCGACGACGTTGTTGCCGCGACCGGAGCAAAACTGCTCGTCTGACGGTTCAGCGGACTCCGCGAGTGCGGAACTGCACGCTGATCCGCGGGCCGAGGGCGCGAGCGCTCTTGGGTACAGCGTGCTCCCACGTCCGTTGGCACGAACCGCCCATGACCAGGAGATCGCCGTGCCCGAGGTTGAAGCGGATGGACTCACCGCCGCCGCGGGGACGAAGAAGTAGCGGGCGGGCAGCGCCGAGCGACAGGATGGCTACCATCGTGTCCTCGGTGCGGCTTCGCCCGGTGTCGTCGCCGTGCCACGCGACGCTGTCGCTGCCGTCGCGGTAGAAGCACAGGCCGGACGTGGTGAACGGTTCTCCGAGTTCGCTGCGGTAGTGGCTGCTCAGAGCGTCCTTCGCCTCGGTGAGCAGGGGATCCGGTAGTGGCTCGTTCTCGGTGTAGAAACACACCAGTCGCGGAACGTCGACCACGCGGTCGTACATCTGCCGTCGCTCGGCACGCCAGGGCACCGATCGTTCGAGGGTGTCGAACACGGCCTCCGATCCGGTGAGCCAAGCCGGCCTGTGGTCGACCCACGCGCCTGCAGTGAGTGTCCGTCGTTGCAGGGTGTTGTCGAGGTCGGCCAAGGAAACACCCAGGTCGACATTGTCGAACAGTGACGGTTGCATGGCGCTGGTCATGGGAACCAGAGTACACCCAAGGTAGAACATATGTTCGAATTCTCGAATGACGTGTGGCCATCGAATTAGGCGGCCCACCTCCCGGCGAGTGACAGCCGGGCGGCAGGCCTGTTGCGGCTGACCCCTCGCTCCGAAATCTCCGCCGCAATCGGTCAATACCCCGGAAGGCTGCTCGCGAAACACGCCTACGTCGCTTCTTGCCCCGCCGCCGCGGCAGATTGCGCCTGCCACCGCTCTTCGACGCGTCCCAGCTTCCATACGGCAATCGCAACAAGCCAGGTGATCGCAAACAGCCCCACGATGATGAAGCCCATCGCGCCCCAGTCCAGGCTGCCGATCGTGCCCAGGATTCCGGTGTGAATCTCGAGCTTCTCGGTGAAGATCGAGATGATCTCCTGCACTCCGATGATGAGGGCGACGGCAACAGACAAGCCGGTAATCACCATGTTGTAGTAGATCTTTCGGACCGGCTGCGCAAACGCCCAACCGTAGGCAAAATTCATGAACGAACCGTCGATGGAGTCGAAGAGGCACATCCCGGCGCAGAACAGAATCGGCAGAACGAGAATCGAATACCACGGTAATCCCGTCACAGCTGCGCCGCCGGCGATGACGAGTAGGCCCACCTCGGTTACGGTGTCGAACCCCAGGCCGAACAGTAATCCGACTGGATACATGTGCCATGGCTTGCGGACCGTTTTCATGACCGGCCCCAGAATCTTGTTCAACGCGCCGCGGCTGTCGAGTTCCTTCTCGAGTTGTTCTTCGTCGAACGTTCCGGCCTTGTATTTTGTATAGACCCGGTGAATTCCGATGAGGGACACAAGGTTCAGGAGGCCGATCAGGATCAGGAATGTGCCCGAGACAGTGGTTCCGAACAATCCGGCCCATTTCCCCAGGTCGGAATTCTCGTCAGAGAGGGTGGACGCCAGCCGTCGTACGCCCAGCGCGAGCAGTGCAACCATGACAAATACGATGGTCGAATGGCCGAGTGAGAACCAAAACCCCACGGACATGGGCTTTTTGTCATCGGCAACAAGCTTGCGTGTTGTGTTGTCGATGGCGGCGATGTGGTCGGCGTCGAAGGCATGTCGCATTCCGAGCGTGTAGGCGGTGACGCCCAGTCCGACGCCGAACGCACTGCCCTCGACGGTGTAGTGCCCGGGAACGACCAGGCCGAGCAGCACTGCCCAGCCGACGACGTTGAGCGTGACGACCGTGGCCGTCATTCCGATGATGCTGCGTCGCTGGGAGCGGTCCAGGCTCGTCCACGCTGCGACGAGTTTGTTTCCGGTCGAGTGTGTATCCGTCGTCATCGAACGTCACCGATTTCGTGTGGAGGGTCGGCGGGCCTGACACGGAAAATGTCATAGATAAATCGTATAAGTGTTCAACTGTTCAGATAAGGGCGTTCTTGTTACAGATTGCCCATCAGGGAGTAAAGGTGCTTTGCTGCCTGATGGGAAAGTCAGGCGAAGATCGTGTTCATCAACGCGACGTACATCGCGGTCCCGACGACGATGCTCAGCACTGCGTTCTTTCGCCACAGATGGATTGCGGCGGTGGCCGAGACGGCGATCAGTTCGGGTAATCCGTGTGAGGGCCCGGTGACGGAGACGTTCTTCAGTGAGTACATCACCAGGATCAGCATCACTCCCGCCGGCATGTAGATGCCGAGGTACGCGACGAGGGCCGACGAGCGCAGTGGCTTCAGGACGGCAAAGGGTATGGCGCGCAACGCAAAAGTGACGATGGCCATGATGGCGACGGCGCTGAAGATGTACGTGGTGTCAGGCATCTACTGCTACTTTTCGGGAGGTGGCGAAGTATCGGACGATCAGGAAGGTGACAAACCCGCCCATGGCGATCGGTAGGACATGTTCGGGTGCGATGAGGCGGGCCACCAGTGCGCAGGTGACCGCAGCCGCCGGGACGGCATAGCCGCTCTGTGCCCGCATCGCTTCGATCGACAGGACGACGAACAGCGCTGTGAGCGCAAAGTCCATTCCGACGATGGAATCGGGAATCCATTGTCCCGCAGTAGCTCCGAGAATTGCGCCGCCAACCCAGTAGCCGTGTAGGAACAGCTGCGAGAAGACGATGACCCGGCCGGAGAGGGCTTTGGGATCGGTTGTGACCGACATGGCATACGCCTCGTCGGTGAGAGCGAACATGCTGTAGAAGCGGGCAAACGGATTCTGCACCTTGTTCAGTGGGAAGCTCAGCGCATAAAAGACGTGCCGAAAGTTGACCAGCAACGCGGTGAGTGCGACGTAAGGCAGGGGAGTCATCGCGGCGACCATGCCGACGGCAATGAACTCGAGCGATCCGGCATAGATCAACGAAGTGAAAACCAGTGCCCACCAAGGGTTCAGGCCTTGCTGCACAACCAGCACCCCGAGGGCGATGCCGAGTGGCAGGAGTCCGATGCCGACCGGCAATGACAATGCGAAGGCGCGTCGCCACGCCGGGCTCTGGCGCGCGGCATCGACGGCAGTTGCATCCGCTGATGTTGAAGATTCGATCACCCCAGAAATGTAATACAAAGTCCGCGGTTGACGATTGCCCAGAATGCGCGGAATTGAGAATTTGCGCAATAATATCTGCATGGATGCCATGGATGACGCAATTTTATTCCACCTCCGTCAGGACTCCAGTCTGACCAACACCGAATTGGCGGATCTGGTGGGGCTGACGCCGTCGCCGTGCCTGCGCCGGGTCAAGAAACTCGAGGCCGACGGAGTCATCACCGGTTACCGGGCAATCGTCAGCCCCGAGGCGCTCGACCGCGGATTTCAGGTGATCGTGACCGCCGAGATCGGCGTCAACGACCAGGCGACCATCGAGGACTTCGAATCACGCGTCGCGGCTTTCGACGAAGTGATCGAATGTCGACGGCTCTTCGGGATCCCCGACTACTTCATTCGCGTCGCGGTGAAGGATCTCGCGACATACGAACAATTCATGGCCACCAAACTCAGTGGCCTCCCCGCTGTGTCACGGGTGACCTCGCTCATCACGATGAAAACCATCAAGAGTGTGGACTGAGATTTTTGTCGGTAGGTGGCGTTAACGTCGGAACATGGGATACGAATTTCAAGTCACCGTGGATTCCGCGCAACCGCATGAACAGGCAAAATGGTGGGCGGCCGCACTCGGCTGGGCTGTCGAGCCGAGCGATGAGGATTTCATCAGAGGTCTCGTCGCAGCTGGGCACGCGCAAGAATCCGACACAACCACTTTTGAAGGCGTGCTCGTCTGGCGGGAAGGTGCAGCCATCAGCGACCCGGAACATCCTGAGCGCCCGCGAGTTCTGTTTCAGCTGGTGCCCGAGAAGAAAGCGGTGAAAAACCGTCTTCACCTGGATATCAGAGTGGGAGACAACCGGGAAGACGTAGCCGCTCAGCTGGAGACGGTCGGCGCGACGATACTTCACCGAGGGCAGCAAGGCCCGAGCGTGTGGATCACGATGTCCGACCCGGAGGGCAATGAATTCTGTGTCAGTTAGCGGTACGAGCTGGGAGTATCTCCGGTCCAGCGTTTGAACGCCCGGCGGAACGCGCTGGGCTCGGAGAACCCGAGGCGAGCCGACAGGACGTCTACCGACTCGCCCCGGCCAAGGCCGGCGATCGCGACGTCGCGGAGCACCTCTTCGCGTAGCTGATTCAATGACGTGCCCTCGCGGCGAAGCAACCTTCGCAAGTGCGGCACGCTGATCGAGAGCATTTCGGCAATCTCTTCCGCTGTCGAGGTGCGTCCCTTCACGCCTAACTCCACAACTCGGCGTACCTGGGCTGACGCGGTGCTGTCGTAATCGCGCTCGGACATTAGCTGGATAGGCGACGCGCGCAAGTACTCCTCGAGGGTTTCCTCGGTCTGGATGATCGGCGCTCGCATCGCAGAGTTGTCGAAATCCAAAGCAGCGCAAGGCGCATCGAAGGTAACCGGGATACCGAAGATGTAGTCGTAGTCTTGGGCCAATCGCGCATCCGGCGCCGAATAGGGGAACTCGACGGCCCGAAGCCGGACCCGCTTACCGATCAACCATGCGGCAAAACGGTGTAGGAGAATCAGCATGAAGTCCGTTGTCACGCCGGCCGCGATATCGGGTTCGGAGATTCCTTCCCGTGGGTGACCGGAGAAACTGATGCGTGTGCTCTCCTCGCCCGCTTCTACCGTCAACGGGGCCAAACTCGGCAGAGCACGGATCACATCTGCCATCCGAGCGAAAGCGCTACCGAGGTCGGGGCAGTGAATCAATGTCAGGCAGACCAGCCGAAAGGTGCCGCGGGGGACAGGGGCGCGCCCGAGACCGAATAATTCGTCGTTCGTGATCTGCCAGGTGGTTTGGATGAAGGTAGTCACCTGTGTGGGGGTGAGCCGGGCACGTGGGTCCGCGAGCGTGGTGAGATCAATTCCAGCTGCCCGCAAGGCACCCGACAAGTCCACATTGTTGTCCGGCGAGAACATGAGATACCGCTGAATAAATGCAGTGGGGATAGTGCGAGCATTCATGGGTGAGCGGCTCCCCGGAGCAGATGGAGGCGTCTCGCTGCTTCGGCAAGTACGTGATCCTGTTTGCAGAATGCAAACCGCACCAGGTGCTTCCAGCTGTCACGGTTGTCGGCGAATACGTCGACGGGGACGGCTGCGACTCCGATGCGTTCCGGTAACGCGCGGCAGAAATCTCCCGCGTCGGATTCGCCCAGTGGCCGGATGTCCGCGAGCAGAAAGTAGGTGCCACCGCCCGAATGCACGTGGAGTCCCGCGTCGGTCAACGCGTCGGCAAGCACATCTCGCTTGGACTGCAGACTCGATCGCAGATCCGCGACCCACGCTTGCTCGTTGGTCAATGCATAGGCGACAGCCGGCTGGAACGGCGCGCCGGCAACGAAGGACATGAACTGTTTGGCCGCGCGCACGCCGTCGATGAGCTCGCGCGGGCCGATCGCCCAGCCGGTCTTCCAGCCGGTGACATTGAAAGTTTTTGCGGCGCTGGACACTGTGACGGTGCGTTCACGCATTCCGGGCAGCGACGCCATCGGTGTATGCGTGAGGCCGTCGAACACCAAGTGCTCGTAGACTTCGTCGCTCAGCACGATCAGGTCGCGTTCGCACGCAATTTCTGCAAGTGCGCGCAATTCGTCATCGGTGAACACCGTCCCGGTGGGGTTGTGTGGACTGTTGACCACCAGCATCTTTGTCTTGGGGGTAATCGCTGCCTTGACTGCATCGATGTCGACAACAAATTTGTCACCCGACGCGACCAACGGGACGGTACGACGGATCGCGCCGGCCAGAGCGACGGAAGCCGCGTACGAGTCGTAGTACGGCTCGATAAGTACTACTTCCTCACCGGGTTCGACCAAACCCAGAATTGCAGCGCTGATCGCTTCTGTGGCTCCGACGGTTACCAGTACTTCGGAATCAGGATCGAATTCCAAGCCGTACCGTGCTATCCGGTCGGCGGCAACGGCCTGGCGTAGAACTGGCATACCCGGGCCCGGCGGATACTGGTTGACTCCGTCGGCGATGGCTTGGCGCGCGACGTCGAGCATCGCGGCGGGTCCGTCGGTGTCGGGAAATCCTTGGCCGAGATTGACGGCGTTGTGAAGAGTTGCCAGTGCCGTCATCTCGGCGAAGATCGTGGACGCAAAAGGCTGCAGGCGCGAAACGGTGCGATTGCGGGGCGTCGAAGGCATCTTTGCAGCTTAGTCGGCGGCAGGTGCATCTTCACATTGCTGTCAAGGCTCGGTTCAGCACGTTTAGAACCCCGCGTTCGTTCCACTCTGTAAGTGGGACCGATTGTGGTGCCACAGACTTACGGAGGTTGTCATGCCCCGCATACCCGCAGTGGCGCCCGGTGACGGCGGACCACTGATCAAAGTGGCGTACAAGTTCGCCGCCCGGCAGTTCGACGAGGTCCCTGAACCGTTTGCCGTGCTCGCGAACCACAAGAAGCTGTTTCTGGCGGCCGCCGGGCATGAAATGGCAGTGCAGAAAGCGTCCAAAGTTCTGCCGGTGAGTGTTCGGGAGTTGGCGGTCTACCGAGTCGCCTCTACCGTGGGTTGTTCGTGGTGCGTCGACTTCGGCACGATGCTCGCGCGTCTGGACGGCCTTGACGTCGAGCGTTTGAAAGCGATTGAGCATTATCGAGACTCGCCGCTCTACAGCGAGGACGAGCGAGCAGCCATCGCGTACGCGGACGCGATGACAGGCGACCCACACGGTGAGCACGGAGTGACCGACGAGCAGGTTGCGGACCTCGAGCGTCGGTTCGGTAGGGCAGGCGTGGTGGAGCTGACCTATCAGATCGGGCTGGAGAACATGCGCTCGCGAATGTATTCCGCGTTGGGAATCACGGAACAGGGATTCGGTACCGACTCCTGCCGAGTTCCGTGGTCTCAGGAGTAGAACTCCGCAAGAGCGGATGAATTGATCTATCTTTAACGCACTTGCGGACATTTTGGCTTGTTCGGGGCTGCTGCGAGCCCTACGATCATGAGGTGCCCAACATACGAATACGCGAAGCGGCCGGGCTACTGGGTGTCAGTGACGACACCGTGCGTCGATGGATCGACAGCGGGCAGCTGAGCGCGGCAACCGACGATTCGGGTCGCAAGGTGATCGACGGCGCCGAACTGGCTGCGTTTGCGCGATCCAACGCGGCTCCCGCTCCCGTAGACCCGCTCAGTACCGGGACGTCGGCCCGCAACCGGTTTGCCGGCCTCGTGACCAAAGTTGTCACCGACACGGTGATGGCGCAGGTCGAAATGCAGTGCGGTCCGTTCACCGTGGTCTCGCTGATGAGCACCGACGCTGTTCGTGAACTGGGATTGGAAGTCGGCAGCATCGCAGTTGCCGTAGTCAAAGCCACCACCGTGATCGTGGAAACCCCGTCAACGTTGAAAACGCAGTGAGGAAATCAGTGAACAAAGCGCTCGGAATAGTTGCCTCAGGTGTTCTCTCGCTTGCTCTGGTGAGCGGTTGCAGTAGCTCGGACAGCTCGTCACCCTCGACGTCGACGGCGGCTACCAGTACTTCGGCAACCGTGACCGGCGACATCACCGTTTTTGCGGCGGCATCGCTGAAGAACACATTTACCGAACTCGGCAACGAATTCGAGTCCGAAAACCCCGGAACTTCAGTTACTTTCAGTTTCGCTGGTTCGTCGGATCTGGTTGCGCAGATCATCCAGGGCGCTCCCGCGGACGTGTTTGCGTCGGCTGATGCGGCAAACATGAAGAAGGCCACCGACGCTGGAGTTGTTGCAGGTACGCCCTCCGACTTTGCGAGCAATACTCTCACGATCGTGGTGCCGCCAGGTAACCCGAAGGGAATCACCTCGTTCGCCGATTTGGCCAAGGAGGGAACACAATTGGTGATCTGTGCTCCCCAGGTTCCCTGCGGGGCTGCCACAAAGAAGGTCGAAGAAGCGAGCGGTGAAAGCCTGAAGCCGGTCAGTGAGGAGTCCTCGGTAACCGACGTGCTGAACAAAGTCACCTCAGGTCAGGCAGATGCCGGCATCGTGTACGTAACAGACGCGAAGTCGGCGGGCGACAAGGTCGAGACCATCGCCTTCCCCGAGGCCGCTTCCGTTGTCAACCTGTACCAGGTTGCAGCACTGAAGGATTCGAAGAACCTCGCCACCGCCACCAAGTTCGTTGATCTCGTGAGTGGCCCGAAGGGTCTGGCTGTGCTGACGAATGCAGGATTTGCCGCTCCGTGATGCGAATCAGACCGGCAGTCCGTGCTCCGCTCGGGCTGCCGGTATGGATTTATCTCCCTGCCGTGATCGGCGGGGCCTTCGTGATAGTTCCGTTGCTCGCGATGCTGCAGACGGTGCAATGGTCGCAGTTCTGGCAACTCGTGACCTCGGAGTCGTCGATAGCGGCTTTGAAGCTGAGTCTGAAGACCGCGGCGATGAGCACAGTGCTCTGCATTCTCTTCGGGGTACCGATGGCTGTGGTGCTGGCGCGCAGCAGTTTCCGTGGACTGTCGGTACTGCGGTCACTGATCTTGCTGCCGCTGGTCCTGCCTCCGGTCGTGGGCGGAATCGCGCTGCTCTACACGTTCGGCCGTAAAGGGCTGATCGGGGAGCAGTTGGAAGTGCTCGGAATTCAGATCGCATTCTCCACGACCGCCGTTGTTCTGGCACAAACGTTTGTCGCACTGCCGTTTCTGGTGGTCAGTCTCGAAGGGGCACTGCGGACGGCAGGCACTCGTTACGAGGCGGTGGCATCAACGCTCGGAGCCAGGCCGACCACGGTGCTACGACGCGTCACTCTGCCTCTGGTGATTCCCGGCCTGGTTTCGGGAGCCGTACTCGCCTTTGCGCGCGCGTTGGGGGAGTTCGGTGCGACGCTGACGTTTGCCGGCAGCCTACAAGGAGTCACCCGCACCTTGCCGCTGGAGATCTACCTGCAACGTGAGAGCGATCCCGATGCTGCCGTGGCACTTTCGCTGGTTCTGGTTGTTGTTGCCGTGGTCATCGTCGTCGCCGTCCGTGGGCGCGGATCGGCAGGAACACTGTGAGCGGCTTGCACGTGGATGTCGAAATCCCCGAACGCGACGTGATCGCCTCGTTCGACGTTGCCGCCGGTGAGGTGACAGCGATACTCGGCCCGAACGGCGCCGGAAAATCGACGGTGCTGGCTGCGGTTGCGGGACTGCATCATCCGAATCGTGGGCGAATCGAACTCAATGGACGGGTGCTGACCGATACCGCTGCCGGAGTCTGCGTGTCTCCGCACAAACGTGGGACTGTCCTGCTCGCTCAGGACGCACTGCTCTTTCCTCATCTCAGTGCCATGGACAACGTCGCGTTTGCACCGCGCAGTGCCGGGCGGTCTCGTCGTGAATCCGCGCAGGCGGCCCGCCACTGGCTCGGCGCCGTCGACGCCGGCGAGTTGGCGGATCGGAAACCGTCGCAGCTGTCCGGGGGACAGGCACAACGCGTTGCAGTGGCGCGAGCACTGGCGGCTGAGCCTGAACTACTGCTCCTCGACGAACCGATGTCAGCACTCGACGTATCGTCGGCCCCGGCGCTGCGTTCCTTGCTGCGACGAGTGCTGCGAACCGGTAACCGCACAGCCGTTCTGGTGACTCATGATGCGCTTGATGCCTTGGCGCTCGCGGATAGCGTCGTGGTTATGGATGGTGGACGCGTCGTCGAACGTGGAGATGTCCGGACGGTGCTGACGCGTCCTCGTAGTACGTTTGCCGCCAGGATTGCCGGAATCAATCTGCGTAGTGGCGTCATGATCGAGGACTGCGCGATCCGAACTCCTGGTGGTACCGCCATCGCCGGCCTTGCCGAAGTGGCTGTGCCAGTGGGTAGCCCAGCAGTTGCGATGTTCGAACCCAGTGCTGTGTCGGTGTATCTCCATCCGCCGCACGGAAGCCCTCGCAACGCGTTCGACGTCACTGTTGCCGAGATCGAGAATCGAGGCTCGACGGTTCGGGTACGCGCCGAGGACGACGAGGGACAGCCGGGACTTTCGGCCGACATCACGACAGCAGCGGCGGCCGAGCTCGATCTCGTACCGGGCGCGACGGTGACCTTCGTTGTCAAAGCGACAGAGACGCTGATCTACGCTCAATAACGTCTCACACGTTATTCGGCTCGAAGGATGGGTAGTGAACCCCGAAGACGCACCACCAGGGGAGCCTGCCGTTGTTCCCGCACCACGGCCTGCGCGGAGTGTGTTGTTCGGATTGCCGCCGGTGGGAAACCGATTTCCAGGAGCCGTTCGGGTGGCGCTCGCCCTCGCGATTCCGGCGACAATCGCGACGCTTCTCGGATACGGCTCTGCGTCACTTCTCGTCGGGCTGGGAGCCTTCGCCTCGATTTACGGTGAAGGCCGGCCATACCGGAGCCGGTGGAAAGTCGTCGGCATTGCCGCGTTGGCCTTGACGGTTCTCTCCTTCATCGGCGCATCGGTGGGCGAACCGATCCACCGGGCTATTTCCGAAGGCGCCCCCGAGGCTCTCTTGATACTCGTCATTCTGGTCATGGCAGTCGTGGTGTCGACCTGTGCGTTCACCGTTGACGCGTTGCGATTGGGGCCACCAGGAGCGTTCTTCCTCTTGTTGACGACAGAGATCAGTTCGGTGATCGCCACTCCGGGACAACCGCCGACAGAGGTTGCTCTGTGGACGGCCGTAGGCGGAGCGAGCGCACTACTCATATCCATGACGGGGATACTGTGGGCGCCGAGAGCGGTGGAACACGCTGCCGTCGACGCGGCCGTGTCGGCCGTCGACGAATACGTGGCGGCGACAGATCAAGCGAACCGTCACGCTGCCGCGCTGCGACTTCAAGATGCATGGCAATGCCTGTACCGCGGAAAGATTGTCGGTACCGATCATCCGCTCACTCGTGAGCTGGAGCGCGCACAGATGCGGATGGCGGGAGCACTGGCCGACGATCACGACCCGGAGTTGATGGCGGACGCAGCTTTCGACATCGACGAGGTAGGTGTGTATCCGCCTTTGCCCGACCCGACGATCCGGTACAGATTTCTGCGTGCCTGCAATCCGTCCAGTCGAGCGACGATCACTGCGATCCGGCTACTTCTGGCCTGCATCGCAGCGGGAAGCCTGACGGTTCTTCTCGGAATCGACCGACCGGATTGGGCAGTGATCGCAGCCGCGATGGTTCTTCACCAGGGGCCGGATCGAATTCTGGGAACCTATCGGGGGATTCACCGGATCGGCGGGACCGTTCTCGGGTTACTGGTGCTCGGCGGGGTGTATCTGTGGAGCCCGACCGGCCTTGCCATGGTGGCGGTACTTGCTGTGCTGCAGTTGGGAATCGAGCTGTTCCTGGTGCGCAATTACGGAGTCGCCGTCATCTTCATCACGCCGATGGCGATCCTTCTGGGTGCCGCCGGTGGCGCACACGGCACCGTGCAGCATCTGGTCCTGAGTCGAATGATCGAAACAGCAGTCGGCGTTGTGGTCGCACTGATCGTGCTGTGGACTGTGGGCCGCCGTGCTCATCGCCGAACTTTGGACTGGGTCGACGGGCGCGTGGCGCGACTGCTCGGCGTGCTGCTCACCGACATTCGGGTGGCACAGCGTGCGCCGAGTGCAGAATTGTGTCGCGATCTGGAGTTCGAACTTCGCGGCGCCGCCATGGCAGGAATCGATGCAGCGCACAACGAACCGGACTGGGCGACACTGAAGTGGGCAGCGCACACCGAGTTGCATCACCTTGGATCCGATGTGCTGCACCGGTTGTCGTTCGGCACCACGGTGTCGCGCTCGCACCTCGAGAACTGGGAACGACGCTACGCGGCGTGCCGATCGAGCTGACCGAATCCACTGTTAGTACTACTCGGCGAACACGTTCCGTAGCTGCTGTTCCTGCTCGTGGCTGAGGTTCGTCGACACCAGTTCACCGGACTGACCGTCGAATGCCTCATGTACCCGATCGATGATGGCGTCCGAAGTCAGTACGAACAGTGCCGAAGTTCCGGGGGTGACGTTCTTGCGGACACCGGCTATGAATTCGTCGTCGATTCCCACATCTGTCAAAGACCCCGCGAGCGCGCCGATCCCGGCTCCGAGCGCAGCTCCGAGCAGCGGGATGAAGAAGAGCAACCCGAATAGCAGTCCCCAGAATGCGCCTCCGAGTGCGCCGGCACCGGTGACGTTGTTGAGCTGGCGAGTCTTGGGCCTATTTGCCCCTTCGGGCCACGACACAAGCGCTGCGTCGCGAACCTTGATCAGTTCCTGTCTCTGAAGGTCTTCGAGTGTGGTGATCGCGGTATCCGCGCCCGAGGGCGTCGGGAACTTCCACACCGTCAAGGTTGCACTCATTCATTTACTCCTTTATCTGCCGAGATTTTCCCCGAAGTTGACGGTAGAGATGCGGTTCCGGTGAGCGGTGTCTTGCGTTTCGATACCGATCCATCCTCGATTTCGACTCTCCCGAACACATCACCCGGCACGGATGATCCGGTGCCCAGTGAGGAATCAGGATCGCAGCGGCACACTCCAGTACCTGGCTCGGTTTCCGATGCGACCGTTGTACTGGTGGGGTCAGATTCGTTCAGCAGAACGTCGGCCCAGCGGGTCGAGGGGTCGATGTCGACCAGGAACGCTTTGGCCATCAATGTCAACGGGATTGCGAGAATTGCGCCCAGTGGGCCGAGGACCCATGACCAGAAGACCAGCGACAGGAATGTCAACGTGACCGAGAGTCCGACTGCGTCGCCGACGAATTTGGGTTGGATCACCGATTGGATGATCACGTTCACCACACTGTAGAGAACGATGACCGTCAGCATCGGACCGACACCGCCGTCGAGGAGGGCAAGTAGCGCGGGTGGGACGAGGCCGAGGACAAATCCGATGTTCGGGATGTAGTTCGTGATGAAGGAGAGCACGCCCCACAGGATGGGGAGTGGTATCCCGAGCGCCCACAGAAGCCCAGTATCGAGTACGGCGACAATAGCGCCGAAAACTGTTGATACGACAAGATATTTTCGTGTTCCCGACGAGAACGACATGAACGCTCCGGCGATGTCCGGGCGCGATCTCACGAGCACCTGCATCCGCTGCGAGTAACCGCTGCCGTCGATCGCCATGAACAGTAGCAACACGACAAGGAACACAAGATTCGACAGCAGTCCGAGCGTATCTTCCAAAAGCCCTGTCAGCACACGGGTGATAGTTCCCGAATCCACCGAGGACAGCATGTTGTGAATCTGATCCGACCCGATCCCCAGATTGCCGAGCCGGCTTTTGGCGTCCGCGAGAAGTTGATCGAACTGCTCCTCGTAGGCAGGGAGCAGTGTCCCCAATCTCGCGACGGAATAGATGAGAAAGAAGACCAGAGTGTTGAGAATGGTGTACACCGCAACCAGAGCAGTAAGGGTCGCAAGCCATCGGGGTAATCCCTTCCGCTGCAGCCAATCAGGTACGGGATGAACGGCGACGGTCAGCATCAGGGCCAGAAAGACCGGCCCGAGGATACTGGAGAATGCTTTTGTACCTGCGACAGTGACAACCAGTCCGGTCAGCCCGAGCAACACGATGAGGCCGCGCGGCAACAACCACTGTGATGGGACTGGCGCACCTTCGGCCGATTCGAGTTCTTGCGTCATGGTCTCCTCCGAACGAATCGCGATGGTGTCCGGAAAAGAATTGCACCGGAGGTTGTTTGCTGTCATCACCCGGAATAGATGAGCGCTCATCCTTTCGGGGTGATGCCAGAAGACCGGATTCTTCCGATACTGATCGCACCACGATGTTGCGCAGAAGGAGACATCATGACAAGTACAGAGAGATCTCCAGCCAACCACGCTGTCCGGCAAGGCTTTGCGATCGGCTCTGCGGCGGCCACGTCACTTTCGTTCGTGGCGGACATCGGTGATGCGATCTAGAACGATCTCGATATTTTCGGGTGGAGACCGTGGGCGAAGAATCCTCGAATGCCGAAGACTTTGACGATGATCCAGACTTTGACGATGATTCAACGGAACGTAGGTACGAACTAGGCGAACCAGCACTTATCCTCGACGGCCGAGTATTTTACTCGGTAATCTTTGTTGCCGCCCTGGCAACACTTGCGGCTGTCGGAATGCTCGGTGGATTCAGTGTTTGAGAATGATGCAGCCCGATAGCTACTTGCAGTGCCGATCGAGCTGACCGAACAGCGGACTACATGTCCCGTTTCGGTGGTCTTCACACATTAAAATCCGGCGTGAATAAATCGTTGACGCACGTGGGGGGCGCCGACATATGGTGTCGGCACTGCCTACAAAGGTACTGCCTTCGACGGTATTACCAGCCAAGGTACTGCCTTCCACGTTTGGAGTCCCACGTGTTCTCGTCCTGTCGCTGTTGTCGCTGAACCGACAACCACCCGCATCTGCCTCCGCAGAGCACATCGTACGACGCTGCGTGAACTTCACCCGTCGAGCGCTCTCTGCAGGACATGACGTTTCGGTACAGCCGAGGGCCGATGTAGCCGATCACGGCACAAATCATCTTCTACAGGAAGCACCTTCATGATTCGCCCCCGTTTCGCGCGCTCTGTCGCCGCGGCCCTCGCACTTGTCTCTCTAGCCGGCCTCGCCGTCGCATGCTCCGGTTCCTCCGACGAAGTGGTCAAGACCGCTGACGGTAAGACCGTCCTTCGCTACGAGGGGAGTGCAGGTCAGGTATTGTTCCCGGAACTTGCCGCCGACCTCGGGTATTTCAACGACGTGCAACTCGACTGGATCGGCGACACCACCAGTGGTCCGCAGAGTATCCAGAATGCAGCCACCGGTCAGACCGACTTCGGCGGAGCCTTCAACGGAGCCATCGTGAAGTTGGCTGCTGCCGGATCTCCGATCACTTCGGTCATCGGTTACTACGGCTCGGACAAGCAGAGTTTCAATGGGTACTACGTACTTGACGGTAGTCCGATCACATCGGCAAAGGACCTGATCGGCAAGAAGGTCGGAATGAACACCCTCGGGGCGCACCACGAGTTTGTCGTCCGTGAATGGCTTGCGCGGGAAGGTCTTACGCCGGACGAGATCAACCAGGTGGAACTGATCGTTGTTCCTCCGGTCAACACGGAACAGGCACTACGCCAGGGTCAGATCGACGTCGCAACCCTCGGATCGGTCTTCCGAGATTCGGCTCTCGAACGTGGAGGTCTGCGTGAGCTTTTCACGGACGAATCGCTGTTCGGATCGTTCACCTACGGCACGTTGGTATTCCGCGACGACTACATCGCGCAGAACAAAGATGCAGTCGCTGACTTCGTGCAGGGAACAGCACGCGCCATTCGTTGGACGCAGACGCACTCGCGCGATGAAGTAGTCGCCAAATTTACCTCGATCATCAACTCTCGGGGACGCAACGAAGACACGAAGCTGATCAGCTACTGGAAGAGCCCGGGAGTCGCCGGACCCGGTGGAGTGATTGAGGACGTCGAGATCAGTACCTGGATCGACTGGTTGACCCGCAACGGTGAATTGGAGGAAGGGAAACTGACTCCGGCGGACATCTATACCAACACATTCAACCCGTACGCCAACGGGACGTACACACCCGAAAGTGGCGCTGACGGACAGGCATTGGAGGTCGGAAAATGAGCACTCAACCGAAACTTCGGCTAGAGGACGTCACCAAGGAATTCGACATTCGCGGGACGAGTGAAAAATTCACGGCGGTCGAGGGCATCAACATCGACGTGGCACCGGGCGAGTTTCTGGTCCTCGTCGGGCCCAGCGGCTGCGGCAAGTCCACTCTGCTCGATCTACTCGGCGGGCTCAGTTCTCCTACATCAGGCCGAATCCTTTTGGACGGCAAGCAGATCACCGGTCCGGGGCTGGATCGCGGAATTGTCTTCCAGCAGTATGCTCTGCTGCCGTGGCGCACTGCCCGTCACAACATCGAGTTCGGATTGGAAGCCAAGGGCGTCAAGAAGAGCACACGACGCGAACTTGCCGATCATTACCTCGAGTTGGTCGGCTTGGAAGGCTTTGCCGATCGGTACCCCCACGAGCTGTCCGGCGGTATGAAGCAGCGGGTCGCCATCGCTCGCAGCCTTGCCTTCGACCCGGAAGTGTTGCTGATGGACGAGCCGTTTGCGGCATTGGACGCACAGACGAGGGAATCGTTGCAGGGCGAGTTGCTCCGGATCTGGAAAGCGACAGGCAAGACGATTCTGTTCATCACTCACGGGATCGACGAGGCCATCTATCTCGGACAACGCGTGGCCGTCTTGACGTCCCGGCCTGGCCGGGTGAAGACGATCGTCGATATCGACATCGACCGATCCGCCGCGGATGTGCGCTCCGGTGAGCAATTCCGCGATTATCGGCACCAGATCTGGACCCTTCTGCACGGTGAAGTGGAACGTGCGCGGACCGACGAGCTCGATCCGACGAAGGAGACCGCGAATGTCTAGCGCACTGGCAATTCCGGAATTGGTTACCGCGCCGGAACCGACATCAGAGCGGCGGGTCGGCTCTGTGACCCGAAAGTCGGCCGATCAGGTCGGCGCCGCAGCACGTTACGTGCGATCGACGGCATGGCGAATCACAAAGCCCTCGATTGCCATCGCTGTGCTACTCGGAATCTGGGAATTAGCACCACGCTTCGGGTTGGTGGACAAGGTCTTCCTTCCGCCGTTCAGTGAAGTGGTGTCGGCGTTCTTCACACTGGTCGGCAACGGCCAACTGCAAGAACACGTCACCGCAAGCTTGTCTCGTGCCTTGACCGGATTTTTTGTGGCAGTAGTGGTCGCGGTTCCGTTGGGTATCGCGATTGCGTGGTACCGCCCCGTCTCGGATTTCCTCAATCCGATCCTCGAACTGTTCCGCAACACAGCGGCTTTGGCGCTACTGCCCGTATTCGTGCTGATACTCGGAATCGGTGAAGAGTCGAAGATCGCGCTGGTGATCTATGCCTGCACCTTCCCGATCCTGCTCAATACGATCTCCGGAGTGCGCAGCGTTGATCCTTTGCTCGTCAAATCCGCTGTATCACTCGGATTTTCTCCGATCAGGCTGTTTCAGAAGGTTGTCCTCCCGGCCGCGGTACCTACGATCTTCACCGGGATTCGGATGTCGGCCGCGTCGTCGATCCTCGTGCTGATTGCAGCCGAAATGGTCGGAGCCAAAGCCGGTCTCGGATATCTGATTACCGCTTCCCAGTTGAACTTCCAGATCCCGAACATGTATGCGGGCATCATCGCAATCTCTTTGCTCGGTCTTAGTCTCAACGGTGTGCTGGTGCTGATCGAACGCCGGCTCTCACGCTGGCGTCCCGCCACCTGATACTCACTCATCGGAAGGAACGTTCTTTTATCATGTCCGAACGACAGTTTCACTTGAACGCATTTCTCATGGGCGTCGGCCACCACGAAGCAGCGTGGCGTCATCCGAATACTGATGCGGCTAACTTGTTGGATGTCAAGCATTTCCAGAATCTGGGCCGCATCGCGGAACGCGGGAAGCTCGACTCGGTGTTCTTTGCCGACGGTTTGGCCGTCGGTCCGCGCGTCAAGCACAATACCCAGGCGATTTTCGAGCCGGTCACCTTGCTGTCGGCGATAGCGGCAGCGACAGACAAGGTTGGCCTGATCGCCACGGCTTCGACCAGCTACGGCGATCCGTACACTCTCGCGCGAAAGTTCGCTTCGCTCGATCACATCAGCGGTGGCCGCGGCGGGTGGAACATCGTGACGTCGGCCGGCGCCGATGAAGCCGCAAACTTCGGACTGGGTGCAGTGCCGGCGCACAGTGACCGTTACGAGCGGGCCGAAGAGTTTGTCGATGTGACGCTTGATCTCTGGGACAGCTGGGAAGAGGGCGCAATCCTCCTGGACGAGGAGACTGGCGTGTTTGCCGACCCGGACCGCGTGCACCGCATCGACCACGACGGTCCACGATTCTCGGTGGCCGGGCCGCTCAATTCGCCGCGATCGCCGCAGGGCCGGCCACTACTGGTACAAGCTGGATCTTCCGAAAGCGGTAAAGACTTCGCGGCGCGATATGCCGAAGCCGTCTTCACTGCGCAGCGAACACTCGAACAGGGCCAAGACTTCTACTCCGACCTCAAATCCCGATTGATCAGGTACGGCCGCAATCCGGACGACCTCAAAGTGCTGCCAGGAATCGTTCCCTTCATCGCCGACACTGAAGCCGAAGCAAAAGCTCTCGAGCAGTCGTTTACCGATTTGATTTCTCCGGAGTACTCGCTGCGTCAACTCTCGAACATGGTGGGCGTCGACCTCACGGAACACTCGCTCGACGCACCTCTTCCGCCGTTGCCCGATCTTGATCACATCCAGGGCAACAAGAGCCGATACCAATTGGTCAAGGACTTGGCGGAGACCGAAAAGCTCACGGTCCGTGAGCTGATCGGCAAACTTGGTGGTGGGCGGGGACACCGCACCTTTGCCGGGACGGCGGAGCAGGTTGCCGACGAGCTGACCGAATGGTTCGACAAAGGTGCAGCCGACGGTTTCAATATCATGCCGCCGTACCTGCCGGGTGGGCTCGAGATATTTGTCGATCGGGTTGTGCCGATTCTGCAGTCCCGGGGGCTTTTCCGTACGGAGTACACCGAATCCACGTTGCGTGGCCACTACGGGCTTGCAGAGTCGGTCGGTAAGCGCTCGCGGGCTACGGTGGCCGTAGAAGTGAGCGCGTGACGGAAACAGTTCCCCGAGCGCAGCCAGGAGTAGGCGCGCTGAAGCCGTTGGTGACAACGGTTTTTGTCCCGGCTGCGATTTTCGGAATCGGCCAGGGCGCGGCGGCGCCGATCATGGCTGTGACCGCCCGGGACCTCGGGGCGTCGATCACCGTTGCGGGACTGATCGTTGCGCTCGGCGGATTGGGCGCTGTTCTCGGTGATCTACCGGCCGGCCGGATAGTCTCGCGTTTCGGCGAGCGTCGGTCCATCATCGGCGGAAGTGCTCTCGGTGCAACAGGAGTGGTGATCTGCCTGTTCGCCGCGACTCCCTGGGTACTGGGAATCGGAGCCCTGCTGACCGGACTGGCAAATGCGGTGTGGGGCCTGGCTCGGCAGAGTTACCTCGCTGAGACGGTTCCGCTGAGCTTGCGAGCCCGGGCGATGTCGTCGTTCGCGGCGATGTGGCGTCTGGGATTCTTTCTCGGACCACTGATCGGCGCCGGGGTGATTCTGATGATGGGCACCCGCGGCGGATTCCTGGTTCAGTTGGTCGGTGTTGTACTCGCCGGGGCTCTGATGGCGCGCGTTTCCGATCCACCGCGCACGGTCGACGCGAGCGGCGGCGAACACCGACCCGTCACGTTGACCGACATTCTCGGCCGACATCGCGCACCGCTGTCGACACTGGGCATCGGATCTGTCCTGATGGGCGCCGCTCGGGCGTCGAGGGAAGCGGTACTTCCACTGTGGGCATTGCATCTCGGGTTGGACGCTGCCCAGGTCAGTGTGATCTTCGGTGTGGGCGCGGCAGTGGATCTCCTGTGCTCGTATCCGGCCGGACACATCATGGACCGCTACGGCAGAAGATTGGTGGCGGTCCCGTCGCTCACTGTGATCGGAGTGTCTTATCTTCTGCTGCCGCTGTCGACAGGAGCATTGGGATTGACCGCGGTTGCCGTTGTCATGGGAATCGGCAACGGGTTGGGCAACGGAGTCATCATGACGTTGGGTGCGGATATCGCTCCACCGGACGAGCGGGCCGAGTTTCTCGCAGCCTGGCGCCTGACCCATGACACGGGGATGTTCGGCGGACCTTTTGCGATTGGTGTGCTTGCCGCTGCGGTTCCACTCGGTTGGGCCTTTGCGGTTCTGGGAGCGACGTCCTTTGCCGGCGCAGCAGTGATGCACCGATATATTCCGCGCTATTCGCCGTCCGTGGCGGCGCAAGCGGATCGCGGACGGTCTGGGTAGGCTCGCATGATGCGATTCGGACTCTTTGTTCCTCAAGGCTGGCGCCTGGACCTGGTTGGCATCGACCCTGCACAGCAGTGGGAGGTGATGCGTGACTTCACGTTGCGGGCGGAAGCGGGACCGTGGGAGTCGGCGTGGGTGTACGACCACTTTCATACGGTTCCTGCGCCGACGGAGGAAGCAACGCACGAGGCATGGACCCTCATGTCGGCCCTTGCCGCGTCGACGTCGAGTATCCGGTTGGGCCAGATGTGTACCGCCATCAGCTACCGCAACCCGGCCTATCTCGCAAAAATTGCGGCCACCACCGACCTGATCAGTGGCGGTCGTGTCGAAATGGGTATCGGCGCCGGCTGGTACGAGCAGGAATGGCGCGCCTACGGCTACGGTTTCCCTTCTGCCGGTGAGCGACTCGGCCGTCTCGACGAGGGAATCCAGATCATGCGACAGTCGTGGTCGACCGGCAGCGCGACGCTGGATGGCAAGTACTACCAAGTCGACGGCGCTATCTGTCGACCACTTCCACTTCAGGACAAGGGAATCCCGTTGTGGATCGCGGGCGGCGGCGAGAAGGTCACCCTGAAGATTGCGGCAAAATACGCGCAGTACACCAACTTCGACGGCACACCCGAAGGATTCGAGCGCAAGTCCGAGATCTTGAAGAAGCACTGCGATACGGTGGGCACCGACTTCGACGCCATCGTCCGCTCCGCAAACTACAACGTTGCCATCGGATCGACGGAAGCCGAAGTGGCCGAGCGGCTTCGGGTAGTCAAAGACCGGCTGACGCCTTTGGTGGGCGAAGCTGCTGCCGAAGCGTCGCTGGACGCGTTCCGCGGTATGCCCGCAGTCGGAACTCCGGAACAGATCATCGAAAACCTGTCAGCGCTCAAGGCACAGGGGCTTGAATACGGGATCTTCTACTTCCCCGAAGCTGCGTACGACACCTCGGGCATCGAGTTGTTCGAACGTGAGGTATTGCCGGCACTGCGCTAGAGAAGTTGCCTCAGCGGCAGTTGCTAGCGCAGGTTGTCGGGCAGGTCAGCCGGCTCGATCATGACGCGGCGTTCCGGGTGGGTGCGAACTTCCTTCGAGTCAGCGAGTCGACTCTGAAGGAAGTTCCACTCACTTGCACTGATCGCTGCGGTGGCGCGGGCCAGGACTCGGGCGTCCTTGGTGCCCCATTCGATGGGCATCGGATTGACCATCTGCCAGACGTCGTCCTGGCTGCGCGTGGAGCGGTCCGACCGCAGGGCGACCGACGGAACACGATCGCCGACCTTCCAATGAGGGTTGAGTCGGACATTTCGGCTGACCAACGCGTATCGCGGTCCTTGCGTCGACGGCTTCGCGACGTCGATCAGCGCGGTCAGTGTCGCGGCGCGAGGGTGAATCTCGGAGACGATCGTGGGGACCAACGGGTTTTCGCTGTACAACTTTTCGATGCTTCCCACCTTGCGCGGCGCCCATATGGCCACACCCAGCGAGCTGATCGCACCGACAGCGAGAACAGCGCCGGCGATGGTGGACCACACCGCACCCATGCTGATGAGCCAGGCGGCAAGCGCAGCGAGGATGAGGGCGAAGATCACGGCAGAAACCTGCAGACGACGGACATCGGCCAACGTGTCGTTGACGGACTTCGCGTGAGCCTTGTCGACGGTGAACTGGAAATCAGCCACTGGTGTGTTCCTTCGCAGGTGGCGGGCGGGTGTACTCGGTCGAGGGCTCCTGAAAACTCCAGGAGCCACTCCACCAGGGTAGCTACTTCCGCGCGCGCTCCCACATCTGCAGGTAGGCCTCCGCGCCGCGGCTCATGTCGTCGATAATCTGATCTCCATCCGGCCCTGCGGCTATACGCATGTCAGCAATCCAATCGGGGATCATTCCGTACTGAGCCACACCGTCGACGTTGACGTCGAAGACGCGGTCGCCGGCACGCTGCTTGTCCATGACTGTGCCGTCGAAGGCGGTGTACGGGTACTGCAAAGGATTGGCGTCGGCATCACTGCGCGGCGCGGCCTGGGGACCGAATCCGTTGGTGTCGGCGCCGTAGCCGAATCCGAAGTAGTAGTTTTCGCTTCGCATCTCCCGGGCTTCGCGCCACTGGTCGATGAATCCGGTCTCGCCGTGCTTACCGTCGGAAGCATCGAGTGTGCCCGCGTACAGCGCAACAAAACCACCGAGTGCATAGATCCGCCGGTAGAAGCTTTCGTCGCTCCAACTGTGGCTCGACACAACGCCGGAGTACTGGGCGGTTTCGAGGATACCGAGTGTTGCGTCCGCTGCCTTGACGCTCATGTGGTCGATGTCGATGATCATGCCTCGCTCCATCAACCCGCGGATGGTGTGCTCACCGAGAGCACTCAATCCACGTGAATTACATTGCGCACCGGCCGGATACACCGGAAGCGTCACGCCGGGTGGGAGTACGGCGAGGAGATTCTGGGCACCGTCGACCTTGGTGGGCAGCTCGTTGTCCTCGGCGACGCCGGTGCACGGTTCGGACTGCCAGAACTCACCGGTACCCAGGTAGTTACCGATGTTGACGGCCACCCCGGTGATGCCGCCGTCGAAACGCGTGCCACCTAAGGCATTGTCGAACTTGTGCGTGACGATCATTTGCCGGACACCCAGATCGTAGAGTTCGTCCAGACCGCGATCGATATCTTCGGTCGTGCACTGCGGCACATCGTTTCGCAGTGTGCACCCGAAGGGTTCCGACACCTCGATACCCAGCGTGACGGCCAGTTTTCCGTCGGCCGCCACCTGCCGGGCTTCGGCCGGTGAGCTTACGATCCGGAACCAGCCACGGCCGGGGCCGCCGTACTGTGCGTCGACGTAATCCTGGATCTCACGAGTCTGCTTGGCCTGGATCCGGATCGTCTCCATTTCGTCGCACGGATTGCGTTTGGTCGGATACAGCTCGCACAGAACACGATTGGCAACAAGAAGGTTGGTGAAGATGCGCAAACCGCCGCGCCACGCGCGTTCCACCCACGTGTAGTAGGTCTGCTCGTGAGTCAGGGAATCGTGAGCCGGCCAATCGGGGAAAGTGGGCCACCCGGCGGTGTTGTGGGTTGCGAATGGATCGCCGAAGGAGAGAACGTTTTCGAGTAGCGCCGGCATGCCGTTGGGTTGATGGTCCGGGCAGTCGACCAGCGCGGCAGTGACGCCTTGGGGATCAAAAGGCTTACCGCAGTGCAGATTTCCTCCCATGAACTCGGACGCATTCATATGGACATGCGTATCGATGAATCCGGTGACCTCGCCGCCCGGGCCTATCTCCGACGGCGTACCAGTAGCGTTCACTTCGGCTTCCGGGAAATCGGCGCATCCGGTGCGGGGGATCAGGGCAAACGAGGCGGCATCCGGTGCGCCGCCGGGTTCGTCCAGCGACAGGGTGGAATCGTGGCTGACCAGTGTTCGACCGTTTGTGGTGGCGGTGAGAACAAACTTCTCGCCGCTCGACATCACTGTCCAGTCCGTCGACGGGGTCGCGATTGGCGTTGCCACGACGCCGCCGGCGCCGTCATGGGCAAGCATCGATCCGTCGGTGCCGTAGAACATGAACCGGCCGAGTTGCGCCGCATGGAGCCTGAATGATTCGGCGTCGTCGACGGTTGTTCCGCCGCTGCGGTAGCCGCTTCCGTCCCGGTTCACGAACGCACCGTCGGCACCCTGTAGTGCGTAGCAGCCGTTCGCAAGCTGATACACCGTTGTACCTGGGGCGACCGGAGTCGCCGAACTGACGCCGGTGGTGGCAACCACTCCGATTGCCGACAGCAGCGACGCTGTCAGAAGCGCAACTGCGGCGCCGAGACGACCGCGTGAACGTGTAACCGAGCGCAACATGCGCGACTCCCCGATAGGCACAAGTGTGACAGGGAGCACGCTATCGCGATATGGACGTCCGTCCAGCTAATTAGTGAAACTTGTTATAGAAATGTGTTCAACCGATGGCTGGGCCCAACAGGTCGTCCGCGTCGGTGATTCGATACGCGTAGCCCTGTTCGGCGAGGAATCGTTGACGATGTGCCGCGTATTCCGCATCGAGAGTGTCGCGGGAAACCACCGAATAGAAGTGGGCCTGACCACCGTCGTGCTTGGGTCGCAGGAGGCGCCCGAGTCGCTGAGCTTCTTCCTGCCTCGATCCGAAGGTTCCCGAAACCTGAACGGCGACAGACGCCTCCGGAAGGTCGATCGAGAAGTTCGCGACCTTGCTCACCACCAGCGTCTGGATCTCGCCGTTACGGAACTGATCGAACAGGATCTCGCGTTCCTTGTTCTTGGTCGATCCCTTGATCACCGGTGCGTTCAGGGCTTCACCGAGTTCGTCGAGCTGATCGAGATACGCACCGATCACCAAGGTCGGCGAATCCGGATGTTTGGCCAGAATCGACTTCACGACAGCAATTTTGGTGTGCGCCGTCGAGCACAGTTTGTAGCGCTCCTCCGGTTCCGCCACCGCGTAGGACATGCGTTCGGCGTCCGTCATCGTCACTCGCACCTCGACGCAATCGGCCGGCGCGATCCAGCCCTGCGCCTCGATGTCCTTCCACGGAGCGTCGTAACGCTTGGGGCCGATGAGCGAGAATACGTCGCCCTCGCGGCCGTCCTCGCGGACCAATGTTGCGGTGAGGCCGAGGCGACGACGCGACTGAAGATCGGCAGTCATGCGGAACACCGGCGCGGGCAGCAGATGAACCTCGTCGTAGATCACCAAGCCCCAGTCGCGAGAGTCGAATAGTTCGAGGTGCTTGTACTCACCCTTGGTACGACGCGTGATCACCTGATACGTCGCGATCGTGACGGGTCGAATTTCCTTGCGCTCACCGGAATATTCGCCGATTTCTTCCTCGGTCAACGACGTGCGGGCGATGAGCTCACGCTTCCACTGACGACCGGCAACGGTATTGGTGACGAGGATGAGAGTGGTCGCCTTGGCCTTTGCCATGGCCGCCGCGCCTACCATCGTCTTACCGGCACCACACGGCAGCACGACGACGCCCGAGCCGCCGGCCCAGAAAGAATCCGCCGCCATCTGCTGGTAGTCACGCAGTTCCCAGTGGCCCTCTTCGAAAGCGAGATCGATCGGGTGCGCTTCGCCGTCCACGTAACCGGCGAGATCCTCGGCCGGCCAGCCGATCTTGAGCAGCATCTGCTTGAGGCGACCGCGCTCACTCGGGTGCACGATCACGGTGTCGTCGTCGACCTTCTCGCCGAGCATCGGTGAGATCTTCTTGTGCCGCATCACTTCGGTGAGCACTGCGCGGTCGAGGCTGACCAGGATGAGGCCGTGAACCGGACTCTTGACCAACTGCAAGCGTCCGTACCTGGCCATGGTGTCGACGATGTCGACCAGCAGGGGCTGCGGGACGGCGAACCGCGAGAACGAGACCAGTGCGTCGACTACCTGCTCGGCGTCGTGTCCGGCGGCACGGGCATTCCACAAGGCCAGGGGCGTGATGCGATACGTGTGGACGTGTTCGGGGGCCCGTTCGAGCTCGGCAAAGGGTGCGATTGCCTGTCTGGCATCGCCGGCGCGCTCGTGATCGACCTCCAACAGCAGCGTCTTGTCGGATTGGACGATCAACGGTCCGTCGGTCACGAAGTCCTCCTGGTGTAGCGAATGCGATGGTGCAGCCGTGTAGCGAATGCAGCAGTGTCGCGGCAACCCTGCCATTGTCCTGCCATCGCGGTGAATACGCCAAGTGACGGGCAATACACAACGCAAACAGGGGTGCCCACACTTGGGCACCCCTACGTCAACGTGGCACAGTTGACGGCTATTCCTGACCCCGTATTTCGGAGACGCGGAAACTTTTTATTTCTGCGCCACCGCAGACTTTCGCATTTCCATGACGTGAGTTATCGCTTCGGAAATTCCGGAGCGATAACCGATATTCTTTTCGCTGTCACCGGGAGTTGAATCAAGTTCTGATTCGAGTCTGGTTTGAATGCGATCAAGCGCATGGATTGTTCTTTTCACGGTGGGTCCTTTGTTTTACGAACGACCCGATAACAAAATTCCGGGTCGACGAGCGTGTTCGTCGAGGACGCAGACCGCGGCCAGTGTCATCCCGGCAACATATCCGCGGGACCGTGGATCTGTGCCTCTGCTACTGGACCTGAACTGGTCGAACGTCTCGTGAAGGTAGTCGAGTGCATCGGTCTCGGCTTGCATGATGAAAACTTCTCGAGAGAAGAACGAAAGTATTTTCCGTCAGCTCCGCTTTCTCTTGCGAATCAATTCCGAAGAATCCGCTGCTTTTTCACGCTTTTCTGCGCGGCGTTCCTTGATCGACTGGGCGGGCTTTTTCATGTTCTTACCCGGCGCCTTGTCAGCCATTGTCGCTCCTCATTTTTCGAAGTGGCAATCACAAACTGACCTCGACCATACTTCATTTACAGAAAAAAGCCAGTTGCATTTTTCCGATCACTTTTTTCCGGACTCGACAGGGCTGACGGAGGTGATGCGGTGCAAGGTGAATCGGCGCACTGCGCCACTCGCCGGATCGAATGCGTCCAACTGCCCGCCGCCCACGCTGACCGGATCGACGATGCGATGCGTGGCCACCCCCTGAGCGTCGACGTAGCCGATGTTGACGCTCTTTCCCTCGCGGGCTGCGGACGAGAGCAGCGCGATGGCGGCGGCATTGCTTTCCCGCGATCCGTCGGCGCGAACCCCGCCCCGGCCGGGTGTGGCAGCGCGGTCGCCGGCTCGCATCGTTCGCACCAGTGCGTCGAGCTGTTCCGGCGACGGACTCGACGGCGTTCGGGTGGCGTGCCGCAAGCGACGGTTCGGGATTCGAGCCCCGCGCGGGCGCAGATCGACGAGGGCACCCGACGAATCCTCGCCTGCGGGCGCAAAGCCGGCAGCGCGAAGTTCGGCCAGAACTTCCCGCAGCGGTGCCTGGGACACAGCCACCGTGGGGGCGAGGGCGCGCAAGGCCAAGGGCTCCGCGACGGGGGAAGCGAGAACCTCGGCCAAGAGGGATGCGTCCTCGCATCGGATGAACGACGCGGCCACGCCCGCCCGCAACCGGCCGTGCCGGCGTGCAACGTCGTCGATGAGGTACGAAAGCGATTGTGGTACCGGAGTTTTGGACTTCGTGCTGAACATCGTCTGCAGTTCCGTCGCCGTCAATCCGGCATCAAGTGCTCGGCGGATACTGCTCTCGCTTATGCGGTACATCGACGCCGCACCGGCCGATTCGATATCGGCTACCAAGGTCACCTGCTCGAGCAGGTCAGGTACCAGCGGGCCGGGTGCGACCAACGTCAGGTCGGCCTGAACCAGGATGTAGTCGATCGGCTTTGGCAGCGCCGCCGCCATTTCGGCTTCGGCGTCGCCGCCGTGCAGCATCGCCCGCCCAGGTGAACTCAGTGCGCCCCGCGCCACCAATCCGAGAGCCGACGCCTCCGCAAGTGTGTTTTCGACTGCAAATGTCCGAAGCCGGCCGCTCCGTCGGGGATGACGCCACGCAAGTGAACGGCTCACCTCGGCGGGCGAGGCGCTCTGCCCACTGTCGAGTTCGGCCAAGAGTCCGAGAATCGACGCCCGGTCTCTCGGTGCAGACGGTGCGCGGCCCTCCTCCGCCAGCGCGGCGATCGGCTTGTCGGACGGATCGCGCATTCCGATCATCCAGGGGACTCGGGGGACATCGATCCACGCCGACGCCAAGACCTCCCATTTGCGGGCCGTGGTCGCGTTGAGCCAACCGTCGACCGTTATCGTCGGGGTCCAGTAGTCGTCCGCGGTGTCGGACGCCGGGGCGGGGTCGGGGGTGCCGCTGGCAATCAATCCGGCGGCGGCGAGGAGTTCGACCACAAGATTGAGCCGACTCTCGTCGAGGTCTGCGGCCTTCGCGATACGTCGTAGTTCACGCACTCCGAGTCCACCGGCGCGCAACGCCGGGGCAGGTGCGGCCCCGAGAACGGCGATCACGTTTTCGCTCTGGCGAACCAACTCGAGGGCTTCGCCCGCGGCCGCCGCATTGACGTCGGCAGGTTTGAGTTTGTCGCCGGTGATCACCGGCGCGGTGAGCGTTGTCGGATCGAAGACCGGTTCGCCGCGGATAACCTGACGTACCGTCGCCGGCAACTCCACCGTCTGCTCGTCCAACCACCGGAGCAGGCCGGCCGCCAGGAGTTTCTGCACGGGACGATCTGCGGGCGTTTCCGGGGCCGCGTCGCGGGTTCGGCCGATGGGGCTCGAGTTTGCCAGCGTTTCGAGCAGACCGCGTTCGCGCTCGCCGAGCGAATTGAGCGCCGCGGTGATCTCGGCTTCCGACATGGACTCGGCGGGCTCGAGGGCGCGGCCCAGTCGCCACGGGATGGTGTCGATGGCAGCGGAGACGATGCTGATCGGATCCGTGCCCCAGACGAGCGCATAGGCCCGCATCTTCGCAAGCGAGGCATCGACTGCCTTCTTGGTGACCTTGCCCTTGCCGGTGAGGGCGCGGGCAGCGAGCGCGTCGTTCAATTCCGCGCGCGTCATGGGGGTTTCCTCGGCGCCGGCGAGCGCCAGCAGTTCGAGAAGTCCGAAGTCCAGTGTGTCCAACTCGTCGGCTGCTCTACCGACCGACGCGCGTTGCTGTGCGCGTCCACTGAGCACCACCATCGTGCTCGGCGGCGGCACAGCGAGATCCGGCCGCAAACGCAGTAGTTCCGTCAGCTCGGCGTCAGTGCGCGCCGACAGCCATTCGGTCAAACTGTCGGCTCCGGAAGTGCCCGCCTGGGTGCCACGTATTTCGGTCATCAGGTATCAGATTAGAGACCTGGTATGTACGGCGTAACGGAGTCCTGTCAAAATGGCTTCGTGGCCAACAATTCGAAGCAGCACTATGTAGATCCAGGATGGCCGGAAACTGCAGACGGAGATCACGCAGTGACCGAATTGTCATCGACCCGCTCCGGTGGACTTTCACCGTTCGGCGAGGACACCACCTTCCCGTTACCGGTGGAGTCACTTCCTTACATCCATCCGTACACCGTCATCAATCGCTAGATCCACTACCCGAAGAAGGCCCGCACCGAATCGGTGCGGGCCTTCTTCGTAGCTGGGTGCGTTCGAGCGGAACGCGCAGTTCGCAGTCCTACTTCAGGAAAGACTTCGCGGTGTCTGCTGCTGCAAGGATCTGGGGATCGACGACGATGCCGTTGGCCTCGGCGAATGCAATGGCCTGATCGATTGCGTCGGAGACCGGATGTGCGACGGTCTGAGCGACCTGCTGTGCCGGTGCGGCGGGTGCGGCCGGCGTCGTGGCCGGAGCGGAACGCTGCGTTGCGCCGCTGCTCAGGCCGAGGCTCGAGGAGCAGGACGGCCAAGCGCCCCATCCCTGGTTGGCCAGGACGCGCTCGGCAACAACGATCTGCTGCTCGCGAGTGGCGTTGTTTGCGGTGGCTGCGTACTCGCCGCCGCCGTGTGCGTTCCACGTGCTGGGGGAGAACTGCAATCCGCCCTGGTAGCCGTTGCCGGTGTTGATGGCCCAGTTGCCGCCCGCTTCGCACTGTGCGAGGCGATCCCAGTCGGAATCGGGGGCAGCGCTGGCGGTACCTGTGGCTGCGATTCCTGCTACACCCATGATGGCGCCGGTGACGGCGACCTTGGCGACAGTGCGGCCTGCGGTGGTGGGCTTGCGATGGCGTCCGCTCATGATCGTGAATTTCCTCTCCACACGCGCCTGCGAGGTCAGCTGTCGGGTTCGGGCTGAGAGGTTGCCCGGCCTCGCCTTTCCTGGCTGGAAAGGGTCTGGCTTCACCCCAAGGTTCGAATGTGTTGTTTGTCGAACCGGTGTCAGGTGGAGAACATTTCTGCTCTCACAGAGGACTTTGGGTCCCCCGTCCTTGTCCCTGGAATGCTCGAAAGTGGGAAGTTCCGGTACCCGCGGGACAAGGTTTGGCGCGGCGGGCCGGAGGTGGCCGGAGTTTCCCGGCCGGAATTCACGGTAACGGCTCTCACCGCTCATGTCACCATTTGATAACGCGGCGCGCCGAATGGGATACAAACCCGCCGCGAAAGCGCAGGGGACTCTTCCCAGGTAGTGAAGGATTCCGCAGCGAAGGTTCTCTTGTGGCTATTCCGTTATCCACCCGTAATGTGATGAAGGTCACACCGTTATCGGTGGGCGATTGGAAGCTATGCGTAGTTCACGCGATTGACGTCGACGATCTCCTTGCCCAAAGGCATCAGCGAGATCGGAATCATCTTCAGGTTCGCGACGGCCAAGGGGATGCCGATGATCGTGATTGCCATTGCCACCGCCGTGACAATGTGGCCGATCGCCAGCCAGATACCGGCGATGATCACCCAGATGACGTTGCCGACCATTGAACCGACACCAGCAGTCGGCTTGTCGACGACGGTCTTACCGAACGGCCAGAGGGCATAGATGCCGATTCGGAACGCGGCGATACCGAAGGGGATCGTGATGATCAGAATGCAGCAGATGATGCCTGCCGCGAAGTAACCCAAGGCCAACCAGAATCCACCGAAGACCAGCCAGATTACGTTCAGGAGAAGTCTCATGGTCGGTGACCTTTCGGTTGGGGTGACGGGAGATCAGCGGGCGCGACGACCCGCCCTCAAGGTGTAGACGATGGCCAGCAGAAAACCGACCGGACACGCCAAGGAGATCAAGTACAGCGCCAACCCCGGCGGTGTGTCGCTGAAGATGTTGATCGCGAAGATGGCGACGAGTGCGAGGAGTCCGATGAAAAACAACCCCATCGCGACTCGAAACAAGCCGTTTCCGGTGCCGGAAGTGCTCGGGTTCGGTTGAGTGTCCACATCTACAAGGGTAGTGCCCAGCAAACGTGGGTGCCGAGACCGGTTCGTCACAGGTAGACTGTGAGGCGACTGCGCGTCCCGTCAAGCAAGTTCGGGGCGCGTTCTTTTGCATTCTTCGACCGGAGTCGTTTACTTCGTCCGGGGTGATGCGAGCAGGACCATCGAGGCTCGTACGCGAGCCTTCCGAAAGTAGTGGGACGCCAGTCCCAGACGAGTGATGAGCGGGTGAACGCGGTGCCAACCGGCAAGGTGAAGTGGTACGACGTCGAAAAGGGTTTCGGCTTTCTGTCGCAGGAGGAGGGGGAGGATGTCTATGTACGTGCGTCTGCCCTTCCCGAAGGTGTGGAGGGTCTGAAAGCAGGCCAGAAAGTCGAATTCGGTATGGCTGCCGGTCGACGCGGTCCGCAGGCGCTGAGTCTGAAGGTGCTCGAGCCTGCCCCGTCGCTGCGCGGCGCATCGGCGCAGCGACGTGAGCCGGTTGTTCGCAAGCACACCCCGGACGAACTGCACGGCATGGTCGAAGACATGATCACGCTGCTCGAGGCCAAGGTTCAGCCTGACCTGCGCAACGGCAAGTACCCCGACCGCAAGACCGCGCAGCGGATCTCCGAGGTTGTCCGCGCCGTGGCGCGTGAGCTCGACAGCTGATCGGTACGAGACAAGAAAATGCCCTGCACTCCTCTCGGGACGTGCAGGGCATTTTGTATGTCAGCGGTCAGGCTGTCTTGATCGACCAGATCAGTAGCCCCTGCTCGCTACCTTCGCCGACAGCAAGGTGGATCTCCACTCCCACCAGTTGCTTCTCGGGTTCGGCTTCGACGGTGACTGCCAACGATTCACCGGCCCCGAAGAATCGAGGCTCACCGGTCTGATTGCCGTCGGCGTCTTCGTAGACTGCCAGCATCGCCCACTCGGCGTCCGAGACTTCCTTCGACAACGACAACTGCAACGGGTATCCCTCGGGCACGTCGAGTTCGTACACATCGCCGATCTGCGCGCACTGTGACAGGTCGATCGTGCAGAACCCGGCAGGCTGAGTCTCGATGGTGCGACCGTGCGCGTACGCGGTGATCTGCGGGAGCCCATCGGGCTCGTCGTTGATGTTCTTGATGATCACGACCAGAACCGAGACGTAGGCAACCAGCGCCACCACCATCAGGACACTGACCGCTGCCACGATCTTCTTTGTTCTTGCGCGCATGATCACTGCGGAGTACTTCCTTGTCCTCGATCGGATTTGCCGGTGTAGATCACTTCGGTCACTTCTTGCTCGGCCAGATCAGGCCGCTTGCCACCGAGCCCGGGCAGAAGTGAGCTGCCTCGGTAACTCAGGAACGTCTGCAGCAGACCGATCGTCAAGAACACCGAGACAACAGTGAACCCGATCCAGTATTCAGTAGGCAGCAGAACGCCCAACGCCCCGCCCAGCACCCAACTGAGCTGGAGGACGGTTTCGGATCTACCGAAACCGGACGCAATAGATTCCTCGGGCAGATCGTGCTGCAGCGACGCGTCAAGAGAGACCTTGGCCAAGGCGCTCGCCGCGGACGCGATCAGTGTCGCGAGCGCGGCCGTCAGCAAGTTGTCGGTCAAAGCCGCGATGACGGCGATGATCCACACCGACGCGGTGCACCGAAGGACGACGAGGGCCGGTCGCCCCAGTTTGAGTCGCGCACCGGCAGCATTGCCACCGAAGTTGCCCAGCCCTGCGGCAGCGCCGACCAGGCCGAGCATCATTGCTTGCTGCAACGGCTCGTGGTCCGTTTTGGATTTGGCGACAAACGCTATGTACAACGTGAGGAAGCCGGTGAGAACGCGAATGGTGCCGTTGCCCCACAGCCCGATGATGACCGCGCGTCCGAGCGGCTGACGCACTTTTGCGCTCTTGATGCCCGAAGCGCGTCCGCCGCCTGCTGTGTGTTGTTCGTCCGGGTGATAGGTGATGGTGGCGGGAACTTCGCCTTCGGTCACCTCGACCCACGACGGAATGCGCATGCTCAGGTAGGCGCCGAACACCGTCACGACCACGGCGAACCAGAGGGCACCAGGCGATTTGAAGGCGAGTGCGAGTGCGCCGGCCACAGCGCCCGCACCGATGGTTCCACCGATCAACCCGAACACGGTGAGCCGAGAATTGACCCTGACCAGGTCTATTTCCGGTGGCAGTACACGTGGAGTCACCGCACTCTTGAGTACCGAGAACGATTTACTGAGCACCATCATGCCGAGGGCAGCCGGATACAGAATCCAACTGTCGAAGTTGAACACCAGGATCAGCGCCAGCACGGTACGAAGTCCGAACGACGCCGCCAGTGCGATTCGGCGGCCCCGCTGCAATCGGTCGAGCATCGGTCCGATGAGGGGAGCGATAACCGCAAACGGAGCGATGGTGATCAGGAGATAGAGCGCGACCTTCGTTTTGTCCTCGCCCGTGGCAGCGGAAAAGAACAGGGTATTTGCCAAGGCCACCGCGAGAGCTGCGTCGGTCGCGTTGTTGGTCATCACCGCGTACGTCAACGCGGTAAGGCCGGACTTGTCCGCGCCGTCGGCTTTTGCGGCGCGCTGGAACGTAGCGATGCCCTTGTTCGTCAGTTCCCGGCTGCGCATCGCGGCCACTCGCGTGACCGTGAGCTTGCGGGGCATCGGCGGGGCTTTGGGCGCGTCGGAACTGCTCTTCGAGCCCGAATTTCTGGCCTCGTCGCCATCGCCGGCGTCGTCACGGGAGCCGGGGATCGGGTGAAGCGGAGGTAACGGCGCACGACGCGCCGACGGCCGCGTCGCCGGTGGGTAATTGTCGTAACCGGGATGCAAAGTCTGCCCTGCGGATTCGTCGGGAATTCGCCGGGTATCGGGGTCGTAGGGTTCGCGCGGTCCGGTCACCACTCAATTCTGTCCTAGTCCGTGATCTGCGACCACGCACACCCCTGACGAGTCGAGGGGAAAGTTGGAAATCACTCGACAAATCGAACTTCGAAGATCTGTGGCCAATACTTTCCGGTCAGGAGAAAACGGTCGGTTCCGGGTATCTGGGCGATTCCGTTGAGGACGTCGACCGGGTTGGCGGATCCGTTGGTATCAAGGCGGCTGCGCAGCGGTGATGCATCGATCACGCCGCTCACGTGCCCGTCAGCTGGATCGATCGCAACGATTGTGTCGGTCTGCCAGACGTTTGCGTAGATGGTTCCGTCGTCGGCGCATTCCAGTTCGTTCAGATCTGCGACCGGCTGACCGCCGCGAGTGGCCTCCACCGAATCGGTGACCGCAAATGTGTCCGGATCGCGGAACACCAGCGTCGACGTGCCGTCGCTGGTGACCAACTGATTCTCGAATGCACAGATCCCCCAGCCCTCGGTGGTGAGCGGAAATCGGCCGCGCTCGGTGAGAGTGTCCTTGTCGCGGACAATCGCGACGCCGTTCTTCCACGTCAATTGCCACAGGTCGTCACCGATCACGGTGATGCCCTCACCGAACAGTGGAGGCGGCAACTCGGCACGGGCAATATCGGGACCGGAGACCGGGGTGCCGTCGAACTGCGTCGAGCGCACCCACGATTCTCCGACGCGCCCGGTGCTTTCGTACAGTCTGTCTCCGTCGATCTCGAGCCCCTGGGTGAAGGCTCCGCCGTCGTGGTCGTATACCTCGATCACCTCGGCGGAGAGCTGTCGAGGAAAGTTGTCGGCCCCGGAATCGGGCGTTCCCTCATCCGTTGTCGAGCACCCCGCAACACCCGATGTGATCACTGCGAGCGCTGAGGCGATGCTGACGAAACCGGCGCGTGACCTACTCATCCGTCCAGCATCGCAGCCCTGTGCGTTGCGTACTTGTGGTGGTGCGGCAAACTGGAGGAGTGAGTGTTGCTACTTCTCCTGAGCGTGCAGTGCCGCGCCCCGTACTGGCCGATGCCGTCGATCTTGCCCGAGCAGCTGTAGTAGAGCTGCGCGAAGGCGGAGTCGGTGCATACCTCGGCGTCACGTCGGAGGATGAATTCGCCGCTACCCATCGTTTTGCAGCAGACCTTCCCGGCTACCGCGGGTGGCAGTGGGCTGTTGTTGTTGCCGCAGGTCCAGACGATACTCGCGCCACCATCAGCGAATTGGCGTTGTTACCCGGACCGGACGCACTGGTTGCGCCCGAGTGGCTTCCATGGGATCAGCGGATTCGTCCCGGAGACCTGTCGCCAGGCGACCTGCTGGCTCCGCCGGCGCAGGATCCGCGATTGGTTCCCGGCTACGTCGCCAACGGCGACCCGGAGGTCGACGACGTCGCCTTGGAACTGGGTTTAGGACGCAAGAAGGTCATGAGCCTCGAGGGCCGGCTCGACGCGGCTACACGATGGTCCGAGGGAGAGTTCGGACCAGACTCCGACATGGCGAAGGCAGCGCCGTCGACCTGTGGGCTGTGCGGCTTCTATCTTCCGCTGGCAGGTTCGTTGCACGCCGCGTTCGGCGTGTGTGGCAACGAACTGTCCGCTGACGGCCGCGTCGTCCACGCGAGTTACGGCTGCGGCGCGCATTCCGACACCAGCCTTCCGCTCGGCGCCGGCTCTCCGGCTTTCGACGCCTACGACGACGGAGCCGTCGAGATGTCGAGCACGTCTGCCGCGGGCACCGAAGATTCGGGTTCGGTATCCACCGAGTAGGGGATCCGTTCGGGACCGGCGCGCTCCGCGACGCCACGCTGCGCGCGTGGGCGGAATCGCCGACGCGTCTGCGCGAGGACGCGGCCACCGAATCGGATTTGGCTGCAGCGGGTTACCGCGACAGGTTGCTCACAGAACTGGCACAGAACGCTGCCGACGCGGCGCTGCGGGCCGGGGCGCCTGGTTCCTTGTGGGTTGATCTCGACGGTTCGGTGCTGACTGTTGCCAATACCGGTCGACCGCTCGACGAGGACGGTGTTCATGCACTGACTGCTCTTCGTGCTTCGGGCAAGATCGATTCCACCGATGGTGTTGTCGGGCGCTACGGCGTCGGATTTTCCGCCGTTCGTTCGGTCAGTGACGAGCTCGAGCTGCGGTCGACTTCGGGTTCGATTCGATTCTCCGCCAAGGAAACTCGAAGCGAGATCGAGAAGGCCGGTCTGAAGGTTCCGGAGTCGGGAGTGCCGGCCCTGCGTCTGGTGTGGCCGTCGGAGGCGTCGCCACGCGCCGGCGCAGATTCGGAGGTAGTGCTCACGCTCCGCGACGACGTCGACGGCGGCGCCCTGTTGTCTCGGATGGCACGTGAAGCCGTGGATCTGCTCCTCGAGCTACCGGGTTTGACGTCTATTCGGCTGGGCAACAAAATCTTTGAGCGTACCGAGCGTCTACTGGACTCCGGGCTGATCGAAATCTCGATCGGCACGCAGGTGTGGTGGCAGTACCAGAGCGCCAAGGCCCGCTGGATAGTTCCGGTTAAAAGCGGAGTAGTCGCACCGGTCACCGAAGACGTACTGCGGGCGCCGACGCGATCCGACGAGGAGTTGTCCGTCCCGGCGCTTGTCGTCGCGGATATTGCAATGCAACCGGATCGGCGACGGATACTGCCAGGCACGTCGATTGCCGCGCTGGCCGAGGGCTACGCGAACTTTGTCGGTGCGTTGCCGGCTGATCAGCGCACAGCGCTTGTGCCCGTTCCGGCTTTTGCGCGAAGTGAAGTGGATTCTCTTCTGCGGGAAGCGCTTCTGAAGGAACTTCAGGAAAACGCCTGGCTTCCGGTTGTGGGGGAACCTGACCGGGCGCCGCAGCGGGCATCGGTTGTTCCTGGTCTCACCGACGATTTGGCGGAATTGCTCACCGACGTCATCGGCGGATTGGTTGTTCCCGAACTTTCCGGACCTCGCCATGAGCGGGCTTTGGCGGCGGTGTCGACACATCGGATCGGGTTGGCGCGCATCGCGGAACTGCTCAGCGGACTCGATCAGGAGCCGTCGTGGTGGTACCGGCTGTACGCGGCGCTCGAGCCGTTGGTCGTCGATGCTCTGGCGGTGGAAGAGCTTGGTACGCTACCGGTTCCGCTGTCGGACGGACGAATTGTCACCGGTCCGCGAACGGTGGTTCTTGGTACCGAACTCGGCGATTCGGTGCCGCCGGTGCCCTGGACCCGGCTTGTACACCCGCAGGCATCGCACCCCCTGCTCTCGCGTTTGGGCGCAACGAGCGCCACGGCGACGGATCTGTTGTCCGACCCGGCGTTGCGCGCGCTGATCGAGGATGCTGCCGACCAAGATGATTCCGTAGCAACGGAATTGGCGTCGACGGTTCTTTCGCTCGCCGCGCATGTCGCGCCTGGCGCCGCGCCGTCATGGATCGGCGAAGTGCTGCTACCGGATTCGGACGGAGAGCTGTGCTCCGCGGACCAGTTGCTCCTGCCCGGCGCACCACTGGCGACTGTCCTGGTCGACGACTCACCTTTTGGCACAGTGCAGCCGAGCTTTGTCGAACAGGTGGGGGAGCAGGCCCTGCGCGTCGTCGGCGCCGGCTGGGGTTTCACCGTGTTTCGTGAGGAGTTGCCGTCCGGACCCGATCACGATCTCGATTCCGAGGGTCAGTGGTGGGACACGTTGGGGGAGGACCCCGAGTACATCGAGGCGGTCCGTGACCTCGACTTGGTCGACGAGAACCGATGGGCAGATGCGCTGACCCTGCTGCTGGAGTCACCGGCAACGAGAACCCTGCTCGAGGATCGTCGGGGATACACGGCGTGGTGGCTGCGCTCGCACGCCGAATTGGGCGGCGAGATACTGGGTTTGCTGCGCGCACCACACGATCGCACGTTCGAGGATCTCCTCGATGTCGCCGACCATCCTGGCAGCGAGTATCTGAGCTCCGTCTTGGCGTCCGATACCGTCGACGATCCGGAACTGGCTCAGCTGTTGCTCGATCGGCTCGCGGATCCACTGCGCATGCCCGCACCGGCCGTCATCGCCCGAACCCACCACTTGCTGGCCGACGCTTCGCGGCGGCGCGTCCTCGATCTGGACGAGTTGAGCTTGCCGAGCTTCGTTCGTGGGCTGTCCGGTGAACTTGTCGACCCCGGTGATGCATTGGTTCTCGATCGGCCGTGGCTCGGTCCGGCATTGCCGACACAACGAATTGTTCTGGGTAGCTTCGAGACGGCGGAAGCACTGGCGGATTTGCTCGATGTCGCGACGGCATCGTCTGTCGTAGGCGGTCAGGTCGTGAGCACGGGCGTGCGAAGCTCATGGGCGGCGCAGCCGCACGCGGTCCTGATGTTTGCGGCGCTCGGACGGGAAGTACCCGGCGGCGAGGTAGTGATTCATCACGAACTCTCCGTCCGGTTGACCGGCGCCGTGGAGGCCACGGTGAGTGTGCCGTGGTGGGTGGACGGTGACGGTATCCATCACGTGATGCGTGTGTGGGCAGCTGCGCAGGGGATATGAGGGGGGAACAGTGTCGTTCGATCAGTGGGTACTTGATTCTGCAGTCGACCAACGGACGCCGTGGCTTGTGGATGTGGTGGACGTCATCACCGACAGCGGTGGAACCTTGGCCGCCTGGATCATCTCGACGGTCCTGACGATCACCTTGTTGATGCGCGGTCGGCGCATCGACGCTCTCCTCGTGGCGGGCTCCATGCTGACCGGACTGCTGGTGATGAGTGGGTTGAAGCGTATTTTCACGCGAACCCGTCCACCGGTTCCGGAGCGCCTGATCGAGATCGACTCGTACTCTTTCCCGTCCGGGCACGCCATGATGACGGCAATTCTTGCGACGGTGGTGGCTGCTGTGATCGTTCGGCTGACGTTGCCGTCGCTCGTTCGAGTCACGATGCTTGTTTCGCTCGCGCTGTACACCGTCGCTGTCGGGTTTTCCCGCGTCTACCTCGCGGCGCACTGGATGACGGACGTCCTCGCAGGGTGGGCGTTCGGTGTCATCTGGGCGGGTGTGTGGATCCTGGGAACCTCTCGCTCGCGACAGCGCCGCCGCGAACCACAGCCGGTCTGATCGCTTCTCAGAGCAGTCCGGCGCCCTGTTGGGCACCTCGACGGCCTCGGCGGGCAGCGCGGCGTTGGAGCCAGAAGAGGCTGTAGCCGAGGAATCCGACGCCGATCCCGGCGTAACAGATGGGCAGTGCTCCCGACCAGCGATCACCGCTGAGGAGGACCACGGCTGTAGCGACCACCCACGCCAGCGTGCCGACGACGAGAGCCGGCGCCGGTGCGGACAAACGGTCGATAACGGTTGTTGTGTTGGGCGTCTCGTTCACAAAATTAACGCTACCCGTACCCCTGTGCCCTACTCTCCCTTATGCGACCGGCCTTCGTACGCCGGCACACGGCGGCGCAAGAACACCGGCGACCTATGACAGCGATGGGAAAAAGATGGCGGCACCCGGGAAAATTCTCGATACGTATTTCAAGATCAGTGAACGCGGATCAACGATCTCCACGGAGGTTCGCGGCGGTGTTGTCTCGTTTGTCGCGATGGCGTACATCGTGGTTCTCAACCCGCTGATCCTCGGTAGCTTCTCGGCGGATGACGCCGTCGCAAAGACCGACGTCCTCGGAAACATTCTGCCGGTCAACCAGGTGGCTGCGGTCACCGCCCTGGTTGCCGGTCTGATGAGCATCGCGTTCGGCATCATCGCGAACTATCCGTTTGCGATCGCGGCCGGCCTCGGTATCAACAGCCTGCTCGCCGTCACGATCGCCCCGCAGGTCACGTGGCCGGAAGCCATGGGCCTGGTGGTCATCGACGGCATCATCATCGTCGTGTTGGCGCTCACCGGTTTCCGGACCGCCGTGTTCAACGCGATTCCCAATGCACTCAAATCGGCCATTGCCGCCGGTATCGGCATGTTCATCGCGTTCATCGGTCTGGTCGACGCCGGATTCGTCCGTCGGATCCCAGACGCCGCAGGTACGACGGTCCCCGTCGGGCTCGGTATCAACGGTTCCATCGCGTCGTGGCCGACTGCGGTCTTCATCTTCGGTGTTCTCATCATGGGTGTGCTCGTGGTGCGCAAGGTTCGTGGTGGCCTGCTCATCGGCATCATCGCCACGACCGTCCTGGCTGCGATCATCGAAGCGGTTGCAGAGGTCGGACCGTCGCTCGGAACCAACCCCAAGGGCTGGAACCTCAGCGTTCCCGCGATCCCCGACATGTTCGGTGGCATGCCCGACCTGAGCCTGGTCGGGGACTTCAGTCTCTTCGGCGCGTTCACCCGAATCGGTGTTCTGGCAGCCAGCCTGCTCGTGTTCACACTCGTTCTCGCGAACTTCTTCGACGCCATGGGCACGATGACGGGACTCGGCAAGGAAGCCGGATTGACGGACAAGGACGGCAACCTCCCCAATGTGGGTAAGGCGCTCGTCGTGGAAGGCGCCGGTGCCATCGTCGGTGGTGGCGCGTCTGCGTCGTCGAACACGGTGTTCGTGGAGTCGGCGTCCGGTATCGCGGAAGGCGCTCGGACCGGCCTGGCAAATGTTGTGACGGGTCTACTGTTCCTGGTCGCGATGTTCCTGACACCGCTGTATTCGGTGGTGCCGATCGAAGCCGCAGCGCCGGCCCTCGTCATCGTCGGCGCACTGATGATCGGTCAGGTCCGAGACATCGACTTCACGCAGTTCTCGGTTGCGCTTCCCGCGTTCCTGACGATGATCGTGATGCCGTTCACCTACTCGATCGCCAACGGCATCGGCGTCGGATTCATCTCCTGGGTGGTTCTGCACGCTGCTACCGGCGGTGCCAAGAAGATCCACCCGTTGCTGTGGATCGTTGCGGCACTGTTCGTCGCGTACTTCACTGTCGGGCCGATTACCGACGCACTGACGTAAACCTGCAACTGGCTGGTAACCGATAACCCGGCTACCGGCCAGTTGTTGACGTATTGTTCTCGCGTGACCACCGAAACTCGAGCGCTCGCCAGTGATCTGTCATTGGCGGTTGTGCGTCTGAGCAGGCATCTGCGAGGACGACGGGCCGACGCGCAGGTATCCCTGACACAGCTCTCGGCTGTGGCGACACTCTCGCAAGAGGGACCAATGACCCCAGGTGCACTCGCGGCGCGTGAGAAGGTGCAGCCGCCGTCGATGACCAGGGTGGTGGCGTCCCTCGCAGAACTGGGGTTGGTGCAGCGTTCACCCCATCCCACGGACGGTCGTCAGATCATCGTGAGCTTGTCCGACGCAGGTAATGCGCTACTCGCTGACGAGACCCACGCGCGTGAGGCTTGGATGAACGAGCGACTTTCTGACTTGAGCGCCGAAGATCTGGCAACACTTCGCGGTGCCGTCGAGATCATCACAAAGATCGTCAGCGCCTCCGAATAACCGCTTTCCATGGTGTCGCGGTGAGGTAGTTGCTCACGCGAATGATCGCAGGAGCAAGATGGGGTAGTGCCCCGTGACCCCGAATCCGGCATGTTTGCCGCACTCCGCAACCGAAACTACCGTCTCTGGGCGTCCGGGCAGATCGTGTCCCTGGTCGGAACGTGGATGCAACGCATCGCTCAGGACTGGCTGGTTCTGACGCTGTCCGACGGTAATGCACTGGCAGTCGGCATCGTCATGGCATTGCAGTTCGGGCCGACGCTGTTCTTGTCCGTGTGGGGCGGTGTCCTTGCCGATCGGTACGACAAGCGGCGCATTCTCATCTTCACGCAGTGGGCGAGCGCGTTGTGCGCCCTGGTGATGGGCGTCCTGGACGTCGGCGGGTTCGTTGCTCTGTGGCACGTGTATCTGATCGCGTTTGCCCTTGGCTGTGTATCGGCTGTGGATGCGCCTGTGCGCCAGTCGTTCACCATCGAAATGGTGGGTAAAGAGCATCTGTCGAACGCAATTGCGTTGAACTCCATGACTTTCAACACCGCACGCATTATCGGTCCGGCCATTTCCGGGGTGCTGATCAATCTGATCGGTACGGGTTGGGTTTTCCTGCTCAACGTTGCGACATTCGGTGGTGTGCTTGTCGCATTGGCGCTGATGAATGCGAAGGAATTGATCCCGTCGGAACCCACGCCGCGTGCCAAGGGGCAGGTGCGTGACGGATTCCGATACGTGTGGGGCCGTAAGGACCTGCGGGTCATCATGGTGTCGGTTTTCATGGTCTCGACGTTCGGCCTGAACTTTCCGATCAGCCTCGCGGTGATGGCGCGTACCACGTTCGATCGCGGCGCCGACGCCTACGGATTGCTCTCCACTACCCTCGCTGTCGGTACCTTGGCCGGCGCCGCGTATGCCGCCAGACGCAAGGACGCTCCGCGGCTGCGCACGTTCCTCAGCGCGGCAGCGGCGTTCGGTCTCTTCGAAATCGCTGTCGGGTTGATGCCCACCTACCCGCTGGTGGCGTTGATGCTGATTCCCACCGGCGCACTGACACTGACCTTCACGACGTCGGCGATGAACATCCTGCAGATGTCGGTGCCGTCGGAGATGCGGGGGCGGGTGATGGGTATCTACATGCTCAGCTTCCTCGGTGGCACCCCACTGGGCAGTCCGATGCTGGGCTGGTTGGCCGACGCCGTCGATCCGCGGGCACCGTTGATCATCGGTGGCGCGATCTCGCTGGTGTCCGCCTCCCTGGCGGGGGTATATCTCCTGCGCAGCGAAGGCCTCAAACTTCGGTTGAAAATGCCCGACGACGGCGGACGCCTGCCGGTGTTCGACCTGCGTCCTGCCGTCGTCTGTGATGCGACCGAGCAAGCGGTGGAAGCTAACCGCGCACCGTGAGCTTTTCTCTCTTCGGGAAAACGGTGTAGCTCAGGGCGATTGCTCCCCACACTGCGAGAATCACGGTGAGTGTGCGGACCCAACTGCTCAGTGCCTCGGTGCGAGAGGCGTCGCCGACAAGGACGATCGCGGCGGTGAGCAGGGCGCACGAGATTGCCCAGGCCAATGCTGCTTTCCCGAATTCACGCCACTCTCGGATCGCTCGCGGCGTCCCGTATTTCGGAGGCGCGACGGGCTTCGGTCCACCGGCAAATCGGTAGGCGAATCGCGCGTCGGCCCACGAGATGAGGCTGTGCCCGAACGCAATGGATACACCGATGTAGGCGGCCGCCAGTCCGTGGCTGGCGTTTGCCTGCCCGCCGCCGCGCAGATCAAGGGCTGTGGCGACCAGAAGTACGACGTCGACCAGGGGAGCGCAGATCAAGAGGCCAGCGCCGACGCCGGGTTTCCGGAACAGGTAGCGAGCAGTCAATCCTGCGGCGATGAAAACCCAGAACATGATCTCGCAGGCAACGATGAGTGTGACGATCATGGGAACCCATTTCTAGTACGACTGTGTTAGTAGTTGGAAACTAGCACAGCTGTGTTACTTTTGTGAAGTGGTGAAACGACCCAGTTCCGAAGAGCGCCGTGAACAGATCGCGGAAGCGGTCTGGCGTGTGATCAGACGCGACGGAATGGCCGCCGCCAGTGTCCGTACCGTCGCCGACGAGGCGGGCATGTCCACGGGCTCCTTGCGGCACTTCTTCGCGACTCAATCCGAGCTCTTGCTCTTTGCCATGGAATTGGTCTCCGTCCGCGTCGAGAATCGAATCGCAGGCATCGAGTTCGATCCCGACATCAGGCGGGCGATACGGCAATTTGCCGAACAATTTGTTCCCCTCGACGCCGACCGCCGCGAAGAGATGCAGGTCTGGGAGGCATTCGCCGCGGCATCGCGAACAGAACCGGACTTGGCGGTGGTCCGGGAGCGGACGGATCGAACCCTGTTCGGGCACTTCCGTCAGTTCGTCGAGGCGTTGAGTGATGCAGGTTTTCTTCGGTCCGGCAGTTCCATCGACAGCGAAGCAATGCGCCTGCACGCGCTGGTCGACGGGCTTGCCGCGCACGGTGTCAACAATCCGGAGAGGGTGAACCCGGCCGCAATCACCGAAGTGCTCGACGCCCATTTCGATTCGCTGATCACCGCAGCCGGGAGCAGTGACTGAGGACGGCATCCGATACGGCACCATAGAAGCCGTGGTTCACGTCATCGATATCTCAGATCCAGCCGATTCCCGGTTGGATGACTTTCGCGATCTCAACTCCTCCGATCGCCGACCCGACCTCCCCGAAGGAAAGGGTTTGGTCATCGCGGAGGGGGTATTTGTCACCCAGCGACTGCTGACCTCGCGTTTCGAGCCGATCAGTCTCCTCGGAGTCGATCGCCGACTGCAGGAACTTGCCGAGGACCTCGACGGTGTTGATGTTCCCTTCTATCGAACCAGTGCGGAGGTGATGGCAGAAGTGGTCGGATTCCATCTCAATCGTGGAGTGCTTGCCGCGGCTGCCAGGCCGACGCCGCTGGCTGTCTCGGAAATCCTGCAGGACGCCCGAACAATTGCCATTCTCGAAGGCGTCAACGATCACGAAAACCTCGGCTCGATGTTTCGCAACGCCGCGGGGCTCGGAGTCGACGCCGTACTTTTCGGAAAGGGCTGTGCCGATCCGCTGTACCGCCGCTCGGTCCGCGTGTCCATGGGGCACGTACTGCGAGTTCCGTTTGCCCATGTCGAGAAGTGGCCGTACGACCTGGAAGAGCTGCGCAGCAACGGTTTTCAGCTCATCTCGCTCACGCCCAATCCGGAGGCCGTGACGCTGGCCGAAGCGATGACCGGAGACAAGGTAGCCCTGTTGCTCGGCGCCGAAGGTCCTGGCCTGACCGAACATGCCATGCGTGCGACGGATATTCGCGCAAAGATCCCCATGGCGCCGGGTACGGATTCACTCAACGTCGCCACCGCCGCCGCAATGGCCTTCTATGAACGAGTCAGGACCCGGCAGTAATGCCGACCGGAACTCCCTGGTTTACCGGTGTCGCGGTATCGATTTTTGCCGCAATGCTGTCCACTGCCGCGGTAGGCGCGTTCAGCCAGGGCCTGGCACACGTCAACGTGTTTCTTGCCGTTGCGGTCAACGTCATCGCAGTGGCGGGCCTGGCTCCCACCGTGTGGCGGTGGCGGGCCGTCCCCATCTGGCGATGGGTGGTTTACGGTGCGGTAGCGGGTATTCCGTTGGGGTGGGTAGCCGCGCTCGCTTGATTGCTCAGTGGCCGCCTGAGTGCTCAGTGGAAGCCGAAGTATCGGGCCAGTCGGCTTCGCTTCTTCGGCTCGGGAGTTGGAGCCTCAGCAGTTGGAGCCTCAGGAATTTGAGCCCGGGGGACTTCCGGCGCGTCGGTGAAATCAGGTTGAGGGGGCTCAGCTGCGACGGGTGTCGGGGGCTTCGGTTCCCTTGCCTTCGGTTCTGTTATCGGTGGATCTGGTTCGGGCGCAACAGCAACCGGTTTTGCCGGCGGAACGGGTGTCGGAGCTGATTGTGGGATCTCAACTGGTTCGGGTGCTGGAGGCTTGGGCTTTGCCTGCTGCGCCTGCTCAGCCTGCTCAGGCTGCTCGGTTGTCGGCACCGTCGCCTTCGGGGCTTCCGACTTCTGGTGAATCTTGAATCCCCACAACAGGATTTGAGTCTTGTCGAGATCGCCCTCGTGCGGCGCACCCGTGTATCGGAATCCCAGCCATTCCGCGTTGGCGGCCTCGGCGAACTGCTGGGGGTGGAACGGCAGTGCTTGCGGATCGGGCAAAATGCCTGGGGGGTAACGCAAGGGGTGCTTGCCCGACCAGTAGGGCAACTCCCAAGTCTGTGGGATGCCGATGTTCTCGACGATGTCGATCGGGAGTGCGCTGAACGAGCGTCGCAGTTGGCCGTTTTCCCAGATGGCAAAGGACCCTTGCGCGCGGTCGGGTGACGAGCTGACCAGGAAGGTGAGCGGCGCGTGCGGCGAAAGTAGCCAGGACTCAGGAAGTTCCGACGGAAGGCACGCGCTCAACTCTGCGCTGGCGACGACGCTGATGTTCTCGTAGGTGCCGATGAAGAGATAGCCGGGTTGTACGGTCGCAGCGATCGACAGCGGGTGTGGGCCGAGAGACTCGAACTCTTTGCCGGGGTGTAGTCGCTGCGCGATCGCGAGTGCCGCGGCCTGGTCGGGCTGCGGGTACAAACTCAGTTCAGCGCGAACGTCATTGTTGTCGACAAACCAAATTGTTGATACACGTGCAGCCACCGATCGCCCTCTCTCCTGAACCCTCGCTGCTTAGAAGAATACGACGAATCGGCCGGTAATCTTGCCTCCGGTCCGCTCCGGGCGGGAGCGTCAGCGGCCGCTGCTACGCACACCGAGGAGAACGTCGTCCCATGACGGAAGGGCGGGCTTTCCGCGCTTGTCCTTGGTCGACGATTGTTGCGGCGCTGCCTTGGGCGTGACGTCTTCGGCAGGTTCCGGGGTTTCTTCTTCTATCTGCGGCTCGGGCTCGGCTTCGACCTCTGCCTTGACCGTCGGAGTCTCCATGCGAGCCGGCGTCTCTACGCTAGTCGGAGTGTCTACCCGAGCCGGGATTTCCGCGACTGGGGGTATTTCGGTGACAACCGTGACAGCGTCGTGAGTCTCGGCTTCAGGGTTGACTTCTTCGTCCGGTTCGAAGTTGTTATCGATCCGTGACAGTTCGGGACGCTCGAAGACCACCGGTGCCAGACCGCGCAGTGGGCGGCCGAAATCCGGATCGATCAAGTCGAATGCAGTGTCGTCGAGCGCGACGATGGTTCCACCGTGCGCGTCCGGCTGATAGCGCCAATGTGCGGCGTTGGTGCTGCGCCCGGCCTGCCATTGCAGCTGAGCCACCCAGTGATTGTCCTCGTCGCGCCAGGCATCCCACGTGGCGTCGTCGATGGTGTGGCCGCGGGCACGAAATGCGTGAGTCACGATTTCTGCGAGCGTCGGCACGGTGGGTCCGTTGTCACGGATCGGGTGCCCACCCTGCGCCATTTCTGCTGCTCGGGAGCGTTCGAGAAGGACGGGGTATGCGTAGCGCTCGACCTTGCTGACCGGGATGCCGGCTTCCTTGGCGACCTGCTGGACGGAAGCGCCGGATCGGATACGGGCCTGGATTTCGCGGGGGCGGAGCTGGCTTTCGTTTTCGATCTCGATCTGGCCGAGTCGAGCTACATCACCCCGGCACGCTGCGCGCAGTTTGTCGTCGGCAGGGAGTCGAAATTTTTGGCCGGTTTCGGCGTCGGCGCACACCACATGCGATCCATCGGGTTCAAGTCCGATCACTCGAAGCTCTCGCACATTGACCTCCCTTATCGCGCCGGCTCGCGACTTTGCGCCGCAGTCAACTGTAATTCATTTGTGATGACCAGCCCGGCAGGACACTCCCGGCAGACCGGTCGCGTACGGATATCAACGCAATCACGCCGCCGGCCTCGACTCGCGGATGGAGTCGAGGCCGGCGGCGTGATACGAGAACTACAGGCGTGGCTCAGCCGAGCTGCGAGACGACCCAGTCGATACTCTTGGTGAGAGCGGTGACATCTTCGGGGTCGATGGCCGGGAACATGCCGACGCGCAACTGGTTGCGGCCGAGCTTGCGGTACGGCTCGGTGTCGACAATTCCGTTGGCGCGCAGGATCTTTGCAACCTCGGCTGCGTCGACGTCGTCGTTGAAGTCGATGGTGCCGACAACCTGCGAGCGGTGTGCCGGATCAGCGACGAACGGCGTTGCGAACTCGCTGGCCTCGGCCCAGTTGTACAGGCGTGAGGACGAGTCGGCGGTGCGTGCGGTGGCCCAGTCGAGGCCTCCGTTGCTGTTCATCCACTCGATCTGGTTGGCGAAGAGCAGCAGCGTTGCCAGTGCCGGAGTGTTGTACGTCTGATCCTTGGAGCTGTTGTCCACGGCGATGGGTAAGGACAGGAAGTCGGGGGTCCAGCGTCCCGAATCCTTGATCTCTGCGACACGCTCGAGGGCGGCCGGGCTCATCAGTGCGATCCACAGCCCACCGTCCGATGCAAAGCACTTCTGCGGAGCGAAGTAGTAGATGTCCGAATCAGCGACGTTGACGGGCAGTCCGCCGGCGCCCGAGGTGGCGTCGATGGCGATCAGGGCGTTCTCAGAACCGGCGGGGCGGGAGACGGGGATCGCAACACCGGTCGAGGTCTCGTTGTGTGCCCAGCCGATGAGGTCGACAGACGGGTCGGAGACCGGTGCCGGTGCGCTGCCCGGATCAGCGGAGACGACGATCGGGTCACCGATGAACGGGTTGGCCTTGGCGACCGAAGCGAACTTGGAGCTGAACTCGCCGTTGGTCAGGTGCAGCGACTTCTCGCGGATGAGGCCGAATGCAGCGGCATCCCAGAACGCGGTGGTTCCGCCGTTGCCGAGGACAACCTCGTATCCCTCGGGGAGGGAGAACAGGTCGGCGAGACCGGAACGAACGCTGGCGACAACGTTCTTGACCGGCTTCTGGCGGTGGCTGGTGCCGAAGACCGAAGCGCCCACGTCGACCAGGGACTGCAGCTGCTCGGGGCGAACCTTGGAAGGACCGCAGCCGAAGCGTCCGTCAGCGGGCTTGAGATCGGCGGGGATGATCGGGGCGGTAGCGTCAGCCATTGGTCAGTGCGTCCTAAACGTCGAGGAACCTTTGCCGGGTTAGTTTAGACGGCTGCGGTGTCGTAGTGGACGGTCGAGGTGCTGCGGCGAGTGTCGAAACGCTTCGTGGGTCCGCAAAATGAGACCCCACCACGCATGAAACAAAAGCTCGAGTACAAGCCGGATGGCGAAAACTTGTTCCTTTGCTATGCGATCTGGAATGTCAACGGCATCTGAATTTTCAGATGCCGTTGACACGCAGAGAGCATCGCGCTCCCAATAAATGAGAACCGTCGTCCAGGGGAAGTGTTCCTACATTCAGCGAATCAGATTGAGGCCATTCCAGTTTCGAGTGAACTCCACGCCCTCGGCCAGCATCGCCGGCATGCTCGGATTCTTGATGTACTCGATGATCGTGCCCGGCATAGCCGCGGACTCGATGTAGGCCACGCTCGTGGATGACGTAGCCCCGGTGAAAACCACGGACAATCCACGCTCGGTGGCTTGGGCCAACTCCGCATCCAAGTCGTCGGTCAATCGCGCAACATGATGCAAGCCGATAAATTTCGTACCGTCGGCATTGTGGTAGGGCGAGGGACCTTCGCTGAGTACCTCGATCAACTCGACCTGAGTGCTTCCCGAGTACGCGAAGGCCGCGTTGATGACGATGTCGATATCTTGACCGCGATGGTTGCCTGCCATGTCGAGGTTGCGATAGATCTGCCATGGTCCGACACCGCTCTCTTCGAACCAGGCGTGTACCGCTTCGTCCAGGTTCGACACGAGATACCCAATTTGCATGAACGGTTCGATCGCCTTGTTTTGTGTCATAGCGAGCCACCTTCGTGCCCTTCCGGGTTTGCCGGTGCGGTCATGAGATGGCCGCTGAAATCGCCGACCAAATCGAGCAGCGAGTAGTCGCGGGACGTGAAACGCCATATCCCGCCTGTGCGCTCGAACTCGTCGTGGTACCGCCCGGCGGCGACTACCTGCAGCGGCAGTGCCGAAGTTGCTTGCAGCACAGTGTAATAGGAACGGCACGTCGCACGCCCGGCCTCGTCGTCGATCTCGAGGATGGGATTGGTGATGACATGTTTGGTGCGCGGCGTACCGTCGGCATGGATCTTTATGTTGGTACGCCACAGGTTCAGCAGGCCGGACTCGTCGAGTGCGTCGCCGCTACGGGTACGTATGGTCGCGTGCCGGAATAGCGCCGCGGCTTCTTCGAGTCGACCCCGGTCGATGTTCTCGGCGTATCGGTACAAGAGGTTCGTTATCTCAGTGGCGGAGTTACTCAATTTCCAGCCAGCTCTCTGGTGCAGGGTTGATGGTGTCAGTCGAGGTCCTCGACTGTTGCCATCGGGTACGTGACGGTCTCACGGTTTTCGCACCGATCGACAATGATGATGTCGGCACCTCTTCGGCAAAAGACACTGCGTGAGGCCGCCCTTGGTCTCGTGTGGCTCCGGCGATCAGTGCAACTTTGCCTTCGAATTCGTCCATGAAGGTCCCTCTTTGTCGTGTGGCAGTGAGCCGTACTCGAATCAGTAAGCCAAAGGCTGTGGCTGGAGAGTCGGTGCATCTCGACTATCGAGATGGAGCAGGGCTGAGGGGCGTTGACCCGCACGTGGGGCGCGGGTCAAGGCCCATCGGGACCGTTGCCACGGGTTTAACCCGTTTGGGCAGACGCAGTGCAGGCGCACATGTTGATGCGAGTCCCTGATGCGATATCTCGTTCTTCGAGATGGCGCGTCTGGTCGTTCAGTTGCGGGACGAGTATGTCGTAATCAGCTGACCCGACCGAGAGGACATTATGGACCTGAGTGTGGAGCAATTTCGACTCGATGGGCGCACTGCTTTGGTGACCGGTTCGGGCCGAGGGGTAGGAGAAGGTATCGCCCGTGTTCTCGGAGCCTGCGGAGCAACAGTCATAGTGAACGATTTACACGCCGACAGGGCTCAGTCGGTCGCCGATGCCATCATCGCCAGCGGAGGATCGGCATTTTCGTCGGTGTTTGACGTGACAGACGCCGCCGCAGTGGAGCAGGCGATAACTGCGCTGGCCGACGACGGGGCCTCCGTCGATATTCTTGTTCACAATGCGGGCATCCCTGACATTGGCGCACGCCCGAATCAATTTGTCGACATGCCGGAGGCGGATTGGCAGCGGCAGATCGACCTCAACCTGTCTGCGATGATGCGAGTCGTCCAGGCGGTACTCCCTGGTCAACTCGCGAACGAGTGGGGCCGCATCATTCAGATATCCTCGGGTGCATCAACGCGAGGTCTTTCCATCGGGGTCTCGGCGTACGGTGCCGCCAAAGCAGGTTCGGAAGCGTTGATTCGACACCTCAGTGTCGAGTGTGGTTCGCGCGGAGTAACCGCGAATGCGTTGGCGTTGGGGATGATGGAGGGCCTCGGTGATGTTGACGACCCTGCGCTGGAGAGGATGATCCGTCAGATTCCGATCGGCAGGCTCGGTCGTGGCGCCGATGTCGGTGCAGCGATCCTCTGGCTTTGCAGCGAGGCAGGGGGCCTGGTCAACGGGCAGGTTATTCATCTTAACGGTGGAACGGTATTTGGACGCTAAACACATCGGCTGATAACCAGCCGAAATCCGCCCATGCCCAACAACATCATGTGCACCCGCTCGCCGCGGATGCCTGCCGACTTCACCCACCGCGAACATGAGCTCTCCCGCGTCGGTCTATCGCCCACATCCGTGTGCGCACGCCGGACAGTTCCCGGCAGTTGAAGTTACTGATACGGCGACGTATTGGCTGGCGGTCTCGACCACGGTCGGCCAATACGGACAGTTCTAACCCAGCTTGAAAGCGCATTGACATGACGCACCAGGGAGAGACCCGAGCGCGCTGCGGACAATACGGCATCAAGCGCGACGCAGCTGTAGTAGCCGATCAGCTCGGTCCGCGAACTGCTTCTACGGAGTTCTCCTGACGGCGATCTTGCTTGGGCAGCTCACGTCGTGGCAACACCGATGGATTCTGTGACTCTAGTAGAGCCGTGAACAGCTCTGTCGGACAACGGTCTTGGAGGGCGGCCCTGTGACGGCTGTTCAGTTCGTTCTCGACGGCCAGCAGATGCTCCGGCGAGTGGATGGCGAGGTCCGTCCCCTTCGGGAAGTAGTCACGCAACAGTGGACTGGACCCCGAAAGTTGAACACCGAATCTAGGTATCCTTCTTCAGGGAGTAGCCAGATGTACTCGAAAAGCACGCTGAGTCACTCCGACGCCGTGTCGGCGCTCACCGTCAACTCCGTGCGCTACGCCAGCGCCGACAATCGCCTCGACATCGGAGCCAGAGCTGTCACGGAAAGTGGGCCAGAACCTGAATTTTGATCCCTTTCCGGCATTTGAAAATTGGCCCCTGCATGCGTTGATGCGATCAGGTCCCGGTGGTCTGATCGGTCATCGGACGGCTGAGATCACGATCCTCGAGGCGCTGTCGCTTTTGAGGGAAATGACATCTGCGTGATGGGACAGTCTGTCGATCATCGCCGCGGCCACGACGTCGTCGCCGAATGCCTCGCCCCATCTGCTGAACGGTTTGTTCGACGTGATGATCAACCTGGCCCGTCCGTACCGGCTCGAGACCAATTGGAAGGCGCCCCCAAGCACTTCGTGCAGGGAGGTACCCCCAGTTCGCTGCCTCCGCTTCGAACGGGGTGAAACCGACCTCGTCGACGACGAGCAGCGGGTGCCGCCCGAGCTTGATCAATTCCGCTTCCAATCGTCCTGCATGGTGGGCATCGCAAGGTGTGAAACCCATTGAGCTGCAGTAGAACAAACGAACAATGCCCGCCCTGGCAGGCGCGGATTGAGCGGTCCCAGTCGATGAGTTCTGCAATCACCGTTGTGGGCATTGTCGGAAACTCGTGGAGCAACTCCCGAATGCGGGGTTCGGCGACGTAGACGATCGAACCAGATTTGGCGCGTTGATATTTCGGTGGTCCGTCGGCAGCCAGCGCCGAGCGGACCGTGTTGCGGGAAACGCCCATCAGGCAGGATCGGCGGTCAGGGGTCAATATCGAAGTGCTGCACCTTGATCAGTGTTCACGTGCTGTCGATAGCTCTGTCATTCGTCGAGGACAATGCCATCAACGTCCCGGAGTGACATCTACGGCGATTTCTATATGTGTGACATGAATGTAGCTTCGAGCCTCGGGACCGCGCAGTCGCACACTATGTATGGGAGGGCATCCCCATTACGAAGACGAGGGCCATGCCGAGGTCGAGGTGTCGGCACCCAAGGTGAATCGAAGTTGCCGCGAGTAGCCGGAGAGCTTGCGCCCGCTCGCGCGTTCCCACGCATCCTCCATCATGCTCAAGTGGACGGACATCGTCTCGGCAATCCGGTTGGGGTCGCCAGAGCTGATGGCTGCGAGCGTTTCCGTATGGATTTCGAGCGTCTGTTGGATCTCGTTCTCGGGGGATTGCACCGGGATCACGTGCCGAGCGATCTCCAGTTCCTGCATGAGGCTCTCCATCTGCTGGTAGATCACACTATTGTGCGTCGCGTTGGCGATGGCGAGGTGAAAACGAATGTCCAGGCTTCGAATGCTCTCGAGATTGTTGGCGCTTCGTTGCATGGCAAGAACGTCGTGGATGGCATCGTAGTCGCGCTCATCCATCCGGATGCTTGCGAAAAGGGCGACTGGGGGCTCGAAGAGACGCCGAGCTTCGAGCACTCGCGCAACGTCGCTGAAGTTCGGAAGCTCGCGGTTCGGAGCTATCAGGTCAACTGGCACGATGCTCGATCGGACGTGGGTGCCGCTCCCTGCGCCCTGACCCGAAGTGATCGTGACGACGTCGGCGTCCGCGAGTGTCCGAATCGCTTTCCGCACCGACTGCCGGCTCAGCCCGAAGCGTTCGGAAAGCGCACGTTCTGAGGGGAAGCGATCGCCGGGGCGCATTTCACCCTGACTGATCGCGCGTGCGAAATGGTGCACGAGCGCCGATGCGCCGGCTTGGGGCGCATGACTGCGGATGGTGCTGTCAGCGATGGCTCAACCTCCGTATTTGTCTGGATCATACACAATGCCAATTATGGTCCTTGACACGAACCATAGTTGGTGACTTAATAGCAACCGCGCGCCGGATTGTGTGGCGGTGATCACCATCCAGTCCAAAGGAGACGTTGGTGTCATCAACAACGCGAATGGCGAGCATTGGTCGCGCCGAGGGTCGACATGGACCCGCTCCGAGATTCCCGGGCGACCGCATCGAGACGTCTGAGGAGAGTATTCATGCTGAGTCCCGTTAGCTCCCCGCTATCGCCGGAGCAGTTCCGTGCGCAGTTCCCTGCGCTCGAGGAATCCCCGCATTTTGCAAGTTGCAGCCAGGGTGCTCTATCGGACCACCTCGCGCATACGATGCAGCGTATGACTGCCGGCCTGCTAAGTGAGCCAGCGCCGTGGGGCCTGTGGGTGCGGAAGGTTGAAGACTATCGTCGGCTCGCTGGGCGGCACCTTGGCGTCGATAGCGAGAATGTCGCTGTGCTGTCGTGTGCCTCCGAAGGGGCCTTCCAAGCGGTGTCTTCGTTGAATTGGGATTCAGACAGAAATCAGTTGGTGACTTCTGATCTCGAATTCCCCTCGGTGGGGAACGTGTGGCGGGCTCAGCGCGAACCGATTGACGTCGTGAACGTGGCAGGGGTCGAAGCCGCACTTCATGCCGAAAGCTGGATACCGCTGATTACCGAACGTACGAAACTGGTGTCCATACCGCTGGTCAGTTACATAAACGGTACGCGGCCGGAAATCGAGAAGGTCATCGCCCACGCACACTCGGTAGGTGCATTGGTATTCGTCGATGCCTATCAAGGCGCGGGAGTCGTCCCATTCTCTGCGAAGGATCTCGCATGCGACTTTCTCGTCACGGGGAACCTCAAGTACCTGCTCGGGCTTCCTGGAATTGCGATGCTCTACGTGCGTGAATGCGACGTTGTCGAACGAGATGCTCAACTCACTGGCTGGTTTGGTCGCGTAAACCCGTTCGGCTTCGACGCTGAACGAGTCGACTACCCGAGGAATGCACGCCGCTTCGAAACTGGCACGTATCCGATTCCCTCGGCCTACGCCGGGATCGCGGGGTTCGAGATGATCAGTCAGATTGACCCCGCAGAGAGCTGGAGCCACATCGTAGAACTGCGAGAGCAGCTCGCTGATGAGCTCTCCCAGCTCGGATTCCGCATCGACTACCCCTCGGACCCCGCGCTTCGTGGCCCGGAAGTCGCGGTTCTCGCGAATGATCCCGATGCGATCGCTGCACAGCTTGCAGCTCGGGGGATTGGCACCTCGCCGCGGGGACAGCGGCTCCGGTTGTCGCTCCACGCCTACTCCGCGAGCCGCGACATCGAGAAGTTGAGTGACGCGTTGCGCTCGGTACAGGGAGAGGGATTGGCGTGAGAGAGGGTGAGCTATTGACCGGCGTCGATCGGGTATTTCCGAGCGACGCAACAAGTTTCGGCTGAACAGGGAAAAACCATGGCAAACATTGAGCGATACGCAACTGGAAGCATGTTCGAGGATTTCGCCGGCTACTGTCGCGCGGTGCGCAGCGGAGACCGCGTGATCGTCAGTGGCACGGCTCCCTCAGCGCCGGATGGAACCAACCTCGGCGACATTGACACGTACACACAAACTCGGATGGCAATTGAAGCTGCGCTCTCCTCCGCTGCACAACTCGGAGGAAGCGCAGAACGGACGCTGATCACGCGGCTCTACCTGGCGCCAGAGGCCTCCTGGGAGGAGGCATCCCGGGCACACAGCGAGGTATTTGCACTTGCGCGACCAGCCAACACCACGCTTTACGTGCATCGGCTCATCCCTCCAGGTGCGCTCATCGAGGTCGAGGTCGAATGCGGCCTCGGCGACACCTCACTCAGCATTGACAAGGAGTAACGCACATGACCACCACAGGGATTCGACCAGAAGTTGCCATTATCGGTGCTGGAGTGACCGGCATGTCGACGGCCTGGCATCTCAGCCGGCAAGGCGTCCGAGTGCTCGTGTTGGACAGTGTCGGCGTGGGATCCGGCATGACCGCGATTCAGCCGGGTGGTGTTCGTACACAGTGGGCGAATCCGGACACGTTCACGCTCGCAACGGAGGCGCAGGATTTCTACGAGGATTTCGTAGAAAGAACCGGCGCGTCAAAGGATCCTGAGCTCGTCCACTGCGGGTATGCATTCGTCGCATCGAAGCCGGAGACGCTTGAAGCGTTGCGCGCGACGGTTGATTCACAACGTGCGCAAGGGGTCGACGCAAAAATGCTGACGCCCGAAGAGCTCGGGGAGATGATTCCGGGTCTTGCCGTTGATCAGATCCTTGGCGGGTCCTTCAACGGTTCTGACGGGTATTTGAACAGTCCTGGCGCACCGGTGGCCGGCTTTGCTGACGGCGCAGTTCGGGCCGGAGCGGAAGTGCTCATCGCGGCAGTTGAGCGCATTGAGAGAGTCTCTGACGAATGGAAGCTGCATTTGGCATCTGGAGAGACTGTCTCCGTTCCAAAAGTAGTCATCGCGGCCGGAGTGAAGAGCGCCACGTTGCTCGCGACACTCGGCGTCGATATCCCGCTGACCGCTGAACCGCGACACATTTTTTACAGTAACCCGATCGGAGACCGTCTAATCGAGCCGCTCGTGGTGTTCACGGACGAGCACTTCGCGGTGAAACATCTGGCAGACGGCAGCGTTCTCGCATCTGACTTGTCCCCGCTCGACGAGGGCGCTGATACGACTGAAGCCGCAATGCGGGCGAAAGTGGTTGCCAAGGGAAGCCGATTGGTCGAGACGCTCTCGTTCGTGCGGTTTCCGGTCATGGTGACAGGCACCTACGACGTCACACCGGATCAGCAGTTGCTTCTGGGCGCAATCGGCGGGTTGCCGGGGCTCGTTCTGGCCTGCGGCATGAACGGGCGCGGAATGATGCTCGCGCCCGCAGTGGGACGAGTCGTCGCAGAAGCAGTGATCAACGGTGACAACTCGACGGTCCCGGTGAGCATGCGCCCCGATCGCTTTGCTGATGGCGCAGCCGGAATACGCGAGCAGATGGTGATCTGAGAATCCCGAGCCGTGTGGGGTCCGTCATTTACCCGTCGGCTGCCGTGAACGAGCCATATCGAAGGAGATATGCACAATGAGTCAACAGAACACCCCCATTGCAGCCGACACCCTGAGTATCGATATCGGTGTCGGAACGCTCCGAGATGCCGCGGGGCTCAGTGAAGCGGAAGTTCAACTTCGACGCAATTCGCTCTCTGTTCACGGAGTGGGAAAGGCCTTCGGAGAACGGACCCTGTTCTCGGATGTAACCCTCTCGGTGAGCCGGGGCGAAATTCTTGGACTCATCGGTCCGAGTGGAACCGGCAAGAGCACCCTTCTGAGGTGCATGAACCTACTCGAGGTCCCTTCCTCGGGCGAAGTTCAGCTTGCCGGCCAAACGCTCTTCAAAGAGCGGACGCTGTTGAACGCGCGTGAGCTCATTGTGCTTCGCAGGTCCCTGGGGATGGTGTTTCAGCACTTCAATCTCTTCCCGAATATGAATGCGCTCGAAAACGTGGTGCTCGCCCAAGTACGGGGGCTCAAGCGTAGCCGCGCCGAGGCAGAGGCTCGAGCGGTGGACCTGCTGACGCGAGTCGGACTGAAGGACGCGATGCGCCGAATGCCTTCCGAACTCTCAGGAGGCATGCAACAGCGCGTCGCGATCGCCCGCGCACTCGCACTCGATCCGAAAGTCCTTCTCCTTGACGAGCCCACCTCGGCCATCGACCCGGAGCTGCGCATCGAAGTGCGGTCGGTGGTTTCGGAGCTGGCAGAGAGCGGCGTGACGATGGTGCTCGTGACCCACGAACTCGATTTCGTCAGGAAAGTCGCTACGAAGGTTGCGTTTCTGGCCGACGGAGGTGTGGTCGAAGAGGGTTCGGTGCACGAGGTCCTCAGCGAACCTCAGCACGAACGCACCCGCCGCTTCCTGAATGCTGTGACCGGGTAGGTGGCCAGATGACGATCGAAGGCATCATAAGGGCGCTGATCCAAACCCTGCTGGTCTGGAGCGTATCGCTCGGAATCGCGCTCGTACTAGCCGTACTCGTCGCGTACTTCAGAATGTCGCGGAGACGAGTCTTGCGCTGGGTGGCGATCGTGTACATCCGTGTGTTGCGAGGCGTCCCTCCATTGTCGTGGATGTTCCTGTTGTACTTCGGCATTGCCGTGAACGGCATGACCCCGACCCTTGCGGCAATCGTGGCGTTGGGGCTGGTGTACACCGCATATATGGCGGAGGTCTATCGGAGCTCCATCGAATCTGTAGCGGGCGGAGTCTCGGAAGCCGCGACCGCTCTCGGCCTGAGCAAGGTGCAGGCCATGCGGCTCATCGTCATCCCGAGCTCTGTGCGCCTGATGATCGGGAACGCGAGTTCGATCGTGATCAGCGTTCTGAAGGAGTCGTCACTCGCCTCGCTCATCGGCGTCGTCGAACTCACGAACTACGCTGCGTCCGCCGTTCAGATGAGCGGCGACGGCATGGTCGTTTATCTCATCGTCGGTTCGATCTATCTGGTGCTGAGTTCCGTCGTGGGCGTCACGTCGCGGTTCGGCAGCCGGCCGGCCAGAGCAACGGTTTAGGGAGTGTGAACATGCAAATCATCGAAGCAATGCTCCCAGCTCTGTGGGTGAGCCTGCAGCTGACGTTTTTCATCGCGATCATCGGCTTTCCGCTGGGAGCCGTCCTGGGGTTCGGAATGTATCTCCTGCCGAGGTGGGCCGGAGGAGTGCTCTGGGTCATCACGGAAATCGGGCGCGGCTTCCCCGCGCTGGTTGTGGTGTACTTCGTCGCGTTCGGCTTGCCGAAGGTCGGATTCGTCCTTCCGCCGTTTCTGGCAGTGGTAGTCGCGCTCACTTATACGACTGCTTCGTACACAGCAGAGACATTTCGGTCGTCGCTCGTCGCCATTCCGGCTGGTCAAACAGAAGCCGCACGTGCGGTCGGACTGGGAACGATACAAACGCTCTGGTTTGTCACCGGGAGACAAGCACTGCGGATCGCGCTCGCACCGCTCGTGGGATTTCTCATCCTGGTGTTTCAGGGAACAAGCGTCGCTTACAGCGTCGGCGTTCCTGAACTCATGTCCGTTGCGTACACAGATGGTGTCGTCGAATTCACTGTCGGCCGTTACCTTCTCGTTGGCGCAGCCATGTATTTGATCGTCAGCCTGTTACTCGAAAGCCTGATCGGCCGGATAACCAGTACACGCGGGCGCAAGTCGAGGAGACGAGGGTCTCCGGTTGGCGGGCAACTGCCTGTGCTGCCTGGAACTCCGAAAGCGCCGCCGGAAGCTTCCCTCAGATCACACACCGTTTCGTAGCACCTTAGGAAAGGACCATCTCATGACTGACCCAACTTCCCGCACCCGCAGGCATCGGATATCGCGCAAAGCCGTTGCAGGCGTCTTGAGTGCTGGTCTGATCGCGGCAGTGTCGGCGTGCGCATCAGCAGCACCGGCGGTTCGGGCCGACTGCACGCCTGAATGGACATTCCCGACGGTGCGGGACGGTGTCATTTCCGTCGCGGCTGTCAACAATCCTCCGATGATCAACATCGACCCCAACTCGAGTGACGCAGAGGGGCTCGAAGTCGACATTCTCGAGGGTTTCGCCGACGCTGCGTGCCTTCCGCTGAAATTCAACCGTGTCACCGGCGCGGCTGCGGTCGCCGCGATGAGCGGAGGGAAGATGGATATCGGCGCGGGAGGCTGGGGCATCACGGAAGAACGCGGAGAAACCATCGGCCAGCTTGACGAGCCGACCGTCTTCAATCCCCCTGCGATTCTCTCGAACAAAGGGATATCGACAATCGCCGAGATGGATGGCGTAAAGATTGGAGTCGAAGGTGGCTCGCTGTACCAGGAAAAACTTGAAGCGGAGTTCGGCAAAGACAATGTCAGCTCCTATCAGACCGTCGATGCCGCCGTACAAGACATGGTGGTTGGTCGTATCCAAGCAGCCTATGGCGACAGTACACAGTTGGCGCAGGCCGCTGCAGCGAACGGACTCGATGTGAAAACGGACCTCCACCTTCAAAAATCTGATCCGAAGTTTGAAGAGTTGACCAAGATGACGCTCGTCAATCTGCCGTTCACGAAGTCGAACACCCAGCTCGGGGCGGCACTCAACCAGTACGTCTCAGGCCTGCGGGAATCAGGCGCCCTTACGTCGATCTTGCTCCGCTGGGGACTCACCGAGGGAAATGCGACCGGGGAATTCTGAGTGTTCGCCGGCATCGGAATGAGGGGGGCATGAAACTCGTGGTCTTAGTCAAGGACGTGCCCGACACCTCCGGGGAGCGGACGCCGAGCGAAGAAAGTCGGCGAATTCTGGGGTCGCAGAGGCCGCCGATGAGGGGCGGCACCACGGGTAACTCCCGTGTTCGTTGCCGATCTACATGGCGACCACGGACGTGGAACAACGTTCTGTTCCAGCAGATTCCGGCCGTGAAGGATGGACGTTCATTGTCCTAGGCAGCAACTCGACATAATTCAACCGGCCGGGTACCTCGTAGCGAGGTACCCGGCCGGTTGAATTGTGCTGCGGAGAAACTTACGAGTGGCTGATCTGATCCCAGCCCTCGACGGACTCGGGAGTACGCGGTGCCGGGCCGGTGTAGATGGCTGCCGGGCGAACCAGTTTGCCGAGGCGCTTCTGCTCGAGGATGTGCGCACACCAACCAGCGGTGCGGCCACACGTGAACATGGCAGGCATCATGTGCGCGGGAACCTCGGCGAAGTCCAGGATGACGGCAGCCCAGAACTCGACGTTGGTCTCGATCGCGCGATCGGGACGACGCTCACGCAGTTCTGCCAGCGCTGCCTGCTCGAGAGCTGCGGCAGCTTCGTAGCGGGGAGCATTGAGGCGCTTCGCGGTAGCGCGGAGCACGCGGGCGCGGGGATCTTCGGCGCGGTAGACGCGGTGCCCGAAGCCCATCAGCTTTTCCTTGCGGTCGAGGATTCCCTTGACCAGTGCGCGGGCGTCGCCGGTCTTCTCGGTCTCTTCGATCATCGGGAGCACGCGGGCCGGTGCGCCGCCGTGCAGCGGGCCGGACATCGCGCCGATGGCGCCGGACAGTGAAGCGGCGACGTCGGCGCCGGTGGACGCGATGACGCGGGCCGTAAAGGTGGACGCGTTCATGCCGTGCTCGGCTGCCGAAACCCAGTACGCGTCGATTGCCTCGACGTGCGCGGGATCGGGCTCACCCTTCCATCGGACCATGAAGCGTTCGGTGACCGTCTTGGCCTCGTCGATGCGCTTCTGCGGAACTGCCGGCTGGTAGATGCCGCGAGCGGACTGCGCGACGTAAGACAGGGCCATGACGGACGCGCGGGCGAGCTGATCGCGAGCGGTGTCGTCGTCGATGTCGAGGAGCGGCTCGTAACCCCAGATGGGGGCCAGCATCGCAAGTCCGGCCTGGACGTCGACACGGACGTCACCGGTGTGGATGGGGAGGGGGAACGGCTCGGCCGGCGGCAGGCCGGGGCCGAAACGGCCGTCGACGAGCAGTGCCCAGACGTTGCCGAAGGTCACCTTCTGGCCGACCAGGTCTTCGATGTCGACGCCGCGGTAACGCAGTGCGCCGCCGTCCTTGTCAGGTTCGGCGATATCGCTGGTGAAGGCTACGACGCCTTCGAGTCCGCTCACAAAATCGTCCGGTATTGCTGCGCTCGCTGCCATTCTCGTGGACTCTCCTCGTTCGAGTGCGCCAGGTCTTCAGTCGCACTGCCTCAGCTTCCGTGACTGCGCCTCGGTGCTCGCAGGGATGAGCACGCACCGTGTTTCGTACTGCGCAATCGTCTGGTCCCGATTCGGCTGCTGTCGCTGGTGCGGCTCGCGGTTCGGATCGGGTCTAGCCACGGCAAACTTTAGCGCGTCCCGAGTAGTCGGTGGCCGGTTGGTACCCGGGAGTAGCGTTCTGGGCTGTGTCGAAGGAACGTCAGGACCCGGTGGTGGTGAACAGTGAACTCGCTGCGATGCGTGTGGGGTACCCGCAACCAGGCAGTGAATCGGAGGCCGTGCACGATCGGATGCGCGTCGAGTTGGACGTGAGTCAGGTTGCCGACGGTTGGTTGCCGCTGATGCGTCAGTGGCTGTTGGATGCCGTCGAGGCGGATGCGCCGGAACCGAATGCGATGACGCTTTCGACTCTCGGCGAGGACGGTCACCCCGCGTCGCGGACCGTGTTGTGCAAGGGGCTCTCCGAGGAGGGGGTCCTCTTCTTCACCAATTACGGTTCGGACAAGGCCAGGCAACTCGACGCCCATCCGTATGCGTCGGCCAATTTCACCTGGCTGACCCTGGCTCGCCAGGTCACTGTTCGAGGTGCAGTCGAGCATGTGAGTCCGCAAGTGACGCAGGAGTATTGGCGAACCCGTCCGCGAGGATCGCAGCTCGGAGCGTGGGCGTCCCATCAGTCGCAGCCCGTCGAATCACGCGCCGTCTTGGACGAACAACTCCGTGAGGTGGCCGCACGCTTCGGCATCGACGGAGAGATTCCCGTGCCGCCGCACTGGGGCGGGATTCTGATCCGGCCGGAGTCCGTCGAGTTCTGGCAGGGCCGCGCCAACCGTATGCACAATCGGGTCCGCACCACCGTCGTCGACGGTCAGTGGTCCGCAGTTCGTCTCCAACCGTGAGGCGGGTTCTCGCGGACACGACTCCGCTCGAAAATCTCGACTACCGCCGCCTGTGGACCGCCGGCATCGTCACCGTTATCGGCGCCCAGCTCAGTGTTGTGGCTGTTCCGCAACAGGTGTACGAGATCACGCGCAGTTCGGCCTATGTCGGTCTGACCGGAATCTTCGGTCTCGTCCCGCTGATCGTTTTCGGGTTGTGGGGCGGTGCCCTCGCCGACGTGATGGATCGGCGACGGCTCCTGATGATCACGTCGATCGGACTCGGCGTCACGTCGGTGCTGCTGTGGATACAGGCGGCGCTCGGTGTGAACAACGTGTGGCTCGTGCTTGTGCTTTTCTCCGTGCAGCAAGCGTTTTTTGCGGTCAATCAGCCGACACGCGCGGCGATCATTCCGAGGTTGATACCGGGTAGGCAGCTGCCTGCTGCGAACTCGCTGAACATGACGGTTGTGCAGTTCGGCGCGATCGCTGGTCCGATGCTTGCCGGAGTGCTCATTCCGACTGCTGGGCTGCAATTGCTGTACCTGCTCGACTCGATCTTCCTGCTCGCCACACTGTGGGCGGTGTGGAAGTTGCCGGCGATTCCGCCGACAGGCACGTCGCGACGGGCCGGTCTGAGCGAGGTCCTTGGCGGCTTTGCCTATCTGGCCACGCAGAAGGTGCTGCTCGCTTCGTTTGTCGTCGACATCATCGCGATGGTGTTCGGGATGTCGCGGGCACTGTTCCCGGAAATCGCGCACGAATCGTTCGGTGATCCCGTCACCGGCGGCTTTGCCCTCGGACTGTTGTTCGCCGCGATGTCGGCGGGAGCCGTTCTGGGCGGCGTGTTCTCGGGCTGGCTACCGCGGGTGGAGTACCAGGGGCGTGCTGTCTTGATCTGCATCGCGTTGTGGGGACTGTCGATGGTCGGTTTCGGTGTGGCCGTGTACTACGCCAGTCCCGGATCCAGCGTGCTTCTGCTCTGGGTGGCGGTCGCGTTCCTCGCGGTCGGTGGCGCCGTCGACATGATTTCAGCGGCGTTCCGCAGCACGATGCTCCAGCAGGTCGCGACGGACGACATGCGTGGTCGACTGCAAGGTGTCTTCATCGTGGTTGTGGCGGGTGGTCCGCGTATCGGCGACGTGGTGCACGGCGCTGCTGCCTTCCTGTTCGGAACGGGGGTGGCGGCGGCAGGCGGCGGCGTTTTGGTGGTAATCGGCGTTGTCGTGTCGGCGATCATGTTCCCGACATTCGTCGCTTACAGGGTGGGACGCGCCGTCTGACGTCCTAGTATGTGGGCGGTTTGTGGGGGAAACTGATTCCATGACGCAACCGCACAGCACGGGCAAGGGCGGCTTCGAGATCCGTGGTGGAGGTTATCGCGCCGAAATCGCGGCAGCCGGTGCAGGTTTGCGATTGCTTGATCACGAGGGGCCGTCCGGCAAACGTGCGCTCACCGAAACCTGGGAACTCGGATCGAAGCCGCCGCTGTCGGCCGGTTTGGTCCTGGCGCCATGGCCCAATCGGATTCGGGACGGGCACTTCATGTTCGACGGTATCGAGCATCAACTCGAGATCACCGAACCGGTCCTGAACAACGCCAGCCACGGGTTTGTGCGTCGTCGCAATTGGAACCTCGTCGATCACACCTTCGATCGCGTCGAACTGTCGGTGGACGTCGGCCTGCACAAGGGCTGGCCGTATCCGCTTGCGCTGTCGATCGTCTACGCAGTGGACGAAACAGGATTGACGGTCACCCACACCGCGACCAACAAGGGCGCCACTCCGTCGCCCTTCGGACTTGGCACGCACCCGTTCATCCGCGTCGGTGATGTCCCACTCGACGAGTGCTCACTGCACCTGGCAGCGGGAACACGATTGCCGATCGATCCGGAGCGGATGCTGCCGAACGCGTATTCGCAGGCCGTCGAGGGCACGGATTTCGATTTCCGGACCCCGCGCCCACTCGAAGGTGTGCAGCTGGACACGCCGTTCAGTGCATTGGACGTGGTCGACGGTAGTGGCCGCACACAGCACGAATTGCTTGCGCCGGACGGGACCGGGACCGCACTGTGGACGACGCGCGAGTTTCCGTGGATTCAGGCCTTCATCGCGGATCCCGCAAACGGTAAGGGCTATCCCGACCGCGGTCGTGCTCTGGCGCTCGAACCGATGACATGCCCACCGGACGCCTTCAACTCGGGAATCGACATGTTGATTCTCGGCCCAGGCGAAACGTGGTCCGGCGTGTGGGGGATCCGTGCACTTTGATCCGGAGGATCGTGCTCTGTGATCTTGGGATCCAGCGCTGGGTACTGTGATCCGTATCCCAGATAGTGGGAGGCTGTAACAAACGGCTGCGAAGTCTCGATAGTCGCGATTTGCCGAACACCGTTCGATTCGGCGGCACATTTTGCGCGGTGGGGCTGGATCTGTGAGGCGTTGCGCGAGAAGGAAAGTCCAGATCAAGGCCATGTGCGAATCCTGAAATGCGAGCTGGAGCACAGTACTTCGGCGCTCTGAAACCTGTTGCAGTTTCGGGGTATATGTCCGACACTGATCGACGTGCAAAACCCCCGTGGAGCGACCCTCCCTGGGCGCGTTGTGTTCGGTGCGACTAGTTTCTAGTTGATCGTATGTAGTTACTCGTTGGTTTGAGCTTGAGAGGGATCCTTCGTGCCCGCTGACAATGACACAAAGCCCACGCTTACTTACCCCGGTGGTGAGCACACGATGTCCATTGCCAGGGCAACCGAGGGCAATGACGGCATCGAACTGGGAAAGCTGCTGGCCGATACGGGGTACACCACCCTCGACCCCGGCTTTGTGAACACCGCATCCACCAGTTCCGCAATTACCTACATCGACGGCGAGAAGGGAATCCTGCGCTACCGCGGATACCCCATCGAGCAGTTGGCAGGTAAGTCCACCTTCATCGAAGTCAGCTACCTGCTGATCTACGGTGAGCTCCCGACCGATGCACAGCTCGAGTCCTTCACGGACCGCATCCGTCGCCACACTCTTCTGCACGAAGACCTCAAGCGGTTCTTCGACGGATTCCCGCGCAACGCACACCCGATGCCGGTTCTTTCCTCCGCAGTCAACGCACTCTCCGCGTACTACCAGGATTCCCTGGATCCCGAGGATCCGGAACAGGTGGAACTCTCCACGATTCGCCTTCTCGCGAAGCTGCCGACCATCGCGGCCTACGCATACAAGAAGTCCGTCGGACAGCCGTTCCTGTACCCGGACAACTCGCTGAACCTGGTCGAGAACTTCATGCGCATGACGTTCGGTTTCCCGGCCGAGCCGTACCAGGGTGATCCCGAGATCGCCAAGGCACTCGACATGCTGCTCATCCTGCACGCAGACCACGAGCAGAACTGCTCCACGTCCACCGTGCGCATGGTCGGCTCTTCCGACGCGAACCTCTTCACCTCGGTGTCCGCCGGCATCAACGCACTGTGGGGCCCGCTGCACGGCGGCGCCAACCAGGCCGTGCTCGAGATGCTCGACGACATCAAGGCAAACGGCAGCACCGCAGCCGAGTTCGTCCGCAAGGTCAAGAACAAGGAAGACGGCGTGAAGCTCATGGGCTTCGGGCACCGCGTCTACCGCAACTACGACCCGCGCGCCGCGCTGGTCCGCGAGACCGCGCACAACATCCTCGGCAAGCTCGGCGGCGACGACGAACTGCTCAATATCGCCATGCAGCTCGAAGAGGCCGCCCTCACGGACGACTACTTCATCGAGCGCAAGCTGTACCCGAACGTCGACTTCTACACGGGTCTGATCTACCGCGCGATGGGCTTCCCGCCCCGCATGTTCACCGTGCTCTTCGCCATGGGCCGTCTGCCCGGCTGGATTGCGCACTGGCGTGAAATGCACGAGGATCCGGCTACGAAGATCGGCCGCCCGCGCCAGATTTACACCGGCTACACCGAGCGTGACTATCGGGATATAACCACCCGCTAGCCCCTGCCCACAATTTTCGCCTCAACGAGGAGGACCCATGAGTAGCAAGCCCGTAATCGAGTTCCAGGAAGGCCCCGCGCCGACCGATCTGGTCATCAAGGATCTGGTTGTCGGAGAAGGCGCCGAAGCCGTTCCCGGTGGCACCGTCGACGTTCACTACGTCGGTGTCGAGTTCGAGTCCGGTGAAGAGTTCGACTCTTCCTGGAGCCGTGGCGAGTCCATTCAGTTCCCGCTTCGTGGCCTGATCAAGGGTTGGCAGGACGGCATCCCGGGCATGAAGGTCGGCGGACGTCGCCAGCTCACCATTCCGCCGGAGCTGGCATACGGCCCCGCCGGTGCAGGGCACCAGCTTTCCGGCAAGACCTTGGTCTTCGTGATCGATCTGCTGGAAGCCAAGTAATTCACTGTGCGCCTTTATTAACCCCCCGCGGTTAATAAAGGCGCACAGCACAAGCAGCCCCGCACCGTCAGGTGTGGGGCTTTCTTGTGTGGTCAGTGCGCCGTCTTTCGTCGGTAAAGCCAGTTCGACCACACAAATCCCACGGCGGCGATGCCCACGCACCACGCGAGCGCGATCACGGCACTGTTCCCGATCGGCGTGCCCATCAGGAGTCCGCGCACCGTCTCGATGATCGGGGTCACCGGCTGGTGACGGGCAAACCCCTGCAGCCAGGACGGCATGGTCTCGGCCGGTACGAAGGCAGTGCTGATGTAGGGCAGGAACATGATGGCGAAGGTGAATCCGCTTGCTGCCTCCGGGTTCTGGGCCAGGAGCCCCAATGCCGTCGAGAGGTACGACATGGCGAATACGAAGGCGACGATCACGGCGGCGACGCCGAGCCAGCGCAACGGATCGCCGGTGGGCCGAAATCCCATGATCAGAGCGACGACGATCACGATCGCCGTCGTCAGGACGTTGCGGACGACGCTGGCCAGTACGTGCCCGGTCAGGACGGACGATGGTGAGATCGCGAGCGTCCGGAAACGGTCGATGATCCCGTCCTTCATGTCGCTCGAGACGCTGACGGCGGTGGTGGAGGCACCGAAACCGGCACACAGCAGAATGATGCCTGGCACGACATAGTCGATGTACTCGGTGCCGGTATTGATAGCGCCGCCGAAGACGTAGACGAACAGCAGCATGAGCATGACCGGCAGGGCTATCGCGGTGATCATCGAATCAGGGCTGCGGAGAACGTGTTTGAGATTTCGGCGAAGCATCACCGAGGAGTCGATTGTCATGGTGGAGGTCATCGAACGCTCGCAATCTCGGGTTGGCCCGATCCGGTGAGTGCGAAGAACACGTCGTCCAGATCCGGAGTGTGAACGGAGAACTTCTCGACAGTGATCGACGGGTCGTCAATCGAGTCGAGGATGGCTTTGATCGACGGCACCGTCCCGTCGGAAGGGATGTGCAGGGTCAGAATCTCGGCATTCGAATGTGCTTGCGGAAGTGACGCCGCGGCGAGATCGAGTTGAGCGAGGTTCTCGAATTGCAGCGCGACATGGCCGCCCGGAACCAGACGTTTGAGTTCGTCCGGTGTTCCCTCGGCGACCAGACGACCGCCACTGAGCACACCGACGGTGTCGGCCAATTCGTCTGCCTCGTCGAGGTATTGGGTGGTGAGGAAGATCGTGACACCTGAAGCCGTGAGACCACGAACTATCGACCACATTTCGTGGCGGCTTCGCGGGTCCAGGCCGGTGGTGGGTTCGTCGAGAAAGACGACGTCCGGTCGTGCAACGAGGCTCATCGCGATGTCGAGTCGTCTGAGCATGCCGCCCGAGTAGTCGCCCGCTCGCTTGTCACCGAAATCCGTCAGGTTGAACTGGTCGAGCAATTCCTCGGCACGGCGACGGGAGTTCTTCCGGCCCAGGTGATTCAGCTCGCCCAGGAGGGTCAGGTTCTCGGAGCCAGTCAACAGTGTGTCGACGGCCGCGTACTGCCCGGTGACGCTGATGCGTCGGCGAACGTTCTGTGGATCGCCGGGAAGCGAATGACCGGCCACAGTGACCTCGCCGGCGTCGAATGGAATGAGGGTGGTGAGAATTCTTACGGCCGTTGTCTTTCCGGCGCCGTTCGCGCCGAGGAGCGCGTACACCGATCCGGCCGGGACCGACAGGTCGAGTCCGCCCAGAACCTGTTGATCGCCGTAGCGCTTGCGAAGTCCGCGGACCGAGATTGCGGGGATCGTTCCTGACATCGAGACCTCCAAGTGAGAACTGTGTATGGCATAAACTCGTGTTTGTAGCGTACACAGTTCTAGGATGAGGGCAAGAGCAAAGAGTGGGAGCTGTATGGATGGCGGCGCGCTACCGAGGGCGGTCGAACTGGCCTGGGGACTGGATCAGCCTGGAACGCGGGGTCCCAAGAAAGGGCTCAGTCTCGAGCAGATTCTCGACACCGCGATAGAGCTTGCCGACGCTGAAGGTGTCACGGCGCTGTCGATGGGCCGGGTGGCCAAGTCCCTCGGATTCACGACCATGTCGCTCTATCGCTACGTAGCGAGCAAAGACGAACTGATCGAACTGATTTCGGATCGAGTGATCGGCCCACCGCCGGTAATTCCCGACGGAGTGTCCTGGCGCGCCAAGCTCGAAGTGTGGGCGAACCACGAGTACGCCACGATGCTGAGTCGACCGTGGTGGCTCAAGCTGCCCATCACGGCTCCACCGACCGGGCCCAACAACATGGCGTGGCTCGATGCGGGCCTGAGCGCGCTCGACGGGGTCGCTCTGAGTGCTGCGTCGAAGTTTCAGGTGGTGACCAACGTGTCGTTGTTCGTCATCGGCCGCGCCCGATTCTCGGCCGACCTGGCCTCGCGGTCGGCACAATCGGCAGACGACGACGTCGCATACGGTGCTCTCATTGCTCGTGTCATCAATCGCGAGGACTTTCCCTACCTCAGTGCCGCAATCGAGGAGGGTGGTTTCGAGGACGGCAGCCCGGAGGGTGAAGCAGCCGGCGATGACGCTTTCGATTTCGGTTTCTCGCTGGGCCTCCTTCTTGACGGAATCGAGAAGCTGGTGCAGCGGTCAGGACACCAGCGCGGCGGCACTGACGTCGTCGATGATCAGGTCGGTGATCAGCCCACCTCGTAGTGCGCCCTCCAGCGCGGGCAGTTTTGCTGTTCCGGCGACGATGCACACGCGCCTGGCGACCTTCTCGAAAAGGTCCAGTCGTGGGCCGCTCGCGCGCTCGTTGAGTTCGATTCCGCGGTAGCTCCCGTCTGACCGGAAGAACACGGTTGCGATGTCGCCGACTACTCCGTCGCGTCGAAGTGCTTCTGCTTCATCGGGTTCGAGGTATCCGGCGGTGTAGACGTGACTCGGGACGTTGCCGCCCGGTACGCCGATGCTGAAGACTGCCAGGTCCATTCGCTTTTGCATGTCCAGTACGCGTTTGATACTTCGTTCGCGCCACAACTGCTCCCGGGTCTCCGGGTAGTCGAAGAATGCGGGGACCGGAAATCCTTGGGGGAGAGCGCCGTAGGCGTCGGCGATGGTTCTGATGATGTCGCTGGCGTACGAGATTCCGGTGGTGCGAGTATTCGCGGCGCCGTTGAGTTGCACGACGTACGAGTTGTACGTGCGTTTGGGGGCAAGGTGCTTGCTGACTTCACTGAGAGTGGTTCCCCAGGCGATCCCCATCACCATGTCGCTGTCGAAGAACGACGCCAGTAGCCTGCCGGCAAAAGTCGCGACCTTCTCGAGGCGCTCGAGATCTCCCACCAGTTCCGGGACTGTCACCACGTGGGCACGTACCCCGTATCGCTCCGAGAACTCACGCTCGATGCGGGGTGCTTGGCCGTGTGGGGTGCTGATCTTGATCTCGACGAGTCCGGACGTGCGCGCATAGGTGATCAGTCGCGAGACCGTGGATCTGGATACGCCCATGTCGCGGCCGATGGCGGCCATCGTCTGATCTTGGAAGTAGTAGAGGCGCGCGGCCTGGACGGCGTCGGAGATGCGAGGGTCCGCGGGGTCGGAGGTCGGGAAGTCGGAGGTCGGGGATTCCATGGCATTGTCCTGTCTGCACGTTCGTGCACGAGCGCTGAACCGAATCTTATCGGAGTAGCACCTGGCCGCCGCACTCCCGCGCGACAATTCCCTGAAGCGTATCTGTTACCCGCATTACGGTGCGGAAATGCCCGGTTTGCACGTATGTGCACTGGCTATGCATGAATGTGCAACTGGCCTTAGGCTACGGATGCAGCAATCCAAACTATGACATGCATCACAATTGAGTGAGGGTGGGATGGAGAAAGCCAAGCGATTAGGGCTCCCCGGCGAGTTGGCAGCCGAGTTCGCAGGAACGATGATCTTGATCTTGTTCGGCGTCGGAGTTGTGGCGCAGGTGGTGTCCGGCGGGAGCGGCGGAGGGCTCGGTGGGCATGACAGCATCGCGTGGGCCTGGGGCCTGGGTGTCATGTTCGGAATCTATGTCGCCGGCCGGGTGACGGGTGCTCATCTGAACCCTGCCGTCACGTTCGCCTTCGCGATCTTCCGGGGATTCTCCTGGCGCAAGGTACTGCCGTACACCCTGGCGCAGACCGCTGGAGCCTTCGTCGCCGCGTTGATCGTCCGCTGGAATTACAACGACATGCTCAATGCAATTGATCCCGGACACACGACCGCCACTCAGACGATCTTCTCGACCATGCCCGGAAACGGAACGCTCCCGGTCAGCCTCGGCTCGGCGCTGATCGATCAGATCATCGGCACCGCCATCCTGTTGTTCCTCATCGTTGCAGTCACCGATTCTCGGGGAACTCCGCCGCTCGCGAATCTCGCGCCGTTTGTCGTCGGATTGATCGTGGTGGGAATCGGATTCGCCTGGGCGACCAACGCGGGCTACGCCATCAACCCGGCGCGCGACTTCGGCCCGCGACTGGCGTCGTATCTCACCGGCTACGGAAGTGCGTGGCGGGATCAGTACGGGAGCTTGTATTTCTGGGTGCCCATCGTGGGACCTCTGATCGGCGCTCCGATCGGAGTGTTCCTCTACGACAAGCTGGTTGGACGATTCCTGCCTGACGACGAGTCTGCAGAGAAGGCGATCGAGGAGCCGGCGACGATACCGGCGTGATCGCGAATCAACATCTCTGAGTAAATCTCTCGCACTTTCTCTCGATACCAAAGGGGTAGCACGATGGCGCAGTTCGTAGCCGCGATAGACCAGGGGACCACCTCCACACGTTGCATGATCTTCGATCACAGTGGGCACGTGGTTGCCGTCGAACAGCACGAGCACACACAGATCTTTCCGCAGGCAGGGTGGGTCGAGCACGATCCGATCGAGATCTGGGACAACGTCCGCAACGTCACCGCGGGCGCGTTGGCCAATGCGGACCTGACCGCGGCCGATATCGCATCCGTCGGAATCACCAATCAGCGAGAGACGGCGGTGGTGTGGGAACGCGCGACCGGAAAACCCGTCTACAACGCAATCGTCTGGCAGGACACGCGTACCGATCGGATCTGCACGGCTCTTGCCGGCGATGACGGACCCAAAAAGTACACGACGGTCACTGGATTGCCACTCGCAACGTACTTCTCGGGTCCGAAGGTCAAGTGGATACTCGACAATGTCGAGGGTGCTCGCGAGAAGGCCGAAGCAGGCGAGTTGTGCTTCGGCACGATGGACACCTGGGTGCTGTGGAACATGACCGGTGGTGTCGAAGGCGGAGTGCACGCCACCGACCCCACCAACGCGTCGCGCACTCTGTTGATGGATCTCGACACTCTCGCATGGGATTCGGCGATCTGCGCCGACATGGGTATTCCCGAATCCATGCTTCCCGAGATCCGTAGCTCGTCCGAGATCTTCGGATTCGTTCGTGAGCGTGGCACGCTGTCCGGAGTGCCGATTGCAGGAATTCTCGGCGATCAGCAAGCAGCGACCTTCGGTCAGGCCTGCCTCTCACCGGGCGAAGCGAAGAACACTTACGGAACCGGCAACTTCGTGCTCCTCAACACCGGCACCGAAAAGGTGATGAGCAAGAACGGATTGCTGACGACGGTCTGCTACAAGATCGGTGACCAACCGACGATCTACGCGTTGGAAGGATCGATCGCCGTGACCGGTTCGCTGGTTCAGTGGTTGCGGGACAACCTCGGAATGATCAGCAGTGCAGCAGATATCGAGGTGGATGCGCGTTCGGTGGACGACAACGGCGGAGCGTACTTCGTGCCCGCATTCTCGGGTCTTTTTGCTCCCCACTGGCGTGCGGATGCCCGCGGCGCCATCGTCGGCCTGACTCGGTTCGTGAACAAGGGCCACCTTGCCCGTGCGGTGCTCGAAGCGACCGCGTATCAGAGCCGTGAGGTCATCGATGCGATGAACCTCGACTCGGGCGTCGATCTGAAGGTTCTCAAGGTAGACGGCGGAATGGTCGCGAACGAACTGCTCATGCAGTTCCAGGCCGATCTGCTCGATGTCGAGGTGATCCGTCCGGTGGTTGCAGAGACCACGGCATTGGGCGCGGCGTATGCAGCCGGTCTCGCAGTCGGGTACTGGGACAGCGAGGACGATATCCGCAGCAACTGGGCGAAGGACAAGAGTTGGACGCCTTCGATGGATTCGGCCGAGCGTGACCGGTTGTACGCAGGATGGCAGAAGGCCGTCACACGGACCCTGGACTGGGTCGACGCGGACTGATCCTGCGTCCCCAATTTCTACCTATTTTCAAGTGAAGGAACCCTTTTCATGAGCACAGCACAAGCATTGAGTCCGTCCTCGCGGGCGGAGTCGCTGAAGAAGTTGGAAGAAACCGAACTCGATGTCCTGGTCATCGGCGGTGGCGTGGTCGGCGCGGGCAGCGCACTCGACGCCGCAACTCGAGGACTGAAGGTGGGCTTGGTGGAGGCACGTGACTTCGCGTCCGGAACCTCGAGCCGGTCCAGTAAGTTGTTCCACGGTGGACTGCGCTACCTCGAGCAGTTCAATTTTGCGCTCGTGTTCGAGGCACTGCGTGAGCGGTCCCTGGTACTGAACTCGCTGTGTCCGCACCTTGCGAAGCCGGTGCCGTTCATCTACCCGCTCGAGAAGCTGATCGACCGGCCGTACGTCGGTCTGGGCATCGGCGTTTACGACGTGATGGGCGCAGGCCGTGGGGTTCCCTCACACCACAAGCATGTGGGAAAGAAGAAGACCCTCGAATCGTTCCCTTCCGGAAAGCGTTCTGCCATCCGCGGTTCGGTCAAGTTCTACGAGGGACAGGTAGATGATGCCCGGCACACGATGATGCTGGCGCGCACGGCAGCCGAGTACGGCGCGCTGTGCGTCAACAGCACGCGCGTCGTCGGTTTCCTCCGCGAGGAGGACCGGGTTGTCGGTGTGAAGGCAGTGGACCTGGAAACCGGTCGCGCGTTCGAGATCCGGGCTCGCCAGGTCATCAACGCAGCAGGCGTGTGGACTGACGAGATTCAGGAAATGGTCGGTGGGCGAGGACAATTCCAGGTCCGCGCGTCCAAGGGCGTTCACCTGGTCGTCCCGCGCAACCGCATCAACTCGTCAACCGGAATCATCACGCGGACCGAGAAGAGCCTGCTGTTCGTGATCCCGTGGGGAAGCCACTGGATCATCGGTACGACGGACACGGACTGGAACCTCGACCTCGCGCATCCGGCAGCGAGCCGAAGCGACATCGACTACATCCTCGGTCATGTCAACAAGCTCCTCCAGGACGAGCTGACGCACGAGGATGTCGTCGGTGTGTACGCGGGACTGCGTCCGTTGCTGTTCGGCGAATCGGATTCGACCAGCACTCTCTCCCGTGAGCACGCGGTGTCGAGTCCGGTTCGGGGTTTGACGGTGGTGGCCGGTGGCAAGTACACCACCTATCGCGTGATGGCCAAGGACGCAGTCGATTCCGCGGTGCACGGACTCGAGCAGAAGGTGCCGAAGTCGTGCACCGAGCGTATTCAGTTGGTGGGCGCCGACGGTTACTTTGCCGCGTACAACAACCGGCACCTCACCGCTGAGCGCACCGGACTGCACGTTTCGACTATCGAACACCTGCTGGGTCGCTACGGCACTTTGGCTGACGAGTTGTTCGAACTCATCGAAGCGAGGCCGGAACTGGGACGGCCTTTGGACTCTGCCCCCGAGTACCTCGAGGCGGAGATTCACTACGCCGCGAGTCACGAGGGTGCGCAGCATCTCGACGACATCCTGACCCGCCGTACTCGTATATCGATCGAGGTCACGGACCGCGGCGACGCGGCAGCCGCGGAAGTAGCCGAACTGGTTGCGCCGGTGTTGGGTTGGACCCCCGAGCACATTGCCGAGGAGATCGAGCACTACCGGTTGCGCGTTGCAGCCGAGCGGGAATCTCAGGAGCAGCCCGACGATCTGACGGCTGATGCGGCGCGCCTGGGTGCACCGGACGTTCGCACGGGCGTCACCGTAGGGTGACTTCCGCTGTGCGCCTTTATTAACCGCGCGGGGGTTAATAAAGGCGCACAGCAGAGCGGCGCGAACGCCGTACCTGCGCGTACTCGTAGGCGTTCTGCCAGGCGACGGTGGCCACCAGCACCCAGATGATCCACGTTGCGCTCATATGTGTGCCGACGACGCCCATGACGATGGGGATCGCGGTGCAGGGGATCGCCCAGCCGAGCAGCCACCGTCGGTCCGACCGCGCAAACAGCCCTGCCACCGTGCTGATTCCGAAATAGACTGCGATGCTTCCGCACAACAGCCACCGCAGATTCGCGGGCGTATGCTCCGCACCGTGTTCGGTTGCCGCTCCGAGTCCTGCGACCAGAACCGCGATTGCGCCGGTGGTGAAACAGTGCATGGCCATGTCGATGCGAGCGGGAAACTTCTCGGGCTGCAGGTGCGGAACGCCGGCGTGACCGTAGAGAAGCGAGAGCGCCCACATACCCGAGAGCAGGACAAACGACCCGACGGCGAGGCTGACCACCGTTGAGTCCCAGGTGAGCTTCGAGGCCGCGGAGATCACGAGGATCACACCCTCGCCCAGCACGATGATGACGTACAGGCCTAGCCGCTCTGCAAGGTGAGCCCGTTCGGAGTGCAGGGCTTCGAGTTCGGGCATCCGATCGTCCTTGAACCCACGGATCTTGATGATGCGGTCGAGCTTTTCCTGCGCGTCTGCCATGATCGCGGTGCCGGAGACGATGAACATGATCAGCAGATCGATGGTCACACCGGCGGTCCAGAGCCAGAACCGAGTTTCGCCCTCGAACCAGAACGAGACGATCCACGGAATCACGCCGAGAGACATCTGGGCGATCGGCCAGTCCACGACTATCTGGCCGTTGTGCCACACCCGACTCGCGAGCAGACGTACGGCCACGTAGGCGACAGCGAAGGCCAGCGCATGGTTGTCGTGGATGCCGGCCACGGCCGCCATCATGACGGCCAGTCCGAACATGGCGATCAGCATGCTCGGGATTCGGACGCGGTCGCCGGCAATGTTGCCGTACATCGTGAACGTCGCCCACGCGGTCCAGAACGCGAGATAGAGCAATGCGTAGAGCGCGACATCCGACCACGACGGCGAACCGTGGAGCAGGTGAGCCAACTGACCGATACCGGCAACCACGACCAGGTCGAAGAACAATTCGATCCATGACGCGTGTCGCTCGAGCACCGCCTTCTGCTTCGAGTCCGGTTCATTTCCGAGTTCCGACATAAAGCTCAGTATCGGTTATCGGCATCAACCGTGCTGGTAGGCAGCGAACTTGTCCGTTTTCTCGAAGTTGTGCTTATGCTGTCCATTGAGTGATCTGGATCATAGTTCGGGTGAGGTGGTCGACGTGCACGGTAGCGGTAACCTCGCGCTGTCCGCTGCGGACTACGACCGTGTCTTTGCGATCCTCGACTACTGTTCGGCCGCGAGAACGCTCGATCAGCTCAAGAACCTCCTCATGGTCGCGTTGCACGATCACTACCGCTGCCCCAACACCACCTTCCTCGTCGGTCCCACATTCACGTCGGCATTCGCTGACCCGAATCCGGTGACCACGGGTCGGATTACTCCGATTCTCGACGAGTATCAAGCGCGGTGGTATCCCGATGACGTGTTCGCGACAGCGCAATCTCGGGCAACATTGATGTCGTCCCCGGCCATCACCCACACTCAATTATTGGATGTGCCATCGGAATCGGCGACGTACCTCAGCGATTTTCTTTATCGCAAGCGTTTGCACAGCGCAGCGGTCATGCACCTCCAACTGGCTCATGGCGTTCACGGATTGGTCGGGATTTTCGATTCGGAGGGCAAGGATCTGTCCGCGACCGACGTGGCGGGCTTGGGGATAGTGGGTCGGCAACTATCACTGTTGTGTCAGACCTTGCCCGGTCAGTCGAGTCCGAGTTGGCAGGAAAAGTTGACGCGGCGGCAGCGTGATCTTGCCGAACTGTTGGCCGACGGCCATACCAACGACGAGATCGCGGTGATCTTGTCGTTGAGTCCCGACACGGTGAAGAAATACGTCAGCCGGATCCTCGCTGTGCTGCACGTGCGCAATCGGGCGGAGTTCGTGAAGTTGGTCTACCAGCACAAATTGGCCGACCAGCAGGCCTGAAATTATCCACTTTCGTGCACTGTGACTGGCGTCACTCAATGGATAGCCTTTGTGTGCACGGCCAAGAATTGGACCACGGCACAAGGAGAAACTCATGAGCAGGCTTCGCTTCGGGTATTTCATGGCACCGTTCCACGTCCCCGGACGTAATCCGACGGCAGCGTTGCAGCGCGATCTCGAACTGGTCGAACATCTCGACCGGTTGGGCTACGACGAGGCGTGGTTCGGTGAACATCACTCCGCCGGAAGCGAAATCATTGCATCACCGGAAATCATGATTGCCGCGGCATCGCAGCGGGCACCGCGAATCCGGTTCGGAACCGGCGTGACGTCGCTGTCGTATCACAATCCTCTGTGGGCAGCTGATCGAATCATGCAGTTGGACCATCTGACTCACGGTCGCACGATCTTCGGCGTCGGGCCCGGATCGTTGCCCACCGACTCGGCGATGATCGGACTCAATCCGACAGACACGCGAGAGTTGTTGCAGGAGAATCTCGACATCGTCGTTCGGCTGCTCCGTGGCGAGACGGTATCGGCAAAGACGCGCACTCACGAGTTGTTCGACGCGAAGCTGCAACTTGCCCCGTATTCGGAGAACGGTATCGAAATAACCGTTGCCGCAGTCGCTTCCCCGACCGGGCCACGACTGGCCGGCACACATGGTCTGGGTTTGCTGTCCATCGGTGCGACCCTGTCCGCCGACGGTTTCGATGCGCTGGCACATCATTGGAACGTGATGGAGGAGCGCGCAGAAGCCGACGGCACCACGGTGGACCGTCGCAGGTGGTCTCTGGCGGGGCCGTTCCACATCGCGGAAACCGAGGCGGAAGCGCGCAAGCAGGTGGAGTACGGAATCGAGGAGTGGTTCGACTACTTCCAGCACGTCGCGGCCTTCCCTCAGATGGCGGTCTCGGGGTCTCGTTTGAACGAGATGATCGACTTCGTCAACGAGGCGGGAATCGGCGTTATCGGCACGCCGGAGCAGGCTCGGCGTCAAGTGCAACGACTGTGGGATCAGTCCGGTGGATTCGGATGCATGCTGCAGATGGGACATGACTGGGCGAATCCGCAGGACACGCGTCGTTCGGCAGAGTTGTTCGCGCAGGAGGTCTTTCCCCATTTCCAGGGGCAGGCGCAGGCCACGTTGGATGCAGCGCAGCATGCACGGGCCGTCCGGGAGGGACATGCCAAGGCACAACTCGACGCGGTGGATCATATGACGAAGAAGTACGCCCAAGAGGTCGCAGACAAGGCCTGACGTGTACATCAGGGTCGAGGAAGGCCGGGTCAGCGTCGAGGATGCCGGGAACCTACGGGACTTCCATGTCGAGGTGCCGTCGGACATGACCGAGCGTGAACTCGACGAGGTGCTGCGCGCCCGGGATTTCGGTTATGCGCGCGGTGCGAGCGCTTTCATTCTCACGAAGCGAATCGAGAACGCTGCGGCAGGCGTAGCGGAGATGATCGACTACGCCAAGAGTAAGGGCTGGATAGACGAGGACGGAAAAGCCCTGCAAGCCCACGTTGTTCGCACGTAGCGGCTTCTTTCAGACCATGTCTTTCTTCTGTAGCCATCGCAAGATGGGCCAACCGCAGAAGACGGGCAGCCAGCAGGTCAGCACGCGGTAGAGGAGGACCGACGGGACCGCAATGCTCGCGGGGAGTCCGAATGCCGTCAGGCCGCCGATGAGGGCGGCCTCGACGGCACCGACGCCGCCGGGTGTCGGGGCGGCAGATGCAAGCGTTCCGCCGATCATGGTCACGATCGTGACGGTGATGAACGTTGTTCCGCCGCCGAACGCTTCGACGCTGGCCCACAGTGCCAATGCTGCGCCGAGAGTTGTTGCCGCACTTCCGCCGACGATGATGAGGAAGCGTGTGGGGTTACGTGCCAGCTGACTCAGTTCGCCGAGAACCTCGGTGATCTGTGGCTTGAGATCCTCGTTGAGCCAGCGCCGCAGTTTGGGGATGAACATGAATGCGCCCAGAATTCCCAGGGCGATGCCGCCGATGAGGGACAGCACTGTTGTTCCGGGGATGAAGTGCGACAGGTTGGCATCTCGGCCGGCCACGACGGAGAAGAAGATCAGCAGACCCACGTGGGTCACTACTTGAACCGTCTGTTGCAACGCAACTGCAGCTGTGGCTCGGACGGTTCCGAGTCCACCCTTCTGGAGGAAGCGCACACTCAGTGCCAGGCCGCCGACACCGGCCGGCGTGGTGGTGGCCGCAAACGTGTTGGCCACCTGCATGATCAGCAGATGCCGATAGCTGACCATCGACGACGCGCAGGCCCACAGCGCTGCCGCGGCACCGACATACGTCAGTGCTGAGACTCCGAGTCCCAGCAGTGCCCACCACCAGTTGGCGGTCTCGAGTTCGGACAGGAATGTCGGCACCTGAACCACGAACGGGTAAGCGACGTAGACCAAGCCGATGAGGAGCACCAGCTGGATGATCTGATTGCGACTGAATCGTGTGACCTGTGCCGGGGCGACTTTCTCGATGCCGTTCTTGGCGCCGACTTCGTCGCGGATCTCGGTCATCAGCGGGGTGGAATCGGGGATTCCCTTGCGGATTCGGTTCGGCATAGCTGAGGCGGTCAATCGTCCGGAAGCGGCAAGAATTGTTTCCGCGCCCTGGGTGCGGATAGCCGCGTCCACAGCCGACTCGACGCCGAACAGTGCTGCCGTGGTGAGGAGCAGCTGTGCGTTGTCCGATTGCATCTGCACGTCGGTAGCGCCGAATTCGGAGTAGGCGTAACCGCCGAACAGGACTCCGCCGCCGTCGATGTGGATCTCGGATGCGCGGAGGTCGCCGTGTGCCATCTGGTGGACGTGTGTCGTGTGCAGTGTCTGCCACAGTGTGTCGACAAGCTTGGTGGACGGACCGTCCGCGTCGAGATCCTCGGTTTTCTGATCCCGGGCAGCGACGGTGAGTGGGATCCCACGGGGAGTGGGGCGAGCGTACATTTCCCAGCCACGATCGAGTGGTGCGGTTGCCACTGCCTTGGAACTTGCGAGTCCGATGTCGGCAAACGCGATTCCCATCAACGCACGATGTTCGACGGCTCGGCGGAGCGACGCATGACGCGGCGGAGTCTCGCGATTGCGCAGGGAAATCCAGCGGAAAGTCTGCCGGATCACGCCGCTGCTGCGCTGATTCTGTCCGTACAGTTCGACGGTCAGATCCTCGCAGAGTTCGTCGTCGGGGACTTCGTCGACGGCTGCGGACAGTACGAGTGGACCGAGACCTGAGGGGCTGACCACTCGGAACGCCGTGACCCGGTAGCCGCGTTTCGACAGCACACGCACTGCGGAATCGAGCGGAACTTCGAGAGCGGGTGTGCCGACCAGCAGGACGATGACGGCACCGATGAGATAACCGACGGCCAATCCGAGCATCGACCGGGCGGGCACGATCGCACTGACGACGAGGTGGATCGGCGCGAACAGCAGAAGCAAGGTCCACCAGACTCGTCGCCACTTCTTTGCCAGCCACGGTCCGGACACGGTCAGAACGGCGGCCAGCATCGCGATCCAGCGGGGATCGTCGAGGAACTGGGACAGGAAGGTGGCGTCGAGGCGGTCGGGCACGTCGAGGTGCCATTTCGGGGCGGAGAGGCCGGTTCCGGTGAATGACAGCGCCACCAGCGCGCACATCGCCGCCGCGGCATACCCGGCAAACAGTTTCCAGCGTCTGCCGACGATCAGTTCGATGAGAATCGCGAACGGCAGAGCCAGGATAGAGAGGCCGTACAGCAGGTACACCGTGTCGGACAGGCTGGGCGAGAGAACACCGACGATGTTGGACACGGAGGTCTCGAGGGCGTCCCACTGACTACGGGTGATCAGCGAACCGGCGATCACACCGCCAAGGACTACCGCAGCAAATACGACGCGCATGATGTCGCTGGTTCTGCGTTGCAGCGGCGGCAGCAGACTTCCCGTTACCGGGATGTCCCGTCCGTCAACACGCATATCCTCAGAACTCTTCTCATGCAGGTATCGGCAGCCGTTGTGGTTACCTCGACTCAAAGTACCGTGCCGGCGTCAGTGCGCCGCAAGGCAGCGACGTGTTGTCCATCCGCGAGCAAGCACGTGTTGCCGCGCGTTCGCGGTAAATGCAGCAGAGATCGTACGTGGCCGGACATCAGAGCGTAAAATTCACATTCCGGATGCTCGACGGTAAGGAGCGCACCACTTATGAGTCCTGAGTCGAACGGTGTCGACGGTCGGGTTCCAGACTTGTCCGTCAAAGGCGCCAGAATCTCCGTGACCGAGGACTACGCGCACGAGATCGACGAGATTGCGAACCTGACGGACAAACTCGGTGGGCTGGAGCCTGCCGAATACGCGGATGCCTGGAAACAGGGGTACCCGTACGAGAAGAAGATGTCGCGGCGGGAGTACGAGCGTAAGAAGCGCCGCCTCCAGATCGAATTGCTCAAGCTGCAGTTGTGGGCCAAGGAGACCGGTCAGAAGATTCTGATCATCTTCGAAGGGCGAGACGCGGCGGGCAAGGGTGGTTCCATCAAGCGGTTCACAGAACATCTCAATCCGCGTGGCGCGCGCGTCGTTGCCCTGGAGAAGCCGACCGATATCGAGCGCACACAGTGGTATTTCCAGCGGTACGTCGCGCATCTTCCGAGTGGCGGCGAAATCGTGATGATGGACAGGTCGTGGTACAACCGCGCCGGCGTCGAACGTGTGATGGGGTACTGCACGCCGACGCAGTATCTCGAATTCATGCGGGAAGCACCGGACTTCGAGCGGATGCTCGTCAACTCCGGGATTCACCTGCACAAGCTGTGGTTCTCGGTGAGCCGTGAGGAGCAGTTGGCGCGGTTCGCCGCCCGTCGAACCGACCCGGTGCGTCAGTGGAAGCTTTCACCCACCGACCTTGCCTCCCTGGACAAGTGGGACGATTACACTCAGGCCAAGGAGGCGATGTTCTTCTACACGGACACCGGCGACGCTCCGTGGACGGTGATCAAGAGCAACGACAAGAAACGCGCTCGGCTCGAGGCGATGCGTCACGTGCTCGCCTCCTTCGAATACCCCAACAAGGATCACCGGGTTGTGGGAATCCCGGATCCCCTGATCGTCGGACCGGCGTCAGCCGTCTTCGAAGAGGGCGAGCACGTCAACGTCGAGTTGCCGACCCTGGCCTAGGTCCGCCTGTTCAGATCGAACTGGCCTCCGCCCACAGATTGATGCCGCTCTCACGCGCGTGTCGATCGATGGAGGCGAGTTCGTCGGCGCTGAACTCGAGATTGTCGAGTGCTCCGACGTTGGCTTCGAGCTGCGGCACACTGGATGCTCCGATCAGCACCGAGGTGACGCGCGAATCGCGGAGCGCCCAGCTGAGCGCGAGTTGCGCCAATGACTGGCCACGACCACGGGCGATGGCGTCGAGGGCCCGGATGTGGGTCAGAGCATCGTCGGTGAGCCACGACGGGTCGAGTGATTTGCCTTGTGCCGCACGTGAATTCTCGGGGACGCCGTCGAGGTAGCGGTCGGTGAGCATTCCCTGGGCCAAGGGGGAGAACGCAATCACGCCGACGCCGAGTTCGTCGACAGTGGCGAGTAGATCCTGTTCGATCCAGCGGTTCAGCATCGAGTAACTCGGCTGGTGGATCAACAGCGGAACACCGGCTGCTTCGAGTAGTGCGGCGATCGCGCCGGTGCGCTCGGGGGAGTACGAACTGATCCCCGCATACAACGCCTTGCCCTGCTGGACGGCGCTGATGAGAGCTCCGGCAGTCTCCTCGATCGGGGTCTCCGCGTCGGGGCGGTGACTGTAGAAGATGTCGACGTAGTCGACACCGAGGCGGCTCAGCGACTGGTCGAGTGAAGCCAGCAGGTACTTGCGTGAACCGCCGAAACCGTAAGGGCCCGGCCACATGTCCCACCCGGCTTTCGACGAGATAATCAACTCGTCGCGATGGGATGCAAAGTCCTCCCGCAAGATCCGTCCGAAATTGGTTTCGGCACTGCCGTACGGCGGGCCGTAGTTGTTGGCCAGATCGAAGTGGGTGATGCCGAGGTCGAATGCGCGTCGTAGCACGGCCCGTTGGCGGTCGATGGGGACGTCGTCGCCGAAGTTGTGCCACAGGCCCAGTGAAATGGCGGGAAGCTTCAACCCGCTCTTGCCGGTACGACGGTAGGGCATGGTGTTGTAGCGATCGGGCTGCGCGACATACGGTTCGGACATTGTTCCTGCCTTCGATTCAGTGGTGCGTTGACAGATCCTTGAGTTCGATCAGCAGTCGTGCACCGCCCAACGGGCTGTCGTGGAACGATGTGCTGCCGCCGTGTATGGAGGCTTGCTGCGCTACCAGTGCAAGCCCCAACCCGGAACCGGTCTGACTCGCAGTGGACCCGCGGGTGAATCGCCCGAACACTGCTTCGCGCTCGTCTACCGGGATACCTGCCCCGTTGTCGTCGACGGTGATGGTGAACTCGGCGGGTGCGGCGGCCCGATAACTCAGCGTGATACGCACTTCGGTGGCACGGCCGTGCCGCACGGCATTGGTGATGGCATTGTCGAGAATCAGACGAATTCCACCTGGGAGTGCGTGAATGCGATACGGCACAGGCGAATCGGCGGCGTCGACGCTCACGCGCAGATCCGGATACAGGCGCATCGCCTCCTCGGCGGCGATATCGCACACTTCGATCAGATCGGTGTCCTTGAAGTCCTCGGACGTGGACAGTTCGCCCTTCGCAAGTCGCTCGAGGTCTCGCAGGGTCGATTCCACCCGGCCTTGAGCGCGGGCGAGATCAACCAGAATCTCTTGTCTCTGAGACTGGTTCAGATCAAGGGTGGACAGCACTTCGATATCTGTGCGCATTGCTGTCAGCGGAGTGCGTAGCTCGTGTGCGGCAGCGGAGGCAAAGTCGCGGGCAGTTGCCAACGCCGACGTCGTGGCAGCTTGTGCGCTGGCGACGTCCTTGAGCATCGACTCTGCTGCTGCCGCAAGCTCGTCCGCCTCTCGGATGCCGGAAACCTGCGTCGCGAGGTCCGGGTCGCGTCGGGCGATCCGGCGGGTCAATTCCACCAGCGGACGCACAGCGGGGCCGCCGAACAACCACCCAAGGGCGGCGGCAGCGGCCACGGCGCCCAGTCCGAAGAAGGCAACCTGACGTTGCTGTTCGACCGTGATGTCGCGAGCTTCTGCATACGGAACTGCCAGTGAGACAAGAGCGTTGATGCCTTCGGCTTTCGAGGTGTATGCGCGGTACTTGGTTCCGTCGACTTCGACGGTTTCCGAACCCGGCGGCAGTTCCGGCAACCGGGTGGGTGTGCTCGACATGACCGTTCCGTCGGTGGCGGTGCGGATCGTCACCGAGAACGCGCCGGCGTCCCCGAACGCTCCGAGGAACGGGCCGGCCGTCGCAGCGTTGGCCACGAGTACCGTCGACGCGGTTTCGAGGCGACGGTCCAACTGTGCCAGGTTGTTTCGTGCGATGGCCAACGCCACGACAGCCCCGAGTGCGAGGACGATGAACGTGGCCCCCAACGCGGCAGCGGCAGCTACTCGGATTCGGAGTGAGTATTGCCGAGGCTTCACGGATTTTCCCGCAGGACAAAACCGACACCGCGCACGGTGTGCAGCAGTCGCGGCGAGCCGCCCGACTCGAACTTGCGGCGAAGATATCCGATGAACACGTCAACGACGTTGGTGTCCGCGACGAAGTCGTACCCCCACACAAGTTCGAGGAGGCGTTCGCGGGTGAGAACGATTCCGGAATTGTGTGCGAGCACTTCGAGCAACTCGAATTCGCGTTTGGTCAACGGGACCTCACTGCCGTCGACGCGAACGCGTCGTCCGGACAGGTCGATGTCGAGATTGCCGACGCGCAAGGTGTTGGCGCCTTCGCCGCGGTCACTGGCCGGGGCATTGCTCCGCCTCAGCATTGCCCGGATCCGAGCGATCAGTTCGGCGAGGACAAAGGGTTTGACCATGTAGTCGTCGGCTCCGGATTCGAGTCCGGCGATCCTGTCGTCGACAGAATTTCGGGCACTCAGCACACAGATGGGGATTTCGTTGCCTGCAGCGCGTAGCGCGGTGACGACTCCGGTGCCGTCGAGTACCGGCATGTTGATGTCGAGAACCACCGCGTCAGGATGCTTGTTCGCGATCACACGGAGGGCGTCGGCGCCGTCGACCGCCGTCAGGACGGTGAATCCCGTAAGCCTCAATCCGCGTTCGAGGGAAGAGCGGACGTCGGCGTCGTCGTCGACCACGAGGATGAGCGGAGTGTCGGTCACCGCCCTATTGTGCCCGCGGGATTGTCAGATTTGGGGATCAGACCGGTAAATCGGTGCCGTCCGGTCGTAGACCGGCCATGAACACCGCGACCAACCTCGGGACCAGGTTCGGCATGGCCTCGTCGGACAGTTCGATTTGTGGGCGGGTCAGTTTGGCCAGGGCCATGACAAATTCGAGGGGTTGAAGATCGGCGCGGACCAGTCCGGCGCTCTGAGCGGCGCCGATTGTCGCGGTCATCTTCGCTTTCGTCACCTCGCGCACTGCCAGAACTTCGGGGGCCAACTCGGTGAAACTATGTTCCACCAGGGCAGGAATGAGCGCACCCAGGCGCAGTTCCACGAGCCGATCCACCAACGTGTGCCACGCGTTTGTCGGATCGGTTGGCATCGCTGTGAGGGCGATGTCCGCAGCCTCTCGGACGTCGGTCAGCGTCGCGACGGCGACCGCGGTCACCAGGTCCTCGCGCGTCGGAAAATTGCGATAGAGCGTGGCTATCCCCACTTTCGCTAGTTCTGCGACCGCGTCGAGGGGGGCGTCGTGCCCACGCTCGGTGAACACCGCTCGTGCGGCGTCGACTATTGCGTTCCTGCGTTCGCGTGCATCGGCTCGCACATTCACCTCCGGTATTGACAGTTCATCATAACCGGAGGAATATCTTCCACAAATAGTGGAGGAAAAACTTCCACTTAGGGAAGGTGATCATGAACGTCGAAGCTGAAGCACGGGATCGCAAGAAGCTGGTGGCCGTGGTGTTGGGCTTGTCCGCCGTGATCGGGCTGATGCTGCTCGCTTTCGTGCTGCCCTCGGTAAACAGTGGCCCGCACGAACTGAAGTTGGGCATCACCGGTCCAGTCCAGGCAACCACGCAGATCAGCGCCTCGCTCGAGGCGACCAAGCCGGGTGCCTTCGACACCCAGAACTTCGCCGATGTCGACTCCCTTCGCGACGCGATTCGCAATCGAGACGTGGTCGGCGGAATCGCCGTCGACGCGACCGGCCCTCACGTGCTGATCGCGACCGCCGGCGGTACGCCGATCGCTCAAACCCTGACCGGGGTGGCCAACGGCCTCTCGGAGGCTTCGGGGGCACAGGTGCCCGTCGAAGACGTTGTGCCGCTGACGGCGGACGATCCGACTGGTGCTGGGCTCACGGCATTGGCCCTGCCGCTGGTGTTCGGAGGAATCATGCCTGCTGTTGTTCTCGTGCAACTGTTTCCGCGCAGTATCGTCAAGCGAGTGCTGGGCGCCGTCGGCGTCGCGGTTGTCGCTGGTTTTGCACTGACTGCCATTCTGCAGTTCGGCACCAATAGCCTTGACGGAAACTACCTGCTCACCGCCCTAACGCTCACCGTGGGTATTTCGGCTATTTCGCTCCCCATTCTGGGGCTCGAATCGCTGCTCGGGATGAAGGGGTTCGCGTTAGGCGCCGTCACGATGATGTTCGTCGGCAATCCGCTCTCGGGGATGGCGACAACGGCGGCGTGGTTGCCTGCGGGTTGGGGTGCGTTGGGGCAACTGCTCCCGCCGGGCGCCGCAGGGGCATCAGTCCGCTCGATGGCCTTCTTCGACGGCAATGGAGCAGGCACACCACTACTGGTGCTGTTGTGCTGGATTGCTGCGGGGATTGCGCTGTGCGTTGCCGCTGGCCGGAAGAAGTCGTCGACGCCGGTAGCCGAACCAGAGGCTGTGCTGGTCTAGCGTGCGTGGGTTGCGTACGGGGTCAGGTCGGGAATCGGCCAGGCCCCGTCAACGCGTTCCACGGCGAGTTCGGCGACCACAGTGTCCTCGTCCATCGGTAGAGGTCGGAGAATTCGAGGCTTTCCGGCCTCCCGTTCGACGTCGATGCCCGCGGAGGCCAGAGCGTCCTCGTCGATGACGGCGACGATCAGCGGCAGGGTCAGGTCGCCGAACACCAGATCGAGCACCGAAGCGAGTGCGTCCGGGGTGGTTGCGCGGATGAATCCCGCCTCGTCGTAACTGATTCCGCGAGTGGAGACCTCATATTCACCGAAGCGCTTGCACGCTTCCCAATCGTCTGCGATTGCGACGTGGACGAGTCGTTGTCCGGTCATGGGGTGCTCCTGTAAGGTTCTAGTTAATGAAACGTCAACGTAGCATTAATTGCGTGGCACCGTAATGGGGGACTTGATGGAGCAACCTCGCCGACGAGGGAGAACCAGTGACGCCGAGCGCGCTGACCGGCGTAACGAAATCCTCGACGTCGCGGTCGACTCGTTTCGGGAAGTCGGCTTTGCGCGAACGACCATCGATGCGATTGCCACGGCGGCCGGCGTCGCCAAGCGCACCGTGTACAGCTACTTCGGCGACAAGTCTGCGGTGTTTGCAGCTGCCGTCGCACGTCAGCACTCGTACGTCGAGAATGCAGGCAGTGGCCAGTCCGACCTTCTCGCAGCAGCAGTGGATATCGTCGTCGCCTTGCACAGCGAAAATTCGATTGCACTGCACCGCATGATGATCGGTGAGGCATTGCAGTTCCCTGACCTGGCGGCAGCGTTCTACGAATCCGGCCCAGCCAAGTCGATTGCCTTCCTGGAAAAGATATTGCTCGATCAGCACGGTGAGGAGGCTGCGCTGTGCGCGGATCAGCTGTACACCTTGCTGCTCGGTGAGGAACACCGTCGGCGATTGCTCGGGATCGCCTCCGAACCGACACCCGAGAAAGCTGGGCAACTTGCTGCTCGGGCGATGGGGTGCGTTCTGGGATCTGATCGGTAGGCTCGACGGGGTGAGCAACTCTGTGGTCTGGTTTCGACGCGATCTGCGGGTAGGTGACCTTCCTACCCTGAGTGCGGCGTCGGATGCCGGCGGTGAGGTGTTGGGGCTGTTCGTTCTCGACGAGAAACTACTCGGACCGGCAGGCTCACCCCGCCAGGATCAACTGTTCGCCAACTTGACGGCGCTCGATCAGCAACTCGACGGACGATTGATGGTTGTTCGAGGTGATCCGGCGGACGTGGTGCCCCGTGTAGCGGAATCCGTTGGCGCCGAAGAAGTTCACATCAGTGCCGACTACGGACCGTACGGCCGGCGGCGCGACGCTGCAGTGGCGGAGCAGGTGGAGTTGATCGCGACCGGTTCTCCGTACGCCGTAGCGCCCGGACGCGTCACCAAGGCCGACGGTGATCCGTACAAGGTGTTCACGCCGTACTTCCGTCAGTGGATGGAACACGGTTGGCGGGGCCCCGCGTCGACCGATACGCAGACCGTTCGTTGGTTCGATCCGAGCGGCAAGGACGGTGGCCCGCGCCGGGTGAAGATTCCCGTGCCATCCGGCTCCGTCAGTGATTTCGTCGGTGAGGCCGGTGCGCTCGAGCAGTGGAAAGAATACTGCGAGAACGATCTTGACCGGTACGACGACGAACGCAATCGGCCCGATCTCGACACCACCAGCCGGATGTCGATTCCGCTCAAGTACGGCACGATCCATCCGCGAACCATGTTGGCAGATCTTTCCAAGCGACTCGGCGACGGCGCTCAGGCTTATCGTCGCCAGCTGGCCTGGCGAGACTTCTACGCAGACATCCTGTTTCAACGCCCCGACAGTGCACGGAAGAACTACGACAACAAGTTCGACCGCTTACGTCACGACGGTGGAGCCGACGCAGACGCCGTCTTCACTGCCTGGTGTGAGGGCAAGACAGGTTTCCCGATCGTCGATGCGGGCATGCGGCAACTCGCGGCCGAGAACTGGATGCACAATCGGGTGCGAATGATCGTCGCGTCCTTCCTGGTGAAGGACCTGCACATTCCGTGGTGGCGCGGTGCGCGGTTCTTCATGCAACACCTCGTCGACGGTGATCTGGCGTCCAATCAGCACGGCTGGCAATGGACAGCGGGGTCGGGAACCGACGCGTCACCGTTCTTCCGGGTATTCAACCCGATTACCCAGGGCGAGAAATTCGACCCAGACGGGAGCTATGTCCGCCGGTGGGTGCCTGAACTCCGGGATGTGCCTGGCAAGGCAGTTCACTCGTTGAAAGCCATGCGGCCGGCGGACTATCCGGATCCGATTGTCGACCATGCGGTCGAACGTGAAGAAGCCCTGCGGCGTTACGGCGAGATCAAGGTGGAGTGAAACCGTCGATCGATCGCTGCCGAAAGAATCAGCAGGGAGAAAATCTACTCGCGAATGGATGGCTACGAGACTTTGCGTTCTCCGGTCATCAACAGTCCGACCAGCGCGGCGGCCGCGAGAACCATGACAAGTGCCCCATAACCGCGCGTCGTATCCACCAAGCCCACCTTGCCGACCAGATAGCCGGCCAGCAATGCCGGAAGGCTGTTGGCCAGGTATGCGATGACGTACACGGTGGACAACAGACCCGCGCGTTCGTGGTTCTCGGCGAGCGGCATGACAGTGAGGATGGTTCCCTGGAACCCCGCTCCGAACCCGATGCCCGCAACGGCTGTACCGGCCAGAATCAGTACCGCAGAGGATGTTTCAGCGCCGACGAGTGTGACGGCCACCCCGAGCACCAGTGCTGTGGTTCCGATCAGCATCACAGTCCGGCCACCGAGTGCGCGGAAGGTGAGCACTGCGGCCGCTCCGAATCCCGTCAGCGTTGCGACCATGACGGCTCCGATGAGAGAGCTGTGAACCTCGAGTGCGTTGCGCGCCAACGCCGGTCCGAGTGAGAGGTAGAACCCGCCCAACGCCCAAACCGCGATCAGGCACGGTGCGGTCAACGCGATCATCGTTCGTGCTTGGCGGGGAACGGCAAGGGTGGGGCGTAGCGACTGCCAGGCTCCTGGCCGTCCGCCCGAGGTTTCCGGCGCGGCCCATACCCCGAGGATTTCGAGAGCGACCAGTACGAGGAGAACCAGGTAGACAGTGCTCGTTGGTCGGGGGAGGTGCTCACTGATGAGGCTCGAACCCACCGCGCCGACGGCAAGGCCGACTGTCGGAGCGACACTGTTGATGATGGACCCGCGGCCGGGAGTGCGTTCGAGGTCGATCAACGCAGAACCCAAAGCGCTGATTGCTGCGCCGGTGGCGACTCCCTGCACGACGCGGGCGATCAGCAGGATCGCCAAGCCGTCGGCCGAGGCGAACAACACGAGCGAGACTGCCTCGAGAGCGAGCGCTCCGAGCAGGACCGGACGTCGGCCGATGTGATCCGACAAGGACCCGGCGGTCAGGAGTGTGGCGAGTAGTGAGAGGGCGTAGATGCCGAAGACGAGCGTCGACGCGAGCGAGGAGAATCCCCACATCTGTTGGTAGTGCTCGTACAGGGGCGTCGGGGTCGCGGATGCGCCCAGGAACGTGGCGATGATGACGGCGATGAGTGTGAAAGCTGCTCCTCGACCGAGGCGCAGGCGTGAGGTGCTCTCGGTCGGTGATGAAACGGTCGTTGTCATTGTCGTGGCGCTCCCGTGCGGGTGGTGAAGACATAAACGCAAATACTTTGCGTTTGGGACGCTACGCTGGGCGATGTCCTAATGCAACATCTTTGCGTTAGGATTGGATTCATGAGTCCGTCCGCAGGTCCGCGCCCCGGTGGCCGCAGCGCGCGCATCCAACAGGCTGTGCACGCGTCGGCGCGCAAGTTGTTGGAACAGCGCGATCGAGCAGAGATCACGGTGCCGATGATCGCGACTGACGCGGGCGTGACCCCGTCGACCATCTATCGACGGTGGGGCGACATCAACGAAGTCTTTGCGGACGTTTCGATCGAGAGGCTGCGCCCCGATGCCGATCCGCGTGAAACGGGTTCGCTCCGAGGGGATCTGACAGTCTGGGCGCAGGAGTACCTCGAGGAGATGTCCGCGCCGGTCGGTCGTGCGTCGCTGCGAGATGTGCTCATGAGCGACGATCAAACGCACGCACCAGATGGCACCAAGAAATTCAAGTGCGCCTTCTTCTGCCGTACGCAGATCGATGTGATACTCGCGCGTTGGCCGGAAGCTGTTGCAGTGGATGGCGATTCGGTGGTAGATCATGTAGTGGCGCCGATCATCTACCGAATTCTGTTCGACCTCGAACCGGTCTCGCCGCAACGAGTTGCGGAATTGGTAGACCAGGCGCTTGCCCTCGAGGCGCGGGTCGCTACGGAGTGACGCGCGTGAGTGATTTTCGAAGAATCTGCTAACCCCAACCGAGAAGCAAGCGGCGTGCAGATTCCAGTGTTGCGCTTGCCTGTGCGGTATCGACCCGGGCCAGAACGAGCGCGCTTACGGTGCAGGAGAGAAGAATTCGGGATCGATCCGCGAGTGTGGCGGCCGTAGCGCTCGGGAATGAGGCTTGTAGCCCACGGCCGATCGCGTCGGAGAGTTCCTGCCGGTAGCTGCGAATCACAGCCGCGACTGCATCGTCGTGCGCGCCGATTCCCGCTGCTGCGTTGAGTAGCAGGCACCCGCGTCTGGGTGAATCAGGTGTCATGGTCGCGATGGCGCCGCGCAGGGAGATGAGGTAGCTGTCAACGGCGTCGGGCGTCGGATTGTCGGTCAGGCCACGCAGACGCGGGCGGATGACATGTTCGAGATACATCTGCACCGCCGAGTCGAATACGCCGCGCTTGTTTCCGAACGAGTTGTAGAGGCTCGACCGACTCAAGCCGGTTGCCGTTTCGAGGTCGGTGAGCGACGTTCCTTCGTATCCGCGAGCCCAGAACACATCCAGCGCTGCGGCAATCGCGCTGGTGGTATCGAACTCCTGTGACCGGGCCATCAAAAGCCACCCCTTTCTGTATCGTTCGGTCCAGTATATATTGGACCGAACGATACAGAATTCGCCGAAACTCAGGAGTCCACCGATGAACGTCGCCGGCTACATCTTCGCGGCACTGGCCGCAGTTGTGCACGTCTACATTTTTGTCCTCGAATCGATCCTCTGGACGGCGCCGAAGACCCGCGCCACATTCGGTGTGAAGTCGGAGGAAGAAGCGCTGACAACAAAGCCGCTGGCGTTCAACCAGGGCTTCTACAACCTTTTTCTGGCGATCGTCTCGGTGATCGGCATTGTCGTCGCAGCAACAGGTTCGGCGTCAGTGGGAATCGCGCTTGTTCTCGCGGGAACCGGGTCGATGGTTGCGGCGGGTCTTGTCCTGATCCTGTCTTCGCCGGACAAAGCGCGTGCCGCGGTCGTTCAGATGCTGTTCCCGGCTATCGCAGTGATCTTGTTGGTGATCCACCTGCTGTAAGGGTGGGACGGTCGGGATGGGTAAAAGATCCGATCCGGTTCGATAATAGGTGGTGAGAGGCTTGCCGCGTTTGTCCGAATCTGAAAAAATACCGCCGATTGGCGCGCACTTTTCCGAGAATGCTTCTATCCTGGTCTTGGGTTTGTTGCGCATCCCACACAAGAGTTTCCTACTTCAGACGAGGAGCGCCTATGAGGTTGCCGACTACTTGTTCTGTTGCTACGAAGGCTTGATCAAGCCGAGAATTGCCCCTGCCGGATGGTGCTCGAGACCCATCCGGCAGGGGCAATTTTGTGTGCCTAGCCGCCTACCCGCCGGCGAACTTTTCCGACGTGCCCAGGTCGATGGGCAACGCGATACCGGTGATTCCGCGTCCGGCAGGTCCCACCAGATAGAACACCGCGTCGGCGATCACCTCGGGATCCACCCACGGATGCGGCAGGAGATTCAGCTTCGACATGATGGGCGCGGTGTCCTCGAGAACCGGGTTTTCCAGATCTGGCCGGAATGCTCGAACCATGGGTTCGTTGTCGATCATCGTGGTGCGCACGTTGCCCGGGTGCACTGAATTGACCCGGATGTCGGCCCAGCCGAGCTCGTTGGCCAATGACTTCGCCAATCCGCGGACGGCATGTTTGGACGCCGAGTAGTGGGCGATGCCCGGCACGCCCCGCAGGCCCGCCATGGAACTGATCAGCACAATTGATCCGCCTCGGTTGCCACTCATGATGTGGGGGATTGAGACCTTTGTGGTCAACCAGACGCCGGTGACGTTGATGTCCATCAATTCACGGAATTCTTCCGGGCTCAGATCCCACGACAACTTCGCTGATGCGGCAATACCGGCATTGGCGATGACGATGTCGAGTCGGCCGAACTTCTCGACACCGGCATCGACCGCTGCTTTGAGCGCGTCATGATCACGGGTATCGGCGACGGAGGCGGAGATGCGTCGGCCCTGCGCCTCTACCAATTTGACGGTCTGAGCCAGGTCCGCCTCGGTAGCCATGTCGTATCCGGCTGTCGCGACCGGTGAGCACAGATCCACCGCGATGATGTCTGCGCCCTCGGACGCGAGGCGCACGGCGTGTGCGCGGCCCTGACCGCGGGCCGCTCCGGTGATGAATGCGACCTGTCCGTCCAATGTGCCCATGTTGATTCCCCTGCCCGTGTGACTACCTGAAACCTAGAACATGTTCATCTTGCGGGTTCTGGCGGTGCCGGGCAGGGGAACCGGAAAATTTGTTATCCGCGAAGGAGTTTCGTCAGATCTTCGAGGACGGTCGCGTCCTCGATGGTGGATGGCACTGTGTACTCCTCGTTGTCGGCGATCTGGCGCATGGTCTTGCGCAGAATCTTGCCGGAACGAGTCTTCGGTAGGGCGCCCACCACTGTTACGTCGCGGAACGTGGCGACGGCACCGATCTGATCGCGGACCCGGGCGACCAGTTCTTTGCGCAGCGTCTCTGGATCGATGTCGACGCCGGACTTGAGTACGACGTAGCCGCTGGGACGCTGTCCCTTGAGTTCGTCGTGGATGCCGATGACGGCGCATTCCGCGACTGCGGGATGGCCTGCGACAACAGCTTCCATGCTGCCGGTCGAGAGGCGATGGCCCGCAACGTTGATCACGTCGTCACTGCGGCCGAGGACGAATACGTAGTTGTCCTCGTCGATGTAGCCGGAATCGCCGGTGAGGTAGTAACCGTCGAAGGTGGAGAGATAGGACTTGACGTAGCGATCGTCGTCGCGCCACAGTCCGGCGAGTGTGCCGGGAGGCAGGGGGAGCCCGATCACGATGTTGCCCTCGGTGCCCGCCTCGACGAGTTCGCCCTTGCCGTCGACGATTTCGACGCGATAGCCGGGGCACGCGACGGTGGGGGAACCGGCCGTGATCGCCATGGGTTCGAGGCCACGAAGGTTTGCGCAGATCGCCCACCCGGTTTCGGTCTGCCACCAGTGATCGATGACCGGCCGGTCGAGAACGCGGGTCGCCCATTCGTACGTGTCGGGGTCGAGGCGCTCACCGGCGGCAAACAGGGTATCGAGCGACGAGATGTCGTACTTGGCAATCTCTTTCGCGTCGGGATCGGCTTTGCGGACAGCGCGGATTGCTGTTGGAGCGGTGAACAGCGCCGAGACCTTGTACTCGGAAATGATGCGCCAGAACGCGCCGGCATCCGGCGTTCCGACGGGCTTGCCCTCGTACATGACCGTCGTGGCTCCCGCGAGAAGCGGGCCGTAGACGATGTACGAGTGGCCGACCACCCAGCCGACGTCGGACGCGGTCCACCACACCTGGCCAGGGGAGATGTTGTAGAGATTCTTCATCGTCCAGGTCAAGGCAACAGCGTGTCCGCCGTTGTCGCGCACAACGCCCTTGGGCTTACCCGTGGTGCCCGAGGTGTAGAGGATGTAGAGCGGATCGGTAGCGGCGACAGAGACCGGAGCAGCCGGCGTCGTGTCGGAGATCAGCTCGTCCCAGTCGAACCACGCTGCGCCACTGGACTTGTAATCGGCCGCCGAACCCGGAATCTGCTCACGATTTTTCACGATGACGGTGTGCGCCGGTGTCGCGGAAAGCTGCAGAGCCTTCTCCACCATCGGCAGATACTCGATGGTGCGGCCCGGCTCGAGGCCACCAGACGCGGTCACCAGGACAACCGGGCCGGCGTCGTCGATACGAGTTGCGAGTTCCTTCGCGGCAAAACCGCCGAACACCACCGAATGCACTGCGCCGATGCGCGCACAGGCCAGCATCGCAATTGCGGCTTCGGGGATCATCGGCATGTAGATGATGACGCGATCGCCCGCCACAACACCTTGGTCGCGAAGCACACCGGCAAACAGTGACACCTGCTCGAGCAGTTCCGAGTACGTGTACGTGGCCTTGGTGGGGACCATCGCGGAGTCGAAGATCAGTGCGGTCTGATCGCCGCGGCCGTCACGGACGTGGCGATCGAGAGCATTGAAGCTCGTGTTCAGCGACGCACCCGGAAACCAGCGGTAGACGGGCGCCGCGGAATCGTCGAGAGCTGAAGTGGGAGCCACATCCCAGTCGACTGCCTGCGCAGCGTCGAGCCAGAACTTTTCCGGCTGGTCCATGCTCTCGCGGTACGCGTCGGCATAGGTGGTGTGGGACGCCGGCTGGCTCTCGCTCATCGATGTGGGTCCTTTCCTCAACTTCGGAACATCTGTGACGGGAAACACCTTAGGCCAGGTAGGGGACAGATTGGGGCTGAGGATGGCCGGGAAGGTTCCTTTGCGCTGGACGGGCTCGATTTGTCGGTCAGTGGCGGGTTTCGAGCGCGGGGTCAGGAGCCGGCGCGAGTTCTGCCTCCTCGCGTCGAATCGTGACGCGGAGTACGGCGAGCAGGAACAGTGAGAGAACAAATCCGGTGAGGGCGCCGAACTGATCTTGGGCAAACAGGAACACCTGCGTCACGAGAAGGTTGACGACGATGGAAGCCCGCAGCAGTCGCAACGCGCGTAGGTAGCGTCCGCGGAACAGGAACCACACCCCGAGAATGACCAGGATTCCGGCGGTAATACTCGACAGCAGAACCACAAGATCGGAGATGTCCTGCGCGATGATCTCCTCGTCGGTCACAAACGCGACGACGACGCTGATCACTGCGCTGAGTGCGTCCAGGACAAAGATTGCCAGCACGACGCGACGGACTATTCGATGGCCGACAAAGGCGTCGAGGCGGGCCGAGACCGAGTTGCGCCACTGTGTGATCCGCGATTCGATACCGTCGCCGGTGGGGGTGTGTGAGTGCAGACCAGCCCTGATCGACCCGGCCAAGTCGGCAAGCGTGGGGTCGCGGACTCCGTCGAGAACGCGCAGTGCATGGTTGTAATGAACGGTATCCAGTTGTCCGAGAGAAAGATCCGACAGTGCTCGGGCGCCGATGGACAGTCGATGGCGGTCGTTCATGCCGCGCCGGATCACCACTTCACGCGCTACCAGGTAGAACAGAACAAAGACGACGTACATGATGGCAATGGCGGGTTGGTAGAAGTAGTTGACGTCGGACGTGACGAACTTGCCGATCTCGTCGATGAACAACCCGAATCCGATGCCGCCGATCAGCGATGCGCGGTCGCGGATTCGACTGCCTTCCGTGATGGCTGTCATGACGATCGCGACCGCCATCAGTAGTCCGCCCCACAGAACATGCGCGATATGCAGTGCACCGCCGCCGATCTGGGGATATCCCATGGCAGCGAGGTAGGCACGGGTGATGAGCACCGTGGCAATCGAGGCGAAGAGGAACACTTCGAAGCGCGCCAGCGCGGCGCGGTCGTAGCTGTGCGTCAGTACGCTCGGATCGGTCGCCTTCGGATTCACCGGGGTACCCCCAAATTACGATAGCGAGAGATCCGCGCAGAAGTTCTGTCGACGGTGGATTCAGTTGCCAGCAAGGCGAGTTCGTGCGAGATTGCCGCCCCGACGCGTTTGGAGAACTCGACGGGTTCGTCTGCCGCATCGGGCCGTTCGGGGATGATGGCGTCGACGATGCCGTCACGTAGAAGGTCCGACGATCGAATTCCCTGGGCCGCGGCCATCTGCGGAGCGTGGGTGATGTCGCGATGCACGATCGCACTGGCGCCTTCGGGTGGCAGTGGGGCGAGCCAACCGTTCTGTGCGGCCAACACCCGATCGGCCGGCAGAAGCGCCAATGCGCCGCCGCCAGTGCCCTGACCGAGAAGCACCGAAACCGTGGGCGTCTTCAGCATCACGAGATCTGCTATGCAGCGGGCGATTTCGGGAGCCAGTCCGCGTTCTTCAGCCTCCTTGGACAGCGATGCTCCGAGCGTGTCGATCACGAGAACCAAGGGAAGTTGTAGTTCTTCCGCCAGTTTCATGCCGCGTCTCGCCTCACGCAGCGCCGCAGGCCCCATGGTGTTCTGGGTTGACTGCCCACTGCGATCCTGCCCGAGCAGGATGCAGGGGTAACCTCGGAACCTGGCGAGCGAGAGCAGGATCGTCTTGTCGGTCTCACCTTGGCCCGTGCCACTGAGCGGTACCTGTTCGGTGGCAGCATGGCGCAGTAGTTGCCGGATACCCGGACGGTCTGCGCGGCGGGACAGCATCACCGACTGCCAGGCCGGAACGTCGGGGATCTCGGGAACATCTGCGGATTCGGGTGCTGACGGCGCCGGGGGATCGCTGAGAACACACAGTGCCCGATTGACCAGCAGGCGAAGACGTTCGACGGGCACCACACCGTCGATGACGCCGTTGCGGTACAAGTTTTCCGACGTTTGAATGCCCTCGGGGAACTTTTCGCCGTACAGCGACTCGTAGACACGTGGTCCGAGAAAGCCCACCAGTGCGCCGGGTTCGGCAATGGTGATGTGACCAAGCGATCCCCAAGAGGCAAATACGCCACCGGTGGTGGGGTTGCGCAGGTAAACCAGATACGGCAGATGTGCCCCCTTGTGGAGTGCAACAGCCGCAGCGATCTTGACCATCTGCACGAAGGCAACGGTGCCCTCCTGCATCCTGGTTCCGCCGGACGTGGGGGAGGCCAGGAGCGGAAGTTGTTCTGCCGTGGCACGTTCGACGGCCGCCGTGATTCGTTCCGCTGCGGCGACACCGATCGAGCCCGCGAGAAAGCTGAAATCGCAGGCGATTACCGCGACCCGACGCCCACGAACGGTGCCGACGCCGGTATTTACCGACTCGTCGGCACCGCTCTTTTCCCGAGCTTTGGCAAGGTCTGCGGCGTACTCCGGGCCGGGATGGACGTCGAGCGGCGCCACGTCCCAGGAGGCGAAGCTCCCTGGATCGAGTACCTGCGCCAGTAATTCCTCGGCCGAGATTCGCACAACACCCTCCGTATCAGGTAAGCACCTTCGCTGCGGACGAACCTACGGGGCGAAGTGCGTGAGTGTGAAACCGGATCAGCGGCCGAAGGCTTCCTTCCACGAGACGACCTTGCCGATGCGAAGGATGGAGCGCTGGTAGATCTTTGCCGCGATCATCGAGAAGATGACGGTCACAGTCACCATCAGCACGATGGTGCCCACGATCTGGAATGGCGTTGCCACACCCGCAGCGATCCGTAGCGGCATGAGGATGGCGGAGAACGGCGGAATCCAACTGAGAACGTTGCTCAGAGTTCCGTCCGGATTTCCGACGGTGGAGAACGCGATACCGAACATCGCCACGATGAGTATCACCAGTGGTGCGGCTGTGGCATTGACATCTTCCTGCCGCGACACCATGGAACCCGCGGCGGCATAGAGAACGGCAAAGAATGCGAACCCGAGAATGAACCAGCCGATGGTGCCGATCAGCACGCCGATCGCGGTTCCGGTCACAGTCAGAAGCCCGGTTGCCAGGCCCGTGCCAACTCCGGCTATCGCGTACGCGGCCAGCTGGAGTAGTCCCACCGCACCGATTCCGAGTACCTTGCCCCACAACAACTGCAACGGCCGAAGCGTCGAAAGTAGCAGTTCGACAACACGACTCGACTTTTCCTCCACGACACCCATTGCCACGTAGGTGCCGAACAACATGATCTGCATGTACAGCAGCGCCACCGCTGCAACGGACAGCGCGATGCGCTGACCCTGCTCGGGGTCTGGCGGATCGAGAGTATCGACGGTGACCGTGGCGGCTGCCGTGGCGTTGGCAAGCTGCGCCGGATCGACTCCCGCCTCGGTCAGCGCGGTCGATTGCGCTTGCTGGGCAACGGAACTCTCGACTACCACTCGCAGGTTGGTGTCGATTTCCTTGTTCGTGACGACGGTGACGCTACCGCCGTCGCCCGGTACGACTGCGAGGTCGAGGTTTCCGTCCTTCACGTCGGTGCGGGCTGCTTGCTCGTCGCTGTACTCCTTCACCTTGACCGGAGTTCCGATCGCGTCGCCGGTGGTGACAAGAGTCTGCGAGAGCGACTGATCGCCCACCACACCGATCGTGGACTTGCTGTCGTCACCGCCGGAGAACAGCGAGATGCCGATGATGCCACCGACAATCGCGATCAGAATGATGATGTTGCTGATCAGGAAACTCTTTTTGGCTATCTGCGTGGTGAATTCGCGCCGCGCGACCAACCCCACAGCGCGGGCCCCACTCAACTGTGTACTCACGCTGCAACCACCTCGCGGAACAGATCGGTCAACGACGGGCGTCGACGGGTGAATTCGTGAACCGGGCCCGTTTTCAGAGCAGCGTGCAGGATCTGCTGATCGTCAGCGGTGGCGTCGACGCTCAGGAGCGTCCGTCCACCGCCGTGGCTGATTGCCGAGACGCCGATGAGGTGATCGGCCCAGCCGGCGGGAGCGTCGGGCGCATGCACTTCGAGCTGGGCATTTCCCTTACCGCGCAACTCGTTCACTGTTCCGATCTCGCGCATACTGCCCCGGCTGATGATGCCCACACGATCACACAGGCGCTCCACCAGTTCGAGTTGGTGGCTGGAGAATATGACGGGCACGCCCGTGCGCGCCTTTTCGACCAGGACTTCACTCATGACGTCGACAGCTACCGGGTCCAAACCCGAAAAGGGTTCGTCCAGCACCAGTACCGCGGGATCGTGAACCAGTGCGGCGGCGAGTTGCACACGTTGCTGATTGCCCAGCGACAACGAGTCGACGGTGTCCTTGACTCGACCGGCGATGTCCAAGCGTTCCGTCCAGCGCTCTGTCGCCGCCCGTGCGTCAGCCTTGGACAGGCCGTGTAATTCTGCGAGGTAGGACAATTGGGTGCCCACCTTCATTTTCGGATACAGCCCACGTTCTTCCGGCATGTACCCGATGGTGCGGCGCACATCGAGGTCGACAGGTTTGCCGCCGAGCCGGACCTCCCCGGAGTCGGCCGCAAGCACACCGAGGGCGATGCGCATGGTCGTCGTCTTTCCGGCGCCGTTACTGCCGACAAACCCGAAGATCTCCCCTGGATGCACCTCGAAGCTGAGGTTGTCGAGCGCAACGACGTCGCCGTAGCGTTTCGAAATGCCGTCGATCGTGAGGGTGGCTGGCATGGTTCCTTCCCATCGGTCGAAATGTTCTACTGCGGTCAGTCTGTGTCGCCAGGTTCCGGATCGGGTTGCGTCCAGGCAATGATCATCGCCGGTGTACATGCGCCGATCAGCATCGCGGTGATTGCCATCCCACCTCCCGAGTACGCCAGTCTCTCTACATTCCACCCCACTGTCGAGGTGAAAATCAGGAATATCGCGACAATGAAGACCAACGTTTGGGTTACGGTCAGCGCGATCGAGCGGGCACTGTTGCGCTGCTGGATCTCCCATTCGTCCAGCGCATCACGTGGCGCGTCGCCCTGACGCCCTGAGACCACTTGTACAGATGTCCACAGGGGCAGAAATACGAAGGTAAGCGGCACCCAGAGCAAGGGCGCCACGGTGGTGTTGAAAAGAAATGCGACTGCCAAGACGATCATCGCGGTGAATACGACGCCGAGCGCGGTCACGAGCACCCGTCGGCGCCGACGGGTTCGCCACTTCGGCAACCAATGCCGGAAAGTTTCCTCTTGCTGCAGGAACTGTCTGGTGCGGCGCGCCTGGTAGCGGTCGATCAGATTTAGTTCAATCAGATTCGTTTGGGACACTGGTCTTTTCGCTCCCTTCGGTGATCCGGCCCGGTCGGTAGACCTCGGTGGACAGGGGGCCGAACTCCGCGCGGGAGAACACCGCTTCCACCGGGAGGTCGAACACGTCGCAGATGCGGAACGCGAGATCCAGGCTGGGGTAGTGGTCGCCGCGCTCGAGCGCGCCGACGGTCTGGGGATTTACATCGACAAGGTGTGCCAACTGCGCCCGAGTCATCTTTCGCTCGGCACGAAGTACACCGATGCGATTGAAGATGGGGAGCGAGGCTCCCCGCCGGACTGGGCTCATGCATCAAAGTGTTGTAAAAACCCAACGTTTTGTCAAGGATTCTGCATTCAGAAGTCATGCCGGCATGTGTCGATCGGATTAGGGTTTGCGATATGGCTACGGATGAATTGGTGCTCGAGAAGTCACATGTTGTGATTCAGGTGCGCGAGGACGGCAGCTACAGCGTGGGGTCGCAAGGCCGGGGCGAGGTCTGGCACGCGCCGATGGAAAAAGGTGCCGTCGTCGGCATCGGGCAGCACACGCCCGGCGACGTCGAGGGTGAATCGTGGTGGGTGGTGTACGGGCAATCCGATCCGCAGGCCGACGTGACGGTTCGCCTCGAGGACGGTTCCCACGTTCCGGTACTGCGTATCGGCGACATCTTCGTTTGTGAATGGGTGAGTGTGCCGCAGCGGGCGTTGCTATATCGATCGGATCGTCCGGTGGAGTCTCAGCTGACCAACTTGTCGGTGCTCTTTGCCCGTCCGCGGTTCATGCCCAACGCGCCGTTCCCGGAGAACGATCGCCTGTAGAGATTGTTACGGTACGTACTGTACCGTTTAGAAGATGACGTCCTGGCCCGCAGAACTTCCCGTTGTTCAACTGCGCATTGCGCGCCCTACCGATCGGCTTGCCGAGGTAACTGCCTTCTATCGCGATTGTGTGGGCTTTGCCGAGTTGTATCGATTTGCCGGGCATGCGGGATACGACGGCATCATGCTGGGGCTGCCTGATGCGAGTTATCACCTCGAATTCACTACTCACGAGGATGGCAGTCCATGTCCGGCGCCCACCCGCGACAATCTTCTGGTTCTGTATTTCACCGGCGAGTCTGCGATGTACGAGGTGGTGCAGCGGTTGGGTGAGGCCGGGCATGAACCGGTCGAGTCCGAGAATCCGTACTGGATCGAGAACGGCGGCATGACCTTCGAGGATCCCGACGGATGGCGCCTGGTCCTCATGCCGCGGCCGGTGCTCTAAATGGTGCGCACGCGTGACGACCGTATCGACGACGCCGTCATTACCGCAGCTTTGGAGTTGTTGGCAGAGAAGGGTTATGCCGAGCTGTCGATCGGATCCGTCGCATCGAGAGCCGGTATTCACAGGCCCGCGATTTACCGGCGATGGCCGTCCAAGCGGCATCTGGTTGTCGATGTTGTTGTCGGACAGATCGGTATCCATCCGACGCCGGATACCGGCGATCTTCGCGCCGATCTGATCGCCGGCATCACGACTGTGGTTGTGGGACTGCGGGACACCGTTGTCGGCTACGTGCTTCCAGCGCTGGTTGCGGACCTGGCGGCAGACCCGGAACTGGCCAGCACTTTCCGTGAGTCCTTCTTCGAGCCGCGACGCAATTCCACTGCGGCAGTGCTGGAATCGGCGCGCGCTCGGGGCGAGATTCGTGAGGACTTCGACCTGGGTTTTGTGCTCGACGCACTCGCAGCACCAGTCTATTACCGGGCGCTGTTCCGGCATCTACCCCTGGACGTGCACCTTGCGGAGCAGGCGGTCGATACGGTCCTGCTCACATTGGCACCGCGCGAAGAATCGTGATTTCTTTTTCGGCTCAGTTCAATTCGAGCGGATCTGGACCGACACGAGTGTCCGTGTTCAGCGCGTCGATTGCTGCCGACTGATCGGCGCTCAGAGCAAAGTCGAAGATATCGGCGTTGTCGCGCATGCGCTGCGGTGTCACTGTCTTCGACAGTACGGTGTGGCCCTGTTCGATGTGCCAGCGCAAAATGACCTGCGCCGGCGATTTGCCCAGTGCCGCAGCGATGTCGACGATCGTCGGATCATCGAGGATGGTGCCCTGGCCGAGCGGGCTCCACGCCTCGATCTCGATACCGCGGTCTTGTGCATCTTTCCGCGATGTGTGCTGTGCCAGCCTGGGGTGCAGCTCGATCTGGTTGACGGCGGGTGTGATCGAACTGCGCTCTGCCAGTAGATCGAGGTGCTCGGGGAGGAAGTTGGAGACGCCGATTGCTCGGGTACGTCCGGACGCGAGGATTTCCTCGAACGCCGCCCAGGTCTGCGCGATCAGGCCCTTGCCCGGCGCCGGCCAGTGGATCAGGTACAGGTCGACGTAGTCCAGGCCGAGCTTGCTCAAACTGGTGTCGAACGCTGCCAGCGTGCGGTCGCGGCCCTGATCGTCGTTCCACAACTTGGTGGTGACAAACAGTTCTTGTCGGGGGATGTCGGAGCCTGCAATTGCGCGGCCGACGCCGGCTTCGTTTCCGTAGATCGACGCGGTGTCGATGTGGCGATATCCCAGGTCGAGGGCGGTAGCGGTGACATCCTCGGTCTGCTCGTCCGGAACTTGGAACACGCCGTATCCGAGTTGCGGAATGGTGATCGGTTCGCCGGTGGTTCCGTGGGTCAGTGTGCGGTCGGGTATCGACAACATCGTGGGTGCCTTTCGAGACTCGAGGTGCAGTGACGGCCTTCTGGGCCGCAGCGACCTATGCCGCGCATGCAACTATTGCGTGCGCCGGATAAATAGTTGCACACGCGTGTTGTCTGCGCAAGCGCGGGACTGCTACTCCTCGAAAAGTTGCCCGTCGTCCATACGCCACTTCCGGGTGCTGCGAGTGGAACTGAGCATCCGGCGATCGTGAGTGACAAGAAGCAACGTGCCCTCGAAGGATTCCATTGCCTGCTCGAGCTGCTCGATCGCCGGCAGGTCGAGGTGGTTGGTGGGCTCGTCGAGCACGAGCAGGTTGACCCCGCGGGCCTGGAGCAAAGCCAGTGCCGCCCTGGTTCTTTCGCCGGGGGAGAGGGACGCTGCCGACCGCAGCACGTGATGCCCGCGTAGACCGAATTTGGCGAGGAGAGTACGGACGTCGGCGTCGGGCCACTCCGGAACCTGGGCACCGAAAGCCTCGACCACCGGCTGATCACCCTCGAACAGCCCTCTGGCCTGATCGATTTCGCCGATAGCGACACCGGATCCGAGGGAAGCGATTCCCTCGTCGGGAGTGAGTTTGCCGAGCAGGACATTCAACAGGGTGGTCTTACCGGCGCCGTTGGCGCCGGTGATGAGAATGCGGTCACCCCAATCGATTTGCGTCGTGACGGGTCCGAAGGTGAACTGGCCGCGGGTTACCTTGGCGCCGTTGGTGGTTGCGACCACAGATCCGGATCGGGGAGCGGCCGCGATTTCCATGCGCAACTCCCATTCCTTGCGAGGCTCCTCCACCACGTCGAGGCGCTCGATGCGGCGCTGAGTCTGACGGGCTTTGGCCGCTTGCTTTTCTGTCGACTCGGTACGCAATCCGCGGCCGATCTTGTCGTTGTCCTTGGCCTTACGGCGCGCATTGCGTACGCCGTGTTCCATCCAGTTGCGCTGCATCTGGGCGCGATCTTCGAGTTCGGACCTGGTGCCCGCATATTCTTCGAACGCCTCGCGGGCGTGCTGGCGGGCAATCTCACGCTCAGCAAGGTACGACTCGTACCCGCCGTCGTAGACGGCGATATTCTGTTGTGCCAGATCAAGTTCCACGATTCCGGTGACCGTGCGCGAAAGGAACTCGCGGTCGTGGCTCACCACAACAAGGGCCGCTCGCGTTTCTGCGACAAAGCGTTCGAGTTGCTCGAGGCCACGCAGATCGAGATCGTTGGTGGGCTCGTCGAGCAGCAGGATGTCGTAGCGAGAAAGCAGCAGCGACGCGAGGCCGGCGCGAGCCGCCTGACCACCGGACAGCGCCGTCATGTGTGCATCGAGGGGAACTCCGAGGCCCAGTTCGTCGACAACTTTTTCCGCGCGTTCCACCAGGTCTGCGCCGCCGAGTGTGAGCCAGCGCTCGAGCGCCGGCGAGTACAGGTCTTCCGCGGAATCCGCGAGGGTTTCCGCAGCGGCGTTCATGACGTCTTCGGCGTGCGTGACTCCGGTGCGTCGGCCCAAGAATTCGAGAACGGTCTCACCTGCGATGCGGTCGGGTTCCTGCGCCAGGTAGCCAACAGCGGCGTCGGGTGGGCTGAGGGTGATCGACCCCTCCACATCAGCGGTTCCGGTTCCGGCCAGCGCTGTCAGGAGCGTCGACTTGCCCGCGCCGTTGGCGCCGACAAGTCCGATGACGTCGCCGGGGGCGACGGTGAGATCGAGATCGGAGAACAGGGTGCGTTCTCCCCGGGAAGCTGAGAGTCCGCTGATGCGCAGTGTTGCAGTCACAGGTGAAGTATCCCCTGTGCTGTGCGCCTTTCTTAACCGCGGGCGGTGAAGAAAGGCGCACAGCGTCAGCGTCGCACCAGGTGATACCAGCACGGATGGGCCGCACGGGCAGGCAACGGCGCATCGGCCATATCGGCCGGATCACTCGACACCATGGTCCAGCCGTCGAAAGCTCGGGCGACGTCGTCCTTCGACACGCCATGCGGCATCGGCCATCGATGGCCTGGACTGAAGGCGAACATGATCAACGACGCTTCCGGTGCTGTGACGGCATTGACGGACTCCGCGTATTCACCGCGCTCGTGATCGTTCAGGCCGTGGAAGCATCCGATGTCCAGGACCAGCATGTGACCCGGGTCGACTGCAATGTGCAGATCGGTTGCGTCCTCATGCAGGAACCGAATGTTCGAGTGGGCCTCGCGGGCCCGGATCCGTGCTTTGTCCAGAGCTTCCTGCTCGTTGTCGACTCCGGTGACCTGCCAGCCACGCTTTGCCATGTCGATGGAGTGCTTTCCGGTTCCGCATCCGATGTCGAGGGCGCGCCCGTTGTCGGGGACGGGGATAAAGTCGAGTAGAGCGGACAGTTGGGTGTCAAAACCTCGCCGGGTGTGCTCCCACGGAGTCACTCCCACTTTGTAGGCGAGATGGTAGGGAAGATTCATCGCCGTCCCTTTCCCTCGAGGAGATTTCAAGGCGTGTCTTCCAAGGTAGACGGGGTTTTAGGGCAGGACAAGGGGGCATGCGCGGGAACACTCCACCGGTTTGCCGCGTTGACTGGGTATGACCGAACCACAAGACGTGACCACTGTTCCGAGCATTGTGTTGGCCGACGGCAAGGCCATACCCGCTTTGGGATTCGGTGTCTTCCAAGTGCCGGACGACCAAACTCGAGACGCCGTATCAACCGCCTTGCAGGCTGGTTATCGAAGTATCGACACCGCCAAGATCTACGGAAACGAGGCCGGTGTCGGGCAGGCGATTGCCGAGTCCGGTATCAACCGCGAAGACCTATACATCACCACCAAACTGTGGAATGACGATCAGGGATACGAGTCGACGCTGGCGGCATTCGACGCGAGCCTCGAGCGACTCGGCCTCGATTACCTCGACCTCTACCTGATCCACTGGCCGGTGCCGTCGCAGGACCTTTACGTCGACACGTTCAAGGCATTCCAGAAGCTCAAGGCCGATGGTCGGGTGCGGTCGATCGGTGTTTCGAACTTCACCGTCGACAACCTCGAACGGGTGATCGGGGAGACGGGTGAGGTGCCGGTCCTCAACCAGATCGAATTACACCCCAAGTTCAACCAGTCCGAACTTCGCGCCTTCCATACCGGCAAGGGGATTGCCACCGAGGCGTGGAGTCCGCTCGGCCAAGGCACGCTGCTCACGGATCCCGTCATCACCGCGATCGCCGACGCCCATGGCGTGACCGCCGCTCAGGTTGTCATTCGTTGGCATCTGCAGATCGGCAATGTCGTGATTCCCAAGTCGGTGACACCGTCGCGTATCAAGGAGAACTTCGACGTCTTCGGATTTGCATTGACGCCGGACGAGATCAATGCCATTGGATCACTTGATGATCCGGCCGGTCGAATCGGTCCGAACCCGGCGGTGTTCGGGAGCTAGATCAACGAATACTGCAATAAGGCAACGGCACTCCCACTATCGAGTGGGAGTGCCGTTGCCGTGTCGGATCAGTTCAGATGTGTGCGGTGCTCTGCGGTGAAAGCGATGTGTTCATCGGTGCGTCCGGTGCGGAGTTTCTCCACCCACTCGGGGTCGGCGAGAAGTGCGCGCCCGATGGCGACCATGTCGAATTCGCCGTCCTCGTACTGAGCTTCGAGACGCTCCAGTCCGGTGACATCGGATGCCGCGTCGGCGGTGAAGGCCGTGGTGAACACAGAATCGAGCCCGATGGATCCGACTGTGATGGTGGGCAGGCCGGTCAGCTTCTTCGTCCAGCCGGCGAGTCCGAGTTTGCTGTCGTCACCGCCCAGTTCGGCGAACGCCGGCTCCCAGTGTCGCCTCGTCGACGGGTGCAACACATCGACTCCCGCATCGACCAGCGGAGCGAGGATGCGCCCCAGTTCCGCCGGACTCTGGGCGATCCGAGCGTCGTACTGACCGGACTTCCACTGCGAGAAACGGTAGACGATCGCGAACTCGTTTCCGACAGCCTCTCGGATGGCAGCGACAACCTCAGCCGGGAAGCGAGTTCTGGCTTCGAGCGATCCGCCATATGTATCTGTGCGGACATTTGTTCCAGCCCAAAGGAATTCGTCCAGTAGGTAGCCGTGCGCGCCGTGTAGTTCCAGGCCGTCGAATCCGGTGCTCTGTGCGTTGAGGGCGGCATCGACCCAGGCCTGCTTCAGTGTTTCGAGATCAAACGTGGTGAATTCTCGTCCCAAGCGCGTGCCGTCGAGCGCCAATCCGGACGGGCTGACGGTCTCGACCTCGGGATTGAGGCGGGAGTTCTCGCCGCGCTCGACACCCAGATGCCAGAGTTGCGGAATGATGGATCCGCCCTCGGCGTGGACGGCGTCGACAACCGAGCGCCAGCCGTCCAGGCTCGAGTCGCCGTAGATGCGCGGAACTCGGGTATGCGGGCCGGCGGCGGGGTCCGGGATGTACGTGCCTTCGGTGATGATCAGGCCGACACCACCGGCTGCTCGACGACGGTAATACTCGGCTACGTCGGCTCCGGGAATTCCGTCGGGCGAGAACGCGCGGGTCATCGGGGCCATGGCAAAGCGGTTACGCAACGAGAGTGATTTCACCTCGAAGGGCTGGAAGAGGCCGCGCAACGCGGAGGCCTCGGGGGCGTTCGAAGTGGGGGAAAGAGTCACAGGTCTGTTCAACGTGGCGGCCTCGACGACTATTCCGGGTTATGGCAGTCGATATTAGTTAGTGCAGTATTAGTTATCGCACTAACTAATCTGTTACGGTGTACTCATGACCACGCAGGAGTCGCTCACCGATCCGCTGGCACTCGACCGCCAGGTGTGTTTTGCGCTCGCCGTTGCGAACCGGGCCGTGCTGTCCGTATACCGTCCATTGCTCGAGCCGATGGGCCTCACGCATCCCCAGTATCTCGTGATGCTGGCGTTGTGGGGGAAGGCCCCGATGGCGGTCAAGGAAATCGGGCAAGCATTGCAACTCGATTCGCCGACGCTGTCACCGCTGCTCAAGCGTCTCGAGGCGTCCGGGCTGATCACGCGAACGCGGAGCCGGGCTGACGAGCGCCAACTCGACGTCGATCTCACCGAAGCTGGTGCAGCTTTGCGGAGCGAGGCGGAGAAGATTCCGCCGGCAGTGGTGGAGAAGCTTGGTGTGGGACTAGCTGAACTCGAAGAACTTCACACGGTGCTCACGCGTGTCAATGAAGCCGCGTTGCGTGCTGGAGCACTAGACCAATGAAAGGTAAGGATATGTCTACCGTGCCCGCAGGAAAACAGCGCACGTCACCGAATCCTCTTCAGTGGCTTGGCTATTCGTTCGGTCGCAAGTTGCCGGATTCCATGCAGGAATGGGTGCGCAACGATCTGATCGGCGATTGGGCGGTGCCACGTCACCTCGTCCGCAGCATGGTGCCGTTCCTGCCGGTTTTTGCGGTTTTCATGCTGTTCCCGGGCCCGTGGGCGCTGCGAGCGTCCATGGTGCTTCTCGGAGTATTGCTGGCGTTGTTCTATTCCGTTTCCTACATGGCGCAGAACAGGTCTCGTCGACTCGAACGCCACGGCCTGCCCGCGGATCTGGAAAACCCGAAAAAGGTCACGCGTCACGACGCCGAAAAGGCCGCATACGACAAGCTGTACGGCCACAGTTAGTCGGGGCCGTACGAACTTCAGTCCCTAGTTGCGAATTCGCGTGCCTCGAATGCCAGATCGTCTGCAGCGGAATCCATGCGGGCGATCTCGCGATCAGGCACCGTCAGGACGGCGACGATCGGCACTGCCATCGCAAGAAGTCCGATGACAAAGACGGGGAAGAGGAACGCGAACACCTCGAGCCCGACGGGTGCGGGGGCGGACGTGTCGTGGACAACCTGCACCGCTGCCATACCGGTGTAGTGCATGCCGACCACGGCGACACCCATGATCACACCGGCGATCAATCGCATGACGGTGGATTCCATCACCATCGTGAACCACAACGCGGCGGTGCCGGCCACAACGGCGATCACCAGTGACAGTGCGACGAAGTACATGTTGTAGTTGATCTCACCCTGAAATCGCAAGGCCCGCATACCCGTGTAGTGCATGATGTTGACCGCGATGCCGACGAGGAAGCCGGCGGCCAGGAGCCGAGACCAGCGGAATTCTGTGCCGACGATCAACAAGCCGACAAATACTGCGGTCACGGACATCAGCGCCGAAATGATCGTCCAGGTCAGACTGTAGCGAATGGGACTGCCGGGCACGGCAAACCCGAGCATTGCGATGAAGTGCATCAACCAGATACCGACACCGCCGATGGACAGTGCGCCCATGAACAACCAGCGCAAGCGAGCTGCCGGGTGGGTGGCCGCCGCGCCGTGTCGGGTGCATGCCAATCCGATGACCGATCCCGAGACTGCAACGGCGAACGCCAGTCCGAGCAGCCAGATTCCCATCGAGAAATGGTGCATTTCATCCGACATGCCAGTTCCTTAGGTTTGTTGTTGTCAGAGGTGTCAGTACAGTGCTGCGGCCGCGATACGTTCGAGCGCGTACTCGGTGATCGTGATCAAGGCCTGCTTCGCAGATTCCCGGTTACGCGCGTCGATTTCGATCATCGGGACGCGGTTGGGCAGCGCGAGAGCCTGACGAAGATCACTCGCGGCGTGGATCGGAGCTCCGTCAAAACGGTTGACTGCCACGATGAACGGCAATCCGCGTGCTTCGAAGAAGTCGACAGCGGCAAAGCTGTCTTCGAGGCGACGTGTGTCGACGAGGATGACCGCTCCGATGGCGCCGGTGATGAGGTCGTCCCACATGAACCAGAACCGTCGTTGACCCGGTGTGCCGAACAGGTACAGGACCAAATCGTCGGCCAGCGTAATGCGGCCGAAATCCATTGCAACTGTTGTGGTGTCCTTGTTCGGTGTCGCGCCGAGGTGGTCGATGCCGTCACTGGCGTCTGTCACCAATGCTTCGGTGCGCAGCGGCACGATCTCGGAGACCGTCCCGACAAGGGTGGTCTTTCCGACACCGAAGCCGCCGGCGATCACGATTTTCGTCGAGGTGACGCGAGATGATGCGTCAGAGTGCCCGAAGTCCACTGAGGGTCCTTTCGATCAATTCGCGGCGCTCGATCGCAGTCGCATCGCTTCGCAGAGTGGCTTGTACTTCCAATGCCCCGGCGACGATCAGATCCGCCACCAGGACTCGGGCCACCCCGATCGGAACACCAAGGTGTGCACCGATTTCCGCGATGGAGATCCGCTGCTCGCAGAGGGAGACGATCGAGGTGCGAATGTCTTCAGGTGCAAGGCGCCCAGCGACGGCATCCTCCATCGTCGCGACAATCGCTTCGATGGGGAGGTCGATGGACGGCTGAGTCCGACCTTCGGTGAGCGCGTATGGACGAACCAGACTCGGTTCGGGGTCAACGCGTTCGGGGTGATTGGACATGAGTATCAAGAATCCCGACCCGAACGAGCGGCAATGTCCATCGTCGGGCCGACTCGGTCGACCAGAGTTGCCATTTCGTACCCGATCTGACCGATATCGCATCCCGCAACGGCCAGCGCGGCCAGGTAGGCGCCGCTGCCGACGCCCATCAGCAGTAGATAACCGTGCTCCATCTCGACAACTGATTGCAGGACGGCTCCGCCGTCGAACAACCGTGACGCACCGGCGGAGAGACTGGCGAGTCCCGAAGTCACAGCGGCCAATTGGTCAGCTCGATCGAGCGGAAGGTGGGTGCTCGCAGCACTCAACAGTCCGTCGGCCGAGACGATGATCGCGTGGCTCACTCCCGGTACGTCGCGGGCGAAACCCGAAACCAACCAGTCGAGTGAGCGAGGAGTCTCTTGGGCTCCGGCTGAATTCACTGTTCTCCTTCATCGTTGCGCACATTCGCACCACTGGGCGTGGTCGACCCGACAGTATTCTCGGTGCTACGACGCCGTCCGCGACTGACGCCGGACTGGTAGTCGCTCCACCCGCGTCTGACGTTCTCCGGATCCGTGCTCTGGCGGTGAGTGCCCGAGCGCAATGGTGCATTGGTGCCGCCGACAGTGCCGGGAACCAACCTCGCACCACGATCACGGATGGGTAGACCGGAGTCGGCGATTCTGGTGACAGGCAATTCGAACGACGCCCGGGCCGCAAGCCACCCCTGGTCGGCTTCTGTTGTCCAGGCGACTTCACCTGTGGCAGAAGCTGTCCCCGCTGTCGGGTCGACCAGCCACTCGGACACCATGCGGGCGTAGATCGGTGATGCTGCCGGGGGAGCGGAGACGGGCGCATCGGAAGGTTCCGTTGCGCGTGCGCCGGTACGTGGTGGGAAACCGTCGCGCGCTCGAGAGGAGAAGAACGCCGCGGTGTTGGTCGGGGCGGTGGAGTTGAGTCGGTGCCTCGGTGCCGGTTCGGTGATTGGCTCCGGGGCAACAGTTTCCGCCGGAGCGACGAAATGCTCGGCAGGTGATGCACTCGGTTCGGGCGTCGGCGCCGCTGTGACGGGATCGCCGATTCCGGCTGCCCCGCTGGCACCTGGTGTGCGACGCGGCAGCCCGATCGGTTCGACAGGGGCGCTGGCGCCGAGTTGCGCGGTCACAGTTGTGGGAGCGCCTCCGACGGGCGTCGGCAGGACCGCCCTGACGGTGTTACCAGGCTGACGCTGCGGAAGTCCCGCAGCGGACATGGTGGGTGCTTGCGCGCCCATCGAATATGTCTCGGCCACTGTGGGTTCGGGAGCGCGCACAGGCTGAGCCGATAGCGGCGGAGCCTGGACGGGAGCAGCATTCCTGGCCGGGGCACCCTGGTGGGCCGGACTAGTGAACGGTGCAGTCACTGTGTCAGACGGATGCGCTTCGAGCAGTGCCGCGGGCAGGAGGATCGAGGCGGTGATGCCGGCGCGGTCGGGTGCATTGCCGGTGGGCCGCAGTCGAACGGAAATGTTGTGTCGCATACTGATCCGGCTGATGACGAACAGTCCCATGTGCCGGGCAGTGTCCGGCGTCATCTCGCCGCCCGAAGCCAGGCGCCCGTTGGCGTCGACAAGATCCGCGGTGGACATTCCCAGTCCCAGGTCGGCGACCTCCACGAGCATGGAGCCGTCGTTGGTGCGGGCCGCGTTGATGGTCACGGTCGACTCAGGCGGTGAGTATCGCAGCGCGTTGTCGAGGAGTTCGGCGACAATGTGTACGACGTCTGCGCTGGCTTGCCCGCTGATGACGGCGGACGGAATCTGACCGAGCCCGACGCGAAGGTAGTCCTCGACTCCGGAGACGGAGGCGCGCAGAGCGTCGGCAAGCTGGATCGGCGCGGTTCGACCGCGTCGACTTTCGGTGCCGGACAGGATGAGAAGGTTCTCGCCGTTGCGTCGCATTCGGGCCGCGATGTGGTCGAGGCGGAATAGGTTTTCGAGGCGCTTCGGGTCGTCTTCGTCCTGCTCGAGTTGCTCGATCAGGCCGAGTTGCTGTTCGACGAGGGACTTGTTGCGCCGTGACAGCGTTTCGAACATGTCGTTGACCTGGCGTCGCAGGGTTGCCTGTTCGCCTGCCAGGCTGATGGCCTGCCCGTGCATGTCGTCGACTGCGCGGGCAAGCTGTCCGATTTCCTCGTGAGTGTGGACGGGTACACGGGGGATTTCGAGGTCGCTGATCTTTTCGCCGGAGCGGATTCGTTCGATGGCCTCGGGCAGTCCGCGTCGTGATGCTTGCAGTGCCGCGAACCGGAGACGTCGGATGGGATCGACCAACGAGCGACTGATGATCAACGCGACCACGAGTGCGGCGAGGACAGCGGCGAGAACCAGGGCAGTGTCGCGCAGAGCTGCAGTTCGGGCAGTGTTGGATTCGGCGGTCACGCTGGTGCCGAACTGTTCGACGGCTGCGTCGGTGACCTCGTCGTACTGGTCGCTACTGGTTTGCAGTCCGATATCGACCTGACTGCTGAGCGGGGACGAGGACGAGGTGGCGCCGATTTCGGCGATGCGGCTCTGTGCGGACGAACGCAGCGCGTTGACGGCCACTGCGGTCGGTGAGCTGTCCGATTCGTCTGGTGGTAGCACCTTGTCGAGTGCCGCTAGCTCCACGCCGGCGGTGGTGGCAAGCGCGGTGCGTGTTTGTTGATCGAGGCGGCCGGAGCCGAACAGAACGCGCTGATCGGACAATGCCCGACGTGCTTCCCACAGGGACGAGAACTCGCCGCCGCGCTGACGCAGAATGGGGCGCTGGGATGTATTGATGACGTCGGTGAATGCGCTCGAGATGTTGGTGGACACTTCATTGACGAGTGTGACGAGCCGTGCCGGTGCAACTGCGCCCGCTGCCACTTCGTCGACGATGAATGTGCTGTCTTCCAAAGCTCGGGTGACTTTGTCGTTGAGCACGTCGTCGGCCTGGAACGAGCGGCCGGCGGTGACAAGTTCCTGCATCGAATCGTTCACTGCCGTTGTGGCAGTCGTTGTTTCAGTGCCGGAAGAGGATGCGACTGCGAGGTCGTACAGAGCTTCCTCGAGGTGGAGGGCTGCGGGTACTGCGAGCACTCGTTCGGATGAGGAACTGAGCCTGGAGGCCTCGGCCAGTTCGGCCTGGATCCGGAAGGCGCCGAGTACGACGGCGATGAGCATCGGAACGGCAAGGACCGCGACGACCTTCCAACCGAGGCGCCACTCGCCGATCGACCACCAGGAGGTTGCTGTGTGTGCATCGTGTTTCATGCGGACCGCTTCCCCTTCATATTTGCCCCCTCGCCCAGTCCCCCGGATGGGTCACTGCGCGCACTCCTTCGAGCGCACGCAATCGAAGAAAGGTTAGCTGAACGGTAACAGACCGATCCGTGACAGGCTAGGCGTATGCCGGATTCCGGACCTTGGGCCGAAAATGTCCTGTCTGATCAGCTAAAGGACGAATCGGGCAAACGTAGCCAAATGGAAGCTGGATCAGCGAAGTTCGAGAAAGGACGTCAACTCGGCTGCAGCTGCCTGGCCGGCGCGGTTCGCGCCGATCGTCGACGAGGAGGGCCCGTAGCCAACCAGATGCACACGAGGATCGGAAGCCACCTGAGTTGCGAGGCGACCGCTCATCTCGATTCCGCCGCCGGTCCCACGCAGTCGAAGCGGCGCCAGGTGGTCGAGCGAACTCCGAAACCCAGTGCACCACAAGATGACATCGGCATACACGGTTGTGCCGTCGGCCCATCGCACCCCGTCCGGAAGGATCTCCGAGAACATCGGTCGTCGCGTCATCACGCCACGTTCGCGTGCCGCACGAATGGCAGGCGTCACCGGAAGGCCGGTGACCGACACGACCGACCCTGGCGGCAAACCGCGTCGTACTCGGTCCTCGACCATGGCGACGGCATCCCGACCGATCTCCGGGGAAAACGGTTCGTCGCGGAACTCCGGTTCGCGACGCGTCACCCACGTGGTGGTCGTTACCTGTGAAATCTCGTCGAGCAATTGCACCGCGGAGATGCCACCACCGACAACAACAACATGTTTGCCCGCGAACTCGTTGGCCGAGTAGTAGTCCTTGGTGTGTAATTGGCGCCCACGGAACGACGCGGCACCACGGTAGTAAGGAATGAACGGGCGCTCCCAGGTTCCGGTCGCATTGATCAGCCCGCGGGCCGCGTAGACGCCGTGGTCGGTCTCGATCCGCAGACGTTCCTGCCTCGGACACACCACTCGCGTATGGACGGGTCGGTGGACGGGCAATTCGAATTGCTTCTCGTACAACTCGAAGTAATGGGGTACCGCAACCGACGCCGGTACCTGCTCGGCGTCGGTTCCCGTTGTTTCCGCGAACGACATACCCGGGAGATCGTGAACTCCGTTGACGGTGCTCAAGGTCAGGCTCGGCCACCGAAACTGCCAGGCACCGCCGGGACCGGCTGCGTGATCGAGCACGACAAATCCCGATTCGGGTAGAACAGAGAACTTGCGGAGGTAGTACGCCGCGGACAATCCGGCCTGGCCGGCGCCGATCACCACGATGTCGACATCGACGCTCTCGCTGCGTCCCTCGTCACTATCGTTCGTACTCATCGGTAATCTAACCTCCTGATGCGCAGAACTCTGCGGTGAGAGAACTACGTGGTCGGCAAACTGCATTCGGATCAACCCTTGCGCACGAGCCTTCCAGAAAAGAAAGTGAGCGGACATGATCGGGACTTCCCGTGACGGCAATGTCGTGACCATCGAATTGCAGCGTCACGAGCGTCGCAACGCGCTCAGTGCGGAACTCTGCATCGCGATCAAGGACGCAGTGAATGCCGCCGTCGCCGATCGCGCTCACGTCATCGTGATCACCGGCCAGGGGTCCGCATTCTGCGCCGGTGCCGACCTGTCCGGTGACGTGTACATGGAAGGCTTCACCGACCGACTTTTCGAGATGCTCCGCTCGATCGACACGGCGCCGATCCCGGTGATCGCCGCGGTCAACGGTCCGGCCATCGGTGCAGGCACGCAGCTGGCCATTGCCTCCGACCTGCGCGTTGTCGCCCCGGCTGCGCGGTTCGGCATTCCAGCGGCGACGCTGGGTGTGTCTGTCGACAAATGGACGATGCGACGGTTGGCGTCACTCGTCGGCGGTGGCCCCGCTCGCACCGTTCTCCTCGGCATCGAGCAGATCGGCGCCGAAGAAGCATTCAACCGCGGACTTGCCAACAAGATCGGCACCCTCGACGACGCCCAGGAATGGGCGCACCGCATCGCCAACCTCGCACCACTGTCCTTGCGTCATATGAAGATGGTCCTCAACGACGACGGAACGATGGAAGAACAGTCGCCCGAGCAGCTCGACGCACTGCACGCCGCGTGGCTCAGTGACGACGTGCAGGAAGCCCGCGCCGCCCGCATCGAAAACCGCCCACCGGTCTTCAAGGGCAAATAGTCGCGTCCCGCTCCGAAGGCAAATAGTCGCTAGTCTGGGCCCAATGAAGACGACGACGCTTCTCGGTGCTGCCGCGATCACCGCGGCAGCAGGATGGATAGCCCGCGCCGCATGGGGAATCCCGACGCAGATCGGGGCGTCGCGCAATGCGGTGCAACCCTATGCGGCGATGTCACCGCGATATCGGAATCGTCAGTTCCACAATTCGGACCCCAGCAGCGTGCTCGTGCCGGGCACCGATGCCGGGATGGCAAAGTCGTTGCTCACCCGCGGTTCGACGGGTCGGCCTCGCGCGCCCATCCCGTTGGCGACGCCGCTCGCACCGGCTCAGGCCGGGGGAGCAGCTGTCACCTGGTACGGGCATTCGAGTGTCCTCGTCGAGGTCGATGGCTACCGGGTGCTAGCCGATCCCGTGTGGAGTGAGCGTGTATCACCTTCTGCCACAGTCGGTCCCGCGCGTATGCATGCCGCTCCGGTGGCGTTGGCGGACCTCCCGAGCGTGGATGCGATTGTCATCTCCCACGATCATTACGACCACCTCGACATGGAGACGGTCAAGACTCTGACCCGCACCCAGGCGGCGCCCTTTGTGGTGCCGATCGGGATCGGCGCGCATCTGCGGCATTGGAAGGTGCCGGAGAACCGCATCGTCGAATTGGACTGGGACGAGTCGACGACTATCGGTGACCTGGTGCTTACCTGCACCGAAGCTCGACACTTTTCCGGGCGAGGTCTTGTCCGCAACGCGACCCAGTGGGCATCGTGGGTGTTTGCCGGGCCGAAGCGTCGGGTGTTCTTCGGAGGGGACAGCGGATACACACCGCGGTTCGTGGAACTCGGCACCACGTACGGGCCTTTCGACCTGACCCTCCTGCCTGTCGGCGCGTACGACGTGCGGTGGCCGGATATCCACATGAACCCGGAAGAAGCGGTTCAGACCCATGCGGATCTCAACTGCGGCGACCCCACGCGCGGGGTGTTTGTTCCGATTCACTGGGCTACGTTCAATCTGGCATTCCACTCGTGGTCCGAGCCGATCATCCGGTTGACCGAAGCTGCCGCCGATGTCGGCACGACGGTGGCGGTGCCGATGCCGGGTGGACGGATCGATGCGCTGTCCGCGCAACCGCCGACAAAATGGTGGATTCCCCTGGGGTAACCGATCGACTCGAGGCGGCGATCGGAGTCGGACCCGGTTTTGTCTCGGCGAGTGCGTAATCTTTGACCATGGCTCACGAGCACATCGGTTCAGAAGGCACGGCGACCTCGATCGCGACAGACGGTGACGGGGATGCCGTCGACGTTGTCCGGGGCCTGACCGCAGATCAAGTTGCGTCGCGGATCGCGTCGGGGCAGACCAACGACGTACCCGATCGGGCGTCTCGTTCGGTCAAGGACATCGTTCGCGGCAATGTGTTCACGAGGATCAACGCGATCCTGCTGGTGCTGCTGGTGATTGTTCTGGCAACCGGCTCCGTGATCGACGGAATGTTCGGACTGTTGATCATCGCGAACAGCGGTATCGGCATCATTCAGGAGATCCGCGCCAAGAAAACGCTGGACGCCTTGGCGATCGTCAGTCAAGCGAAGCCCATGGTCCGGCGTGACGGTATTGCTGTTGCGTTGGCCCCCAAAGATGTTGTGCTCGATGACATTATCGAATTGGGTTCGGGCGATCAGATTGTCGTCGACGGCGAAGTGGTGTCGTCGTCGGCGCTCGAAGTGGACGAGTCGTTGCTCACCGGCGAAGCCGATCCGGTACACAAGATCGTCGGTGAGTCGATACTCTCGGGCAGTTTTGTCGCCGCGGGCAGCGGCGCGTATCGCGCCACCAAGGTCGGGGGCGACGCGTATGCCGCGAAGCTCGCGGAAGAGGCCAGCAAGTTCACGCTCGTTCATTCGGAACTGCGCAGCGGCATCGACCGCATTCTGAAATTCATCACGTACCTGATGATCCCGGCTGGTGCGCTGATCATCTACAACCAGCTGTTCTCGAGCGGTGAGTCCCTCGGTCCGGCTCTGAACGGCATGGTCGCGGCCCTCGTTCCGATGGTCCCCGAGGGCCTGGTGCTCATGACGTCCATCGCTTTTGCCGTCGGCGTCATTCGATTGGGCAAGCGGCAGTGCCTCGTTCAGGAATTGCCCGCGATCGAGGGGCTCGCTCGCGTCGACGTCGTGTGTGCGGACAAGACGGGAACCCTGACCGAGAACGGTATGCGGCTATCGGAGTTGAAACTCGCCGACGGGTCTGCCGACGAGTCGGTGATCAAGGCCGCGCTCGCCGCGATGGCTGCGTCCGACCCTCGGCCGAACGCCAGTGTTCTGGCGATCCGTGAGTCCCTGACCGACGACGCAGGCTGGGGTGAAGCTACATCGGTGGCACCGTTCTCGTCTGCGAAGAAGTGGAGCGGGCAGTCGTACGGCGTCCACGGCAACTGGGTGCTCGGTGCTCCGGACGTGCTGCTCGATCCGTCGTCGGAGATGGCGCGTCTGGCAGAAGAAGTCGGTTCAAGCGGACTTCGTGTTCTCATGTTGGGCAGCAGCAACCTGCCGGTCGACGACAGCGACGCTCCGGGCGTCGTGACACCGGAAGCCTTGGTTGTCCTGGAGCAGAAAGTTCGCCCGGACGCGCAGGAAACGTTGGAGTACTTCGCAAGTCAACGGGTAGCCGTCAAGGTCATCTCCGGTGACAATGCCGTGTCCGTCGGTGCAGTGGCAGGTTCGCTCGGACTCGAAGGCGGCGATCGACCGATCGATGCGCGTGAGCTTCCGAGCGATCAGGAGAAACTGGCCGACGTACTTGACGGCGCAACCACCTTCGGACGCGTTCGCCCGGATCAGAAGCGAGAGATGGTTGCGGCCTTGCAGTCTCGCGGCCACACCGTCGCGATGACCGGCGACGGGGTCAACGACGTCCTGGCCCTCAAGGACGCCGACATCGGAGTCTCGATGGGATCCGGCAGTCCCGCGACGCGCGCTGTCGCTCAGATCGTGCTGTTGGACAACAAGTTCGCGACGTTGCCGTACGTGGTGGCCGAAGGCCGTCGAGTGATCGGCAATATCGAACGTGTCTCCAACCTGTTCCTGACCAAGACCGTGTACTCGGTGGTTCTCGCTTTCCTGATCGGAATCACCGGTGTGCTGTCGAAGATGCTCGACTTCGAACCGCTGTCGTACCCGTTCCTGCCGCGCCACGTCACCATCGCGGCCTGGTTCACGATCGGTATCCCCGCGTTCATTCTTTCGCTGGCACCGAACAACGAACGGGCCCGTTCCGGCTTCGTGCCACGCGTGATGCGACTGGCTTTGCCGTCGGGAATCATCATCGGCGTCACCACCTTCATCGCGTACGTGCTCGCGCACCGTAATCACGATCTGACACCTGAGCAGGAAGGCACCACTGCTCTGATCACGTTGATCATGATCGCGCTGTGGGTACTGGCCGTCGTTGCGCGACCGTACGTGTGGTGGAAGTTGGTGCTGATCGGTGGTTCAGTCGCCGGCTACCTGATCTTGTTCGCGTTGCCGTTCACCCGTGAGTTCTTCAAGTTGGATCCGAGCAATGTGGCAGCAACTACACTCGCGATCACTCTCGGTGCGGTAGGCGTCGTATTGGTGGAGGTGTCCTGGTGGGTCAGTGCCCGGTTGCACGGTGAGAAGCGAAAGCTGTTCACCACGCCGGACGATCTGCCCGGGGAACACCATCACGCGGAGGCGCAGAAGTAGTTTCCAGCCCCCCACCTTGATGGCGCCACATCGTTCGACCTGTGAGAATCTATGTGTGTGCGGAGGTTCTACTTTCCGCAGCAGGATGTGCATGAGCACCGGGAGAGGACACAAAATGGGTTTCTTGGACAACGTCAAGGGTCTGGTCGAGAAGGGCCAGGAACTTGCCTCGGAGAACTCCGACAAGGTTCACGACGCAATCGACAAGGTCGCCGACATCGCCGATAACAAGACCGGCGGAAAGTACGGCGATCAGATCGACAAGGCAGCCGAGGCTGCCAAGAAGGCTGTTCCCGAAAAGGAGTAGCCCGCCAGCAATCAGGAGCCCACACCTCGACGAGGTTGTGGGCTCCTGTGCGTCCGCTGGGTGACTTGTCAGTCTGGGCGGGCACAATGAACGGGTGAACTTCACCTGGATTCTGCTGGTCGTCATCGCCGCCATCGCAGTGACAGGGCTGGCGAACCGCCGAAATCTTCAGGCGCCTCTGGTTCTGGTAGCTGTGGGTTCGGTCGCGTCGTTCATCCCGGGAATGCCTCGGCCCGAACTCGATCCACACGTCATTCTGGGTGTAGTACTTCCGCCGTTGCTCTATTCGGCTGCGCTGAAATTCTCGGTGGCGACGTTCAAACGCAACCTCGCGGCGATCTTGCGTCTGGGTGTCGGGATGGTCCTCGTGACGGCCTTCGTGGTCGCCTTCTTCGCCGAATGGCTGGTTCCGGAATTCACGATCGGTGCGGCACTGGTGCTCGGCGCGGTGATCGCACCCACCGACGCGGTCAGCGCCGTGGCAGTGGGACAGAAACTCGGATTGCCCAAGCGCGTCATCGCAATTCTCACCGGTGAGGGTCTGGTCAACGACGCTACTGCGTTGACGTTGTTCACCGTCGCCGTCGCCGCGGTGACAGGTACTCGGATCGCCACGGATTCGCCGTTGCTGTTCTTCGCCTACGAAGTGGTCGGCGGAGTAGCAATCGGCCTGGTTCTTGCATTCATCGTGAAATTCGTGCGCGCTCGGATGTACGATTCGCCGCTCGAAACGGGTTTGGGCCTGGTACTTCCGTTTGCCGCGTATCTAGCCGCGGAAGAACTCCATGCGTCGGGTGTTCTCGCGGTTGTGGTCGCGGGCTTGGTGATCGGGCACTATTCGACGGATGCCTCGATCATGACGAGGCTGCAGGAACGGTCCGTCTGGTCGAGCCTCGACACGCTACTCGAGATGTTCGTCTTCGCCTATATGGGCCTGCAGTTGAGCTTCGTGATCGACGATGTCGTCAACGACGGTCTTCCGGCGGTCAACGTAATCCTGTACGGGCTCGCGGTGTTGGCGGTGGTCATCGTGATCCGGCCGCTGTGGTTGTTCCTGAGCTACTCCCGGGTGCGATTCGGAATAACGTTGCGCCGTGGGCAGCGTCAGAAACAGTTGACGTGGAAACAGAACGTAGTCGTGTCCTGGGCCGGGATGCGCGGCGTGGTCACACTTGCCGCGGCCGGCGGTATTCCGTTTGCACTCTCCTCCGGTGAACCGTTTCCCGGCCGCGGTGTCATCCAGGCGATCGCCTTCATCGTTGCGGTGGGAACGCTGCTCCTGCAAGGTTCCACACTGCCGTTCCTGATCCGCAGACTGGACGTTGCCGATCCCTACGAACAGTTGCGCACGCAGGAGCAAATGGAGTTGGCGCGCACCATCTCTCGTCAAGCCGGTGAGAAAGCGCTGGCCGACGTGGTGGCCAGTCCACCGCCAGGCGTCGCCGGCGCCGAACTTCAGGCAATCATCGAACGCGTGCGACGCTCGATGCAGGCCAGACTCCAAGTGCAGGAGACGGACGAGAACAACGATCGCGATACGGCAATGTGGAATGCGGGTGCATTGTTCGACAAGTTTCGGCATCAGTCGTTGCGTACACAGCGCATGGCGTTGATTGCCGCGAGGGACGACGGCGATCTCGACGACGAGGTATTGCGTACCGTGTTGGAGAGTCTTGATCTCGAAGAGGCTGCAGCTGAGGAACGGGTACGGCGCCGCCGCGCTCGCGCGGCGGCCGGAGGGGATGGCACAGCATGAGTGCACGACTGCGGCACGTGATCTGGGGGACGCTCGCGGCGAGTGCCCTTGTGGTGAGTTCGGCCTGTGGATCTGCAGGAACCGAGGAGACAGCGGGAACGCAGACGCAGTCCACCACATCTGTCGCGCAGGCTCTGCCCGCCCCGGTGAGCGCAGCACGCGGCGTTGTCTTCGAGGACCAACCGTTTGCGACAACCGCTGCCGCCGGAGCGAGCGCCCGGAAGATTCTGTACGGCTCCACATCCGGCGTCGACGGTCGTGAAACACAGGTGTCGGGAACGGTATTCACCCCACCCGGAACTCCTCCCGAAGGTGGCTGGCCCATCGTCTCCGTCGGCCACGGCACCACGGGAATCTCGGACGATTGTGCACCGTCAACTTCGCCGACGCTCCTCGGAGCGATGGGGCTGGTGGAGCCGCTGCTGAACGCGGGTTACGTTGTTGCGGTCTCGGATTTCGAGGGGCTCGGGACTCCTGATCCGCACCCGTACCTGCAACCGGATACCGCCGCCTACAACGTGATCGACGCGGTGCGCGCGGCACGCAACATCGTGCCGGACACGTCGGACAGGTGGGCCACGTTGGGACTCTCGCAAGGTGGTCAGGCGTCGTGGGCAGCTGCGGAGAAGGCAGGCGAATACGGGGACGGGCTCGAATTTGTCGGTGCGGCAAATCTTTCGCCCGCGGCCGACATCTCGCCGATCATCACCAGTGGGGCGGATGTGAATCTGTCACTGCCCCAACAATTGTTGCTGCCGTACGTTCTCGAGGGTCTGTCGCTGTCCCATCCGGATCTCGAGCGTGACGACTACGTACACGGAGCGTTTGCGGAGAATTACGAACTGCTGTCGTCGTGCCTCACGGCCAGGGCGCCCGAGAAGTTGTCGTTGGTGGGGAAGGTGACGCCGGCCGATACGCGCCCGGCTACTGACGCCGATGCCGATCGAATTCACGGCTGGCTGAGCGACATCGCGCTGCCGCGTGGGCAAGCGAGCGGCCCGATGTATGTGGTGGTCGGGGCAAACGACAACCTGATTCTCCCCGAGTGGACCGAGGCAGCGGTGGCCCGGGCTTGTTCGGACGGCGACGTGATCGAGTTCGTGTCACGGCCCGGGGAGGGGCATGCCGACGGCCGGGCCGTTCCCGGCGCCGTTCAATGGATTCAGGATCGTTTCAGCGGCGTACCTGCGCCCACTACCTGCGGGGCCTAGATGAGTCCGACGGTCGCGATCCTGTTTGCCTGCGTGGTTGCCCTTCTCAGCGCGGCTCTGGCGGCGGTCTGGATGCGGACCAGACGCGAGGTCACCTCACCCACCGAACGAGCGGTGCACACGGCGCTGCATACGGCTTCCCTTGCCGCGCGGCCACTTCGGCGCGGACTCGACAGTGAATCGGCTGCCGAAGCGGCACCTCACTTGCGTGAATTGACCGGCGCTCGAGGTTTGGGCATCACCGACGCGGCGGGAGTTGTGCTGGCGTGGAACGGGCCGCACGAATCGATGGCCGAACAATTCCACGATGCGGCACTGCGGTCGATCGAAGGTGAGCGCCGAGTACTCGTGACCCATTCGGACCTGGTGCGGGGCAGTCACGATCACGCGGTGCGTGCCTTGATCGCCCAGCCGCTTCTCATCGAGGACAGCGGCGTTGTCGGGGTATTGGGGATCGTGACGACGGAGGACCCATGGCCCGGCATGCTCGGCGCGATCACGGAGGTCGCGCGCTACGCGTGCAGCCAAATCGAACTTGCGGATCTCGATGCGTCGCGGGCGCGTCTCGACCGAGCGGAAGTGCGGGCACTGCGCGCGCAGATCAGCCCACATTTCATCTACAACGCACTCAATACCGTGGCGTCGTTCGTTCGTACCGATCCGCCGCGGGCGCGTGAGCTGATCCTCGAGTTCGCCGATTTCACGCGCTACTCGTTCCGCTCGGCGGGTGAGTTCACCTTGCTTGCCGACGAACTGCGCAACATCGATCGCTACCTGACTCTCGAGCGGGCCAGGTTCGGTGATGCCCTGGACGTGCGACTGCAGGTGGCGCCCGAAGTGCTCAACGTGGTCCTGCCGTTCCTGGCGCTGCAACCACTGGTGGAGAATGCCGTCCGGCACGGTATCTCCGGCAAACCGGAGGGCGGCACCATCAGCATCGTGGCGGCAGACGAAGGCCCGGACTGCGTCATCAGCGTCGAGGACGACGGCGTCGGTATGGACCCGGACATGCTGCGGTTCGGTTCCCTCGACGCCATCGAATCCGGGGCCGGCCGCCCCAGCGCCCGGGAGGCCGCGCACGTGGGTCTGGCCAACGTCGACGATCGCCTGCGTGCGGCGTTCGGCAACGATTACGGCCTGGTGGTGGAGACCGCGCCGGGAGCCGGAACCAAGGTCAGCATGCGCGTGCCCAAGTTCAAGCAGGGCATTCGGGTGTGATCGGCGGCTTTGTGGGTTCGGTGCGGGTAACCGTGGGAATATGGGTGTGCTGTGAATGAGACTGACATAGGTGCCCAACTGACCGTGCTTGCCGTCGACGACGAAAAACCGGCGCTCGACGAGCTGGCTTTCCTGCTGCGCGCGCAAGAATCGGTGGCGCACGTCCACACTGCGTCGGATGCAACGACGGCGCTGCGGATCCTTCGTGACGGTGGCATCGACGGCGTTTTTCTCGACATCAACATGCCAGGACTGGACGGTTTGGAACTGGCCGGGATTCTTTCCAATTTTGCGACACCGCCGCCGGTTGTCTTTGTGACCGCACACGACGATCGGGCAGTGGCCGCCTTTGATCTCGGTGCGGTCGACTACCTTCTCAAGCCGCTGCGCGAAGAGCGGCTGGCGCAGGCGGTGAGCCGAATCGTGGGTCGCGCGGGGCGTAATCAGGCGGGCGCACAAGCCGATGCCGCACCCAGCGACGAAGTGATTCCGGTGGAACTCGGCGGCGTCACGACGCTGGTGCAGCGCTCGGCGGTGGAATGGGTCGAAGCCGACGGAGACTACGCGCGGTTGCATACGGCGGGTAAGTCGCATCTGGTGCGGATCCCGATTTCCACCCTCGAATCCCGTTGGGCCGATGCGGGTTTCCTGAGGGTTCACCGTTCGTACCTGGTGTCCCTTGCCTTGGTGACCGGAATTCGCACCGTCGGGAGTGGTTTGGTGGTGACTCTTCGCCCACACAGCGGTAAGCCGCCGGTGGAGTTGCCGGTGAGCCGTCGGCATACCCGCGAGTTGAAGGATCGGTTGGTGCGCACCCCCAAGCAGAGTTGGTTGTCGCGGTGAGTGGGCACACCGATCCGCCTGCGCGTCAGCGGGTGGTGCTGGCGCAGCGTCACGGCGCCCGCATCGTGCGTACCCGGGTAGAGGTGCAGGAACAGACCGAGGTCGGCGACGCCATGATCCGGGGTCTGGTTCGTGCTCAGTTGGGCCTGGCGATCCGGCTGGCTGTGGTCGTAGCCGGATCATTGTGCGCGATACCGCTGTCGACCATGCTTTTTCCGGCGCTGTCGGATTACTCGGTGTGGGGGATCAGGCTTCCGTGGTTGGTGATGGGCGGCGCCGTGTTGCCCTTGTTGCTGATCACCGGGTGGGTGTTCGTGCGTCGGGCTGAACGCAACGAGCAGGACTTCACCAATCTCGTGGACGACTGAGCGCGGGCGCTGTGGGTGGGCAATCGATTCCGGTGTTGACGGTGTTGGGCATCGTGGCGGCGGCAGTGGCGACGGTTGCGATCGGAATCTACGGAGTGCGGCTTTCTCGCACCACGTCCGACTTTCTGGTTGCCTCCCGCACGGTGGGGCCGCAGTGGAATGCCACGGCGATCTCAGGTGAGTACCTTTCTGCTGCGTCCTTTCTCGGTGTTGCCGGTCTGGTGGCGAAGTACGGGGCGGACGCGTTGTGGTACCCGATCGGGTTCACTGCAGGCTATCTGGCGCTACTGCTTTTCGTAGCAGCACCACTCCGTAGATCGGGCGCGTACACCGTTCCGGACTTCGCTGAATTCCGTTTGGGTTCACCGCGTTTACGTAAACTGGCAATGCTCGTGGTTGCGATGGTGTGCATTCTCTATCTGATTCCGCAGTTCCAAGGGGCCGGTCTGACCCTCAATATCCTTCTCGGCGTGCCGAGTTGGATCGGTGGGGTTGTGGTCGGGGTGATCGTCATCGCCAACGTCGTCGGTGGCGGCATGCGATCGATCACGTTCGTTCAGGCATTCCAATACTGGCTCAAACTGTCTGCGGTGGCGATTCCGGCTGTGGCACTGGCCTTCTACTTCTTTGCTGACGAACATGACGTAGGTGCTCCGGCGCCGCCGACGGTCAGCGAGCAGACCACCGTGGACATCACCACCGATGTTGTGGTGCAGGTGGCCGAACCGGTGACAGTGCAGGGAGGAACGGTGGATGGTCGCTCGGCCACGGGCAGTGTTGTCCTCGAGCCGGGCGAGCACACCCTCGGCGAGGGAATGTCGATGGTTCTGGAAGCCGGTGCAGCCGTTCCGGTGGTAGCCGGGGCGCCGGCGCACAATTCGGATTGGATCACGCCCGGTTGGGGATTCGGCGGTCCGCACCCGACGTATCAGGTGTATTCGCTGATGCTCGCGACCTTTCTCGGGACGCTCGGATTGCCGCACGTACTGGTGCGGTTCTACACCAATCCGGACGGGCGGACGGCGCGACTGACGTCGCTGGCCGTCGTTGGTCTTGTTGGCGTCTTCTACTTTTTTCCGGTCCTGCTCGGAGTGTTCGCTCGGTTGTACGTTCCGCAGTTGCTGATCACCGGAACCTCCGACGCTGCAGTGCTGCTGTTGCCAGGTTCGGTGTTCTCGGGGTGGGGCGGGCAGTTGCTGGCAGCGCTGGTGGCGTCGGGCGCGATTGCCGCGTTCCTCTCCACGTCGTCTGGTCTGCTCGTGAGCATCGCCGGTGTGATCAGCACCGACGTCCTACGAGGCCGGATACGCGATTTCCGGATCGCCGCCCTTCTGGCCGGTGCGATTCCGCTGGCCATGTCACTTGCCGTGGTGTCGGTCGATCTCTCGATCACCGTCGGGTTGGTATTTGCCGTTGCCGCGTCGACGCTCTGCCCGTTGCTCCTGCTCGGCGTCTGGTGGCGCGGATTGACCGCGGTCGGCGCCGGCGCAGGCATGGTGGTGGGCGGCTTTGTAGCCGGGACGGCAGCAACGGTCGCGATCCTCGGCGGATTGTCGGAAACGGTGTTGAGCGGGTGGCCCGCTGCGATCTTCGCGTTTCCGGCCGCCGTCAGCGTGCCGCTCGCGTTCGCCACGATGGTTGTTGTCAGTAAGGCATCGAGCAAGCAGATACCTGCGGATATAGCGCGGATCTTCACTCGTATGCATGCTCCCGAGCGTCTGGACATGGGTTCCGACCGCGAGGACGAGCTGCGTCAGCCCTGATTTCGGCGTGCCGCTGGTCGCGCTTGGACGACCGTTCAGCGCACGACTCGACAGCTCACCGTGTGAGCGCCACCACAGCCATTTCATGTGACTCCGATCTCACTAACGTCTGGACGTAGTTCACTTCACACGCGAGGCGAGGAGCCGGCAGTGTCCACAGCAGAAGTCAGTGAGGGGTCGCCGCAAGAGCGGCGGACCCCGGATGCCCAGGCATTCATAGACATGCAAGCAAGTCCCGAGTTCCAGGAACTCCGGACGCGCCTGCGCAAGTTCGTTTTCCCCATCACTGCATTCTTTCTGCTCTGGTATGCGGTGTACGTCCTTCTGGCGACCTACGCCCACGACTTCATGGCGACCAAGGTCATCGGCAACATCAACCTCGGCATCATTCTCGGCCTCGGACAGTTCGTGACGACGTTCGCGATCACTGCCTGGTACGTGAAGTTCGCCGGCCGCGAACTCGACCCGCGTTCTGCTGCTATCCGTGACGAGCTGGAAGGCCCCGTATCGTGATCACCACACTCGCCGCGTCCGGGACGGATGTGGGAAACCCCGTCTTCAACATCGCGATCTTCCTCGCGTTTGTCGTCGGCACGATGACACTCGTCATTCGCGCCAGCCGCACCACGAAGAAGGCATCCGACTTCTACACCGGTGGCGGGCAGTTCACCGGTCCGCAGAACGGTTTTGCCATCGCCGGTGACTACCTTTCGGCTGCCTCCTTCCTCGGGATCGCCGGGGCCATCGCCGTTTACGGTTACGACGGCTTCCTCTACTCCATCGGCTTCCTTGTCGCGTGGCTCGTGGCCTTGCTTCTGGTCGCCGAATTGCTGCGCAACACCGGCAGATTCACGATGGCCGACGTATTGAGCTTCCGCCTCAAGCAGCGCCCGGTGCGTATGGCCGCGGCGATCTCCACACTTGCTGTCTCGCTCTTCTACCTGTTGGCCCAGATGGCCGGTGCCGGTGGACTTGTCGCGCTGTTGCTCAACATCGAAGGTAAGACCGGTCAGGCAGTCGTGGTCGCGATCGTCGGCGTGCTGATGATCGTCTACGTCTTGGTCGGCGGTATGAAGGGCACCACCTACGTGCAGATGGTCAAGGCCGTTCTGCTGGTGGCCGGCGCCGGAATCATGTTCGTGCTCGTGCTCTTCGCGGTCCGGGGTAACTTCTCCCAGCTCCTCGCGGATGCGCAGAACGTGGTCAGTAACTCCTCCAACGAAGCTGTTGCCGGTCGCGACATTCTTGCGCCGGGCGCAAAGTACGGGCTGACCGGGATGACGCAGCTCGACTTCATTTCTCTCGGAATCGCTTTGGTGCTCGGCACTGCAGGCCTGCCGCACGTGCTGATGCGCTTCTACACCGTCCCCACCGCCAAGGAAGCTCGCCGTTCCGTCACTTGGGCGATCGCACTGATCGGCGCCTTCTACCTGTTCACGCTGGTGCTCGGCTACGGCGCAGCCAAGATGGTCGGACCCGACGTGATCCTGGCTGCTCCCGGCAAGGAGAACTCTGCGGCACCGCTGCTGGCCTTCGAGCTCGGCGGCACGATCTTCCTCGGCATCATCTCGGCCGTGGCTTTTGCCACCATCCTCGCGGTGGTCGCCGGTCTCGCGATCACGGCATCTGCGTCGTTTGCTCACGACATCTACGCCAGTGTCATCAAGCGCGGCAACGCAACCGAAGAACAGCAGGTTCGGGTTTCACGCATCACCGTTGTCGTGATCGGTGTCATCTCCATCGTTCTCGGTATCGGCGCCATGGGCCAGAACATCGCCTTCCTGGTGGCTCTCGCCTTTGCTGTTGCGGCCTCGGCGAACCTGCCGACCCTGCTGTACTCGCTCTTCTGGAAGAAGTTCAACACCACGGGTGCGCTGTTCAGCATCTACGGCGGTCTGATCAGCTGCTTGACGCTGATCGTGTTCTCCCCGGCCATCTCGGGCAAGCCGTCGTCGATGCTCCCGAACTCGGACTTCGCGTGGTTCCCGCTCTCCAACCCCGGCATCGTCTCGATCCCGCTGGCATTTGCCCTCGGCATCATCGGTACCTACATCGGGCGCAACAAGCCCGAGGATCCGGCCAAGCAGGCCGAGATGGAAGTTCGTTCCCTCACCGGCGTCGGCGTCGAGAAGGCTGTCGATCACTAGGGGCGCAGCCCCCGTGCGCCTTTCTGGTACCTCCGGTAACCAGAAAGGCGCACAGCGCTATTGTCCCACCATGGCAAAACTCACAGTGACGATCGACGTCCCCCTTCCGCCGCAGGAAGTGTGGGACAAGGCATCAGATCTCAGTGGCTACGAGAATTGGCTTGTCGTCCATGACGGTTGGCGAGGGGAACTTCCCGAACAGTTGGGGGTGGGAACCGAGATCAGCTCAGTTGTCACGGTGAAAGGCCTGCGTAATCGTGTGCGCTGGACCATCAAGAAGTACGACGTGCCCTCGGCGTTGTCGCTCAAGGGTGACGGCAAGGGCGGGGTCAAGCTGGGGCTCGAACTCGACGTCAAGGCCAAGGGCACGGGTTCGGAGTTGGCGTTGACCGTCGAACTCGGTGGCGCTCCGCTTTTCGGACCCATCGGTTCCGGCGTTGCTCGGGCACTCAAAGGGGATATCGAGCAGTCGTTGGCGCAGTTCGTTCGAATCTACGCTTGAAATTTCGCAAGTAGTTACTTTGCGGCAAACATGAGTTAGGATTCTTTTCGGCGGGATAAACCGGGCATAGGTTTGTTATGAACCTGGTGCTCCGCCGGAGAGGATTCCGCACATGTCTGGTCGTCACGGCTCGTCCGGGGTACCAACAGCGTCTATGCCGCGATCGGTGAAAGTACTGGTTGGAGTGCTGTCGGTGGTTGCCGTCGCAGGTTCCGCGGCGTTTGCCGTCACCTTCAGCAATCTGGGGGAGGATGCTCCGACGGTCACGCCTACCGCCGCGACATCGGAGTGCACACAGACCGACAATCTGGTGGTAGCAGTTGATCCGTCCATTGCCACCGGCGTCGAGGCGGTAGTGGCGACGATTGATCCGGAAAAGCTCGGTTGCGCATCGTTCACCGTGGTGTCCCAGGACTCGGCTCGAACCTACGGGGATCTTGCGCTCGGCGGTTCCGGTCCGGCGATCTGGATACCCGATTCGTCAGAATGGCTCGACAAGGCCGGGGCGGCTGGTCGTTCCGTCTCGAAGGTCAGTGAGTCGGTAGCGTCCACACCGGTGGTCACGGTGTCGAAATCCGGTGAAACTACCAGTCCGGCAAGCTGGCTCGACGTCCTGGCAGTTCCAGGACTGCATATCGGTGATCCGCTTTCCAGCGCTGTGTCCAGCGCACCCATCGTTGCCGCGTTTGCCGAAACTCAGGCGCGCGGCGGCGATACCGCGTCCATCTCGGCCGCATTGGTTCCCGTGGCACAAGCTCAACTCGGGAATGTGAAGGAAGCCGGTTCGACCATCCGCATAGAAAAGGTTGCCGCGGACAGCGGAACCGCGGTCACCACCGAACAGACGTTCATCGCGTACATGGCCGCTCATCCCGACGCTCGGTTGACCGCCGCAGTGCCGACGTCCGGCACGGTGTTCATGAATTACCCGATGGCGCTGACCGGAGAATCGACTGCACTGCCGGCCGCGCAGGTTCTCGCCGACGCACTCACGTCTGCTAGCGGCCGCACAGCCTTGTCCGGTCTGGGTTTTCGTGCAGCGGGCAACGAACCGTTGCCGAGCGGCGGCGTCGGGATTATCACGCCGTTGGTTCCGAGCGATCCGTCTGTGGTGGCCACAGCGCTGGCGCGCTACGAGATTCTGTCCCGGCCCTCCCGCGCATTGGCGGTTGTCGACGTCTCCGGCTCGATGGACTACATGGAGGGCGGCGTTACCCGAATGGCCGCTACGGCGCAGGCCGGCGACATCGCGATCCGAATGTTCCCCGCCAATGCACAATTGGGTCTGTGGGCCTTCTCGATCGACCTCGGCGACGGCACCGATTACCGCGAACTCGAGCCTGTTGCGCGCATGGATGCGCCCGAGGGCGACACCGATCATCGGACCAAACTTCTGTCTCACGTCGACGAGCTACCGTCACTTGTCGGTGGCGGAACTGGGTTGTACGACAGTGTTCTGGCGGCATTTCGTCAGATCCAGAGCACGTATGACCCGTCGTCGATCAACTCGGTCATTCTCCTGACCGACGGGGCCAACGACGATCCGTCCGGTATCTCGCGGGAGGAGTTGCTCGACACTCTTGCACGCGAGCGCGATGCCGCCCGTCCGGTACCGATCATCACCATCGGCGTCACCGGCGATGCGGATACCGAAGTATTGAAACAGATTTCAGCAGTCACCGGCGGAAACAGTCACTTCGCACCCACACCCGCCGATATCCCCAAGGTGTTTGTCGGCGCGATCAGCGGCCGTGGCAACTGATCGGATCTAGTCGAGGATCTTTGCGTCCGCAGTATCGGTGATCCATTCGGTGGCAAGAGCTTCGAGGGTTCCGTCGGCATACAGTGAGTCGACTGCGGCCGACACACACGCGGTAAGTGGACTGTTCTTCTCGAGGACGGCACCGAAGAACTCGGTGACGGCGTTCGGCCGCGGAAACTGTCCGACGATCACGGACTGTGGCAGTTCGGTCTCCGTGATGTGGAATCCGGTGGGAATGTCGACAACCAGGGCGTCGATCTCGCCGGCCGCCAATGCGGCCTTGGCTTCGTCGGTGTTGGCGTAACTGCGCGGCGGGGTTGACGGACTGATGGTCTCGGTGATGGCAAGCAGGCTGGTCGACCCGGCCTGTGCGCCAAGTCGGTACTGCGTCAGTGAATTCAGATCCGTGGCCTGTGCAGCGCCGTTGTTCTGCAAGGCAATGACCGACTGCGCCACCGCGTAGTACGGCGAGCTGAAATCGACGGACTCGCGGCGATCTCCGGAAATCGTGAACTGGTCGAGCGCGAAGTCGAAGTCTTTGCTGCCAGGCTTCAGCGCGTCGTTGAATGCGACGCTCGTGAACGTGACCTGATCGGGGTTGTAACCAAGTTTCTCGATCACAGCGCGGGCCACTGCACCCTCGAATCCTTGCCCGTTCGACGGATCGCCGTCGTGAAACCAGGGCTCGTACGACGGCGAACCGGTAGCGATGGTGAGTGTGCCGTCGTTGGTGGTCGTGCCACTGCCCGGACCGCATTCCGTCACGGCTGCAGTGGACGGAAGCTTGGTGAAGGCCTCGGGAATGCTGGTGGTGGTTTCCGGGACTGCAGCGGCGCTCTCAGGCTGAGTGGAGCATGAACCCAAGAGGATCGCGGAGGCGAAGATTGCAGTTACGGCAACGCAACGTCGTGGCATAGGCACGTTGCCATCTTGCCTGTATGTCCGGTATCGATGTGATCGGGGTCTTGTACCCGGCCAATTTTCAGGCTGCTGAGCGACGGAGAACGAGGCGTTCCGTTGGTGTCGTTCCTCCCCAGACGCCGTGTGGTTCACCGGTCTCCAGTGCAAAGTTCAGGCAGTCGTTGATCACCGGGCAGCGGAAGCACACCTGCTTGGCCGTTTGTTCGCGCGCAAGCCGATTGCGCCCGCGTTCCTCGCCGGGTGAATAGAAAACCGCTGGATCAACGGACTTGCAGGTTGCGAGCATGCGCCAGTTGTTGTCCACACACAGTTCCGACATGTGCTGCGTTGTCATCGTGGTTGTCCTTTCGGCTCGAGCCTCAGTGTGGCCGGTGAGGGTTGCGCGAGGACAGGGTTCCGATCGCAGCGATTTCTACTGCCGGATCACGGGCGCTGCAGCACAATGAAGAGATGGCGACGACTGATCGGGGCCAGATCACACTCGATGGCATAACCGTGCCCGTGACCAATCTCGGGAAGGTGCTCTATCCCGAGAGTGGAACCACCAAAGCCGAAGTCATCGACTACTACACTCGAATTTCCGCAGTCATGATTCCCCATGTCGTCGGTAGGCCGGGAACGCGGAAACGTTGGCCGAACGGGGTGGACGGTCAATCATTTTTCGAGAAGAACCTTGCATCGTCGGCGCCGGATTGGCTGACCCGCGCGTCATTACAGCATTCCGACCGAGTGGTCACGTATCCCATTTTCGATTCAGTTGCTTCGCTTGCCTGGCTCGGTCAACAAGCAGCCCTCGAATTACATGTTCCGCAATGGCGATTCGACGGTTCCGAGCGCGGGCCCGCAACCCGATTGGTGTTCGATCTCGACCCGGGGGATGGCGTCGGGCTGGCTGAATGTGCCGAAGTGGCCCGTTCCATCCGGGATCTTGTGGGGACGCTGGGCTGGACAGCGTATCCCGTTACCAGCGGAAGCAAGGGTATTCATCTCTATGTGCCGCTCGATCGGCCGCTGGACGGCAGTGGTGCGTCGACCGTCGCCAAGCAGATCGCGGTGGGACTCGAGAAGATCCATCCGGATCTGGTGACAGCGACGATGGCGCGAAATGTTCGAGCCGGCAAGATATTTGTCGACTGGAGCCAGAACAACGCGGCCAAAACCACAATCGCTCCGTACTCGATGCGTGGGCGTGCCCAGCCTTATGTTGCCGCGCCGCGCAGTTGGGACGAACTCGACGACCCGAAGTTGCGACACTTGCTGTTCGACGAGGTTCTCGAACGCGTTGATTCCGGCGGTGACTTGTTGGCTGCTCTCGACCCTCCCGTGGTGCAGCAGGATTCGTTGACACGATATCGAAACAAGCGTGCGGCAGACCGGACGCCGGAGCCGGTACCGGATTCTGTTTCCCCCGGCGCGCTCGGCAATTCCTTTGTGATTCAGGAACATCACGCGCGACGCCTGCACTACGACGTTCGGCTCGAACGTGACGGTGTGCTGGTGTCGTGGGCAGTTCCGAAAGGGGTACCCACCACCGCGGGGGAGAACCGGTTGGCTGTCCACACCGAGGACCATCCGCTCGAGTACGCCACCTTCTCCGGCACGATCCCCAAGGGAGAGTACGGCGGCGGATCGATGACGATCTGGGATTCCGGCACGTACGAGACCGAGAAGTGGCGTGACGACGAGGTGATCGTGCGCTTGGACGGGAACCGAGTGCGGGGCAGATTCGCGCTGATTCGGACCAAAGGTGACCAGTGGCTGATGCATCTGATGAAGGATCAGAAATCCAGCTTCGGAATCGAGTTTCCGAAAGGGATCGAACCGATGCTCGCGACGCCCGGATCGCTCGAGGGTCTGGATGAGGACGAGTGGGCATTCGAGGGTAAATGGGATGGGATACGGGTGATTCTCGAATTTCATTCGGGCGTACTGTCGCTCCGCAGCCGAGCCGGTAACGACAAGACCGGCGACTATCCCGCGCTGGCTGGACTTGCTTCGGTTCTCGACGGCCACGAGGTGGTTCTCGACGGTGAAGTGGTGTCGTACAACGCGGAAGGTGTCACCGATTTCGGGGCTTTGCAGCGCGGCGGCGAACCCGAGTTTCTGGCTTTCGATCTCCTGTATCTCGACGGAGTTTCCCTGCTGCGCAAGTCGTACACCGATCGTCGGACTGTGCTGAGTGCGTTGGCCGCGAAGGTCGGCGATCTCACCGTGCCACCCCAGATCGACGGAACCCCGGCGAACGCGCTGGAGGTGAGCCGCGAATCCGGCTGGGAGGGGATTGTCGCAAAGCGTCGCGCCTCGGTGTACCTGCCGGGGCGGAGGGGTTCGAGTTGGATCAAGGTCAAGAACTGGCGCACACAAGAGGTAGTGATCGGCGGGTGGCGCACGGGTCAAGGCAATCGGGCCCGGGGGATCGGCGCACTTCTCATGGGAATTCCGGGTGAAGACGGGTTGAGTTACGTCGGCCGGGTGGGGACCGGCTTCACCGACCGCGACCTGGAAACATTGCTGGCGGTACTGGAACCCTTGCAGCAGAAGGAAAGCCCGTTCGAAGATGATGTTCCGACGGAGGATCGCAAGGGAGCGGTATGGATCCGTCCCGAACTGGTCGGTGAAGTGCGGTTCATGGATTGGACCGCGAGTGGTCGCCTGCGGCACCCCAGTTGGCGGGGGATGCGGGAGGACAAGTCGCCGACGGACGTGCGGCGGGATACGTAGGGGGAAACGCTATTCGTGTCCGGGCTCGAGGTCGCGGACGTCGGTGTAGGTGACAACCGTACCGAGATCGCCAGGTGCAGAGCCTGATTCGGGATCCAGTAGGGAACCTACGTGGTCTCCGAGAGGGATGCGGTCGATAATGCGTCCGCTGAACCATGCGGAGGACTCATCGAGTATCGGGAGTTCATGGGGGCCAGGATGCCAGGCGCAACGCGCGAACTTGTCGATATCGTCGCCGGTGGATCCCCCGAACAACGTTGCCAATTCGATGTGATCCCTCGGGATGACGTGGACAGCAAGAAATTCCGTCGTCAATGCTGTGTGGAACGTGTGATTCTTGTTCGACAGTCCAACGAGAAAACGCGGAGGAGCGATACTGACCTGAGATGCAAAACCGACCAGACATCCGGACCGCTGGTTGCCCTCGCCGGTGGTGACGACAAACATCGGGTAGTCGAGTTCGCCGACCAGTGTGTCGAATGCGCTTGTGCCGTTGTCGTCAGAGTTGCCGGGTGCTCCTCGAGTCCCGTTGGGGCGTTTGCCGATCAATGACCTTCCTGATCCGTGAGGTTATGGCCTTCGAGGCGCTTGACGCGTCGTCGCTCGAGAAGGACGGCGGCTACGCCCAGCGCGAGGGACACAGCGCACACTGCGCCGGCGATCAATGCCCATCCCTGAAAACCGTAACCTAGTGCCACCAAGGTTAATCCGAGCGTGGCGAGCGCAAGCCCGATGAGAAGGTACCCGGGGTAGTTCCGTCCGTCGGCGATCCCTTCGCCTACGTGAGATCGATTGGTATGTGCGTCGTCGACGGGTAGGTCGCCGTTTGTTTCAGCCACTGTGTTCTCCGTTCTCGGAAGTCAACCCCGAAGGCATTTCGGTGTGTATATCTGTGTTGCGCTCTACCCGTTGTGCGGATCGGTCGCTGGTCCGTGTGTTGTTGCGCCGCCTTCGCCGGACCAGGGTTGGTCGCCTGACGGATCGGATTGGACGTCGCTGTCCGCATTTTCGGAACCTGAATCGGTTGTGACGGTTTCGACATCATCAGGTGAAACGTCGCCTGAGTTTTCTTGTTTGCCGGTCATCATGCCTCCTGGGTTCATCTCGACGGGAAATCGAGGGAGCGACCTACCGATCGCACCAGAAAAAGCTAATCTGCATCCGTGGAAACAGATAATATCATGTAAGCGTTCAAATTCTGAGGTTGCCGGGCCGCTTACCGGGGTGAACTGCGCAGTGAAGTCTCACCGCGGTCCCAGCAACCGGTGATGTGTTCGGCCAGCAGGTCGTCGAACGCCAAACATGAAGCGGCGCCGAACAGAATGTCGCTCCCCATGGTGGGGTCCTGCTCCGCTAGCTTGCCGGCGAGATCGCGGACTGCGATCTGTTCGTGAACGGAGTCGGCTTCTACATGCTCGTCGTAGAACAGTGTTGCCCGCGAGCTGAAACCTAGGCGACGCAGCCCGGCGCTGTAGTTCTTGCTGGGAAGCGACGACGTGGTTTCCACTGCGCACAGATGGCCGATCAACGCCCCGAGCAGCCGACGATGAAATCCGAAGAGCGAGAGCACATTGAGGCTCGCAAGGGTCACTGCCGGAACGACGTCGAGATAGTGTGCGTACCGATCCGACAGTCCGAGTTCGCGCATGGTGTTGGCAAAGAGGGTGGAGTGCATCCTCTCCAATCGCCCGCCGCCGTACTCGTCGGCTTGGACTTCCACCAGCGCGGCTTTCGGGGCTCCGGCCAGACGCGGAATTCCCAACGTGTGAACATCGGATTCTCGTAGCTGGTTGAGCGAACGGTGGATGAGTACCTCTTCGAACTGTTCGGCACTGGCGTCTGTCGCCATGAACTTGGACATGCTCGGCCCGGTCGACGGCGCGGTCATCGCCCATAATTGTGAGACGACGTCCCCGGCGTCGAGAGGTTGGGCTTCAAGATTTCGGGATGCGACGATCGAACGGACTGCTGCCTCGAACGACGACTCCAGCGCGGCCCGTCCTGCGAGAAGATCGAGGTTCCATTCCCATTCGTCAGACACTCCGGCGAGTCCCTGAAGGTGTAGTTCGTACAGCAGCGTCAGCGACAGTTGTGCGTCGTCGTCGAACACGATCGATGTACCATCGTGCTCTCCGGCCGCACTCCGAGCGGCGGCGGTGAAGGCAGCAGGGTTAGCGTCGGATCCAGACAACAGTGCAATCAGCAGTTCGCTGACCTGTCCTCGCGCGGAGGGGATCGGCATGCGAGTGCCGGTTGCCAGTGCTTGCGATGGTGTTAGATCAATCCGTGTGGAGGACATATGAACTCCGATTCCGATCCTGGGGGCGACGATTCCGCTGTCACGATCACTGTATGCCCAGACGGGCCACTACTGGTTCGAGGTCCGGCGACGCTGGTCGACGCCGACGGCAACCCGATCAGCCGTGAACGTGCAACGGTGGCGCTGTGTCGTTGCGGTGGCACAGCGATACCTCCCTTCTGCGACGGTACCCACAAAAAGAGAAAAGTTCGACGTTCCTGAGTGGCTGAACCCGGTTTTACGGCAAACGCCCGGCGGGGCGTTTACCGATCGGGAGTGATCGGCGAACGCGCCACCGGGCAGGTTAGCGGGGTGGATCAATACCAGACTTTCCGGCCGCCCACCGCGCGACCCGTAGCGCCGAGGAGCGACAAGACCGCGCCGACGACCACCAAAATGATGCCGACCGTAGTCAGAATGCTGATTGACGTGAAGTAGCCGACCAGTGCCAAGATAATGCCGAGAACAATCATGGTGAATCCTCATCTCCGATGCGTAGGAAGTTGCCGTGATTTACGGACTTCCGCTATCTGTTCACTGGCGGCGGCACCAGTGCATCCGCTCAGTTGGTGAACTTGTTCTTGATATCGCTTGCAGCATCCGAGATATCGTCACCGACCTGTTTGGTCTTGCCTGAGACCTGATCCTTGGCGCCCTCGGCGGCAAGATCGTCGTTGTCGGTCTTGTGTCCGACCTTCTCTTTTGCCTCGCCGATGAGTTCCTCGGCCTTGTGCTTTGCCTTGTCGATGAAATCAGCCATGGTTATCGTGATCCTTTCGGGTAGAGATTGATTCGAGTCGTTCTGGATCTGGGAAATTCACCGTCGGCCGGTGACGGCCTTGACCAGGAAGAGCAAGATCACCGCGCCGAGTACACACGTGAAGAAGCTGAATATCAGGCCACCACCGTTGACGTCGACACCGAACAATTTGAGAAGGAATCCGCCGATCAGACCGCCGATAATGCCGACGACGATGTTCAGCACGATTCCCATGGAGGCATCGGTTTTCATGATCTTGCTGCCGATCCAGCCGGCGAGTCCGCCGATGATGATCCAACCGATGATGCCGAGTCCGAGCACAGTGAGTCTCCTTGTGACAATTGGATTCCAAGTGACAGTGGGATTCCGAGATTGGGGATTCCACGATTGAGGTCATCTTGGACCTTTAAAAAAACTGAGGTCAGAGGGAAGTGATAGCTACAGCCCCGAGCAGTGTTCCCACTACTATCGATCCGGCCAACAGTCGTTGCTGCAGTTGGAATATCCGAAGTTCGCGTTTGGTCACGGTTCAGGCTTTACGGGCCTTGTCGGCGGCGTCGAGTTCCGTCGAACTTCCCTCGTGCACAAGGTTTCCGCCTGAGTTCTCCAGATGAGCCCGGACGAACCATTGGAACTTTTCCAGCTGCGCTGTCTGACCGATCAACATGTCTTCGGTGATGGGATCGATCTTTCCGACCGAGTCGATCGCGGCCCGGGAATCGGTGATGACGCCGGTGTACACGAGGTCCAACGCGGCGAGGTGTGCGCGAGCGTCGTCACGTCCGACTGAATAGTCGTCCCACGAGCGGTCGGCTTCGATAGCGCCGGCGGTTCCCTTCGGGGAGTTCCCGAGTGCGGCGATGCGTTCGGCAACGTCGTCCGCGTAACCACGGACCAAATCGACTTGGGGATCGATCATTTCGTGTACGCCGATGAAATTAGGGCCTACGACATTCCAGTGAATGTGCTTGAGGGTCAGGTGTAGATCGTTGTACGCGCTCAGGCGTTCCTGCAGAACTGCGGCTACGCGCGCGCCGTCGTCGGTGCTCAGTCCCGGGATCGTGAATGTAGACATGTATCTTCCTCTCGTCAGAGTGCCGAGCTGTGTGCTGCTGCGGCACAAATACTTTCGGATCGTGTCTGTCGATTCAGTTGATGCTTCCGGCCAGGTCCTCGGTTATCGGATCCCCGAACATCATGGCGATTCGAAGTTTGAGTTCCGGCGTGGCCAAGGTCGAGCTACCGGAGTTGATCTCGCCGCTCGGTGCGGACGGGATGTCGATCGTCGTCATCTTGCTCCTGCGGTCTAGGGGTGTAAGTAGTGAGAATCGGGCGATCCGCTTCTCGTCAGCGCCGTGTTCTGCGCCTCCCAACACCCAAATCTGTCTGCAATTTGATACGCATGTTCTCGTCAGGACGTACTAAAATCTATACCAGCCGACGCAGATAATTAGCAACCCCAGAACGAGCGGATCGACTCCAGTCTGAATCAGTCAGGTGATCAAATGGCCGCCCTGTACAGGCGAAATGCCGAAAGTCCTGAATTTGAAAAAATCTTCGGCCCCGATCGCCGATATGAAATCTATGCTCCCGCGAACAGATTCGTTGCCTGGAAGTGCTAAAGTCGTGGAATCGCCGATTGGGTCGAGGAGGCTTGCAGTGACATTAGAGCCACACACGCGCTCACGGCGTGGCGTTTACGGCATCTCGGTGATGTCGGAGTTATCCGGAGTCGGGCCACAGACGTTGAGACTGTACGAGCGACGAGGACTCCTGACGCCTACGCGCACCGGTGGTGGAACTCGCCGGTACAGCGAATCAGATCTGGAGACGTTGCGTCGCATCACCGCGTTGATCGACGACGGAGTCAATTTGGTCGGAGTTCGATTGATTCTCTCGCTCGAGGCCGAAAATTCAACTCTTGCGGCGAGGATCGCTCAGTTGAGTGAATCTGCTGACGGTCAGGCCTGATCGCCGCGTGAGTCGGCGTCGGTCGCTTCAGTGCGGTTGTTATCGACGTCAGTCGCTTCAGTGCGGCTGATATCCCCGAAGTCTGCATCGGCGACGATCTTGTTTCCGCCGGCTTCGAGGGACGCGAGGGCGGAATCGAAGGCGTCGATGAGCCACTGGTTTGTTGCTTCGGTGAGCAATTCATCCGGCGCGCCGTCGATATCGGCCTGGAAGAAGCGAACCAACCAGGTTCCACTGATACCGGGTTCGTTCGACAAACCGTGAGGAGTGTTTGTGGCAACGACGTAGCGGTTGTACTCGAGATCTACCCGAATGGCGTACGCGTCGTCCAGATGCACGATGTTCGCCGGTCGCTGCGTGGCTGCTGCCAGCGCGATCAGCGCATCGTTGTAAATTTCCGCGTACTTCACAGTGAGTGGAATGGTCGGCCTATCTGTTCGACGTAGCCCATGCAGCACAGCACGGCAAGGATAAAGACGGTTCAACGCCCATACCAGGCACGGAACTGAAATTCATCCTATCCCAGACACCTGTCGGCAGATTCCGGAGGTATCGGGCGCGCCCAACGACCGGCCGGCAGCTGTTCAGGGGCACAGCGCGTGAGAGAGCATGGCCACTATGTCCGGTTGTTCCTTCGGCGTCGAGGTCAGCGTCACGGTGTATGCGCCATCTTCCGTTGCACCGGACAGTGTGTAGTAGCCGTAGATTCCACCGCTTTGTCCGATGTAGGTAACCCCGCAGGGCAGTTCGGTGGATCCGACTCCCAAGCCGTAGCCCAGGCCTTCGGCTTCGGTGGCACCGGCGTGTGGGGTGGTCATCTCGGTGAGTTCGTTCTCCGGCACGATTCTGCCGCTCAACAAGGCCCGCCAGAAGGTGTTGAGATCCTTGCCGGTAGACACCAGGGCACCTGCTGACCAGGGGATGGACGGTTCGATCCGGGAGACATCGGTGCGCCCGCCGGGTAGATCGGCATATCCGGTCATGTGCTCACCTCGGATGTCTCGTTCACCCGGTGGTGGGAGATAGGTGTCCTCGAGTTCCAGTGGTTCCAGAATCCGAGTGCGCAGCTCGTCCGCGTAGCTTCGGCCGGTCACAGCTTCTACGAGCATCCCGAGAACTATGTAGTTGGTGTTGGTGTAGCGAAAAGCTGATCCGGGCTCGAACTGCGCGGGCTTGCTCAAAGCGATGGCCACAGCGTCGGCTGGCGTGAGCGTGCGATTTTCGTTCGCAGCCACCCATTCGTCGGCGTTGGGTTCGCCGGCGAACTCGGCTAACCCGCTGCGATGTTGCAGTAGGTGCCGGACGGTGATGGTGTCACCCGGCACAAGTCCTGGGAGGTAGCGCTGGACCGGTGCATCGAGGCCGACCTTGTCCTGCGCAACCAGTTGCAGCACGAGTGCTGCGGTGAATGTTTTTGTCACGCCGGCGATCCGGACTCGGTAGCGAGGGCCGATCGAATCGCCATTCGTCTGGTGAGGCACACCGCTGGTCAGAACCGTAGTGGTCGAGTTGTCGTCGAGCGTGGCAATCGAGCCGACTGCGCCCGATTTCGTGAGCGAATCCAGATCCGATTGAACCTCGACGGTCCGTTGGAGCGTCGCGCATCCGACAAGTGCCATCGAGGTCGCAACTACGGCAATGGTGGCCAAGACGTGTGAGCGCATGAGTCGAATCTAAGGATCTTTCGGCTCGCGGGAATCCAGGAAATCCCGGATCTTTCCCCTGATCTTTCTCGGGCGCCAAGGACTGGGCTGTCTGGGACTGGGCGGGGACAAAGGGCCTCATTCTGCATAGGGTTGCCGATTCTTGTCCGAATTGCCCGAGATGATCGTTAGCATCCGAAGGCCACATGCTCATTTCAGATCCGACCAGTTCAACGCTATTTCGGTGCGATGGCCGCACCGCAGTACCTCAACGAAGGACGGTTGCATGAGGAAGTCGACACTGCGCAGGGGAACGGTTGCAGCCCTGCTGACCGGAAGCGTTCTGGTCCTGACTGCAGCGCCCGCTCTCGCGGAACCGGGAAGCGCCGGTAGTACCGGCAGTACCGGGTCACTGGGCAGTATGGGCAGTATCAGCAGCGGATCTGCGGCCCTTCCGATCCCCAGTCCCGCAGGTTTGATCGCTTTGGCGGCGGCCACCACCCAAACCGGAAAGCCATACCAATGGGGTGGCGTCGGACCGAACTCGTGGGATTGCTCCGGGCTGGTGCAATGGGCGTTCCGGCAGGCCGGCGTGAATCTACCGCGGACCAGCCAAGAGCAAGCCCGTGTGGGACAAGCGGTTCCGCGGTGGGCACTAGTTCCCGGCGACGTCATCACGTTCTATCCCGGCGCAACGCACGTCGGAATCTACGCGGGCTTCGGAATGGTCTTCAACGCGTACGGCGTCGGAGTTCCCACGGGTCTGACCCCCTTGGCTGATCTCCCGATCAACAACATTCGACGGTTCTAATCTGCACAAAACCTTCACAAGTCCTCCCAGGTTCATCCACGTCGGGCTAATACAGTCAGTTCCATGAGTCAGCGAAAAGTGCTCGTGGTCGACGACGAAGTCAGCATCTGCGAATCGATTGCCGCGCGTCTGCGCGCCGAGGGATTCGACGTGGAGATGGCATTCGACGGACCCAGTGCTGTCGCGCGGTGCGCCGAGATCAATCCGGACCTGGTGGTTCTCGACGTGATGATGCCTGGATTCGACGGCCTCGAAGTGTGTCGTCGAATCCAGGCCGTACGAGCTGTGCCCGTGCTGATGCTCACGGCGCGCGCCGACGAAACCGACATGGTGATCGGTTTGGGTGTCGGTGCTGATGACTACCTCAGCAAGCCGTTCAGCATGCGGGTGCTGGTTGCGCGGGTACAGGCGCTGCTCCGGCGTGCTGGTCGTCCCTCGCAGCCGCTATCCGATCTCTTGGAGTTCGGTGACGTCGTGATCGACCTGACCGAGCGTCGGGTGCGCCGCGACGCGCAAGAAATACACCTGACGCGGACCGAATTCGATCTGATCGTGTATCTGGCAGAGCGACCAAGAGCCGCGATTCCCCGCGAGTCGCTGCTCGAGGAGATCTGGGGATGGGGCGAGGGGGCGGGGAGTCGCACCGTCGACTCTCACGTCAAGGCGCTACGACGCAAACTGGGGTCCTCGGTGATCCGAACCGTTCATGGCGTCGGCTACGCGTGGGACGTGCCGCGATGAGCGTCGTCGACCGGCTATTTGCGCGGTGGCCACGACCGCTCGACCCGATGCGGTCCTTCAAGGTGAAGGTCGGGTTGTTGGTTGTCGCCGCATTGTTGTTCGCTTCCGGTGGTTTCTGGCTGACATCGCAACAACCGTTTCGATTCGCGCTGTTGACGGCATTGTTTGTTGCCCTGGGTGTTACGCAGGTGCTCGCACACGGAATGACGTCACCACTTCGCGAGATGACGGCAGCGGCCAAGGCTATGGCGCGTGGCGACTATTCCCGTCGAGTGCGGGCGACATCGCGCGACGAAGTGGGCGAACTTGCAACGGCATTCAATCGAATGGCCGAGGATTTGGGTGCCGACGACAGGTATCGCCGCGAGCTGATCGGCAACGTGTCGCATGAGTTACGCACGCCGATCACCGCTTTGCAGGCGATGCTCGAGAACATTGTCGACGGTGTGCAGGATCCGAATCCGGAGACGATGCGTTCGGCTCTCGCTCAAACAGAACGTCTCGGTGCTCTGGTGGACGATCTGCTTGATCTCTCGAAACTCGAGGGTGGTGCAATGCCGTTGAATCCCAAGATGTTCGAGATGAAGCCGTTCCTGGACGAATTGATGTCGCAGCGTAGGGGAGGCGTCGTCATCGATGTGAGCCCTGCTTCGCTGAGCATCTCGGCCGATCCGGATCGCCTGCATCAGGTCGTGACCAACCTGCTGGACAACGCAGTTCGCCACGGCGGCAACGACGTACACGCAGTGATTCGCGTGCGCAGAGATACTGCGCACGCCGTCGTGATCGATGTCCATGACGACGGCCCGGGGATCGAGCCGGCTGCACGCTCCGAGGTCTTCGACCGATTCATCCGAGGGGGTTCCACGGACGGTGGCACCGGCCTTGGGCTTGCCATCGCGAAGTGGGCCGTCGAATTACATGGCGGCACCATTGCCGTTGTTGATGCGCACGCTGGGTGCTGTATTCGAGTGGTACTGCCGCAGAACTGAATTAACCGATTATCGACGGCGCGCCCCAAACGGGGTCCGCGCCTGATTTGCCGATCCTGAAAGTAGGTCTGATAATGACTGCTCCGGTTGCTGTTGCACCAAAACCCAGTGCGCCTGCCCCACTGGTGCCACGCGTATGGCGTCGAGATCGGACGTCCATTCCTACGCGTCCGATGCTGATCGGATCGGCAGTGGTGGGTGTTCTTGCCGCCCTGATCCTCGATGTCGACACCATCGGGGTTGCCTACGCGATCGTGTTTGTCGGTGTCACGGTAGTTGTCGGGCTCCTCACGCCGCCACGGTTGACTCCGATTCAATGGGGAGCCTGCGCCGGCGCACTTGCGCTGTTCGGTGTGGCTGCGGTCCGCGGTGCGGGATGGCTTGTCTTTGTGTGCCTGGTGGCAGCGTGGGTTGTGTTCACCTGGGCGTTGATCGGTGGCCGGACGTGGACAGGCATCGCGCTGGGAACGATCATGCCGTGGCGCGCTCCACTACGGGTGATGCGCTTTGCCCGGCGGAGAAACGCGAGACCCGGCGCAGCGCTGCGAGTGCCGGCCGTTCGTGTGGTGGCCGTAGGTGCCGTCAGCGTCGCAATGCTCCTGATCTTCGGATCTCTTTTTGCCAGTGCGGATCCGGAATTCGCGAAGTTCTTCGACGGCGCCGCTCCCTCGATTCGAGTCGATGAAACAATCGCTCACCTGTTGATCGGGGTATTGGTGGCTTTCGGGACGCTCACGGCTGTGTATCTACGGCGCCGAACGCCTGACGTCGACGCGCTTGCTCCCATGCCGGCGTCGCCTCTGCCATTGTGGGAGTGGGTGGTGCCGCTCGCGATGCTGAACGTGCTGTTCTTGGGATTTGTTGCGGTGCAACTCAAGACGCTGTTCGGCGGCGACAAACACGTCCAGGTCACCGACGGTCTGACGTATGCAGACTATGCGCGTCAAGGATTCTGGCAGCTGATGATGGTGACGGTGCTGACGTTGTTGGTGATCGCGGTTGCGGTTCGGCGTGTAGATCGCGATGATCGCCGATCGAGGGCACTGGCCCGGGGGCTGCTTGGCGCGCTGTGCACGTTCAGCCTTGTCATTGTGGCGTCGGCCGTTCATCGAATGTGGTTGTACGAGAACCAGTACGGATTCACGAGGCTGCGAGTGAGCGTCTTTGCCGTCGAACTGCTGCTCGGGCTGGTCTTTGTCTTGCTGATCATCGCGGGAGTGCGGATGTCGGGCGCGTGGCTGCCGACGGCTGTACTCGCCATGGCCACTGTGGGCTTGCTGGGCTTTGCGTTCTTCAACCCTGATGCGTACATCGCGGAGAAGAACGTCGAGCGCTTCGAGCAGGGGAAGAGCATCGACGTGAACTATCTGAGCACGCTTTCGGTCGATGCCGTTCCTGCACTTGATCGACTGCCGGAGCCGCAGCGCAGTGATTCGCTGTGGTACCTGAAACAGGAACTGCGCGGATCCGAAGATTCGTGGTGGGAGTTCAACAGTGCGCGCAAGCAGGCCAGGGAGATCCTGTTCGGATAGCCGCGCGCCGATTGTGCAGCCGCAGAGGTAGTTACCCCTGCGGCTGCACAATTGCCCTGCGGCCTAGTGCACGGCCAGCGAAATCTTCTCGCGCTCCTGCGCGGACACAACATCACGCGTCGGAAGCAAGTCGATGGTCACGCTGTTGAGTTTGCCGCCGTAGCGGAACGTGCCCTTCTCCGCGAATTCCTCGGAAACCGGGCTGCCACGGTTGATTCCGATATCAAGCTGCTCGTTCATGCTGAAGATCGCCCGGGTAGTCTTGTCGACCCTGCCCTCCGCGACAACCTCGCCGTCGACGCGCACCGTCGCGAGACCGCCTTTGCCGATACCACCGCCGTCGTAGTCGAAATTGACCGAGACTTCCTTGGCGTCGGGGGACAGGGGCTTCTCGGCGCGCACGAAGGTACGGCCACCACCGCTGAAGTTGTAGCAGTACACGGGGACGGAATCGATGATGTACAGAGCGAATCCGCCGAACCGGCCACCGAGGCTGACAAGCATGCCGTCGGCGACGCTGCCCAGGTTGGCGGTCAATGCGTACGAGCGGTTGAAGAAGTTGGGTGCTGCCTTCTCGACCAGCCCGTTCATGTGCGGGTACAGCGTCAGCGATTTGCGGCCCATCATGGGATGCGGCGGACGTGATTCCGGTGTCGAATGCCGTCCGACGGTACGGTCGTCGAGAGGCAGCACCTGGTACTTGGCGGCCTCGACCAGGAACTTTTCCTTGAGTCGCGCGAGGATCTCGGGATGTTCGTCCGCGAGGTCACGGGCCTGCGACCAATCGACCGTCGTGTCGTACAACTCCCACTTGTCGTCGCTCAGCGACGTCAGTTCCAGTCCGTGCGTTGCCATCAGCCACGGGGCACGGTGCGCGGTGACTGCGGTCCAACCGTGATCGTAGATGCCGCGGTTTCCGAAGATCTCGAAATACTGTGTGGTGTGCCGCTCGTCGGCCGCTGGATCATCGAAGGTGTAGTTCATCGCTACACCCTCCATCGGTTTCTGCGTTACACCGTCGACGCTTGTCGGAGCCGGGATGCCGGCAGCTTCGAGGATCGTCGGGGTGATGTCGACGCAATGGTGCCACTGTTCACGGATGCCGGGATTCTCGATTCCCTTGGGCCAGTGCGCGATCAGCCCGTTGCGGGTTCCGCCGTAGTGAGAGGCAACCTGCTTGGCCCACTGGTACGGGGTGTCGAGCGCTAGTGCCCAGGCAGCCGGGTAGTGCGGATAGCTGGTTTCGGTACCCAGTTCGTCGTACCGGGCGAGCACGTCTGCGGTCGCGGTCTTGTAGCCGTTGAGCCCGGCGAGGTAGTTGAACGAACCCTCCATGCCGCCTTCGGCCGAGGCTCCGTTGTCACCCATCATGTAGAGGACGAGGGTGTTGTCCAGAACGCCCATGTCCTGCAGGCGATCCACCAGTCGCCCGACCTCGTCGTCGGTGTGCTCGAGGAACGCGGCGTACAACTCCATGAGCCGGGCCGAGACCTTCTTCTGGTCGTCATCGAGCTCATCCCAGTGTGGAACGCCCGGTGCCCACGGAGCCAGGACGGTATCCGGCCCGACGACGCCCAGTTCCTTCTGCTTTTCGAGAGTGATCTCTCGCTGGCGATCCCATCCGTGATCGAATTCGCCGACGTACTTGTTCAGGTAACTGTCCGGAACCTGAAGGGGCGCATGGCACGCGCCGAAGGGGAGGTAGCAGAACCACGGCTTGTCCGGGTCCATGGTGTTGACGCCCTCGACCCACTCGATTGCGTGATCGACCAGATCCTCGGAGAGGTGATAGCCCTCCTGTGGCGTCTTGGGCAGGTCCACCATCGTGAAGTCCTCGTAGAGAACCGGTGTGAACTGGTCGGACTCGGCGCCCAGAAAGCCGTAGAACTTGTCGAACCCTTCGCGTACCGGCCAACGATCGAACGGCCCCGCCGCTGTGGTCTCCCAGGTCGGAGTCTGGTGCATCTTGCCGAAAGCGCCCGTAGCGTAACCATTTCCCTGCAAAATGCGAGCAACGGTGGCCGCCGAGGCAGGCCGGGTTCCGTTGTATCCGGGTGCGGCGTTTGCCATCTCGGAGATGACACCCATGCCGACGCTGTGATGATTGCGGCCCGTCAGAGTGGCGGCTCGGGTTGGTGAACACAATGCGGCAGTGTGGAATCGGCTGTACTTGACCCCGGTGTCTGCCAGGCGTTCAGCCGTCGGGGTACGGCACGGGCCACCAAAAGCGGAGGGGGCGCCGAATCCGACATCGTCGATCATGACGAGCAGAACGTTGGGTGCCCCGGCCGGCGGGCGAATTGGCTCTGGCCGGGTGAATGGCACCTTCTGGTCTCGGTAGTCGACGGATGCGGCGACGTTCGGCGTCTCGGGGATGATCGGGATGGAATGACGATTCACAAGTGGGCTCCTGGCTGTATCGAGGCCGAGAATTAAGTAGATGACTTAATCTGCAGCGTAACTCCCGATGTCGCATTCACTGGCAAGTTCTCGTTGAGTGGGATTCCGTCCCCGCTGTGTGCGCCTTTGTTAACCCCCGGCGGTCAATAAAGGCGGACGGCAATTGGGGTTGCAGTTTTAAGGCACTGACTTATATGCTCCATCTCATGCCCAGCTCGTCAGATGCCAAGAGTGCAATGATCGCCGTCGCAGAACGCATGTTTGCCGAACGTGGCATTCACGAGGTGTCGATGCGCGATGTCGCGGCAGCAGCGGGGCAACGCAACAACTCTGCGGTTCAGTATCACTTCGGTGGTCGGGACGGCTTGGTGCTGGCAGTGTTCCGGTATCGGATGGGTCAGATCAACATTGCGCGTCTGACGTACCTCGACGACATCGACTCGAGTGGGCGTACGGATACGGTTCGAGCTTTGGTCGAGGCGTTCATTTACCCTCTTGCAGATTTCCTTGCCACTGCCGACGGATCGAACTATGCGCGGTTCATCGCCAGGGTCTCGCCCTCGGTCGATACACAAAGTGTCGAGTTCCGTGAGGTCAGCGAGGCGAACAACGAAGTTGTCTCGCGGCTGACACGGGCACTGAACCACCTCTCGCGTCGTGTCGCTGTCGAGCGGATCGACCTGATGTCCAACATGACCGTCGCCGCGCTTGCTGTTTTCGAGCAGCGGCGTGAAGAGGGAAATCCCGTGGTGAAGGCGGATTTCGACACAACTGTCGACCATCTGGTCGACCTCATGGTGGCGGCACTGCTGGCTCCGCAGAGTGAGCACACACGAACCCGAAGCAAGATCGCGCAGTCCACTGACGCGCGAGTCAACACGTAAATCGAAACGGAGCTATTTTCATGGCTGCACTCACGTCGTCTCGTACAGTTCAAATCGGCAATCACACAATCGAATTCGGTCCTCGCGGGATGCGTCGTAATCCCGAAGGTGTCGAGTCGATGCCGTACGAGCGTTTCACTCTCACCCCGGTCACACCGTTCATCGGCGCTGAGATCAGCAACATCGATCTGCGTGATCCGTCGGCCGAGCAGATCGACGACGTCCGTCGTGCATTGCTCGAATGGAAGGTTGTGTTCTTCCGCGACCAGAACATCTCGAGTCTCAATCACCGTGACTTTGCCAGCAATTGGGGCGAACTCGAAGTTCACCCACTGCTCCCGCAGGGTGAAGTTCCGGCCGTGGTTCGATTCGAACGCGGCGAGGACAGCCCAGGCACCGAAAACATCTGGCACGTCGACGTGACCTGGACGAAGACACCGCCGCTAGGCTCTGTCCTGCGTGCGATCGATGTTCCGCCGGCCGGTGGCGACACCCTGTGGGCCGACATGGGCAACGCGTTCGATTGCCTTCCTGACGAGGTCAAGGAGCTGATCGACGGACGCGAGGCGGTCCACGACTTCGTTCCGTCCTTCGGCCGCAGCATGTCACCCGAAAAGCTCGAGAAGATGAAGGAGCAGTACCCGCCGGTCCTGCATCCGATGGTGCGCAAGCACCCCGAGACGGGCCGCAAAACGCTGTTTGTGAACAGCCTCTTCACCACGCATATTCCGGACATGGATCCGCAGGAAGGCAACGACCTGCTCAACCTGCTGTTCGCGCAGGTCAAGGTTCCGGATTTCCAGTGCCGTTTCAAGTGGGCAGCCAATTCCATTGCGTTCTGGGATAACCGGGCAACGCAGCACTACGCGGCCAGTGACTACTTCCCGCATCGACGGATCATGGAGCGCGTCGCGATTCTCGGCGACGCACCCTTCTGATCTACTCCTGCGGAATTCGCACGACGCACCGGAAGCCGACGTGGCAGGTCGAGGACTCTTCGGACTCGCTCTGCCGCGCGGCCGGCCGGTAGCGCAGGCAGTAGTTGGGTGCACACAGATGTGACCCACCTTTGATAACTCGCAGCGGATAGGTCTCTCCCGCAACGGTTTCCGTTGCAAGCTCGGCGCGCGGATTGCGAGGGATGCAGCACGAGGTCGCCGGTGCCAGATTCTTGGTGCTGTGGGCGTGGTCGGACGTGTAGTGATCCGCTGTCCATTCCCAGACGTTGCCGGCCATATCGAGGAGGCCGTAGCCGTTTGGGCGGAATTTTCCAACGGGAGCGGTGCGTTCGTAGCCGTCTTCGAGCAGGTTCTCCCACGGGAACTGGCCTTGCCACACGTTGCCACCGGGCTTTCCGCCAGGAGAGTCCTCGTCGCCCCACACGTAAGCCTTGCGGTCGAGCCCACCGCGCGCCGCGTACTCCCACTCCGCTTCGGTGGGAAGTTCCTTGCCGGCCCACTGGGCATATGCCTGCGCGTCGAAGTACGACACGTGTGTCACGGGATGTTTCTCGCGACCACCGACATTGCTGCCCGGGCCCTCCGGGTGGCGCCAATCCGCGCCGGGTGTGAAGGTCCACCACTGGGTGTAGTCGTCCAAGGAGACCGGTCCTGGCGGTGAGTGGAAGACCAGAGAGCCAGGCACCAGCAGTGCCGGGTCGGCATCGGGGTAGTCGGCAGGATCGGGCGCGCTCTCCGCAGTCGTGACGTGTCCTGTTGCTTTGACGAATCGGCGGAACTCGGCCACGGTGACGGCCGTCGTATCCATCCAGAAACTGTCGACGCTCACCTGGTGAACGGGGCGTTCTTCCGGGTAGAAGTCCTCGGAACCCATCCAGAAGGTTCCGCCCGGGATCAAAGACATGTTCTTCGGGGGAGTACTCATGGCGGCTGAGGGCGTCATGGTTTCAGCATGACATGCGGCCCGGAATGGGTGAAACGAGAATCCCATCTGGTGCCCTCGTCAGGATTTGAACCTGCGACCCTTCCTGTCGCGGGTTCAAAATTGAATGCAGGCAGTTTAGGCGGCGAGGGAGACGGACAACTCGCGCTGGAGTGAATCGGTATGGATCCGGTGCGCCGCGTCAGGGAAGGATCTGTCTAGGTACTGGATGCGATCGTCTGATTGTCGGTGGGTTGTGAAGGTTCGATCTTGTGCCGTTTGACGAGTAGGACGATGGCGATGATGGGGTAGGCCAGGATTGGCGCGAAGGCGCCCACGTACGACGTTTGGTCCAACAGGATGATGCTGCCGCTGATGAGAGCAAAGTCGAAAAGTCCGTGGAGTACGGAGTTCAGGGCGTTACTGCCCGAAACTCGGCGTGTGAGGTAGAAGAAGTATCCAGCGAGGCTGACAATGATTGCTTGTGGGACAGCGGAAGCGCCGTGTCCGAAGACGTTGGAGAGGTGGACGGCGCCGAAGATGAGACTGGACCACAGGGCTACCTGGCCTTCGCGGAGTCCGTGGTTGCGCAGCATGGTCACTCCGATGCCGCGGAACATTCCTTCTTCGCCCCAGCCGACGAATTGCGTGGCAATTAGTAGGACAAGGACAAACAGCCAGCCTTTCTCTGCGAGTGCGCTGTAGTCGATGCCCACGAGGATCGCGACGAGCAGGATGGCAGGAACGACCCACACCCAGCGGTTCACCGGTCGGTCATCCTTGAGCACTGGACGCCACCAACCCAGAGCTGCGATGACGCCGTAGGTAAAGATGAGGGCGAGTCCCAAGGGGATCACCATCGTGAAGATGACTCCACGGGTGGTTAGTGTGTCGTCCTCGTTGCTCCAACCCGCGATGAGGCGGCCGCCGAACTGAATAATTGCCAGGTACGCGATGACGATCACTGCGAAGGCGACGTACGAGAGTTGACGCCCGGAGATGCGAGGCTGACCCTCGTGCTTGTGTATGTCCACTGCCCAATGTTAGAGCGCAGATTGATTTGACGCGGGCTGACCCGCTCGGCAGGTCACGCCAGATTCGCCCCTTGTTGATCCGCCCAGAATTGCTCGTTATGCCGGGCCGGTAAGGCTGCCACGACCGAAAAGCCCCATCTCTCTGGCGCGGGATGGGGCTTTTTGTCGTGCAGTCCGAACTACTCGTCCACTCTGGCGACCGCAGGGAGGAACGCTCGAATGATCCCGTAGTTTGCCCGGAATTTCGATCCATCGCGAATGATCAGTTCGCGTCGTTTCAACTCGTTGAGATCTCGGGTTAGGCGGAGTTGCAGGTCGCGCACATGTTATGACCTGGATGAAAGGGCATAAATGTGCCCTCGGCAGGATTCGAACCTGCGACCCTTCCTTTAGGAGAGGAATGCTCTATCCCCTGAGCTACGAGGGCGGGGAGCTCATCCGTAAAGCATGAAAACCGTGTTGTACTGCGGTTTTCGCTTGCCGGTTGGGCTGGTGCCGCTACTTGACCGGTTGGCGTTGGGCCTTGGGCGTCGTAGCTGCGGTAGTCAGTGTAGCGGCACAACCCATACGGCGCGAAGCCGACAGGCGCCCGCAGTATTGGACCTGCGCGGGCGGCGTCGAACCTCAGCGGGCGGCGCCGGCAATCCTCAAGTCGATTTCCCGCGGACTCAGGAGATTGTCGAGTACCAGGACGGCGCACCCGAGGATTCCTGATTGCGCCCCGTGGCTGACGGACACGATGTGCAGTGAGCGTGTGGCGAGTGCAGTTGCGTTGCCGTAGACCGATTCTCGAAGTCCGGCAAGGAAGAGTTCGTCGGCTTCGGCCATGTCGCCGCCGATGACAAGCACTTCCGGGTTGAGGAGATTGACAGCGCCGGAGATCACGTCGCCGATGAGCCGTCCGCTGGTTCGGATCAATCGGCGCGCTTCTCCGTCGCCGTCGAGGGCCAGTCGAACGACGTCGCGGACGTGGCCGACGTCCCGGCCCTGGGCTTCGAGTGCATGCACGAGAGCCCAACCGCTGGCGACGGTTTCGACGCAACCCACGTCGCCGCACCGGCATTGGACATCCTTGGCGGCAGCGGTTTTGGTGTGCCCGATCTCGCCGGCGGCGCCGAGTGAACCCCGTTGCAGTACACCGCCGAGAACGATGCCTGCGCCAAGGCCGGTTGAGGCTTTGATCATGAGTAGATTCGGTGCGCTTTCACGCCTTTCGCTGAGTTCCGCGAGTGCCATGACGTTGGCGTCGTTGTCGGCGAACAACGGCGCGTCTGTGACCGATGCAAGGTAGGGAGCAAGGGCAACACCGTCCCAGCCCGACATCATCGGTGAATCGAGACTGGCTCCGGCTGCGACGTCGACCGTCCCGGGGATGCTGAGCCCGACTCCGATGACTTCGGAAGGCGGGCGGCCGATTCGGGCCAGCAATGACGTCAGGTGATCGGCGATCTCAGGCATCAGTTCGTCGGGCCCGACGCCCACCGATTTGTCGATGTCTTCCGCGGTGAGGATGGCGCCGGACAGGTCTGTGACGGCCAATTGCGCACGCGAGCGGCCGATCGCGACAACCAGCACCAATCCAGCGGACTTGTCGAACGTCAAGGTGGCAGGCGGACGGCCACCTGTCGATGGGCCTTCGTCGTCGTCCGCGATCAGGCCGATCGACTGCAGCGCGCTTACCCGGGCAGACACCGCGGTCCGGGAAAGTCCCGTGAGTTTCCCGATTTCGCTTCGTGTGGTCGCGGAACCTGCGCGGATCAGCGAGAACACCTCGCCGGCTGTGGCGGGAGTGATGGGCGGTCGGGTCATACCTTCTATTCAAGCATTCTCTCAGCGTTACTTCAGGATGCAAAAGATTTATTACTTTAGTCTTCTGAGGACGTAAGTAGGTATTGTGAAAAAGCAGAAGTGCGCATAGGCTGTGTCTTGACTCACTGGGCACCGCGTTCTCGGGTGGGTCGCAGTACGAGGTCAGAGGGCGCACGAACCTAGGGGAGAACCCGATGAGTCGCACCGACACGCAGAACGAGATTGTCGACTTCGCGCGTAAATGGCAGAAGTTCGACGGCGGACCGGACGAAGACATCTTTGTCACCTTCGGTCTGGAGCCCCACGAGTACTTCCGGAGATTGAAGAACATCCTCGACAACGGCAACGCCGCACTGGATCCCCCTGTGGCGAGCGAACTCGCCACGGTGTGTGCGCACCGGTTGCGTCAGCGAGACGTCGAGTTGATCGGCCAGTAGGCCACCCACATTCTTCTTCATCGCTGAATCAAGTCCACAGAATCAAGAATTGAGGTCGCCATCATGCACAAGCACCTTCCGATGCCGAATCCGACAACTGAAGTGTGGGACTGGCAGATGCAAGGAGCGTGCCGCGGGCACGACTCGGCCGTGTACTTCCACCCCGACGGTGAGCGTGGGCATGCCCGCGAGAACCGCGAACTCAACGCAAAGAAGATCTGCTCCAGCTGCCCGGTTCTTCAGCAGTGCCGCGAACATGCGCTGGCTGTTCACGAGCCTTACGGCATCTGGGGTGGAATGACGGAGACCGAACGCGCAGAATATGTGCGATCGCTGCGTAAGCGCAGCAACCGAATGCCCGCGGTCGCAGTCGCGAGCTGAAGGTCCTTCAGAGAGGACACGCTGTGACGCTCGTAGCCGGTATCGATTCCTCGACTCAGTCGTGCAAGGTCATTGTCCGTGATGCCGATTCGGGTGAATTGGTCAGAGAGGGACGCGCGACGCATCCTGCAGGCACCGAGATCGACCCGGCGCGGTGGTTGGAGGCCATGGACAGCGCGATTGCTGCTGCGGGCGGACTGAACGACGTCGCCGCGGTGTCTGTGGGCGCGCAACAACACGGCATGGTGTGTTTGGACGGCGACGGCGATGTAGTACGACCGGCGTTGCTGTGGAACGACACTCGTTCCGCGCAGGCTGCGAGCGAACTTGTCGACGAGCTGGGCGGTCCACAGGCGTGGGCCGACGCCGTAGGAGTTGTGCCGGTAGCCGCGATCACCGCGAGCAAGCTGCGCTGGCTTGCGGATCACGAACCCGGCAATGCGGATCGTACTGCAGCAGTGTGTCTTCCACACGATTGGCTGTCTTGGAAATTGGGCGGCGCCGTCTCGCTCGACGCGCTTGCCACCGACGCTGGTGACGCGAGCGGAACGGGGTACTTCGCGGCCGCGACGCGCGAGTACCGGATGGACCTGCTGTCGCTGGCCTTCCGAGATCGAACACCACAGGTTCCCCGGGTTGCGGCGCCGAACGAGAAGATCGGTATCACTCGATCCGGCGCGGTCATCGGACCGGGGACTGGTGACAATGCCGCGGCCGCACTGGGTTTGGGGGCGATTCCCGGTGACGTGGTCATTTCGATCGGAACGTCCGGTGTCGTGTCTGCTGTTTCGGCCGCGCCGACGCACGATTCGAGTGGCAATGTTGCCGGTTTTGCCGACGCCACCGGACTGCACCTGCCGCTTGTGTGCACACTCAACGGCGCGCGGATTCTCGATGCGACCGCGTCCATTCTCGGCGTCGATCACGACGAACTGTCTCGTTTGGCATTGTCCGCCCCGCTCGGGAGTGACGGCCTGGTGATGATTCCGTACTTCGAGGGTGAACGAACCCCCAACCGTCCCGACGCGACCGGGGCTGTGCACGGGTTTCGGCTCCAGAATTCGACGCCGGCGCATTTCGCGCGCGCCGCAGTCGAAGGGCTCCTGTGCGGCTTGGCCGACGGCGTCGACGATTTGGTTCGTCAAGGCGTCGAGGTGAAGCGCGTTCTCCTCGTAGGAGGCGGAGCGAAGTCTCGCGCTCTCTGTGAGATTGCGCCGGCAATTCTCGGAGTCCCGGTTGTGATACCCGATCCTGGTGAATATGTTGCGGAAGGCGCATGCAGGCAAGCTGCCTGGACGCTGCTCGGCGGCGAGCGTCCACCGGTATGGACAAAACCGGAGGAGAGGCGCTTCGAGGCTGCACCGGCGCCGCAGGTTCGGGAACGTTACGCATCGCTGCGCGAGCTCACCGAGGGTGTGTAGAGGCCAACTCAGCTAGGGTTCTTTCGTGGACTTGTTGGTAGGCATGGACATGGGAACGGCCAGCAGCAAAGGGGTTTTGGTCACCCCGGACGGCGTGGTCCTGGCAACCGAGCAGATCGACCATCAGATCTCGATGCCCAGGCCCGGGTGGGCCGAGGTGGACGCCGAGAAGATGTGGTGGTCCGAGGTGTGTTCGATCTCCAAACGTCTTGTGGCACAAGTTCCCAGATCTGCCAACGTTGCAGGTGTCTGTGTCAGCGGTGTTGGCCCGGCACTTGTGTTGTGCGACAGTGAACTTCGACCCCTTCGTCCGGCCATTCTGTACGGAATCGACAGTCGAGCATCCGCAGAAGTGGCCTCGCTGACCGAATTATTCGGCGAAAAGGCAATACTCGATTGTGGTGGCAAACTTCTCTCGAGTCAGGCCGTCGGGCCGAAGATCGAGTGGGTGCGCATCCATGAACCGGAGATTTTTGCCGCGGCGACTCGGTGGTACGGGTCGAATTCGTACATCGCCGCAAAGCTGACCGGTGAGTATATCCAGGATCATCACACGGCCAGTCAGTGTGATCCGCTCTATTCGGTCCGAGACTTCAGCTGGAAATCCGATTGGCTGGATCGTGTTCTCGGCCATCTCGAGTGCCCTCGATTGGTGTGGCCGAGCGATGTTGTCGGATTGGTACATGCTGATGCGTCCGAGCAGACCGGACTGCCCGTCGGGACGCCCGTTGTCGCGGGAACGGTCGACGCATTCTCCGAGGGATTCAGTGTGGGCGCCCGTCATCCCGGTGATCTCATGTTGATGTACGGATCAACGATGTTCCTGGTTCAGATACTCGAGAAGTTTCAGAGCAATCCGGCACTGTGGACAACCGCGGGCGTTCAGAAGGACACCTTGGCACTTGCTGCCGGAACATCCACTGCCGGAAGTCTGATCGAGTGGCTTCACAAGCTCACCGGCGATGCACCATTCGAGCAGTTGCTCGCCGAGGCCGCGGCCGTGCCCGCCGGCGCCGAAGGGCTGTTGATCCTGCCGTACTTCGCCGGCGAACGTACTCCCGTGTTCGACCCCAAAGCCAGAGGCGTCGTTGCCGGACTGTCATTGCGACACGGCCGGGGGCATCTGTTTCGGGCCACCTATGAAGGTATTGCCTTCGGAATCCGCCAGATACTCGAAATGTTCGGTGACACAGATGAACCCGTCCGGCGCACGATCGCGGTGGGAGGTGGCGTCAAGAGTCGCGTCTGGACACAGGCGATCAGCGACATCACCGGACACACGCAGTTGGTTCCGACTCAGACCATCGGCGCCAGCTACGGCGACGCTCTGTTGGCTGCGATCGGGACCGGACTTGTTGCGCCGGATACCGATTGGACGACTCTGTCGCACGAAGTAGTGCCGAACGCAGCCAACCGGGCGATGTACGAGGATTTGTATCAAACGTGGTTGACGCTGTATCCGTCGACGCGGGAACAGATCCACGCTCTCGCCCAGTTCGACTGCTGATCGCTCAGATCAGCCCGAACTTCCGCACCGCGTCGAGTAGCGCATGCGGACGTTCGGACGTCGGCAGTGGATCGACGAGAGCGAACTGGCACCCGATATCGCGTGCGGCGCCATCGGCGACTTCACTGTCTCCGATCATCAAGGTCTGGGCCGCGTCCACGTCGAGTTGCGCAAGTGCGTGCTCGAATATGGCAGGTTCGGGCTTGACCGCACCCACCTCGAAGGACAACACGAACTCGTCGACCCACACGTCCCAGCCGCGGTCGACAAACGCCGGGCGGATGTCGAAGGCGATGTTGCTCAAGACTGCGGTGCGAATGCCCTTCTCCGACAGTGACTTCAGTACCTCGCCGGTATCCGGGTACGGAGTCCATCGATCCGGGTCCACGAGCAACCCGTACAGCGCTTCGGCGCGACCGAGATCTGGCATACCGGACTTGCTCAACACGTCGAGGTAAGCCTGACGGTGCAGCTTCGGATCCCGGTCACGGTTCTCCCACGCGTACAGTCCCGCTTCGTCCATCTCGACGGTTCGCCCGACCGGAGCGGTCATCCGGCGCATCAGCTCGGTTTGAGCGTGCACGTCCATCGGCTCGCCGGCGTGATCGACAAAATGTTCGGCCCAGTCGGAATCTTCCTCGAGCCGGAAGAGCGTCCCCGAGAAGTCGAACAATGTTGCGGCGATATGCCCGTTTCGGGAGTCGGTGCTGTCAGTGTTCACCGACCAAGGTTATCGGCGCAGGGTTTCCGATGCGCAGTATGCGGCGGGGCGCGCGTACTTTGGGAGGGCACATTTTCCGAAGTTCGTGTCGAAGGGCAGTGTTCGTCGCTCTCGGCCCGCGCCGAATGACCAGGGGGATTCTCCGTGTCCGACCACGTGAACCACGTTGACCGAAGCAAATCGGCGGGTGACGACCCCCACTTGTCGCGTCAGCTGTCCAATCGTCACATCCAGCTGATCGCGATCGGCGGCGCCATCGGCACCGGCCTGTTCATGGGTTCGGGCAAGACGATCTCGCTGGCCGGGCCGTCGGTGATCTTCGTGTACATGATTATCGGCTTCATGCTCTTCTTCGTCATGCGGGCGATGGGGGAGTTGCTGCTCTCCAACATGTCCTACAAGTCGTTCTCCGACTTCGCTGCTGATCTCCTGGGGCCGTGGGCGGGATTCTTCACCGGCTGGACGTATTGGTTCTGCTGGATAGTCACCGGCATCGCGGACGTGATCGCGATCTCGGGCTACTTCAAGTACTGGTGGCCTGGGTTGGCCGCATGGATTCCGGCGCTGCTGACCATCGCTGCATTGCTCCTTCTCAATCTGCCGACGGTGAAGGCGTTCGGTGAAACCGAGTTCTGGTTCGCGCTGATCAAGATCATCGCCATCGTCAGCTTGATCATCGTCGGCATCGTGATGGTCGTCTCCGGGTTCACCGCGCCCAACGGCGCCACCTCCGGCGTCGACAATCTCTGGAACGACGGCGGCATGTTCCCGACCGGCTTCATGGGGTTTGTCGCGGGCTTCCAGATCGCAGTGTTTGCGTTTGTGGGTATCGAACTGGTGGGTACGACGGCGGCCGAGGCCAAGGATCCGGAGAAGAACCTCCCGAAGGCCATCAACTCCATCCCGATTCGTGTGCTGCTGTTCTACGTGGTCGCACTGACCGTCATCATTTGTGTGACGCCGTGGCGTGAGATCCAAGCGGACAAGAGTCCGTTCGTCGCGATGTTCACGCTCGCCGGCTTGGGTATCGCCGCGTCGGTCATCAACTTCGTGGTGCTGACGTCGGCGGCATCGTCGGCGAACTCGGGCATCTACTCGACCTCACGCATGGTGTTCGGCCTGGCTCAGGAGGGCGACGCACCGAAGGCCCTCGGCAAGCTGAACTCGCGCAAGGTCCCCGCGAATGCCCTGATGTTCTCGTGCATCTTCCTGCTCGCGTCGTTGATCCTGCTGTTCTCCGGTGACTCGGTGATCGAGGCATTCACCGTTGTGACCACAATCTCCGCACTGCTCTTCATGTTCGTGTGGACGATCATCCTGGCGAGCTACCTGGTGTACCGGAAGCGTCGCCCGCACCTGCACGAGGCGTCGAAGTTCAAGATGCCAGGCGGCATCGTGATGTGCTGGGTTGTGCTGGCTTTCTTCGTGTTCATCTTGTGGGCGCTGACCACCAAGGACGACACGCTGCAGGCGCTGCTCGTCACCCCGATCTGGTTTGTCGCACTCGGAATCGCGTGGGCGATTATTCGTCGCCGGCCCGCGCACCGCGCGCGGTACGAGGCATTCCGGGCAGAACTGGATGCGAGTCGACAGACGGACGAAAAATAGTTTGGTCAAGAACGTGTAACGGTGGCGGTTTCCTTGATCAAACTGTTACATTCGTCGGCAAGACAGAGGAGCGGGCTTCGTTCGAGGACTGCTGCAGGCCGACGACTGACAGGGTAAAAACTGTGGGAGACCACCACCGCACGGACAATTCCATTGCTGCATTCGAGATCGATCCTGACGCAGCGAGTGGACGTCACCGCGTTCCGTCGGCTGGCCCGGGCGCAGGCGTCAAGGCTGGTGTTGTAGCTGCAGCCACGGGCGCACTGCTCGTCGGCGCAGGTCAGATGGGTGCAGGCACCGCAGCGGCAGCCCCGGCCACCCAGAACATCGCCGGATTCGAGATTCCGCAGGGATTGCTTCCCGAGGGCATCGAGATCCCAGCCGAGCTGTCGAATCTTGGGCTCCCGCCGGCGGCGGGCATCGAGGTTCCCGAACTTCCCGACCTCGTGGCACAGGTGAACGCACAGGTGCAGCAGTTCACCGGCTCGTTCAACCCGGTTTCGTCGAACAGCGGCACCGTTCAGCCTGTTTCCGGAACGCTCACCTCCACGTTCGGTAACCGTTGGGGCGCGCACCACGGCGGTCTGGACATCGCGGCCCCGATCGGAACTCCGGTTCTCGCGGCAGCATCCGGTCAGGTCATCGACGCCGGTCCGGCCTCGGGCTTCGGTCTCTGGGTGCGCATCCAGCACGACGACGGCGCAGTCACCACATACGGACACGTCAACGACTACCAGGTTGCAGTGGGCCAGCGCGTAGCCGCCGGCCAGCAGATCGCTACCGTCGGTAACCGCGGCCAGTCCACCGGCCCGCACCTGCACTTCGAGGTTGCGGAAAACGGCGCCAAGGTTGATCCGGCCATCTGGCTGAAGGCGCGCGGCGTGGCAGTGACCTGGGTGGACAACTCGTAGGGAAAATCTTTTGCGGACCTGCAGGGCATCGGAGTTAATTCCGGTGCCCTGCAGTCTTTTCATGCTCGGTTCGGGTTGTGGTCGGGAGTCGGCCGGTTAGCCTTGCGGAAGACGACCTTCGGTGGTTGATCGCGAAGGAGGGGGATCGGATATGGGCGCAGAAGTTCAAGCACGAATGTTCACGAGGGCCGACCGGCGGGTGTTCCGCAAGAAGGTGCGATTGTGCGTCGACGCCATGAAGCAGATGCTCGATCGCGGCGACTTCCGGGACGCAGTCGAGAAACCCGACCCGTTGCTGGGAATGGAGATCGAGTTCAACCTCGTAGCCGGCGACATGCTGCCGGCGATGTCCAACCTTGCAGTGCTCGACGCCATCGACGACGATGCGGTGTTTCAAACGGAGCTCGGGCAGTTCAACGTCGAGATGAATGTCGAACCTGGCCCACTGACCGGCGACAACACATTCGAGCTCGAAGAAAAACTGCGCAGTTCACTCGCGATCGCGGACGCTCGCATCCATGAGCACGACGCCGAGATGGTGATGATCGGGATGCTGCCGACGCTCCAGCTCGAGCACCTCGACCGCGAGTGGATTACCGCGAATCCGCGCTACGAATTACTCAACGAGCAGATCTTCGCAGCGCGTGGTGAAGACATCGAACTCGACGTAGAGGGTGTCGCACTTTCCGGTGGGCCAGTGGAAGTGCTACGCGCCGATACCAATTCGGTGGTTCCCGAGGCGGCCTGCACGTCGATGCAGTTGCACCTTCGGGTTTCTCCCGAAGAGTTTGCGCCGCACTGGAACGCGGCACAGTGCCTGGCCGGGCCGCAGGTGGCGCTGGCCGCCAACTCGCCATTCCTGGCAGGCAAGGCGCTGTGGCATGAATCTCGGATACCGATCTTCGAACAGGCCACGGACACCAGAACACTCGAACTCAAGAATCAGGGAGTGCGACCACGCGTCTGGTTCGGGGAACGCTGGATACATTCGGTTCTCGATCTCTTCGAGGAGAATTCGCGATACTTCCCGGCGCTGCTACCAGACGTCTCCGATGCGGATCCCCTGGAGGTTCTTGCGGCAGGCGGAATTCCGGAGTTGAAAGAACTCCAGATGCACAACGGAACCGTCTACCGCTGGAATCGTCCGGTGTACGACTGCTCGGATGGCAAGCCGCACTTGCGGATCGAGAATCGAGTGCTGCCGGCCGGGCCCACCGTACTCGACATCATGGCAAACGCCGCGTTCTACTACGGAACAGTGCGGGCGCTCGTCAACGCGGATCGCCCACTGTGGTCGCAGATGTCTTTCCATGCCGCAGAAGAGAACCTGCACATCGGCGCCAAGCACGGGCTGGACGCAATGCTGTACTGGCCGGGCATGGGCTGGGTCGGTGCGGACGAATTGATCCTGCGACGGCTACTTCCCCTTGCAGACGAAGGCTTGGCCGACTTCGGGTTGTCGAGTGCAGCGCGTGAGAAGTACCTCGGCGTCATCGAAGGCCGGTGTCTCAACCGGCAAACCGGTGCGGCGTGGCAGCGGGGACGCGTCGTCGCCGGTGAGTCCGCAGGACTCGATCGAACTGCCGCTCTTGCCGAGATGATGCGGGCATACATTGAAAACATGCGCAGTGGTAATCCAGTTCACTTGTGGGACTGATTCGGGCTCGCTAATTCAACTCCCCATCAACAGTTTCGGGGACCTTGGTCATCGAAACAGGGATGGATTCGACCCGGAAACCATGTCGTAATTGCGATGGTTAGAGTGGAAGTGGCTCGATTACTTCTTACGGAAGGTGGGCACATGAGTTCACGCGAACACAACAATGTCGTCGTCGGAATCGACGGATCGGACACCGCGTCGACCGCGCTCCGGGAAGCTGCGAAAATTGCCGCGCAGCGAGAATTGCGTCTCGATATCATTCACGCGCTCGACTTTGCGCCGTACGGATTCGGCGGCCCGTACATCGACGCGGGTGGCGTGTACGAGTGGGTGGAAGAGGCCGGAAAAGCCGTACTCGGCGACGCCGAGAAGTTTGCCGCCGAGGTCGCCCCGACGGTCACCGTTCACACCGAGATGGCCATCGGTAGCCCGACGCAGTGGCTTCTCGAGAGTTCCGCGAAAGCCCGTCTGGTCGTCGTGGGAGCATCGTCGTCCGGAAAAGCCGCCACCGCGGTACTCGGCAACACCGCCGTCGGTGTCGCGAGCCACGGCAAGTGTCCCGTCATCGTTGTGCGCGAACGTGACGGCGTCGTACCGTCCGATGGTCCCGTCGTAGTGGGCGTAGACGGCAGTGCGCTGAGCGCGCAGGCTGTGGGTGCGGCATTCGAGGAAGCGGCGTTCCGCGGCGCAGAACTGGTAGCCGTCCACGTCTGGAGTGACCTCGGAACAGCAGCGTTCGAAGATCCCCGCGCTGCCGCGCTGGCACCGGCATCGCTCGAGGAAGAAGAGCATGCGGTATTGAGCGAGAATCTTGCCGGATGGTCCGAGAAGTACCCTGACGTCGTGGTTCGCCGTGAGATCTACCTCGACAATCCGCGTGGCCGCCTGCTCGAGTGGTCGGCTCGGGCGCAGCTCGTCGTTGTCGGTAGCCGAGGCCGCGGCGGATTCCGCGGAATGCTCCTGGGATCCACCAGCAACACACTGATCGCTTCCGCGCAGTGCCCGGTGATGGTGGTTCGTCCCGAAGATTCCTGATTTCTCGATGCGCCTGTGAGAACCTGCCCCGTTCATTTCGGTCACCGAATATGACCGGGGCAGTCACATGAATACGGCCTCATGTTCCGTAGTGTTCAGGGGGAGGTGTGCCTGGCGCACACATGGCAATCGTGAGGATTGGGGTTAGAACGTGCGCATCGGAATGGGTTTGAACTACAGCGGCGGATTCGCCGAGACTGTCGAAGAAGTCGGTGACCTCGAAAAGGCCGGTCTGGACATTGCGTTTGTCCCGGAGGCCTACTCGTTCGACGCGGTCAGCCAACTCGGATACCTGGCCGCGAAGACGACAACCATCGAACTTGCCTCCGGCATCTTCCAGATCTACACCCGCACGCCGTCGCTTACCGCGATGACTGCCGCCGGCCTCGACTTCGTCTCCAACGGACGATTTGTCATGGGCCTTGGCGCGTCCGGCCCACAGGTGATCGAAGGTTTCCACGGCGTCAAGTACGACGCCCCTCTCGGCCGTACTCGCGAGGTCGTCGAAATCTGCCGCCAGGTATGGCGTCGGGAAAAGGTCGAGTACCAGGGCAAGTACTACCAGGTGCCGCTGCCCGCCGAGAAGGGGACCGGTCTGGGCAAGCCGCTCAAGCTCATCAACCATCCCGTTCGCGAGCGCATCCCGATCCTCATCGCTTCCCTCGGCCCGAAGAACGTCGAACTCACCGCCGAGATCGCGGAAGGGTGGGAGCCGATTTTCTACCACCCCGAGAAAGCAGCAAGCGTGTGGGGAGAGCCCCTCGCCAAGGGCAAGGCGAAGCGCGACCCCAGCCTCGGTGAACTGCAGGTGTACGCGTCCCCGGCGCTGGCCATCGGCGACGACGTCGACCACATGCTCGACTGGGTCCGTCCCAGCATCGCCCTCTACATCGGCGGCATGGGAGCCAAGGGAAAGAATTTCTACAACGATCTTGCCGTCCGCTACGGCTACGCCGAAGCCGCCGAGAAGATCCAAGATCTCTACCTTGCAGGCAAAAAAGAAGAAGCCGCGGCAGCAGTGCCGGACGACCTCGTCCGTGCAGTCTCGCTGATCGGTCCCGAAAGCTACGTCCGTGAACGCGTCGCCGCATTTGCAGAATCCGGCGTCACCACCCTCAACGTCACCCCGCTGGCGGCTGATCGTGCCGGACGTGTCGGCCTGATCGAGAAGTTCCGGAACATTTGTGATTAACCGCTGTGCGCCTTTATTAACCCCCCGCGGTTAATAAAGGCGCACAGCAGATGTCCGATTCGGGACCCGCCGTAGCGGATAAAACGTATTTATCGCACTTGGGCAATAGTGTGGGAGCAATAGTGTGGAGGCAGATAGAGTTCTGTAGTCGATCCTGAAGGGACGAAAATGAGTGCAATCCAACCAGTTGTCGTAGCTGTGGACGGTTCCGAGGCGGCGTCGTCGGCCGTTGTGTGGGCCGCACGCACCGCCGCTGTGTTGGGGCGTCCGCTGCATATTGCAACGGTGGTGCACATTCCGGCCTTCTATTATTCCGAGCCGTATCTGGCCGAGAGTTTCAAGGACGAACTGCGACGCACTGCTCGTGCCAGACTCGACAGCGCCAAGATCCTGGCCCACCAGAGTGTCGACGGTGATCTCGAAGTAGTCACCGAACAACTCGACGGCAGTGTCTCCGATTCATTGATCGAATTGTCCAAACGCGCATACATGGTTGCCGTAGGTCCGCGTGGGCACGGCGAATTCACCGGACTTGTCGTCGGTTCGGTGACGGTATCGATTGTCTCGCACGGTGAATCGCCCGTGGCAGTCGTGCGCGGGCGGACGCTGGACGGTCAGCCGCCCACTCAGGGACCGGTTGTTGTCGGTGTCGACGGCTCCGAAAACAGCATCGAGGCCATCGAGCACGCATTCGAGCAGGCGTCGGCGCGCGGCGCCACGCTGATCGCCGTCAACGTGTGGAGCGACGTGAGTGTGCAGCCTTCACTGGGCGCCACTCCGGACGACCCGTTGTGGAGCAGCATCCAGACCGGCGAAGAAGTAGTTCTGGCAGAGCAGTTGGCCGGATTCACCGAGCGATACCCAGACGTTGTGGTCGAGCGTGTAGTCGCGCGCGATCGCCCGGTGCGGGTTTTGAGCGAGTATGCCGAGACTGCGCAGTTGGTGGTGGTCGGTAGCCGCGGACGTGGTGGCTTCACCGGAATGCTTCTGGGCTCGACCAGTCGCGCACTTCTGCACACCGCAGATTGCCCCGTGTTGATCGTGCGCCACAGCAAGAACTGACACGGCTGGAACTGACACTCGTCAACTGACACCACAGTTGTTTCGATCGGCAATAGATTCTTGAAAGAGGCTTAGATGACTACGCGCGTGTTCCTGGTCGACGATCACGAGATCGTCCGACGCGGACTGTTCGATCTGCTCGGCGGCGTCGAGGATTTCGAGGTGGTCGGGGAAGCGTCGTCGGTAGGGGAGGCGATGGCCGTTATCCCCAAGAGCAATGTCGATGTCGCGGTTCTGGACGTGCGACTGGCCGACGGCAACGGCGTTGAATTGTGTCGCGACCTTCGCTCGATGCTGCCGAACCTGCGGTGCCTGATGTTGACCTCGTATGCGGACGACGAAGCGCTGCTCGACGCCATCATGGCGGGCGCGTCCGGCTTTGTGCTGAAGCAGATTCTGGGCACGGATCTTGTTGCGGCGGTACGCACCGTCGGCTTGGGTGGATCGCTGCTCGACAGCCGCGCCACCGAAGCGTTGATGGCGCGAATCCGCAGCGAACGCACCGCAGATCCGCTGGCGGAACTCTCCGATCAGGAACGCGCGGTATTCGACCTCATCGGTGAGGGCCTGACCAATCGAGAGATCGGCGCGAGGCTGTTCCTCGCCGAGAAGACGGTCAAGAACTACGTGACCCGTTTGCTCTCGAAGCTGGGTATGCAGCGCAGGACTCAGGCTGCCGTGCTGGCAACCGAGCTGCGCAACAAGTAGTTCAGGGCTTCCGCCGCCTCAGCGGTACCCGCCACACCAGGCGGGTGCCGTTCGGGCTGCGGTTGCCGATTGTGCATGTGCCACCACAATGTTCAGCGCGGCGCTCGAGATTGTGCAAGCCGCTCTTGTGGACGCCGACGGGGATACCTTTGCCGTCGTCGTCGATGGTGATGGCAAATTCGAGGTCGGCGGTCACGGAGATGGTGATCGTGTCTGCCTGGGCATGTCGCAGAACGTTGCTCAAACCCTCACGAAGCACGGCTTCGGCATGGGGGTGGATTCCGGCTTTCACGAGTGTGTCGATCGCTCCGGAGAACTGAACGCTCGGGGTGACTGCTGATTGTGCTGTGGCGTCACCGATTACGTCGAGGAGGCGTCGGCGCAGGCTGGTCGAGTCCGCGGTCGCGGGTGTCTGGAGATCGAAGATGGTGGTGCGGATTTCGCGGACGGTTTGGTCCAACTGCTCCAGCGACCGGGTGACGATGGCACGCGCGGAGTCGGGAAGATCGGAATCGGGCAAGGTGCTCTGCAGGCTCATGCCGCTGGCAAACAGACGCTGAATGACGTTGTCATGCAGGTCACGCGCAATGCGGTCGCGATCTGCCAGAACCGACAGGAGACGCTGTCCACGTTGTTTCTCGTCGAATTCGATAGCTACAGAGCCTAATTCGGCCATCGACTCGATCCGGGTGAGTTCGTCCGAATCCCAGTGAGTGCTGGCGGAATCCGACGTGAGCAGTAATGCGCCCACCACGCCGGATGCAACCGTCATCGGGGCCAGCACCGCGCTACCCGCTGTCGGGACCAAGTCGAGCAGCGAGCCCAATTCGGTGAATACGTGCAACCGTCGAGTCTGCCGAATGACGTCGAATGGATAGAGGCTCGCCGGGACTCGGACTCCCCGCGATGTCGGCCGGGCGCTGACCGCGGTGTGTACCTGCGCGTAGCCGTTCTCGCAGATCAGCACGATGACATCGTCGATGCCGGTCAACTCGCGCACACGGGTGGCGAGCAGTTGCAGACTGTCGTCGAGCGAATCGCCCGCCAGCAATCGTGACCGGATGGCAGACATTGCGGTGAGCCATCTTTCACGGGTCCGAGACTGCTCGAACAGCCTGACGTTCTCGGCTGCGATACCGGCGGCGATGGCAAGCGCTTCGAGGATGACCTCGTCCTCCTCGGTGAACTCTGCCGCACCACGTTTCTCGGTGAGATAGATGCTGCCGAAAACCTCACCGCGCATCATGATCGGCGCGCCCAGGAAGCTGTCCATCGGCGGATGATTGGCGGGAAATCCGACAGAGGCGGGGTGGGCGCCGAGATGCGGAACACGCAGAGTCTTGGGATCGTTCATGAGGACGCCGAGCACGCCGTGGCCTTCCGGGAAGTGTCCCATCGTCTGCCGCAGCGGTTCGTCGATGCCCTCGTACACGAATTCGGCCAGCCCACCGCCCGGTGCCCGCACGCCCAATGCCCCGTAGTTGCAATCCAATACAGTGGTTGCCGCAATAATGATGCGCTGCAGCGTGAGATCGAGATCAAGCCCGGAACCGACAACAAGCACTGCTTCGAGAAGTCGGTGGAGCGTCGGGATGTCAGCCTTGGAGTCGGCCAGACGCTCGAGTACTTCGGCGAAATTGCGTGTCGGGTTGCCCGAAGAGTCGATCATGCTCGAAGCATATCGCTCCCAGTGTGGTCACTCTTGGCGAGATCGGCCGTCCCACCACTGCTTCCAGTGATGTTCGATCTCGTCGAACTCGTCCGCGCTGAGATCGTAAGTGGCCAGAATGATCTGGAGTTCCTGCTGGGCGCGGTACGGAACCGTCGGCTTTGCCGCGACCACCAACAGTCCGGGACCAAGGTCTTCGATTGTCACTCCTGTTTGCAGCGCGCTGACGAAGTCGACAATGCCGTCGGCGTAATCGCCGGGAGCAAGCGTGGCGGTGTAACGCCCGCCGGCTTCCACAGGAAGGTGCCCGAGTCCGAGGATCGAGGCTGCGGATTCACCCGGAATCAGTGGGCCGTCGAGGTAAATTGTTCTGCGCTCGGCCAATCCGTGATGTTCGACGCCGAACTTCAAGAAGTGCAGAAATGTGGTCCAGCCCTCCGTGATGTCCTCGTACCATTCGTCGTCGGGTACCTGCGGCGGACGCGTCATCCGGACAATGGTTCTGCCGCCCTGGTCGATCAAGGCGAAGCGATCACCGTTACCCAGTTCGAGGGTGTGTGCGTCAGGGTCTGCGACCGCGGTGCCGTAGATCTGAGTGATTTCGTCGTCGAGTCCGTCGTAGTCCCACCCGAACCAGCGCCGAATCAGCGAAGGATCGCGCAGCGCCGGCCACAGCACGGACGGCGCTGCTGCGATGGACACCTCGATCACCGTTTCGTTCACGGGGAACACGCTACCGGGATCAACCGTCCGTCAGCCCTTCATGGCGACTGTCAGCAGAAAAGCAACGTCTTCGAGCGCTTCGACACTGTGCCGGTGGGCCGGAATGGTGAGGAAATCGCCAGTCGACCCTTTCCATTCGTCGCTACCGCACACGAGGTTGAGTTTTCCACTCAGGACCAACAGCGTTGCTTCGCCGGGACTGTCGTGTTCTGCGAGGCTCTTGCCGGCGCTCAGCGCGATCACGGTCTGTCGCAGGCTGCGTTGGTGGCCACCATAGACGGTTTGTGAACTACGACCGCTGGTTGCCGACGCAGCCAGTTTCAATTGTTGACGGGCGAGGGCTGTCAGTGACTTCTTGTCCATCGAAGACCTCTCGGGTAGCGCGATCATCTCGGTTTCTCGAGTATGACCGACAGGCTGGTGAGGTGCCTCGTTATTGGCGGAAGTGGTCAGCGAGTGTATTCGAGCCAGCGGAAGCGCAACCCGGTCTTCTCCGACGTGTGCCAGGGCTCGTCGGACGTGAGGTTCCAATCGGGGCCGATCTCGGGAGCAAAGGCTTCGCCGGTGATATCGAGATCGATCTCGGTCACCAAGAGACGCGTCGCGAATGGCAGTGCAGCCGAATATATTTGCCCTCCGCCGACAACAAAGAGGTCGCCGTCAGGCAAGGCCAGCGCGTCGTCGAGGCTGGGTGCGGCTTCGGCTCCGTCCGCTGCCCACTCCGAATTGCGGGTGACAACGATATTGCGGCGCCCACTGAACGGCCGGAACTTGGGTGGAATGGAATCCCAGGTCAACCGGCCCATGATCACCGGATGCCCCATGGTGACTCGCTTGAAGTAGGCCATGTCCTCCGGCAGTCGCCACGGAATCGTGTTGCCTGCACCGATGACACCATTGTTCGCCTGAGCCCAGATGAGGGTGACTGCGCGATCATTCATGATCAGACCGCGACCGGAGCCTTGATAGCAGGATGGTGCTGGTAACCGACTATTTCGACATCCTCGAAGGTGTAATCGAAGATGGAATCGCGCTTGTTCAGTTTCAGAATCGGAAGGTCGAGCGGGGTCCGGCTGAGTTGTTCGGTGACCTGATCGACGTGGTTGTCGTAGATATGGCAGTCGCCGCCGGTCCAGATGAATTCGCCGACGTCGAGACCGGCCTGCTGCGCCATCATGTGTGTGAGCAGGGCGTAGCTGGCGATGTTGAAGGGAACACCCAGGAACATGTCGGCACTACGCTGATACAACTGGCACGAGAGTTTGCCGTCGGCGACGTAGAACTGGAAAAACGCGTGGCACGGTGCGAGCGCCATCTGCGGAATGTCGGCGACGTTCCACGCGGAGACGATGATCCGACGCGAATCGGGGTTGGATCGCAAGGTTTCGAGAGTTTGCGTGATCTGGTCGATGTGCTCACCCGACGGGGTGGGCCAACTGCGCCACTGGACGCCGTAGACCGGGCCCAGTTCACCGTTCTCGTCGGCCCACTCGTCCCAGATGGAGACGCCGTGTTCATGTAGCCACGCCACGTTGGAGTCGCCGCGCAAGAACCACAACAGTTCGTTGACAATCGACTTGAGGTGCACCTTCTTGGTGGTGACCAGGGGGAAACCGTCGGCAAGATCGAATCGCATCTGGTGACCGAAGATGCTGCGAGTGCCGGTGCCGGTGCGATCGGCTTTGGGGGTGCCGGTCTCCATCACGAGTTTCAACAGGTCTTCATATGCGGTGGAGACAGTCACGGGACACAGTCTAGGGCACGCACGATAGCCTCGTTCAATGCGTGAACTCCTCGTGATCGGCGTCGGCGCCGGTGACCCCGACCAAGTGACGATCCAAGCTGTCAAGGCCATGAACAGGGCAGATACGTTCTTTGTGATCGGTAAGGGGAGTGAGAAGCAGGATCTCGTCGACTTGAGGACCGGGATTCTCGAAGAACATGTGACCGGTGAATACCGCGTCGTCGAGATAACCGATCCCCCGAGAGATCGGACACCTTCGGACTACGAAGGTGTTGTCGACGACTGGCATGACCGTCGAGCGTCCATCTTCGAGGAAGAGTTTGCGGCCGAAGCCGGAGTCGGCGCGATTTTGGTGTGGGGTGACCCGTCGCTCTACGACAGCACCTTGCGCATCGTCGAACGAGTGCTCGCGCGCGGCAACGTCACATTCGACTACACGGTAATTCCCGGTGTCACGAGTGTGCAGTCTTTGGCGGCGCAGCACCGCATCGTGCTCAACCGCATCGGCGAATCGATACACATCACCACTGGGCGCAAGCTCGCCGAAGGATTGCCGGACGGCATCGACAACGCCGTCGTGATGCTTGACGCGCACTGCACGTTTACCGAGGTTGCCGGGGATGACGTGGAAATCTGGTGGGGCGCGTACCTGGGCACACCGGACGAAGTGTTGATTGCCGGTAACCTGCGTGAGGTAGAAGACGACATCGTGCGTGTGCGGGCGGAATTGCGTGAGAAGCACGGCTGGATCATGGATACGTATCTCGTTCGTCGCTAGACCGCCGCGCTGCAGGCGGTAAGTATTTACCCAGGTGAAGTGCAACTGTCGGCGGACCGGCACCCTATGATTTGCCCATGACATCGTTCGGGGCGGATCGGTCGCATGAGATCCTGCCTGCCCCGCGCGAACGCGATCAGTCAGCACTGCGGTCGGCAATCGCTCTTCTGGTGCAGTGGTTTCGACGGCCGGATCAGTTCGACAGTTTCACCCGATACCTCGCGTCCAAGGGGCTGGAGGTGGCGGTGCGCCTGATCGTGATCGCGTCGTGTGTGTCGGTGGCGGTTGCCATGTTGTTGCTGCGTTTCAGCGAAGCGGGCGTCCACAACCAAGTCACGAGTGTCATCAACGCGGGGATCATCGCCGGGACCGTCGCGATGATTGTGCTGTTCAGTCTTCTGCCGGCACTGACCCGTAAGTGGTCGTACCTGTTTGTCGCGTACGCGGAGCTCGGCGTAGTGATCGGTGTATTTCTGAACCGCGATCCGTTTATCGGTTTGATCCAATGCATCGTCTTCGTTTTGGTGGGCGGCTATATCGCGTATTTTCACAATGCGCGACTACAGGCTGCGCACATGGTTCTGTCCGGCGTGGTTCTGGTGCTTGTCGCTCGTCAGGTGGCCGTTTACGAGGATCCGGCGTTGGCGATCGCGTTGTCGTTGGTTGTCGCCACGAGCATCGTGGTCATTCCATTTGCCTGCCAGTTCGTGCTGTCGATCCTGGGTTCGGACGCCGAGAGTTCGGATGTGGATCCGCTGACCGGCCTGCTGAACCGGCGCGGACTACAGCGGTCGGTCGAAGAATGGGGGGTCACCGAAGCGAACTCCCGCGGATTGTCTTGTGTCGTGGTGATCGTCGATGTCGACAATTTCAAGACTGTCAACGATTCGTACGGACACGAACAGGGCGATATTGTCCTTCGCGAGTTCGCGGTGAGGCTACGTCGATGTGGAAGTAATCACGCTCTGTTCTCGAGATTCGGCGGTGACGAGTTCGTGTTGGTCGACATGATCGGCAAGCGCGCCGAACTCGAACTCGAGGAGAATCTGCGTCGGCACATGCGGTTGCCCGACAACGTTCCGGTGGTCACGACCAGCATCGGAATCGCAATTCCGTCGACTTCGACGTCCAGTTATGTCTCGGAAGTGGAACTCGCGGGATTGTTCCGACTCGCTGACGCTGCTATGTATCAGGCAAAGGCGTCCGGGGGTGACCGGGTCATCGTCACCCACACGCAATTGTGATGATTGTCGGATAGCGGAAGGTCGTGCAGGCTTATCCTGTTCGGGTGGGTGCAGCGGTCGATGACGGACATTCGGGTAGCAAAGCTACCGAACGGCCGTTTTCGTCTGCCGCGTTGCACCGAGTCGCGCCTCTGCTCGTCGACTGGTATCGACGCCCTGACCAATTCGAGTCCTTCACACGTTATCTCGCAGACAAAGGGCTGACCGGCGCATCGAGAACATTGGTTGTCAGCTCGTTGCTTCTGGTAATCGTCGTGATGTTCTTGACCAGATTCAGTCCTGCGGGTCCCACTACTCACGGGGAGCGCACCGCCAACCTCGTGATCATCGTCCTGACGGCGCTGATGGCCGCGATTCTCGCGACCAGAGGCAGGTTGGAGCGATCCTGGTCCTACGTGTTCGTGATTTATTCGGAAATTGGGATTGCCGCAGCGCTGGTGCTGTACTCGAATCCGCTAGCAGCATTGGCGCACAGTGTGATGTTCTCCGTGATCGGCGGATACATCGCCTTCTTCCACAACGCGCGCATGCAGACTCTGCATCTGTTGTGGGCGTCCGTCGTGGTTATCGGAGTTGTCGCGCGCATCGCCTATATCGAAAAGTACACCGATGTTCCGTCGTTGATCGCCATGGTCCTGTTGGTCGGCGCGGCCATCTACGCGATCCCGTTTGCGTGTCAGTTCGTGTTCTCGATTCTCGGAACCGATGCCTTGAAAGCGCAACATGACCCGCTGAGCGGACTCTTGAACAGACGAGGGTTGGCCGACGAGGTCGGATTGATGTTGCATCGGCCATTCGAGAGTTCCACCAATTTGGTTGTCGCAGCGGTGGATATCAATCGATTCAAGACGATCAACGACGAGTACGGGCACGACGTCGGTGATGTTGTGATCGAGAAGGTTGCCGCGAGACTGACACAGTCCGCCAGTCCATCTGCGTTGATCGCGCGCATCGGCGGTGACGAGTTCGTTCTCGTGGATCGGTGCGACGATCAGGAAATCGACAGTCTCGCAGAGTCCCTGCGAAACATAACCGTCACCGGTCCCGAGCATCCTGTTGTCGAGTTGAGCGTCGGAATTGTCGCAGCGACTGGTCCGTTCGGATCCCCGGATCGTGCGATTGCCGTCTACGGAACACTCCTCCGAAGCGCGGATCAAGCAATGTACGCGGCCAAAGCGCGACAGGAACACGCCGTGGTGGTGCTGCGAAATCTGCAGTGAGTTTGTCGGTATTCGGCGCTAGTGTGATGCCATGCCTGAACTGCCCGAGGTTGAAGCGCTGGCGGGATTTCTCCGCGAACACGCAGTGGGCGCTGTGGTCGGCCGCATCGACATTGCCGCATTGAGCGTGCTCAAGACCTTCGATCCGCCGATTGCTGCATTGCAGGGCCGAGACGTGACCGGCGCAGCCAGATTCGGTAAACATCTTGGGCTGGACTGCCATGGGCTCTGGCTCATCACTCATCTGTCGCGTGCGGGATGGATGCGGTGGCAGGACAATCCGTCGTCGACGCCACCAAAACCTGGCAAAGGCCCGTTGGCGCTTCGAGTTCATTTCTTCACGCCGGAGGGGCTCACTCCTGCTTGCGATCTCACCGAAGCCGGCACGAAAAAACGCCTGGCAGTGTGGATAGTGGCGGACCCGCTGGAGGTGCCGGGGATCGCTCGTCTGGGACCCGACGCCATGGCCGTCACCGAAGCGGAATTTGCCGAGATACTTGGTGGTACCTCCGCCCGGATCAAGAATGCGATAGTCGACCAGTCTCTCCTCGCCGGCGTCGGGAATGCCTACTCCGACGAAATCCTGCACACGGCACGGCTTTCCCCGTTCGCGACGTCTTCTCGTCTTACCGCAGAACAGATAACAACGCTGTACGACGCCATGCGAGCCGTGCTGGCCGATGCCGTCGAGCGATCGGTTGGACAGGACGCGGCACGGCTGAAGGGTGAGAAGCGATCGGGAATGCGGGTCCACGCCCGCACCGGTTTGCCCTGCCCCGTGTGTGGTGATGTGGTGCGCGAAGTGTCTTTTGCCGAGCGATCCTTCCAGTACTGCGCAACCTGCCAGACCGGCGGAAAACCATTGGCAGACAGGCGAATGTCGCGGCTGCTCAAGTAGTGAACTGATCGGAGAGGAGTGTGACGAACTCCCGGGCCAGTGACGATGAGTGGGCCGGGTCGGTAATGGCATGGACGACCCGGTGCGGCGCATCGGCGATCGGCACACAGACCAATTCGGGATGCTCGGCGCTCATCGACTCCGGCAGCAAGCCGACGCCCAGGCCGTTGACTGTCAGGGAACAGATGAGGTCGACGGAATTCGCTTCGTACGTGCGTCCCCGCGGAACCCGCGATTCCGCAAATGCCTGATCGGTTTGGACCCGGGCCTCGCTGCCCGACGCGAAGTCCACGAGCGGGACGTCTCGCAGATCGTCGAGTCGGATGGACGGCAGTGTGCTGAAAGGGTGACCGTCCGGAACAAACGCGGCAGTCGACTCGCTCCACAACGGGGTGGCCGAGAGCGTCTTGGGTAGTCGCCCAGGCGCCAAGCCGACAATTCCTACGTCGATAGCCCCCGATCGAACGCCGTCGATCACTACCTCGCTGCCGTAGGGGCGCACCGTCACATCGATGCCGGGGTGGCGCTGCGTCAGAGCTGCCAGTGCCTGTCCGACGTCGACGCGGCCCGCTGAGGAAATGACGCCGACAGTGAGTCGAACCTGCTCGACGTTGCTTCCCGAAACGTCGCTGACCAGTCGCGACACGGCACCGAGTACGTCTCGGGCTCGGGAGACGAACACTTCGCCCGACTCGGTCAGCCCGACATTGCGGCTGTTTCTTTGGAAGAGTTCGACACCGAGCTCGCGTTCGAGATCCCGTATCTGAGTGCTCAACGCCGACTGTGACACGTGGAGTCGAAGTGCCGCTCGACTGAAGTGCCTGTCCTCCGCAACAGCGAGTGCGTAGCGGATGTGCCGAAGTTCCATGACACCAATCTATCTGTTTTGAGGATTGATTCTGCAGATCTATCTATTGGACTGCAATCGGATGGCGGTTCATGCTTGAGCAATGATTTCTCACGACACGCGTCCACGGCTTGGACTACCGATAGTGCTGCTCATGGCGGCAGCAACGGGTCTGTGCGCGGGTGGCAACTACTTCAACCAGCCGCTTCTCGATTCCATCGCGGAACATTTGAATGTGTCGCCGTCAACGGCGGCTGCCACGGTGACTATCGCCCAGGTGTCGTACGCGCTCGGTTTGGTACTTCTGGTGCCGGTAGGTGACATGGTCGACCGACGCAAGCTGACGGTTGGTCTGATGCTTCTGGCAGCACTCGGTCAAGCGGTCAGTGGATTTGCTCCGAACTTCGCCACCCTGGCCGTGGGAATCGCTGTTGCCGGTGTGTTTTCGGTTGCCGCGCAGGTTCTCATTCCGTTTGCCGCATCACTCGCCGAACCGCAGCGGTCCGGCCAGGTGGTCGGCACGATCATGAGTGGCCTGCTGATCGGAATTCTGTTGGCACGCAGCGTTGCCGGACTGCTCTCCGGGCTGGGCGGATGGTCGACGGTGTACAAGGTGGCAGCGGTGTTGATGGTGGTCATGGCTGTTGCGCTGTGGCGATCCCTGCCCACGGACGCCGGCCCACGGCCGAAGGTGAGCTACCTCGCGACCCTGCGTTCGCTCGGGAGCCTGGCAAAAACCCTGCCGCGGTTGCGTACTCGCGCCGCCATGGGCGGGCTCGCCTTTGCTGCGGTCAGCACGGTCTTCACCACCATGGCATTTCTCCTGGCCGGCGAATTCGGGTACAACGACACGCAGATCGGCCTGGTGGGATTACTCGGCGTGGCGGGAGCGTCGATGGCCACTGTCGCCGGGCGGTTGGCTGATCGTGGCAAGGCCCAACTTGCCACCGGTGGCGCCCTGGCCGTCCTGCTGTTGTGCTGGTTGCCTTTTGCCGTGGGTGGCACCCACCTCGTGTGGTTCCTGATCGCCTTCCTGCTCGCCGATCTTGCGCTGCAAGGAGTGCATGTCAGCAACCAGAACATCATCTACGCCCTCATCCCGGAAGCGCGGTCGCGTGTCAATTCCGTCTACATGACGACTTACTTCGTCGGCGCTGCCGTCGGGTCGGCCGTGGGATCTGTTGTCTGGAAGGGGTATGGATGGTCCGGCGTGTGCATCGCCGGCCTGGCATTCTCCGTCGCCACGGTAGCGGTGTGGATGGTCGACCGGCGGTTGGATGACCCTGTGCGCCTTTCTGGTAGCGCCCACTACCAGAAAGGCGCACAGGGCCGGAGGCTCTAGCTGGCCGGGTCGTACCCGAACTCGCGGAGCTCCTGCGAGCAACGGCAGGCCACTGCGATTTTCCTCGCCCACTCGACCGCGTCCTCGCGCGTCGGCAGCTCCAGCACGGTGAACCCGCCCGTGAGTTCGCTGCCCGGATAGATCTCGGTGCTCACCGACCCGTCGGCGGATACCAGCACGGGATCGACTTCCCCGTCGATTCCGCCGCCGAATACGTAGACGCCGGCAGCCTTCGCCTCCTCGATCACAGCGTGGGATTCGGCGGAGACGATCGGGAACTCCTCGTCGGTGAGCACCAGCGCTTCGCTCGGGAAGGAGATGAGGTATTTGGTCATGTCTCGATGGTGCCCCGCGGACGGGGCGGACATCAAGGGTTGCATCAACGGCACCGAGTGCGTCTAGCGCTCGGCAGTAAGGACATCAGGCTCGAGCCATTCAACGCCGAGGAGTTCGGCGAGACTGCGAAGGCCCGACTGGTCTCCACCCTTCAAACCGGTTACCGACTGAAGATTACGCAACATCGTTGTTGCAACATCCTCTTCCTTGGTGCCGACGCCAAAAGGGATGAGCCACGGGCACGTTTGGTAGTCGCGGTGTGATCGACCAAAAGTCTGCTCGGCGGCAATACCGGAGTACCGGGGTTGATGGAAGATCCCGGTGCGAGGCAGCGGTGACGCGTGAGTGCCGTCCGGCAATGCCTCGTTGGCATGCAGTGAGATGGACGTCGTGACGTTGAAAACGACAACGGGCGCCTCGCCGCGTTGGAAGCGAAGGCGTTGGTGCTCCTTGTCGGTGACCGCGCCAAAAATCTTGGCAACGGAAATCCCCGAGTCTTCGATCATCTCGACCAGCGGATCGCCCGCTGTTGACACGAATTCGACGGCCACCAGCACCTGCTTTCCTGCCTTGACCTGAGCCTGCGCCCACTGAGCGGTGGATTCGGCGCGGATCATGCCGGCCTTCTGCCGGTATCGCAGAACCAGCGCGCGGCCGCGAGCAATGTTGCGGCTTTTACGTGCCAATCCCATTTCGTACGCGTACTCGGCCCACTCCGTCTCGTACTGCGCGCGTTGAGAGGGCGTGAGGTCGATAGGCATACCGTCGAGTGGGACCGGACCCCACGGAGTTCGGCGATGAATCATCAACGGAGGCTTACTGTTCGACAACCATCCTCGGACGGTTTCCAGAGCGCTCGCCTGTAGAGTCGGTGATTCCTTGGCTTCGGCGCTCCACGTCCACTTGCCGTACGACTTATCCAGTGGGAGGCCGGATTCGAGTAGCCTGGCGCCTAAGTCCGACCAGTACTCCGACGGCTCGTTGTGTAGCTGCGCGAAAAGTGGTGCGAGATAACGCTGATCGGCAGGAGTGTGACCAGGCGTTGCGGTCACCGACAGGACAAATGGCGACTGATCGTGACTGTTGGGGAAGCGGGCAACCTTCTCGAACGCCGCTGTGCGCTGAGTGTCGTTGCTGTACAGCTGGGCTTCGTCGGCAATGACAACCCCGAATGTGTACTTGGGGCGGCCGTTGCGGGCAATGAGCTTCTTCAGTTGATCGGGAGACATGATCAACCAACGGAATCCGCCGTCGCCGACGGAAGCAATGGAGTACCGCCAATGCGGGATGGTGATCTGAGCGGGTCGGTCGACGAGGACCAGGATGCTGGACTCGCCGCGTTCTTCGGCAATTGTCTTGGCCGCCATGATCGCAATGAGTGTCTTGCCCAGACCTGCGTTGTCGGCCAACAAGAAACCGCGTCGGCCGGCGCGGGCGGCGTCGACTACCGCAGCGGCCCCCGAAACCTGAACAGGTCTCGGTATTTTAGGCGCCGACGTCGGACGTTCTCCGGCGCCGCCATTGATGTCGTCCTCTACCCACTGCTGGTAGGAGAAGGGGAGCGCTTTGAACGACAGTAGTTCTGTAGGAAGTTCGCTGCCCACCCAGGCATAGCTCTTCCATTTCTTCACGAACTGTGCGCCCGGCGCCGCAGTCCGGAACGGGACGTCGAGGAGCCAGACACGTTCACCCGGGCCTGCGGTGGGAACGTCCGGAGTTGTAGCTGTCTTTCGGGTGGGCGCCTTTCGTGTAGCTGTCTTTCGGGTGGCTGGCTTACGTGTTGTTGCAGTTCGCTTGCGGGGTGGCATCAGGCGTCGGTACCGGTTTCGTCAGTGTTGAGATCATTGCCGAGATCACTGGTGAGGAGTTCGCGCAGCGTCAACGGGGGGCGTCCGGTGATGTCTTCCACCGCAGTGCTGATGACAGCGAGTTCTCCGTTTGCGATGGCGGTGTAGGTGGACACCCAGGCGTCAACTTCCCAGTCCGGTGCGTTGTACGACGCGCGGGATGCATAGGCCTCCTCGACGGTTTCTTCGTGGTAAACCGTCTCACGCCCGGTGACGTCGGTGATGATCGCTGCCACCTCGGCGAGGGTGAGCGCTTCCCGACCGGTGAGGTCGTAGGTTCGGCCGACATGCGCGTCGGGATCGGTCAGTACCGACGCGGCGACGCGGGCGATGTCCGATCGAGCAACCGCGCCGACCGCGCCATTGCCGGCCGGGCCCCGGATGACACCGTCAGCGCCGGCCATAGCGGGAAGGAAGTCGAGGTAAGCGCTGTCGCGAAGAAAGGTGAAAGACATTGCGGTGGAACGGATATGTTGCTCAGTGGCCCAGTGATCGCGGGCCAACGTGAAGGTGGCGTCCGGTGCTGCGCCGAGGTACGAGGTGTAGACGATGTGGCGCACGCCTGCGGAGACGGCAGCGTCGATGAAGGTGCGGTGCTGATCGAGACGGTCGGCACTCTCTGCTGCCGAGACCATGAACAAGATGTCGATGCCGTGCAGGGCCGCGGCGGCGCGATCGTGATCGGAGAAGGTGGCCTCAGCGCTCTCCGTACCGGGTAACTGGGGGAGTCGGCTGATCGAACGCGCGATCAGCCTCAGCGGAATACCGGACTCGGTGAGGATGCGAGCGACCTCCCCGCCGATGTGGCCAGTGGCGCCGGTGACGGCGATGGTGCGTGAACGCTCGGACATGGGAACCCCTTCGTTCTTGGTGTGTGTACATCTTGCCCTGTTGTCAGCGTCGGTGCTCGTATCCGATCCAGGCTCGTCGACGGTCGCCGAGTGGATCGCTCTCCACTCGGCTGATGCGGTCGAAAATCATGGTTCTCCGCTGGGCGCTCGTGTACACGGGCCACTCGGTACCCGGGCTACCGGTTCTCGCGAAGTTGATCCAATGTTCTTGCATCGCTTCGGTGACCGTCGCCAGGGACCGACGCCCACCGATCGCGGTCAGCGCACCGGTGAGGGCGTCCGATCGCCCGAACACGGCAAACAGTTCTGTGGCGTGGGTGGCGCCAAGTCCGACCAGGGTGAGGATGCGCGGCGCAAAATCGTAGCGGTAGCTGTACGTGGGGGCCACGTCGCAATGTCCTTGTGCGCACAGGACCATCGGTTCCCAGAATGTGATGTCGCCGCCGATGTCTGCGGCGGCGTAGCGGTGCGGATACGTCGGATAGGCGGCGAGTGCGCGGGCCTTCACGTCGGCCGAAACGTGCGAGAACATTTTCTCGATGCGGGCAGGATCGGTGGGAAGAATGTTGAGGAAACGTGGAAAGATTCTGCCCTCGTGGAGATTTGACCCGAGTATCAGTGGCACGGGATGAGATTTTCCGGCGGCAAAGACGTCCAGCGGATGTTCGGGGAGGACGTCGTCGCCCACAACAGGCGCGAAAGCACGGGTACCAGGTTCCTCGTCAGCGCCGCGACGCACAAGTTCGTCGCCGACCTCGACGAGCCGACGAACCGGTACATTTCGTAGCCAGGCCGCGGGTGTCTTGGTCGGGGCTCCGGCAATGTCGAGGAATTCGCGTGCCCACCCGTGCGCGCGTTCTTTTCCGTATGCCGAAGCTGCCGGCGGGCTTTGAGCGATGGCGCGGGCAAACAACCCTCGCGTAGACGGTGTTGTCATCACAGTGGTGACGGCATTTGCGCCGGAGGATTCACCGAAGATTGTGACGTTGTCAGGGTCACCGCCGAACGCCGCGGCGTTTCGCTGGACCCATTCGAGTGCCGCAATCTGGTCACGTAGCCCGATATTCGAGTCGAATGAGTGCTCCGCAGTGGAGAATTCACTGAAATCGAGGTAGCCGAGCGCGCCGAGGCGGTACTGGACGGAGACGTAGATGACATCGCCACGTTCCACCAACGACGTTCCCCAGTACATCGGCGCCGACGGATTTCCGCCGTTGTACGCGCCGCCGTGAATGAACACCATCACGGGACGTGGGGTAACACTGGCCGACTCGGGCGCAAGAACATTCACGAACAGACACGACTCGTTTTCGGTGCTCTTACGCTGTGGTGCCGGTGAATCGAACTCGGTGGCCGAGCGGGTTCCCGCCCACGCCGCAACTGGTTGCGGTGCGAGAAACCGCGCCGACCCGATCGGCGGAGCAGCGTAGGGAATGCCGCGCCAGGTGCGGAGTCGACCAGTGCGGGTCTCGAGGTAGCGGCCCCGGATCTTTCCCGAATCGAGTACTACGTCAAGGTTGTCGGTCACGAAGAAACCTGATTCGGTGCGTAGTTGCGGTAGCCCGCATATCCGGACCAGGCGCGTCGTTGCTCGGCGCGCGGATCGGTGTCCACGCGAGAGATCGCGTCGAAGATCATCGTGTGACGCTGCGCGGCGTAGCTCGGCCAGTCACTTCGAGGTGCCGCATGCTGTGCGAAGTGCAGCCAATGTCCCTGCATCGCCTCGGTGACGGCGCTGAGGCCTCGCCTGCCACCAGGAACTGTGAGGCCACGGCCGACTGCGCTGTCACCGATACCGAATACCGCAAACATTTCGAAACCGTGAGTGGCGTCGAGACCGACCCATCGCATCAGTGGTGGCGCAAAGTCGAAGCGGTAGGCGTACGTGGGTGCGTACTGCGCGTGTGCCTGCGCCAACTCGACCGACGGATGCCAGAAAGTCACGTCGCCGCCGATGTCGATTGCAGTGTCAGTGCTCGGGTATCCCGGATATGTTGCAAGGATTCGATTTCCGGCTGCGGGATCGGTGAGGGCGAACATCCTCTCGATTCGCGCGGGAGTTGTCGGGAGCCCGTCGAGGAACTTCGGGAAGAGCGTGCCCTCACGCTTGTTGGTGCCGATGATCAGCGGAACCCGATGTGCCAGGCCGCGACTGCACGCCTCCGCCGGCGGGTGGGGAAGAAAATCTCCGTCGACACTGGGCCCGAACGGATGGAGCCCTGGTGTAGCAGCAAGAGCTTCGGCTCCCAGGCGGGCTCCGGCGCGGCCCAATTCACGAGCCGACGTAAGACGCAGAGCCTGGTCCGGGGTGGCGTCGGAGCCCAGAATGTCGATGAACCGTCGACCCCATTCGCGTGAGAGTGACTGGTTGGCAACAAGATCCGGTGCCGGGCTCTCCGCTATGGCGGCCGCGAACAATCCTTTGGCCGCCGGCGTCGCCAGCAGGGTGGTGACGGCAGTGCCGCCGGCCGATTCGCCGAAGACCGTCACTCGATCGGGGTCGCCGCCGAATGCTGCAATGTTCCGCTGCACCCATTGCAATGCGGCCACTTGATCACGAAGCCCGAGGTTGGCGTCGAAATGATGCCGAGGAGTGGAGAATTCGGTGAAGTCCAAGAAACCCAGAGCACCCAGTCGGTAATTGATCGATACGTACACGATGTTGCCGCGGGTGACGAGCGAGCGCCCGGAATAGATGCCCGTCGCCGAGGTGCCAATGGTATTGGCGCCCCCGTGGATGAACACCATTACCGGAAGGGGCTCGCGGCTAGGGTATTCGGGGGCAAGAACATTGAGTGTGAGGCAGTCTTCGCTGCTGGGGTGATACTTCCCGGGAGCCAGCGCCAAGCCCTTCTTGTTCTGGACCGACGCATCGCCGAATACCGAAGCGTTCCGCTCACCACGCCAAGGCCGCACTGGTCGTGGCGCTTGCAGCCGCAAAGCTCCGACCGGGGGACGCGCGTAAGGAATGCCTCGCCACGCACGGAGTTTGCCCACCCGCGTGCCGCGCAATGTTCCGTCAGCTGTGCGTACGAGTAGACCTGGATTCGTCGGTGCGTCTGCCGCCATAGTCGCGACTATACGTAACTTCTGCCCCCGATTACCGCCGTGCCTCCAACAACCTGAGCCATACTTCGCTGACCGTCGGATACGACGGCACCGCATGCCATAACGTGTCGAGCGGGACCGCACCGACGACGGCAATTGTTGCTGCGTGGAGCAATTCCGAGACATCCGGACCGACGAAGGTTGCCCCGACGATTACGTCGGCACCACGGTCGATCACCAGTTTCGCGCGGCCTTCGTAATTGTCACGGAGCAGCGAGGATCCCGCGACGGCAATGTCGATCTCCACGACCTCGACGTCGATACCGTCTGCCCTGGCCTGCTTTTCGGTGCGCCCCACCCATGCTGCTTCGGGCGAGGTGAATACCACCTGTGGAACACGGCCGCTGTCAGCGGAGGCGATGAACCGTGGGTCGACCAGCGCGCGTCCCGCTGCTCGTGCGGCGATCACATCGCCGCACACTCGGGCCTGGTACTTACCCATATGGGTCAGCGGTGACCGGCCGTTGATATCGCCGACGGCATAGAGCCATTCGCCCTGTGCACACAGGTGATCGTCCGTCGGAACGTACGCACCATCGGTCAAACCGACGGACGACAACCCCAACTGCGCCGACGTCGGCGCACGGCCCGCGGCAACAATCAGTTCGTCTACCTCGATCACGCCGGAAGAGGTGTCGATCGTGACTGGCCCACCGTGAATGTTCCCCTCGCCCGTATCCCGGGCATCGGGGCGCGATACGGAATGGACGGTAGTCCCGAAACGCACGTCGGCTCCCTGTGCGGTGAGATGACGCGCAACCATGTCTCCGGCAAACGGTTCGGCAGATTTCAGCACTGCGTTGCCCCGTACCAGCAACGTCACCTCGGCGCCGAATGACAACAACCACGTCGCGCACTCCGATGCGACGACACCGCCGCCGATGACGGCAACACGCCGCGGAACTTCGTGGAGATTGGTGGCGTCGCGTGACGTCCAAGGGAGCGCAGCCCGCAGTCCGGGTGTGTCCGGGACCGACGCGGTTGTTCCGGTGGCAAGTACGACGGCCTGGCGGGCGAAGAGTGTGCGGGTGCCGTCGACAACAACGGTCCGCTCGCCGTCCAGAACGCCGTGGCCTTTGATCACGTCGATACCGGCGGACTCGGCCCACTCGACCTGCGAGGAATCGTCGTGGTTGTGGGTGAAGGAGTCACGTCTGGCCAAGATCGCGTCGATGTCCGGCGGCGCGGCGGATACACCTGGCAACGCGCCCGCGTCGTCGAGCACCTGCCCTGGCCTCAGGAGCGCCTTACTCGGCATACACGCCCAGTACGAGCATTCACCACCGACCAGTTGGTGCTCCACGATGGCAGCGGTACGGGTGCTTCCGGCTATTGCGTAGGCCGCGGCGTTTTCGCCCGCCGGTCCGCCGCCGATGACTATGACATCGAATTCTTCGGTCATCGCTCTACGGTATGCCGATCGGGTGGTGATGTGCAGGGTAACCGGTTTGTCGACTGACAGTCCGGTGTATCGACCCAGTGGTGGTTACAGTGGCAGCCATGACGCGGCAGAAGATTCTGATCACCGGCGCAAGTTCGGGTCTCGGCGAAGAAATGGCACGAAGGTTCGCAGCACGGGGACGCGATCTGGCTCTATGCGCCAGGAGAACCGATCGGCTCGACGCTCTCCGGAAGCAATTGCTCGCCGAGTATCCAAGGATCACAGTTGCGGTGGCAGGGCTTGATGTCACAGAACATGATTCCGTTGTCCGAGTGTTCGGCGAACTTCGCGACCAACTCGGTGGGCTCGATCGGGTGATCGTCAATGCCGGTCTCGGTAAGGGCGCCAAGATCGGTACCGGTAAGGCACACGCGAATCTTGCGACAGCGCAGACGAACTTCGTAGGCGCACTGTCACAGTGCGAGGCCGCACTCGAGATATTCCGCACGCAGAACGCCGGGCACCTTGTACTGGTGTCCTCGATCAGTGCAGATCGTGGACTTCCCGGCACCAAAGCCGCATATTCAGCGAGCAAAGCCGGGGTGGCCGCGCTCGGTGAGGCTCTCAGTATCGAACTGGCGCGCACGCCAATTCGAGTAACCACCCTGCTGCCAGGTTTCATCAAGACGGACATGTCGGCGAGTGCCGGCGACGATTCTTCCTTGATGGCTGAGCTCGACGAGGGCGTCGATGCGATGGTTGCGGCCATCGAAAAGGAAGTGACACGAGCGGCGCTTCCCGGACTGAAATGGCAGGGAATCGATGCTGCACTGCGGTTTCTGCCCAACTCGGTGACGGCGAGGTTCGTCTGATGAGTATCCACAAGTCGAACGGCAAGCCGCGCGTTGTCATTGTCGGCGGCGGATTCGGCGGCCTCTACGCAGCCAAGAAGTTGAAGAAAGCCGACGTCGAAGTAGTTCTGATCGATCGCGGAACCAGTCACGTGTTTCAGCCGTTGCTTTACCAGTGTGCAACCGGGCTCCTCTCCGAAGGCCAGATCGCGAGCCCACTTCGGCACCTTCTGGAAGACCAGAAGAATACGAATGTAGTGCTGGGCGAAGCAAAATCCCTCGATGCCGAAGCTCGGCTGCTGACCGCAAGCAGATTCGACGGTTCGACATTCGACCTACCGTACGACTATCTGATCGTGGCGGCCGGCATGCGGCAGTCGTACCACGGCCAGGACGACTTCATCAAATGGGCGCCCGGAATGAAAACGCTGGACGACGCGCTGGCCATCCGCCGCAGTCTCATTGCCGCGTTCGAAATGGCCGAATCTCTCCCCACTGCCGAGGAACGGCGTCCGTGGTTGACGTTTGCCGTTGCCGGCGGCGGACCGACCGGGGTCGAGATCGCGGGGCAGATACGCGAATTGGCGATGCACGCGCTCACCAACGAATTCAGGTCGATCGACCCGGACGAGGCGCGAGTGCTCCTCTTCCACGGTGACGATCGAGTGTTGCCGTCGTTCAATAGATCGCTGTCCGCAGCTGCCGCACGCACTCTCGCGAAGATCGGCGTCGAAACGCATCTCGGCGTGCATGTCACCGACGTCGGTGAAACCGAGATCGAGACCACCGACAAGAAGACAAAAGCGAAGCAGCGCTACGAGACCCGCACCATTCTGTGGACCGCCGGTGTCGAAGCAGTGCCGTTTGTCGAAGCGCTCGCCTCGGCGCTCGGCGTCAAGCAGGTCGGCGGCGGCCGCATCGACGTCGAGGCCGACCTGACCGTGCCAGGCCACCCGAACATCTGGGTCGTCGGCGACATCATGTCCCGGGACAAGTTGCCCGGTGTCGCCGAAGTGGCTATGCAGGGTGGACGCTACGCGGGGGCGCAGATCGCTGCCCGCGTCGAAAACGGCCGACCGAACGGAAAGCCCTTCAAGTACCGCGATCTCGGTACTGCCGCCTACATTTCGCGTCGCCACGCACTCCTGCAGGCCGGACCGATCCGGATGTCGGGCTTCATCGGCTGGGTGTCGTGGGGAGTCATTCACATCGCGTTCCTCGCGGGTTTCCGCAACCGCGTCAGCACGGCACTGAACTGGGGTGTCACCCTTGCGTCGAAAACTCGCCGGGAACGCGCAATCACATTCGGCGACCCGGAAACCGCACGGCAACCGTACAACTGAGCGATCTGTCGCGGGATCCGACTACTCCGTGGTGAAGACGGGATTCCCGAATTCGTCGATCATGAACCACAGACTACCGACGGCCTGCCCCAACATGTCGCCGGGCACTTCATCGTCCAAGTATCGGTAGACCGGCTTGCCGTTGACCGTCACCTGGAACGAACCGTCAGGTCCCGGTACGGTACCGAGCGCCGCGTTGATCCCCTCGGTCACCGGAGAATCGGTGACAGACGTGACGGCAGGCCAATGCCGGAGGCAGCTCTCGTCGCACGAATCCCCGGTCGGGTGCTCCTCGTCCGGGTCGTAGATGTAGACGGTCATACCTTCGCCGTCGACGGCAATTGTTCCCAGTGGAGACTCGGCAGTCTTCAGTAGCACCGCGTCGGCTGCGGCCGGCGGCGACAACGATGTCGGCATCACGGTGACGTTGTCCGCATCGGTGCCGGAGTCGGTGGCGTCGTACGAACAGCCGGACGCGGCAAGTGCGGCACTGGCCACAATCGCGAACAACCACTGTCTGCGCATGATCGCTCCATTCGAAGGTGGGCGCTACTGGCAGTGGGGGATACCCGCGAAGGGGCCACGGGAAACGTAGATCTTCCCGCATACTGTCACCGGATGTTCGACGTTGGTCGCGGCATTCACGGGGATGCCAGTTGCAGTTGTACTGCAACAACTTTCGGTATAGATGCAGCGCTGCCGCGTCGAATGGTGATCAGGCGCGTGGCTGTGGCGCAGTGTAGGTAATGCAGTCCGGCGGGACGGATGGCAGGCCTTCGGAGGACCTGAGCTTCTCGGCAATCGAGGAAAGCAGGCTCTGTGACTCGGGGGACAGATCTACGGCTTTACGTGTGAGGGAACGTAATTCGTTGTCATAGAATTCTTCCGCAACCGAACGGTCCTCATCGGGGATCAGTTCCGGATCATGGCGAGGGGTAGGTGCAAAGAAGTACTCGGCGTCGACTCCGAAGAAGTCGGCGAGTGCCAGCACTACCTGCTCAGACGGGTTGGTTCGAACGCCACTGCGCAGCTGCGAGAGATACGGTGTGGAAATTCGGCAGCCACGTTGGGAAAGTGCGTCTACAACTTGCGCATTGGTCAATCGGGGAGGTGTTACGGGGTACAGGGCGTTCAATCGTTCTCGGAACGAATCTGCCACGGTTCCTCCCATTTCCACGGTTCCTCCCTTCGCTTGTGACGTGTGCGCCACAATGTGCTGCATATTTCTGCGATTGCATAGTTATGCGAAGCAGATGTCACATAGTAGACGACTCAAAATTGGATGTTTAGAAATGAGAGTGCTTTTACCTGGGGATATTTGGGTTTTCCGGCTCTGAAAGCGTTTGCGGACAGTGTGATTTGCGACGCGAACTGACCGTTCGTTATCAGAATATTAAATCAGTACCTTCCGGGCGGTTTGTACTGATTTACGCTCTTATGCAGCTGATTTGGCTAAGTTACCGGCCAGTCTCTTGTGCGAGCATACCTTTCGGCTCTGCCAAGGCCTCGAACGGCGAGTTCGCTTGGAGGGAAATGAGCGCTACCAGGGGTGAGCGAAGATGCCGAATTTTTCGAGCGTGTTGCAGGCCAGCGTGCGCAGCGCCTGATTATCGGCCGATACGAAGCTCACCAGCGACAAGGTGTACGTGGCGTGGTTGCGACTGAGGTATCCGGAGACTCGAGTTGATGTGTTGTCCAGTTGAGCGGCGCTCGCTCCAGGATGCACCGCGCGGAGGGCAAGCCCCGTAGTCCGGTGCCCCTCGAACTGGTCGATGTCGACCGTACCGATATTGGAGCACAAGGCATCTCGCTGACCAGGTCCGTCGGCAAGTCGATGAGCGACTCGGTCGGGGACGACCTGCAGGAGTTCGGCCGGGAAGCCTGCCGGACTCGACATCGGAGGAGCCTCGAACGCGTCACGGCACAATGTGCGAATCTGCGCGATAGTGGTGGAGGGGGTCAACGGGATCGCGACCATCGCGACCGAATTGTCGACGGAATTGTCTCCCTGGTCAGTGGTACGCACGTTCATCGGAACGCTGAGCGTGACTGCGGCGGTTCTGTTCTCGGCTCGCGCTAGCTCGCCGACACAGGCCAGGAACAAGCTGTTGGCGGTACCTCCGGAAGACGTTGCGACGTCATCCCATTGGTCCCGGTCGATTTCCAGAACCGCGGACGTTACCGAGTGTCGCTGGAAGCGCCGAGTGGCGGCGGCCGGTGCGGTGAAGCCGCGGAGTTCGGCTCTGCGCGCCGGACTGACGATCAATCCGCCCACCGCACGGGTGGTTCCGCGCAGAACGCGGCCAACGGTCGAGCGCGCGTCGGTGATATCCGAGTGGCCGGTGTGATCGATCGGCGGTGACGGTTTCCGCTGCATCGCGTCGCTGAGGGCGCCGATCAATCCGCGGGCGTCGGCAAGGACATGGGAACACGTCACGGAGACGACGGTTCCGCCGTCTGAATCGTAGGTCGCGGCGATGCGCCACCCCGGACCTCGTTCCGGGTCAACCGAGAGGAGGGCCGCAGCGTCGGCCCACTCGATCACCGAGTCGGCGGCGATGGGCTCCGAACGAAAACTGAGAGGGTAATGACGCGGGTCGGCGATGAATTCGGGCCGGGCGCCCGGAATTCGCGGCCTGCGCACGCGTCGGCCGAGCGGCCCGGACGCCACCCGTACACACAACTGCTCGAGCTCACTCGGATCGACGATGCTGTCGGTGCGCCATACGCCCTGCATCACGATCGGCAAGCCGAGACCTCGGTGGGTCCACAGAAACATCTCGTCGACGACACTCAAGCGAACTCCCACCCCAGCAGTGTAGGCGTGGCACGTAGAGGACCTGCGGTTTCTGGCGGCGTACCCGCGAATCGGCGCATACTGGTTGTTACGCCGCGTGGTACGAAGGGCAGGCTGACATGGTCAGTGTCGAGAAGTGGGCTATGTGGGATTCCGCTATCGAAGTGGATGTCACGGAGGGTGCTGCACTGCCCACAGCACACGCGCTGATCGCTGCCGCCATCGAGGACACCGAAGCGCTGTGCGATCTCGGGCGCGGCGACGCCGAAATTCATGCCGTCAATCTGGCTCAGGGGACGCCGGTGAAAGTGACCCGGCGAATGTCGTCACTGTTGCGTTCGGCGCTGTGGGCGGCCCGTATGACGGCCGGTGAGGTGAACCCGCTTGCCGACAACTTCTCGGAGGACGACTCGATTCCGCCGGTCCACCCGACCCCTACATTCGAGGACGTGCAACTCGACGGCGACGTCGTGTACGCGCCGTGGGGAGCTTCGTTCGACATCACGGGAGTGGCAAAGGCGGACACCGTCGATCGAGCCGCGCAAACTGTTGCGGCAGAGCTGCAATGTGGTGTTGCGGTGCGGATCGGCGACGTACTTGCCACTGCGGGGCACGCTCCGGCCGGTGGTTGGCAGATTCCCGTTCCGGGCGGCGAGGACGTCGAACTGGCCAACGGGACGGCGATTGCCACTGCGCACGCCGCCGAACCGCCTTCGTGGCAACCGCACCAGGATCGTCCGTCAACAGAATGGGCGCAGGTGTCGGTGATTGCCGACGACGCAGTGTGGGCGTACGCCGCCAGCCGTGCGGCGCTCGTGCGGGGGATAAGCGCCATCAAATGGGTTGAGCAGCAAGAACTTCGAGCTCGATTGGTGGATCAGTCCGGGCGTGTGTACACCACCGAGAATTGGTTCGGTCCGGACGCCGCCTGAGCATTCGAGCCAGTTGCTCAGGCCCGGCCGCGCTGCTTGCGGTACCAGTTCACCAGGGCGTCGGTCGAGGAATCGCCGAGATCGCTCGGAGCCTCGGCCGACGAGAGTGCAGGCCCCAGTTCCAAAGCTTGGGTCTTGCCGAGTTCGACCCCCCACTGATCGAACGGATTGAGCCCCCACACAGCACCTTCGACAAAAACCTGATGCTCGTAGAGTGCGATCAACTGCCCGACCACCGACGGTGTGAGCTCCTTGGCCAGGATGGTGCTGGTGGGTCGGTTACCCGGCATCACCTTGTGCGGCACCAACTCCGGGGGTGTTCCCTCTGCCGCAATCTCCTCAGCGCTCTTGCCGAACGCCAACACCTTGGTCTGAGCAAAGAAGTTACTCATCAGGAGGTCGTGCATCGAACCTGTGCCGTCAGCCGTGGGCAGATCGTCGGTGGACTCGGCAAAACCGATGAAATCGGCAGGCACCAACCAGGTGCCCTGATGGAGTAGTTGGTAGAAGGCGTGCTGGCCGTTGGTTCCTGGTTCGCCCCAGAAGATCTCGCCTGTCGAGGTTGTCACCGGGGTGCCGTCGGAGCGGACGGATTTGCCGTTCGACTCCATGGTCAGCTGCTGCAGGTAGGCCGGAAAGCGCAACAGGTCATTGGAATACGGCAACACGGCGCGGGACTGTGCACCGAAGAAGTTGGAGTACCAGAGGCCGATCAAGCCGAGAATCGCCGGCGCATTCTCCTCCAGCGGTCGGGTGCGGAAATGCGTGTCGATCTGGTGGAAGCCGTCGAGGAACTCGGCAAAGCGAACGGGGCCGACCGCACACATGACGGAGAGGCCGATGGCGGAGTCGACCGAGTAGCGGCCACCCACCCAATCCCAGAATCCGAACATGTTTACGGTGTCGATCCCGAACGCGGAGACTCGCTCGGCGTCGGTGGACACCGCGACAAAATGCTTGGCGACGGCGGCGACGTCTTCGCTACCCAGACCGGCGAACAGCCAGCGCTTTGCCGCCGTTGCGTTGGTCAGGGTCTCGAGTGTGGAGAACGTCTTTGATGCCACGATGAACAAGGTGGTCTCGGCATCCAGGTCGGCCAGCTGCCCCACCAGATCCACGGGATCGATGTTGGAGACAAATCGGAGGCTGATGCCCGCGTCGGCGTAATGCCGCAGTGCTCGGTACACCATGACCGGCCCGAGATCCGATCCGCCGATACCGATGTTGACGATGGTGCGGATGCGCTTTCCCGTGAATCCGGTCCACTCGCCGCTGCGAACACGATCGGCAAAGGCGCCCATCGACGTCAGAACCTCGTGAACATCGGCGACGACGTCCTGGCCGTCGACAGTGAGGGATGCATCAGCAGGGAGGCGCAGTGCGGTGTGTAGCACCGCCCGATCCTCGGAGGTGTTGATGTGATCACCCGCGAACATTGCGTCGCGACGCTCCTCGACGCCGGCCTCTCGAGCCAGCGCGATCAGCAGGTCGAGAGTCTCACGACTGACACGGTGCTTGCTGTAGTCGATGTGGAGATCACCGGCGTCCACCGTCAACTCGGTTCCGCGAGCCGGATCCTCGTCGAAGAGTTCCCGAAGGTGAACGGCGTGGAAATCGGCGTGATGAGCGCGCAGTTTCTGCCAGGCTGATGTTCCGGTGATGTCAATGCTCACAGTCATCGACTTTAACGGCCCGGTCTGGAAACTTCTGGATGAGTCTCGGCGGCACCCTGGCCTGCTCCGATCAGCCGGTCTGCGAGCAGGGCGGTGCGAGCTGCGGGGCTTAGTGTCCCAGGCGTCCGCGGCCGAGACGCAGGAGCAGCATTGCGAGCGTGTGACCTTCCTGGCCCAGCTCGTTGAAACGCTCGAGCACCTTCATCTCACGACTGTGAACCAGGCGCGGCCCCCCTGATGCCATCCGGGTACGACCGATGATCTGTGAGACCTCGGAGCGGCGCTTGATTGCTGCCAGGATCTCGGCGTCGAGACGATCGATCTCCTTACGAAGTTCGTTGATCTCAGCTTCGCTGCGCGGAACGTCGACGTCGGTCGGAGTGGAGTTTCCCTCGGGTGCCGTTGCCTGCGTGCTCATATGTATTCGTCTCCTCTTTCTACTGCGTGGATCGTGTTCTCAGCTCGGGTCGTTACCGATCCAGCGCCCTGACGAAAAATGCCCCGGATCCGAGTCGGACCAGAGGCAGGTGAGCTGTTCGAAGACTTCACGAGCACCGCGGTCCGGCGCTCGTAAAGTAGTGCCACCGCGCACCGACACTGCGGCAATCGCAGGTGGTTGCGGTGTTGCACAGGCTCAACATAGCGTCCAGTTTGCCATGTTCGGCATCCCAGTTCCAAGTGCCGCCACCGCACTCACACTCTTGTCGGTGGACGCCGGTAGCGTGGACAGACGATGAACATGTATCCAGCAGTCGGTGAGCAGGGCAGTCTTGACGGGCGAGACGGTCTTGACGGGCAGGGCAGTCTTTACGCGCAGGGCGGTCTCTTCGAGCACGATCACGATGGGCCCCAGCACGGTCATTCTGCCCAGCACGGTCATTCTGCCCAGCCGGGTGGCCGAGGTTCCGACGAGCTTCTCGAGGGTCTCAACCCGCAGCAGCGCGAAGCCGTGGTCCATGCCGGTTCACCGCTGCTGATCGTTGCCGGCGCAGGCTCGGGCAAAACCGCAGTGCTGACGCGCCGCATCGCATATCTGTTGGCCGAGCGTGGTGCCACTCCGGGGCAGATCCTTGCCATCACGTTCACTAACAAGGCTGCAGCCGAGATGCGTGAGCGCGTCGCGGCATTGGTCGGGCCGCGGGCCAACAGTATGTGGGTGTCGACGTTCCACTCGAGTTGTGTTCGCATTCTGCGCGCTCAGGCGGCGTTGCTTCCTGGGCTCAACTCCAACTTCTCCATCTACGACTCGGATGATTCGCGCCGGCTCCTGACGATGATCTCCAAGGATCTCGAGCTCGACACCAAGCGTTTCACGGCCAGATTGCTTGCGACGCACATCTCGAACCTCAAGAACGAGTTGATCGACCCAGAGGAAGCAGTCGCGGCCGCGGACAAGGATCCCGCGGAACTGCCCCGCCTGGTTGCGAAGGTGTACGGGATTTATCAGCAGCGCCTGCGCTCGGCCAACGCGCTCGATTTCGACGATCTCATCGGCGAGACTGTGGCTCTGCTTCAGAACTTCCCGCAGATCACGGAGTACTACCGTCGGCGCTTCCGTCACGTCCTCGTCGACGAATACCAGGACACCAACCATGCGCAGTACATGCTGGTTCGTGAATTGGTCGGCGGCGCAGGCGAATCCGACCATGCGGTGGCGCCGGCTGAACTGTGTGTTGTGGGCGACGCCGATCAGTCCATCTACGCGTTCCGCGGTGCCACCATCCGCAACATCGTGGAGTTCGAACGCGATTACCCCGACGCCCGCACGATTCTGCTCGAGCAGAACTACCGTTCGACGCAGAACATCCTCTCGGCTGCCAACGCCGTCATCTCCAAGAACACGGGGCGACGCGAGAAGCGGTTGTGGACCGATTCCGGTGAAGGCGAATTGATCGTCGGATACGTTGCGGACAACGAGCACGACGAAGCATCCTTTGTCGCCTCCGAGATCGACCGACTGGTCGAGAACGGTGACGCAAAATTCTCGGACGTCGCAGTGTTCTACCGCACCAACAACTCGTCGCGTGCGCTCGAGGAAATCTTCATCCGCCTCGGTGTGCCGTACAAGATCGTGGGCGGCGTCAGGTTCTACGAGCGCAAAGAGGTTCGCGACATCGTCGCTTACCTGCGGGTACTCGCCAACGAGGACGACACGGTGAGCTTGCGTCGAATCCTCAACACACCGCGCCGCGGAATCGGCGACCGCGCAGAGGCCTGTGTCGCAGTGCATTCGGAGCATCGCAACATCAGCTTTGCTGCCGCGTTGCGGGATGCGGCGGAAGGCAAGGTTGCACTGCTCAATACGCGTTCGCAGAAGGCGATCGTTGCCTTCCTCGACATGATGGACGGGCTGCGCACCTTATTGCCGGCCGAATCTTCCGACGGCAGTGAGTCTTCCGAGCTCGGCGATATCGGTGAAGTGGCCGAGGCCGTGCTCGAACGTAGCGGCTACCGCGGCGAACTGGCTGCCAGCAGTGATCCTCAGGACGGCGCCAGGCTTGACAACCTCAACGAACTTGTCAGTGTGGCAAGAGAATTCAGTTCTGATGCGCGAAATGCTGCCGGACTGATCGACCCGGACGACGAAGAAACCGCAGCGATGCGCGAAGGTGAACCCGATCCAGGTTCGCTGGCAGCGTTCCTCGAACGAGTGTCGTTGGTGGCCGACGCAGATCAGCTGCCCGACTCCGACGAAGGTGTTGTCACCATGATGACACTGCACACCGCCAAGGGCCTCGAATTCCCCGTCGTCTTCGTAACCGGTTGGGAAGACGGTCAATTCCCGCACATGCGGGCCCTCGGCGATCCGGCAGAGCTCTCCGAGGAGCGACGCCTCGCCTACGTCGGGATCACCCGCGCGCGGCAACGGTTGTATTTGACACGTGCGATCATGCGCTCCGCGTGGGGTCAGCCGATTCAGAACCCCGCATCACGGTTCATCAGCGAAATTCCCGAGGATCTGATCAACTGGCGCCGCGAAGACCCGGGCACCGGCGGCGGGTTCGGAAGCGGTCGACCCGGTTACGGGGGCGGTCAGGGCTATGCCGGCGGTCAGGGTTATGGCGGTGGCTACGGCAATCAGGGTGGCCAAGGTGGCCGCGGGTACGGCAACACCTCTCGAAACGACTCTCCCGCACCAAGTTTCGGTGCTGCGCGAGGACGGAACAACAACCTGGTTCTTGCCGTCGGCGATCGGGTCAGTCACGACAAGTACGGACTGGGCACAGTCCTCGAGACCAAGGGCACTGGCCCGACCGCAACAGTCACCATCGACTTCGGCAGCGCAGGCAAGGTGCGTCTGATGCTCATCGGCGGTGTTCCGATGGTGAAGCTGTAGGGGCAAGAAGCTCTGGAAAGACTTTCGGCCCGCACCAGAGAAAAGGTGCGGGCCGAAAGTTTCGGTTGTGGTGAGCTCAGTCCTGCTCGATACCCAGGCTGATACCGCGCGAGGCGAGCCAGGGGAGGGGATCGATCTTGTTCTCGCCGGCGAGATGAACCTCGAAGTGCAGGTGCGGGCCGGTGGAGAAGCCGCGGTTGCCGACGGTGGCGATCTGATCGCCGGCCATGACCTGCTGGCCGACGGTCACTACCGAGGTGTCGATGTGTCCGTACACGGTGATGGTGCCGTCGGCGTGCTGCAGGCGAACCCACATACCGAACCCGGAAGCCGGGCCGGAGTCGATGACGGTGCCGTCGGCGACTGCGACGATGGGCGTTCCGATGGGTGCTGCGATATCGACACCGGCATGCAGGGTGCCCCAGCGGCTACCGAAGTTCGAGGTGAAAGTTCCGACAGCGGGGAGGACGAACAGGGGGCGTCGGGCAGCGGCTTCGCGGGCTGCGCGCTCTTCGCTGAAACGCTGTCCCTTGGCGAGGAGGTTACTGAACTGCGACAGGTCGGTCGGGGCGGCGACGTTGAGCACCTGGGGTGCGTCGGCTGCCGTGGTGGAGGACGCTGCGGCGGTGGGCGCGAACTGGGCTGCCTGTGGCTGTGCGGTGGTTCCGATGGTGGAGGACTGGTCGGCAAGTGCGACGTCCGAGTGCCCGACTGCATTGCCCGAGCCGTTGTCGACTACTGCCTGTCCCGCTGCGACTACCGCGCCGGCTGCGACTGCAAGAACTGCGGCGCGACCTTTGAGTGCGGAGGGCGGGGTGGGGATGCGGTGAGCGCCGGTGCGACGAGCCGGGGAGGAGACATCTGCAGATGCCGGTGGCGTGAAGGTCGAGATGCTGTTCACGTCGGACTCGACGGTCTCGAAGTCTGCCGGGTAGGCGTCTACCGAGTCGGAATCTGACGACGTGGAGGATGCGGAGCGAGTGAACATAAGGGAAGAAATCTCAGAACTTTTGGTCTCGGTGTAACGCCGGGCCGAGTGCGTTGGATAAGAGGGCGTGACCTCGTCCGGTTCTGATTCTGTGAACCTGCTGGGCGTGAACTGGCTGTGTCGCATATGCCTGTTCGCTCCTTGGGGTTCGTGATCAGCCTGTGACTTAGCTGGAGTAACGGTAACGAAATGGTTGCGACACGTGCAACCTATACAGCAAACGAGTCGTAGTTTGTGACGTGGCTCACATCCTGACCAGGCAATATGTCGCTTCGGACAAATCGGACCAAGTATCTCGATTGATATCGGGGTGTGTCACAACCAGATCACCGACCTGCGCAGGCGCTACCGTCGAGCAGGTGTCGTCAACACTCCGAAGCTCGTCGGTCCACGCGCCCGGCGATGTTCGCACCGCTCGTCCATTCCCACCGCCGCTCGCCCTGGCCCTAGTTCTGGGGCTGCTCGGCGCGGTCGCGGTGTCGGCTGCGCCGATTGTCGACGTGGGGGGTGGACTCGGTGCGTCCGGTTCGATCGTGACCGCCTCGATATTTGCCGCGCTGTGCGCGCTCGTGATCCCGGCCGCTGCGATTGTGGTGGCGCGTCGTCACCCCGCCCTCTCAGGCGCGCTCTTGGCCGGTGCAGGCGCGCTGTCCTTCGGGGTCGCGATCCTCGATCTGCAGTTGTTCGTCGACGCGATCGACGCAAACCGCTTGGAACTTTTCCGTCCGATTTCCGCCGGAGTGATCACCGCCGGTGTCGGGTCGTACGTTGCACTTCTCGGGCACGCACTGTTGGTTGTTGCCGGAATTCTGGGGCTTGTGGTGATTCATCGTGAGTCCGAGCGTGACGGATACGGCAGCGCACATGCTGCCGAGTACGACGGCAGATCCGTAGGCGGACGCATCGGTGCCTGGCCGACGTCCGTATTGATTCTTGCTGCAGGCGCTTACCTGCTGTCGCTGTTCGCGCCCGCCTTCGATTCGCAGGATCCGATCTTTCTCGCCCGCTCCCTCGTGGACAGTCCCGCTGCCAGTGCTGTCGGAACCGCGTTGGTTGCCGTTGCCGTCTTGATTGTCACGGCATCGGCTCTGACGTCGATTTCGCCGTGGGTGGGCGCAGGCGGCGTTGTCGGCGCCGGCGTCGGCGCGCTGGGTGTCAGTGGCACTCGGGTTGTTGCCGGTCTGGCGTCCGGTGACCGGATCGGTGTCGGCGCTGGATCGATCGTGGGTGCCATCGCGGCGGTGGTCATCGTGGGAGTGGGCGCGGTGATACCGATTCTGTCGGCGCGGCGCGAGGCTGCGGCGGTAGAAGAAGCGCGGCCGGTGAAATCCGAAAACCAGGCGCAGTCCGGCGGCTCCAAGAAAGCGCGCCGAGCCGCGATGATCGAGCAGGCCCGCGAAGCGCAGGCTCACGTCACGAAGATGCACCGCATCGCCGGGGCGCTCGGAATTGGCGCCGCGGTGTCGGCCGCACTTGGCGCGTCGTTGCCCATTCTGTCCTTGCCCGGGGGACTCGCCGAACCGTCGATACTCGCGACCCGCATCGTCTTCGTCGCGGCGATCGTTCTCTTCGTTGCATCGCTCGGGCTGTGGATTCCTGGCCGCGCCGTTGCCATTCGGCCGGCCGTGGGAACGCTGTGGACCACCGTCGTCATGGGCATTGCGGCTGTCGTGCAACCAGCTGTCATCGCAACAGATGTTTCGGGTGTCGACCTTGGGGCCGGGGTGTACGTGATGGGCGTCGCCTCCGCGCTCGCGGCCGCTGCCGGCCTGGCGTTGTGGTTCGCCGGAACAGCGGAACGCGAGGAAATCGACACATCCGTGGAGATCGAGGCGAACTCCGTGGTCCGTATCCTCGCCGGACTCGGCGGCGTACTTGCACTCGTCGGCACCGCTCTGCCGCTCTATCGCGGCGCAAATCACACCGCGGCGTCGATCACGCAATGGCCATGGGGCAGTGACGCGTGGGGGATCGACACCTGGGGGCAACTCCTCGTCGGAGTGTCTGTCCTGCTCGCATCCGTCGTCGCCACCCGTTCCCGGCCACCGCGTGCTGTTGCGCTCCTCGTCGGATCGGCGATCTCGGTGTCGATATATCTCGCCGCGGGACCACTGACGTCTTCACGCATACCGGACGCAACAGTGGGGGCGGGTGCGATCGCAGCGGCGACGGGCCTACTCTTGCTAGTCGTTGCTGCTTTCTTCAGTGCGCGAACAACGCTGTCGATGCATGCCGAGCGGCGGTGAGACCCGCGCTTGACAAATGGTGCGAAGCTGCGTTGCCGATCGGTGACGCCTGCCGCACCTGGCGATGTCGCGTGACATGGGCCACATAGCATGTATGCGGGCGCAAACCGAACGCAGCAACTGGTTAAAGTCCAGAACAGACCCGCTCCTACCCCTCGAGCGGGTGTCAACGCAGACGAGACGGTGAGCAGATGGATCTCTTCGAATACCAGGCGAAGGAACTCTTCGCCAAGCACGGAGTGCCGACTTCGGCTGGGCGTGTTACGGACACGGTCGCAGGAGCACGCGAGATTGCCGAAGAAATCGGCAAGCCCGTAATGATCAAGGCGCAGGTCAAGGTCGGTGGCCGCGGCAAGGCCGGTGGCGTGAAGTACTCGCCCGACGTGGATGCCGCAGTGGCAAACGCAGAAGCAATCCTCGGCCTGGACATCAAGGGCCATGTTGTCAAGAAGCTGCTGGTCGCAGAGGCAAGTGACATTGCCGAGGAGTACTACATCTCCTTCCTGCTCGACCGCACCAACCGCACCTACCTGGCCATGTGCTCGGTAGAGGGTGGCGTCGAGATCGAGGTCACCGCCGAGGAGAACCCCGACGCTCTCGCGAAGATCCCCGTCGACGCAGTCAAGGGCGTCGACCTCGCGTTCGCGCGCAGCATCGCCGAGGCAGGAAAGCTGCCCGCTGAGGTGCTCGACGCAGCGGCCGTCACGATCCAGAAGCTGTGGGAGGTCTTCATCAACGAGGACGCACTCCTCGTCGAGGTCAACCCCCTCGTTCGCACGCCTGACGATCAGATCCTCGCCCTCGACGGCAAGGTCACCCTCGACGAGAACGCAGCGTTCCGTCAGCCCGGCCACGAGGCATTCGAGGATCGCGACGCAACCGATCCCCTCGAGCTCAAGGCCAAGGAAAACGACCTCAACTACGTCAAGCTCGACGGTGAGGTCGGAATCATCGGCAACGGCGCAGGCCTTGTCATGTCCACCCTGGACGTCGTCGCATACGCAGGCGAGAACCACGGTGGCGTCAAGCCCGCCAACTTCCTCGACATCGGCGGCGGAGCTTCCGCTGCAGTCATGGCTGCCGGCCTGGATGTCATCCTGAACGACGCACAGGTCAAGAGCGTGTTCGTCAACGTCTTCGGCGGCATCACCGCTTGTGACGCAGTTGCCAACGGCATCGTCGGCGCACTGAAGACCCTGGGCGACGAGGCCAACAAGCCGCTCGTCGTTCGCCTGGACGGAAACAACGTCGAAGAGGGTCGTCGTATCCTCGCCGAGGCCAACCACCCGCTGGTCACGGTCGTCGCAACCATGGACGAGGCCGCCGACAAGGCCGCCGAACTCGCTCACGCAGCGAAGTAAGGGACTCACAGAACAATGGCAATCTTCCTCACCAAGGATTCAAAGGTCATCGTCCAGGGCATCACCGGCGGCGAGGGCACCAAGCACACCGCTCTGATGCTCAAGGCCGGCACCCAGGTCGTCGGCGGCGTCAACGCTCGCAAGGCCGGCACCACGGTCTCGCACGTTGCTGCTGACGGTTCCGCTGTCGAGCTCCCCGTCTTCGCGACGGTCGAAGAAGCAATCAAGGAGACCGGCGCAGACGTTTCCATCGCGTTTGTTCCCCCGGCCTTCTCGAAGGACGCCATCGTCGAGGCCATCGACGCGGAGATCCCGCTCCTCGTGGTCATCACCGAGGGCATCCCGGTCCAGGACTCCGCTTACGCTTGGGCGTACAACGAGTCCAAGGGCAAGAAGACGCGCATCATCGGACCGAACTGCCCCGGCATCATCACCCCGGGTGAGGCTCTCGTCGGCATCACGCCCGCCAACATTGCGGGCACCGGCCCCATCGGCCTGGTCTCCAAGTCGGGCACCCTGACCTACCAGATGATGTACGAACTCCGTGACTTCGGCTTCTCCACCGCCATCGGCATCGGCGGCGACCCGGTCATCGGTACGACGCACATCGATGCCATCGAGGCATTCGAGAACGATCCCGACACCAAGGTCATCGTGATGATCGGTGAAATCGGTGGCGACGCAGAAGAGCGCGCAGCCGATTACATCAAGGCTCACGTCACCAAGCCGGTTGTCGGCTACGTGGCAGGCTTCACTGCTCCCGAAGGCAAGACCATGGGCCACGCAGGCGCCATCGTCTCCGGTTCCTCGGGAACGGCTCAGGCCAAGCAGGAAGCTCTCGAAGCTGCAGGCGTGAAGGTCGGCAAGACGCCGTCCGCCACCGCTGCTCTCGCACGCGAGATCCTTCAGAGCCTCTAAGTTCGTTTCGCGGAGCGTAGTGCTTCGTGTTGAACTACAGCTTGTCTGAACTACAGCTTGTCTGAACTACAGCGCCCGCAATCAGGTTTTCCTGGTTGCGGGCGTTGTTCGTCACTGTGACATGTCTGTCGCCGGGTGGCTCAGACGTCGACCCACGTATCGCCTGCGGTTTCGAGTTGGCCGGCGCCTGAGGTGATCGATGCCACCGTCGACGCAAGGTGTTCGGGGTCGTGAGTGGCAAGTGTCAGAACAGCTTTCGATCCGTAGTCGGTCCCAAGGACCACAACTCCGCGGGCGCGCAGTTCGGCCTCGACGCGTCCGGCCTCCCCATGCCGAATTGCCAAGGTGTGCAACGTTCGTCGCTCGCGGCCGACCAGCGTGGCAGAATCCACCGCAACCGACACCGCACCGGAATATGCGCGTACCAAACCGCCTGCGCCCAGTTTGATGCCTCCGAAATATCGTGTCACGACCACGATTACATCCACGAGGTCACGCGCCTTGAGTACCTGCAACATCGGAATCCCGGCTGTGCCGCCGGGCTCACCGTCGTCGTCGGCGCGTTCGGACCGCGACGATGCGTCGTAGCCCACCACGAATGCCGAACAATGATGGCGCGCATCCGGATACAGTGATTTCTGTTCGGCCAGGAACTGTTTTGCGCCCTCGGTGTCGTCGATTCTGCGGAGGGAGGCGATGAACCGCGAGTGCTTCACTTCCGTCTCGACAGTGTGATCCGCGCCGGGAGCAAGAGTGAAGGGCATCTGCCCATTGTCTCCTGTCGGTGTTGGCGTGAGAAGACAAGGCACATAGGCTGGAATCGACAACCGTCCGTCCACGAGGGGAAGCCATGACGTTCACACCGCAAGGGTCAAATTTCGGAGGATCCTCGTACGGATCGCCGACGCCCCCGAACGCAGGCGGTGGGGCCAAGATCGGTTTCTTCTTGACCATCGCGGTAGCCGCGTTGGGAATCGTCAACTTTCTGCTCGGGTTCGCTCCCTTCACCTCGATCACGAGTTCCGGTGTCGGTTCCGACGTGAGCACCACGTCCAGCTTCTTCGAAACCAGTGTCTACGGACTCGGATTCCTTTTTGCCGGCGGTGTTCTGGCTGCGGTGTCACTGCTGCCGCAGCAACGCTACGCAGGGATATTTGCCGCGTTGTCCCTGGTCGGATATGTCTCGTTGGTGTTCACCGCGTTCAGCCTCGGTTCGACGGATTACCTCGACATCGGTTTCGGGTGGGGATTGATCGTCGTCCTCGTCCTCGGCTTTGTGCAGACCGTCGTCGCAGTGGCCGCGTTCCTCTTCGACATCGGAATCCTCAAGGCCCCCGCGCCCAGGCCGGTAGCTCCCCAGGCCTTCGGTCAGGGCTACCAGCAGTACGGCCAGCCGCAGCAGCAGATGTACCAGCAAGGCCAGCCGGGGCAGCCGCAGCAGGGCCAGGCGCAGCAGTACGGGGCCCAGAACCAGCCCTACGGACAGCAGTACGGTCAAACGCCGCAGCCCGGTTCGCAGCAGCAGGGATACGCGAGCGGCTACGGCGCGACACCCGCAGAAACTACCGACACGTCGGGCCAACAATCCCAGCAGTACGGCGGGTACGCGCAGCCGACGCCCCAGTACCCCTCCGGGCAGCAGCCTCCGGCCGGGTACCCGTCTACCCAGCCCGCCCCTGCCCAGCACCAAGCGGGGCCGTACCAGCCCACCCCAGCCCAGCCCACCGGCTTCGAAGCTCCCGCAGCCCCCGAAACCGGCGAGAACACAGACCCAGCGGCCGAGACTCGAGCTTTCGATTCTCGGAACCCCGACGAGCGTCAGCAGTAAGGGGTTTACGGATTCGTCCCGGGCGGCGCGCCTGAGTGCGCGCCGCGATGTCGGGTGAAATCCTCGAGGGGATGAATTCTTTGACTGATCGAACACGACCACGCCCTTCCTCCGGTCAGCAAACACGAGGCCGCACGTCGCTGCGCACACCCACGCCGGAAGCAGACCAGACCAGAACACTGCTCACCGTGGCCTTCCGCTCATCGGGAATGGCGATCCTGCTGATCTCGGCCGTCGTAGTCGTGACGCTGGTATCGGCGAGTAGTGAACTGACCGGAACATTCGGCGCCATCGCAACGACGTGGCTGGCTATTCATCAAGTTCCCGTTGTCATCGACGACGTTCAACTCGGTGTGCTGCCGTTGCTCCCGACCGCACTCATGATGTGGGTGGTGGCGCGGCGATGTGCGTCGGCGGCAACACTCGCCGATACGCGGATAGCAGTAGCGCGACTGGTGGGCGCAGCCGTGGCGGGGCCTCTCACGGTGACCGCGATCTGCCTGGTCGTTGTTGCCGACGCGTCCGCTGCAATCCCGCTGTCGAGTCCCAATGCGTTGAGCGCGTTCGGTTGGGTCGCCGGAATTCACCTGGTAGCCGCGACGGTCGGCGTTGTTGTCGCGCACTGGCAGATCATCGAACCTGAGCTTCCGCGGTGGGCATCCGCCGCCGTTCGCCCCGGTGCCTGGACGACAACAGCGCTGCTGGCAGCGGGATCTATTGCCGTTCTGTGTGCGCTGCTCATCTCCTGGTCCACCGTCGGGGATCTTCTTGCCCGTGGCGGCGGTTTTGTCGGCGTGCTGGGTCTGACCGTGCTGTCGCTGCTTTACCTGCCCAACCTTGTTGTCGGTGCGGTCGCCGTCATGACGGGCGCAAGCGCCGATATCGGTGAGGTGTCCACCAGTGTGTTCGGCAACATAGGCGGCGACCTTCCACCGCTTCCGGTTCTCGGAGCCGTCCCGGCCGGCACGGGCGGAGGGTTCTGGCCAGTACTCCTCGTTGTTCCGGTCGTGATCGGGATTTATCTGGGACGAGACTGCGCACGCCGCGTCGGCGGGCAGGACGGAATCCTCACAGCCGTTGCCGCCGCGTTCATGAGCGGAACAGTGATCGCGCTCCTCGCCCTCGCCAGCGGAGGGGAGCTGGGGTACTTCGGTGCCGTCGAGGTGACCTGGTGGGCCGTCGGGTTCTTGACCTTCGGCTGGTTGGCGCTGTTCGGATCGATCAGTGCACTGATCACGACGTGGTTGCAGCATCGGGCGGTTCCTGCACCGGAGCCCACGGTGACGGCACCGCCGGCCCAGCAGGCTGAAACAGCTGAGTCCGAAGGCGACGACACGAACTCGGACACGGACTCGGACTCGGACTCGGTCTCTACGGATGAATCGGTGGACGAAACTGGTTCGGCGCAAGAGTCGGAGACCGAGGATGCCGAGGAGCCTGCCGAGTCTGCGGAGATCGAGGCGCCGGAACTCGCGGCTGAAGAAAGCCAGGCTGAAGAAAGCAAGGCTGCAGAGGTCGAGGTCGACGCTGTAACCGTCGTCGAGAATTCTGCCGAAGAGTCTGCGACCGACCTGCCCTCACCGGTGAAAGACCCCAGCGACTAAGCTGTCGTCTGGCCGATTATCCGGCCACACCATCTTCTAGATCTCAGGAGTAGAGCGCTGACTGCCTCGGCCCACGACCTGCAGCAGACGACGCCTACTCGCGTCGTGGTTCTCGCGTCCGGAGCGGGAACCCTCCTGAAGTCGCTCATCGAAGCGTCGTACACCGAAAACTACCCCGCGCAGATCGTTGCCGTCGGTGTCGATCGTGACTGCGCTGCGACCGAACATGCCGGAGCCGCGGAGATTCCCGCGTTCAAGGTATCGATCAAGGATTTTGCCGACCGCGCCGCCTGGGACATGGCACTGACCTCCGCTGTTGCGCAGCACCAGCCGGATCTGGTGGTGAGCGCCGGCTTCATGAAGATCCTCGGACCCAGTTTCCTGGCGAAATTCGGTGGACGGATCATCAACACCCACCCCGCGTTGCTGCCCGCCTTCCCCGGCGCGCACGCGGTTCCCGACGCGATGGCGTACGGCGTCAAGGTCACCGGATCGACGGTGCATCTGGTCGACGACGGCGTTGACACCGGGCCGATTCTGGCCCAAGAACCTGTGGCAGTGCTTCCGGGCGACACCGAGTCGTCTTTGCACGAGCGCATCAAAGTTGTAGAGCGGCGGTTGTTGGCGGACGTTATCGCCGCTGTCGCTACACACGGAGTAGTTTCCGATGGACGAAAGGCCGTGATCCCCAGTGAGTGAACGCAAGGCTGTGCGCCGCGCTCTTGTCAGTGTTTACGACAAGAGCGGTCTGATCGAGCTGGCAACGGGTCTGCACGAGGCCGGTGTCGAGTTGGTGTCGACCGGCTCGACCGCGTCGAAGATCGCCGACGCCGGCATCCCCGTGACCCCGGTGGAGGCTCTGACCGGATTCCCCGAATGCCTCGAAGGTCGAGTGAAGACGCTGCATCCGCGCGTCCACGCCGGTGTTCTGGCCGACACCCGCAAGCCGGATCACCTCGCTCAGCTCGAGGAACTCGGCATCGCGACTTTCGAACTCGTTGTAGTCAACCTGTACCCGTTCACGGCGACAGTTGCTTCCGGTGCGACGCCGGACGAGTGCGTCGAGCAGATCGACATCGGCGGTCCGTCGATGGTGCGCGCGGCTGCGAAGAACCATCCGTCGGTTGCCGTTGTGGTCGACCCGGCCCGTTACGCCGACGTCTTGACGGCTGTTGCCGGTGGCGGATTCACGCTGCGTGAGCGCACTGTCCTTGCCGCGCAGGCGTTTCAGCACACCGCGTCGTACGACGTGGCTGTCGCGAGCTGGATGACCAGCACCATTGCTGCAGACGAAGACGGCTCGCAGTTCCCGGCCTGGGTCGGTGCCACCTGGAACCGCAGCGCCGTTCTGCGTTACGGCGAGAACCCGCATCAGGATGCCGCGCTGTACGAAAACCCGGCTGCTCCGGCAGGTTTGGCTCAGGCCGAGCAGGTGCACGGCAAGGAAATGTCGTACAACAACTACACGGACTCCGACGCAGCCTGGCGCGCAGCCTACGACTTCGCCGATCCGGCAGTCGCAATCATCAAGCACGCCAACCCTTGTGGCATTGCGGTCGGCGCCGATATCGCCGAGGCCCACCGCAAGGCGCATGCGTGCGACCCGGTCAGTGCTTTTGGTGGCGTCATCGCAGCCAACCGTGAGGTCACCGTCGAACTGGCCGAGCAGATCGCCGACATCTTCACCGAGGTTGTCATCGCGCCGTCCTATGCAGACGGAGCAGTCGAGGTTCTGCAGCGTAAGAAGAACATTCGTGTTCTCAAAGCTGCCGCACCGACCGCTACCGGCATCGAGCTTCGCCCCATCTCCGGTGGCACCTTGCTGCAGCAGCGTGACGTCCTCGACGCCGATGGTGACAACCCGGCCAACTGGACTCTTGCCAACGGCGAAGCGGCAGATGCGGAAACGCTCAAGGATCTGGAATTCGCTTGGCGTGCAAGCCGCTCCGTGAAGTCCAACGCAATCCTGCTGGCTAAGGGCGGCGCCTCGGTTGGCGTCGGCATGGGCCAGGTCAACCGTGTGGATGCTGCGCATCTTGCGGTCCAGCGCGCCGGCGATCGTGTTGTCGGTTCGGTGGCCGCGTCCGACGCGTTCTTCCCGTTCCCCGACGGACTCCAGGTTCTCTTGACCGCAGGCGTCAAGGCTGTTGTTCAGCCCGGCGGTTCCGTTCGTGACAACGAGGTGATCGAGGCTGCCAAGGAAGCCGGCGTCACTCTCTACCTGACAGGTGCGCGCCACTTCGCGCACTGATCAACTTCGTGTGAAGCGGGCCTCGACGTGAATGTCGGGGCCCGTTTTCTTTTGTCTCTCGTGCGTTCAAGGTTTGCGTATCGGGTCAGGCAGCGTGGGTGTGTGTTCCCTGGAGTTCACGCGGAGTTCCGGTGATCACGACGCGGGAAGCGCCGCGGGCGCGGATTTCGCTGATCAAACCGCCAAGAGTCGCTTCGTGGGCCGCGTCGGAGTGCGACAGGTCCAGTGTGACGGCGTAACCGCTCAGGTCGGAGGGCAGATCGGCATACGGGGGCGCGGTGGACAGTTGGTTGACTCGAAGTTTCATGTTGTTCTCCTGCATGTGAAAGGTAAAAGAAAAGGCACCCGAGGCTTTTGCCCTGGGTGCCCGAAAACGGATCCGATCAATCGGTGGATCATTCTCGGGGGACACCGCGCTTATGGCTGATGTGCTTGTGATTCATCGCCTTACCGGCCATACGATCTGCCGATGTGCCGGCGGAAAAAATCTGTACGGGGGCGGTGCAACTGCGCCACGAAAGCGCGGATGCAAAGTTCGGGTGAAGCGTCATCTGATCCGTGCCTTTCTCGTTCGGCGTAGCTGGTTAATGGATGACCGTACAGGACGCTGCCAGGGATTGCACCAATAAAAACCAACACAAACGTAAACTCCGTGTGACTTTTGTCCCGGCGTTCTGCGTCGCGCAGCTGCTCTTTGTGCAGGTCCAGTCCCAAAAACGAAAGTCCCCTCGCGATGATTCGCAAGGGGACTTTCATATCGAAAAACAAGGCCGTCCGGTCTGTATACAGCCCGGGGTGGCGGCTCAGCGGAGTGAGCGAACCCAGGCAGCAAACGGCTCGGCAAACTCGCTCGAATACGGCAGGGGCGCGACGTAATCGGGGCCCGTCGAGTGCTCGTCACCGAGATCCTTGAGTACGAAACTCGCGTTCTTCATCCGTACCGAGGTGAGCGCGGTATGAGCGAGAGCCTCGTCGAGTGCCGCGACCTCGGCCGGAACGATCTGGATGTCCTTGGCCGAGCAACTGGTGAGGACCGGCATGCCGGCTGGAAGCGACGCCACCAGTGCAACCGGGTCCAGTGCATCTTCCTCGGCGAGAGCCTTGGCATTTGCGTACACCAGTCCGGCATTGCGGAGAGGTTCGGGAAGATCGTCGGGAACCGTGCCGTCACTGCGCAACGATTCGACTGCGCCGGCGAGCGCCACTCGAAGCTCGTCAGCCAATTCGACCGGCAACTGCCCGGCCCCGACAACCGCGTCGAGTTGCCCGTGAATCTGGTTGGTCAGAAGGTCGAGGAGCCTGATGCTCAGCGGTTCGACCAGAGCGAGTGCATGGACGCGGGAACCGCCGTGACCGGTGGCCACGGCAAGAGCCACCACCGCGCCGTCGCTGTGACCGATGATGATCAGTCGCTCGGCGTCGACGCCGGGTTGCGCTGCCAGGAAGTCGAGACCGGAAGAGGCCGCGTCGACGTACGTGTTGAAACCGAGATCTGCGATGTCGTCGACCTCGTACGGTCCCAATCCGGTTTCACCGCTGCCGATCTTGTCGTAACGCAGACTCGAAATACCCTGTTCTTCAAGGAGATCCGCGATGAACCGAAGCGTACCGATGTCGCCTTCGAGGAGTGCGCTGTCGCCGTTGCGATCGGTGGGACCGCTACCCGCCAGGATGAGCGCAGCAGGTGCTTGTACGTCTGAAGTCGTGGCGAGGCGCAGGCTCCCGAAGAGGGTGACGTCGCCGGATTGAAACGTGATCTCGGTGTCGGACATGACGACCTGTCTACCAGGTGTGGATGTTCAGGCGGTACGCGCACTGCGGAGGCGGCGCAGGCCCCGCCAACTGAACCACAAGAGCGCGGCGAGCAGCGGAATGATCAGGAGCGGAAGGATCATCGCAATCAACGACGTGAAGAACGTCAGCACGTCCTCGACGACCGAGAGCACAGGGTTGGCGAGCCCACCGGTGGTTGCCGTACTGACCGCTCGCGCGCCGGTCTGCGCGGAGCTGAAGGTCAGTGCCGTTGGTGCCCCGACGATGATGGCGGCTATCCCCGCCACCGCAGGATCAAGATGACTGAACGCGGCCCAGGCCGCGATCACCCCGGCGATGGGACCCGTGACATTGCCCACCACGGACAAGGCGTTGTCGACAAAGGGAATGAGGTCGGCACCCAATTCGACGACCGCGGCGATCGCCAGCGCCACCAGAGCGCCGGTCGATCCGATCCACTGCATCGACTCACCGACGGTGATCCCGAACAGCTGGAAATGGACGGCAGCGCTCAGCATCAGCAGCGGCAGGAACGTTCGCATCCCCGAAGCTGCGGCAAGGCCGAGGCCGAGCATGGCGGGTAAGACCCAGGTATCCATGGGTGGAGTTTAGGTCTGGATTTCATCGCGTACGGGTATAAAGGCACACACCAAACCATCGGAAAGGAACTTTCATGCCGACCATGTTCTTCCTCAACCTGCCCGTCAAAGACCTGGGCAAGGCCACAGCCTTCTACGAGGGGCTCGGGTACGCCAAGAACCCACAGTTCTCCGACGACAACGCGTCGTCGATCGTCATCAGCGACGAAATTGTCGTGATGTTGCTGGCAGAGCCATTTTTCAAGACCTTCACGTCGAAGGAAATTGCCGACACGTCGACGTCGACGGAAGCGCTGTTGGGTCTGTCGGCGGAGACTCGCGAGGCAGTGGACACCATCGTCGACAAGGCTCTGGCAACAGGTGGCAGCGCTGGAAATGCCACTCAGGACCACGGATTCATGTACTCCCGCAGCTTCCAGGATCCCGACGGCCACATCTGGGAAATCATCTGGATGGACCAGTCTCAGGTGCAGGGCTGACCTCGAATCTTTTTCGGCGCGCGGCGCAATCGCGCAAATGCTCGTAACTTGGTGTGGTGACTGTCGCCAAGACCCTCGGTGAGCTACGCGCCGCCGGACACGTGCAACGAAGTGTCAAAGAAGAAATTCGGGAGAACCTTCTCGCCGCGTTGCGGGACGGCCGCGATCCTTGGCCCGGGATAGTCGGGTTCGAGGACACTGTCGCTCCGCAACTCGAGCGGGCCCTGATCGCCGGCCACGACGTCGTCCTACTCGGCGAACGTGGGCAGGGCAAGACAAGAGTGCTTCGAACGCTCAGCTTGCTGCTCGACGAATGGACGCCCGTCATCGAAGGATCGGAGCTGGGGGAGCATCCCTACGAGCCGATCACGCCGGCTTCGATTCGTCGAGCCGAGGAACTGGGCGACGACCTGCCGGTGGTGTGGCGCCACCGCAGCGAGCGGTACTCCGAGAAACTCGCGACGCCTGATACCTCGGTCGCGGACCTGATCGGTGACGTCGATCCGGTCAAGGTCGCGGAGGGCCGCAGCCTCGGTGACCCAGAGACCATTCACTTCGGCCTCGTGCCCCGAGCGCACCGCGGAATTGTGGCGATCAACGAACTTCCGGACCTCGCCGAGCGCATCCAGGTGTCGCTTCTCAACGTGATGGAAGAGCGGGACATCCAGGTTCGTGGATACACGTTGCGGCTCCCGCTCGACGTACTGTTGGTGGCGAGCGCCAACCCCGAGGATTACACCAACCGCGGGCGCATCATCACCCCACTCAAGGACCGTTTCGGTGCTGAGATCCGTACCCACTATCCGGTCGAGTTGATGGACGAAATCGCTGTGATCGAGCAGGAAGCGCATCTCGCAGCGGAGGTTCCCGACTACCTGCTCGAGATCCTTGCCCGCTTCACTCGACTGCTCCGTGAATCCACGTCCGTCGACCAGCGTTCGGGTGTGTCGGCACGGTTTGCCGTGGCCGGCGCCGAGACCGTCAGTGCCGCAGCGGTACGACGTGCCGCGGTCCTCGGTGAGGCGGATGCTGTTGCGAGACCGGTAGATCTGGAATCGGTCGTGGAAGTTCTGCGCGGCAAGGTGGAGTTCGAATCCGGCGAAGAGGGCCGCGAACTGGAAGTGCTCGAGCACCTGTTGCGTCGAGCGACGGCAGACACCGTTCGGGTGCGCCTCGGTGGAATCGACCTGGGAATGTTGGTTGCCGCCGTGGAGATGGGCAATACCGTCGTCACGGGTGAATCCGTCACGGCCAAGGCACTTCTCGAAGAACTGCCCGAGATCGAGGTCCTGGACGAGATCGCCGAACGTCTTGGTGCCCAATCCGACGGTGAGCGTGCCGCTGGTGCCGAGTTGGCGCTCGAAGGGCTCTACCTCGCGCGCCGGATCTCCAAAGATCAAGGCCCGGGCGGCCGCTCGGTGTACTCGTAAGGAGCGGGCGATGATTCACAATCCGCGCTATGGACCATACGACGGCGGCCCCGATCCGCTGGCACCGCCGGTGGACCTGCGCGATGCGTTGGCGGCGATCGGTGATGACGTGCTGTCCGGGACGTCGCCTCGCCATGCGCTGCGCGAACTCTTGCGGCGCGGCAACCGGGACATGCGCGGGCTCGACGACCTTGCCGCCCAGGCCAATCGGCGTCGACGCGAACTGCTGCGCCGCAACAACCTCGGCGGAACTCTCGACGAGGCCCGGAAATTGCTGGACAAGGCGGTGCTCGAAGAGCGCAAGGAGTTGGCGCGCGCTCTCGACGACGATGCCAGGTTCAACGAAATGCGCATCGAGGAGTTGCCGCCGTCGACGGCTCAGGCGGTTCAGGAACTGGCCGATTACAACTGGCGCAGCGAGCAGGCGAGAGCCGACTACGAGAAGATTCGTGATCTTCTCGGACGCGAGGTTCTCGATCAGCGTTTTTCGGGAATGAAGCAGGCACTCGAGGGCGCTACCGACGAGGATCGTGAGCAGATTCGCCAGATGCTGGCCGATCTGAATCAACTGCTCGACGCTCATGCACGTGGGGTTGACACTCCGGAGCAGTTCACGGAGTTCATGGACAAATACGGAGAGTATTTTCCCGACAACCCCCGCAATGTCGAGGAACTTCTCGACTCCCTCGCGCAACGCGCCGCTGCCGCGCAGCGCCTACGAAACTCGCTGTCTCAAGAGCAACGTGACGAGTTGGATGCTTTGGCGCAGCAGGCTTTCGGTGATCCGAGCCTGATCGACGAACTCGGCAAGCTGGATCAGTATCTGCAGGCCGCCCGGCCGGGGGAGGACTGGGAAGGTTCGCAGCAGTTCCGCGGGGACAACGGAATGGGCTTGGGTGAGGGGACTGGCGCACTGTCCGATATCGCCGAGCTGGAATCGTTGGCCGATCAACTCTCGCAACAGTATGCGGGGGCGGGGCTCGACGACATCGACCCCGAACTGCTCGCGAGGCAACTCGGTGACGAAGCCGCAGCTGACGCTCGCACCCTGGCCGACCTCGAAAAAGCCTTGCAGGAACAGGGTTTCTTCGATCGGGCACCCGACGGCCAATGGCGCTTGTCGCCCAAGGCAATGCGCCAACTCGGACAGACGGCACTGCGCGACGTTGCCGGTCAGTTGTCATCCAGAAACGGACAACGAGATACGCGTCGGGCCGGCTCGATGGGCGAACCGACCGGAGCTTCCCGAGAATGGGAATTCGGGGACACAGAACCCTGGGACGTCACGAGAACGATCACCAACGCTGTGCTGCGTGACCCGGGCCGAATGCCGGTGCGGCTGAGTGTCGTCGACGTCGAAGTTGCCGAAACGGAGCAGCGTAGTCAGGCTGCCGTCGCGTTGTTGGTGGACACGTCGTTCTCCATGGTGATGGAGGATCGCTGGGTACCGATGAAACGCACCGCGCTGGCGCTCAATCATCTGGTGAGTACCCGCTTCCGCAGTGACGAACTGCAACTCATCGCCTTCGGGCGCCACGCGCATGTGTTGAACCCGTCGGAGTTGGCGGGACTGGACGGCGCGTGGGATCAGGGAACCAACCTCCACCATGCACTCTTGTTGGCGGCCAGGCACCTTCGACGCCATTCCAACGCGCAGCCGGTGGTGCTGATCGTCACCGACGGTGAGCCGACGGCTCATCTCGAAGCGGACGGAGAAGCACGGTTCGACTACCCGCCGAGTGCGCGAACCCTGGGACTTACAGTTCGTGCACTCGACGCGGTGGCCAGGCTGGGCGCCAAGGTCACGTTCTTCCGGCTCGGTGAGGATCCTGGTCTGGCCAGGGTGGTCGACCGAATGGCGCACCGGGTGGGCGGACGCGTCATAGCTCCTGATGTCGACGGCCTCGGCGCAGCCGTGGTGAGCGACTACATGCGGGGCCGTCACTAGTTTTGCTCGGCCGGCTGATGCTGGGTGATGCAATGGATGCCGCCGCCGCGTTCGAACAGAGGCCTCGCGTCGACGGTGACGACGGTGCGTCCTGGATAGGCGGCTGCAAGAATCTCGACCGCTTCCGCGTCGGCTGGATCGTCGAAGCTGCAGGCGATCACTCCGCGGTTGACCACGAGGTGGTTGATGTAGCTGTAGTCGACGAATCCCTCGTCGTCGCGCAGGATCTCGGGAGCGGGAACACGGATGACCTTCCACGGCCGTCCGCCGACATCGGTCGAGCGTTCGAACAACTCGATGATCGTCTTGCTGACCGCGTAGTCCGGATGGATGGGGTTGCGCTGGTCGTGGACCAGTACCACTCCGGGGGACGAGATGGCAGCGACGATGTCGACGTGTCCGCGGGTTCCGTAGGTCTCCTGATCGCGAGTCAAGCCGCGCGGCAGCCAGATCACGTGCTTGGCGCCGATGGTGCGGGCGAGTTCGGCCTCGATGTCTGCCTTTGTCAGATCGGGATTGCGCCCCGGATCGAGTTGGACGGTTTCGGTGACCAACACGGTGCCGAGGCCGTCGACCGCAATGCCGCCGCCCTCGTTGACGAGTGGTGAGTCGATCAACTGGGCGCCGGATTGTTCGACGACAAACGCTCCGATTTTCGAGTCCTTGTCCCACTGCGCCCAATCCTGTGCGCCCCAGCCGTTGAACACCCAGTCGACGCCGCCGAGACGGCCGTCGTCCGACAACACGAATGTGGGTCCGATGTCGCGCATCCAGGCGTCGTTGAGCGGCGCTTCGACGATATCGATCTTCTCGGACAGGTACTTTCGTGCTTCTTCGACCTCCGCCGGGTCGACGACGACGGTGACCGGCTCGAATTCTGCGATGGCGTGAGCAACTGCAGCCCACGTCGACCGCGCTTCGTGCTGCTGCTCCGCAGTGTCCCCAAGGGAGTATCCGGCGCTGGGGTAGGCCATCCAGGTACGTTCGTGCGGTTCACTTTCCGCGGGCATACGCCAGGTCATCAGTTGGCTCCCGCGGTGTTCACCGGTGCGGTCAGGGCCGCGTAGGTGTCGGGTCGGCGAGTGGCCAGGAACGGGAACAGTGCAAGCCAGTCCTCGCGCTGCTGAAGATCGAGATCGGCTACCAGCACAGCGGATTCGTCACGGGGAGCCTGAACGAGGATGCGTCCGTACGGGTCCGAGATGAAGGACGAACCGTAGAAGGTGATGAGACCTTCGCTGCCGTGGCGGTTGGGGACAACCATGAAGGTGCCGTTCGCGATACCGTTTCCGACGATCACCTGCTGCCACAGCGGTTGGGTGTCGAAGTTCGGGTGATCGGGCTCCGAGCCGATCGCCGTGGGGTACACCAGGACCTGTGCACCGGCGAGTGAGTAAGCGCGCGCGACCTCGGGGAACCACTCGTCCCAGCACGTCGGGAGTCCGAACTTGGCGCCGAGTGCCTCGTGAACGGGGTACGCGTCCTGCGCCGGGCCTCCTCGGAAGTACGTGTCCTCGTAGTACCCGGCGGTCACCGGAATGTGGAGCTTGCGGGTTCTCCCGAGAAGTTCACCGGCGGGCGAGACGAGGATCGCGGTGTTGAAGCCCAGTCCGTCCTCGGCCTCGCTGCGCTCGTACAGCGACGCATGAACGAGTACTTGGTTCTCGGCGGCAGCCTTGGCTGCGAAGGCGAGCGTGGGTCCGGTGAGCAGGTCTTCCGCTTGGCGTCCGGGATTGTCGGCGGCGGGGGTGGAGGCCGGGTAGCGGCTGAGCGTCAGCTCCGGGAGGAAGACCACGCAAGCGCCCAGCTTCGCTGCGGCCGCGATGCCTTCGCTCAGTTCGGTATGGAGGTCGCTGCGGTCCTCGTGCCAGCGATGTTGGACGAGGCCGACGCGCAGTGGGGCAGACGTGGACTGCGCTGTCGCGGCCGGCGACTCGGGCGGAGTGAGGGCGGTGATCGTCAGCATGGGGTTTCCTCAGTACTCGGATGTTCGACGTTCAACGTAAAACGAATGTGATTCGTTAAGTATGGTGGGTGAGCGCTGATTGATCAAGGACTTTCGAGGAATTGTTTTTTGCGGCGCCCCGAACGGTGTGGATCACTACAGGAGGACATATGCCGCGGCCATCGCAACGACTGCTCTCGCCCGAAATCATCACCGAGGCGGCAATCGAATCGGTGGACGAAACTGGCGACTTCACCATGCCGGGACTCGCGGGAAGACTGAAGGTGCGGCCGTCCTCGCTGTACAACCATGTGTCCGGGCGGGCCGAAATTGTCGAACTGATGAGAGCTCAATTGATGGCGGGCATCGACCTCCGATCGGTTGACGGTTCGTGGACCGACACCGTAGCGGCGTTGGCGTCCGAATACCGGCGCAGCTATGCCGAGCATCCTCGCTTGATCCCGCTCTTCACTGCCCAGACGGTGCAAGCAGGTGTTGCCTTCGGTCTGTACAACGCACTGGCGCAGGCATTTTCGGACGGTGGGTTCGATCCGTCGGCGACGCTCCACGCGATCACGACGGTAGACAGTTTTGTTCTCGGTTCCGCGCTCGATCTGGCAGCGCCCGAGGTCCAATGGGCCGCCGGGCCGGAAGTGAACGACGCGATGAAGGCGGCATTGGCAACGTCCGGGAAAAATCCCGAACGTGCCGATGCCGCCTTCGAATTCGGTTTGCGCGTGCTGATGGCTGGGTTGGTTGCCCAGTCTCCTAAGTCGAGCTGAGATCGCTTTCGTCGCGCAACGCGACCGTGTCGCGGTTGAGGGTCTTGCCCTCGAAGAACTCCGGGTTGCGCACGCGCATCACCATCATCAGTGCGGCGCCGAGGATCAGGATTCCGAAGCCCAGGAAGAACACCAGGCCGATTCCGCCGATCGAAGCGCCACTCGCATTCTCGGGATCCATGCTCTCTTGGATCGAGATGACGAACACCGCGAGCAGCATCAGGCCACCCAGTAGCGGGAACGCCAGTCGGAAGACGAAGTTGCGCATGCTGTCGAACACCGTCCGGCGGAAGTACCAGACACACGCAAATGCCGTGATGCCGTAGTACCAGCAGATCATGATGCCCAGCGCAGCGATCGTGTCGAGGAGAGCGCTTTCGGAGAGGAACGTGACAACGGTGTAGAACACCGCCGTCACAACGCCGGCAACCACGGTCGCGTAAGACGGCACCAGGAACCGCGGGGATACCTCGGCAAGCTTCTTGGGGAAGGCTCCGTAGGCTCCCATCGCGAGCATGGTTCGTGCGGCCGGGAGGAACGTGGTCTGGAGGCTGGCGACCGAGGATACGAAGACGGCAAGGAAGAGGAGCATGCCGCCCCAGTCGCCCAGTACGGGGTCTGCCAATGCGCCGAAGACGTTCTCCGAATTCTCGGGATTTCCGAGGCCGAGGCCTTCCTCTCCGACGCCGGCGTACATCATCGCGGCAACGGCAACCAGCAGATAGGTCAGGAGAATGGTTGCAACACACAGTAGTCCGGCGCGGCCCGGGGTCTTCTTGGGGTTCTTCGACTCCTCACCCAACGTCAGGCACGTGTCCCAGCCCCAGAAGGCGAAGATCGATCCGGTCAGTCCGATGACAAAAGCGCCGATGGCGAGTCCGCTGAACGGGTTGAACCAGCTGAGGTCGAACGACAATCCGGCCGGGGCGTCTCCGGCACCGACGTGAACGAGTGCGACGACGGCAAAGACGACGAGCAGCACCATCTGGAAGCCGACGAGTGCGAACTGCACGCGCTCGCTCGTGGTGATTCCTCGACTCGCTATCCAGGTGGCCAGGGCGATGAACACCAGCGTCGTGCCGACGTTGACAAGTTTGTTACCCGGTAGATCCGCGATCGACGGATTGTCGACCACCCGTGCGATGAACAGATAGAAGAAGTCGACGGCAATGGCGGCGAGATTCGAGAGCACGATGATGGTGGCGATCACCATGCCCCAACCGCACATCCAGCCGACGTACGGGCCGAATGCCTTGGTGGACCACGTGAATGACGCCCCGCAGTCTGGAGTATCGGAGTTCAGTTCGCGATATGCGTACGCGGTGAGGAACATCGGAATGAAGCCGGCGATGAAGATGGCGGGCATCTTGAGGCCGACGGCGGCGACGATCAATCCGATACTGGCGGTCAGGGTGTAACCCGGTGCCACGGAAGAGATTCCGAGAACTGCGCCGGAGATCATCCCGATCTTGCCGGTGGCGAGACCTTTGGAACTCAGTTCGTTGCCTGCAGGTGGCTGCGAAGTTTCGTTGCTCGTCATGACAGTGCCTCCGGCTGGGTGAATTCGTGCTTGGGCACTACGACCATGGGAACGGGCAACACGCGCAGCATCTTGGCGGCGGTGGAGCCCAGAAAAAGTTTGCGCGGCTGCGCGAGGCGACTGGAACCGACCATCACGAGATCGCCGTCCTGCCAGTCCAGTTGACGCACTGCCGATTCCACAGTGGAACCGTCGGCGATGATGACCTCGATCGGAACATCCTCGGGGAGCGCAGCCCTTGCGACGTCGAGTGTGTCCTGAGCGTGACTTCGCGCGCGCTCTCTCGCCGACTCGGCAGTGTCGCGGTGATCGCGGAGATCGTTCTGCGGGTCCAACGCCACCAGTGAGACCAGGCGCAGCGGAACGTGCATTTGTTCGCTGGTGCGCACAGCCGTGTTCAAGACGATATCGGCGCCGACACGGGTACCGAGTGCACACGTGATCTCGCGGATCGCCGACGCCGACGAGTGTCGGGTTCCGCGCGGTGCCAGTGCAACCGGGACGTGGGCCGAGTGCAACAGTTCGGTGGACACCGAACCTATCGAGTGGCGGCCGAGCAGACCGTCGCCGGACGCACCCACCACAATCGCCAGCGCGCCCAGTCGGTCCACTTCGTCGAGTAGTCCCTGAGCAAACGACTCGTGGAAGCTCAGATGTACTTCGACCGGGATGTCCTCGGGCACCGACGCTCGAGCCTCGGCAAGCCACTCGTGCGCGCGGGCGGCGAGGATGTCGTCGTAGCCGGGTTCCGAGGGAATCTTGGCCGGGAGGGTTCGGTCCGGAGGGAGCACCATGCAGATGTCGAGTTGCGCGCCGAGACTGCGCGCGAGCTGCGTCCCGAGGACCAGCCCGTCTTTACCGCTGGGTGTGGCGAGGTATCCGACGATAAGGCGCATGGTGGCTCTTTTCCGGATTGGAGGAATCTGCTGTGCGCCTTTGTTAACCGCGGGCGGTTAACAAAGGCGCACAGCAGGAAGGGGCGGCGACTCAGTCGTGCGAACTCATGACGTGCTTGAGGCGGGTGTAATCCTCGACTCCGTAGGCGGAGAGATCCTTGCCGTAGCCGGAGTACTTGAAGCCGCCGTGCGGCATCTCGGCGACGAGCGGGATGTGGCAGTTGATCCACACCGCTCCGAAGTCGAGGGCCGCGGAGAGCCGTTGGGTGACACCGTGATCCTTGGTCCAGATGCTCGAGGCAAGGCCGAACCGAACGTCGTTGGCGAGGGCGATCGCCTCCTTTTCGTCGGAGAAGCTCTGGACCGTGAGGATGGGACCGAAGGTTTCTTCCTGCACGATGTCGTCGGACTGCGCGACACCGGTGATGATCGTCGGCTCGAAGAAGAATCCGGTTTCGCCTGAACGCTTTCCACCGGTCACGATCGTGGCCGACGCCGGCAGGTTCGCGATCTTGTCGCTCACGGTGTTGAAGTGGTTGATGTTGTTGAGCGGACCGTAGAACGCATCAGGGTCGGAAGGCGCGCCGGGGCGCAGCTTTTCGGCGTTACGCACCAGTGCGTCGACAAGCTGATCGTGAATGGATTCGTGGACGATCACGCGGGTGGCTGCGGTGCAGTCCTGGCCGCCGTTGAAGAACGCGGCCTCGGCGATGCCGGTTGCGGTCTTTTCGATGTCGACGTCGTCGAACACGATGGCCGGTGCCTTGCCGCCCAGTTCGAGGTGGGCGCGCTTGAGTTGTTGCGCTGCGGATACGGCGACCGCGATGCCTGCACGTACCGAACCGGTGATGGAGACAAGACCGAGGGCCGGATTCTCCACCAACGTCGCGCCGGTACCGCCGTTGCCGAGCACGACGTTGAACACGCCGTCCGGCAGGATTCCCTTGGACAGCTTGGCCAGTACCAGCGTGCTGCCCGGGGTGGTGTCGCTCGGCTTGAGGACGATCGTGTTGCCGGCAGCGAGTGCAGGGCCGATCTTCCACAGCGCCATCATGAACGGGTAGTTCCACGGCGTGACCTGACCGACGACGCCGATGGGCTCACGACGGACGTAGGAGGTGAAACCCTCCATGTACTCTCCGGCCGCCTTGCCCTCGAGAAGTCGTGCAGCTCCGGCGAAGAACCGCATCTGATCGGCCCCGACCTTGACCTCTTCGTCGGCGATCATCTGGTGAGCCTGGCCGGTATTTGCGCTCTCGGCGGCGACGATTTCGTCGCTGTGCGCTTCGATCGCGTCGGCGAGTTTGAGAAGCGCGGTCTGACGGACACTCGGCGTTGTCTTGCCCCACGTCTCGAATGCGCGTTGTGCGGCTTCAACGGCGGCGTCCACATCGGCTTTGGTCGAGATCGGAGCACGCCCGACGATGCTTTCATCCACCGGGCTGATCAGGTCGAGCGTTTCCGTCGCGGACGAGGCGACAAATTCACCGTTGATGTAGTTCTCGAGTACGACGATCGACATCGGTACCGGTTCCTCTCGCGGTCGAACGAGTTCGCAGTCCAGACGAAGCGCCACGAACCCGCACTGTGTGGGGCTGTGTCAGCAAGTGTGCGCTGACTCACAGATTTCGACAGCTGCCATAAAGTCGAAATCTTTTGGGATCGACGCGCCGAGTTGTACAGTCCAGCGCATGACGATCCCCGTGCGGTGGATGTTGGCGCAGGAAGACCTTGCTTTGGAACTGAAAGGCGGGGCAGAAGGCGTCGGTCGAGAAATCACGTTTGCGCACGCCACTGAACTGCTTGACCCGTTCCGTTGGCTGACCGGAGGTGAATTCATCCTCACGACCGGCATCAGATTGCCGTCGACAGCGCAGAAACGTGGGCGGTATCTCCGCATGCTCGACGCGGCCGGCGTGGCCGCGGTCGGATTCGGCACCGGGCTCTCGTACCCCGAGGTGCCGGCCGACCTTGTTACCGTCGCTGACGAAATCGGCCTGCCGTTGATCGAGGTGCCGTTGCCGACTCCCTTTGCCGCTGTGGTGAAACGAGTGATGAGCCGGTTGGCCGAACAGGAATACGAAGCGGTTCTGCGGGCATCGCGGGCACAGCCGAAGATGACGCGCGCCGTTATCGCCGGTGGAACCGCCTCGACGGTGCGTGAACTCGCTATCGCGACGTCGGCGACCGTCCTGTTGCTCGACGTGGCCGGTCGGGTGCTCGAGAGTTACCCCGAACTGCCGGCCGACGACGTGATCGAGGAACTGCGGGGGACTCTGGGCGGCGGCGCGTCCAGCAGCGTCACCCTCGCGAGTTCGGGGGCGTCCATCGCGGCGCAACGGATATCCGTCGGCCGAACACTTCACGGATACCTGGCGGTGATCAGCGCGTCGTCACTGAGCTACGTCGACCAGATCCTACTCGGTCACGCAAACTCGTTGCTGGCGTTGGACTTCGAGAAGCCGGCTAGGTTGCAGGCAACGCAGAATCAACTGAACTCGCACGCGCTTGGCCTGCTGTTGACCGAGGATCGCGATCCCGCGCCGGCGTGGCAGCAGATTCGGGCGGCGGCAGACGGGGACGGCATGATCCGTGGTCTCACGGTGCTGGCCGACACGCCCGACATTGCGACGCGCGTCGCGGGAGAAATTGCGTCGTTCCTGAACAAGGCCGGCCGGCAACTCTTCTCACGTATCCACGATGCCCGGGTCACGGTTGTTCTGCGTGGAACCGACGACGTCGACTTCGTTCGAGCGCTGCTGCGAGATGTGTCGACCGGTGACCGCCGTTCGTTGCGGGTGGGACTGAGTGGTAAACGTGAGGTTCTGGCACTAGCGGACACGGTCGAGCAATCACAGCTCTGCGCGTCGGCGGCGGAAACCGGTGGGGAGCCTTTGGAATTCGCAGCTCTCACAGGGAGCGTGCTACTCGCGTTCAGTTCAACCCGAGAAGTGCTGAACACGTTGGCGGAAACGATGATCGCCCCGCTCGATCGCTACGACCGCGACAACGGCACCGAACTGCTGGCGTCGTTGCGCGCTTTCCTCGAAGCCAACGGGCATTGGGAAGCAGCGGCTATCGCCATGGGCGTTCATCGGCATACGTTGCGCAGCCGAATTGCCAAGGTGGAGACGCTGATCGACTGCAGTCTGGACGTGGCACGGGTGCGAGCGGAGTTGCTACTCGCGATCATTGCCCGGCAGTCGTGACCGCTGAAACGAGCGGTCACGACTGCGATCGGGTTATCCCTTGACTCGGGAGACGATGTCGGCCGCCGTCCGTTGTCCCATCCGCACAGCGCCGTCCACGTGCTGGTAGCCTTCGGCCGCAATGTCGGAGCAGGAGAAGTGAATCGGGCCGACCGGTGTCCGTGAATCGGCGCCGTACCGGTGCAGACCACCGAGATCGAAGCTCGCGGCGTACGCGCCTCGGGTCCATTCCTCCGAACCCCAGTCGGATTCGTAGTACACGATCGGCTCTTCTGCCTTCGGGCCGAGGAAGCGGGCGATCGACCCGAGAATCGTGGCCTTACGCTCTTCGGCGGAAAGCTCGAACATCGCGTCCGCCTTCTCGTCGGAGACGAAGGCGACCAGGGTGCCACGAGTGTCCTCGTGGTTGGTGTTGTCGTACACCTCCTGAACGACCTCGGACGCGCCGAAACCGGTGCCGGACAAGCCGTCTTCACGCCAGAACGGCGTCTCGTACACGGCGTGCACCTTGATGACCAGACCAAGGGACTGGTGCTGGTGCATCTGGTGCTGACGGCGCGGCAGCGGGGGATCGTAGGAGATCCGAGAGTAGAGATTGGGCGGGACAGCCAGGATGACCTTTTTTGCCTCGACGCGAACGTCACCGTCCGCCAACACAACTGCACCGTCTTCGGTCCACTGCACGGTACGCACGGGAGCGTTGAGGAAGACATCGTCGCCCAGGGCGGCGGCCATGCGGATGGATACCTGCTGCATTCCGCCGACCACACGCTTGTCGAGAATGAAGTCCTCGTCCACCAGGTTCGAGAACGAACCGGCGGAGGCGGCCATGAGAACGGCCTGCAGCGCGGAGAACGCGTGGGCAGGCTTGGTGAGCATGCCACCTGCAATGAAAAGTCCGATGTTGTCGCGAGCTTCGGCGTCGTCGGACTGATTGATCAGCCACTGCTTGAACGAGACGGTGTCGAGGTCACGGGCAAGTGGATGAGCCCACGGCTCCTCCGCGCCGATCTGTGCGGCGAGATCGTCCATCTCGTCGATGAGGCGGTCCATCTCTTTTTTGGTGGTGTCGTTCGTGGGGAAGGAGTCGCCGGTGTAGCGGGTGCGTTCGCCTGCGGTGGAGATGTAGACGGATTCGCCCTCGCGGTATCGGTCGAACGTAGTGAGGCCGAGTTCGTCGAGAAGCTCGATCAGCGCGGTCTGGTCGGGGGAGACCCACTGGCCGCCGATTTCCAGGACCGCGCCGTCGACGGTGTCGGTCCAGGTGCGGCCGCCGACGCGGTCGCGTGCCTCGAGAACAGCGACGGACAAGCCGGCTTTGCGCAGCGCGGTTGCGGCTGCCAGGCCGGAGGGGCCGGCGCCGACGATTGCGACATCTCTCTGAAGAGTAGGCACTTGCGAGCTCCTTCGTAGTTGAGCACCGCTCGAGTCGAATAGAAGCCGACGCGTGAACAGTGAACGGGTGACTGCTCACAGTCTGCCGCGAAGAGACCCACGCCACACCTGACAAAACGGAGTGTTAACCCGCAGAAGTTGTGACGAAAAGGCGTGCGACTATCCGTTGACCACGACGCGATCGCCGAGCGGTCTACTCAAATGCACATCGAGGGATCCGAACACGGCCACAAGAACGCACATCCTGTCCGCAGCTTCGGGCAGAGAACCGGTGTGGAGCGTGATGACCACCGCGTCGTCCGTCTCGTCGAGAGTTGTATACGCGCCGTAACATTCCGGCGTTCCGGTCACGAAATGAACGGCAACGGTATTCTCGTCCACTTCCGACCACGACTCGAACATGGTCTCCCCGGCGCCGACGATGTCCGGCCGATCCTCGAACATCGTGCCGATATCGGTGTCGTCGACCTCCGTGGGGACAGGCGATTCTCGTGCCCAATCGGCGGGAACAGCACCCTGCGCTGCAAGCACTTTCGGGGTCCCGACGCCGGCATTGGTACTCGTGCCGATGGCACATCCCGCCAATGCCAGGGCGGCCAGAACGGCGAGGGTGATTACGCGCATGCATCCACCGTAACCCTGGTCATGCGAGTAGCGCCGTGACCAGCGCGATTGCCGGAATTGATGCCAAAGTGGTGACAAATGCGCTGTCTCGGGCCAACACCATTCCGCGACGGTAACGGCTCGCGTAGATGAAAACGTTCTGGGCAGTCGGCAAGGTGGACACGACGACGATCGCAAACAATTGATGACCGTCGATGCCGAGCAGGTAATGCGCCATCAGATAGGCGAGCACCGGTTGGACGACGATCTTGAGCGTCGAGGCCAGCGCCACGTCCCGGCGGGGACTCGAGCCTTTCTCGAGCACGCGCACGCCGTACAAGGACAGGCCGAAGGCAAGCAAGGCGCCGGGTACCGAGGTTGCCCCGATCAATTCGAACGGCTGCATCAGCGGTCTCGGTGGCACCCAGCCGATCAACGCGACGATCAAGCCCGCCGCACCTGCGAGCACGATCGGGTTCTTGAACGGAGCGGTGACAGTGTCGATCAGTGACAGTTTTTCGGCTTCGCCCCGCAATGCCGTGAGATCGAGGATCGTCAACGCGATGGGGGAGTACACGACAATCTGGAACAGCAGAAGTGGCGCCACGAACGTTGCGTCACCGAGGACGAACACTGCGATCGGGATACCGAGGTTCGCCGAGTTCACGTACGACGCGGACAGCGCGCCGATGGTCAGTTCGGGAAGCGGTCGACCGAGCCAGAGTTTTGCGATCACTACGTACAAGGCGCCGACGGCAAAGGCAGTGGCCGACGCGACCGCCAACGTAGGCGAGAAGATCACCGACAGATCGGACGACGCGAGGGTCGTGAACAGCAGCGCGGGGGTTGCGACGAAGAAGACGAGGCGGCCGAGAACAAATTGGCCTTGGCTGCCCAACGTGCCGAGGCGACCGAGGAGAAAGCCGACCGCGATGACAACAAAAATAACGGTGAAACCCGCAATAACTCCCGACACGCTGCGGGCACCTCTCAGCTGGACCGAATAACTTCAGGAATCTTAGTCCGGGCAACAAAAAGGCCGCGCAGTCGAGTGACTGCGCGGCCTTTCCGGTCTTCTACGTGTGACTACCGTGCGGCGGTGAAGGGAAGCAACGCCATTTCGCGTGCGTTCTTCACTGCAACGGCGACCTGACGCTGCTGCTGCGGGGTCAGGCCCGTGACGCGGCGGCTACGGATCTTGCCGCGGTCCGAGATGAACGTGCGAAGCAAGTTGATGTCCTTGTAATCGACATGCGTGATCTTCGCTGCGAACAACGGGTTCTTCTTGGGCTTACGTCCCTCTACGGGGCGTGGCTTCTTCGACGGTGAACGCTTGACTGCCATCCGACTTCCTTACCAGCTCGACTTGTGTACGCCAGGCAGTTCCCCACGGTGCGCCATTTCTCGCACGCGAATCCGGGATAGCCCGAACTTCCGCAGGTGGCCGCGCGGACGTCCATCCGCAGCGTCTCGATTGCGCAATCGTACCGGACTCGCGTCGCGTGGTAGACGTTGCAGGGTCGCTTGGGCCCGTGCGCGTTCCTCAAGGGAGCTTTTCGGGGAGCGAATCGTCTCCTTCAGGGCGGACCGCTGCTCGCGGTATCGCTCGACGATGACCCGTCGTTGGTTGTTCTTGGCGATCTTCGACTTCTTGGCCACGGCTATTTCTCTTCTCGGAAATCGACATGCTTTCGGAGCACCGGGTCGTACTTCTTCAGCACGAGTCGATCGGGGTCGTTGCGACGGTTCTTGCGGGTCACGTAGGTGTAGCCGGTGCCTGCGGTGGACTTCAGTTTCACGATCGGCCGGATCTCGTTGCGGGCCATCAGCTCAGATCTTCTCGCCGCGTGCGCGGATTCGGGCGACGACGGATTCGATGCCGTCGCGGTCGATCGTCTTGATGCCCTTCGTGGACAGAGTGAGGGTGACGCGACGCCCTTCGCTCGGCAATACATACGTCTTGCGCTGGATGTTCGGATTCCAGCGGCGATTCGAACGCTTGTGGGAGTGCGAGACGGATTTTCCGAATCCCGGCACACGTCCGGTCACTTGGCAGCGAGCCGACATGGGTGTTCCTTTCTAAATGCAGATGACAATCGTTTTCGACAATGGAGTGACATCAATGTAGCGTTCAGCCTCGGTAATGACAATCATTCCCAGAAAGGGCGCGCTGTGAACACGATCCTGGACGGCAGGACTCCGCTGGTCCTGGTTGCCGGCATGAGCGAAACCACCACACCGACCGCGCGCGCACTACTGCGGGCCGGAACAGTGCTGGTGCATCACGACCTGAGTCACGTCCGCGAGGGAGTAGTGCGACGGACAATCACGACAGTGGCCGGGACGACAGTGACCGGAACGACAGTGGCCGGCAACACGGTCTCGGAACGGGAGACCATCCTCGAACTCGCGCACGGCTGCGTGTCCTGCACGCTCAGCCAGGATTTGCTACCGCTGCTGCGTCGGTTACACGCTCGCAGTTCGGTTGCGCGCATCGTCGTGCTGCTGGACCCGCAACTCGAACCCGAAGCGCTGTGCTGGGCGATCGAGCACGTCGTGGTGGCCGGAGTCGTCGGCCAACTGGACGGTCCGGCCGAGCGAGATGTTCGCGTCGACGCCGTTGTGACGTGCATCGACGCCGAAAGCTGGCTTTCGGACGCCCTCAGTGACGAAGCCCTCGACGACGATCGAACACTGGCTCAGGTGGTTGTCGGCCAGGTCGAGTTCGCCGACGCACTTGTCGTGCAGGGGATGGCGGATATCGACAGTTGGCAACACACGCGTCTGCGGGCTGTCCTGGCTCGGCTTGCGCCCCGGGCGCCCGTCGTCGATGCGGGCGGCGACATCGAGAAGGTGCTCCTCGCAGTGCCCGAGGATTCCAGACGCGGCGAACTTGCCGACGCTCACTCACCGCTGCTGCGTTTCCAGCCACCGCTCGAGGAAGACAGCGGCGTGATGCTCGTGGAGTTCACCGCCAACCGCCCGTTCCACCCCGGACGTCTACATGACGCGATCGACGTCCTGCTCGACGGCGTCGTGTGCTCGCGCGGGCGAGTGTGGGTGGCGACGCAACCCGGGGAAGCGCTCTGGCTGGAATCCGCAGGCAGCGGCCTACGGGTTGCGAGCGCAGACACGTGGCTGGCGGCCATGACTCCCGAGGAACTGGAGGGCGTGCCGGTCGAGCGACGCGCACTGGCCGCATTGAAATGGGACGACCGTTTCGGCGACCGCGACACCTCGATGGTGGTGCTGGTGTGCGACGCCAACCCCCTCGAGATCGACCGAACGCTGCAACATGCGCTGGTCACCGACGAGGAACTGGCCGACGAAAAATCGTGGTCCGACTGGGACGACCCGTTCGGCGAGTTCCACGAGGACCCATGCGACGAATCCCAATCACCCTACGCAGAAACCGAATCGATCCGAGAGGCAAACGAATGAAAAAGCAACTGCACCCCGACTACCACCCCGTGGTGTTCCAGGACGCCGGCACCGGCAAGAGCTTCCTCACCCGTTCCACCGTGACGAGTGACCGAACCACCCAATGGGAAGACGGCAACACCTACCCGCTGCTGGTTGTCGACGTCACGAGCGACTCGCACCCGTTCTGGACGGGAGCGCAACGCGTCATGGATACCGCTGGCCGCGTCGAGAAGTTCGAGCGTCGCTACGGAAAGCGCACGGCGCGCTGATGGCTGTTCCCAAGCGGAAGATGTCCCGCTCCAACACACGTAGTCGACGGTCCCAGTGGAAAGCGACGCCGCCCGATCTGGTCGAGGTCACCGCCTTCGGTCACACCCACAAGGTTCCCCGACGGTTGGTCAAAGCAGTTCGACTCGGGGTGATCGACCCTCAGCGGCTCTGACCGTGCGATCCTTGGCCGGTGCTGCTGTCGATCCTCGAACTGGTGGGCATCGTGGCGTTTGCCGCTTCCGGTGCTCTGGTGGGCGTCACCAAGCGTCTCGACATCTTCGGGGTGTGCTCGGTGGGCGTATTCACCGGCATCGGCGGCGGTATCGTCCGCGACGTCCTACTCGGCGTCCACCCACCCAGTTCGCTGAGTAGCTGGCCGTACTTCGGAACGGCCGCCCTCACGTCCCTTGCGGTGTTCTACCTGCACGAGCCGCTCAACCGCCTGCGCCGCGAAATTCTGGCGCTCGACGCACTGGGCATGGGCCTGTTTGCCAGCACCGGAACCGTCATCGCCCTCGAGAACAACGCCAGCGGACTGGCTGCCACGCTGATCGGTGCCACCGCGGCGATCGGCGGCGGCGTGATCCGAGACGTCCTCGTCAACGAGGTGCCCTTGCTGCTCCACAAGGACCTCTATGCCGTCCCGGCGCTCCTCGGCGCTGCGTTGGTGGTCACAGTCTCGGCGTGGGGGTTGTCCACGAACGGTGCGCTTGTGGTCGGCACCGCGTTTGCCGCCGTCTTCAGATTGCTTGCGCTGTGGCGTCATTGGAGCCTGCCGGGACCACGCCGCACTGAAGACTGACGGCGACACGCCGAACCTCCCGAACGGGACCCTCTCAGCCCTATCTCAGCACTTCAGTCCAAACTGTCGGTATGCGTATTTTGGTGGTCGACGACGACCGGGCCGTTCGCGAGTCGCTCCGGCGCTCGCTCAGCTTCAACGGCTACACGGTAGAACTGGCGGTGGACGGACTCGACGCGCTCGAGAAGATCCTCGCGAACCGGCCGGACGCCGTGGTTCTCGACGTCATGATGCCGCGCCTCGACGGACTCGAAGTGTGCCGCCGGCTGCGCAGCGCCGGCGACGATCTCCCGATCCTGGTGCTCACTGCCCGCGATTCCGTCAGCGAACGCGTCGCCGGTCTCGACGCCGGTGCCGACGACTACCTTCCCAAGCCTTTTGCACTCGAAGAACTGCTGGCCCGATTGCGCGCGCTGCTCCGGCGAACCGCACCGGATCCTGACGCAGACTCCGAGATGATGACCTTCGAGGATCTCACCCTCGACCCGGTGACCCGTGAGGTTCGGCGAGGCGAGCGATCCATCAGTCTCACCCGAACCGAGTTCTCGCTTCTCGAAATGCTGATGGCCAACCCACGTCGCGTCCTCACCCGTGGGCGCATTCTCGAGGAGGTGTGGGGATACGATTTCCCGACCTCCGGCAACGCTCTCGAGGTTTACGTCGGCTACCTTCGTCGTAAAACCGAGGCCGACGGCGAACCGAGGCTGATTCACACCGTGCGCGGTGTCGGCTACGTCCTGCGGGAGACACCACCGTGATCGCTGCACCCTTCGGCAAGAACGCGGAGCCGAAGACCTCTCCCACATCGAACGGCTCGGCGGCCGGGATGCGCCCGCCCATGCCGTTGACCCGATCGGTGTCGCTGCGATGGCGGGTCACATTGCTGGCCGCGTCCGTCGTTGCGGTAGCCGTCGCTGTCATGGCCATCGCTGCCTATGCGGTGGTCTCACGTGCGCTGTACGCCGACGTTGATCACCAGTTGCGCACTCGCGCATCGGTTCTCATTGACAGCAACATCGTGCGTTTCGATCCCCGGTACATCACCGGTGCCACCCTGTACACCACCGATATCAGTGTGGCCCTGGTCTTTTCGAACCTCGATACGTATCAGCCGCCAGGGTCCGACGTCCCGATCGGCGAACCCGAACTCGCCGTCGCGCGGGGCACCGCAGAGTCGTCACTGCGGACGGTCGAAGGCCAGCGCGTGCTGGCGCAACGAACCCACGACGGAAGCACGCTGGTGATCGCGCAGCGGTTGGAGCCGACCGTCGCAGTGCTCGATCGACTTGCCTGGGTGCTGTTTGTCGTCGGTGGCTGCGGCGTCATACTTGCCGCGGTAGCCGGTACGACGGTGGGGCGCACAGGTTTACGACCTATCGCCCGGTTGACGGATGCCACCGAACGCGTTGCCCGAACCGACGATCTGACGCAGATCCCCGTATCCGGCAGCGACGAACTGGCGCGCCTCACCGAGAGCTTCAACACCATGCTCCGGGCACTTGCCGAATCCCGGGAACGACAGAGTCGCCTCGTCGCCGACGCCGGTCACGAACTGCGCACACCGCTGACGTCGCTCCGCACCAATATGGAGCTGCTGATCGCGTCGAGCCGGCCAGGGGCACCACAAATTCCGGACGAGGACATGGCGGAACTGCGAGCCGACGTCGTGGCACAGATCGAAGAGCTGTCGACTCTTGTCGGTGACCTCGTCGATCTCGCGCGAGAAGACGCACCCGAAACGGTGTACGAGCGCGTTGATGTCAGTGACGTCGTCGAACGATCACTCGAACGTGCGCGTCGACGCCGCAACGAAATTGAATTCGAGGCCGTGACAACGCCGTGGTTCGTCTACGGCGATCAAGCGGGACTCTCGCGTGCCGTACTCAACGTCCTCGACAACGCTGCGAAATGGAGTCCCAAGGGCGAGCAGGTGCGCGTCGAGATGCGCCCAGTCGGTCAAGGACTGTTGGAATTGACCGTCAGTGATGCGGGACCGGGTATTCCGGAGGAAGATCGGGAGTTGGTGTTCGATCGTTTCTACCGGTCCACCGCTGCGCGTTCCATGCCGGGATCCGGTCTGGGACTTGCGATAGTGCGCCAGGTGGTGATCAAGCACGGTGGCACCATTGCGATCGAGGAATCCGATCGTGGTGGGGCACTGGTTCGGATCGTGCTTCCCGGGGAGCCGGGTCCGATCGCCGAATAACTGGACACCGTGGGTAATGTGTTCAGCGAGAGTGCTTTTCGAAAAGTGAGCAGGGTGCACAGAATTATCGGTGCAAACTCTGGGCAAAGTGACAGGTGAGTCTCAGCGGCTTCTCAGCAGCGCAAGGCAGTCTTGTAGTCAACAGAGTTGTGACCAACCAATACGGTGGTCACCGAGACGAAAGCGAGCCGATGACCGAGGACCGTAACACTGGGCCTGACCGGCCCGAGCAGCCAAGCAACGAGCCCCAGCCGACGCAGGCTTACCCGACCCAGCAGAATCCTGCCCAGCAGAATCCTGCCCAGCAGAATCCTGCCCAGCAGAACCCCACGCAGGCTTACCCGACGCAGCAGCAGCCTTACCCGACCCAGCAGCATCAGGCGCCGGGCTACGGGCAGCAGCCCACGCAGTCGTTCGGGCAGCACTACGGCGCACATGAGGCTGCTCACCAGCAGCAGTCGCCCTATCAGAGTGCAGCGAGCCCGGCCGGCCCCGCCGGACCAGGTGGCGCTGCCGGACCCGGCGGACCCGGCGGACCGATCCCCGCTGCGCTGCGCGGACCCAACGCTGATCCCGAACCGGCCAAGCCGAAGTCGAAGCGCATGGCACTGGTAGCCGGCGCGCTTGCGCTGGTGCTCGTCAGCGGCGGTGTCGGCGGTGCGGTCGGCGCGATTGTGGCGGACAACAACGGTGGCAGCGGAACCGTCACCAATTCGCTCAACGCTGCCAAGCCGACAGCAACCAACACGTCCAACGCGCCGGCCGGTTCGGTGCAGGCCGTGGCTCAGAAGGTCGTGCCCAGTGTGGTCCAGATCGAGGTGGCCACAGCTCAGGGTTCCGGTGGGGAAGGATCCGGCGTGATTCTGTCCTCCGACGGTCTCATCCTGACCAACAATCACGTTGCCGGCGCCTCCGGTGCGCAGTTGAGTGTGTCGTTCTCCGACGGAAGCAAGGCATCGGCAACCCTGGTCGGTGCCGATCCGGTTTCAGATATCGCCGTCATCAAGGTCGAGGGTCGCAATGATCTGACGCCGATCGACCTGGGCAATTCGGCCGAGGTAGTGGTCGGTCAGCAGGTTGTTGCAGTCGGTTCACCGTTGGGGCTGGCCGGAACGGTCACCGAGGGCATCATCTCGGCGCTCAATCGACCGGTGTCCACCAGCGGCGAGTCGGGCAACCAGAACACGGTTATCGATGCCCTGCAGACCGACGCGGCCATCAACCCGGGTAACTCGGGTGGCGCACTGGTCAACATGGACGGACAGTTGATCGGTATCAACACGGCCATCGCGTCACTGGGAGCCTCGTCGGGCACGCAGGGTGGGTCGATCGGACTCGGCTTTGCCATTCCGATCGATCAGGCCAGGCGTGTTGCCAACGAGTTGATCGAAACCGGCAAGGCCACTCAGGCCATGATCGGTGTGACGGTGCCCTCGCAGGACAACGCGGATGGTGCGACGGTTATGGACGTCACCGCTGACGGTCCGGCAGCCAAGGCCGGAATCCCGAAGGGTGCCGTCATCACGAAGGTCGACGATCGTGTTGTCGCAGAAGGTGATTCGCTCATCGCGGCAGTGCGGTCGCACGCTCCCGGCGACACCGTGTCGATCACGTACACCGACGGTGGCCAGCAGAAGACCGTCGACGTCACGCTGGGAACCGCCCCGGCGCAAGGTGGGCGGTGACAGTTGGCGACCGGCCGACGATCACCCCGATCTTCGGCCGGACCGCAACTGATTCGGGGCGCGGCACTACGGTAGGAGTCATGGAACTCGAAGCCACATCGGCCGGCCGCGCCCTGGTTGTCATCGTCGACGATCGCACCGCTCACGGTGATACCACCGACTCCATCGGTCCGTTGGTTACGGAACTGCTGAACGAAGCAGGTTTTCACGTCGACGCGACGGTTGCAGTTGCCGCCGACGAGGTGGAAATCCGGAACGCTCTCAATACCGCGGTGATCGGTGGTGTCGACTTGGTGATCTCGGTCGGCGGTACCGGAGTGTCACCGCGCGACGTGACACCGGACGTGACGGCTGAGGTGCTCGATCGGGAGATCCCGGGAATTGCCGAGGCGCTGCGGGCGTCCGGGTTGTCCGCAGGATCGCTCGAAGCGGGCTTGTCCCGCGGCTTGGTCGGTGTCTCGGGCAGCACCGTCGTCGCCAATTTGGCGTCGACGCGCCCCGCGATCCGTGACGGCATGGCAACGTTGACGGCTTTGGCGGGCCATGTGATCGCCGAACTGTCCAGCCTCGAGGGCTGAGTAGAAGTTGTCCGACGAACAGAGCGCAGAAAAGAAGCCTGTCGACAAAGAGGCTTTGGCGCGCATTTTCGGGGATGTGTTCCCGGAGACGACGTCCGACGAGCGTGATCCGCAAGGATCCTCCCGTTCGTCGGATGACGAGTGGTTACGCAGGCAGGTTCCGCCGCATCACGGCGGTTGACGTATCAGACAGATCAGGCCCGTCCCGGAATGTCCGGGGCGGGCCTGATCTGTCAGGTGCACGCTAGTCGAAGCTCTTGGCGTGGGCGCCGGAGTCGGGGTCGGTTACACCGGAAGCGAGGATGTCGCGGATCTGGATGAGCAGATCGGTTTCGCTGGCTTCCTTGTCCTCGGGTTCGGTGACGAACTTCTTCTTGGCCGCGTTCGCGGGAACGATCAGCACGAAGTAGACAACTGCCGCGATGATGACGAAGTTGATGATCGCGGTGACCACGGCACCGATGTTGACGAAGGTTTCGGGATTGCCGGCAATGATCTCCTTTCCCCAGCCCAATTCGTCGGATCCACCAATGGCGGCGATGAGTGGGTTGATGATGTTCGACGTGAAGGCCGTGACGATCGCGGTGAACGCTGCGCCCACGACCACTGCAACGGCCAGGTCGAGCACGTTTCCGCGGAGCAGGAAGTCTTTGAATCCCTTGAGCATTTCGGTGTCCCCCGAATTGTGTGTGAGATGAACGTGTCGGTTCTCTGGAGAGAGCCGAATGCAAAAATCCTAAAGGAGCAAGCATCAATGTGTTTGCTTACTTGAACGTCACGGTGATGGCGTTGACCAGTGATGCGGCCGCGACGCGAGTAGCCGCCTCGGTGGGCAATGCCAGCATGATCACCTGTTCTTGCTGGTTACGTGTACTTTCCGCAGCGGTGACCATGACAACAACGGCGCCCGACGCAAGAATCGTGGGGTTGTTGTCGTTTGTCTGCTCTTTCGGAGTGTCGGCCTCAACTGTGAGTACATCGACAATGTCTCCGCTACGGACAATGTCAGAAACTGCGGCATCCGCGAGTCGGACCGGGACAATTCGCGCGTCGTCGGTTCCCGTGGACTCACGGGCCAGACGCGACCCGAGAACTCGGACGTCTGTGACGATTTCTCCGCGGCGAACGGGCCCGGCGACGGTGCTGCCCACAACGTCGGCGAAATCGGTAAGCGTCCCGTCGGGAAGGTGATCGGCAGAGAACTCGCTGATTCCGAGATCGTCGTCGGTGACAAGTTGTCCGGGAGCGACATCGCGGGCCGCGGTGACAACCCGGACGGTATCGGAGTCCGGATCGCCGCGAAACAGCAGCGCAATCCCGAGCACGGCAAGAGTGAGTGCGGCGATTTTTCGAACTGCCGAGCCTCGTGCGCGGTTGGGCTTTGCAATCGCAACCAGGCGGTCGACGACGCTGGGCGTGAGGTCGACTTCACCGAAATTCTGCGGTCTGGATCGGCCGTGACTCCGAGATCGTGCGCGGAACAGCCCGGACGGTGATGGTGGTGGCATAGACGAACGGTAGGGCCGAAAGCGTGCTTTTCGGCCCTACCGTTATCTGCCTGTGGACAACCTCGCGGTTGTGGAGAAAGTCGTGCTCGAACTAGCTGGCTGCAGCCTTTGCCGGAGCCGGAGTGCTGGTCGACGAAGAGGACGACTCGGACTTGGTCGACGACTCGGACTTTGCGGCCGGAGCGGAATCGCTCTTGGCGGGTTCGCTGGCCGTGCTGGAGCCACCTCGGCTGTCGGTGCGGTAGAAACCGCTGCCCTTGAACACGATGCCCACCGAGTTGAACAGCTTGCGGAGCTTGCCGGAGCAGGCTGGGCAGACCGTCAGCGAATCTTCGCTGAACGACTGGACGATGTCGAAACGGTTGTCACATTCCGTACATGCGTATGAGTAGGTAGGCACCGGGCTTCCTCCGCATTGTGATCTAAGTGCTTCATCAGGGCTGGCGAGTGCTGTCGAGCCAGTTCTGACACCGCAGCCCTTAGCACTCTACAAGTGACAGTGCCAACAGCGCTAATTACGTGTCTATTCCCACTGCGCGAGAAATGGTGGCGGCCGCCTCATCGGTCCAGTCGGGTCCAACCCGCAGTCGGGGTCAGCGCCCAGCCCATCGGAATGTCGTGCGGATCTGCGGGGAGCTGTTCGACGAGCTCCGAGTCGCGAACTACCGCGACGAGCCTGGCAGTCGGCGACGCCAATCCCAGCGTGCGGTCGTAGTACCCGGCGCCGCGTCCCAGCCGAGTGCCTCGCCGATCCACGGCGAGGGCCGGGACGAAGACAGTGTGGGCGAGCGCGATCGTTTCCGGTGGTAGTACCGGTCCGACGGGTTCCCGTAGCCCGTACGCAGCGGGGCGAAGTGCGTCGACACCCGTGTACTCGACCCAGGACAGCGGGCCGGGTGCGCCGGTGATCGGCAGGAGAACTCGATCTACGACGGCTGCCAGCGCGTCCAGCAGGTCAGTGGTTCCAGGTTCGGTCCTGGTCGGAACGTAGGCGCAGACAGTCGTCCCCGGGATTGTCAGATCAAGCGAGTGCGCCGTGAGTGCCGACGATTCGGTGCTCCGAGTTTGCTCCGATATCGCACGCCGCCCGGCCAGCACTGTTTGTCGCCATTGCTCTTTTTCTCGAGGTTCCACCACTTCACGATATGCATCGTGCTGACCATCGGGTAACAAGCTGCCGTTAGGGTGTTGGCATGACAGACGTGGTCGCTAGCAACAAGAAGGCCTTTCGTACGGCCGTGGTTCCTGCTGCCGGATTGGGTACCCGCTTCCTGCCGGCCACCAAGACCGTTCCCAAGGAATTGCTGCCGGTCGTCGACACCCCGGGTATCGAACTGGTTGCCGGGGAGGCCGCCGATTCCGGCGCTGAGCGCCTGGTCATCGTGACCTCGCCCGGCAAAGACGGGGTTGTCGCGCATTTTGTCGAGGATCTTGTCCTCGAAAGCAAGCTGGAAGCGAGTGGAAAGCTCGCTCTACTGGCCAAGGTGCGTAAGGCACCCGGACTCCTCGAAGTCGACTCCGTGATCCAGGATCAGCCACTCGGTTTGGGGCATGCGGTCGGTTGCGCCGAGGCTGTCCTCGACGACGACGAGGATGCGATCGCGGTTCTTCTGCCCGACGATCTCGTGTTGCCTAGAGGTGTGCTCGAAACCATGGCCAAGGTACGCGCCAAGCGCGGCGGTTCGGTTTTGTGCGCCATCGAAGTTCCCAAGGACAAAGTCAGCGCATACGGCGTCTTCGACGTCGAAATCGTGCCGGACGCCACCAACCCCGACGTGCTCAAGGTCATCGGGATGGTCGAGAAGCCGGCTATGGAGGATGCGCCGTCCACGTTTGCTGCCGCTGGTCGATACCTGCTCGATCGCGCCATTTTCGACGCACTGCGACGCATCAAGCCCGGAACCGGTGGTGAATTGCAGCTGACCGACGCCATCGCGCTTCTCATCTCCGAAGGCCACCCCGTGCATGTCGTCGTTCATCGCGGTACTCGACACGACCTCGGAAATCCCGGCGGTTACCTCCGCGCTGCGGTTGACTTCGCACTGGACATGGATGACTACGGCCCGTCGTTGCGAGAGTGGTTGGTTGCTCGTCTCGAACGATAGGGATAGTTCGGACATCTCCGCACAGCAGTTGACGCAGGATCGAGATGACCGGCCAATCGTGTGGCAAGGCATCATGGGCTGCGGGTAACACGAGTTTCGCGACAAAGTAGGAGGACGCAGTCCATATGCGGTCGGTTGAGGAGCAGCAGACCAGGGTCACAGCCGCTGCAGTTGCGCCCCGGCCGGTTCGTGTCGCCATTTCGGAGGCACAGGGGTTGCTCTGTGCCGAGGAAGTGGTCACCGAGCGGCCGCTGCCAGGGTTCGATCAGGCTGCCATCGACGGATACGCAGTCCGTAGCGTCGATGTTGCGGGTGCCGGCACGGATCTGCGTGGCGAGGACGGCGAGCCGATCGACTTGAGCCTGCCTGTCGTCGGTGAGGTCACGGCCGGTTCGCGTCAGCCGATCCGGCTACAGCCACGGCAAGCTGTGCGCGTCGACACAGGCGCGCCGCTGCCCACGTTGGCCGATGCGGTTCTCCCGCTGGAGCAGACCGACGGTGGCCGCGCCCGCGTGCGAGTCTTTGCGCCGGTGCGCTCAGGAGACTACGTACGACGCGCGGGTGACGACGTGCAACCGGGCGATGTCGCTGTTCGGGCGGGAACCATCATCGGCGCTGCCCAGGTCGGACTTCTCGCGGCAGTGGGCCGTGACAAAGTTCTGGTGCATCCGCGTCCACGGCTATCGGTCATCAGCGTCGGGGGCGAGCTGGTCGACATCGACCGAACTCCGGGACCCGGCCAGGTTTACGACGTGAATTCGTATGCTCTGGCTGCGGCTGCTCGTGACGCCGGAGCCGACGTCAACCGGGTTGGCATTTCCGGATCGGATGCTCGCCGGTTGCGTGAGGTTGTCGAGGGGCAATTGATCCGATCCGAGATCGTGGTCATCGCGGGAGCTGTCGGCGGTGGAGCGTCCGACGAGGTCCGCGATGCGCTGTCCGAACTGGGAACGCTCGAGGTCGAGCGGGTCGCGATGCATCCGGGATCAGTTCAAGGGTTCGGTCAGCTCGGGCGTGACGAGGTACCGACCTTCCTGCTCCCATCGAATCCGGTCAGTGCGCTCGTGGTGTTCGAGGTCATGGTCAGGCCGCTCATCCGGATCGCGCTCGGTCGTCGCCAGCCGATGCGTCGCATCGTGAAGGCCCGAACGGTGGGAACGATTACGTCGATCGCGGACCGTAAAGGATTCCTTCGTGGGCAGTTGATGCGCGACGAGGCAACGGGGGAGTACCTGGTCCAGGCTCTCGGTGGCGCCGCGGGCGCGTCGTCCCACCTGTTGGCGACGTTGGCCGAAGCAAATTGCCTGGTACTCGTCGACCGGGATGTCACCGAAGTGCAGATCGGTGAAGAAGTCGACGTCGCATTTCTCGCCCAACGTGGCTGAGTCACGGCTGGCTCACTTCCGGTGCGCCGCTTCGACTTTCCAACCGAATGAGGTGTGATGTCAGTCCATCCCGGATGGCCCGAGAAGCTGGGCCCGATTCGTGTGGCTGCCGGTGTGGTCACCGTCCGGCCGATTCGGTTGCGCGACGCGTCCGCGTGGAGCAGATTGCGCATTCGGGATAGAGAGCATCTCGAGCCGTGGGAACCGACCGGTGAATCGCCGTGGGATGCCCGGCATCACATCACCGTGTGGCCGTCGTTGTGCGGAAGTCTTCGATCCGAGGCGCGCAAAGGCCGGATACTTCCGTGGGTGATCGAGCTGGACGGCAATTACTGCGGGCAGATCACCATCGGCAACATCGTTCGCGGCGCGTTGCGTTCCGCTTGGGTGGGTTATTGGGTTGCGTCGGATGTCACGGGTGGTGGTGTGGCGACAGCTGCGGTGGCGCTCACGTTGGACCATGCCTTCTCGCAGGTGGGATTGCATCGTGTCGAGGCAACTGTTCGTCCGGAGAATTCGTCCTCGCGCGCCGTGCTCCACAACGTCGGCTTCCGTGAAGAGGGACTCCTACGCCGGTACCTCGACGTCGACGGGCAGTGGCGCGATCATGTGCTTGTGGGGATGACGATTGAAGAGATTCCCACCACAGTTGTGGATCGGCTTGTGCGCTCCGGTCGTGCGTCTTGGGTATGAAGTCCCTAGTTAAAAGGTAGTTACCGGCCGAATTGTCATCAAAATTGCTAGGCCGGGTCATTGCGAGTTCAACTTTTCCTCCGACAAATTCCGGCGGATCGGTCAGTTCGGTTCGGTACGCGTGTGACACATGAGTAAGGTGGGGTTCGGCGCGTCGGCAACGATGCGAGCCGGTCGGCCGTTAACCTTGATTCATCAACGGCTGGCATAGGTGCTGGTAGGTGATCGGGAGGAGGTCGCGGCATGCCTAGTTCATTCGTGTGGATCGGGCTCGTGGCCGTCTGGTTGTTCGTGCTCGTGCCCATGCTCGTGAACAAGCGCCCCCGGATCCGTCAGACCAGCGAAGCGGCTCTTGCGACTCGCGTACTTCACCGCGGCGACAGCAATCCTGTGCGACGCGGACCGGCAGCCGGACATCGAAGCGATCCGAACTGGCAACCAGAACCAGTGCGCAGCAGCTACGACGCGGAGGACCAGATGGACACTCACGCAGAAGACAGCGACTACAGCGGTGGCCGTGCCCCGGTCAGGGAGTTCGTGCCTGTCCGACGCGGCCGCGGTGGATTCGATCCCGAAGCCGATGCCGTCGCCCGAGAAGCGCGCTACACGTTTCGCCAGCGCACCCTTCTCGGACTTGCCTTCGTCTCGATCATGGCCGGTGCACTCGCGCTGATCGTCTCGCCCCTGGTGTGGTGGCTCTGTGCCTTGTCGTTTGCCGGTCTCGTCGGCTACTTGGCATATCTGCGCCGGCAAGTGCGCATCGAGCAGGAAATTCGCCGCCGTCGCACTGAACGGCTCAACCGTTCACGTCTGGGCGTCGAATCACACACAGACGAGGAATTGCGCCTGATTCCTTCTCGTCTGCGCCGACCGGGCGCAGTAGTCCTGGAAGTTGACGACGGAGACCCGGCGTTCGACCACCTCGATCACTACGAGGAAGTGCCGATGCAGTCGGAAATGCGACGCGCATCGGGTCAGTAAAACGTTCATCGTTTCGGAGGCGGGTAACTCGAGGCTCGGACTTCGGTCCTGCTAGAGTTGCCGAGCACACGCTTTCGGGCGGTGGCAAGGGGCTGTGGCGCAGTTGGTAGCGCGCTTCGTTCGCATCGAAGAGGTCAGGGGTTCGATTCCCCTCAGCTCCACCACGTAATCAGCTCCATCCAGTAATCAGTTCCACCCAGTAATCAGTTACCGATCAGGTCCTTCAGCTAGCGCTGAGGGACCTGTTTTGTTACAGACCGGTCGGTCGACAAATCGCCGCGACTCGCGAAGAATGTGCGGGTGTGTGCAGTTTCATACAGCCGCTGGGGCCCACCGAACCCGGTTTCGAACCGGTTGAGGCATGATCCTTGGTGGGCCAGTTATTTTCTGGACATGTAACGACCGTGACGTCGCGACGATAATCTCACTGTGTCGCTGCGCCTGTGCATGCAGCTAGAACGTTTTTGTCGGGAGGAATTTGATGAGCCAGCCACGACGGCTAGTCATGGCGCTTGTAGCTGTCTTGTGCCTGACGGGTGTGGGGTTCCTCGCTATTTCTGTATTTCCGACTGTCGTTTCGGCTCAACCCGGTGCAGGTGAAAACAGCGATGCCAGCGCTGACACCACCGTCACCGACGCCACCGACATTCCCAGTGCTGATGCCTTGGATAAACACGGCAATAACGGCAACGGCAATAACGGCAACGGCAATAACGGCTGCGGCAATAACGGCAATGGTTGGGGCAACGGGTGCGGCAACGGGTGCGGCAACAACGGCAACGGCAATGGTTGGGGCAACGGATGCGGTGGTTGCCACCACCACTGCACGACGACGAGTCCAGTCGTGACCACGACGACCGATCCCGTTATGACGACGACCACTGATCCGGAAGTAACGACGACGGACCCGACTGAACCAGAGGTCCCGACCACGACTACTGATCCGGTCGTAACGACGACCACTGATCCGGAAGTGACGACCACGACCACTGATCCGGAAGTGACGACCACGACCACTGATCCGGAAGTGACGACGACTACCGATCCGGTCGTAACGACGACTACCGATCCGGTCGTAACGACGACTACTGATCCAGAAGTGACGACCACGACTACCGATCCGGTCGTAACGACGACAGACTCGACGGAACCCGGGGAGCCGAGCAATTCGACTGAGGTGTCGACAAGTGCTGAGGCAACTACAAGTTCAGAACAGTCCAGCGAAACTTCGGTGGCGGCGGCTCCGGCCGGACCGGAAAATCCTCAGGGCCCGTCCGCCGAAAGTGGGTCGCCGGCGTCCGGGCCGTCCGGCGGCGTAGGCGGCGCCGCCACACCGGCAGCACCTCAAATCTTGGCTGCACCGGCACCGATCGCTGCTGCGGTGCAAACGGATGGCCCGAATTCCTCGGCTTCGGCACAAAGTGACGACCCGCAAGCTTTCCCGGTGGTCTTCACCTCAGGATTGCCACCAATTCAGAATGCTGCTGCGGTGGTAGGTGGCCTCGCGGGAATGACGTTGGTTGCGGCGGGTGCAGGCGCATTGACGTTCAGGGGCGCTTCGATGCAGAAGGCTCGATTGGCAGCGGCGCGGGCTGAGTTCCTGGCACCCCGATCAGGAAGAGGTGTGTAGGACAGTGCCGACAAACAGGCGTTCGCATCGTCGAGTTCTTGCTGCGGTGGACGCGGTGTGTGATGCTGCTGCGTCGTCGGAGGCGGTGAATTTGTTGACGGTGGTGGAGGCTGTGGCGCTCGAGCGTGAGCGGCCGATCGAGATCGATCTGCAGACTCCGTTGGCGACGGGTGTGTGCGGTCAACGGCGCGCGTTCGACGATCATGACGTTATCGTTCTGGCACCGGGCTTACCCAATGTCGAGCGAACTCTTGCACATGAGTTGGGGCACATCGTGTTTCGGCATGAAGGGGCGGAGATCGCGGAGGCGACGTTGGAAGCCAGCGATGATCTGATCGCGTACATGCTCAGCCAGCGATCGCTGCGCCGCAACGAGCCGGTGCCGATGGATGACCTTGCAGAGTGGGAAGCGGAGACCTTTGCGTCGATGCTGTTGATGAGGTTGAAGACGATGAGCGGTCGTGGGACGCCGTTGTCGGTGCTGCGGTACGACGAGGCGATCGGATGATCGCTTGGGCAATTGCCTTGGTGGTGTGGATCGCAGCAGGTGCAAGGCTTGGGCGCGTGGTGGCGCGAGTTGCCACGCCGCTGCGTACGGCCATGGTTATCGCCGGATTCGGTGTTGCGTTGATGGCTACGGTGCTTGTCCCCGGGGTGTGGGACATCGTGGACAGAATTGCGCCTGATCAGCACTTTTCAGCGATGGTTGTTGTCGTGTTGTGGGTGTTCTTGTCGGCAGCAAGCGCGGTTGGCGCGGTGTCTGCGTGGCCTGTGATGACGCGTTCTGCGATGCGCGTCGTGGCGATCGTGTTGTATACGGTCGGCTTGCTTGTGTCGATTTCCGTGGGCGTCGGTTATCCGATGCCGGCTTTGCTCTTTGTGGTTGTCGCGCTGGCGTTGGTTATCTCGACCGGACTGCGGCACGTTGCGTGGGCGCCGTTGGGCCGCGGAATCGGACTCATCGTCGTGGGTTCGATGATTCTGCTGATTGTTGTCGTGGTCATGCTGGTCGAGTCGGTGCGTGGGGCGAACGCACTCGAGTCGGGTATCTGGTCCGGCGCCGGCGTGCAATTCGTGTCGGTGGCGGGCTTGCTGATCGCGCTGGGCATCACGTGGATGTTGACCGAGACATGGGTGCGAGCGCGCTTGGACCTGAAGCGTTTAGGGGGCATACACGGTCTGCTGGTGAAGCGATTCCCGGAGGTTGTGGATGTCGACAGTGCGGCAACCACAACAGTGCTCAAGGCGTCGGACATGATCGCGCAGATCATGGACGCCATGTACATCCAGGCAGGTGCCGGGTTGTTCGACGTCGGTGGAAGGGAGCCGCCGAGGTCGCTCGCCACGCATTCCGAGATATTGACGGAGTGGATTGTGAATCCACTGGAATCAGATGTTCTCGATACCCGTTGGATTGCGCCTCCTGACGGTATGTCCGCCAGGAGATGGGTCTTGGTTCTGGCTAGGGACTACGAAAAGTTCGAAGCCCAGCCGAATACGACAAAAGCAGGCCGATAGGTGTCGATCGACCTGCTCAGTGTCGTCTAGGGACAGCCCTAGCCTCGCGTCAACGTGACGCGTCTGGTGGGACTTCGGGTAGTCCTTCGCTTGCACGGAGCTTTTCGGCCATAGTCGTGAGAAGGTTCTGCGACTCTTCAGACAGATCGAACGCTCGGCTCGACAATCGACGCAGACCGTAACCCTGGAGCTGTGCGAGCAGTTCGAGGTCGTGATCGATCTTCGCGGCGTAGATGTCGTTGAAGAAGTAGTCGGGCTTCACCTTGAAGAAGCGCGCAAAAGCAGCGACAGTCTCGTCCGACGGGTTGGTGCGTTGTCCCGAGCGGAGCTGTGAGATGTACGGCTTGGAGATCTGGTGGCCGTCCTCGATCAACGCGGAGGCGACCTCGGCGTTGGTGTGGGGCTTGCGCCCGGGAGGATGGACACTGTCGAACAGTTTGTTCAGTCGTTCTGCAAAGTCAGCCATTGTGAACCGCCCCGTAATCCTCTCTATCAGCGATTGTTCGTTCAGCGAATCCCACGATATCACGCGGATAACCGATTGGTAGCTCGCTGTAGTCCATTCGGTGGGCTTTGGGTGCAAAGTTGAGTTCGGTATTTATGGGAACTCGGGGGATGCTTCCGTCGAGTTCGCGGGTAATTTCGGGCCGCTCGATATCGCAATAGGACCAATTGTGTGGGCAGTAGAGACCTACCGCAGTGCTGCATATTGTCACCATAACGAACCGTTTACCCGTTTTGCCTGCAGTAGCTATACGTTAACCCGGTTTTGGTGGTTCTTACTGTGTGAATAATCGCAGTTCAGGCCTCGGTCGACTCCAGTTCACCTCTGGAGTGCGTATTGTCGGGACCTTTGCCCCGATTTGCTCAAATGTGGCACGAAGTTTGTCGGATACGGGCGTCTGTGGCTCGTCGTAACGACGTTCGCCACTAGCCATGGCCTGATAGTTGGCGCAAGATTGTGACATGAAACACATCATGAGTGACGAAGAGTTACGCCGGGCGATTCGCGCGCTCCAGGATCGTGCCCTCGATGCGCGCAAGCGTGGAGACCGCGACGCGGCAGACGAAATCGAGCGCACCATGCGTGACTACCAGGATCAGATGGCGCAACGCCTGTAGCGCAGCTGGGCCGAGAACTTCGGCTTGGAATGAAGCGGACATAACCCCTGCCGCTAGATGCTGCGTGCGTACACTTCCCTGCATGTCCACAGTGCTACCGCGGGGGAGTGTAAAGCCATGTCGATAAGGTCGCTCGATGGAAAGAAGTGCCTGATCACGGGTGCGGGTAGCGGTATCGGTCGAGCTACAGCGATTGCGGCGGGCGCTGGCGGGGCAGAGTTGTTTCTCACGGATATCAACGGTTCCGGTCTTGATGAGACCGTCGAAATGGTGTCCTCGGCCGGCGGTACCGTCAGTGTGGCGGAGGCATTCGATGTTTCCGATTACGACGCCGTTTCCAAATTCGGCGCAGAAGTGGCCGAGCAGTTCGGATCGATGGATGTCGTGATGAACATTGCAGGCATATCGGCCTGGGGAACAATCGAGAACCTCGAGCATCGTCACTGGCGAGCAATGGTGGACGTCAATCTCATGGGTCCCATTCATGTCATGGAGACGTTCATTCCGCCGATGATCCGCGCCGGAAAGGGCGGTCATCTGGTCAATGTCTCGTCGGCCGCCGGCCTGCTGGCTCTGCCCTGGCATGCGGCATACAGCGCCAGCAAGTTCGGGCTACGAGGCGTTTCGGAGGTACTTCGGTTCGATCTGAAGCGTCACGGCATCGGTGTGAGCCTCGTTGTTCCGGGTGGGGTGAAGACTCCATTGGTGGGCACCGTCGACATCGCGGGCATCGATCGGGACGACCCGCGAGTCAAGTCATTGGTGCATCGCTTCGAGAAGCGTGCGGTTTCGCCGGAGAAAGTGGCGGAGTGCATTGTCTCCGGTATCGAGAAGAATCGATATCTGGTCTATACATCCAATGACATCAGGTTCGGTTATTGGTGGGCTCGTAAGTTCTCTCCGCCCTATGAATTTGTTATGCAGAAAGCGAATGACCAGTTCGCCAAGCTGTTACCGCGCTCGTAATTAGCTGCCTTTCAGAACCAGTGCCAACTCGCATAGGGACCAAGGTCACCAAATGTCAAAGAGTTTTCGGTTTGGTATCGAATTCAACTTTCCGCCCGAGAAGGTTCATGCGGCATTGACAGATACTCGGTATTGGATGATCAGACTTGGCGACCTGTATTCCAAGGCAGTTATCGAAGACGGAGGCGGAGCGATAGCGGTGTCGCTAACCGACGAGCTCGAATCGTCGGCACTGCCGGGGTTGGTTGCAAAGCTGGTTCCGGACCGCCTCGGTGTCGAGCGAGCCGATCGGTGGGGTCCGCTATCCGACGGCCGGGCGGTCGGATCAGTGACCGGGAGAGCGCACGGATTGCCTATTCGTATCGAGGTCGACCTGGAATTGGCCGAAGCAGGCGACGCTCGCTCCGTGCTGAACGTCGACGGCTGGGCAGAGGTGAAGATTCCGGTTCTAGGCGGCCAGATCGAAAGGCTGTTGAAGAATATGGCTCAGGATCTGTTGCGCCGCGATCACGACGCCGTCGAAGCGTTCCTACTCAATCCGTGAAAGAGCGTTAATCGTCGACGCGCTGGAGCTCGGCATGCAGATGATGAGTGAGCGGTGTCTGATCGTGTGCCATCCAGATGTCGTACGTCAGTGTGTCTTCGTGAACCCGCACTACGCGTCGCACATCGGTGACGGGCTTGGAATCCGGTGACGCCGCAAGTGTCAACAGTGTGAAGGCAAGAGTGCCCTCGGCGTCGATGCTGCCGCGGTGGATCTCCACAAAACCGGTCGGCTGGGTGATCAGCAATTCGAGCTTGTTTCCGGGGACCGGGCGCAGGTATCCAGATTCCATGTGAAGTGGGCGGCCGTCGGGCAAGCCACGTGTGCGTGAGCTGTACGTCAGGAACGGTTTGGGGGTCGGAGCGAAGACGATTTCCTCGGAGTACTCGAAATCGTCGATCGTCGGAAAGTGTCCGCTACCGGTGCCGGCCCAGCGTCCACGCAACAACTCGACCCCTCGGTGTTCGTTCTCGGGTCGCTGTGGTGCCGTCATGGTGGTTCCTCTCACTGGTGTCGGCCATCAGATTACGCACCGACGGGAATACTGTTTATCCATGAACGGTTCTGGATCCGTCTCGCTCGGTGTCGACTCCGAGGTAGGTAGGTTGCGTTCGGTCATCTTGCATCGTCCCGGCGACGAATTGAAGCGGCTCACCCCGCGAAACAACGATCAACTGCTTTTCGACGGTTTGCCGTGGGTTGATCGGGCGCAGGACGAGCACGATCAGTTCGCGTCGGTGCTGCGTGAGCACGGTGTCGAGGTTCTGTTGCTTGCGGACCTGCTCGCCGAAGCCTTGACGGTCAGTGGTGCGGCCCGGATTCAAGGAATCTCGGCTGCGGTGGACACACGGAAGATCGGGCACTCGCTGGGGCAGCATCTGTCGTCGTACCTACGCAGTGTGCCGCCGGCGGAGTTGTCGTCCATCCTCACCGCCGGTATGACTTTCGACGAACTCCCGATCGACGCGTCGTCGACGTCGCTGGTGCGGCGGATGCACCACGGCGGGGATTTTGTGATCGATCCGCTGCCCAATCTGCTGTTCACGCGTGATTCGTCGTTCTGGATCGGGCCGCGGGTGGTGATTACGTCCTTGGCGTTGTCTGCGCGGGCGCGGGAGTCGTCGATCACCGATCTGGTGTATGCGCATCATCCTCGGTTTCGGGGGGTGCGGCGGGCGTACGAATCGCATACCGCTCCGGTCGAAGGTGGTGATGTGCTGCTACTCGCTCCGGGCGTGATTGCCGTCGGTGTGGGTGAGCGGACGTCGCCGGCGGGGGCGGAAGCATTGGCGCGCAGTGTGTTCGACGACGATTTGGCGCATACGGTGTTGGTGGTGCCGATCGAGCAGCGCCGCGCGTCGATGCATCTCGATACGGTGTGCACGATGGTGGAGGCCGACGCCGTAGTCATGTATCCGGCGATTCAGAACACATTGTCGGCCTTCACTATTCGGCGTGAGGATGACGGCGTGAGCATACGAGGTGCTGACCCGTTCCTCGAGGCTGCCGCCGACGCGATGGGGATCGGGAAGCTGCGGGTCATCGACACCGGATTGGACACGGTGACTGCCGAACGTGAGCAGTGGGACGACGGAAACAACACTCTGGCAATTGAACCCGGTGTGGTGGTCGCATACGAGCGCAATGTCGAGACCAATGCGCGGCTGGAGGCGTCGGGGATCGAGGTGCTCCGGATCGCGGGGTCGGAACTGGGATCCGGCCGGGGTGGTCCCCGGTGCATGTCCTGTCCGATCGCCCGCGATCCGTTGTGATGCCTAGAGGATTTCTTCGACCTTGTCTGCCGGGCGGGCGAGGACAGTGCCCTTGTCAGTGACGACAAAGGGGCGTTCGATGAGAATCGGGTGTTCGATCATGGCGTCGAGGATCTTGGACTCGGATGCGTCGGCGAGCCCGAGTTCCTTGTACTGCGATTCACGCTTACGAACTGCCTGGCTGGGAGTGAGGCCGGCGTCGGAGAGGAGTTTTTCCAGTTCCGAACGGGTAGGCGGTGTATCGAGGTACATGACGACGGTCGGTTCGATGTCGTGTTCACGGAGCCGGGCGAGGACAGTTCGTGAGGTGTTGCACCGTTGATTGTGGAAGATCGTTGCAGAGGCCATGGTCGTCATTGTGCCTGGCGTGATCAGCTGCCCGGTCGGGAAGTGGGAACAAACGGCCCCTTCCGGTGCGCTGGACTGAAGTACCGACGTACGAGGAGTGGATGATGACGGAACATCGAAGTGTCGACGAACGGCGAGTGGCGATTGCCGGAGGTCACGGCAAGATCGCGCAGCACCTCATATTTTTGCTGGCCGGACATGGTGATCGGCCGGTTGCGCTGATCCGCAATCCGGATCACGAGGGTGCGGTCCGAACGTTGGGCGCATTTCCCGTAGTGATCGACCTGGAAACGGCCACCGTCGACGAACTCGCGAAGGTGCTGGCCGGGTGCGATGTTGCAGTTTTTGCGGCGGGAGCCGGTCCGGGGAGTGGAATTGCGCGTAAGGACACAGTCGATCGGGCGGCAGCGGTCCGGCTTGCCGACGCGGCGGAAAAAGCGGGTGTTCGTCGTTTCATCCAGATCAGTGCGATGGGCGCCGGCGAACCGGTTGCGGAGGGGACCGACGAGGTTTTTGCCGCGTACCTCGAAGCCAAGACGGCCGCCGAGGACGATCTGCGTTCTCGTACGGGCTTGGAGTGGACGATCATTCGTCCGGGGCTACTCACCGATGACGATCCGATCGGTGAGGTAACTCTGGCCGAGCCTCCGGTCGCGCGTGGATCGGTCAGTAGGGCTGATGTAGCGGCGGTGATCGAGGCGGTGATCGATGCGCCCGCGAGTGTCGGCAAGACGTTGGTTCTGACGTCCGGCTCCGATCTTGTTCGCGACGCGGTTGATGCCTTGTGATGACCGGTATCGTGATCGACCACGGTTCTTCCGTGGCGCCGTACGACCAACTACGCCAACAGATTATCGAACAGGTACAGACCGGGGGGCTGATAGCGGGGGCCAAGATTCCCACGGTTCGGGCGCTGGCAACGGACCTGGGTTTGGCGGCGAATACCGTCGCAAAAGCGTATCGGGTGCTCGGCGAGCAGGGGGTGATCGAGACCCGCGGGAAGCAGGGCACCTTCATTGCGTCGGGAAGTGATCCGGTACGAGCGCAGGCGGAGCAGGCGGCGACGGCTTTCGTGAAAGATGTGCGTGCGCTCGGATATTCGGATGACGAGATACTGACCATGGTCGAGGCCGCGTTGAGAGGCGCGTGACGCAGCCTTAAGTTGACGCTTCAACTTAAAGCTGTCAGGCTTGCACCATGAATTCGTCGATCGTCCGTGACCTCGGACTCCTCATCGCTCGCATCGGCCTTGGCATCATCTTCATCGCCCACGGTTGGCAGAAGTTCTTCACGTACAAGATCGCCGGAACGCAGGCGTCATTCGAAATGATGGGCGCGCCCCTGCCCAAGGTGTCGGCGATTCTCGCAGCCACGATCGAACTCGGCGGCGGAATCCTGCTCATTGCCGGCGTGCTGACTCCGCTTGTCGGTGTGCTGCTGTTCCTCGACATGGTGGGCGCCTTCTTCATCGTGCACTCGGGCAACGGCATTTTCGTCGACGCTGGTGGCTACGAACTGGTACTTGCGCTCGGTGTCGGTTCGCTGCTGATCGCCACGATCGGAGCCGGTCGCATCAGCGTGGACGGATTGATTGGCAAAGGCAACGGCTGGTTGAAAACCGCAGCGTAAGGCGTATTTCGGGGCGGGTCCGGCAGGTGTCGGGCCCGCCTTCGCTATTGCTTTTGTTCGCGCGAGTGACCAACGTATTGTCCTATGGTGACGAAATCTGATCCTTCCGAGCAGAATTCCGGTGCCAACGAGGACCGACCGACGAATGGGTTCACACGAGTAGGTGTGCGAACCGATTACGTGGTTTTTTCCGTAACGGCAGTGGCGGTCTTGGCAATTCTCGTGTGGGGCCTCGTTGCCCCCGACAATCTGAACTCGGTGACGGGGAGCATTCTCGACTGGCTCGTCGTCAACATCGGCTGGCTCTTCGTTCTCGCGGCGTCGGCTTTTGTGCTGTTCTCCATCTACCTCGCCGTCAGTCGGTTCGGAGACATTCCACTCGGCAAGGACGGTGAGAAACCGGAGTTCCGGACCGTCAGTTGGATTGCGATGATGTTCAGCGCCGGAATGGGAATCGGCCTGATGTTCTTCGGTGTCGCCGAACCATTGGCGCACTACGTCAATCCACCACCTGGCACCGACGGCGGTATCGGAACCGCTATGGCAACCACCATGTTCCACTGGGGGCTTCATCCCTGGGCGATGTATGCCGTTGTGGGCCTTGCCATTGCGTACGGATCGTATCGGCGTGGACGCAAGCAGCTTTTCAGCTCGGCTTTCATCCCACTGCTCGGGCGTCGGGCTGAAGGTCCGATCGGCAAGATCATCGATATTCTTGCCATCTTCGCGACTCTCTTCGGCACGGCCGCATCACTGGGACTCGGCGCCCTGCAAATCGGCTCGGGTTTCCAGGTGGTCGGGTGGATGCAAGAAGTGAGTGTCTTCCTTCTCGTTTCCATTGTCGCGGTGTTGACCCTGGCCTTTGTCGCATCGGCAGTCTCGGGCGTTTCCAAGGGAATTCAGTGGTTGTCGAACATCAACATGGTGCTCGCGTTGATCTTGGCGCTCTTCGTGTTCGTACTCGGACCGACAGTTCTGATCCTCAACCTTCTGCCCACCACCATCGGCGCCTACGCGTCGGACCTCGCCCAGATGTCGGCAAGGACCGGAGCGTCGTCGAATCCCGAGACAGGAGAGTGGCTGTCGTCCTGGACCATCTTCTACTGGGCCTGGTGGGTGTCCTGGACACCGTTCGTGGGAATGTTCTTGGCGCGCATCAGTCGTGGGCGCACTATCCGTCAGTTCATCGTGGGTGTCATTGTCGTGCCGACGACGGTGAGCCTGTTGTGGTTCTCGATCTTCGGCGGTGCCGGGATCGGTGAGGAGCGAGACGGAATCGATCTCGCGAGCCGGGGTTCCGAGGAAGCGCAGTTGTTCGGGATGCTCGACAATCTCCCGCTCGCTGGCGTTACGACCGTCCTGGTCATGCTGCTCGTAGCGGTGTTCTTCGTCTCGGGCGCAGACGCTGCGTCGATGGTGATGGGCACTCTCTCGCAGCGGGGCACTCTCGAGCCGAGTCGGTGGGTCGTGGTGTTCTGGGGTGTGTTGACCGGTGGCGCCGCGGCGCTATTGCTGTGGACCGGCGGTTCCGAAGCGCTCGAGGGTTTACAGACGATGACGATCATCGCGGCCGCGCCATTTGTCGTCGTGATGATAGGCCTGTGCTTCTCGCTCTACCGAGATCTGTCACACGACCCGATCATCGTCGCTGCCCGAGAACAGAAACGAGCGCTTCTCCAAACCCGACGAGTCCGACGAGGCACTCGCGTTCGTCGCGATACCTGAGCTATTTCCAGCTCGGCAACCACAGATGGTTCTGCCACGATTCCGGAGTGATCGGCATCGCGGTCAAGATGGGCCACAGGTAGACGAAGTTCGCGACAACCAGCCCGATGTACAGGCTGACCGCGAGCAATCCCGTGGTGCGTCGCTCGACGGAATCCGTTGCCTTGCCAAGTACGTCGCCGAGTGTCAGCGCAAATCCCATGACCATGAACGGTGCGAGCGCAACGCCGTAGAAGAAGTACATCTGACGGTCCATCGTGGCGAACCAGGGGAGGTAGGCGGCGGCGTATCCGGTGAGAACAACGGCATAGCGCCAGTCACGCCGAACGAACGTCTTCCAGATCGCCCACGCCAACATGGGCAGCGCCAGCCACCACATCGCCGGCGTGCCGATCAGCATGATCGCCTTGACGCAGGTGGCCGCCCCACAGCCCGTCACCTGCTCGCCGTCGGCGTAGTAGTAGAGCATCGGACGAAGACCCATGGGCCACGTCCAGGGTTTCGATTCCCACGGGTGGTGGTTGCCCGCGGAGTTCGTCAGGCTCGAGTGGAAGGTGAGCACGTTGCCGCTGTAATACCAGAGGGAACGCAGCGCCGACGGTATGAAACTCCACGTTCCGCCCTCGCCGATCTCGTTGCCGACGGCATGGCGATCGACGCCCGTCTCGCTCGCAAACCAGGCCCAGTAGCTGGCCAGGTAGACGCCGATCGGGATGACGACCAACGCGTACAGAGCGGGGCCGATGTCGCGGATCGCGGTGCCGAACCATGGCCGCTGCACACGGTAGGCGCGGCGTGCGGACAGGTCGAACGCGACGCTGAGGAGTCCGAAGAACAAGATGAAGTACATCCCGGACCATTTGGTGCCGCAGGCCAATCCGAGCAGGATGCCGGCGCCGAATCGCCACCACCGGAACCCGAGCCGTGGACCCCATTCGGAATCGCCGATCCGACCCTCGGCGTAAGCGGTGGCCATCCGTTGCCGAACCTGGTCACGGTCGACGATCAGGCAGCCAAGCGCGGCGAGAACAAAGAATGCGAGAAAAATGTCGAGCATGCCCAGGCGGGACGAGACGAACGTGACTCCGTCGACGATCAGCAGAATGCCGGCAATCGCGCCGATGAGCGTCGAACGTGTCATCCGTCGAACGATCCGAATGATCAGCAGCACCATCAAGGTTCCGACCAATGCCGACGAGAACCGCCAACCCCAGCCGTTGTAACCGAAGATCGCTTCACCGATTGCGATCATCTGCTTGCCGATCGGCGGGTGCACCACCAATCCGTAACCGGGGTTGTCTTCGATCCCGCCGCCTGTCAGCACCTGCCAGCCTTGCGGCGCATAGTGCTTCTCGTCGAATACGGGAGTGCCGGCGTCCGTGGGATAGGCGAGCATCGTGAACCGGGTGATTGCGGCGATCGTGGTGATCACGGCGGTGACGATCCAGCCACGCAACCGGTCCGTGGGGCCGAAGTCCGGGGCGGGTACGAGCGGCGCTGGACTACGCACTACCCGATCGCCACTGGCGGGCGTTGGCCGCTCGTCCGTCTGCACAGTCACTCGGCAATCGTAGGCTGTCAGGTATGACTGGTCGCTTGGTACTCGCCGCAACACCCATGGGAGACGTCGGTGACGCGTCTCCGCGTCTGCGCGACGCTCTCGCAACCGCCGACGTCGTGGCGGCCGAGGACACCCGACGCACCAAGTCGCTGGCCTCGGCACTTGATGTCACGATCACCGGAAAGGTGGTCAGTTTCTACGATCAGGTGGAGATTGCGCGACTTCCCGCGCTGGTCGCCGACGTTGCCGGCGGCAAAACCGTCCTCCTGGTGACCGACGCCGGTATGCCGTCGGTCAGTGATCCCGGATACCGCCTTGTTGCTGCATGTGTGGCTGAGAACTTGAAGGTCACCTGCCTGCCTGGCCCGTCCGCAGTGACTACTGCCCTCGCGCTGTCAGGGCTGCCCGTCGAGCGCTTCTGCTTCGACGGTTTCCCGCCGCGCAAGGGTGGACAACGCAAGACCTGGTTCGCGGGACTGCTCACCGAGCAGCGCGCGTGTGTGTTCTTCGAGGCGCCGCATCGCCTGGCCGATTGCCTGGCCGACGCCGTCGAGGTGCTCGGCCCGGACCGGCGCGCTGCCGTTTGCCGCGAGTTGACCAAGACCTACGAAGAGGTGAAGCGCGGAACTCTCGGCGAACTCGCCGCGTGGGCTGCCGAAGGTGTGCGCGGCGAAATCACAGTAGTGCTCGAAGGTGCTGTTCTGGTGGCCTCCGATCCGGCCGATCTGGTCGAGGAAGTGGAACGCCTGGTCGAGGGCGGAGCACGTCTGAAAGACGCGTGCGCCCTCGTCGCCACCCCCGGTGTGTCGAAGCGCGAACTGTACGAAACGGTGCTGGCTGCTCGTAAGGACTAGCGCTGGGCTAACGGCGCACTGCCGGTGCTCCCGGCCGGAGGTTGGCGTCGTCGGCAGCCGCTTGGCCGGCGTGCCACCCTTCGGCGTCGACGGACCTTCCCCGAGCCTTGCGGGTTCGGGGAAACAACCGATCGAATTCGGTGTCGACGGCAGCCGACGTGGTAGCGAGAATCGGCAGGAGATCGGCCACATCCATCGACGCGGCGTCGGCGGCTTCTGCGGTGGCTTTGGTGCCGGCGTCGCGGAGACGTTGACCGATTCGGTTGGCAAACCCGGTGAGGAAGCCCTTGCGGAACGACGTGGTTCTGGAGCCGCCGCGATTGCTGGTGTCGGCGAATTGCATTGCGCGGGTTGCCTGCACGAGTAGCGACGTGAAGAGCATGTCGACCTGCTGGAGATCGACGGGCGTGCCGATGACCGTGGCGATGGACACCTCGCTGAACCACACGGCGCGCACGCGGTTGGAATCACCGATTGCAGTGAGGAGATGGACTTTCTCTTTCACGTACGGGTTGTCGAGGTGGATGCGACGCCCGTTGACGGCGGTATCGGTGATGCCGGTGCGATTGTGCAGAAGTGCCGCATCGATGGCGTACCGCGTCATCAACTCCTGCGCCTTCTCGGTGAAGGATTCGGCCTCTTCGGCGAAGTTGGTGGCCTCGGCTTTGGCGAGTAATCCACGAATTCGCTTGAGTACCTTGGCGTCAACTTCAGCGCCAGTGCCCACGTAACTGGTGTCGGTGCGCTGCGGCGGCCAGGTGGACGGCGGCGCGAGCAACAGATTCCACGGCGCGAGTCGCGTCCAGTGCAACGACACCTCGGCAATTTGGGAGACGAGGAAATAGGGATCTTCGAACAGGAGTCCGGCCGCGAGGGATCGAAAAACGTCCTCGTCCAGAGTGATTCGTGACGCGATGCGATCGGCATTGGGGAACTGCTCACGAATGGACGCAAGTTGCCCGACCCATTCGAGGGGTGCGCGGTCGGCGGCCCTGGTTCGGGCGGCGTCGAGTAGGACGGCGGTGGCAACAAGATCGGCGTTCGAGGGATCTTTGCTGCGACGGGCAAGGTGAACAAGATCGGCAGGTTGCCACCCTCGTTCGTAGACGCCGGCAAGTTCGGTGATCAAGGCCTCGGCAGCTGCGACAGATTGAGGACTGACTTCGTGAGAGGACACGCGGGTTCCGTTCCATGGCAGCGTCTGCGAGGAGGCAGCGGCTCGAAAGTATGTTCTATCGGGTGTCATGGACGCAGTGTGCACGTGGGGTCCGACACAACTGGCTCAGGCCAGATGCGGCGGACCCCACGAAAGGCGTCACACGGCTACGTCACTCGTCGACGAAACGAGGGAAAACAGGTGCCGGAGCAGGCAGTTTACGGTTCGCGTCGATGCGTACCGCGATGTCGGTGAATTGACGGCTCTCTTCGCTCTGGCCAAGCAGATCGAGGATCCGCGACGCCGCGTCGGGCATGACCGGCTGAACGAGAATGCCGACGATACGGACCACTTCGATCGTCACGTAGAGGACGGTTGCCATACGCGCCGGATCGGTCTTGCGCAGGACCCACGGTTCCTGCTTGGAGAAGTACCGGTTGGTCTCGCCGAGCACGCCCCAGATGGCTTCCAGCGCGAGGTGCAGAGCCTGCACGTCGAACTCGCTGCGGCACTTGGCGAGCAAGGCGTCCGCCGACGCCAGCATCGCCAGGTCGTCCTCGGTGAACTCACCGGGGGTGGGTACCTGGGCGTCGCAGTTCTTCGCGACCATCGTCAGCGAACGTTGCGCGAGATTGCCGAGTTCGTTCGAGAGATCAGCATTCATGCGAGTCACGATCGCTTCGTGGCTGTAGCTGCCGTCCTGGCCGTACGAGATCTCACGGAGCAGGAAGAAGCGGACTGCGTCGAGGCCGTACTGATCGACCATGGCGATGGGGTCGACGACGTTGCCGACCGACTTCGACATCTTCTCGCCCTTGTTGTACAAGAAGCCGTGAACGAAGACCCGCTCCGGCAGCTCGATGCCCGCGGACATGAGGAACGCCGGCCAGTAGACGGTGTGGAACCGCGTGATGTCCTTGCCGATGATGTGCAGGCTTGCGGGCCAGAACTTCTTGAACTCCTCCGAGTCGGCGTTCGGGTATCCGACGCCCGTCAGGTAGTTGGTGAGGGCGTCTACCCAGACGTACATGACGTGGTCCGGATCGCCCGGAACCTTGACGCCCCAGTCGAACGTGGTGCGCGAGATCGAGATGTCCTTGAGGCCGCTCTTGACGAAGCTGACGATCTCGTTTCGGCGTGTCGTGGGGGCGATGAACTCGGGGTGCTCTTCGTACAGCGCGAGTAACCGCTCCTCGTACGCCGAGAGACGGAACGTGTAGTTGGACTCCTCGGTCCACTCCACCGGGGTGCCGGTCTCGGTGGACTGGCGGGTGCCGTCCTCCAGAAGCGTGGTCTCGGCTTCGGTGTAGAAGGCCTCGTCCCGAACCGAGTACCAACCCGAGTACGTGTCGAGGTAGATGTCGCCGGATGCGGCCATCTTCTCCCAGATCGCCTTGCTGGCGACCTGGTGATCAGCGTCCGTGGTGCGGATGAACCGGTCGTACGAGATGTTCAGGACCTTGTCGAGGTTCTGGAACACGTCGGAGTTCCGAGCCGCGAGTTCCCGAACGTCGATACCCTCTTTGATCGCTGTCTGCTGCATCTTCAGACCATGCTCGTCGGTACCGGTCATGAAGAACACTTCATGTCCGTCCAAACGCTTGAAGCGGGCGAGCGCGTCCGAGGAGATGTACTCGTACGCGTGGCCGATGTGCGGAGCGCCATTGGGATACGCGATCGCTGTCGTGATGTAGAACGGCGATCGTTCCGCGCCTTCCGGGGCAGCGGAGTCCGGGCGCGGGGTCTGGGAGGGTGAGGCAGGCACAGTCATGGTGGGCTTACTCTATCGGGCGTGAGCAAAGACCGTCCCGCCCCCGATGCCCCTGAGCCCTTGTCGCCTCTGATCGACGCCCATACGCACCTCGACGCGTGTGGCGCGCATGACGCTGCGAGCGTGGCCGAAATAGTCGACCGAGCCGAGGCCGTCGGCGTCGGGCGGGTCGTGACGGTGGCCGACGACCTCGACGCCGCCCGCTTTGCCGTCGACGCTGCGAACTGGGATTCGAGGGTTTACGCCGCCGTCGCAATCCACCCGACCAGGGCGAACGTTCTCGACGCCGATACTCGCGCCGAGATCGAGCGGTTGGCGTCGGATCCGCGGGTCGTCGCCGTGGGGGAGACGGGCCTCGACCTTTACTGGCCCGGCAAGCTCGATGGGTGCGCCACCATCGAGGAACAGGTCGACGGTTTCCGGTGGCACATCGATCTGGCGAAGCGGTTGGGCAAGACGCTGATGATTCACAACCGCGAAGCCGACCAGGACTTGCTGCGGGTGCTGAACGAGGAAGGCGCGCCGGAGACAGTGGTGTTCCACTGCTTCTCCTCGGATTCGGAGATGGCGCGGGCATGCATCGACGCCGGGTACGTGCTCAGTTTTTCGGGAACCGTGAGTTTCAAGAATGCGAAGGCTCTCCGCGAGGCTGCGCTATTGGTGCCGTCGGATCAGCTGATCGTCGAAACGGATGCGCCGTTCCTGACGCCCCATCCGTTCCGTGGCGCCCCCAACGAGTCGTACTGCCTCCCGTACACCGTGCGCGCATTGGCCGATATCCGCGGCGAGGATCCGGAGGCTCTGGCAGCGGCGTCGACGGCGACAGCGGAGCGGGTCTACAAACTCTGAGCGCTATTCTGAGCTGACAGGTAACTCCGCGCCCGGGACCGTCGTGTCCCGGCCCGTCTACTGCGCGGAGTATTCAGATGAATGACTACATCTATCCCGACGACATCTATCCCTACGACGTCGTCACAGTCCGCATCGAAACGTGGGAATTCGAGTGCTGGGCGCCGCTGCCGGTTGTCGGCGAAGGATCTTCGTGGGCTTTGCGCCCGATGCGTGACTCGTTGTGGTTCGACGGGGTGATGCCGGGGAGCCTCGATCACGTTCGCGTCGAAAAAGTCCCGAGCCACTTTCGGGGAATGCCGTCGCTGGTTAGTGGTAGTCGCGGATGGATGGAGACGGCCGTCGTCGTCGAGTTGGCTGTTCCTGCGAGGGCGTGAGGACGCACAGCTACACCGAGCCGACTCCGGTGGAATCCTCGGTCGAGATCCTCACCGTTCACATCGACATGGGTGAAATCGAATGTTGCGGGCCATATCCGGTTGTCGGAGACGAGTGTTCGTGGACGCTGACTCCGCGCGCCGACACCGGCAGGTTCGACGGTTGGGTTCACGGCGGGATGCCGGCGTCAGGAGTTAGGACCGCAGGCGTAGTCCTCGGGATTCTCGTGGTCACGACGACGTACGAGGAAGTCGGAAGCCCACGCGTGTGGTTGCCCGTCGCAGACAGTGAGACCTATCGACGGGTCGCTGCGAGTCCTCGGTGGTTCCGGAGGTTCGGTGATTTCGACGTCGGTCCGCAGAACCGGATCGAGACTGGCGTGGTCGTCGAGTTGGCCACCCCCTGTGCGCCTTTCCGGTAGTCGGCGCTACCAGAAAGGCGCACAGGGGCGGAGCCCCTAAAGCACCTTCCCCAGGAAATCCTGGGTGCGCTTCTGCTGCGGATTGCCGAACAGGTTTTCCGGCTTCCCTTCCTCGACGATGTAGCCGTCGGCCATGAAGATGACGCGATCGGATACCTCGCGCGCGAATCCCATTTCGTGGGTCACGACGACCATGGTCATGCCCTGCTTCGCGAGGTCGCGCAACACCTGCAGAACCTCGCCCACCATTTCGGGGTCGAGGGCGCTGGTGGCCTCGTCGAAGAGCATGATGTCCGGGCTCATGGCGAGTGCGCGGGCGATGGCAACACGCTGCTTCTGACCGCCGGACAGACTCGCGGGCTTGGCGTCGGCCTTCTCGGCGAGACCGACCTGACCTAGCAGTTTCGCCGCGATCTCACGTGCCTGTTCCTTGGTGGAACGGCCCGTCTGGATCGGAGCGAGCATCACGTTTTCGATGACGGTCATGTGGGGGAAGAGATTGAAGTGCTGGAACACCATGCCGATGTGTTGGCGCACTTTGTCGATATCGACGTTCTTGTCCGTCAGGTCGAACTGGTCGACGCGCACGGTGCCTGCGGTGATGTCCTCGAGGCGGTTGAGGCAGCGTAGGAAGGTGGACTTGCCCGATCCGGACGGCCCGATGACGCACACCACTTCGCCGTTCTTGATGTCGACGTCGAGGCCTTTGAGGACCTCGTTGTCGCCGAACGACTTTTTCAGTCCCTTGACTTCGATCTTGATTTCGGTGTCTGGCTTGCTCATGTTGACGGCTGTTTCGGTCACTTGTTGATCCTCTTTTCGAGGCGGTTCGAGAACTTGGTGAGCGCCATGATGATGATGAAGTACATGGCGCCGATGATCAGCCACATGTTGAAGGACTGGAAGTTGCGCGCGATGATGATGCGCCCGGTCTGAGTGAGCTCGGCCAGTCCGATGACCGACAGGATCGACGTGTCCTTGAGGGTGATGACGAACTGGTTGATGTACGACGGGATCATCGTGCGAATTGCCTGCGGCATGATGACTTTCCGCATTGTCTTCATGTAGCTGATGCCGAGGCTGCGTGATGCCTCCATCTGGCCCTTGTCGACGGCCAGGATTCCGCCGCGCACGATCTCGGCCATGTAGGCGCCGGCGTTGAGCGAGAGCGTGATGACACCGGCGGTGAATGCCGACATCTGGAAGTGCAGAGCGGCCGGGATGCCGAAGTAGATGAAGAACGCTTGCACCAGAAGCGGCGTGCCACGGAAGATATCGACGTAGGCGGTACCGATTCCGCGGACGACGATGTTTGTCGATACGCGGCAGAGTCCGAAGATCGCACCCAGGACAAGAGCGATCGCGATCGAGACGACCGACAGAACGATGGTCAGCCACAGACCTTTGAGCAGTTGTGGGTAGGTGCTCTTGATCAGCCCGATGATGGAGTTGTCGGACGAGGTGGCGTCCTGGCCGAGGAACTGAGAGAGGATCTCGTCGTACTCGCCGCTGTCCTGCAGGTTCGCAAGTCCGGCGTTGAACATCTCGAGCAGTTCGGCGTTCTGGCCCTTGTTGACGGCAAAGCCGTAGCTTGCGCCGGCTTCCTTCTCGGTCACGGTTTTGAGTCCGTTGCCCTGGGTGATGCCGTAGGCCAGCACGGGGTAGTCGTCGAACACGGCGACGGAGTTACCCGTGCGGACCTCGTCGTACATGCTGGCGGAATCGGCGAAGTAGACAGTCGTGAATCCGTATTGATCCTTGATGGATTCGGCGAACGTGGCGCCTTCGGTGCCGTTCTTGACGGCGACGCGTTTGCCCTTCAGGTCCTCGTAGGACTTGACGTCGTTGTTCGATTCGAGCACTGCCATCTGCACGCCCGACTCGAAGTACGGGTCGGAGAAGTCGAAGACCTGCTTGCGGGCGTCGGTGATCGACATGCCGGCGATGACGCCGTCTGCCTGGCCGGCCTGGACTGCTTGCAGAGCTGCGTCGAATCCCAATTGCTTGATCTCGACGTTGAATCCCTGATCCTCGGCGATGGCCCGGATCAGTTCCATGTCGATGCCGGTGAGATTGCCGTTTTCGTCCTCGAATTCGAACGGGGCGAACGTGACGTCGGTGGCGATGATGTACGTCCGGCCCGGCTGCGCCGACGCGATGCCTGGAGCGAACAGCGCTGCGATGAGCGCCAGAAGGATGGCCAGGATCGGCCACCTCGGGTTACGGGGTTTGTCGACTTTTCTTCGCACTCTCGCCCAGCTTTCGTATGTCACGCCCGGGATCGCCGGACTGCTTATGACCAGACGAGAACATACTGCGCGCCGCGCTGAATCGGTACACCGTTAACTGAGGTAAAAAGTTACCGACCTGCGACACGCCGTGTTTATTCCGTGACAAAAGTCGCAATTCGTGACCGTTTGGTTGCCGAAGCGGTGTGTGGCCGTTACCGTATTGTGATCGAACGTCGTCTGCCTTGGGATTTCCTGTGTCGCCTTTTGCCAAGATCAACTCCACGAAGTCACCACTTCTCTATTCGATGGTGGCGGCGCTGCTCCTGACGCTTGTTGTCGGTGGGCTGCTCGTGGTGGTTCAGCACAAGACGATCACGCTCGACGTCGACGGCGAGATGATCTCGCTGTCCACCATGTCGAGCAGCGTCGGTGGCGCTTTGGACAAGGCCGGATACGAGGTGGATCCGAAGGACACACTTGCGCCCAGTTCCGACGCCTCCCTGGCCGACGGAGACACTGTCGTTCTGCGACGCGCACGCGAGCTGGACTTGACCGTCGACGGCAAGCAGCAGACGGTGTGGACCACCGCGCTGACCGTGGACGAAGCGTTGAAGCAGTTCGACGTGGCCGACGACTTTGCCGTATCGGCGTCACGCTCGCATCGTTTGCCGCTCGAACGCACGGAACTCGACGTGATCAGCCCCAAGGTTGTCAACGTTGCGGACGGCGGTGCGCCCGCTACGGAAATCAAGCTTGCCGCCGCTACTGTCGGTGATCTTCTGGCCGCACGCAATGCTCCGCTCGAGCAGGCCGATACCGTTGTTCCGCCCGCCGAGACTCCTGTCACTGACGGGCTCACCGTCGAAATTACCCGGTCGCGCACCGACACCCGTGTCGAGAACCAGCCGATTCCCGCGCCGGAGAACAAGATCGACGATCCGTCGCTCGAGAAGGACTCGACCGTCGTCGAAAACCCGGGAGTTCCCGGTGAGCGCACGGCGACCATCGAGGTCAAGACCGTCAATGGTGTCGAGGCAGCGCGTACTGAGCTTTCTGCGACCGTGGTCAAGGAACCTGTTGCCGCGGTAGTGAAGGTCGGCACCAAAGAGCCTGCGGTACCGGCAATTTCCAATGCGGCGACCTGGGATGCGATTGCGCAGTGTGAGGCCACCGGCAACTGGGCGATCAACACTGGCAATGGTTTCTACGGCGGATTGCAATTCACCCAGAGCACCTGGCAGGCATTCGGCGGTGGCGAGTACGCATCGCGTGCCGACCTCGCAACCCGTGAGCAGCAGATCGCGATCGGCGAGAAGGTTCGCGCCGGTCAGGGCTGGGGCGCATGGCCTTCGTGCACAAGCAAATTGGGTCTGCGCTAACCGCGCACTGACCCCGGACCAGAAGTCAGGAACCTATGTCACCGCTTGCGAAGCTCAACTCGACGCGATCACCGCTGTTGTATTCGATGATCGCCGCGTTGCTTCTCACGCTGGTGGCCGGTGGAATTCTGGCTGTGGTCAACCACAAGACCATCACTCTCGATGTCGACGGTGAGCAGATTCGCCTGAGCACCATGGCGAGCAACGTCGACGGCATTCTCGAAGATGCGGGCTATTCGATCGGTGACAAGGACGCTGTTGCACCGGCATCGGACGCGTCCGTGTCCGACGGTGACACCGTCGTGCTGCGTCGTGCGCGCGAGATCACCTTGACGGTCGACGGTCAGCAGAAGTCCGTGTGGACAACAGCTCTCACAGTCGAAGATGCCTTGAAGCAACTCGATGTTGCTGCAGATGTTCATGTTTCGGCTTCACGTTCGCAGCGTCTTCCGTTGGACGGCGCAGCGCTCGATGTCCTCACGCCTGTTGTCGCAAAGCTGACTGACGGAGCACATGCGACGACGGATGTCCGGCTCGCAGCTCCCACTGTCGGTGAGTTCTTGACCGCCAACGGAACTCCGCTCGCAGCTGCGGACACCGTTGTTCCCGCAGCAGATGCGCCGCTCACCGAAGGCCTCGAGATCACGGTGACGCGCAATATCACCGAAAGCCGAGTGGAGACCTTGCCGCTCGATCCGCCGGATCAGCGCATCGAGGATCCGACCATGAATCAGAGCCGAACGATCGTCGAGAACCCGGGAGTGCCCGGCGTTCGTGACGTCACATTTGCGGTCAATCTGGTCAACGGTGTCGAAACCGGTCGCACGCCTGTTGCCGAGACGATCACCACACCCGCGCAACCCAAGGTTGTCCGCGTCGGTACCAAGCCGGGCACCGAGGTGCCGCCGGTCGAGAACGGCAGCACGTGGGATGCGCTCGCTCAGTGTGAGGCCACCGGCAACTGGGCTATCAACACCGGCAACGGTTTCTACGGCGGCGTGCAGTTCGACCAGAACACCTGGGAACGACAGGGCGGGCTCAAGTACGCTGCCCGCGCCGACCTCGCGACCCGCGAGGAGCAGATCGCCATTGCCACGCAAACCCAGCGTACCCAGGGCTGGGGCGCATGGCCGTCGTGCTCGGGTCGTCTCGGACTGGGTTAAGTTCTTACCTGTGTCAGACGCCGAATCGAACCAACCCATCGCCACCCCTCGCGGGCAGGCAGCGCTGCTCGGCCCGGCCGAGGTGCGCGCTCTTGCCGAGGAATTCGGTGTGCGCCCCACAAAGCAGTTGGGGCAGAACTTCGTTCACGACGCCAACACCGTGCGACGTATCGTCACTACCGCCGGCGTCACACGAGACGACGTGGTTCTCGAGGTCGGACCAGGTCTCGGCTCACTGACCATGGCCTTGATGGACGTCGTGGACCGTGTCATCGCGGTGGAGATCGATCCGAATCTGGCGGCTCGTCTGCCCAAGACGGTGTCCGAGCGCGCTCCTGAACTGGCAGATCGTCTGACGGTTGTGGAGGCCGACGCCATGCGCGTGTTGCCGTCGCAGATCCCGGGGGAGCCGACGGCTCTGGTCGCGAACCTTCCGTACAACGTGGCGGTGCCGGTGCTGCTGCACCTGTTCGCGTCGCTGCCGAGCCTGCGTACCGCGCTGGTGATGGTGCAAGCCGAGGTCGCTGATCGCCTGGCTGCTGATCCGGGAAGCAAGATCTACGGCGTCCCGAGCGTCAAGGCCAATTTCTTCGGTGAGGTCCGCCGTGCCGGCGCCGTGGGTCGCAATGTGTTCTGGCCGGCGCCCAAGGTGGAGTCCGGTCTGGTACGGATCGACCGTTACGCCGAGCCGCCGTGGCCGATGGACGAGCAGCACCGCAAGCGTGTTTTTGCCGCGATCGACGCAGCTTTTGCTCAGCGTCGCAAGACCTTGCGAGCAGCACTCAGTGGTTGGGCGGGTTCGCCGGCTGAAGCGGAGCGCAGGCTCCTTGCTGCCGGAATCGAGCCGCAGACGCGTGGCGAGATGCTCGACGCAGCGGCGTTTGTGCGTTTGGCAGGAGTCGAATAACCCTGTGCGCCTTTCTGATAGCCATCGCTACCAAAAAGGCGCACAGGGGCCGAAGGCCCCTTACTTGAACCGGCGCAGCCTCAGGCTGTTGCTCACCACGAACACGCTGCTGAATGCCATCGCGGCACCGGCCAGCATCGGGTTCAGCAGTCCCGCCGCCGCGAGGGGGATAGCTGCCGTGTTGTAGGCAAAGGCCCAGAACAGGTTGCCCTTGATTGTTTTCAGTGTCTTGCGAGACAACCTGATTGCATCCGCTGCCGAGCGAAGGTCACCGCGAACCAGTGTGATGTCGCTGGCTTCGATTGCGACATCGGTGCCGGTACCCATCGCCAGACCGAGATCGGCCTGAGCCAAAGCCGCCGCGTCGTTGACGCCGTCGCCGACCATGGCCACGACGCGTCCCTCCGCCTGCAGTTTCTTGACGGCGTCGACCTTGTCGGCTGGCATGACCTCGGCAAATACGGTGCTGATGCCCACCTGGTCTGCGACGGTCCGGGCGACGGTCTTGTTGTCGCCTGTCAGTAGGATCGGTTCGAGGCCGAGTGCCTTCAACTGCGCTATCGCCTCGGCGCTGGTGTCCTTGACGGCGTCGGCTATCACGAGGACGCCGCGTGCCGCTCCGTCCCAGCCGACTGCGATGGCGGTGCGGCCCGCCTTTTCTGCTTCGATCTTTGCAGCCCGCAGGTTCTCGGGCAACGTCATAGCCCAGTCTTCGAGCAATGCCTCACGGCCGGCTACTACAGCGTGGCCGTCGACCATTCCCTGAACGCCTCGTCCGGCGACGTTCACGAAGTCGGAGACCGCGGGAAGTTCGCCCACTGTTTCCTTGGCACCCTTGGCAATTGCCGCAGCAATCGGGTGCTCGGAGCGATGTTCGAGAGCGCCCGCCAAACGCAAGACGTCATCGATGCTCGTTCCGTCGGCTGCGATGGTGTCGAGCAGAGTCATCTGGCCGGTGGTGACGGTGCCGGTCTTGTCGAGGACGATGGTGTCCACTGCGCGAGTCGATTCCAGCACTTCGGGGCCCTTGATCAGGATTCCCATCTGGGCGCCTCGACCGGTGCCGACCAACAGTGCGGTGGGTGTTGCCAATCCGAGCGCACAGGGGCAGGCGATGATCAGGACGGCGACGGCCGCGGTGAACGCCATCTCGATTCCGTTGCCGCTACCGAGCCAGTAACCCAGTGTGGCAACGGCAATCGCGATGACAATCGGAACAAAGATGCCCGCAATGCGATCGGCGAGACGCTGAACGTCAGCCTTACCGTTCTGTGCGTCTTCGACAAGTGCTGCCATTTGGGCGAGTTGCGTGTCGCTGCCGACTCGGGTGGCCCGGACGGACAGGGTGCCGCCTACGTTAACGGTGGCTCCGACAACGCTGTCGCCGACGCCTACCTCCTCGGGCACCGATTCGCCGGTCAGCATGCTCAGGTCTACGGCGGAGCGGCCTTCGGTGATGACTCCGTCGGTGGCGATCTTCTCACCTGGGCGGACGATGAAGACGTCGCCGGTGACAAGATCTTCGGCCGGGATTCTGACCTCGGCACCGTCTCGCAGGACTGCAACGTCCTTTGCGCCGAGTTCCATGAGTGCACGCAGCGCCGCACCCGAGGTGCGCTTGGACTTGTGCTCGAAGTAGCGTCCGGCCAACACGAAGGTGATCACACCTGCGGCGACCTCGAGATAAATGTTGGCGGTGCCGTCCATTCGGTCGACGGTGAGCGAAAACGCGTGTTTCATCCCGGCTTCGCCGGCTGTGCCGAAGAACAGCGCGTACAGCGACCACAGGAACGCGGCAATGGTGCCGATGGAGATGAGGGTGTCCATCGTGGCTGCGCCGTGCCGGAGGTTGATCCAGGCGGCGCGATGGAAAGGCAGAGCCGCCCAGACGATGACAGGGGCCGCCAGTGTGAGCGAGAGCCATTGCCAGTTCGTGAACTGAAGTGCGGGGATCATCGCCATCGCGATGACGGGAACCGAGAGTAGGGTCGAGACGATCAGCCGGGTGCGCAGTTCGCGGAGGTCACGATCCTGTGGGGTCTCCACGTCTGCGTCGGCGGTGGTGGCAGGCGGCGTGGGGAGCGCTGCCGAGTAGCCCGCATTTTCTACGGTGGCGAGCAGTTCATCTACCCCGACGGTGTCGGGGTACGAGACCTTGGCCTTCTCCGTGGCGTAGTTGACCGTGGCACTGACGCCGTCGATCTTGTTGAGTTTCTTCTCGATTCGAGCGGCGCACGACGCGCAGGTCATTCCCGTGATGGCGAGTTCGACGCTACCGACGGTGGTGGGTGTACTCATCGGTGACCTTCCTCATGGGGTGCGGGCGTGTTCGATGTGCTGGACGCCGGCGCGTGGCTCGGGCTCTCGACAGGGTTTCCGACGGCCGCCCCCACGCCGAAGGCGGCGCCGAATACGACGACAAGGCCTCCGGCGTAGGCGGCAAGTGTTGCCGATGTGCGCATGGCCGTCAGCTGTCTACGACGGCGTAGCCGGCTTCGTCGACTGCCGCGGCGATGTCGGTTGCGGATACGGGTGCGTCACTCGTGACGCTGACGCGGCCGCTGGCCAGATCGACGTCGACGGCGGTCACTCCGGCGATGTTGCCGATCTCTTCCTTGACGGATCCGACGCAGTGTCCGCAGGTCATTCCGGAAACGGTGTATTCGGCGGTGGTCATGGGAGATCCCTTCGGTTGACTGGCTCTATTGTACGGATACCCCGTGTAGGTATCGCTTCGAGATTCAAGGTACCCCCAGGGGGTATGCCTGTCAATGGGCTGGACTGTGATCTGACACTCGAGCGAGACAAAGTCGAGGATCTATGATCTACTTGTGTTGGTCGTAAGTGTTTGTGTTTGTGTTTCCACGCTCGCAAATGGTTAAGTTGCGAGCGTTTGGACATCCTCCACGGATTTGTCTCAGAACGGTCGTAGTAAGTGACCCGGGCGGTCGCAGTGACAGCCTGTAGACACTGTGTTAGAGGAGATTTACATGGCAGAGGGCATCGTGAAGTGGTTCAACTCCGAGAAGGGGTTCGGCTTCATTGCTCCCGAAGACGGCAGCGCTGACGTCTTCGTTCACTACTCCGAGATCCAGAGCGGCGGCTTCCGCACGCTCGAGGAGAACCAGCGTGTTGCGTTCGAGATCGGTCAGGGCAACAAGGGCCCGCAGGCCACCGGCGTTACCGTCGTCTAAGACGTCCATGTGAGCCGGGCAACCGGCGCATGACGTACTCGACAAAACCTCAACTCTTTTTGGGTTGGGGTTTTGTTGTATCCGAATGAAAAGTGTTGTCAGGCCTTACGATAGCGGGCGGTGATCACAGCCTGCTCCTCGGCGATCATTCGACATTCCGCGCGTAGCTCGGGTGGATTCAGCACTGTGAAGTCCACCTCGAAGGCCCGCAGCCATTGTGCGACGGAGCGCAGTGAATTTCCGGAAAGTGCTATGACGCAGCGATTTTCGCCGTCGGATTCCACTGATCCCCACTGATCGCTGACCATCGGCGCGATCTGTTCGATGGGCGCATGGAGCAGAACTGTTGCGCGCGTGGACGAAAAGGCGCGGGCGACTCCTCGGGACACGAATTCCGCTGCCCCGCCCTGAGGTAGCTCTCGAGGCGAAAAACGTGGTCCGGTAGGAATTTTGGGTTCCATTCGGTCGACGCGAAATGACCGCCAGTCTTCCCGTGAGAGATCCCACGCCACCAGGTACCACCGCACGCCCGACCGCACGAGGCGGTACGGCTCCACTTCGCGGCGGCTCTGCGTGCCGTCATGGGTGGCGTAGTCGAACCGAAGTCGCTCGTGGTTGTGGCACACCGATGCGATGGCGGACAGGATGGACGCGTCCACTGCGCTTGTGGCCGGTTCACGCGGCACCACATCGATCTGCAGCGATTCCAGGCGGTAGCGCAGCCGGGGCGGCATGATCTGGCGGAGCTTGGCAAGAGCACGCATCGAGGCCTCGCCGATGCCGACTACCGAGCCGGTGGCGCCGGACTGTAATGACAACGCCACCGCAAGTACTTCTTCGTCGTCGAGTTGAAGGGGAGGCATCTCGGCCCCGGCGCCGAGACGGTATCCACCACCGACACCCACCGTCGCGTCCACCGGATATCCGAGGTCGCGTAGGCGGTCGACGTCGCGGCGAACGGTGCGCGGTGTGATTGCAAGCTTGTCTGCGAGTTCGGCGCCGGACCAGTCTCGACGGGTCTGGAGTAGCGACAGCAACCGCAGTAGACGAGCTGATGTCTCCTTCATGAAATTCAGTGTCGCAGAGATTGAGGACTGTAACGGTCCTCAATTGATTCTAGGTTTATCCGCATCCGGGAAATCGAGAAGAAATGTGGGGCTCAATCATGAATCACAGCAGTCCGATGATCGAGACGAAGTCGCTCACCAAGCACTTCTCGCAGGGGAAGAACCTTGTCGAAGCGGTCAAAGGCGTGACGCTCGATGTTGCGGAGGGGGAGTTGGTAGCCCTGTTGGGGCCGAACGGCGCCGGCAAGTCGACGACGTTGCGCATGTTGACTACTTTGCTCGAACCGACCTCAGGCAGTGCGCGCATCGCTGGCTTTGATGTGTCCGATGCGCGAAGCGAGGTGCGTTCGCGTCTCGGATACGTCGGACAGGGCAATGGCGCCGGCCACAACCAGCGGGTTCGCGACGAATTGGTGACGCAGGGACTGTGTTACGGAATGTCCAAGCCGGATTCACAGGGTCGGGCTGACGAACTTCTCACCGATCTGGAACTCGCGGATCTCGGAACTCGCAAGGTCAGCACGCTGTCAGGAGGTCAGCGCCGACGGCTCGATATTGCACTCGGCCTGGTACATCGGCCACCGCTACTGTTTCTCGACGAGCCCACGACGGGCATGGACCCGCAGAGTCGGGCCAATTTGTGGGATCACATACTCCGGTTGCGGCGCGAGATGGGCACGACAATCGTGTTGACGACGCACTATCTCGAAGAAGCGGATTCGATGGCGGAGCGAGTCATCGTCATCGACGAGGGGACCGTGATCGCCGACAACACGGCCGCCGCGCTGAAGGCGGACCTTGCGGGCGATCATCTGTCGCTGACGTTCGAGACCGAAGAGGCTGCCGCAGTTGCGGCGTCGGTGGCGCAGCAACTTGTCACGGTGCGGGAGACTGCCGTCGACGGACTCATGGTGAGTATTCGTGCGAGCGAGGGTGATTCGACGCTCCCGGTGCTTCTGCGCGAAGCGGATGCGCGGGGTGCCCGCGCTCTGGCCGCCGACATCACCCGCCCGACGCTCGACGACGTCTTCCTCACCCTGACCGGACGCAGCCTGCGCGAGAGCGCTGCCGCAGTCGCTTCCTAGAGCACTCGAGAAAGTAGGACTTTGCCATGACACTCACACTCGATACCCCACGCGCTGTGCGCGGCAACATCGTTCGCGACAGCGCGATAGTGATGGGGCGTGAACTGCGTCCGATGTTGCGTGACCCGGTCAGTGTTGTCTTCAGTCTCATTCAGCCACTGATTCTGCTCGCATTGTTCGGTCCGCTGCTCAAAGGCGTCCCGGGCACCGGTGACGGCGTGTGGAATTGGTTCATCCCCGGCGTGCTGGTGATGATCGCGATCTTCGGCACGACGATGACAGGCTCGAACCTCCTGATCGAAATGCAGCAGGGATCGCACGAGAGAATGTTGGTGACGCCGCTACGACGCTCGTCGTTGTTGATCGGTCGGGCATGCAAGGAGATGGTTCCACTTGCGGCGCAGGCGATTCTGATCATTCTCGTGGCGTTACCACTCGGATTGGACGTGAATGCTGCCGGCGCGGCAGTCGGGATTGTTCTGCTCGGAGTATTCGGCGTCGGGCTCGGGGCCCTGTCCTATGCTTTGGCTCTGGCTGTGCGGGAGCAGGATTGGATGTTCTGGGTGGTGCAGCAAACGCTGATGTTCCCGCTCCTGATTCTCTCGGGGACCATGCTTCCGCTCGACGATGCACCGGGTTGGATGAAGGTACTCGTGAATATCAACCCGCTGGGATATGTCGTGGATGCGGAGCGTGCACTATTTGCCGGGGACTTCGCGGCGGGCAGCGTTCTGGCCGGAATTGTCGCCGCCGTGAGTGTGGCAGTTGTCGGGCTTGGAGTAGGTGTCCGAGCCGTCAAATGAGGCGTCAGCCGGTTGCAGGTTTTCGCCCAGGTGTTCGCAGCGCCTATTGTTGTACCTTGTGCTCTCCGTCGTTCCACGCCCTGTAGTAGTCCGGGCCCCGTCCAAGGTGAATCTGCATCTGGCTGTAGGGGACCTGCGCGACGACGGCTATCACGATCTGACCACCGTATTCCAGGCATTGTCGCTGGCAGACACGGTGACGGTGTCGGCCGCCGACGGTTTGTCCGTCAGTGTTGTCGGCGATGACGCCGCCGCCGTGCCCACGGACCGGACCAACCTTGTCTGGAAGGCTGCAGAGCTGCTGTCGGCCGAAGCCGGAGTGGAGACGGACGTCGAGATTCTCATCGACAAGGGAATCCCCGTCGCCGGCGGTATGGCCGGTGGCAGCGCGGACGCAGCGGCGACGTTGGTTGCGCTCAATGCGTACTGGAAATTGGATCTCTCGCGGCGTGAACTGGACGGCTTTGCCGCGAAGCTGGGTAGCGATGTCCCGTTCTCGCTGCATGGCGGCACCGCGCTGGGAACCGGGCGCGGCGAGCAGCTTGTGCCCGTGCTGACTCGAAACACTTTTCACTGGGTGCTGGCGCTGGCCAAGGGCGGGCTGAGCACACCGGTCGTTTTCCGCGAACTCGACAAGCTGCGAGCCGAAGGCACCCCGAACCGACTCGGTGACGCGGACGATCTGATCCACGCCCTCACCACCGGCGATCCGCGACAACTGGCGCCACTACTCGGAAACGATCTGCAGGCGGCGGCGTTGTCTCTCAATCCGGCGCTGCGCCGGACACTGCGCGCAGGCGTCGACGCCGGCGCTCTGGCCGGCATCGTCTCCGGGTCAGGACCGACCTGCGCTTTCCTCTGCAGCGACGCACAGTCTGCCGTGGATTTCAGCGCTGAACTTGCGGGAGCGGGGGTGTGCCGCACCGTTCGCGTGGCGAGCGGACCCGTTCCCGGAGCACGAATACTCGACAAAGCGGCAAAGGGACAGCACTGATGGCTAACTTGATCAATCTGGAAAACGTGTCGAAGTCGTTCGGCGTCAAGCCGTTGCTCGACGGGGTGTCGATGGGCGTCGAGGAGGGCGAGCGTATCGGCGTCGTCGGCCTCAACGGTGGCGGCAAGACAACCATGCTCGAAGTCCTCGCGGGCGTCGAGGAACCTGATTCGGGTCGGGTCAGCCGCGTCGGTGGACTGCGGATGGCGGTCGTGACGCAGCGCGGTGTGCTGCCTCCCGGATCCACTGTCGGCGATATCGTTCTGGGTCCGCTGGGTGTCGCTCAGCATGAATGGGCAGGCAATGCCCGGATCCGCTCCGTTCTCTCCGGAATCGGAATCGACAACCTCGGCGCCGGCGGCGAGCGTTCCGCATTGGACGCGCAGGTCGACGGACTTTCCGGTGGTGAGCGTCGACGCGTCGCACTGGCCGCGGCCCTCGTTCAGGATCTGGACCTGCTGGTACTCGACGAGCCCACCAACCACCTCGACGTCGAGGGCGTGCAGTGGCTGGCCGAGCACCTCGTATCGCGTCGTAGCGCCCTGGTGGTCGTGACCCACGATCGTTGGTTCCTCGACACTGTCGCCACGCGAACCTGGGAAGTTGTCGGCGGCGGCGTCGAAAGCTACGAGGGTGGCTACAACGACTGGGTATTCGCCCGCGCCGAGCGCTCACGTCAGGCCGACGCTTCCGAGGAGCGTCGACGCAACCTCGCGCGCAAGGAATTGGCGTGGCTGCGCCGCGGTGCGCCGGCCCGAACGTCCAAGCCGAAGTACCGCATCGAGGCCGCCGAAGCGTTGATCGCCGATGTCCCGGCACCTCGTGACGCCGTCGCATTGGCGTCGTTCGCGCAGCGTCGACTCGGCAAGGTTGTCATCGAACTCGAAGACGCTCGCCTCGAGACTCCGGACGGCCGCGTTCTGGTCGAAGATCTGACGTGGCGTCTTGCTCCCGGAGAGCGCGTCGGCCTCGTCGGAGTCAACGGATCCGGCAAGACGACGTTGCTGCGCACGCTCGCCGGTGAGCTGGAACCTGCTGCGGGACGGCGTATTCAGGGCCAGACCGTGCATATCGGTTGGCTCAAGCAGGAACTCGACGATCTGCCCACCGATATGCGGGTGCTCGACGCGGTCAAGGATGTGGCTGAACGAATCACCTTGGGAGACAAGGAAGTTTCTGCCGGTCAGTTGGCGGAACGTCTGGGCTTCACGCCGGCACGTCAGCGGACACCGGTGGGGGATCTCTCCGGTGGTGAGCGTCGACGCTTGCAGTTGACGCGAGTTCTCATGGCAGAGCCCAACGTGCTGCTCCTCGACGAGCCCACTAACGACCTCGACATCGATACGCTCCAGCAACTCGAGGATCTGCTCGACGGCTGGGCCGGGACGATGGTCGTCATCTCGCACGACCGTTACCTGATCGAACGTATCTGCGACACCACCTGGGCGCTCTTCGGTGACGGCAAGCTCACCAACCTGCCCCTCGGTATCGAGGACTACCTGCGTCGACGGGCGGCGATGGGCGACGGTGACAACCCGTCTGTGGCGTCAACGGCCAGCGGCGCGACCAAGAGTAAGCAGGTTCGTGACGGGGCAGCGGATCGCGCTGCACGTAAGGAACTTTCGAAGCTCGAGCGTTCCATCGCCAAGCTGGACGATCGGGAGAAGAAGCTGCATGCGTCGCTGGCCGATGCGGCCACTGACCCCGACAAGTTGCAGAGCCTCGGCGCTGAACTCAAGACTGTTCTCGCGGACAAGGAAGCTGCTGAAGAGCAGTGGATGGAGTTGTTCGAGGAGCTTGACGGTTAGAGGGCATCTGCCACATCGGCGGTGATTCACCCGCGAACCCGGTGTCGTGAGTTTTCTTGCGATGCCGGGTTTTTGCGTGAATAGGCACTGATCCGGAACGCTGATCTTTGAACCCGCGCATGCGTGTGGGCTTCGCACCGGCTAGCTGGTGATGCGAAGCTCTCACACGGTATTCAGTTCTGGCAGCGCCGGTTTCAGTCTCGGTGCACTGGGCCTTGACGGGTGGTGGAGCGTCGGCGTCGTTGTTTCGGGTCGATCGCAGCTGGTGGGATGAACCACGGTTTGTGATCGGAACCCATCTTGATTTCCCAGATCCCGCGGAACCCGCTGGTGCTGTGGATCAATCGGTGGTGGCTACGGCAGAGGAGGGTGAGGTTGTCCATCACCGTCGGACCGCCCACTGACCAGGGTTTTATATGGTGGGCGTCGCACCAAGCGGGTACGGCATCGCAGTTGGGGAAGGCGCAGCCTTTGTCCCGAGCGATCAGCGCCGTTCGTTGTTCTGCTGTGACGAGACGCTTATGTGGAGTCGCATCCAACGGTGCGCCATTGCCGTCCATCAACACGGTCGAGAGCATGCAATCGCAGGCGAGCATCCGGGTGAGGCTAACGCTGAGTGGTCCCATCCAGGGCATGTATCCGACGTCAAGATCTTCGAAATCAGGCTCGTCGTCATCGAATGCACTGCCGTAGAACTCGCCATCATCCGACGCGGCATTGCTGCGCATGGTCGCGCATTCCCGATGCTCAGCAAGATCTTTCGCGGTGATGTGCACGTTCACATGCGGACGCTGACCGCCGTCCACCCCGGTCATGGCATTGTCGAGGTACCGGCGAATCAGTTCCGTGAACGCGTCGGCGGTGCGTTTGGCTGCCGACCGCTGATCCGGGGTTCCGTCCGCTGCTGGTTTCGGCATCGACAACCCCGAGAGAGCCGACAACAACATTTCACCAGTGAGCGCGTCGAAATCACCCTTGATCGCCACGCGCCCGTTGAGCGTCGGCGAAATCCGCAAGACGTTGAGGTCATCGTCCTCACCGGGTGGCGTGTCGTCGGACTCGAAAATCCGCTCCAGAACCGCAATCGCGTAGCGGAGTTTGATGGTGGTCGCTTCCACACCGGATGCGGCAGCGAGAAGGGTTGCCATGCAGGACGGTAGAGCGTTCTCCGGCATTCCTTTTGGTGGTGATTCGCAGAACGCGGCAACTATTGCCGCATGATCGAGCGAGAGGTCGCCGGCCTCGAATTGGGCAGTTATATCCGGGAATACCCGCAGTGCGGCACCGAGGGCGGCGATCTTGTTTCCGGCCGCGTTCTGCAGCATCGTGTTCGCCGCCAACCACCGACCCACACCGCGGTAGCAGAGCACCTGCTCGTCCGAATTGAGTGCCAACTCGTCGACGGCGGCAACCCGAATCGCCTCCAGCCGAAGGATTTCCGCAGACGCACTCACGGCAACGTCTCGAACCTCGGCCGGTCGTAGCCGCCACAACCTGCCACGCACACCCGCAGCCGAACCGGCTACAACATCCTCCACCGAAACAAAATCGCTCACCGTAGTCATCAAGGCCTCCCCACCCTTGACTCAGTATACTCGAACACATTTTCGATTCAAGGGATATTTCGGACACATTTCGACCAAAGTTGAAGAGGTCGTCGCGATCATGATTCCACCGAATGATGTTACTGGACAGAAAGATTGATAACCCGGTCTCGGAACTGATCGTGGCGATCAGCGAAGCAGTCGAGGTTGCCGTGCGATGGCGGTGGGAGATGAAGTTGTCGAGAGAGCAGGCATCGCCGTGGCAGCGGAAAGCAAACGCATTCCTACAATGTCAGGCGAAAGTGGCGAGATCGCGGGCGAACAAGCTGGGGCTACGTATATGGCGGCGCTCAACAACCCGGACTCACTGTGGAATGTTGGAGGCATGGTGGCGTGGCTGGTTGCCGATCCTCTTCCGTGAGGTTCTTCGACTAGGGTGGCGCGAACGCGAAGGCAACCCGACTGCGGCTAGAACTTCAGGGTGAGTCGACCGTTCTCGTCGCTGATGTGAACGTGACGATCCACCGCTGGGGGATTGGTGCCGCTGAGTTGAGTCAACTCGGCGGCGTTCTCGGGGCCGGTGTGGCCGGCGAGACGTCGGCCGTCCGGCGTCGTAGCGATGACGAACCCGGTTTCCGGTTCGCCCATTCTGTTGTATTCGACTGTGGCGGTGACGATCTTGGCACTTCCGACATAGCCGGTGACCAGGTCGGGTGCATGGGGTGTGAGGGTGCGGGCCTGGGGATCTCCGACATATCCGCGTTCATGTGCGGACGCGGAGAGCAGTACGGCATGTTGGTAAGTGAGAAATCCGCCGTTGCCGTGAACCAAGGCGAGTTGGTCGCCTGATCGGAGTCGGCGCGTCACCTCGGTCAAGGAATGGAGGGTGTAACTGTTGAGCGGTCCGCCGAAGAACGAGTGGCCACCGGTGACGCTGGGGACCGTGTCACCCGGCAGTCCGAGTTCGTGAATCAACAGCTTCGGCACGATCGGAAAACAACTGTAGGCGTCCACGATATCGAGGGCTTCGGCGCTTACTCCGGCGTTGCCGAGTGTGCGGTCCACGGTATCCTGCAAGGCTTCGGATCTGTGAAAGTTATTTCTGTGCAATATGTCCAGCGGATCAACGGCCCCGGCTCCGCCCCACAGATAGACGAGCCTGTCTTGGTCGATGCCGAATTCGAGGGCCCTCGCCAGGGAGCAGATCACCACGGCAGCAGCCTGATTCACGAAGGGCATGGCGTTGAGCATCAAAGGATAGGGTTCGGACACCATCCGGTTTCCCGGCCCGACGGTCCTGATCTCTTCTGCGGTACGTACTTCCGATGTCCACGACGCCGAGTTCTTCGCGGCGATAGTTGAGAACTCGGCATACATCTGCGCTGACCAGTCCAGGGATGCTTGGGCGTCGTGGCCGATCGATGCGCTGAAACTGTTCTCGAACAGTGGGTAGACGCGGGTGGGCACGATGAATCCCGCGCGCTGCATCTCGGCGCCGCCCAGATCGGCGGGATCGAAGCCGGGAGGTCCGCCGGGTTCGGTGGCCCACCCGAGAGAATCGGGAGCGACGCCCGATTTTCGCAGTGCGGTTGTGGTGGCGTGTGATTCACCGCCCACGAGCAGCGCGACGGAGGATGTGCCGTCTGCAATGGCAGCGCCGATTCGATCGAGAAGTGCTGCAGGCCAGTGCCCACCGATCGGTGAGGTGGTGGTGATCGCGGGGGTGGCGCCAAGTCTGGTGGCCAGAAGTTCGGGGAGGTTGTCGTATGCCCAACTGACGGTCTTGATCGCGTAGATCGTGTCGATGTGGCTACTGAACGAGGGCTCTCCACTGTCTGTGAGGGCGGCAATTGTCGCTTTGTAGATCAAGTCGAGCGGTTCGAGGTGCCCGTCATCCGGATTCCATCGCAGATCCCCTACGCCGACGATGACGGGAATCCGTGATGCGTCAACCATCGTGTTCCTCTTTCAGCCAGTTCTCGTGTGTGCCCGACGTCGGGAGTTCCGCCACGATAGCGCTGCGATAAGTACGTGTAACCAGGGGGTCACATTCAGAAACTTTCGGATTACTATTTAGGTATGCCTAACGAAAGTCCTATACTCGTTTGCATGACAGCTGTTGCGGAGAGAATGTTGGTGCCCGTGGGGCCTCGGGTCATCGACGATCCGTATTCGATGACCACCGTGACATTGAAGTTGTCGCATCAGCGCCAGTGGGCGGCGCACCGACACCCGGAACATGAGCTGATCTGGGGTAACTCTGGCGGAATGCTCACCGTTGTTGCCGATGGCATCACGTGGGAGGTGCCGCCGTCGGCGGGCCTGTGGCTGCCGGCCGGAGTGCTGCATTCGGTCAAGGCAGGTCCGGGTACCGAGTTTTTCTGCACCTACTTCCGCCCTGAGGCGCACGCTGCGCCCGCCACAGTGCCCGGGCTCTTCGGGGTGAGTGCCTTGTTGCGGGAGGTTCTGCTGCACATGCATCGTCGCAACATGCCGGACGAGGCTCGCAGTCGTGCCGAGCGTGTGGCGTTCGACATGCTGCAACCGCTCGAGGTTGCCGCTGTCGAGGTTCCGATGCCGACGGATCCGCGAGCGTTGTTCGTCGCCCAAGCACTGGTCGCTAATCCAGCGGATCAGCGGTCACTGTCCGAATGGGCACTGACTGCCGGCGGGAGCGTCCGAACGTTGACCCGCGTCTTCACCCAGGGAACGGGAATGACCTTTGCCCAGTGGAGAATTCAGGTGCGCGTACGAGCGGCACTGACCTATCTCGCAGCCGGGGTTCCGGTTTCAGTGGTCAGTCGACGCGTGGGATACGAAACCCCGAGCGCGTTTGTCGCGGTCTTCCGCAGGGTCACCGGCCGGACCCCGGGCGCCATGATGAAGCACCCGAATCGTGGCTCTCATGCACCGCAGGAGCTTCTGCGCGCCTGATCTGCGGTCGCCGCTGATCTGAATCAGCCGCGCCCTTCGACGTACGATGCCAGGTTAGCCAACGAGGAGGCGATCCCCGTCTCGTGTACCGCTTGATCGATGCCGGGTGGCACATCCGTGGCTGTGACGGTCACCTCGGTCCCGCTAACAGCGGCAGCGAGGTGCCAGGTCATCGTCATGGTTCCGGCATACGACGGGTCGTCGGACTCGAACACCGCCCGCTGCACCACACGCTCCGGCGGCACCAGTTCGGCGAATCCGACATCGACGACATCCGTCGCGGCTGACGTCTTGCCAGGGCTGTCGGTGGAGTCCAGATAGGTGAGAACCATTCGAAACCCGCCACCTGGCCGCGGATCCCACAGCTCGATCCGCCCGCGCATACCGTCCGGTGGCAACCAAGCCTCGAGAGACTCTCGGTCGAGGAGGGCGTCGTAGACGACCGTCGGTGGTGCCTCGATCACCAGGCTGGCGCGGTCGATCCTGTCCATAGTCCGATTCTAGAGCCACAGGCTCTCAACGCCGCGATGTCGACCATGCCTCCCACAGTTGCGCGTACCGGCCGCCGAGGTTGACCAACTCGTCGTGGGAACCCTGTTCCACGACGCGTCCGCCATCCATGACAAGAATGTTGTCGGCGTCGACAGCCTGTGAGAGCCGGTGGGCCACAGTGATCGAGGTGCGCCCACGGGTCAGCGCGAGAGCGGCGTCGTCGAGTATGCGGGCGCCGGCGCTGCCGGCTTCTGCCGTTGCCTCGTCCAGAATCAGCAGGGGTGGATTCAGGAGTTCGATCCGTGCGAGTGCAAGCTGTTGCGCCTGGGTCGCAGTGAGGCGATGCCCGCCGTCACCGACTACTGTCTCGATGCCTTCGGGCAGTGCTCCGGCCCAGTCCGAGGCGCCGACGGTATCGAGGGCGGAGGCGATGTCGGCGTCGGTTGCTGCCGGGGCGGCCAGACGCAGATCCTCGGCCAACGTGCCTGCAAAGACGTGCACTTCCTGGGTAACCAACGCAACGGCGCTCCGAGCGGTGCTCCGCGAGAGTTGATCTCGGGGAACGGTGCCGATTCGCACGGAGCCCTCGGTGGGCCCGTAGGTGCCGGCGAGAAGTTTTGCCACCGTGGACTTTCCGGCGCCGGTGGCTCCCACGAGCGCGGTGACGGTACCGGCCGGAATGGTGATGTCGATATCGCGCAACACGGGGGCGTCGCCCGGGCGGTAGGAGAAGGTCACGTCCTCGAGCGACGCGGAGCTGTCGACGGGTTCACGGGGATCGGCCGGAAGCGGAGGTACCGGTGCCAGGGTGACGCCGACAAGGCGAGCCAGAGCGATTGTGCCCTCTTGTAGTTCGTCGAAGACACTGAGAACGGCTCCGACGGGGTCGAACAACCGATGGAAGAACAGGGCCGCTGCGGTGGCGGCTCCGATGGTGGCATGCCCGTTCTTCACGAGCCAGAATCCCGTGATCAGAACTGCTGAGAGCCCGATGAACTCGGCGATGTTGAGACGACCGAAAAACCTGGTCCGTAGTCGTGTTGTCTTCAGGCTGAGCTGTACCGCGGTCAGTGAACGGGATTCGATCTGCTCCAGATGTGGCTTCGCCAACCGTAGGGATCCGACGGTGTCGGAATTACTCAGTGAGTCGAGGAGCTGTTGTGCGCGGGCGCCTTCCGCCTCACGTTCTTGTCGGTAGACGGGGGCTGACTGTGTGAGGTACCAGCGCAGGGCGCGTACCTGGATCGGTGCGGCAATCACTGCAGCAACCGCAAATCGCCAATCGAGTGCGCCCAACCCGACAAGAGTCAACGCAATGGTGAGCGCAGCGGTGGCAAACACCGGCAACGCCTGTGACACGGCTTGCGTTACCAGGCGGACGTCACCGGTGATGCGGGAGACGAGGTCGCCCCGCCCGGCGCGCTCGACATCGCTCTGGGGGAGGTCGAGCACTCGGACGACTACTTCTTCGCGAAGGTCCGCTACGACGCGTTCCCCGACCCCGGCCAGAAGATATTCGCTGGCACCGACCAGCAGCGAGGACAGAACGGCAACGGCAACCAAGGCCCCGGTCAATGTTCCGATGCGGGAGACGATGTCGGCTCCACCAGACGTGACGGTGTCTACCATCTCGCCCAGAATCAGCGGGGTGAGAAGGCCGATTGCCGTGGCTGCGGTCAAGGTGACCACCGCACCGCTCGCGGCGAGGCGGTGCGGACGCAGCAACCGAAGTGCCTCGGTACGAGCCTGTTTGGGAGTTGCGGTGGGGAGTAGGTCGTTCACAGTTCGATCACCCGATCGCAGATATCGAGCAGCGCGGGGCTGCTGGTGAGAAGAATTGTCGCGTGAGCACTGCGAACCTCGGATATCCCGCGGGCAATGCGCGCTTCAGTGACGGAGTCGACGGCAGTGGTCGGATCGTGCAGTACCAGTACCGGCACTTCGCTCGCCAACGCGCGCGCGAGCGCAACTCGTTGACGTTGGCCGCCGGACAGTGAGTTGCCCTGCTCGGTGACGGCGGTGGCAAGGCCCTTCGGGAGAGCATCGATCACTTGATCTGCGGCGGCGGCGGAGATGGCGAAGTCGGTTCGGTGGCCGACCGGAGCCAGGGCATGGATGTTCTCACCGACAGTGCCGATGAAAAGCGCGGAGTCATGCGGCGCAGCAAGGATGTGTGTGCGAAGTTCGTCGATATCCAGTTCGTGGATAGCGTTGTCACCCAGATGAATTGATCCTTCGATGGGATCTTTCCGGCGCGCCAGCACGTCCATGAAAGCATCGACCCAGGCCGTGTTGTCGCAGGTGATACCGACGATCTCGCCGCGCTTGACATCCAGATCGACCGGCGCCGAACCGGCCAGGACAACGTCACGAAGTGTCAGAGACTCCGAATGATTCAGTGCTACCGGATCGCTTGCGGGGGCGACGGCGCGGCTCGTCCCGATAAGCGCCGCAACACGATTCGCGGACGCTCGGGCACGGGCCAGTCCGGCGCCGAAATAGATGATGTCGATCAGCGGTCCGCGAAGGAACTGCGCCAACCCCACCACCGCAATGAACTCGCCGATCGAAATGCTGCCGGACGCTGCCATTCTGCCGCCGACGTATGCGATGACGGCAAGGTAAGCGCCCGCGATGGCGACGTTGGCTGCCGAGTACATCGCTTGGTAACGCTGGGCGCGCAAGGTGGCATCAAGCGATGTCCGGCTGGCACCTCGATAGCGCTGCGCCGCAGCGTCTCCGGCACCGATGCCGGAAAGAATGCGTAGACCCGCCAGCAAGTCGGCAGCGAGTGCCCCGGCGCGCGCGCCCTGCCACTGATCCGTTTCGGCTCGACGTTCGAGTGGGCGGCTCACGACCTGCATCAGTGCTAGCACCGGGGGAGTGCTGAGGATGACAAGAAGTCCGAGCGGCACTGAGATGACCAGTAACGAGATTGCTGCGGTCAGCACTCCGCAGGCAGCGCCGAGTTTGGTGCTGAGAGTGTGGGTGAATCCGGCCACGGAACCGGCGTCGGAGGTGGCGATCGAATAGACCTCACCGGGCATCCTGCGCGGATTCATGCCGTGTGGATCGAGGCCGCGTCTGGCGATGTCCATCCGAAGTCGGTGAGCGCCGTACTCGGCGACCGAGTCTGCGATACGAGCGGCAATTCTCCAGCTGAGCAGCAGGCCTGTGAACAGGATGCCGAGAACCAGAATCCACTTGCCGAGCGCCGCAGCGTCGCTGGTTGCCACAGCGCGGTCGATGACCGCACCGATCACGACCGGGACCAGAGCTTCGGCCACCTGGTGCCCGGTGAAGCCTACTGACGCGGCGGCCAGCTTCGGCCCGCGCCCTTCGGCTGCGATGGCACGCGTGATCACCTGACGTGGCGTGATCGCCTGAGGCAGCAGCGGACCGTCGGTATCGTTACTCGGATGAAGCGGCGTTGATGACACTCGGTCCACGCTAGGGATCGACAGCGCTTGTTATGAAGTCACGCCGATGCCAAAACTTGTCGTGAACAGGCCATATAGGGCGCACTGGCCGAATTGCGATACTAGTTGACCCCGTTGTGACGGAGAATTTGTCGACGTGGCCTCGGCTCTGCAATAAATTAAGGTCTGCCTTACCTTTGTGCGGTTGTTGTGCGTTTCGTGTTTCACCGATGTTGGAGATTGTCGTGAGTCTTGTGTTCGGCGAGGTGCTCTTCAAGGAGTACGTGACCCCGGGAATGGTCCGGATCGTGTTCGGTGGGGAGGGCTTGACCACGTTCCGATCAACAGGTGTCGGTGACGAGTATCTCCGCCTCCATTTCCCGGTTCCCGCAACGGGTAAGTTCGTTCTGCCGGAAGAAGATCCGCACGCGCCACGCGGATGGCGATACCCGGAAGGGGAGGAAGCTTCGCCGTGCCAGCCTTACACGGTGCGACGGTTCGATTCCGAAACCAGCCGTATGACTGTCGATTTCGTGGTTCACGACGGTGGGATAGCCAGCGATTGGGCGCAGAACGCCGCGATTGGTGACGCGCTGGCGATCGGCGAGTCCCGCGGTCTGTACGAGCCACCGGTCGGTGCGTCCTGGCAGGTGTTTGTTGCCGACGCAACCGGACTCCCGGCATTGGGCGGCCTGATCGAAGAGTTGCCTGCGGGCATGTCGGCCAAGGCGATAGTCGAGGTGGTGGACGAGTCGCACAAGCAGCAGATCGAGTCGGCCGTGGATGTCGAATTCATCTGGTTAGTGGGCAGTGGCAATGGCATTGCGCCGTCGAAACTACCGGACGCGGTGCGTGCACTGAATCTGCCCACCGACCCCGGATACGTCTGGGTGGCAGGGGAAAGCACGATGCTGCGTGACATCCGCAAGTATCTCCGACATGAACTGAAGTTGCCGGCAGAGCAGTACAAGGTGATCGGCTACTGGACGTACAAGGCCGAAGTATGGAATGCGAAATACGAAGCGCTCGACGAGAGGATTCGGGCGCAGTTGGATGCGGCGTGGCAATCCGATCGTGACGAAGAGGAAATTCGTGACGAAGTCGAGAAGACGCTCGAGAGCGCGGGCTTGTGACTATCGCAGTCAACGAGAGCGAGAAGACTGCGGAACTGATCGACGAATCGCTGGCGGAGAAACAGAAGCAACCGGCCGGACTTGTCGAAACGAATTCGCGTCGAACCTTGGGGCTTGTTGTCTGCCTGGCAGTTCTCGGATGTGTTGTGCTCGTGAGTATCGCTGTCGGATCGAAGACCATTCCGTTCGGGACCGTCGTCGACGCGTTGATCAACTATGACGATTCCAACGATCACGTGATCATTCGTGATCTGCGATTGCCTCGCACACTGCTGGGCCTGCTGGTGGGCATGGCGTTAGGCGTAGCCGGTGCACTGATTCAGGCGATGACTCGAAACCCATTGGCGGACCCTGGAATTCTGGGTGTCAATGCCGGTGCGGGATTTGCGATGGTGGTTGCGGTCGCGGTGTTCGGGCTGACCAGCATCTGGTCGTACATCTGGTTCGCGTTCATCGGCGCGGTGATCGCGACCGTCATCGTGTACACATTGGGCTCGATCGGACGAGGCGGCGCCACTCCGATCCGGCTCACCCTTGCCGGCGTGGCAATCGGATCGGTGCTCGGCGGCATCTCGTCCGGAATCACCTTGCTCAACCCGACGGCATTCGACCAGATGCGTCAGTGGAACGCAGGTTCTCTCAGCGGTCGATCCTTGGACATCGTGCTGGCTGTGACACCGTTCATCCTGATCGGGCTCGTACTGGCGCTGGCTCTCGCGCGGCAACTCAACGCCGTCGCTCTCGGTGACGATCTGGCGCGTTCCCTCGGTGCCAACATCACCCGTACCCGTGTGATCGGGGTTGTTGCCGTGACCCTGTTGTGCGGCGCGGCCACTGCAGCTGCTGGTCCCATCGGGTTTGTCGGACTGATGGTTCCACACGTTGCCCGCTGGTTCGTCGGACCGGATCAACGCTGGATTCTTCCGTACACGATGGTATGCGCGCCGATCCTGCTCCTTGCCTCCGATGTGGTCGGACGAATCGTGCTGCGCCCCGGTGAACTTCAAGTTGGCATCGTCACGGCCTTCATCGGTGCTCCGGTACTGATCCTGCTGGTGCGCCGAAGCAAGGTGAGCGGCCTGTGAGTATCGACTTCGGGCGCCCCACAACGGTGGTGCGCTCACCCAAGGATGGCTGGTCGGCTCGGGTCGACGTCCGCAACGTCACCGTGTGCGTCGTACTTGTTGTCATCGGGTTGGGGATCGGCGTTATCGCCCTGGGCAGTGGCGACTATCAGGTGCCGATCACCGATGTCCTTGGCGCATTGTTCGGTGAGGCACCGGCGCGCATCCACATGGTTGTCGTGGAATGGCGTCTGCCACGGGTGTTGTTGGCATTGATGCTCGGTGCGGCGTTGGGTATGAGCGGTGCGATCTTTCAGTCGCTCACGCGAAATCCGTTGGGCAGCCCCGACATCATCGGCTTCAATTCCGGTGCATACACCGGCGCGCTTGTTGTCATTCTGCTGGTAGGCGGAACGTACTACGAGATCGCGGTGGGCGCGCTGGTCGGCGGAATCGCCACCGCGGCAGTTGTATACCTGCTCGCGTACAAACGCGGTGTGCAAGGTTTCCGTTTGATCATCGTGGGAATCGCGATCAGCGCGATGCTGGGATCGGTCAACACCTGGTTGATTCTCAAGGCCGAACTCGACGACGCGATGGCTGCCGCCGTGTGGGGAGCCGGTTCGTTGAACGGACTGGGATGGACCCAGGTGTGGCCGGTTGTCGTAGTCCTGGTTGTGCTGGTTCCGCTGATCTTGGTACTGGGCAGGCGGATGCAGATGCTCGAGATGGGTGACGACGCGGCCAAGGCACTCGGGGTTCGAGCTGAACCCACAAGGCTGTCGTTGGTGGTTCTCGGTGTTGCGCTCACTGCGATGGTGACGGCGGCGGCCGGTCCCATCGGGTTTGTCTCCCTTGCCGCACCACAATTGGTGCGGCGACTGACCGGCAGTGCGGGTGTGACGCTCTTGCCTTCTGCCGCAATGGGTGGGGCGCTGCTGATGATCAGTGACTGGGTCGCACAGCGAGCTTTTGCCCCGACACAGTTGCCTGTCGGAGTTGTGACAGTGTCCATCGGCGGTATCTATTTCGTCTGGCTCCTCGCACGTGAGGCCCGCAAGCAGTGAGCCCCGCCCATGCGATCCCCGCAAGCAGTGACCGGCGTAGGAATGAGGAAGAGCGTGAACGAAACCAGCGGGCAGAAGACAAATCGGCTGCGCGCCGAGGGCGTCACGATCGGGTACGACAAGCGGGTCATCTCGCAGAACCTCAACGTCGACATCCCCGACGGCGGCTTCACCGTCATCGTCGGGCCGAATGCCTGCGGCAAATCGACGCTTCTGCGGGCGCTCTCGCGCTTGCTCAAGCCCAGCACCGGCACTGTCCTGCTCGACGGCAAGGCGATCACGTCGTATCCAGCCAAGGAAGTTGCTCGTCGGCTCGGGCTGCTACCGCAGACGTCGATCGCACCCGACGGCATCAAGGTCGCCGATCTTGTTGCGCGCGGCCGGTATCCGCATCAGAAACTGATTCGGCAGTGGTCGCGCGAGGATGAGGCAGCAGTCATCACTGCTATGGAGGCCACGAAGGTAACGGACTTGTCCGCCCGACTCGTCGACGAACTGTCAGGCGGGCAGCGTCAACGAGTGTGGGTTGCCATGGTTCTCGCGCAGCAGACGCCACTGGTGTTGCTGGACGAGCCGACTACTTTCCTCGATATCGCGCATCAGATCGAATTGTTGGAGCTGTGCCGAGACCTGAACGAGAACGACGGTCACACATTGGTAGCAGTGCTTCACGATCTGAATCACGCGTGTCGCTACGGAACTCACATCATCGCCATGAAAGACGGCGCGGTTGTAGCCGAAGGCCCACCGGCCGAGATCATCACGGAAGAACTGGTGCAGGAGGTGTTCGGCATGGCGTGCCGCATCATCGACGATCCGGTTTCCCATACGCCACTGGTCATCCCGCTGGGACGGGAGCGGCAACGACGCATCGAAGGAGTGAAGGTATGACACTCCTTTTGGACACGCAGGTCACCGATTTCGAGTGGGCGCAGATAGTCGACCGCATCTCGCGACGTCAATTCTTCGGTGGCGCAGCAGGTGTGGCAGCGGGACTCGCACTGAGCGCCTGCGGAACCTCGGATGCGGAATCCGAGGCGGTCGGGGACACTGTTCCGTACACGTGGGCGGAGTTCAGCGGCGACGTTCCGCGCAGCCCCAAGCGTGTAGTGGTTCTCGACGGCCGGGTCGATCTCGAGTTCGCGATGATGATGGACTACCCGATCGTGGGGTCGGGCAATTTCTGGTTCCCCGATGAAAGCGCCGGGTTTCAATTCCCCGGACGCGCTATCGAGGACGCGAGCTTCGTCAACGTTGCCGGCGATTTCTCGACGAACTTCGAGGCGGTACTCGGCCTCGATCCCGATCTGATCGTGATGACTCATATCGGATACTCGAGCGACTGGTACGGCAGCGAACGCTTGGCGTCCATTGCACCGCTCTTGGTGGTCGGAGACGATATCGAACCGATTGCGGGACATCCGGTTGATTGGCGAGGTGCATTGCTGGCGCAAGCGCGTCAACTCGATCGCGTTGCCATCGCCGAGGCATCTATCGCCGAGTACGAGCGCAAGCTCGCCGAGTTGCGTCCGTTGTTGCAGGACAAGCTCGGCGGGAAGAAGCTGGTCTTCGGCGTCCAGACGCCGACGGGTTTTGTTGTACACCAGCGAAATCTGCGGATCAGCGTGGCACTGGACGCCGGACTCGATGTTCTCTTCCGTGACGACAACAATTCCGAGAACTCGTTCGAGGTGTCGTTCGAGCAACTCGATGTTCTGGCGCCGGCCGACGTGATCATCGCCCAGGCCAGAAACCAGGAAGCGCTTGACGTCATCAAGACGCAGCCGACGTGGCAGCGGTTACCCGTCGTGCAAGCGGGCAATGTGATCACGACGGACGCACGATACAACCAGGGATTCGCGCTCACATCGGCGATCTTCCTCGACGTTCTGGCGGATGCTGCCGGACGCTTCTGACCCCGGCGCCCGAGATATGCACAACCACGATCGATCCGTCAGTCGACAACCAGACTCGCTGCCACTAGTTCCGGCCTTATTGCCTCGAGACCGTGAATGACGCCCTGCTCGTGATCGCGCCATGCCGCAGGTGGTGAACGCTGATCAGATCGTTGTATCGACGACCGTTGGATCGGTCGTAGAAGTGGGTATCCAACGTCTCACCCGCGGCCCGGTGGTAAGTGCGCGGATGAATCAACGCCATCGAAACAGGATGGCGGCAGTCGGAATGGTTGTGCGGATCGTATTGTGCGCCTGATGGTGTGGGCGTTTGGCGCTGCAGGCGCGCCAGGACGGTAGGAATGCATCCGATACATCGGCTTGGAGAGAGTTGGCGGCGAATCGACGTGTCGCGGGAAGGCTTGGCTTTACGACAAGATCACGATCATGCTCGACGGCCTCGAAAGGCGTGTGGTCCGGTGACTTATCTACTAACTTAGAAGGTAATGCCCGATTCATTCCGTTGCGGGTTATGGTTCAGATTGATTCGGGTGGTTGCTCCACGAGAGGCGAGGATCATGGATCTCGAAGCGATTGTGCACATCCAACGGCTCAAGTACCGATATGCGCGTTCGTTGGATACTAAATCCTGGGTCGAATTCGCAGACACCTTGACGGTTGACGCCACCGCAATCTACGGTGAGCAACTCAGTTTCGACTCCCGTGATTCTTTTGTGTCTTTCCTCGAGAACACTCTCGGCTCCCATGTCATCACCGAGCATCAGTGTGGCCAACCGGAGATCGACGTCGACGGTGACACAGCGACCGGGGTGTGGTGCCTCGCCGATACCGTCGTGGTGCCGGAGGACGGCATGCTGATGCGCGGTTCGGCTTTTTATCACGACAGGTATGCCCTGTGCAGCGACGGTAAGTGGAGGATCTCGCATACCAGTTACGAGCGGACCTGGGAGTCGGTGATGTCGCTCTCGGACATGCCGAGCTTTCGGCTGACGTCGAACAAGTGGGCCATGTTGCAGCCGAACTCGTACGGTAACTCGATTCCGGCTGTGTCCGCAGGGTGACGGGCGAAGATATCCGGTCCTGGATTCGAGGACTGCCCGCGCTGACCGGGACACCCCCGCAGGCACCGTCGACCTTTCCCGACCGTCCGAACGACCTGTTCGTGGACTGGCTGCGTGAAGCCGTAGCCGCCGGTGTTCGCGAACCACACGTGTGCGCGCTGTCCACCGTCGACGAAAGCGGTGTCCCCGATACCCGCTACTTGATCCTCAAAGATGTGACGGACGCTGGATTTTGGTTTTCCGGCAGCTCGGTTTCCATGAAGGGGATTGAGCTGCAAGCGAATCCGCATGCGTCATTGGCGTTCTACTGGCGCGAGCAAGGGCGTCAGATCCGAATCAGGGGATCAGTGGAAACCGAAACCGGGCCGGTCAGGGACGCTGACTTTGTCGAGCGCTCCGTCACAGCGAGAGCCGTGGCGGCAGCGAGCCGGACAAGTCAGGTACTGACCGACCCGGACGAGTACAACCGAGTTGTCGAAGAAGCCGTGGCGCGCATCGACAAAGATCCAGGCTATGTCTGCGAGAACTGGCGTGCATGGTGCCTGGTTCCCGATACGGTCGAGTTCTGGCAAGCGGACCAAGGCCGTCGGCACCAGCGGTGGCAGTATCGCCGCACCGAAAACGGCGATTATCTCCGTGAGGTCCTGTGGCCCTGACCGGTCGTGCTACGTCGCGCTGATCTCCGGCGACACGAGGTTGACGACGATGGACTGCCCGCCGAGCTTTGCGTGAATCTCGGGATGCTCGAACCCCGACGAGAGCAGGTAGCTGCCGAGCATGGTCAGTAGCTCGTCCAGATCAATCGTCGGATCCGACGAATGCGAACTGGACGGCGATGCCTGGTTGGCAAGAAGTTCGGTGTGGGTGAGGCGTCCGGCAACACGAACTGCGGCTACGCCCATGGCGTCGCGTCGGACAACGGTGCGGCTACGAGTCTCGAGGTTGCGCGACGATTCACGGGAAGGTGTGGGTGTTGCGGCAGGCATGGACGGGTCCTCTCCGCTGCTGTGTGCTGCGGTGCTGTAGGTGGGGAGTGCAGTGTCGTGAGTCGGAAGTGCAGTGCTGTCAGTCGGAAGTGCAAAGCTGAAGGCGTCGGTCGGCTTACTTGGCGCAGGGTTGGCTGTTGCTGTGGAACTGGCGGAGCCGTTGGTGAGCCCACCATGTGATCCATTGGCGGGTCGATGTGCGGAACCGTTGGTGGCCCCGTTTGTCGACCCGGTGGGGTTACTTGCTCCATGCGAAGTCGTGTCTTCCATCGTGCGCTCCTGATGCTGTGTGCTCCTGGTGCCCGTAGTCGGACAGGCCCGTAAACAGACCATAGGTTTGCACAATTTCAGTAAACATACCAGGAGTCGGTTTTGCCTAACGCGCCTTCGGCAGTGATCGCTACGCGGGTACCGCAGTGATCACTACGCGGGTACCGCAGTGCGCCGTTGAATCTTCAGCCACGCCAGGAATCCCCACACGACAAAGAAGGCGTAAACGAGATAGAGGATCGCCGAAGGGTAGTAGCCGGCGCGGAAGAGTAAGGGAACGCCCACCGCGTCGACGCCGATCCAGATGAGCCAGAACTCGGTCCAGCCGCGGGCCATGCCGTAGGTGGCGAGGATCGACCCGGTGAAGATCCAGGCTTCTGCCCACGCGCCGTACGAGCCGAGGACCGTGAAGACCCAGGCGAAAATCACTGTGCCACTTGCCATGACGGTGACCATCGCCAGACGTTCGCGTGCGCTCGCCCAGTGCGGCAAGACGGCGTCGCCGGAACTGCGTGCACCGCGCCGCCACTGCATCCACCCGTAGATGCTGACGGTGATGAACAGCAACTGGCGGCCGGCTTGGCCGTAGAGATTGAGTTCCTGCGGCGTATGGAACAGCGCACCCATGAACACGGTGAACAGCAAGGCATTTCCGGCGATACCGACAGGCCATGCCCATACTGAACGCCGGGCCCCGGCAATTGCCGAGCCGATGCCGAAGGTGTTCCCGATGATCTCCCGCCACAAGATCGTGGCGCTGCCGATGTGAAGTTCGGCGTCGAACAGCGCCTCGATCAGGCTCATCAGTCTGCAGCGGCGACGAGTGGTTCGAGCGTCAGGTCGGGGAGTTCCTTCTGGATGTACTGCAGGCGCCACTTGTCGCTGACCAAGGCGAGCAGGACACCGTCCGAGCGCGTGAAGACCTCTACGCCGCGCTGACGGTTCAGCTCGACCTCGGATGCGGCGTCGGTGCGTCGTGCCAGTGCGTAGCCGAGCGGTTCCATCTTGGCTTCGACGTTGAATTCCGCCTTCATCCGAGCAGCGACGACCTCGAACTGCATGGGGCCGACAGCCGCCATGACGGGCGACGCGTCGCCACGGATGTCGTTGCGGAGAATCTGCACGACGCCCTCGGAATCGAGTTGGTCGACGGCACGGCGGAACTGCTTGTACTTTCCGGCGCTCTCGGCACGCAGGATCGAGAAGTGTTCCGGCGCGAAGGACGGGATCGGCGGGAACTCGGTCTTCTTTTCGGTGTACAGCGTGTGGCCGGGTGCGAGTGCGGTGGCGTTGACCAGGCCGACGACGTCGCCGGGGAACGCGGACTCGACGGTGGAACGTTCACGGCCGAATACCGTCTGCGCGTACTTGGTCGTGAAGGGCTTGCCGGTTTGGGCGTGCGTGACAACCATTCCGCGCTCGAAGACGCCCGAGACGATGCGCATGAACGCCAAGCGGTCACGGTGCGCGGTGTCCATGCCGGCCTGAACCTTGAAGATCACTGCACTGAACGGATCGGTGACCTCGCGCGGCTTGCCGTTGATGTCGTCGCGGGCACGCGGCGGCGGCGCCAACTCGACCAGGGTGTCGAGGATCTGGCGGACACCGAAGTTGAGCATGGCGGACGCGAAGATCACCGGGGACGTCTGCCCGGCAAGGAACATTTCCTGATCGTGGTCCTGGCCGGTAGCCGAGAGCAGTTCACTCTCCTCAGCCGCGGTTTCCCACTCGGAGCCTTCCTTGGCGAGGGCGGCGTCGGCGTCCATGATTTCTTCGGGAGCGATTTTTGCGCCACCGGCGGTGCGGGTGAACCGGACGTATTCGCGAGCTTCGCCGTCCTCGCCGCGTCGCAGCAGGCCGCGGAAGTCTCCGGCGATGCCGACGGGCCAGTACAGGGGAGTAGGTGTGAGGCCGATGCGCTCACTGATCTCGTCCAGCAATTCGAGCGGGGTCTGGCCGGGACGGTCCCATTTGTTGATGACCGTGATGACGGGGATGCCGCGGTGACGACACACCTGGAACAGCTTGAGCGTCTGCGGTTCGAGGCCCTTGGCGGCGTCGATGAGCATGACAGCCGCGTCGACGGCAGTCAGGACGCGGTACGTGTCCTCGGAGAAGTCGGAGTGGCCGGGGGTGTCGACGAGATTGATGACGTTGATCTGATCGTCGGGGGTCTCGGACGAGTGGTAGTTGAACTGCAGCGCGGTGGAACTGACGGAGATGCCGCGGGCTTTCTCCATTTCCATCCAGTCCGAGACCGTCGACTTGCGTCCGGCCTTGCCGTGGACCGCGCCGGCTTCGGAGATCTTTTTTGCGTGCAGGGCCAGCGCTTCGGTGAGCGTCGACTTACCGGCGTCGGGGTGTGAGATGACGGCAAAGGTGCGACGACGTGCAGCTTCGGCCGCGAGGCCCTTCGTGCTGACCGGAGCGGATGTGGCACCGGTGTCGGACTGGACAGTCGAGTCGGTGGGGACAGTCGAGTCGGACGGGGTAGTCAACGAAGAACCTCTCGCAGTGGGAGTAGTGGGCGTAGCGCGATGAAGCACGGGTGCGGACGCACAACAGAGAAAGGATACTCGCCCACGAATTTGCAGTAACACTCGGCGAACTTTGTCTGATTATCCAGATAGGTGTGCGCTGGATCACATGACGGGTTCGGCACTGTATTCAGGCGTTCTGAGGAGCAGCATTGAGCAAATTCACCGACGAGATGTACAAGAGTGCCGCTGTCAGCGATCACGGCATGGTGACGGGCGAACCGGATAGCCCGTTGCGGCAGACCTGGAGCGACATTCATCGGCAAGCGCGCCGGATGGCGGGTGGATTGGCCGACGCCGGGATCGATCACGGGGTCGCGGTCGGAATCCTGGCCGGTCAACCGGTGGACATCGCGCCGGCCTGTCAGGCGAGTTGGATGCGCGGCGCTTCCGTGACCATGCTGCACCAGCCGACACCGCGAACCGATCTGGCGGTGTGGGCGCAGGACACCCAGAAGGTGATCGACATGATCGCCGCGCGGGCGGTCATTGTCGGGAGCCCGTTCGACGCGGCAAAACCACTCCTCGAAGCCAGCGGCATCACGGTGGTCACGATCGACGAACTGCGAACGGGTCGGGCGATCGATCCGGTCGACACCGCGGAATCGGATATCGCTCTGCAGCAGTTGACGTCAGGCTCGACCGGTTCGCCGAAAGCTGTGCAGATCACGCACGAGAACTTTCACGTCAACGCGTACGCGATGGTCAATCGCATCAAGTTCTCGATCGACGAGGACGTCATGGTGAGTTGGCTCCCGCTCTTCCACGACATGGGAATGGTCGGATTCCTCAGTGTTCCCATGCAATTGGGGGCCGAGGTCGTCAGCATCACGCCGTTGGACTTTCTCCGCAGCCCGATCCTGTGGGCGGAGCTGATGGGAAAGTACGGTGGAACGGTCACGGCCGCACCGAATTTCGCGTACTCGCTTCTTGCTCGACGGCTGGCGCAAGCGGAGGACGGCGCTGTGGATCTCTCCACGGTCCGCTACATGTGGAACGGGGCAGAACCCGTCGACCCCGACACCTTGGACGCCCTCACCAAGGCCGGGGCACGGTTCGGATTGAACCCGACGGCGCTCGCACCGGCCTACGGCATGGCCGAGACAACTCTGGCGGTGTCCATCCCAGACCCGGGTCAAGGGGCGATCGTCGACTACGTGGATCCCGATTTTCTCGATGCGATGTCGCGGGCGGTTCCTTCGAACCGGCCCAACGCGCGGGCTCTCGCGACTCTGGGGAGACTTGTTCCGGACTTGGAGGGCCGCGTCGTCGACGGAGATGGGGAGGTGCTGCCGGCCCGAGGCGTCGGAATCATCGAGGTTCGAGGCAAGGCCGTCACACACGGGTACATCACCACCGAAGGTCGCCGATCCGCGCATGGCGCCGACGGCTGGTTCAACACCGGCGACGTCGGCTACCTCACCGAAGAGGGCCTCGTCGTGGTGTGTGGGAGGGTCAAGGACGTCATTATCATGGGCGGCCGCAATGTCTATCCCACCGATATCGAGCGGGCAGCCGCGACGGTGGTCGGGGTGCGACCCGGAAATGCGGTGGCTGTTCGGCTCGACGCCGGACGGAAGCGAGAGAGCTTTGCAGTTGCCGTCGAGACCAACGCGTTCGAGGACCCCGAGGAAGTTTCCCGTATCGAGCACGATGTGATCCGGGCGGTGTTCTCCGAAGTGGGTCTGCGGCCACGCGCCGTCGCGGTTCTGGGGCCCGGCAGTATCCCGAAAACGTCGTCGGGAAAACTGCGACGGTCCAACTCCGCCGCCCTGATCGGAAAGTGAAGGTCAGTGCAGGCGATTCTGCGCTGCTTCGAGTCCAAGTTCGAGGAGTAACTCCACTGCGTCTGCGGCTTCTTCGCAGACCAGATCGAGTTCTTTGCGCTCGGCTGCGGAGAACGGCTTGAGTACGTAGTCGGCCGGGTCCATCCGGCCGGGCGGGCGGCCGATGCCGACGCGCGTACGCAGGTAGTCCTTGGTGGAGAGTGAACTCGAGATGGAGCGCAAGCCGTTGTGGCCGCCCTCGCCGCCGCCCAGCTTGAGGCGGATGGTTCCGAAGTCGAGATCCAGCTCGTCGTGAACGACGATGATGTTCGACGGGTCAACCGAGAAGAACCGGGCCAGGCCGGCCACGGCACCACCGGAGAGGTTCATGTACGAGCGCGGCTTGCCGAGGATCACGCGTCGGCCGGCCAAGCGGCCTTCGACGATCTCGGCCCCACTCTTCTTGTGCGCGTTGAACTTTCCGCCCATCCGGCCCGCCAGGGTGCCGGCAACCATGAACCCGATGTTGTGCCGGGTCTTTTCGTACTGCGGGCCGGGGTTACCGAGTCCGATCACCAGGGCTGTATCTGTGCTCATCGGAGATTTCCTTTACCGACAGGGGAGTGGACGCGCAAACGGCGCGTCACTCCGAAACTCGGAATGACGCGCCGCGCACAAGCTGTGTTCTCGAGGAGAACGCGAGGATCAGGCCTCTTCGGTTGCTGCCGCTGCCGCTGCTGCTTCTTCCGAAGCTTCGGTAGCTGCTGCGGTGACGTTGACGATCAGCACGTCTGCATCTGCCTGCAGGGTCGAGCCCTTGGGGAGTTCGAGCTGGCTTGCCAGGATCTGGGTGCCGGCCTCGAGGCCCTCGACGGAAACCTCGATCTGCTCGGGGATGTGCAGCGCGTCAGCCTCGAGGGAGATGGTGGCGGCATCCTGAGCGACCATGGTGCCTGCAGCTGCGTCACCGGTGACGACGACGGGAACGTCGATCGTGACCTTCTCGCCCTTCTTGATGACGAGGAGGTCAGCGTGCTCGATGTAGTTGCGGATGGGGTGCACGACGACCGACTTGGTCAGTGCAACCTGCTCCGTGCCGTCGATGTCGAGCGTCAGCACAGCGTTGGTGCCGTGTGCGCGGAGGATGGAAGCGAAGTCGCGAGCGACGACGTTGAGGTGCTTGGGGTCTTCACCGTGGCCGTACAGAACCGTGGGGACCAGGCCGTCGCGGCGTGCGCGGCGAGCTGCGCCCTTGCCGAATTCGGTGCGGACGACAGCGACGAGGTTGTTCTCTTCAGACATGATGAAACGGCTCCTACAACTCACGGGGTTCGTGCTCGGTTTACTGACGTGTGGTTCTGTCGGCGACAGATTCTGCCTTCGGAAAGTGGACAGGCGCGCACACGGCCAGGAGCGAAACGCTCGAGCTGAGCCGTAGCCGCGTCGATCACGGAAAACCTGCAGTTAGTGGAGCAGCTGCGATTCACCCTCGCCGAGACAACGTTCCATACAGTACCGGAACTCGCGCGTCGCCGCGAATCGCCGCACGAGTTCCGGTACTTCCCGCTGTGTTCAGTTCACTGCTGCATCAGGAGCGGGCCGCGCTGATTCCGGCGCGACGCCCGAAGAAGCTGCCGTCGCCGAGGCTGGTTCCGCTGGCGTAGCCGCCCGCGCAGACACCGGACGTGCAGCGGCCCGCAGCGAACAGTCCGGGGATCGGCTCGCCGGAGACGTGCAGAACCTCGGAATCGACGGTTGTCTTCAACCCGCCGAGTGTGAAGCCGCCGGTGCGACCGCGCAGGTCGATCGCGGCGAACGGGCCGACGATCGGCTTGACCCACTCGGGCTTCTTGCCAAGCACCGGGTCGGAGTTCGACTCGGCGTGACGGTTGTAGAGATCGACAGTGGATTGCAGCGAGCCGACGGGAAGCCCCATTTCGGCTTCGAGTTCCTCGACCGTTTCCGCTACCCACGTCGGTTGCGCGCGCAACTGCGCACTGGACGATTCGGCGGCGATGCCTTCCTCGTATGCGGCTTCGTCGATGATGAGGAAAGCCTGATTGTCCTGCTGGAACAGCGTTGCCTGGCCGATGCGGCCCGGGTAGGTGTCCTCGGGGATGTATCGCTGACCACGGCCGTTGACGAGAATGCCGCGCACCATCAACTGCGGGTCGCAGAAGAACGCAACCTCGGTGGCGTCCATATGCGCGGTGTCGGCGCCGAGTGCCTGGCCGATCTGGATCGCGCGACCGTCGTGCGCCTCGATGGAAGCGGCCGGATGGCCGAAGATACGCGGCGCGTTGGAGCGCACCATCTCGTTGTTGTAGGCAAAGCTGCCCATCGCCAGCACAACACCCTTGTTGGCGCGGATCGCGACATCCTTGCCGTAACGCTTGGCGACAACGCCGACCACGCGGGGGCCGTCGACCACCAGAGTCTGGACGCGCAAATCGTATTCTGCTCGGACGCCGAGCTTTTCGGCCGTCTCGACGAGCGGCTTCATCAGCATGTAGCCGCCGCCCTGCTCGCCGGTCTTCTTCTCGGACATCTGCGGAACGTGTCCACGGGGCGCGGGATCGACCAGCGTGTTGAACGGCGCGGCGTTCTCACCGCCGGAGTACATGAGGCCGTCGTCGAAGGGCGGTTCCCAGCCGGGCTGACCCCAGAACGACTCCTTGAACGGAACGCCGGCGTCGACGAGCCAGTTGTAGTGATCGACGCTGCCTTCGCAGTAGGCATCGATCTTGGCGTCGTCGGTTCCCGGGCCGAGTGCGGCTTTCATGAATGTCTTCATGTTGTCGACGGTGTCGTCGAATCCGCATGCCTTCTGCAGCGCAGTGCCGCCGCCCAGGTAGATGAAGCCGCCGGCCAGTGACGCGGCACCGCCCCAACCGCCGGTTCGCTCGAGCACGAGCACGTCGGCGCCCGCGCGGGCAGCCTCGATTGCCGCGGTGACTCCGGCGATTCCGTAGCCGGCGACAACCACGTCGGCTTCGAAGTCCCAGCTAGAGATGTCGGAAACGGAAATCGGGGAAATTGTGGCGTCGGCCATGGGCGGCGTCCTCTCGCAAAAAATGAACTGATCAGGTGAGAGTCAAGATTTGCAGCTCCGCTCGTCTCCCGCCCGCTGTGATCCCGGTCATCGGGAGACGCTCAAATCCCGTACCGCGCCGAGAAAACTGTCTAGATCATTCTCGTCGACAAAACAGTGCGGGGACGCTCTGACGACGGCGTCGAGCCCGCGCGCTGTCATGTCGAGGAGTGTCGATCCGCGGCTGCTCACCGTCACAGTGATGCTCTGCATCGCAAGTCGACTGCGGACTTCGGCGGCCGGAACCGCGTCCAAGGTGAACGAGACGATGCCGCTGAGGATGGGTCCACGATCCTGGACTGTGACACCGGACAGCGCGCCCAGGCCCGCCCGAAGATAGTTCGCCCTCGATTCGATCTGCTGCGCAACGGTTTCCGTCCCCAGCAACAAGAGGTAGTCCGCCGCGGCGCCGAGTCCGAGGCGAGCCGCGACACTGGTTTCCCACAGTTCGAATCGTGTGGCATCCGGCGCGGGCACATAGGAATCGGGGTGGGTCCAGTCCGCTCCGTGCAGGTCCATCGCGGCAGGTTCGAGCGCGGTTGCCAGTCCGGGACGCACGTACAGAAACCCCGTTCCCCGTGGGCCCCGAAGCCACTTGCGACCCGTGGCGCTCAACGCGTCGACGCCGAGGGCAGCCACGTCGATGGGCAGTTGGCCGACCGATTGGCACGCGTCGAGAAGCACCAGTGCGCCGTGTCGCGCGGCCAGTTCGACAACCTCACGGACCGGGTTGACCAGGCCGCTGTTCGTGGGGGCGTGGACAACCGAGATGACGCGGACACGGTCGTCGAGCATCGCTTCGAGTGCGTCGAGGTCGATCCGGCCGTCGGAATCGCTCGGAATCACCTCGACCTTCGCGCCGGTCGACCGCGCCCGCCCCAGCGCGGCGATGGCGTTGCTGGCGTACTCGACACCGCAGATCAGGACGCGGTCGCCCGGGCTCAAGGGCACGGCTGCAAAAAAGTCGTTCCAGGCGCGGGTTGCGCTGTCGGTCAAGGCGATATCCGAAGGCTGGGCGCCGATCACCCGGGCCAGTGAGTGTGGAACCGCAGCCAGGGCATCGCTGCGGCGATCTGCGGCGACGTAGCCGCCGACGTCGGCTTCCAGACGCAGATGCTCGATCATCGCCGTCAATACCGGTTCGGGCGGTAGCGAGGATCCGGCGCTGTCGAGGAACGCTTTGTCGAGGCACCCAGGGGTGTCGCGGCGGATCGAGGTGAGGTCGAACATGGCACCATCCGTTCACTTCGGTGTGGTTCAAAGGCTCTGTGAACGAAGCTATACCGATGGACCGCACCCTGTGGACGTTCGACGCCGTGGTGATCGGCCTTGCCGCGATGATCGGTGCCGGAGTGTTCGTGGTGTTCGCGCCGGCAGCGGCAGCGGCCGGCACGGGATTGATGTTCGGTCTGGCGATCGCGGCATTCGTGGCGTACTGCAACGCCACGTCGTCGGCGCAACTGGCCGCGCGTTATCCGACCTCAGGCGGGACGTACGTCTACGGACGTGAGCAACTCGGGCCGTGGTGGGGGTTCATTGCGGGGTGGTCGTTTGTGATCGGGAAGATCGCGAGCTGCGGGGCGATGGCGTTGACCTTCGCGACTTACGTTGTACCCGAACCGTATCGGAAGCCCGTCGCCGTGGCGCTGGTGGTGCTGCTGGTCGCGGTGAACTATCGCGGTGTCACCAGGACCGCGCAGATGGCGCGAGGGATCGTCGCGATGTCCGTGACGGCAATCGGCGTGGGTTTGTGCGTATCGCTGTGGGGGCCGGGCGCTCATCGTGCGATGCCTGACGTTGTCTTCGGCTCCTGGTACGGGGTTCTGCAATCGGCGGGGTTACTGTTCTTCGCCTTTGCCGGGTACGCCCGCATCGCGACTCTGGGGGAGGAAGTCCGGGATCCTCGGCGCACAATTCCACGCGCAATCCTGATAGCACTGGGAGCTGCGGTAGTCATCTATGCACTGGTAGCGGTGGTTCTTCTGGTTACTCTGGGGCAGGAGAGACTTGCGGAGTCGACCCGTCCGCTCGCGGATGCCGTCGCGCTTTCCGGGTGGGGGTGGGCTGAACCGATTGTGGTCGTCGGCGCCGCCGCCGCATCCGCTGGTGCGCTGTTGGCGCTGATCGCGGGAGTGAGCAGAACCGCGATGGCGATGGGCCGGGAACGGGATCTGCCCCCGACTTTCGCAGCGGTTCACCCCAAATTTTCTGTGCCACATCACGCTGAACTGACTGTCGGAGCGATCGTGATCGCACTGGTCTCGATGGTCGATCTGCGTGGTGTGATCGGGTTTTCGTCGTTCGGGGTGCTGGTGTACTACCTAGTGGCAAATGTCAGTGCGTATACCCAAGGCGGCGCGGATCGGATGTTCCCGCGCTGGCTTCAGGTTGTCGGAGCGCTGGGATGTGCGGTCCTGGCGTTCACGCTGCCTACTTCGGCAGTTGCGGCGGGGACAGGTGTTGTTCTTCTGGGTTGTGGGTACCGGTGGATACGACTGAAAAAATTTGGCGACACGTAACACGGCAAAGGGTGCAATCGGTGTGTGCGGGCTCTATCGTCGGTACAACCGCTAGAGCCCGCGAACCGCTAGACATACCCAAAGGGGAAGTCGAATGGCAACCGCAGTACTGGAAACGACGCTGGACTCACGTCCCGCCGCCGAGGCATACATCGGTGGGGTGTGCTTCAAACAGGGCCCGCCGCGACTCATCGGGACCGAGGTCGAATGGCTGACCAGGGATGCCGGTGGTGGTCGTCCGTCGCTCGAAGCGCTGGCCCACGCGCTGGGTAAACATACGCCCACCAGCATCGACCCGGAATCTCCTGGCGCCCCACTTCCGGGTGGAAGTTATGTGACCGTCGAACCGGGCGGTCAGATCGAACTTTCCTCGGCGCCGCGCACGTCAGCCCGCGAAGTATGCGACTACCTGGGTGAAGACCACCGCGTGTTGAGTGCACTTCTGCACGATCAGTCCATCGAGATGTACGACGGTTCGGCGGATGAGCTGCGTGAACCACACCGCTTGCTGCGACTGCCCCGATACTGCGCCATGGAACATCAGTTTGCCTCTATCGGGCCGTACGGAACCCTCATGATGTGCAACACCGCCGCCGTGCAGGTGAGCGTCGATGCGGGTGGAAGCCAAGAAGCTATAGCGCGGCGGTGGCGACTCCTCGGCGACATCGGACCGGCTCTGATCGCCGCATTTGCGTGTTCGCCACAGCTGGAAGGGATTCCGCGAGGTGAGTGGGCGTCGCAACGGATGCGGACGTGGCTCGAACTTGATGCCAGGCGCACTATGCCCGTCGTCGATGCCGCCGATTATGCGCAGTGGGCCTTGAACGTCCCGCTGATGTGTGTCCGGAACAGTTCCGAAGACTGGACTGCGCCGCGGGGCGCCACGTTTGGCGACTGGATCGACGGGGCACTCGAATCCGACATAGGTCGTGCGCCCACGTCCGAGGATCTGGATTACCACCTGTCCACGATGTTTCCGCCGGTCCGTGCGGCAGGACATCTGGAGGTGAGGTACATCGACGCTCAACCCGGCGATCTGTGGCGCGTGCCGATAGCCGCGATCGATGCGCTGCTGTCCGGGCCTGCAGTGATGCAGGAAGCAAGCGATGCCGCGGCATCGACGGCGGGCCGCTGGCGTGATGCCGCGGAATACGGGCTGGTGGACGTCGAATTACGTTCGGCAGCAACATCTCTGATGTCGCTCGCAGCGTCGTATGCGCCTGATCCCGAGTTTGTTCGTCTCCTCGATCGTGCGGCCGAGCGGTGTTGTCGGGGCCTGGCACCGGTCGAGGGAACCTGATGTCGGCAGAGGTCACCAAGGAGGCGGTCGAGACCGTCCTGGATCGGGCACGAGCGCGTTCGCTGCTGCTCACCGATTGTGTCGACGACACCGAGTTGATCGCCCAGCACTCGCCGCTCATGAGTCCGCTGGTGTGGGATCTTGCCCATATCGGCAACCAGGAGGAACTGTGGCTGGTACGCGATGTGGGCGGGCGAGAACCGGTCAGGCGCGATATCGACGACATGTACGACGCGTTCAAACACTCGCGGCCCACGCGGCCTGAGCTTCCACTTTTGGACCCGGCCGAATCGCGTCAATACATACGTACGGTTCGAGGCAAGGTGTTGGACGTTCTGGCTGACAGCAACTTCGACGGAAAACCACTCGAACGCAGCGGGTTTGCGTTCGGCATGATCGCCCAGCACGAACAGCAACACGCCGAAAGTATGCTCGCGACACACCAATTACGTTCCGGCCCTGCGGCACTCGTGGCCACACCAGCTCCCGCTGTGCGGCGCAAGCCCCTTCATGACGAGGTGGTCGTTCCCGCCGGGCCGTTTGTGATGGGTACCGATGACGAACCGTGGGCTCTCGACAACGAGAGAACCGCTCACCAGGTGTATCTGGGCCCCTATGCCATCGGCCGATTCCCGGTTACCAACGGTGAGTTCATCGAATTCATCGACGACGGCGGGTATTCCCGGCCCGAACTGTGGTCGCGGGTCGGGTGGCGTCATCGCATCGATGCCAAGCTCACTGCGCCCTTGTTCTGGGAACGCGACGGATCAACGTGGTGGCAGCGGTCTTTCGGCACCGACAAACCGGTAGCGACTCGCCGCCCGGTGGTGCATGTCAGCTACTTCGAAGCCGAAGCCTATGCAACCTGGGCCGGCAAGCGACTTCCCACCGAAGCCGAATGGGAGAAAGCGGCGCGGTGGGATCCCGAATCCGGGCGGTCCCGCCGATTCCCGTGGGGCGATGACGCACCGGACGAGACTCGCGCCAATCTCGGCCAACGGCATCTGTCTCCGGCTGATGCGGGGGCATATCCCGACGGTGCGTCGGCGTACGGCGTGCAGCAGTTGATCGGGGACGTGTGGGAATGGACGTCTTCCGGTTTCCATCCGTACCCGGGGTTTCACGCGTTTCCATACCGTGAGTACTCCGAGGTGTTCTTCGGCGGTGATTACAAGATGCTGCGCGGTGGTTCGTTCGGAACCGACAGCGTTGCGTGCCGTGGCACCTTCCGCAATTGGGATCATCCGATCCGGCGTCAGATATTCTCCGGATTTCGCTGCGCCAGAACACTGTCCGGGCACGTCTGACATGTGCCGACATCTCGGCTACCTCGGACCGCCGCGCTTTGTCCGAGATCTCCTGCAGGGCGGAACCCATTCGCTGGTGAAGCAGTCGTGGGCGCCCCGTGAGATGCGCAAGGGTGGAGTCATCAACGCCGATGGCTTCGGCGTAAGTTGGTGGACGGCCGGGCAGTTGGGGCGGTATCGAAGTAGTACCCCGATCTGGTCGGATCCCACTGTCGAGGAAACGCTTTCACATATCCGCAGCGGATCGGTTCTGGCCGCGGTGCGGTCCGCGACCGAGGGAATGGCCGTCGAAGTCGGCGCATGCGCACCCTTTGTCGACACTACCTACGCATTCAGTCACAACGGAGTCCTCACCGGGTGGCCGAGTTCGGTTGCCGCTCTTGCACAGGAGGTTCCGACTGCCGCGCTGCTGACCATGTCGGCGCCAACAGATTCGGCACTGCTGTGGGCCCTGTTGCGTCATCGCTTGCAGGACGCATCTTCGTTGACGGGCACGTCGGTGGAAGCCGCATTGACCACCGTCATTCACGACGTCGAAGCAGCGGCGCCAGGTTCGCGTCTGAATTTCCTGCTCGGCGACGGGAACGAACTGTGGGCCAGCACCTGGGGCCATACGTTGTACGTTCTCGTCGACGAGTTGCAAGCACTGGTCGCGTCCGAACCCTTCGATGATTCACCCCAGTGGGAACAAGTTCCTGACAGGCACCTCGTCTGCGCCCGCCCCGGGCATTTGATCATCACCCCGATCCCGATGGGAGAACGATGAGCACCCCGATTCTCGAGATCTTTCTGACTCCGGACGACCTTGTCGAGCAACTACGGTCCGACGCTCGATCCGGCCTGACCGCGCAGGCGAAGTGGCTTGCGCCGGTGTGGTTCTATGACGCCCGAGGCAGTGAACTCTTCGAGCAGATCACCGAGCTGCCCGAGTATTACCCCACCCGCACGGAACGCGCTTTGCTGGCCGAGTGCGCCGGCGAGATCGCATCGTTGACTACACCGAAGATGCTGATCGAGTTGGGTTCCGGTTCCTCGGAGAAGACGCGCCTCCTGCTGGAAGCGATGTCTGATTCACTGCATACCTATGTACCGCAAGATGTTTCGGTGACTGCGTTGGAAGGTGCGGCAAAGGCGATCAGCGCGGAGTTTCCGGGTATCGACGTCATCGGAGTGGTCAGCGACTTCACCGGTTCGCTGCATCATCTTCCCAGCGGCGGCAGGCGAGCGGTCGCGTTTTTGGGCGGCACGCTGGGGAATCTGATTCCGGGCGAGCGCGCAGAGTTCCTCGCCGGTGTCGCCGAGGTCCTCGGCCAGAGTGAGAGCTTGATCCTCGGCGTGGGGTTGGTGACCGATCCGGCCGTGCTGGTTCCCGCATACGACGACAGCGCGGGAGTAACGGCGCAGTTCAACCTCAACGTGCTCAGCGTGTTGAACAAGCAACTCGGTGCCAACTTCCCGCTGGAAGCGTTCAGGCACGTCGCACTCTGGGATGCCGAGAACCAGTGGATCGAGATGCGGTTGGAAGCACTCCGCGATCTTTCGGTGCGGATCGAAGACCTGGATCTGGATATCACCTTCGCTGCGGGCGAGCAATTGCGTACGGAAATCTCCGCGAAATTCACCGTCGACGGAATCACTGCCGAGTTGGAGGCTGCGGGTTTTCGGTTACAGAAAGTGTGGACCGACGCCGATCAGCGGTTCGCGTTGTTGTGTGCGGAGCGAGCCTGACTTGGGTGCACTCGGATCCGGGCGCGCTGTCCTGATTGCAGCGACAATCGTGATGCTCACGATCCCGTTGGCACAATGCTCCGCTCAGACGGTTCCGCCACCCGGGGATCTCGAATCTGTTGGCAGCAGTTCGGAAGTCCCCACCGAGGACACGTTGCCGGAACTCGAGGTCACCACCCTCCTCGACGGACTGGACCATCCCTGGGATGTTGTGCAGGCGCCCGACGGAACCGTTCTCACCGGGCAACGGTCCGGAGGTTTTGTCGTTCGCCGCAGTGACAACACGACCGGCCCCGTCACTGCAGACCTTTCGGATCTCTACGCTCGGTCCGAGACCGGACTCATGGGAATCGCGCTTGCCCGCGACTTCGCTCAGTCCCGCACCCTGTACACCTGCCAGGGATTCAGCGCTGGGGGAGTAACGGATATTCGAGTGATCTCGTGGACGGTCGACGCCGGATGGACTGAACTCACGCGAACCGGAACCGTGGTGTCCGGCCTCCCGGTCTCGACGGGGCGACACGGAGGTTGCCGAATACTTGCATCCGAAGACGGAACGCTGTTGATCGGCACGGGTGACAGCGCGACGCCCAGTGTTCCGCAGGATCCGAACTCGCTGGGCGGCAAGGTCTTGCACGTCAACGCGGACGGCACGCCGGCGGCGGGCAACCCCAACCCGTCGAGTCCCGTGTACACACTCGGCCACCGGAACGTTCAGGGATTGGCCGTTCAACCCGGAACCGGCAGGCTCTATTCGGTGGAGCAGGGCACCAGCGTCGACGACGAGCTGAATCTACTCACCCCCGGCGGAAACTACGGCTACCGACCGGACCGGTTGCCCGGAACATACGACGAGTCGGTGCCGATGACCGATCCGTCCCGCGTGCCGGGCGCGATCGAAGCGGTATGGAGTTCGGGTAACTCGACGCTGGCAACTGCGAGCGCGGCATTTGCCTCGGGCCCGCAATGGGGTTCGTGGGACGGCAGCGTCGTCATCGGTGGACTCAAGAGCAAGAAACTGATCTTCGTGCGACTGAGCGACGACGGCCGCAGCGTCGACGCCCAGACGTACGGGTTGGAAGATCAGTACGGACGCCTGCGTTCGGTCACGCCAACGGCCAACGGATCTCTTCTTGTCACCACGGACAACGGCGAGAACGACCGGGTGCTGCTCGTGACGCCGTCTCCGTAGCCGAATTACCAGCCGTAGTAGGTGTCAGAAGCTCCAGATCAGCGGAATCAGAACCGTCGCAACCACGAGGAACCACACGAGCATCGGGAGTCCGAGCTTCCAGTAGTCGCCGAACTTGTAGCCGCCAGGGCCCATCACCATCATGTTGGCGGGGGTTGCGACGGGAGTCAGGAACGACGCGGCGGCCGCGACGGTCACGGTCATCAGGAGCGGCACCACCGAGATGTTCAGCTCGGAGGCGACGGAAATTGCGATCGGCGTGATGATCAATGCCGTCGCGGTGTTGCTGATGAGCTGGCCGAGCGTTGCGGTGACGAGGAACAGTCCGGCAACAACGACGTACGGGCTGGCGCCGCCGATGACGTCGACAAAACCGTGGGCGAGTTTCTCGGCAGCGCCGGTCTGTTGAATTGCCGTGGAAAGCGGGATCATTCCACCGACCAGGATGAGGGTGGTCCACGAGATCGAGCGGTGGGCCTGTTCGACGCTGATCACGCGCAGCAGGACCATCGCGCAGGCGGCAAGAAGACCCGCGACGGCGGACGGGACCAATCCGAACGTCAGCATGATCACCATGGCGGCGACAACGACCAGCGACATGATCGCGCGGGTTCCGAGCGGCGCGGCCTGCTTACGGATCAAGGCAGGCGGGTCGACAACAAGGACGTTCGGGTCCACGGACGTGTGAGTGTCCAGGTCGTCCCAACTGCCCTGCAGCAATAGTGTGTCGCCGGCAGCGAGCCTGATACCGCCAGGCCCACAGGGCTCGCCGGCTCGCGCTGCGGCCAGAACCACCAGATCGCCACTGTCGGTAAGCATGCCGGGGAAAACCTTGTCGCCGATGATCTCCGAACGAGGCGGAACGATCACCTCGACAACACCGTCGTCCTTGGTGATCAGCGGCGCGTCGGATTGATCGCAACCGCCCGCGACGGCGTATTGCTGTGCGAGTGTTTTGGCGTGCCGGCTCAGGTCCGGTGACATCGACGTCCCGGCGCGGTGGGGCAACACGCGAGGACCGAGAAAGACTGCGATCGCAATGGTTCCGAGAACCAGTGGCGCGCCGATCAAGGTGAAGTCGAAGAAGCCGAATGCGCCGACACCGGCGTCGGCGGCGGCGTCGGAGACGATGATGTTGACCGGTGTGCCGGTGAGCGTGAGCATCGAACCGGCATGCGCGGCAAAGGCGAGCGGGAGCAGCAGTTGCGATGTGGACCGGCCGAGTCGGACCGCGAGGACGACCACCATCGGGATCAATGCGGCTACCGCACCGTTCACACTGATCAATGCTGTCAGTGCGGCGACCAGCAACATGATTGCGCTCACCAACCGAACGCGTGAATCGCCTACCTTCGTCAGAAGTTTCTCGCCCGCCCACGTCGTGACTCCTGTGGCGTCGAGCGCTTCGCTGACGACAAAGAGTGCGGCGATGAATATGACTGTGGGATCACCGAATCCGGCCAGTGCCTGTTCCACCGAGATCACCCCGGTTGCGGCCAGCGCCAGTGCGGTTCCGATCGCGATGATGCCGACCGGAATTCTGCCTAGGACAAACAGAGCCACAACCACGGCAAGCACGACAAAGGTGATGGTGATGTCATTCACGATTCGTAAAGCTACCTCCCACCACGGCTACCGCCCTGCATCGCATACAGAACGACCCCGTCTCGGAAGGAGGCGGGGTCGAAGGGACGGACGCGGTGGAATTAGTTGGAGGCGGCGATGCGCGCCTTCTCGAGAGCAGCGAGTGTGCGGAGCACGGTTGCCTTCTGCTTGTTGAGATCGCTCAGGCGAGCACGAGCAGGCAGACCCTGGGCAAGTTCGGCGACCTTGATCTGCTCGTCGATGGAACCGAGCTGATCGAGAAGCCCCAGAACGCGCGTCTGCAGCGTGTTGATGTCGACGGTGTCCGTCTTCACCGGAGCGGCAACGCGAGTCGCAGTGCCCGTGCTGGAGGGGCGAGAAGCGCGTGCCGGTGACGTGTCGGCAACAACGGTGGCCGCGCGCGGGCGGATGGCCTTGCGGACAGCGGCAGCGTCGGGGAGAACGTCCATGCGGATTTCGTTGAGGACGCGGCGAGCTTCGCGTGCCGTGACGCGGTATTCACGCTCTTCGTCGTCGTCGGACTGCAGCGTTCCGCCGAGCGGACGCAGGCCGTACATGCCGAGGAATCGCTTGGCGTCGTCGATGATGCCTTCGTTTTCGCGGCACCGTTCGCAGCGCGGTTCGTTGCGGAACATTTCTACGGAGTTGTCGTCACCACACCAGACACAGGATCCTGGGCGCCACCGCCGGACCGTCGGAGCTGAAGAATTCGGTGAATGAGATTCGGGCCGGGATGCCGAACGAGATTCCAGGGTTTGCGCGTCGATCACGACGAGCCACATTAGGCGAAGATTGCGGGCAGGTGAACACCAGCTCGGCGTCGACCTGGGATTCTCTCCGGAGGCGTGACCAAGATCATGCCGATTGTCCGATTCTCGGGTATTTGTGTGTCGCACAAATGGTTTCGTGAAGACCTCTCGGTCTGGTTCAACAGATGAGCGTCCCCGTGAAACACGAAGGGCGCGTACCCGTGACCGTCTGGTCACAGATACGCGCCCGCCCCGCGGTAACGCGAAAGACTATGCGCTGCCGTTGAACAGTGAAGTCACAGAACCGTTCTCGAAAACTTCCTTGATGGTCCGTGCGAGCAGAGGTGCAATCGACAGAATCGTCAGCGTCGGGAACTGCTTCGACTCGGGGATCGGCAGCGTGTTGGTCGTGATGACCTCCTTGGCGCCGCAGGCAGCCAGGCGCTCGGCTGCCGGATCCGAGAAGATGCCGTGGGTGGTGGCAATGATGACGTCGACAGCGCCGGCGTCCTTGAGTACCTTGACGGCGCCGGCGATGGTGCCGCCGGTGTCGATCATGTCGTCGATCAGCACGCAGGTGAGGCCGTTGACGTCACCGACGACGCGGTTGGACTTGACCTGGTTCGGGACCAGCGGATCACGCGTCTTGTGCACGAACGCCAGCGGCGCGCCGTCGAGGGCATCTGCCCACTTCTCGGCAACCTTGACGCGGCCGGCATCAGGGGAGACGACGCAGATGTTGTCGGTGCCGTAGTTGTCGCGCACGTACTCGGCGAGCTGGCCCTGAGCGTGCATGTGGTCGACCGGACCGTCGAAGAAACCCTGAATCTGATCGGTGTGGAGGTCGACCGTGATGATCCGGTCGGCGCCTGCGGTCTTGAGCAGGTCCGCGATCAAGCGAGCGGAGATCGGCTCGCGTCCGCGGTGCTTCTTGTCCTGGCGGGCGTACGGGTAGAACGGCAGCACCGCGGTGATGCGCTTTGCAGATCCACGCTTGAGGGCGTCGATCATGATGAGCTGTTCCATCACCCACGTGTTCAGCGGCGCCGGATGGCTCTGCAGCACAAACGCATCCGATCCACGAACGGACTCTTCGAAGCGAACGAAGATCTCACCGTTCGCGAAATCGCGGGCAGTCTGCGGGGTGACTCGGATGTCGAGTTCCTTCGCAACCTGCTCAGCCAACTCGGGATGCGCACGACCCGAGAACAACATCAAGTTCTTCTGGTTGTCGATCCAATTCGCAGTCACTGGTTCATGCCATCCTTTTGTACTTGCTGATCTGTGCGCTCTGATTCCGAAGCCGTTGCTGCATCGGCCGCAGGAGTACCGGGTCGATTTTTCTCGACCCAACCCTCGATGTTGCGTTGCTTACCGCCCGAGACCGCAAGAGCCCCAGCCGGAACGTCGAATCGCAAGACGGTGCCGGCGCCGGTGTACGCGCCGTCCCCGACGTGAACCGGAGCGACGAACATGGTGTCCGAGCCGGTTCGCACGTGCGACCCCACCACAGTACGGCGCTTGGTCACCCCGTCGTAATTGACGAAGACGCTCGACGCTCCGATGTTGCTGTGATGGCCGATGGTGGCGTCGCCGACGTAGGTAAGATGCGGAACCTTCGAGTGTTCGCCGATCTCGGCGTTCTTGGTCTCCACGTACGCACCGAGTTTGCCGTGAGCGCCCAGGGAAGTGGCCGGACGTAGGTACGCGAAGGGGCCGACAGTGGCGTCGTCGCCGATTGTCGACTCGCTTGCGTGCGAGCGGACGACAACGGCCCTTGCACCGACAGTGACATCGGTCAGAGTGGTATCCGGGCCGATCACAGCGTCTTCGCCCACTGACGTGGTGCCGGCCAACTGCACGCCGGGAAGCAGCGTCACATCTTGCTCGAGAGTGACGTCGCAATCGATCCACGTACTTGACGGATCGACAACGGTGACGCCCGCCCGCATCCACTTCTCGAGGATTCGACGATTCTTCTCACGTGCCAACGTCGACAGCTGCACGCGATCGTTTGCACCGGCGACCAGAACCGAATCAGCGATGTGCTGAGCGCGGACTCGCTTTCCGGCGCGACGGGCGATCATGATCACATCGGTGAGATAGAACTCGTGCTGAGCATTGTTGGAGTCGAGGGACGACAACGCATCGCGAAGCGTCTCGACATCGAATGCGTAGACGCCGGAATTGACCTCGGTGATCGAACGCTGCGAGTCCGTCGCTTCTTTTTCCTCGACGATCGCGTTGACTTCACCGTCGGTGGTGCGCAGGATCCGGCCGTACCCGGTGGGGTCGGACGCCGTGGATGTCAGGACTGTCACCGCGGCTGCCGGCGCGCTGATGTGGCGCTCGAGTAGGTCCGCGATGGTGGTGCCGTCCAGGAGCGGGACGTCGGCGGCAGTCACGAGTACCGTGCCGCGGAAATCTGCGGGCAGCCCTTCGAGTCCACAACTGACCGCGTGGCCCGTGCCCTTCTGCTCGTCCTGAACGGCGATGGTGATCGCGCGATCCAAGTCGGTGGCGACGGATGCCACAGCTTCGGATACCCGTTCGCGATCGTGGCCGACGACGGTCACCAAATGCGTCGGATTCAACGACGCGGCAGCGTGGAGGGAGTGCGCGAGCATGGTGCGGCCGGCAAGAGTGTGGAGCACCTTGGGGGTCTTGGACTTCATCCGAGTGCCTGCACCCGCTGCGAGAACGATCACGGCGGTTTGCACTTGTTTGAGCTCCCTCTTGTCGATCATCAACTACCGGCTCCGCCGCCAGGACTCGAACCTGAACTATCTGAACCAAAATCAGAGGTGCTGCCATTACACCACGGCGGATTGCCACGCTCTCCGAACCTTGCGGCGGATTACGCGCAAGAATAATCGCATGCCGACCCGGTCTAGGTCGAACCGCTCCTCCGTTTTCGGGTCGAGCAGTGCCGATAGGCTTGCTGAGAGCGGTGCGGTGACAACCGTCCGCCGTGTGGGGAGAGAGGCAATGATGGCGACGGTTCCCAATCCGATGGGCAGTGATCGCGCACCTGAACGGGCAGCTCGGGTGCGGATGACGGGAACACAGCGTCGTCAGCAGTTGATCGAGATCGCCAGGGCACTTTTTGCCGAACGTGGATACGAAGCAACTTCGGTCGAGGAAATCGCGCAGCGGGCGAATGTCTCGAAGCCTGTCGTCTACGAGCACTTCGGCGGTAAAGAGGGCTTGTACGCCGTGGTCGTGGATCGCGAGATGTCGCGACTGTTGGAGATGATCACGTCATCGTTGTCGCAAAACCGCTCGAGAGTTCGAGTCGAGCGAGTAGCGCTGGCGTTGCTCACATACGTCGAGGAACACACAGACGGCTTCAGGATCTTGGTTCGTGATTCGTCCGTCGTGGCGCCGAGCGGCACCTATTCCAGTCTCCTCAACGACGCCATCAGTCAGGTGGGATACCTGTTGGCCGGAGACTTCTCGCGGCGCGGATTCGACCCGGGACTTGCAACGATGTACGCGCAGGCACTGGTTGGGATGGTGTCGACCACAGCCACGTGGTGGCTCGACGAGCGCACTCCGTCCAAGGAAGTTGTGGCCGCGCACCTCGTGAATCTGTGTTGGAACGGCCTCACCAATCTCGAGGCCGATCCGCAATTAGAGGGTTAACGCAGGCGTGCCTGTCGCCGAAGTATGGAGCGCAGTCTAAGCTGTGTTGGCTGTATCACGATCGTTCGATGGGCAAATGTGGTTTGTTTGCGTGGGGTGTTCTTTGTTGCAAAGCGCCTTCCATTTTGACGCTGTGAACGGGTAATGGTGAGGATTCGTTCGATGTGTGGTGACTGGAGGCCGGATCGATGGTGAGGCAGGAGCGGGCGGAAGCCACTCGTGATTCGGTACTGCGCGGTGCAGCGGGGGTTTTCCTGCGTCTGGGATATGCAAACGCCAGTCTGAGCGAGATCATCGCCGAATCGCAGGTGACCAAAGGGGCGCTGTACTTCCACTTCGGTTCCAAGGAAGAGCTCGCCCGCGCGGTAATCGACGAAGGGTCTGCTCGTTTCGACGCCAAGTCGGAATTGTGGCTGGACCGCCGAACACCAGCACTGGAATCGCTGATCGGTGTCTCGTCGGTGGCAGTCGATACTGCCGCACATGACGTACTTGTTCGTGCCACGTTCCGTTTGCTGGTCGAAATCGGTGACTACCGTGGATCGGGTCCGGCAACGTTCGACGTCTGGCTCGATATTTTCCGGGAACTCGCCACCAGAGCTGCCGATGAAGGTGACCTCAAATCCGACGTCGACTCTTCGGACATTGCGCGCTTCTTGTTGCAAATGGTGACGGGTGTCCGATTGATAGCTTCGGCTACGGGAACAATGCGTGATTTGTCTGAGTCGATGAAGACGTCCTGGAACATCATTCTTCCGGTCGTCGTTCCGGAATCGAAGGTCGAATACTTCCGCCAGTTTGCTGCTCGGCGTCTAAGTAGTGACCACTGAGTTAATCCGGTTTCGACGGTCCGAATGGCGTTCGGGTCGGTGACCTGGACAGTTGGTGGGATGTATCTCCCATTTGTGTGGATCTAATCGTGTCACGGAAGTGGTGTTGGCCTATATTGGGCTTTTGAAACAAACTCAGAGTATGTTTATCCCGTAACTAAATGTCCGATGGTCCGATCTTGCCGACCTGCTCGACGTTGCGGTATGTTCTTCCAGTAGCTGAACAATTGCTGCAACCTGTCGATCGGTCAGGGAAGCTCGATTGTTCGAGACGAAGTCGGTGTACCGGGCGGGGTAGGGGGTCGCCCGGTCCATCGATGAAAGGGGTATCGAAGATGGGTGAATCTGTACCGTCGGGGACTTCGGCAGTTTCGGCTGTTTCGTCAGCAACATTCGATGCGACCCCCCGGATCGGCTGCGACGTCGTCAATGTCGTGGATGTCAGTCGAAGTATCGATCTGTTCGGGAGCCGATACCTCGAGCGGACGTTCACCGCACGCGAGTTGGAGATCTGCAGCGGGGCTGCCAGGGATCAGCGACTCGCGGCGCGCTTTGCCGCGAAGGAAGCAGTGGTCAAGGTTCTCCGGCCCGCGGACACAGCAATTCCATGGAATTCCATCGAGATTACGCGTGAGCTGTGGGGGGGATGTGGGGTAGAGCTTTTCGGCGAAGCAGCAAAACTTGCTGTGGCACAGGATCTTCAGGATTTTCAAGTGTCTATTTCGCATGAGGCCGACGTCGCTATCGCCATGGTGATTGCCATGCATCGCGGCGGTTCGCAACAAACAGAAGGACTAAGTCACCGATGAGTGATCAGGCAATTCGCAAAGTGCTCATGGAGCATGGTCGGCTTGCAGTCGACGTCGGCACAATCGACATCGACGCCGATCTGTACGCGTTGGGTTTGACCTCCCATGCGAGTGTCAATGTGATGCTGGCGCTGGAAGATTCGTTCGATATCGAATTCCCGGACGAGTTGCTCCGGAAGAGCACTTTTGCCAGCGTCAGGGCGATCAAGAGTGCGTTGATCGGCCTGGGTGAAGCGTGAGCATTCCGCATCCCGACGTTATTGTCGAGCCCGCCCTCGATCGGGCACGCCGTGTCGCAGACGAAGTTGCTGCCGTGTGGGCGGCCGAGGTGGACGAAGACTCTCGATTCCCCGTCGAGGCGGTTGCTGCGATGCGCGAGCAGCGTCTGCTCTCTGTCGCCGTTCCTGCCGAGCTCGGTGGCGACGGCTTGTCCTTGCGTGAGGTTGCCACCATCGCGCGGATCATCGGATCACGCTGTGCGTCCAGCGGAATGATCTTTGCGATGCATCAGACGCAGATTTACTCCCTGGTCAAGCACGGCAACACCGAGGCGCTGCGGGCGTTCGTGGTCGAATCCGTCGAAAAGCAGTTGCTGCTCGCATCGGCAACAACGGAGTTGGGAATCGGCGGCGACGTCAGCCGAAGTTACTGCGCTGTAGAGGATCTCGGTGGCCATCTGCTGCTGATCAAGAACGCGCCGGTGATCTCGTACGGCGAGCATGCAGACGCGATTCTGGTCACCGCCCGACGTTCGCCGGAAAGTCAGCCGAACGATCAGGTTCTTGTTGTCTGTCGCAGCGGGGATCTCACACTGGAAAAGACTGCCGAATGGAACGCATTCGGGTTGCGGGGAACATGCAGCCTCGGGTACATCCTGCGGGCGACGTCCACGCCGGACATGATGATCGATACTCCGTACGCCGACATTTCCACCAACACGATGTTGCCCGTCTCGCACGTCGTGTGGAGTTCGGTGTGGCTCGGCATCGCTGACGCGGCACTCGACAAGGCGCGTAAGTACGTGCGCGCCGCGGCGCGCAAGCAGCCGGGAGTCTCGTCGCCGGCAGCGCTGCGACTGGCTGAAACAGCTTCCACTGCGCAACAATTCGCGGACCTGGTTGATGCATCCGCCAGTCGCTACGACCGCGCCGTCTGCGCTCGCGGCGAACTGGATGGGGCGACGACAACCGACAGTGTCGGGTTCTCGCTGTCGATGAACAACCTGAAGGTCGCCACATCGAGATCTGTGGTGGAGATTGTCGGTCAGACGATGTTGATCTGCGGTATCTCCGGATACCGAGAAGACAGTGAGTTCTCGCTCGGGCGGCATCTCCGTGATGCCCACGGGGCTGCCGTGATGGTGAACAACGATCGCATCATGGCTGGGTCCGCTCAAATGGCCATCGGATACCAAGGAACAATGTGACTACCGACTTCGTGAACGCCGAGACCGATTCCACCCCTTCCGAACTCGATCTTGCCAGGGCCGAGTTTCAGCGTGAATTGCTGAGTGCCGGAATTCTCATCGAGACAGATGTTCTAGGTCTTTACGGTCGTTCCGGGTTGTTCGAGGACATCATCGACGGAATCGACCGCGTGGTCGTTGCTGCGGGTCCCGGATCCGCAGCAACGCGTCTGCGCTTTCCGCCGGTGTTTCCTCGCACGAGTTTCGAGCGCACCGATTACATCGCGTCGTTCCCCAACTTGACCGGTGCCATCAACACTTTCAACGGAAGCAATCGTGATCACTCACAGTTGCTCGCAGATCGCGCCAACGGTGAATCGTGGGATCGCTATCTCGAACCGACCGAGACGATGTTGGTGTCGGCCGCGTGCCACCCCGCCTACGCTCAGTACACGGGTGAGTTGCCCGAAGGCGGAGTGCTTCTTGATATCTACGGATTCTGCTTTCGGCACGAACCGGCCATCGATCCAGCCCGTATGCAGGCGTTCCGCATGCACGAGTTCGTGACGATCGGCGACGCCGACGCCGCTGCAGCTCACCGCAAAAAGTGGATCGAACGCGGAATGGGAGTCTTGGGCGACCTCGGCCTCGATGCCACGCCGGTCATTGCCAACGATCCGTTCTTCGGAAGGGCCGGCCGGATGTTGGCGGCCAACCAACGCGATGAAAACCTGAAGACGGAGCTGACAGTTCGGTTGTACGGCGATCTCGACGAGGGTACGGCAATCGTGTCATCCAACAACCACCTCGATCACTTCGGCAAGACATTCGACATCACTACCGCCAACGGGGAGGTTGCGCACAGTTCCTGCGTCGGTTTCGGAATGGAGCGAATCGCTCTGTCTCTCTTGCGAACACACGGTCTTGACATTGCTGCCTGGCCAGGCGGCGTCCGTGGACATATGGGTTTGTGATGGCCAGACTCCTCGATATCACCCCCGATCGCTACAACTCACATGCCGTGCATCACGAGGACCGGGTGTGGGCGCAGACCAACTGTTACCTGGATCTCTGGATCGAGGTTCTGCATTCGCTCGGCCTCGACCCGGTTCCCGCCATGGCATGTGCGTTTGCGTCAAGGTTCGACGGTGCTCAGTGGACGTTCCTCAAGTTCAAGGCCGAGGATATCTTTGCGCTCTACGGGATCGACGTTGCCGAGATGAACGTCTGGCGCGCGCCACTGATACACGTCGAGGACAACCTCGAGGCAGGAATGCTGTCTACGGTGGAGGTCGACGGTTACTGGCTGCCGGACACATTGGGTACGAGTTACCATGAGACGCATACCAAGACAACAATTGTCCCCAACCGGATCGATCGAGTAGCGGGAGAACTCGAGTACTTCCACAACAGTGGATATTATGTGCTTCGGGGCGACGATTTTTCCGGGGTGTTCGATCTCGATCGTTCGAGCATCCCGCCTTTCGTTCCTTACGTCGAGCAGGTCCGTCTTTCGCCCGTTCACGAGATGAACGCGGGAAACATCGCAGAAGTAGCTCGTCGGAACGCGGCAGTTCGGCCTCCGGGAAATCCGGTACGCGAGCTGGGGCGCAGGGTCGTCGAGGATTCGGAGTGGATCCGCACAGCCGGCATGGAGGCATTCCATCTGTGGTCGTTCGGGTTGCTGAGGCAGTGCGGCGCCAGCGCTGAACTTGCCGGCGATGTCAGCGAATTTCTCGATGCGTCAGGGTTTTCCGGTACAGCGCAGGCGGCGGCGGGGTTCCGCAGTGTCGCTGCGGGCGCCAAGAGTGTGCAATTTCAGATGGCGCGTGCGGCGAGGGGGCGCGTTGTGGATCCCCGTGATCAACTCGACGAGATGGCGGTGACCTGGACACAGTCCATGGACATCATCACCTCCATTGTCGGAGTTGATTCCCAGCGACATCTCAGGTTGGTGTGATGCCGCGGAAATACGCTACAGATCTTCTCGAGGAAGCGCAGTGGCGCTGTATCGCAACGCAACCCGGCGAAATCGTGAATCCCGCGCAGCTGTCGGGAATGACGGGATGGCTACCGGCTACGGTGCCGGGCACGGTGGCCGGGGCGGTCCGCGAAGCCGACGGCTCCGCTGCGGCTCGTCGGGTGGCTGCCGACGCCAGTGATTGGTGGTTCGTCACGAGGGTTGCCACGGCCGGTGAGGGGTCGTGGCTGCTCCACCTCCAGGGGCTGACGGCGGGCGCGGACGTCTGGGTCGATGACACTGTCGTCTTGTCTTCTGAGTCCATGTTCGTTCCCGGTGAGGTAGTCGTAACCCGTGAGGCGGCCAAGAGTCGTGAATTCACACTCTCGATCCACTTTCATTCTCTGGCAACAGTTCTGAGTACGCGTCGGCCTCGTGGCCGATGGCGTTCGTCGTTGGTGCGTGAGCAGGGCCTGCGATGGATACGTACAACACTGCTGGGGAGTGCACCCGTATTCGCCGGTGTGCCGGTGCCGGTGGGGCCGTGGCGGGGTATTCGATTGTTGGACGTCGGCAAGGCAAGCGTCGTTTCCCGGACTCTTCACGCTACCGTCGATGGAACGTCCGGGGCCGTCGAGATCTCGGCGCGTCTCACGGGTCTGCCCCGCACGGTCACGGCAGTGCCGGTGACCGTCGGAAACGTTCGTGGTTCCCTCACCGTGACATCGCGAGACGGTGGACTTGCCGTCGTATCCGGCGTCGTCGAAATTCCTGATGTGGATCTCTGGTGGCCGCACACGCACGGTCGGCCGCATCGATACTCTGTGTCGATCGACGTGGGCAGAGATGTGCTCCACCTGGGGCACATCGGTTTTCGTAGTCTCGAGGTAGATCGAACCGGCGGTGGATTTCGAGTATCGGTCAATGGGGTCGACGTGTATTGCCGGGGATCGGTGTGGGTGCCCACCGATCCCGTCTCCTTCCAAGGCGAGGCGCAAACAACGTCGGTGCTCGAGCGTTGTGCAGCGTCCGGCGTGAACATGCTGCGTATTCCCGGAACCATGGTCTACGAGAGTGATCACTTCTGGAACGAATGCTCGAGGTTGGGCATTCTCGTCTGGCAGGACGCGATGCTCGCGACGCTCGATCCGCCAGACACGGACGAGTTCTTTGCACTCTTTGCCGCCGAGGTACGTGCGTTCCTGCAACAGGTCGGTGGCAACCCGGCGCTCGCAGTTTTCTGCGGAGGAAGTGAAACCGAACAGCAACCGACCATGCTCGGTCTGGTCGATCAGCACATCTCGATCATTCATTCCCGCTTGCCTGCGATGCTCGAGGAACTCGCACCGGGACTCGAGTACGTCACTTCGTCTCCGTCCGCACCGCCCGACCGTGAAACACTGGCCACTCACGTAGGCACCGGTATCGCCCACTACTTCGGAATAGGCGGGTACCGGCGTCCACTCGACGACGTGTTGAGCGCGCGGGTGCGCTTCGCAACGGAGTGCCTGGCGTTCTCCATTCCGCCGTCGAACACTGCCGTCGAGAACGAGTTCGGCTCTGTGTCCGTAGCGGGCCACCACCCGTCGTGGAAGGCTGCTGTGCCACGGGACAACGGGTCGTCCTGGGACTTCGAGGACGTTCGTGATCACTACGTCAGAACGTTGTTCGGCGAGGATCCGAGTGAGGTTCGCTGGTCCGATCCGGAACGCTATCTCGACTTGGGGCGTGCGGCGATCTGCGAGGCCTTCGGCGCAGCACTCGGTTACTGGCGTCGAGCAGATTCCGGTTGTGACGGTGCGTTGACCTTGGCTTTGATGGATCTCGAACCTGGGCCAGGGTGGGGAGTCCTCGACTGGCATGGCACACCGAAGGCTCCGTGGTACGTGCTCCGGCGGTACTCGAAACCCGTGGCCCTTATTGTCACCGACGACGGTCTGGACGGACTCCGGCTCGACGTGATCAACGAGACCGGTGACCCGGTGGTTGCCGAAATCCGTATCCGAGCGCACAACAGGTCTGGTGTGGTCCCGGTGGATGTGGTCGCGCCCGTCAAGGTCGACGCCCACGGGAAACGGAGTCTGACGGTCGACGAGGTGGTGGGGCGATTCACCGATCTCACGCACGTCTTCAAGTTCGGGCCGCGCAACTACGACGCAGTCACCATCACTCTCGAGAACGAGGAAGGCGTGGTTATCGACGAAGTTGTGCATCTGTTGGGAAGCCCGGCCAGACCCCTGGAACGCACCGTCGGCCTCGCCGCCATTGCCCGCAGTGTCGGCGACGACTGGTTTGTCGACGTCACCTCGGAAGGTACGGCGCAATACGTGTCGCTGGACCTGCAGGGGTTCGAGCCCGAAGATTCCTGGTTTCATCTCGGACCAGGCGGTGCACGGACGGTGAGGTTGCGTCGCACCGGTCAGGCGAAGATGGTGATCGGTCGCGTTCGAGCACTCAATTCCCATTCCAGCGCCCCGGTCAGCCCGCCGTTGGTTGCCGATCCACCTCGGCAACCGTCGACCAAGCGGGTTCCGCGGAGGTAGGGCACGCTCGCGGATAGAATCGACTCGGCGTCACGCCACCGCTGGTGGGTGACGCTCGGGTTGTTCGTCCGCAGCTCGCCGTCACCGCCGAGGAGCGCATTCGTTGACTGCCTTGCCCGCTGCCCAGACTTCGCTTGCCGGCCTTGCCGAGGCCGCGCTCGCAGACGCGGCCTTCGCCTCGGTGACCGAGGCGATCGGTAGAGCCACCCTCGACATCGTTGCGCCGAAACCGGCGAGGCCGTTCATCGCGGCCGCGCTTGCATCGCGAACGCCAGTGCTGTTGGTGACCGCAACAGGTCGTGAAGCCGACGATCTGACGGCCGAACTCACCGAGATGATCGGCGGATCGGTTGCACAGTTCCCGTCGTGGGAAACGTTGCCTCACGAGCGGCTCTCGCCCAGCGCGGATACCGTCGGGCGGCGTATCGAGGTTCTCCGACGCCTTGCTCGTCCTGACGATTCCTCGTACGGTGCGCCGCTGCGGGTTGTGGTCACGACCGTGCGCTCTCTGGTTCAGCCGATGGCCCCCGGGCTGGGTGAGATCGAGCCGATCACACTGCGCGTCGGCACCGAGATCGACTTCGAGTCGGTTCTGGTCCGGCTGGTGGAAATGGCGTACACCCGCGTCGACATGGTCGGCAAGCGCGGCGAGTTCGCAGTGCGGGGCGGCATTCTCGACCTTTTCTCACCCACCGCGGATCACCCTGTTCGCATCGAGTTCTGGGGCGACGAAGTTTCGGAGCTGCGCTACTTCTCCGTTGCCGACCAGCGTTCGCTACCGGATATCGACGTCGACCTCGTCATCGCGCCGCCGTGCCGTGAATTGTTGTTGACCCCCGACGTTCGGGATCGGGCTGCCGCGATTGCCGCAGAGAACCAGGCCGACGCCTCGCTGGTGGAGATGCTGGACAAAATCTCGGCGGGTATTCCGGTGGAGGGCATGGAGGCGTTGCTTCCGGTGCTGAAACCTGGTGAATTGCAATTACTTTCCGATGTTCTTCCCGCCGGAACCCACATTCTGCTCTGTGACCCGGAGAAAGTGCGCACCCGCGCAACGGATTTGGTTCGCACCGGGCAGGAGTTCCTGGAAGCGTCGTGGACTGCGGCGTCCATCGGCGGCGCGGCACCCCTCGACACCTCCATCCTCGCCGGCGGCGACTCGGGGCTCGGCGCGTCTGCCTACCGGTCGCTGCGTCAGGTGCGCGAATCCGCAGAAGCGGGTGGGCGTCCGTGGTGGACCGTCAGCCCGCTGGCATCGGGGAGTGGTGAAGAACTCGAACTCCCGATTCAGCCTGCCCCACAGGTGCGTGGGTCGGACGATCTTCTTGCCGAGCTGTTCGTCAGCCTCCGTGCGCACGTGACCACGGGTGGACGCGCGGCCGTGGTTGTTGCCGGTTCCGGCACGGCAAAACGAGTCCTCGAACGACTCGGTGAGGCCGAGGTTCCGGCCACAATGGCTGAGCCAGGTGCGGTCCCGGCACGCGGTCAGGTCTCGGTATTGCGTGGATCGTTGCACGACGGTCTGGTTCTGCACGGCGACGGCGACGTTCCCGGAATGGTTGTCGTCACCGAGGCCGACCTCACCGGCAATCGAGTTGCGGCAGTGGGCGACGGTAAGCGGTTGCCGGCCAAGCGTCGCAACCAAGTGGATCCGCTTGCACTTGCCGCAGGCGACATGGTCGTTCACGATCAGCACGGTATCGGCCGCTTTGTCGAGATGGTCGAACGCACCATCGGCGGGGCCAGGCGTGAGTACCTGGTCATCGAATACGCTGCGAGCAAGCGAGGCCATCCGGGGGACCGGTTGTTCGTGCCGATGGAATCGCTCGATCAGCTCTCCCGCTATGTCGGCGGTGAGCTGCCCGCGCTGAGCAAGCTCGGTGGATCCGATTGGGCGAACACAAAACGTAAGGCACGCAAAGCGGTTCGTGAAATCGCGGGCGAACTCGTGCAGCTCTATGCCGCGCGTCAGGCAGCACCCGGCCATGCATTCGGCCCCGACACTCCGTGGCAGAAGGAACTCGAGGACGCCTTTGCGTTCACCGAGACGGTCGATCAGCTGACCGTGATCAGTGAAGTCAAGGGCGACATGGAGAAAGCCGTCCCGATGGACCGCGTCGTGATCGGTGACGTCGGATACGGCAAGACCGAGATCGCTGTGCGAGCCGCCTTCAAGGCGGTACAGGACGGTAAGCAGGTGGCTGTCCTGGTTCCGACAACTCTGCTGGCACAGCAGCATCTTCAGACGTTTACCGAACGGATGGCGTCGTTCCCGGTGAAGGTACGCGGATTGTCGCGCTTCACCGATGCCAAGGACTCCAAGGAAATCATCACTTCCATGGCCGAGGGCGAGATCGACATCGTCATCGGCACACATCGCCTTCTGCAGACCGGGGTTCGGTGGAAGGACCTCGGTTTGGTGATCGTCGACGAGGAACAGAGATTCGGCGTCGAGCACAAGGAACACATCAAATCCTTGCGGACCCACGTCGATGTTCTGACCATGTCTGCAACGCCGATCCCTCGTACGCTGGAAATGAGCATGGCCGGCATCCGCGAGATGTCTACCATTCTGACCCCGCCGGAAGAGCGTCATCCGATTCTGACGTACGTCGGGGCGTATGCAGACAAGCAGGTCGCGGCCGCCATCAGGCGTGAGCTCCTGCGCGACGGTCAGGTGTTCTACGTTCACAACCGCGTCAGCTCGATCGACAAGGCTGCCAAGCGAATCCGTGAACTGGTACCGGAAGCGCGGGTTGTGGTCGCCCACGGTCAGATGAACGAGGACACTCTCGAGAAAACGGTTCAAGGATTCTGGGAGAGAGATTTCGACGTCCTGGTGTGTACCACGATCATCGAGACGGGTCTCGATATCTCCAACGCGAATACGTTGATCGTCGAGCGCGCTGATTCACTCGGCCTCTCACAGCTCCACCAGTTGCGAGGTCGCGTCGGACGCAGCCGGGAACGCGGATACGCATACTTCCTGTATCCGCCGGAGAAGCCGTTGACCGAAACGGCATACGATCGCCTTGCCACCATTTCGCAGAACTCCGATCTCGGCGCCGGTATGGCCGTTGCCATGAAGGACCTCGAAATCCGCGGCGCCGGTAACGTCCTCGGCGCCGAGCAGTCCGGACACGTTGCCGGCGTCGGGTTCGACCTGTACGTCCGCCTGGTCGGCGAGGCGGTCGAGGCCTACCGCGCCGCCGCTGACGGGCTCCCGATCACGACCGACGAGGGCCCGAAAGAGGTTCGCATCGATCTACCCGTCGACGCACATATTCCGCCGGACTATGTCACCAGCGATCGGCTTCGTCTCGAAGGTTATCGAAAGATTGCTGCCGCAACAGATTCCGAGGGCATCGCTGCCGTCGTAGAAGAACTTGTTGACCGGTACGGCCCGATACCGGAAGAAGTGCGTCGACTGGTATCGGTGGCGAAGCTGCGGCTGCTGTGCCGCGAGTACCAACTCGAGGAAGTGGCGGTAACCGGTACTCAACTCAAGATCTCGCCCATGTCGCTGCCCGATTCCAAGCAGATCAGGCTCAAGCGGATCTATCCGAGCGCGCAGTATCGGGCGACGACAGGCTTGGTGCAGCTGCCACTGCCGCGAACCGGGGGAGTGGGTTCCGATCGCCTGCGCGATGTGGAATTGCTGCAGTACATTGCCGATTTCATCCTGGCGATCGACGGTCGCGCCGCGAGTGCCGTGGTGATGGAGGCATGAGTTACGAGTCGGTTGTCGTCGTACTGGACGCGACACGTCCGGATTCAATACCAGTGAACGCGTTGACCGTGCTACGCGATCCGATCGAAATAGCTGACGATGTGCCACATTCGACTCGTCGTGCACTTCCGACGTCCGTTCCGGGAGCCGCTGTCTATGTGACGTCGAATCCAAACGGTGAGGGCGCCGTCGAAAGAGTTGCGCGAGGTGCACGGCTGATCGCAGCTGAAGCACTCAAAGGTGATGAACTTGTCGCGGCAAGTCGCCTGATGGATCGTTTGTGGAGCTATGAGGGCTGGGAAGTTGCTCAGACGCATGAATCGTTGGTTCGCTACCTTCTCGAAGAGACATACGAGGTGCTCGACGCGATCGTGGACGGTGACCGCCAGACATTGCGGGAAGAATTAGGCGACCTACTGTTGCAGGTTCTGTTTCATTCACGAATTGCCGAGGCTGTACCAGGTGAGGAAGCTTTCGATATCGACGACGTCGCTCGCGGACTGATTGTAAAACTGACTCATCGAACTCCCCATCTGGCGACCGATCCGTCGGGTGATATCGACGTCGCTGCGCAGGAGCGTGCGTGGGACGAGATGAAAGCCATAGAGAAGAGACGCGCCTCCGAATTGGACGGTGTCGCAGTGAGTCAACCTGCATTCAGGCTGGTCGAGCAGTATGTGTCCAGAGTGTCTCGTGCCGGGTTCCCGGAGGAACTGATACCAGTCGAGTTGATTGCGATGGCAACACAGATGCGCGACCTCGACGGGTTGCTGCGGATGAAAGCGCTCAGCTTCGCGGACCGCTTTCGAGTGGCGGAGCAGTACGTCAAGAACCACGTCGACGAGGTCGATCGTGCCCCGGTGGATTGCTTGACCCCACCTCTCGATCGTTGGAGCGCGGCATGGCGACTGTCAGCCACTGAATGATTTGGATTGCCATTTCGTAACTGGGTGCCGGATCACGTTGATTCTAGGCTGCAAATAAAACAAACCTGAGGTATGTTTACGTTCGAAACGCAAACCGGTGCACGCCTATTTGGGGATTTTGGGTACCGGACGTTGAGTTCGTTAGAGGTGGGGCGAGCTGTCGAGTGTCACCATCGGGCAGTCAAAACCAGGCTGGCCATCAAGGTGATTGCTTGAGAATTACTACGTTATCCGCGGTCTAAGCCGTCGGGGGTCGAAACGGGGAGATGAGTACCAATGAGCGTGGACACCAGTGAGAGCATCCGAGCAAGCCGGCAGGCACATGGCACGAGCCCTCGACGTCCGAGTGTGACGGTTGTAGTTCCAGCTATGAACGAGGCCAAGAACCTTCCACACGTTGCAGCGCGGATGCCCGACAACATCGACGAGATCGTATTCGTGGACGGACATTCGGTGGACGATTCGATAGAGGTTGCCAGGAAGCTGTGGCCGACGGCCACGATCGTCACGCAGACTCGGCGAGGAAAAGGCAACGCACTCGCGTGCGGATTCTTGGCCGCAACATCGGACATCGTCGTGATGATAGATGCGGACGGGTCTACGGATCCGGCTGAAATCCCTCTGTTCGTATCGGCGCTCATTGCCGGTGCTGACTTCGCGAAGGGGACGAGGTTCGCACTGGGTGGAGGTAGTGACGACATCACGTTCTCACGAAAGCTTGGCAACAAGGCGTTGAACGGAATCGTCAACATCAAGTTCGGCGCAGCCTTCAGCGATCTCTGCTACGGCTACAATGCTTTCTGGCGTCATCACATCCCCGTCATGGACCTCCCAGAAACCGCTGCTCCCGATGCTCAATGGGGGGATGGCTTCGAGATCGAAACGTTGATCAACGTTCGTGTTTCCAACGCAGGTCTGAAAATCACAGAAGTCCCGAGCTACGAGCGGGACCGCATTCACGGTGAGAGCAATCTGAATGCTGTTCGCGACGGGTTCAGAGTGCTTCGGACTATTCGTAGCGAGCGACGTGTCACAGGCAGAAAGTCCACCAAACGTTAACAAGTATTTGCGTCGTCTCGCCCCGCCCATCGTTCGATCGAGGGCGGGGCATCCGTCTCATTTATGCTTTGAAACACCCTCTTGGATCGTTTCACGGGAACGCAGCTATTAATGTGTGAATATTGTCCCATGCCACTGTTTCGTGCATTTGATCCCGACCGCCGATGCCGCTGCGGCCATCCGCAATCTGCTCACCAACATCTTCGCTCCGGCAGAGACTGTGGTCTGTGCCCATGCCAACAGTTCCGTGGTGTTGGACTTCTGTCCGGAATCAGCGGGCGATTCCGACGGCGTTAGCGAAGTCTTGAGGTTCATTGGGCAGGGTGGTTTCGCGGATGCCAAATGCGTCAAGAATTGCAGATGTCATTTCGGCTCGCGCAGATTCCCGGATCGGGTAACCGATGAGTGGGTGATCGCCTGCGGGGAGTAATCGTGTGTCTACCGATCCCGGAAGTTGTTGCAGTCGGGAGAGTCCGGTGGGTCCGCGGTTCTCCAAGAACCATCGGTGATCACCAGGTGACAACAGCACAGTGGCATTCACGCCGGCGATGCTCAGTGGGCGCAGGAGCACCTCTGGCACTTGGACCAGACCGATTTGTCCCAACTGAAGCCATAGGCGATAGGGGAGTCGATCTCGTATGACGTTCTTGAAGCGGACAGCAGCATCATGCGCGCGGAGTGCCAGAGATCGCTTTCCTGGGACATCGCCTGCGAGCTCGTGACTTCGAGTGAACTCAATCTGGCGTGTAGTCCATCGCAGGGGGTTAACGAGTATTGCGTGACGAGCGCCGACTTCGGCCGCAGCGATCGCTGCGCTCCAGGATCCCGAGCAGAGTCCGGCGACAATAAGATTCCCGGCTGGTGCGCCAGCAAGCTCGACCACATCAACCGCGTCTGTTCGTTGTTCGGGTGTGTAGATTGTACTGATCTCGTGATCGTCAGCAGGCCAGGTTTCGCCGGTTGACGCGCGATCGAAGCGAATGGTACTGACGCCGTGAGCAGCCAACGCGCGGGCGAGTTCTACCCACAGGCGACTGGGGCCAACTCGATGTTCCGATGCTGTTCCATAAACGACCAGCGTCGGTCCACCAGGCGCGCTTCCTGCCGGTGTCGTTTGGATTGTGAACATGTTGTGGGTTCCGCGGTGTGAAAGCTGTTCTGTCACAGTTCTTCCGGACCGGGGGTCGACAAGATTGGCCGAGTCTCGAAGCTGCACTGCCACGGATGAACGTTTGCGGGTGGTTGCCGCGTCGATCCAGTCGGCGATCGACGTGATTGTCTTCGCCGGTACTCGTACGGCGAAATCGGCTGGCTCGATGAACTCGATCTGCTCGTCCACGACGAAGTGCTCGGCGTCGGTCCGCTCGACCAAACGTGTAATTCCGCGGTTGTCCGCGTGTTCTGGACGGGTGGCGATCAGGACGCGCACCGACGAATCGATCGGCGTTGATGTGAGGTCCATATTTGAAAGTTGTTGTGCGGCGGATCGGTGGAGAGCCATCCCGATGAGTGAAACATACTGCTGCTCGGCGTCTGTCCTGCTCGTGAGGCTCACAAGAGCTTTCTGTCGGTGCAGGAACTTGCGGCCGGAGACCACCGGATCCCACAGGACAAGTGCATTGACCCCGTCGATGTCAGCTGCCGCTCGCGCACCTACCAGCGCACCGACGCGAAGTCCGAGAACGGTCACCGTGTCGGTTCCGCACCGGCGAAGATATCCGGCCGCCTCGCGAACGCTGGACTCCCAGAGTTCGACCGCGTTTGCCTGGGTTTGCTCCCCCGAAGAATCGCCGGTGCAGTAGTAGTCGAAGCGGAGCACGAGATGGCCCTGCGCGCATAGTTTTTGTGCCAGTAAGACGAGGCCACGGTAGGAATCGACGTGTTCTTTCCCGACAGGGGGGCACAGCACGACCCCTCCGCGCGCTGTACCCCCCGCAGGAACATGAAGAGTGCCGAGTAGTGGAGCGGTCTCGGGACCGAACCACGTGGTGAACTTTCCACCGCCGACAACCGGGTGAATCTTGTACGTCACCCGACCGGTGGGACCAGGCTGATTCTGCGCCATCGATCGGGATTCCATCGCGCGGGATGGTGAACCGGATCGATCGTCTGCTCGAGCTGACAGCATGTGAGTCCTCTGTGCCTCGTCATGTCGCCATCGACAGCGAACCCGCACTCGATACTGGAGATGTCGATGCCGTAATCGCCCGTAAACTCGATGACTTTTTACCTACGGAAAAACAATATACAGGTTTGTTTTAACATTGCTGAATGATTGCCTCGGTTGCGCAGCGGTGTGTCAGCGGGACCCCCGCGATGCCAAGGTGGAGACGATTCCGAGATGGTCGGATCCCGTCACGCGCACCGTTCGGAAATCGGTAGCGCGAAGGGGCTTCGGTACCAGGATGTGGTCGAGTGCGGTGAACGGAGGAAGTGACCAGTCGGCCGGAAATGTTGTTGCATACGAGCGTCCGGCTTGTCGAGCAGCATCCGCGGTTTCCAGGTGAAGTACATCGCGGAACTGTTTGTGGTCCAACGTCGAGTTGAAGTCGCCGGCGATGATTGTGGGGTACGGATTCGATTGGATCACATTGCTGATTTCCGCGAGGTCCGAGACCCATGCGGAGGAATCTTGATCCTGGACGGGCGCGGTGATGTGGGTCGCGACGATGTCGAACATGGCACCGTCGAATTCGAAGGTAGCGGCGACACACGCGAATCCGAAGTTATCCAACTCTCGGGTGTGAGCGAGGGGAATCCTGCTCCAAAGTCCGGTGCCGGTGGCTCCCTGGCCAGCTCGAACAATGGAATAAGGGAAAGCGTCGTTGATCCCACCCTCGGTCAGCCTTTGTTGGAAGGCTGGTGTCAACTCTTGAATGGCGACGATGTCCGCATTCTGTTCGCGTGCCGTGGTCAGTGTCGATTGTGACTCGGCAGTTCCCTTGGCGACATTAATCGACAGGACTCGTAGCTGGTCCCCTGTGGGAGGGGGTGATCCGGGGATTGTGAGTTGAGTGCCGAGGGTGAGTGTGATCAGGGTGATGCCGATGGCCGAACCGATCCACTCGCGGCTTGCCAGCAGCCCGACCGTCGCCGGCAGCATCACGAACGGCAAGTAGGGCACGGCGACGACGAGCGAGATCAGACCGGGGTGGCGGAGTGGAAGGTATCGAAGTAGGAGCAGCCCGCCGGTTACAGCCAACATGGCCCAGCCTATCCATCTGAGAAAGGTCACCAGTCGGTTGTACCCGACTTTGCAAAGATGATCGCTGGAACATTACTGGGGTATGTTGTGGTGACACCTTAAACGGGGAGATTGAGGGTGTTAAACCAGACAAACAAACCAATAGTTTGCTTATTGAGGTGTTGAGGGCGTTGTGCCCGACCCGATTCCGGGCAGAAATTGGGTGATTTGCCTGTGAAGAGCCTCGAAGTTCAGTCGGCAAAGAGTCCAGAGGGGTGATCGTGCTCACACAAAATGACAGTGCTCGACAAGGCTGCGCGTCGACGGCTGGCGTGGATCCGGTGTCCACAGCTGTCAGTGTGGTGATCGCCTGCTACTCGATGGCGCGTTGGCATGGGATCACGAACGCAGTTCGATCGGTTGTCGCCCAGTCCGTACCAGTGGACCAGATCATCGTTGCCGTCGATCACAATCCCGAACTCGTGGAGCGGCTTCGACGTGAGTTGCCCGAAATCTCCGTTGTGTCATATGAGAATGGTCCAGGAGGAGCGTCGGGTGCGCGCAATGCCGGTGTCGAACTTGTGGCTACGCCGTATACGGCTTTCCTCGACGATGACGAGATCGCGGAGCGCGATTGGTTGGCGGCGTTAATGGCGCCGTTCGTCGACGGGGCGGTTGTGGGCACCGGCGGTCGGTACCGCGCGGTCTGGGCATCGGCCAAGCCGAACTGGTTCCCTGACGAGTTCGGTTGGGTTGTCGGAGAGTCGTTCCTCGGAATGCCGGTCGTTACCTCGAGGGTGCGAAACGTGTGGAGCGGCAACATGGCGGTCCGAACCGAGGTCTTCCGCGCGGTCGGTGGCTTTCGAGTGGGGTTTGGCAAGCAAGGAAATCGGTCTCAACCAGAAGACACCGATCTATGCATCAGAATGTCGGAGCACGGTCAGGATTTTCACTGGATCTACGTGCCCACTGCCGTGATCGATCACGAAATTCCGCAACACAGGAGCACCTTCCGGTTTTTTCTGAGGCGCTGTTACTCGGAAGGAAAGGGAAAGGTCGAACTTCGTCACGACGAGAACAATTCCGACGAACTCTCCGACGAGCGTAGTTACGTTCGAACCGTCTTGACCCAGGGCGTCAGAAGGTATGCCGGTGGCCGAAATGCGTCGGCGTCCAAGGCTGCCGCGCTGATGGCGGGAATTGGTTCCGCGGGACTGGGTGCTGCATCAGCAACTGCAATCGGCCTTCGGCGCTCACGGTTTCCAGGGCCGTCGTGATGGCGGACGGACCACGAATCTATTCCGATGCAGCGTCGATGGCATCCGCGCAAGTCATCAATGCTGCTCTGGGAATGGGATTTTGGGCTATTGCCGCGCTGATCCTGCCGCCCGCGCAACTTGGCGTTATGACCGCATTGTTGGCATTGGTAACCGCACCTGCCATGGTGATCGGGACGGGTGTTGGCGACGTGTTCAACTCGATGATGCCGGCAGCTGGCCCTGAATTACCGTCAGTGTTTCGACGCGGTCTGCGGGTTTTCTACCTATTGTCCGTTCCTGCAGGCATTATCGCAGCGGGCGCAGCCGTGGTGTTCATTTCCGAGGTCAGATTTTCGATCCCCGTTGCTGCGATGGTATTCGCGGGAGTAATCGTCTGGGGACTGTTCGTTCTGCAGAACAGCACATTGACCAGCCTGGACGAAGCACGGAGACAACCACTGGTCAACGGCGCCGTCAGTTTGGGCCGAATCGCAGTCCTTCTGCTGCTCGTGTGGTTGGCGAACTGGCAACCGATTGTCATGGCGACAGTGTTGGTAGGCGGGGTCGCAGTGGTGGCGATGCGCGTGTTCATCGGGCGCATCGTGTCGGAGCGCACCGCGAGTGCACGCCAAGGAACGTGGACGGCAGAGGCAGCGGCAACCGAGGTTGTCCGAATGTGCAAGCAGGCGGTGCCCACGCAGGCGATGGGAATCGGTGTCATTCTGCTGATGCCCTTCCTGGTGACGGCATACGCGGGGCCTGTGCAGGGTGCGGTCTTCTCTCTGTCGATGAGCATCGCTCAAACACTGGAGTTCGTAGGTTCTGCGATGGGAACGTCGCTCGTGGTTCACGCGTCGAAGAACCCCCGTGAAGGTTCGAAGATGGCGCTGGTGTTGTTCGTTCGTGTTTCGGTCCTGGTAGCGGTGGGAGGCATTCTCCTGTCGCTGGCGGCGCCCGTGATCTTTGGAATTCTCAATCCCGAGTATCTCGATCTGAACGCGGAACTCGTAGTTGTGCTGCTCGCACTCGGATCGTTGTTGCGGACGATGTTCGTCGTGTGGTCGGCGTTGCAGCGTGCACGACGCGAGATCGGCCCGCTTGTGGTGATCAACGGTCTGTTCGCCGCTGTTGTGATGGCAATTTTGCCCTTCGCCTGCCATTTGTGGGGAGCTGTGGGTGCTGCGCTCACGGTTGGTATCGCGCAGGCAGCGGCAAGTATCGCGGCGGTATTCGGCGTAGCGCGGCGTCGGGATTCGATAAGAAAACGGGTATTTCAGTATGAGGTTTGATGGCATGAATCGCGATGACAACTCCGGCAATGCAAGTGCCGCTGATATGACGAAAGAGATTGTGGTGCAGAATCATCGATCCGACGGGATCACGATCCTACAACCTGTCATGGCGCCCACACCGAACATCGAACTATGGGCTGGTGCGATCTGGATTGGACAGGTCGACGAATGGGAGCTACTCGCTGCGCCCTTCGTAGCACTCGCAGGCGGGCACCGCTACATCCGGGCTCGACTCCTGGTGTCTCGTCTGAATGGATCGTCGGCTTTTGTCGAAGTGCACGTGGCGGACGGAGTGATCAGGTCCCGAGAGGCGTTGGATCTGTTGCCACAAACCGGCGCCGTAGCTTCCCCGCCCCTTCCTGAAGTGCTGGTGACGCTGATTATCTGCACCATGAATCGACCGGAACTGCTTCGGGAAGTACTCAATTCGCTTGCGGACCTCGACTACAGCAGCTACGAAGTCCTGGTGGTGGATAACGATCCGTCGTCGGGTCTGACACCGCCTGTGGTTGCAGAATTCGAAGGAATCCGGTTGGTGGGCGCGCCCGAACGAGGGTTGTCGAAGGCACGCAATATCGGATTGACAGCCGCCACCCATGACATCGTCGCGTTCACCGACGACGATGTCGTGATCGACCGTAATTGGCTCCGCGGGATAGTCGGTGGATTTGCTGTGGCCGACGACGTCCAGTTGGTTACCGGGCTCGTGCCAACAGGTGAAGTTTCGACGGCTGCGCAAGCGTACTTCGACCGACGCGTCAGTTGGTCGAAGAACTTGGTGCAGAAGACGTATCGGATGGCGGCGCCACCACCAGCTGATCCGTTGTTCCCCTTCGAAGTGGGAAACTTCGGAACAGGCGCGAACTTCGCAGTACGTCGCTCCGCGGTACTTGCACTCGGCGGATTCGACGAGGGACTCGGAGTGGGTTCGCCCTGTGGCGGCGGCGAGGACATCGACATGTTCGTGCGCATACTTCTCAGTGGCGGAGCGTTGGTTTACGAACCTGCTGCGCGTGTGTGGCACAGGCACCGGATCGACAACGCAGGCCTCGACAAGCAGATGGCGGACTACGGACTCGGATTGGGGGCATGGATCACGAAACTGATGCTGAACCCGCGCACGGCCTTGATGTTGGCGAGTCGCTCTGTCAAAGGGCTTAGACATTTTGGCGCAGTGTCCAAACCGGTTGCAGGCCGAGTACCTCTGACTCCGGATCTCGACAGACTGCCCAAGCTCGAGCGGTGGGCAGTTCTGCGAGGACCCGCCGCATTGATTCGTTCTCGCCGCGCAGGCCTGAAGAGTAAACCCCTCGCATCCGCCGGCGAAGATGTCCGCTCGAGCCCGATAATCCGAGGTCCGCACCTATCCGGTCCATTTACGCACCTGGTCAAGAAGATTGAAAATCGTTTCCCTACCGGTGAACACAAGCTTGCCGCCCTCGGAGTGGTTGGCGGTGTCAGTGGCCTGCTGGCCGCGATAATGGGCGCGACTGGAACTCTCAGCGGAATGCTGGTTCTCTTCTTTGTCATAGTGGGACCAGGCGCTGCCATCATGTCCTTCTATCCGAATCAACCCGGGTACGTGCGGACTGCAGCTGTTCCTGCGCTGGGTATTTCGATCATCGTTCTGATGACGCTGTTCATGACAACGATCGAGGAGTATTACCCCTTCTCGCAGTTAGTGATTCCCAGCCTTGTAACAGTAGTTCTGGCGTCACTACGCGTGTACCTTCTCGTCGCACGTCCGCAGATGACGGTGTCTATTCCTACGCTGCGCAGACGGTCATGACTATCTTGGAGAAACCTGTAGGTGCCGCACCAGTCGATTCATCCGGTGACCCGACTGATGTGCTTTCTGTCATCGAAAAACCGGCAGTCCAAAGCCGTGACCGGATCTCGTGGTCGATTCTTGCTGCGGCCGTGACGAGTTGGTGGATTTCGACCCCATCGCTATCCACTGCGGAACCCTCCGATTTCGGGTTGCTATTCGCGGCCTCTCCCTTCTTCGTGGTATCGATCGTCCTGTCCGTGATCGGGTTTGTCGTCGCAATGTACCGACGGAACAACCGGTCGTCCTTCGCAGCCGTGATTGTGATTGCGCTGATACAACGGACAGCCACACTCATTGCATCGGATGTTCCGCTCTACACATGGACCTACAAACACCTCGGTGTGACCGACCTGATCCAACGCAGTCACTTTCTCGCTCGTGGGGTTGACGTGTACAACGGTTGGCCCGGGCTTTTTACTGCGACAGCGTGGTTTTCGCGGGTGACAGGAGTCCCCGACATCACGATCGCGAACTGGTTCGCAATCTGTGCGCATTTGCTCATGGTCGTGTTCTTCTACTGTATGGGGCGGGCGTGGCGACTCGATGTACCGACGGCGATCTCCGCGACGTTCCTGTTCGAGGTCCTCAATTGGGTTGCACAGGACTACTTTGCGCCGCAATCGCTCGCGATGATACTCGTTCTTGCCTTCCTGACGCTCGTCGGAGCATCCAGAGATCGCCCAAACCTGGTCCTCGTGATGGTCGTCATCTTCTGCGCAATCGTCGTCACGCATCAACTGACTCCGTACTGGATGGGGTTGATCATCGGAGCGCTGACGATCTCTCGGATGTTCCGGCCTTGGTGGCTTATGTTCGTGTTTGGCAGCGTCGCAGTCGGTTTCCTCGTATACAACTGGGACAGCGCAGGAGATTTCGCCAAGTTCTCGTTTGATCTGGCGTCGAATGCGAAGTCCAATCTGGCCGGGGCGAGTCTCACTCCTACCCCCGGACAGTCCTTTGCGAGTTTGACGATGCGCCTACTGACCGTCGGTTTGCTGGCGGCATCGGCTGTCACCGCGATCATCATGTGGCGCAGAAAGCTACCCGTATTCGCCTTGGTGATCATCGCTTTTGCGCCGTTGGCGATTCTGGCTGGGCAAGGCTACGGCGGGGAAGCGATATTCCGGGTATACCTCTACTGCCTGGTGGGGTGCTGCCTGCTATTGGCATTTCCGCTCACTTGGATGCTCCGCGCAAGGCGAGTGCCGCGCACAAAGATGATAGTTGTCGCCATCATGCTTCTGGGCGCGACCTTGTCGTCGTCAGAGGCATACTTCGGCGCGTGGTTTGCCTATCTGACCAAGCCTGTAGTTGTGAAAGCAGCGTCGGAAGTCCTGGAAACCGCCGATCCGAACGGTGTGCTGAGGGCTCTGTCGCCTGCGTGGCCCGACCGGCCGACACAAGCCTATTTGAGGCTTGCTGGCGTCGACCCGAAATTCGATATTCAGCCTGAGGCTTCGACGCTGTTCTACGGGGTGGACTTCAATACCGATGAAGAGTATTCGACATTCAACGAGCACTTCGTGGCCGAAAGCCGGGCGACGTACTTTGCGATCTCCGATCAAATGGTTTTCTACAACTGGTATTTCGGCTTGTCCCCGGAGGATGCACTGCCGAATCTCGAGACCCGGATGAGGGCGGATCCCGCATGGCATGTCTTTCTCGAGGGCAACGGATTTGTAGTATTCGAGCGCGCGCCAAGCCTGCAGAAAGGTGGGGACGGTGGCTGACGGAACCCTCCGGGTCGTGACATCTACCCTGACTCGTGACGTCACTGGTATCGAGCACAGCGTCATTCGACTCCTTCCGCACCTCCGCGAACGCGGTGTGAACGTCGTGATGGCAGCTCCTGCCGGGGGCGGACTCGAACGGGCGTGGACGGCCATGGGCCTCGAGTTTGTGGGCATGCCAGATGAACAACGCGTGGGTTTGCGTGATTCGTCGGGTGGATCCGCGCCGGCCTCTGCGTTGTTGTCTCAGATTCCGCGATCCGCATCGTGGATTTCGGCGTTTCGAAGACAGGCGCTGCGCGCGGATATAATTCACTCGAATTCTCTTCTGTCCCATCTGGATTGTGTTGCGGCGGGTCGATTGACACGAACGCCGGTGGTGCTCGAAATTCATGACATCCTCAACGAGGGGAGAGGGCGCTCGTTGCTCAGTGCAGCGGTGCGGGGTGCCTCCGCGTCGATTGCCGTGAGCAATGCCGCACTGGAACAACTGTCGGTTCGGGCACAGCGGAAGGCGAGTGTCGTCCCACAGGCGGTCGACACGGCGATCTTTACTCCCGGTCGCGGATCGGTGCGAGCAGAATTGACCAACTCGCCGGACTCTGTGCTGGTTGCGGTGGTCGGTCGAATGGATCCGGTGAAGGGCATCGAAACGCTGATCGAGGCAGTGTCCGAGATCCGTTCTGTCGGAGGAGACGTGCATTTAGTTGTCGTTGGTGGACCAACAGACGGGAATGCCGACTACGCCACAGGACTTCGGCGGCTGGCTGAGGCGTTGCTACCAGGTGCTGTCCGGTTTGTCGGTCAGCGTGACGACGTTGCCGAGATCCTACGGTCAGTCGACATCTTGTGTGTACCTTCGATGCGAGAACCGTTCGGGATGATCGCGATTGAAGCCATGTCGGTCGGAACTCCTGTGGTGGCCAGTCGGACCGGCGGTTTTCTCGACTACGTGGTCGACGGTCAAAACGGTCTGTTGACTACGCCGGGTGACGCGTCCGATATTGCTAGAAAGGTTCTCTCGCTGGTATCGGACGGTAATCTCCGAACACAATTGGTAGAACGCGCACACGACACGGTGTCACAGAATCACGAGGCTTCGGCACGAGCTGAGCGGGTGATCGAGATATATCGAAAGGCTATGAAATGAGTAGGAATTCGGCGGTCGCCGTGCGTTCGGGTGTCGTACTCTCGCTCACGTCACTGCTCCTTGTCACCTCCTGCGTAAACGACGTCACGCGAAGTCCGGAGATGCGAATGATGGTGGGGGCACTCGGTTCCGACGAATTCGATGGAGCGGCAGGACAACCGCCGAATCCGGCGTTGTGGGGCTTCGATGTCGGGGGTGGTGGTTGGGGAAACCAGGAGAAGCAGGTCTATACCGATTCCGTCGATAACGCCTCGCTGGATGGCAACGGCAATCTTTTACTGCAAGCGCGTCGTACGGACAAAGGATTCACGTCGGCGCGAATCGTGACCAGGGACAAGTTCACGTTTACCGAGGGGACACTCGCGGCACGCATCAAGTTTCCTATGTCCCCGGGGATTCATCCCGCCTTCTGGTTGCTTGGTGAGGATCTTGAAACGGTTGGATATCCAGAAAGTGGCGAGATTGACATCATGGAGTTGGTCCATGACGGCGCAGAGTTTCACAATGCCGTGCACGGGCCGTGGGTTGATCCGGCCGCACATTCCGAGGGCAAATGGAAGATGTCGTCCGACGGACCACTGGGCAGTGATGCCTCCGAAGACTTTCACATCTACGAGGTGATGAGAACTGTTGACTCGATTTCCATCGTCATCGACGGGGTCGTTGTTGGTGACTACTTGCGTAGTGAGGCACCTGAGGGCGCCAAATGGGTATTCGACAAGCCTTTTTACGTGTTGATGAATATCGCTGTCGGCGGTGAATGGCCAGGTCCGACAGACATCACCACATCGGATGTGTCGACGATGACTGTCGATTGGATCCGCTACTTTCGCTGAGTTCGGTAGTTGGAACTCGTGCTTATCCTTTGCAGCATAGTGGTATTCGCATGGAGAGGATGTGCGCGTGAGAGCAGTCGATCCCTACTGATTCCGGGAATGTTGTGTTTCTCCGCGAAGGGATCGACTGCAATTCGTCCGCTTACCACGTAGGTGTGGGCGCCAGTCAGTTTTCGTGGAACCATCGGACATAGTCCACGGTCATGGTAGCTGGCCATGGGGTCGTGGAATTCACTGCGCCAGGCCAGTCTCCGCCAATCGCGATGTTGAGCAAGGTATATGCGGGGGCGTCGAATACCCATGCCTCGGCTCCGGAGACTTGGGACTTGTCGAGATACAGCATTCGGACACCGTCGATGTACGTTTCGATCCGACCAGGTCGTTTCAGAATGCCATAGGTGTGAAATGCCGTGAAGTCGGTGCCAGGGCGGGTTCCACCGACGCTCCGATCCCACACGCCGGTTACTCTCGTGCCTGATTTTTTCGGACCATGGACCGCGCTCGTGTATGTCGTTGCGTCGTTGATGGTTTCGATGGCATCGATTTCACCACAGCCGGGCCAGCCTGCTGAGTACAGGTTCGTTCCGAGCGTCCAAAACGCCGGATGTAAGCCCTTCCCCGCGGGCAGTTTGATTCTTGCTTCGAGTAGCCCGTAGGTGAAGTCGACCTTGCCGTAAGTCCCCAGCCTTGCGGAAGTCATCGTATTGCCAACTTTTTGGGTCTGAATCAGGAGATTGCCTTGTCCGTCCAAACGGGAGTTCGCGCGAGAATCGGTATATACCTGTTTCTCGTTGTTTCCCCAGCCTCCGCCGGTTTCGTAACGCCAGATGTTTGGATTCGGAGCTGAATTTGCAGGACCGTTGAACTCGTCGTAGGCGTAGACCGTGAAGCGGTCCGCCGCAGCTGTCGGTGATACCAAGGGCGACAGCGTAATCGCCGCCACTGCCAGAGTTGTTGAAACTATGGAAGTGCGAAGGATCGATGAAATTGTCATGCGCAGATCGTAAGTTCGAGTTGTCGGTTTAATCCCGATCGTTCGGAATTGTTATAATTTCGATATAGTAATAACGTGCAGTTTGGTTCCAAGTATGGTATCGGGATTTTTCCCGGTCTATTCGCTCGAAAACAGTGTTTCGCCCCAATAACTTCCTGTTGAAAGTCCGCCGGGGCAGGCGAAGACGGCAGAACCGACGTGCTGGATGTATTCGTTCAGCGCGTCGTGCCGGGAGAGGTTTTGCTGCATCGGAACAAACTGCTCGACAGGGTTCCGGCAGTACGCAACAAAGAACAAGCCGGCGTCGAGGTGACCGAGCCCGTCGGAACCATCGGTGAAGTTGTATCCGCGCCGCAGGATTTGGATTCCGCCCAGTTCTTCGGAAGACGCCAGACGGACGTGCGCGTCCTCGGAAATGACAAAGTCGTGGCCTTCCTTCGAGTCCAGATCGAGTTCGTCGAACTCGTCCTTTCCGCCGAGCGGAGCGCCACTGCGCTTCGACCTGCCGATGACGGCTTCCTGTTCCTTGAGGACTGTGCGATCCCATTGCTCGATCAGCATCCGGATGCGGCGGGCGACCAGAAATGATCCCCCCGCCATCCATTCCTGATCGTCGGCGCCGTCGACCCAGACGTGTTCGCTCAGTAGCGCTGGATCCTCCGCCTTGATGTTGGCGGTTCCGTCCTTGAACCCGAACAGGTTTCGCGGAGTTTGTTGTGTCGTGGACGTCGAGGATGTTCGCCCGAATCCTAGTTGCGACCATTTGACCGACGCCGTTCCGAAGGCCACGCGCGCGAGGTTGCGGATGGCATGAACCGCGACCTGGGGATCGTTGGCGCACGCCTGGATTGCGATGTCGCCGCCACTGCGCGCCGGATCGAGGTTGTCGGCCCGGAAATGCGGAAGGTCCAGTAGCGCAGCAGGCTTCTTGTCAGCCAGTCCGAAACGGTCGTCGAACAGTGACGGTCCGAAACCGATAGTGAGCGTCAGTTGTGAGGCAACAAGGTCGAGGGCCTCGCCGGTATCACTCGGCGGTGCATACGGGCCGTCACCGGTTGCACCGTCCTCGGTTGCTTCCTCACCCTTTGTCATTCGCTCGGCCATAGTGGTCCAGGTCTGCAACAAAGCGATCAGTTCGTCGCGGGACGTCGTCGTCACGTCGAACGCGACGAAGTGCATACGATCCTGGGCGGGCGTTGTGATGCCGGCCTGATGGTCACCACGAAAAGCCACCACGTCTGAGTTGTCGGTGCTGGAACTGTTGTCAGCGGTGACCCGTCCGACAACAGCACCGGCACCAGCGAGGGCAACACCGGCTCCCACGGCGCCGAACAGTTTGCGCCGTGAGAGTCCTTGCGGTGTCGGATTTTCCGGGCTAGGTGTGCCCTGTCGTGCATCAGTCATTACTGCCCCGCAACTACTTCCTGAACCTGGCTGACCTCTGCGGACAGAGCGTCGATCTTACGTGAAAGTTCCTGGCGCTGAGCTTCGGTGACGGTGTCGTAGAAGACAAATCCGTCGCCGACGCGGAACTGCGCGAGCGCTGCGTCGAGGTCGGCAAATCGATCCGAGATACGCTGGGCAAGTTCGGGATTGCGTTCCTGCAGAATCGGGTTCAGAGCGGCGATCGCAGCCTGGGAGCCGTCGACGTTGGCTTGGAAGTCCCACAGGTCGGTGTGCGAGAAGATGTCTTCTTCGCCGGTGATCTTGGATGTCGAGATCTCGTCGAGCAGTCCCTGTGCATCGCCGGCGATCTTGGTGGGATCGACCGAGTAGTCTTCGGCGTTTACCTGATCAGCCAGATACTGGATATCGACGAGCAGCTGATCTGCGACGGCATTGGTGTCGGGCTGCAGGCCGGTGACCCACAGATCCTTCTCGAGGCGGTGGAAGCCGGTCCAGACCTGGCCGGGCTCCAGGTCTGCCTCACGCAAGTCGAGCTTGGGATCGAGCTCACCGAAGCTCTCGGCCTCGGGCTCGATGCGTTCGTAGTACGTGCGAGTGACCGGGAACAGCGCCTTGGCCTGCTCGATGTCCCCCGCCTGAACGGCTGCGACGAACTGAGCGGCGGTGTCCTGTAGTGCCACGATCTGGCTGCGGATGTATCGGCGGTACCCGTCTGCTGCTTCTGCGAGCTGGCCACTCTCGTCGGTGGCTGCCTGCGAATCGCCGGTGACGACAAAGTCCTGTCGGATACCGGTTCCGACCATTCCGGGCTTGCACGCAAGCTGATACGTCGCTGCCTCGGGGAGTGAGACGATGAGCTGACGCGTCAGACCGGGCCCGATGTTCTCGACCTCGCCCATCGCGCGGTCACCCTCGGCGAAGACGTAGAACTCGGTGACCTTCGTGCCGTTGTTGGTGACCTGGAACGTCGACTTGCCCGTCGTACCCGTGGTGGCACTGACGTCGCACGAATCATCGGTGGCAGTGACGATGACGTCGCCGTCGCTTGCCGTCGACTTCTCGGTGCACGCGGCAAGTGAGAAGGGGAGTACCGCGGCTGTCGCGAGCACGAGAGTGGATTTGCGCATCGTTGGAAGTGCCTTTCAGGATTCTGTCGGTTCGGACGAAGTGGTCGGCGATGCAGCGATGGCAGGTGCCGGTGACGATTGCGGACGCAGGAAGAGCGCCAGCACGACGACGAGATACACGACCCACGCGGTCGCTTGCAGAACCGTCGGGTCAGGGCGGAAGTTGAAGATGCCGGCCAGGACAGTGCCGTACCACGTGGACGGGTCGTAGCCCGGGGTGAGGTTGAAGGCGATGTTTTCGGCTCCTGGCAGGACGTTCCCGATCTGCAGGGCGCGGATGCCGTACGAGAGGATTCCGGCGGCCACGACGATGAGGAAAATCGCGGTGTAGCGGAAGAACGTCGTGAGATTCAGACGTAGCGCCCCGAAGTACATGGCGACGGTCAGGATGGCGGCCAGGAGAATGCCGAGCAGCAATCCGATGAGTGGCCAGGAACTGCCTGCCGTGTTCTCGGCGTACCCGACCATCAGCAGTGCCGTCTCGACGCCTTCGCGGCCGACAGCAAAGAATGCGAGCGTCAGGATTGCGATCGGTCCGGCGACGAGGGCCTTTTCCATTCCGGCCTTGAGGTCGCCGGAGATGGTCTTGGCCGCGGTTCGCATCCACAACACCATCGCAGTCACGATCACCACGGCGATCAGTGACGCAATTCCGGCGATGACTTCCGCGGTAAGGCCGTCGACGGTGGATGTGCCGTAGTGGATGACAAGGAAAATGATCGCGACCATCGCCACGGCGGCAAAAACGCCGAGCCACACCCACTTCAGTGCGTCCCGCCGCTGTGCCTTGACGAGGTACGCGGCCAGGATCATGACAACGATGCCGGCTTCGAGGCCTTCGCGGAGACCGATCAGGCCACTGCCGAATAGCTGCGTGGCAACTGACGGACTGCTCGACGCTGCGAGTACCGACACGGGCACGGATGCTCCTTAACTGGAGGAAGCTCGGCAGCTTCACGGAATCGGCCAAAAGTAGGACAGCCTTAACTCCGATGAAGATACTCCACCTTGCGGCTGCTATCCACACCCTGACCAGGCCTTTTGATTCTCTTTACTATCAAATTCGGGTGTTCAGTCGACTCGTGTGGATGATGGAGGGGTGTACCGAACCACTGCCAAGACCTCGAGACCCCGGCGCGTCGTGCGCGTCGTCGCCGCGATAGCTGCCGGAACGGTGCTTGCCGGAGTGGGTATTGCAGCGTGTGGATCCGACGAACCGAAGATCGCGATTCCCGAAGGAATCCCGCCGGGCGTTGGCTTGCCGACACCGCCGATCGACATCAATGCACCGGGCCGCAGCGCAGATCAACTCGGTGATTGGGCCGCCGGACTGAGCAGTGACGTCGGAATCGGTACGACTGCGCTCACGGCCTACGGGTACGCCGCCGCCGTGATGGCTGAGACGTTGCCCGGTTGCGGGATCGGGTGGACGACCCTCGCGGGGATCGGGAGCGTCGAAAGCCGTCACGGAACGTACGACGGCTCAGCGGTAGACGCCGTGGGTCAAGTCAGTCCGATCATTCGCGGCATACCACTCGACGGTGGGCCGGGCGTAGCCGAGATTCCCGACACCGACGGCGGCACCATGGACGGAGATTCCGTCCACGATCGAGCGATGGGACCGATGCAGTTCATCCCGGAAACCTGGTTGAAGTGGGGCGTCGACGCCAACGGTGACGGTCGTATCGATCCCGACAATATCGATGACGCCGCCCTCACCGCGGCGCGGTATCTGTGTGCCCGCGGGGGAGACCTGACCACAGCCGCAGGGTGGCAGCAGGCTCTGATGGCGTACAACCTCTCCGGGGACTACCTCGCGCTCGTGCGTGATCGGGCTTCGGCATACTCGGTGGGAACGCGGCCGGCATGAGTGCTCATGACCGCAGTTCAGGCCGGTGTGTGCGCGTCGATAAAGAAGCCTTCGCGCGCTGCGGTTAGGCTGTGTGCTGGCACTACGGGGGCCCCGGCACGATCGTGGTCCAATGCCCATGCACGCAGTGTGTGTCCCAATGTCCACGCACGCGGAGTGCGCCCCAATGCGAAGCCCATCGAAGGAGAACCACACAGTGGCCAGTATTGAGCAGGTCGGAGCTCGCGAGATCCTTGATTCCCGTGGCAACCCCACGGTTGAAGTTGAGGTTTTGCTCGACGACGGAAGTTTCGCCCGGGCCGCAGTGCCCTCCGGCGCATCCACCGGTGAGCACGAAGCCGTCGAGTTGCGCGATGGTGGCGCTCGCTACGGCGGAAAGGGTGTCGAGAAGGCAGTCGAGGCAGTTCTCGGCGAGATCGCGCCCGCAATCATCGGCATCGACGCCACCGAACAGCGCACCGTCGACCAGGCGCTGCTCGACGCAGACGGCACCCCGGACAAGTCTCGCCTCGGCGCCAACGCACTCCTCGGCGCTTCGCTGGCAGTTGCCCGCGCCGCAGCGGAGTCCTCGGGCCTCGAACTGTTCCGCTACGTCGGTGGCCCCAACGCCCACGTCCTGCCCGTCCCGATGATGAACATCCTCAACGGTGGCGCTCACGCCGACACCGGCGTCGACGTCCAGGAGTTCATGGTTGCTCCGATCGGTGCACCGAGCTTCAAGGAATCCCTGCGCTGGGGTGCCGAGGTTTACCACTCCCTCAAGTCCGTCCTGAAGGAAAAGGGTCTGTCCACGGGCCTCGGAGACGAAGGCGGCTTCGCGCCTGACGTTGCCGGCACCAAGGAAGCTCTCGACCTCATCACGATCGCCGTGAACAAGACAGGCCTCAAGCTGGGTACCGATGTCGCGCTCGCGCTCGACGTTGCAGCCACCGAGTTCTACACCGACGGCACCGGCTACAAGTTCGAGGGCAAGAACCGTACCGCGGCCGAGATGGCAGCGTTCTACGCTGAGCTCATCGACGCTTACCCGCTCGTCTCCATCGAGGATCCGCTCGACGAAGACGACTGGGACGGCTGGGTTGCACTCACCGACCAGATCGGCAACAAGGTTCAGCTCGTCGGCGACGATCTGTTCGTCACCAACCCCGAGCGCCTCGAAGAGGGCATCGTCAAGGGCGCGGCAAACGCACTGCTGGTCAAGGTCAACCAGATCGGCACGCTGACCGAGACCCTCGACGCAGTCGACCTCGCTCACCGCAACGGCTACAAGACGATGATGAGCCACCGGTCCGGCGAGACCGAGGACACCACCATCGCGGACCTCGCAGTTGCCGTCGGCAGCGGCCAGATCAAGACGGGTGCGCCGGCTCGTAGCGAGCGCGTCGCCAAGTACAACCAGTTGCTGCGCATCGAGGAGAACCTCGGTGATGCCGCTCGTTACGCCGGCGAGGTTGCATTCCCGCGCTTCGCATTCGAGGCCTGAGCAACACATTTAGGTATCAGCAGTGTCTGCACAACGCGGTAAACCACGATCCCCCGGCGGAAGTCCGGGGGGTCGTGGTTCCGGGCGCGCGGACACTGCTCGTCGCACCAAACCCGGCAGCACCCGCCGGGCACGCGGCACGGAAGCCGAGTCGGCGGAAGCAGCGTCGACCGGGGCAAAGGCAACGTCGGCCTCGACGCGTAAGTTCTGGTCGAGACTGCCCAGTTCCGACAACACGGTCTTCGGGCTCTCGACCAGCCGGGCTGTCATTCTCGCGATGGTTGTTCTGATGCTCGCGTTGACGTTGGCGGTGCCGTTGCGCACGTACATTTCTCAGCGTTCCGATGCCGCTCAGATCGCTGCCGAACGACGGGTACTCCAGGAGGAAGTTGACGCGCTCCGGCAGCAGAATGCGCGTTTCGATGATCCCGCATATGTCGAAGCGCTTGCGCGGGAACGCCTTCGGTACGTCAAGCCTGGCGAGACGCCGTTCCAGGTACAACTTCCCGGTGACTATCAAGAACCCGAGAAGAAGCAAGTTGAAGAAGCCCCGCTGACAGGTCCGTGGTATCGCGATCTGTGGCAAACGATTTCGGAGCCACCAGTGGTTCCCGAGACGAAGGCAACGCCGGCGCCGATGCCGGTGATGCCGACAGAGCAGTCAGAAGAACAAGGAGTACCCACCGGGTGAGCAATCCGTCCGAAAATTCCCCTCACGTCGCGCAGGCAGATCTTGACGCCGTCGCAGCTCAGTTGGGCCGTGAGCCGCGCGGAGTGCTCGAGATTGCATACCGCAGTCCCGACGGCACACCAGGCGTGGTCAAGACAGCTCCCAAACTTCCTGACGGAACACCTTTTCCGACGCTCTACTACTTGACAGACCCCAGGCTGACCGCAGAGGCCAGCCGTCAGGAATCTGCCGGTGTGATGCGTGAGATGACCGAGCGCCTGACGCAGGATCCCGAGTTGGCTGCCGCGTACCGCCGCGCCTACGAGTCGTATCTTGCCGAGCGCGACGCCATCGAATCCCTCGGTACCGACTTCGCCGGTGGCGGGATGCCGGATCGCGTCAAGTGCCTGCACGTTCTGATGGCGCATTCACTGGCCAAGGGGCCTGGCGTCAACCCGCTCGGTGACGAGTCGGTGGCTCTGGCAGGGAAGGGCAAGCTGCGCGGCACCGCCATCCCCGCTGATTGGCCGGGCATCGACGACGCGGTAGATCCCGAGAAGTGAAGGGTCGCGTTGCCGCCGTCGATTGCGGCACCAATTCGATCCGCCTACTGATCGCGGACGTCGGTGCAGACGGGCGATTGGTTGACGTCCGCCGCGAAATGCGGGTTGTCCGTCTAGGTCAAGGTGTTGACGCAACAGGAACTTTGGCTCCCGAAGCCATCGAACGCACCCGTGTCGCATTGGTCGAGTACGCGGGCATGATCGCGGAAGCCGGAGCAAGCGCCGTTCGGATGGTTGCCACATCTGCGACGCGCGATGCTGCCAACCGCGACGACTTCTTCGCGATGACGCAGGAAGTTCTGGGCGGCGTGATTCCCGGTGCGGGAGCCGAGGTGATCTCCGGCGACGAGGAAGCGCGACTCTCGTTCAGTGGTGCTGTGGGAGAGCTTGATCCGTCCGAAGGCCCCTTTGTTGTGGTCGATCTCGGCGGCGGTTCCACCGAGTTGGTTCTCGGCGACTCTGCTGGTGTTCAGGCTGCGTATTCCACCGATATCGGCTGTGTGCGGGTGACCGAGCGGTGCCTGCATTCCGATCCTCCGACCACTGAACAGGTCTCCGATGCAACAGAATTCGCGTCCGCGAAGCTTGCGGAAGCATTTGCGGTTGTTCCCATCGAGAAGGCTCGGACTTTTGTGGGTGTCGCGGGAACCATGACGACGCTCTCGGCAATCGCGCAGGATCTGCCGGACTACGACGCAGACAAGGTGCACCTGTCCCGAATCTCGTTCGGCCAGTTGATCGACGTGTGCGAGCGCCTCACCGCGATGCCGCGCGCCGAACGAGCGAAATTCGGGCCCATGCATCCCGGACGCGTCGACGTGATCGGCGGGGGAGCGATCGTCACCACCATCCTCGCGCGGGCATTCGAGGACAAAGCGGGAATTACCGAGTTGGTCGTCAGCGAGCACGACATCCTCGACGGTATTGCCATGTCGATTCCGCTGCCCGCATCCCAATAGTGCTGATGGGCATCACGATCGGTGGGTCTGATTACGATGCCTGAGAGCGCACGATAGTGTGATCCCTGTTGTTGTCGGGAAACCGGCAACAGCAGGGAAGGCCCCCATAGCCCAATTGGCAGAGGCAACGGACTTAAAATCCGTCAAGTGTCGGTTCAAGTCCGACTGGGGGCACCAAAAAGACCAGCTCACCGCACAATTCGAAGCCTCGGATGTTCATCCGACTTCGCTTCGGTACGCAGAGGGTACGCAGCTCTCCGACCAGCCGATCGCACGCATTGTGCGCGGTGCTCGGGCAGCGTTGAATACAATGATGCAGGATTTCCACGCGACCATCGGCCTGGAACGGCGGCGGGCAGAGCACCGCTTGGCATCACTCCGCGAAGGACTCGAATCCATAATCGAAGGTTCCCGCTGGACTACCGACGACGATGAACACGATCCCGAAGGGTCGACCATCGCGTTCGAGCGGGCCAAAATCGCGTCTCTCATTGCCGATACCGAAGCCGAATTGCGGGATTTGGAAGCGGCGACAACCCGCCTCCGGTCAGGTGAATACGGAATTTGTGAGGTCTGCCAGGAGCCGATTGCAGACGCCAGACTGGAGGCGCTACCCACTGCGCGGCAGTGCATCGAGTGTGTGCGACGGAGTCGATGACAGTTCTGTGCGTGTATCCGGCATCGAGAAGACTGTCCTGCGCCCCTGTAGCACGGATCGATGTCGAGCAGTCGCGATGGTCCGCACAGTTTCCGCCCGCATCGTGGGTTGGCCATTCCAGTTCGAGTCGCCACCGAATCCGGTGGTGGGTCGGCTAAGCCGAATTGGTGAGAAGGTTCGCCAGCTGATCCGGTATCGGCATCGGTGTCGTGAGCCCAGCAGCAGTGCGTCCGGTGTTGCCGGAGGGGTAGCGGCCCAGGACCGAACCGGGTGCCGCAACCACGATCCGCACGAGCTGTCCGCGCGCTTCGCGCCAATCGCGTTGCCGCAGTGCCAGTGTGAGCATTGCAACGTGATTACGCGTATGCGGCCAGGGGTACGGCTGAGCCAGGATGTGCGCCTGTTCGAGGTGAATCCATTTCTGCGCGTCCTCGCTGGTAGTTCCGACGTCGTACATTTCGGCGTTATACGCGGCGCGAATACGCTCGGGCATCCTTGTCATAGCGGGTTCCTTCGTTCGGATTCGACTGTGTGGTGTTCGCGCCGCGTATGCAATCAGATGCTCTAGCTGCCGAACTGGCTCAAGACGCCGTTGAGCAGGCCCTGCAGCAGGGCCGCCGGGTCAAGCGAACCGGTGGCCGGCGGAGTGGTGCTGGTGACCGTGACGCGGACCGATGCGATCGGATCCTGGTAGTCGGTGTCGCCGTCTTCCTTGCACTTGGTGCGGACCTGGTACTCGCCGTCGGGGAAGACTGCAGAGGTGCCGATGCCGGAGGCGTTGGTCAGTACCTGACCGGCGACCATGGTGTCGCCCACGACGAGGTAGCTCGAGCCGACCTTGGTGGTCGAGTCGAGGATGGTGGCGTCGGCGCGGTAAACGGTGCCCTCACATTTGACGAAAGCCTTGGTGGTGTTGAGGCCGGTGATCGAGGTCGTGATGGTGCCTGCGCCGGCGTTGGCATGCACGGATGCGCCGCCGGTAATCGCTGCGGAGCCGATTGCCGGGTTGACGACGAGGGTGAGTGCCGACAGGCCGGCAATGGTGCCGGCAACGGCCAGGCGGTGCCCGGTACGAGTAGCCATGAATGGTGTCCCTTCGGTTCGTGTGGTGACGACAGCATTTACGGCAAGTCGCACAGAATGCATCCTGGACCAGCAATACTTAGGGGACGCTGAGTTGCGCTACGGATCGAGCGCATGGCGCGTCTACTGTCTTACTCGTGCACTCATCACTCACTGCGTGGACCGGCGGAATTCGTCGGCGGCTCAGGCCTGTGCGTACCCGTCTGACGGTGCTGGCGACGTTGTTGGTTGCGCTTACGTTGACTGTTGCGGCAGGGGCAGTGCTCTACGCTCTGCACCAGTCGTCGCGCCAGTCAGCCGACGTGGCAACTACAGCCCGTGCGAGGCAGATCGCGGCGGTCATTGAATCGAAGGGGCTTGCGGGCCTCGACGAGTCGTTGCTGACTGACAGTCGGTACGTCGACATCATTCAGGTGGTGGACGACGCGGGGCACGTGGTGTTCAGTGGGGAGCGCTATCCCGTTGGTCCGCTGGGCTCGGGGCTGCGGCCTGGCGAGGAACGACGGGAAAGCGGTTTGCAGACAACCCCGGACGGTCCCGCGTATCGCGGGGCACTTGTCGGTGCACTCGCCCCGGGTGGCGAAGCGGTCACGGTGGAGGTCGGGGCGGCCGAGAGTCGCCTCGATTCGCTTTTTCGCTTTGTTGCTGTGCTGGCCGCCGTGGTGATCCCGATCATCGTGATCGGGACAGCTGTCTTGACCCATTACTTTGTCGCCCGGACCCTGAAACCGGTTGACGACATTCGTAGACAGGTTGACGACATTACCGGTGGAGACCTCGATCAGCGGGTGCCTGTACCGGATACCGGCGACGAGATCGCCACTCTGGCAACCACAATGAATGCAATGCTCGAACGCATCGGCACTGCCCGGGCCGAGCAGATGCGCTTCGTGAACGACGCGTCGCACGAGCTCAACAGTCCGTTGACCACATTGGTGGGTCTGCTTGATCTGTCCCGGACAACGAAGCAGCCCATCGACCCGGAGACCGTCGCGACAGTCATGATGCCTGAGGCACTTCGGCTGCAAGGGATGGTTTCCGACCTGTTGTTCCTCGCACGCGCCGACGAACGCGGTGTGCCGCTGCGGCTGGCCGACGTTGACATCGACGAGGTGGTCAGCGCCGAGGTTGCACGGCTCGAAGCGCTTGGTCGGCATACGATTACCGCGAAGATCAGCGCGGTGCGGGTGCAAGGTGACGGCGAGAAACTGGCTCGTGCCTTGCGTAACATCGCGGACAACGCATCCCATCACACTCATGACCGTCTGGACTTCGCGATAACCGTCGACACCGATCGGCGTCATGTGAGTGTGACCGTGTCCGACAATGGGCCCGGGATTGCCGATGCCGATAAATCGCGAGTACTGCAACGCTTTGTCCGTCTCGACACTGTCCGTGAACGTAGCAGTGGGGGTTCAGGTCTCGGTTTGGCGATTGTCGACGAAATCGTGCGGGCCCACCACGGAAACGTCACTGTTGCAGATGCTCCCGACGGCGGCGCCACAGTCGGATTCACGCTCCCGGTGCCACCGTGGAGCGAATAGCCTCCACGATCGGTGCCGTGGAGCGAATAGCCTCCACGATCGGTACCGTGGAGCGACTAGCCTCCGCCGTCGGCTGCCAACCGGTAGCCGACTCCACGAATCGTTTCGATCGACTTGCACCCGAACGGGGTATCGATCCGTCGCCGCAGGTAGCTGACGTACACCTCCACGACGTTCTCGTCGCCTCGGTAGTTGATATCCCACACGGACTGGAGGATTTCGGTTTTGGTCACGACTTCGCCCTTGTGGCGCATCAAGAACTCGAGCATTCCGAATTCCCTTGGTGCCAAGGTCAACTCGGTATCTCCTCGTTTGGCAACGTGAGACGTGGGATCGACGCTCAGCGAACCCGCAGTCAGCACCACCGGCCGCTCCGGTGCGCCGCGGCGCACCAGAGCTCGCAAGCGCGCGATCAACACGACAAACGAGAAAGGCTTTGTCAGATAGTCGTCAGCGCCGAAATCGAAGGCATCGGCCTGGTCGTACTCTCCGTCCTTGGCGGTCAGCATCAATACTGGTGTCCACACACCGTCGCGGCGCAGCTGGCGCACCACCTCGTACCCGTTGAGTGCAGGCATCATGATGTCGAGTATCACGACGTCGAAATGCTCTGTAGTCGCCTTCTCCAGCCCAGCGCGGCCGTCATGTTCCACGTCCACGACCCAGCCTTCGGTCACCAGCATCCGGCGCACAGTTTCCGCGACATTACGGTCGTCGTCCACCACAAGAATTCGCACGGCTCTACTATCCCTGCTCCGGTCCGGCACCACCAAAGTCCGGTATCGGAACCACCACTGCGTTCGAGCAAGCACGACTTCTGTTTGGAAAGGCATCTGGCCGCGTGAAGGAAATCGTCAACACCACTGAGATGTATCTGCGCACCATCTACGACCTCAACGAGGATCGTGTCCCGGTGCGGCAATCTCGCTTGATCGAACGAATGCACCAAGCCGCTGCGACGGTATTTCACACTGTGACACGGATGAAACGAGCCGGTCTGGTCTCGATTGCCGACGATAACCTCATTGAACTTACCGATCCGGGAAGCATCCGTGCGATCGAGGTGACCCGCAAACATCGACTTGCCGAGCGACTGCTCACCGACGTCGTCAACATGCCAACGACACTTGTGCATGGGGAAGCCAGCCGCCTGCAACACGTCATGAGCGAGGAGGCTGAGCGGCGCATTGTCGACCTCCTCGGTGGTCCGACCACTTCGCCGTGGGGAAACCCCATCCCGGGGCTGGAGCACTTCGGAATTACAGTTGAATCAACGGGTGCAGCAACAAAACTGGCCGACATTCCGGAATCGACACTGCCTGTGGCCGGCGTCGTCAGGTCCATTTCCGAACATGCGCAGTCCGATCCCGAACTCATCAGGTTCCTGGTCAACGCCGGCGTCATTCCCGGTGCCCGCGTGACGATCAAGCCGAGTGGAAAGTCCTACGCTGTCAGAGGTCTTGATGAGATCGAAATCCCGAAGAAGCTGGCCCACATCATTGATGTCGACTGCACGTCCACTTCTTCGAATATATCGGCATTCAACTGACAGGTCAGAATTATTGCGGTACTTGACTATTCGTTTACGGCAGGGATGAAGGTCATTTCGGGGAATGGAATCCGTGGATGAATCCGCAGGCGATCCAGAAGGTTGCGGCAGCGGCGACGGTGACCCCGATCGACGCGGCGAGGTGAGAACTCGAGATCCACACCATGATCCCGAGGATGACGGCAACGATGACGATCAGCACTGTGTCGGTTCGCTTCACCCACATTCGGATCACCAGTTCAGTCTTGAGAAGCTCGAGGAGAACTTCCTCTCTGGTACCCGTGCCGGTGAGCCGCGAAACCGCGTGTGAAATGGCGAAATTGCGGCGCATTACGTGGCGACGGAGCTAGGTGATGCCCCGATCTCGAGGGAATCGGGGCACCACCGCCGACCAGGCTAAGCACATAGCACGGCCGACCCACTATCGGTGTCGAGTTGACCCCTCATGTCTGACCCCACAGAAATCGAGCCTAGCCAATTCCACAGTCAAATATGGACAAATTGCGCAATAGTGGCAGACCCTGATTGGTCTCGTCGCTGCCTATTTACGGCCCGCAGACCACTGCATGCCCCAACTGTAGGCGCGGTCGAGGTCGGACTGACTGCCGTTGATGTACTGCACTTCCCGGGTAACACTCACGCCTTGTCCAGAACTCTGGATGAAGGCGATTGCGCAGATGCGAGCCTGATTGCTCGCAGAGTCCAGTCGAACTTCCACTTGGGGTCCTGTGGTCGGCTCCAGGGTGACAACGCCGTCGACGGCAGCCCAGTTGGGTGCGCCGTCGTAGATCATCGCGAAGATCAGAATCCGTCGGAAGACGCTCGGGTCGGCGAGATTGACGTGCATGTTCTCGCCGCCGGTGTTCGAACCGCTGCGATCGTCGCCGTCCAACATGATGAACGGCGCGGTATTCAATGCTCCGAAGCTGTTGCCCAGTGCCTGGACAACCCCTTTGGAACCGTCTGCGAGTTCGTAGAGACAGCCGAGGTCGAGATCGACGGCACCAGATCCTGCGCCGGCGAGTTTGGCCAGGAAACCCGTTTTCTTCGGCGCGGCACCTTGTGACCAGTTGAGATTCACACGCATGTTTCCCTGGCGTTCGCCGGCCTTGGCGAGATTGACCGTCGGTGCGGCTTTGGTCAGTGTGATCTTGCTCAGATTGACCGAGCCTGTGGAGGGTGTGGATTCCGAGGGGCGCCGGGTGTAGTCGATTGCCATCGTAGTTGTCCTTCTCTGAACCCGAAGAGTTCGATCGTGGAACCTGGTGCGCGATCAGTTGCGAATTTTGTCCGTTGTGATGGTCGATCAGATCCCATTGTTCCTGATGTCCGATTTTGGTGACGGTGTGGACATCAACCGAGCCTCCTCGACCAGTGCGGAACCCTGCCGGTGTCACGGCCGGTGTCCGGCCGATGTCACGGTCGATTCACATGATGTTGCCATGACGGCGCTCGTGGTTTGCTGACTTTGGGGCAATCGTGTGGTTTCCTACCGTAGTGCCACTTGGACGTCCGTATCGATGGGTGAATTCTTGTTACGGCATAATTGCCCGATTGGTGCAAGGCTGCATGTAGGTCGGTCCGCACAGAGTCCGACGGGCGAGGGGGCTCGATGGGTTTCGAACCACGTTCGGCACTGCTCGCCGAGCAGCGCGCACTGACAGCGGCGCAGCGGCGTGACCTCAGGAACCGGCAGATCACCGTCAGCTTCACGATGTTGCCCTGGGCAGCAGCGGTACACCTTCTGGTTGTACTCGGATTGTCGATGTACGTCATTCCCGAGGACGGCGGCCTTTTGCTCAGGGCCTGGCCGATTGCTGCAGGAGTAGTCGGCCTTGTCGGCGCGTATGTAGGGGTTGCCGTCAGACGAGGGGCGATCGTGCAGTCCGAGCACCTTGCCTATATTTTCCTGGCATTCGAGTTTGCCGCCGCGGGTGTCCTCTACTCAGCGCTCGCGATTGTGTTGTACCCGATCCTCGACGACGCCGGCGACCTGGTGATGACGGGCACGATGGCGGCGATTATCGGTGCGGGTGCGCTGACTACGGCGGTGCTGCGTTCTCTAGGTGTCATCTGGATTCTGTCGAGTACGGTGATTCTCGGCATCGCGTTCTGGCAGCAACCAGGCCCGGAGTTCGGACGGCTTCTGATCAGTCTCCTGGTATACGGAACCGCGCTGATCGCCGGCACGATCGTGGTATCGGGGCATATCGAAGGGCGCTACAAAGCGGAACTCAGCGCCGCGGCAGAGCGGACTGTTGCGCAAATGCTGCTCGACGATTTCGAAGGCAATGCCGCGGATTTTGTGTGGGAGACCGATAGCAAAGGTCGGTTCTTGCGGATTCCCAGCAGGCTCGCGTTCGACGCCGGGATCGATCCGGCTGCGGTGCGAGGTGTGTCATGGCAGCAACTCTTTGCCGAGCTGGGGTCATACGAGCTACCTGGTGGACGTGACGCGTTGTTGGAACTGGAGAAGGCTCGCAGCGCAAAGGACGCGTTTGTCGACGTCATGCTTCCGGTGCGGGTACGCGACGCCATTCGGTGGTGGAAACTGTCCGGTCGGCCTACCCCCGGACTGGCACCTGACGATTTTGTCTGGCGAGGCGTCGGCTCGGACGTCACCGATGTGAAGATTCAGAGCGACGAAATCGTTCGCATGGGTCTGATCGACGCGCTGACCGGGATGCCGAATCGACACAATTTCTGGTTGGAACTCGAACGCAGCGTGCGTAACTCGGAGCAAGGGAAACCTCGGATCGCGCTTGCGATGCTCGACCTCGACAACTTCAAATCGGTGAACGACACGCTGGGACATTCGATAGGCGACGAAGTGTTGAAAGAGGTGGGAGCACGCCTGGTGGAGGTAGGCGGAGCAGCACACCTGTGTGCGCGTCTCGGCGGTGACGAGTTCGCAATCTTGTTCCGAACGGTTGACGATCACGACAGCGTGCACACGGATCTGCTGAGTTACGTCGATATTCTCCGAGAACCGGTTTTGGTGTCCGGTAACCGGTTGGATATCGGATGCAGCATAGGGTTCCACGTTCCGGCTGATCGGGGACAAACCGCTGATGCGCTACTGGTGGCGGCGGACCTTGCGCTCTACGCAGCCAAAGAATCGGGGCGAGGAACAATCCTCCAGTATCAGCATTCGATGCAACTGACCGCGACCAGACGCGCACATCTGTTGGAAGACATCGGAAATGGCGTATCGCCCGACGATATCGAGCTCCGCTTTCTGCCGCAGCTCGACGTGGCTTCGCGCTCGATAGTCGCGGTCGAGGTCAAAGCGACGTGGAACAACGCGAGGCTGGGAATGGTGCCGGCAACCGAATTCATGGTTGTTGTCGACGACGCCGGACTGTCGTCGACCGTCGGCTCGATGCTGTTCGAGAAGGCATGCAGCGCTGCGTCGAAAATGCCGGGTGATATCCGGTTGGCAATCAGCGTCTCTGGGCGCGAACTCGAATCGGATGGGCTTGTCGACCATGTTGCGGACGCGCTCGACAGATGGGGTGTTCTTGCTCGTCGAATCGAGTTGCAGCTCACCGAATCATCGGCGATCTCGGATCGAGCGAAGGCTGGGATGCGTGGGGTGGCTGGGCTTGGTGTTTCGTTGACCGTCGACGAGTTCGGAACCGGATTCTCGTCCCTTGCATCGCTGTCGGATCTCCCTTTTACTCGCGTCCGCGTCGATCGGTCGTTCTCGGGAACCGTTCCGGGGCAGTGGCCGATTCTTGCCGCCGTTGTGACCTTGGTCGAGTCGTTGGGTTTGGAGGCGGTGATGCTGGGGGTCGACAGCGAGGAGCAACTCGCAGGTGCGGCCGACATGAAAGTGCGGACGGTGCAGGGTCGTGTCGCGGGTGAGGCGATGACGCTCGAGAATCTGATGCGGATCTTGTCGGTGCACCATGAGTGAGAGCAGAGGGATGAGGCAGCAGGCATTCCACACGGTGCTTCATCTCATCGATCCGTCGTGGACGGGCGACCCCGCGTCGTACTACGAAGATCGAAGACTCCTCGTCCGCCGATTGCACTACTCCGCGCGTGTCATGCCCTTGTCATTCCTCATCGCAGCTTGTTCGTTGAGCATTATCGTTGCTTTCATGCCAGTCGAAACCGGTTGGTTCAGATGGACGTGGATGGCATTAATACTTGCAACCAATGTCGTGCTTACCGTTTTCTGGTTGACGCGGCTCAAGACGCGCGAGCCCGCGTGGGAGATCACGGGCCTTTTCGTCATGGCGGTTCAGGTACTCGTGTGGGGGGCGCTGCTGGCGTGGGCGGCGGTAGTTCTCTTCCCGCTTCTCGAAGCCGCCGAAGAATTGACGCTGACGGCAATCTTGTTGGGAGGCATAGTAGTAGGGATCATTCCGGTAGTCATGTTCCGGGGTTTGACGACAGTGTGGATCTTATTTGTCGGCGGTGGTCTGGCGTGGGGATTCTGGACTGAACCAGGTTCGGAGCGTTGGGTACTACTAGGATTGCTCGGTCTCTATCTCGTGTCGCTCCAATGCGGAACATTGGTGTTGGCAAACGTTTTCGAGCGTCGCCTCCGCGCAGAACTCAACGCGGAGGATCAGCGCGATCTTGTCGAACTGCTACTCAACGATCTCGAAGACGGTGCGCAGGACTGGCTGTGGGAAACCGACGACAAGGGTATCGCGGTGGCTGTGTCCCATCGTTTTGCGGAGAGTCTGGGATTGCCGGCCGCCGAGATCAGTGGACGGGCTATGAGCGAGATTCTGAAGGGCGTCGGGGCCGACAGAACAGCGACCGGACGCATTGCGCTCGACACACTTGTCGAGCGCCTCGACAACGGTGACGCATTCCGTGACATCGAATTGGACGTGTGGATCGGCGGTCGACCTCGACGGTGGTCGATGTCCGGGCATCGTAGGAGTGACAGCCTTTCCGACGGCGGTTGGCGCGGCGTCGGCTCCGACATCACGCGCGTTCATCAGCAGCGGGAGTACATTCGCGAACTTGCCGAGGTGGATTCGCTCACCGGACTTCAGAATCGGTACACGTTCACGGCGCGGTTGTCGAAGATGATCGCCGACGGAGACGATGTCTGGCTGGCCATGCTCGACCTCGACAATTTCAAGTCGATCAACGACCGCTGGGGGCACCGCGTCGGCGATAACGTGCTGGTCGATGTGGCGGCGCGGCTGAACGCCGTGCTGCGCCTGACGGAAATCTGTGCTCGACTCGGTGGGGACGAATTTGCCGTGGCTTTCAGCGGGATCGACGACGAGCAGGAAGTCAAGGAGCGGTTCCAGTCGATCGTCGATGCGATCGATGTTCCATTCGACCTCGCCGGCAACTCGATTCGGGTTCGGGGAAGTCTTGGATACGGTTCACTTCCGAATGATGCGGCAAACCTCGACGATTTGGTCGTTGTCGCGGACCTCGCGCTTTATCACGCGAAGGTGAGTGGTCGGAATCAGATTCGACGGTTCGACTCGACTCTGCGTGAGCGCGCTACCGGTAGGGCCAGGGCACTCCTGGATCTTCGAATGGCGGTGCAGAACGGCGAGTTCGAACTTGCCTACCAACCGCAGGTGTCGGCAGCCACTGGAGCGGTCGTGGGATTCGAGGCGTTACTGAGGTGGAACCACCCCGTCTCGGGTGTGGTTTCACCGGCTGACTTCATCTCGGTCGCGGAGGAAACAGGGCTTATCGTTCCTATCGGGGCAGAGGTCTTGCGCACCGCATCCGCACTGGCGACGACGTGGCCCGATCACGTGCGTATTGCAGTGAATGTTTCTCAGGTGCAGTTGCGTTCCGTGGGGTACGTCGAATCCGTTCGCGACGTTCTCCGCGAAACAGGCTTGGCTGCGGAGCGACTGGAGATCGAGGTGACGGAGTCGCTGGTCATCGACGACTCGGATCGAGAAGTCCTGCTACGGATCGCGGAGTTAGGTGTTGCCATCGCCATGGACGATTTCGGCACCGGGTACTCCTCGGTCGCGAGCCTGTCCTTGCTGCCGGTGGACAGATTGAAGATCGACCGAGCTTTCGTGAGTCAACTGGACGCGGATCCGACGGAGTCGAGAACCGCGGTATTTCGCGCCATTGTCGACATTGCCGAGTCGATGGGCTTGGAAACGGTTGCCGAGGGCGTCGAAACCGATCGTCAGAGAGCCGTGGTGACCGAGTGTGGCTGCCGCGTCGTTCAGGGCTATCTGGAAGGTCGCCCGATGCCGGCGGCGGACGTCGACGCGTTCATCGAGTCTCGCCGGAATTACAGATTGCCTTCTGCCGCTGAGTGAGAACGCGCGCCGCGTTTGGTTTCTCTTTGTGTGATGGTGCATTGCGGAGCGGCCTCATCTCGAGTTGCCGAGCGAGAACAGTGACGGAGTGATGTGTGGTGAGCGATTCGGCGTTTGTCCCGGGGCCGATGTTGGTGGGCAAGAAGGCGGTGGTGACGGGTGGCGCGCACGCCATCGGCGCCGCAATCGCACGGGCCTATGCGAGTCATGGCGCCCAGGTGCTTGTTGTCGACGTCGACACCGAGCCTGTCGCGGACATCGAATTCGATTCCACAGCAGGTGGTTCGGTTGCAAGTTTGTCCTACGACGTCCGCAAGGCCGAAATTCCGCAGGAGCTGATCGACTTCGCACCGGACATTCTGGTGAACAACGTCGGCCACTTTCTGGCACCGCCGCAAACCTTTTCAGCCACGACGCCGGCGTTCTGGTCGGACATGGGCAATATCAACTTCGACCAGGTTCTGCGCCTGACACATGCGCTGCTTCCCGGCATGATCGAACGCGGCGCAGGCGGATCGATCCTGAATCTGACCACGGTGGAAGCGCATCGGGCAATCCCGGGACACACCGTGTACTCGGCGTACAAGGCCGCGCTGACGCAGTTCACCAGAAGCCTCGGCGTCGAGATCGGTAGAACAGGCGTGCGCGTCAACGCAATTGCGCCCGATCTCATCGAGTCCGTGCAGGTGCCGTACCGGTCGATCGTGGCCGCCGACGACTGGGCCAAGTGGCCGCAGTGGGCACCGTTGGGTGGTCCGGGGCAACCAGTGGATATCGCCGGGCCGGCACTGTTTCTTGCATCAGACCTGGCGCGGTACATCACCGGCACCGTCATCCATGTCGACGGTGGCTCCCACGCCGCGGGCGGTTGGTTCCCCACCGAAGAGGGTGGTTGGACCAACCGCCCCCGAAAGGCTTGACCCATGACAACTTTGAGTCTCAACGTTCCGAACTTCGGCACTACGTTGGCAGCGGATTCCTACGGGAAACTGGTTCAGGTCTGTCAAAGCGCGGAGTCAGCCGGGTTCGATCGAGTCCTGGTCACCGATCACGTCGTGATGGGTTCGGACAACTCCGCATACACATGGTCGGCGTTTCCCACCGAGCCGGACGCGGATTGGCTCGAACCCTTGAGCGTGCTGGCTTTTGTTGCCGGACAGACCACAACGATTCGACTGGGCACTGGCATCGTGATCGCGGCGTTGCGCGGGGGAGCCGTGCTGGCCAAGACCGCGGCGACCATCGACCTTCTCTCGCGGGGACGCTTGGATCTCGGAGTCGGAACCGGTTGGCAGGAACGTGAATACGATGCTGCGGGAATCGATTTCGGCAAGCGCGGCCCGCTTCTCGACGACGCATTGGCGATCTGCCGGGCACTGTGGACTTCGGCACCGGCGAGCATCGACACACCCCGCCTGAAGTTCGACGACGTGTACTGCGCGCCTCGGCCAGCCACTGGAATCCCGATCTGGGTGTCAGGTTCGTTGTCGAAGGCCGTCGTGCGACGTGTCGCAACCTGGGGCGACGGGTGGATTCCGATCATGGGTGCCACCAATGACGACCTGCGAGAGGGTGGGGCCGTCATCCGTAAGGCGATGGCGGATCTCGGACGGGATGCGTCGACCCTGGACATTCGCGGACGTTTGACGATTGCCAGGGCGACGGACGGATCGATCGATCTACGTGCAACGATGCTCGGGGCCGAAGAACTTGTCGACGCCGGCGCGACCGATGTATTGGTGGCTCTCGGAGCTCTCGATCCGAACCCGGACGAGGCAATGGCTGTCTTCGGGGAACTGGCGTCGGCCTTCAAAACCGCAACCGGTTAGGGTCTAACGAACGCTAGAAAGACACGCTGGTCAAGACCGAGGAGACGCATACATGACCGAGAACACCGCCACCCTGTCGAGCCTCGAATCGCTCCTCGACTCCCGAATCAGTTGCCGGGCCTATGAGGATCGTCAGGTTCCTCGTGATGTCATCAACGAGATCCTGCGGCTCGCGCAGAAGACACCGTCGTGGTGCAACACCCAACCGTGGCAGGTGGCAATCACCGAAGGCGAGGGCACCGAAAAGTTCCGGGCCGGTCTAGGCGCTTATGTCATGGCCAATCCGCAGGAATCCGATTTCGAGTTCCCGCGCGAGTATCAAGGTGTCTACAAGTCGCGCCGGTTCGATTGCGCGATGGCACTGTACTCGAGCGTCGGAATCGAACACGGTGACCGCGCCGGGTCCGGAGCTCAGACCATGAAGAACTTCGAGCTCTTCGGCGCTCCGCACGTCGCCATCATCACCACGGACGAGGCTTTGGGGACCTACGGGGCCGTCGACTGTGGGCTTTACGTCAACAGCTTTCTCCTCGCTGCTCAAAGCCTTGGCGTCGCGACTATCCCGCAGGCGGCACTTGCCGGTTGCTCCAAGTTCATCCACGAGCACTTCGGCATCGACGACACCCGCAACGTTGTGTGCGCGATCTCCTTCGGATACGCGGACACGGAACACCCCGTGAACGGGTTCCGCACTGCTCGCGAGGACGTCGACAACGTCGTGCAGTGGATGTCGAACTGATCACCTGCTCGGAGCGGGATTGAGTGTTGGGCAGGCGGACCTGAGAGACTGGTCCGCATGTCCGACACCCCCGAAATGTTCGATCGACTCCGCCGCTTTCCCGACATCGAGGCACCCAATCTATTTGCTGTCGATGCGGCTGATCGGCTGATCCTTGACGAGGCAGCTGACGCACTTGCGGCGGCGCCGTCGGGATCGGTAGTTGTTGTCGGCGATCACTACGGAGCGTTGACGGCCGGAGCGGTTCTCGAGCACGGCCGGTCCGAGGTGCGTGTCTACCAGGACCCGCTCACCGGCGAACTGGCGTTGGCGAACAATGCCCGCGAACTCGGATTCACCGAGCGCTATACGTCGCACGGACTGGGCGAAGCCCTGCTGCGCGGCGCTCGCGTTGTCCTCATGCAGTTGCCGCGCAGCCTCGCCGAGCTGGGGGAGATCAGCCAGCTGATCGCGCTCCACGCCGATCCGGAGGTACGCGTCTTTGCAGGCGGGCGCGACAAGCACATCACCCCGGCCATGAACAAGGTTCTCGCAGAGTCCTTTTCATCGGTCAGTGCGTCGCGCGGCCGGCAGAAGTCCCGTGTTCTGCGGGCCGCTGAGCCGAAGCCCGATGTCGCGGTCACGTTCCCGATGACCGAGTGGCTCGACGAATTCGGTCTCGACGTGGTTGCACACGGAGCGGTGTTTGCCGGTGCGAGCCTCGACATCGGAACCCGGTTGTTGCTCGAGAATCTGGGCAAGATCGACATCACGCCCCGGGACGTCGTCGACCTGGGCTGCGGCAGTGGCATTTTGGCGACAGCGATCGCGCTGAAGTTCGCAGACGCGCAGGTCGTTGCCACGGACCAGTCGTCGGCGGCGGTGGCGTCGGCGATCGCCACGGCGTCGGCCAACGGCGTCGGAGATCGAGTTCGCGGCCTGCGGGACGACGCCATGAGCACTCTGCCCGACGCCAGTGTCGACCTGGTCCTCCTGAACCCGCCGTTCCACGTCGGTGCCGCCGTTCATACCGGTGGTGCACTCAAGCTGTTCGAGGCAGCAGGTCGGGTACTGCGTCCGGGCGGGCAGCTATGGACCGTGCACAACGCCCACCTGGGATACCGGGAACCGTTGAAAGCAGCAGTCGGTGAGAGTCAAGCGATGGCGAAGAACGCGAAGTTCATCGTCATGCGATCGATCAAAGCGTCCTAGTATCGGGAACTGTTGACCCACCGGAAACCTGCCGGGAACTACGGCGAACGCTCCGACGTTGTAAATTACGAGTGCTTTACTTTTAGTGAGTACACGGACCGGTCGGAAACTCGGATCCGTTCGGCGAACCCGCGACGCACCCGTCGCAGGTCACCACGATGAAGGGATGATCACGGTGCGCACCACCAGCAACCCGGTGTTCCGCAATCTGCCCAAGCAAGAGGGCAACGGATACGCCTCGTTCGGATCTGCGACGGCGGGCGCCTCGCAGGTCACCCAGCAGTTCGGCCAGCCGCAGTACGCTCCGGCCGAGCCGTACCAGACCGGCCCCACCTCGCGGGCTATGACAATCGACGATGTTGTCACCAAGACGGGCATGACGCTCGGTGTGCTTGCGTTGACCGCGCTGGTCTCGTACTTCCTCGTGAACAACGACCCGAGTCTCGCATCGCCGTTTGTGATCGTCGGCGGTCTGGTCGGACTTGTCTTGGTTCTCGTTGCGACTTTCGGTCGCAAGATGGACAACCCGGCCATCGTGCTGGCTTATGCCGCGTTCGAGGGCCTCTTCCTGGGGGCTCTGTCATTCATGTTCACTGCCCCGATCGAAGCGGCTGGCGGTGTGTCGGCCTCGGTGCTGATCTCACAGGCAGTTCTCGGCACGTTCGGCGTGTTCTTCGGCATGCTTGTGGTCTACAAGACCGGCGCCATTCGTGTGACGCCGCGACTGACCCGCATGATCATCGGTGCCTTGATCGGCGTCGTGGTTCTGGCTCTGGGTAACCTCGTCGCCAGCTTCTTTATCGACGGCGGACTCGGCCTGCGTGACGGTGGACCAATCGCCATTATCTTCAGCCTGGTCTGCATCGGTCTCGCAGCCTTCAGCTTCCTGCTCGACTTCGATGCCGCTGATCAGCTGATCCGCGCTCAGGCTCCGGAGAAGGCAGCGTGGGGCGTCGCCCTCGGCCTCACCGTCACCTTGGTCTGGCTGTACGTCGAGATCCTGCGCCTGCTGAGCTACTTCAGTCGCGACTGACAACTCGCAGTAACAAGAATGGCCTCCGCGATGCGGGGGCCATTTCTTTTGTCATAGTGCGTTCTGTCGACGCCTGCTCGCGAAGAACCACGCCGCAGGCCCGACGATCGGCAGGATGACGGAGAGGGCAGACCATCCGATTTTTGCGACCGGATCGGCATCGGACCTCACGATGGACACCACCGCAGTCACCGTGAGAACGATCCACAACAGCATGAACACAGACCAAGCGATGTCGAAACCGATCGGCACCGTCGGATTGTGAGTCTCTTCATTCACGTCGTACTCCTCCATTCCCGCCCCCGTCCCCCGTAGACGAGTCCAGGGAGGCACTGGCATTAACCGTATAGACAGGGTCTCCCTCCTTCGGGCAAACCGAGTTTGACTGTGTGTCATGTCTGAAAAGAAGGTGTGGTTCATTACCGGCGCTGGTCGAGGAATGGGTGTCGACATCGCCCAAGCCGCGCTCGCCGCCGGACATTCGGTCGTCGCGACGGGACGAAACGCGGACCGGGTCGAGAAGGCTATCGGTGCACATGAGGAGCTACTCGCCGTTGCTCTCGATATCACCTCAACCGAAGCGGCGCAGGCGGCAGCTGCGACTGCAGTCGAACGATTCGGTCGAATCGACGTGTTGGTCAACAACGCCGGAAACTTCTACGCCGGTTACTTCGAGAACATCAGTCCTGAACAGTTCCGGGCGCAGATGGAAACCAATTTTTTCGGCCCGCTCAACGTGACTCGTGCTGTCCTCCCCGTCATGCGGCGCCAGCGCAGAGGTCAGGTCATCACCATCACGTCCACTGCCGGTCTGATCGGTCAGGAGTTCTGTGCCGCCTACGCCGCATCGAAGTTCGCTCTGGAAGGGTGGATGGAGTCTCTGCGCTTCGATCTCGAGCCGTACGGCATCAGCACGATGGCTGTGGAGCCCGGGTTCTTCCGGACGGAACTGTTGGTCGAAGGCTCGTCCACGATCTGGCCGGAGCTCGAGATCGAGGACTACGCGGAACGTACTGCTCAGACGATCGAGGCGTGGAAGATCATGAACGGACAGCAGGGAGGCGACCCCAAGAAGCTCGCCCGAGCTCTCGTTACTCTTTCCGACTCGGAGACATTGCCGCTGCGATTCGTCGCCGGCACTGACGCAATAAGCGGAGTCGAGCAGAATCTCGTCGTCATTTCGGGCCAGATCGATGCGAACCGCGACCTGTCGGAATCTCTGTCCTACGACTCCTGACACCTTCTTTTGTCGGTGCGACCGGGTTACGGTGCTTGGGATACCTAGCAGTTGCTTGGTTCCTATCGATGAAGGGCGTGCGTATATCCATGTCGACACCTGTACTCGTCTCGGACAACGGATCTGTGCGGACCGTGACGCTCAACAAGCCGGAGCGGCTCAACGCTTTTGATGCCGCTGGCTTTCGGGCTCTGACCGAAGCGCTCGACGACGCGGCCGCGGATTCAATGGTCGCGGTGGTGGTGATCGAAGGTGCTGGGAAGGCATTTTCGAGCGGAGTGGATCTGCGCGCGCTCTCCGAACCCGGGGCGGACACCGCTGATTTCGGACACGCATTTGCGCCGCTGATCGTCGCGTTGGTGGAGTTCCCGAAGCCGCTCGTCGCCGCCGTTCACGGCGCCGCTGTCGGTATCGGTCTGACGATGTTGCTCTTCTGTGACGTCGTCTACGTTGCCGACGACGCCCGGTTGCGTGCTCCGTTCACATCACTCGGAACAGCGCCCGAGGCCGCGAGCAGTTGGATGCTACCTAAAGTGGTTGGCACACAACGTGCATCCGAACTTCTGTTGACGGCCAGGTGGCTGAGCGGAAAAGAAGCAGCCGAGATCGGCATTGCGGTCGCGGCAGTTCCGGCTGATCAGCTACATCCCCGAGCGATGGAGGCTGCGTCGCAGATCGCGGGCAATGTCCGACCCGCAGTCCTGGCCGCGAAAAAGCTACTGCGCCAAGGATGGTCGGAGGAAGCCCGAGCGGCAGTACAGCGCGAGGATGATGCCGCGCGAGAGTTGATTCGCGAGTTGGGCAGTTTTGCTCAGAAATTCACGACTACATGAAAACGGCCGCCCGGCAGAAGCCGGGCGGCCGTTTTCGACGTGCTCAGGAGATCAGCTGAGGCGCTCGATCACCATTGCCATGCCCTGTCCGCCGCCGACACACATGGTCTCGACGCCGAAGGTCTTGTCCTGCTCGCGCAGGTTGTTGATCAGGGTGTTGGTGATACGTGCACCGGTCATACCGAAGGGGTGGCCGAGTGCCAGTGCACCGCCGGAGATGTTGAGCTTGTCCTCGTCGATGCCGAGCTCACGAGCAGATCCGATGACCTGGACCGCAAAAGCCTCGTTGATCTCGAACAGGTCGATGTCGGAAATCGACTTGCCCGCGAACTTCAGGGCGTTCTTGACGGCCTGGATCGGGCCGAGGCCCATGATCTCGGGGGACAGACCCGAGACGCCGGTGGAGACGATGCGGGCGAGGGGCGTCAGGCCCAGAGCCTTGGCCTTGGTGTCGGACATGATCACCAGAGCGGCAGCGCCGTCGTTGAGCGGGCAGGCGTTGCCTGCGGTGACGGTGCCGTCGGGACGGAAGACGGGCTTGAGGCCGCTGATGCCTTCGTAGGTGGTGCCGGCGCGCGGGCCGTCATCCTTGGAGACGACGGTGCCGTCCGCGAGGGTGACCGGGGTGATCTCACGCTCGAAGAAGCCACGGTTGATGGCTTCCTCTGCGCGGTTCTGGCTGCGAACAGCGAAGCGGTCCTGATCTTCGCGGCTGATGCCGGTAGCGGAGGCAACGTTCTCTGCCGTCTGGCCCATGCCCAGGTAGACGTCGGGGAGCAGGCCCTCTTCGCGAGGATCGGTCCAGGCGACTCCACCTTCGGCGAGCTTGGCGCTACGCGCCTGCGCTGCGTCGAAGAGCGGGTTCTTGGTGTTCGGCAGGCCGTCTGCGTTGCCCGTGACGAAGCTGGAGACGGACTCGACGCCGGCGGAGATGAAGACGTCACCCTCGCCTGCGCGGATGGCGTGCAGTGCCATACGTGTGGTCTGCAGCGACGAGGAGCAGTAACGGTTGACTGTCACGCCGGGGAGGAAGTCGTAGCCCAGCTGAACTGCGACGACGCGGGCGATGTTGAAGCCCGACTGTCCGGCAGGCTGACCGCAACCCATGATGAGGTCGTCGATCTCGGTGGGGTCGAGCTCGGGGATCTTCGCCAGCGCGGCTGCAACCATCTGGGTGGCGAGGTCATCGGGGCGGATGTCCTTGAGTGAACCCTTCATTGCGCGGCCGATGGGCGACCGTACTGCTGAGACGATTACTGCCTCGGGCATGAAAACTCCTTTTGTGTACTGCGTGGTCGGCGCAGACGACTGCGCGACGAGCAGGGCAAGATGAATGCAGCTTCGACTGCCAATTTACGTTGCCGACCCGAAAACAGGGGCACGGAGTCTCACTCAGTCGTCGCCAAGCTCCTGTACTGCGGGTTTCGGGTGGCCGATCCACCCAACGCGGTGCAGAGCAGTGGATACGCGGGCAGCCATCGTCTGTGCCTGTGCGGCGTCCGAGATCTGGGGGAGATCGGGGAGTGGTCCGCCGGTCCATTCGCCTAACGCCGCAGCGAGCACCGGCACGATCTGGCGGGCCGCGAGCTCGTAGCCGGCCGCCGACGGGTGGAACCGATCAGCCGAGAACATCGTGTCAGGCGAAGCGAGGAATTCTTTTGCGAGCAGATCGGCCAGCGGAACAGGATGCCCACCCGCAGCTCTTGTCGCCGACGCCTGCGCTGCCGCCAAACGATGTCCCCACTCGCGTACGACGGTTCGCAGCGGTTGTGGGATCGCGGTGACCACCCCCAGATCGGGACACGTGCCGACCACGACGACGGCGCCGCTCTCACGCAAGCGCCGTACTGCGTCACCGAGACGCCTGGCCGATGCTCGAATAGCGTTCTTGGCAGTCACGTCGTTTGCGCCGATCAGGATCACCGCCGCGTCCGGCGCCGCCCCGGCAATGAACATGGCGTCGACCTGGCCACTCAAACCGCGCGACGTGGCGCCGCCGATAGCCTTGGTGCTCAGGCGGATTCGCTTCCCGGTCTCCTCCGAGAGGAGTTTCGCGATCCGCACCCCCGGTACCTCGTCCGCGGTCACGGCGCCAACACCAGCGGCTGACGAATCGCCGAAAATCATCAGATGGAGGTCGAACGGAACGCCGCGCCACCACCGCTCCGGTGCGTCGATGCCCGGCGAATACACACCGTCCGCTTCGGGTGGTTTGGAGACATTGCGTCCGATCAAGCCGCGTGCGGCACCGGCCTGCGACATCAGGTACTGGTACGCCAACCACGTCGCCGTGCCGGCGCTCGACCCGGCCACCACTGTGGCCACCGACGCTTTCACTCCGGTCCGACTCACAGTGGTCAATCTAGCCGGATCGCCGCACCTTCGCCCGACGTCTACGCGCAGCGATTCGCCGGATCTGGGAACATGGAGCGATGCGCATCGCGGAACACGTCGTAGACCTCATCGGCAACACCCCACTCGTCAAACTCACGTCCGTCACGGGCGAGAACTACGGCACTGTGGCAGCCAAGGTCGAATACCTCAACCCGGGCGGTAGCTCCAAGGACCGTATCGCCGTCAAGATGATCGACGCGGCGGAGGCCTCCGGAGAATTGAAGCCGGGCGGCACCATCGTCGAACCGACGTCAGGCAACACCGGAATCGGTTTGGCGCTCGTCGCTCAGAAACGCGGATACAAGTGCGTGTTCGTCTGCCCCGACAAGGTCAGCGAAGACAAGCGAAACGTTCTGCGTGCTTACGGAGCCGAGGTAGTCGTCTGCCCCACAGCCGTCGCACCCGAGCACCCCAACAGTTACTACAGCGTCTCCGATCGGCTCACCCGTGAGATCCCGGGTGCCTGGAAGCCCAACCAGTACTCCAACCCGGGCGGACCGGCAAGCCACTACGAGACCACCGGCCCCGAGATCTGGGCAGACACCGACGGCAAGATCACGCACTTCGTCGCCGGCGTCGGCACCGGTGGAACCATCACCGGCACCGGCCGCTACCTCAAAGAGGTGTCGGGCGGCAAGGTCAAGGTTGTCGGCGTCGACCCCGAAGGTTCCGTCTACTCCGGCGGCACGGGTCGTCCGTACCTGGTCGAAGGTGTCGGCGAAGATTTCTGGCCCACGGCTTACGACCCGTCCATTCCGGACGAGATCATCGCCGTGTCGGATGCGGACTCCTTCGAGATGACGCGTCGTCTGGCCCGTGAAGAAGGCCTGCTGGTCGGTGGATCGTGCGGCATGGCTGTCGTCGCGGCACTCGAGGTCGCCAAGCGCGAAGGCCCCGACGCACTTGTTGTCGTACTCCTTCCCGACGGTGGCCGCGGCTACCTGTCCAAGATCTTCAACGATCAGTGGATGGCGTCGTACGGCTTCCTGCGGACTCCGCTCGACGGCAAGGCAAACGTCCCCACCGTGGGCGACGTGCTGCGCGGAAAGTCGGGAGAACTGCCCGATCTCGTGCACACGCACCCATCGGAAACCTTGCGTGACGCCATCGAGATCCTGCGTGAATACGGTGTGTCACAGATGCCGGTGGTTGGTGCCGAACCGCCCGTCATGGCAGGTGAGGTGGCCGGCAGTGTCACCGAACGTGATCTGCTCAGCGCAGTATTCGAAGGCCGTGCGCAACTTGCCGATTCGGTCGAAAAGCACATGAGTGCGCCGTTCCCGCTCATCGGATCGGGCGAGCCGGTCTCGGCCGCGACCAAGGCACTCGGCGATACTGACGCCCTCATGGTCGTCGACGACGGTAAGCCCGTCGGTGTCATCACCCGCCACGACCTTTTGGGATTCCTCAGCGCCGGATCCTGAGACATCCGAGTTTGTCCCCCGGAAGGTAGGGTCAGCGCCCATGGGGGACAAACTCGTCGGATATATCGGTGTTCTTGCGGCAGTGCTGGTGACAACGGCGTGTAGTTCGACGGTTGCCGGCACTCCGCAAGCAGCATCGGGGGCAAAGGTAGCGGTGTCGACTAGCGCCCCGTCTGGGAAGTCGACTACCACCAAAACGGCGCCGACGACGGTTAGGCCGACGGCATCGCTCGCTCCGGCCTTCTCAGGCTCGGTGAAATGCTCGACCCTCATGCCGGCAGTCCGTGACATCGTCGAACCGTACGGCGCCCCCAACGACATGCCGAACGGGTGCATCTGGATGGACGGCGGCAGGTCCATCGCCATCACGTCCTTTACGATGACCAACTCGCAGAGTACGCGCGACACGATGGCAAAAAGTGGATACGACCTGCAGGACCCGCGACTGAGAAGTTTGGGTGCGGTTGCCAAAGGTGGTCTGACGATCACTGTTCTCTCACCCGAACACATGACCATGGTGATGTACAGCCCCGACCTCACCGAGACCGCCGCGTTGGATGCGGCAATCAGAGTCGTGGAGTTGGTCGAGAACTGACACAGCCGCCCTGCATCGGCGAGGTGGCTACTAGTCTGGTGGGCATGAGCGAGCAACGCAGCAAGGCCGACAACATCAGCTGGCAGGGTTTCTCCACGAAAGCGGTACACGCGGGCTACGAGCCCGATCCGCTGACCGGTGCCGTCAACGTTCCGATCTACGCGAGTTCGACCTTCGCGCAAGACGGTGTGGGTGGGATGCGCAGTGGATTCGAGTACGCGCGCACGGGCAATCCCACTCGTCGACCGCTCGAAGCGAACCTGGCGGCACTCGAATCAGGTAGCTACGGTCGGGCTTTCAGCTCGGGCATGGCTGCCACTGACTGCCTCCTCCGATCCGTTCTGCGCCCGGGTGACCACCTCGTCATCCCCGACGACGCTTACGGCGGAACCTTCCGACTCATCGACAAGGTGTTCACACAGTGGGGCATCGAGTACACCCCGGCTCCGGTCTCGGACGTCGACGCGGTACGCGCAGCGATGCGACCCAACACCAAGCTGGTGTGGGTGGAAACACCCACGAACCCACTGCTCAACATCGGTGACATCGAACTCCTGGCCGAGGTTGCGCACGAGGGCAATGCAAAGATCGTGGTGGACAACACCTTTGCCTCGCCCTACTTGCAGCAGCCCCTGCAGTTGGGCGCCGACATCGCTCTGCACTCCACTACCAAGTACATCGGTGGACACTCCGATGTGGTCGGTGGCGCACTGGTCTGCGACGACGAAGAGCTCGACCACGCTTTCGCGTTCCTGCAGAACGGTTCCGGCGGCGTTCCCGGTCCGTTCGACGCCTTCCTCACGCTGCGCGGCATCAAGACATTGGCATTGCGGATGGAGCGTCACAGCGACAACGCCGAAAAGGTTGTCGAACTGCTCGACGGGCACCCCGCCGTCGCGAGCGTCATCTACCCGGGTCTCGCCTCGCATCCGTCGCACAAGGTTGCGGCCAAGCAGATGCGGCGATTCGGCGGCATGATCTCCGTGCGGCTCAAGGGTGGCAAGGCTGCTGCTCTCGACTTGTGCTCACGCACCGAAATCTTCACGCTCGCAGAATCTCTCGGCGGCGTCGAATCGCTCATCGAGTTCCCGGGCGCTATGACCCACGCGTCGACGGCCGGTTCGGCGCTCGAAGTTCCCGACGACCTGGTCCGTCTGTCGGTTGGTATCGAAGATGCCTCCGACCTGGTCGGCGATATCGAGCAGGCGCTGGCGTAACTCTGTGCTGTGCGCCTTTGTCAACCGCGGGCGGTTGACAAAGGCGCACAGTGTCAGTCGTCCGGCCACCCTGCCAGGGTGGTGACCCGGAACTCCTGATCGACCAGGCGGGCCGGGCGATCCAGCTTGTGCAGCCAATCGATGGCGGAGCCGCTCATTCCCACGGCTACCCGGCTCAGTGCTGCTGCCTCCGCACAGGATTCGGCTATCACCGATACCGTGCGCCACATCGATGTTGCCGTCGATTCCCGGGCAAGCGGCTTGACGGTGCTGGCCGTCGCGATGCCGCACCCGGAAGGAACGGCAACCTGACACGTGGGGTCACCCGGGAGATCTTGAACCTGAATCTGCCAGCCGCCTTCCGGCGACGGTCCGGCCACGGCTATGTCTCCGCCCAAGGCAACGAGAACCCCGCAGCCGAGAAGTTCGGCTGTGGTTGCGGCGCAATGGTCAGCCGAACTGGCGCGCGCAGTGGCGGATAGATCGAGGACAACGTCGGCCGGGCTGAACACCCGGTTGCTCTCGACGCGGATCTTCCACCAGGAGTGTGGATCTCGCGAGCCTGCCGTTGGGGTGAGTTTGCCGTCGGTGAGGCGCGCGATCGCGAGTGCGTCCGTGAGGAAATGCGCAAACATCGGCGTTATGGGGGCGCCGTCGACCTCGAGAGCCGGGCCGGATCCGAATGTGCGGATCTCGGAGTCTGCGCGATCGCGATTGGTGGCCGCGTCGGCAGCGCTCAGATAACCCCGCACGAGACTGGCGGCGGAGGCGAGGGCGCCGGGATCGGTGACGACTACGCGTGCCTGGACGCCCCAGGTGAGCCATTCGGTTGCGGCGCGTGGTGCGTTCACGAACCGTTCGAGACGGCGTCCGGAACTCCGAACCCGCTGGCTACGACCAGTCGTGATGCGGCCGCATGCTTCGAGGTGGTGTCGGTGGAGATGGCCGTCGTGGTGGAACTGTCGGTGGGGTTGGAAACGAGGGATAAGCCACCACTTGCGATGGCGCCCGCAACAGCCGTCGCAGCAAGCGCGAGGTGAACGGGTCGGTATGCCGAGGTGCGAGCCCGAGTGGGCCGTGTCCGATCGTCGCTCATGTCCACAGCCTGCCCGCCGAACCTGAGAAAAGCCTTGGGGTATGTGGTCATTTGGGTAACGTCTGACGTGATAAATGAGACATTGGTTACAGGTTGGTGTGCCACCGGGGATATCGAATGCATGTTCGAAACCCTAGGCGGTGCCACCGACAGGTTCGGCCGGCTCGTGGATCGATCAGTTACCGGAGGTTTTTGATGGCAGTGAGTGTCCTGGCGATCACTGTGTCGATCGGTACTGCACTGGGGGTGATAGGAGCAACACTGGGGACGCCCGCCGAGGCGAATGCAGCTCCCGCCGCGGAAATCTCACTCGCGGCCTGGGGCGGGCCGGTGCGAGCACAAGAGAATCCGGAAGGGCTTGTGCCCTCGGTGCCGTCCAATTTTCCCGGTGCTGCTCTGGCGCCGGTTGGCGCGGTCGCGGTATTTGCTCCGTGGGTCAAGAAAGCGGGCGCAATCTGCCCGGAGATCACGCCGGCGGTGGTGGCATCTCTGTATTCGACGCGCAGTGGCTTTCAATACGGCCCCGGCGCAGAAGTGTCGGACGAGGGTGGGCGCGGACCTGGCCGATTCACCACAGCAGCGTGGACGGCGTACGGCAAGGACGGCGACGGCGACGGCAAGATGGACATCTTCGGTGTCGCAGACCCCGTAATGACGTCCGGCTACCGACTGTGTGAACTGGTGAAGCAGGCCCAGGCGTGGCAGCAATCAGGGGAGGTCCAGGGCGATACCGTCGAACTGGCGCTGGCAGCCTACGACGTCGGGCCCGAGGCAGTGCGGGCAGCGCACGGCGTTCCGCAGGATCAGACTGCGGCACCCTTCGTCGCGCAGGTCACGTCCTTGCAGGATTCCTTTGCCCTGATGCTTGCGCCGTTCAATTACAACAATCTTGCGGCCGCGGTGGGCGGTGTAGTCCAAGCCGGACTGAAATTCCTCGGACTGCCGTACGTGTGGGGCGGAGGAAACATCAACGGTCCGTCGATGGGCGGGTTCGACTGCTCGGGACTGACGTCGTACGCCATCCACGCCGCAACCGGGATCACTTTGCCACGCACGTCGGAAACCCAATGGGGTGTCGGCGTCGAGATTCCCCTCGATCAAGCGCAACCAGGTGATCTGCTGTTCGGAAACTGGCAGGCAGGCGGCCCCGGACACGTCGCGATCTACGTCGGAAACGGGCAGATGCTGCACGCGCCGACCTTCGGCGACGTAGTGAAAGTCGGTCCGATCTTCGCCGGTATGAAGGCGCGACGAGTGATCTAGGCAAGAAAAAACGTCGCCCGGACGAGTATGTCCGGGCGACGTTTGTTTCGTGTGTAACCGATCAGCTGTGGTACGGCTCCGCGCTAACGAGGGTGACCTTCATGGTGCCGCCGTTAGGCAGGTTGTACTCGCGAGTCTCGCCTTCCTTGGCCTCGAGAAGTGCGCTACCCAGCGGAGAGTTGGGGGAGTACACCTCGAGCTTGGCGTCACGCGCGCCCTCTTCGCGGGTTGCGATCAGGAAGGTCTCGGTGTCGCTCTCGTCGCCGTCGTAGTACACCTTCACTACCGAACCCGGGAGTGCAACACCGGACTGAGTGGGTGCTTCGCCGACCTTTGCGCTGTTGAGCAGATCCTGAAGCTGGCGGATACGAGCTTCCTGCTGCCCCTGATCCTCACGTGCAGCGTGGTAGCCGCCGTTCTCCTTCAGATCGCCCTCTTCGCGACGCTCGTTGATCTCGGCGGCGATGATGGGGCGGTACGCGATGAGCTGGTCGAGTTCCTTCTTGAGCCTGTCATGTGATTCCTGCGTAAGCCAGGTCACCTGGGTCTCGGTCATCTCGATCACTCCCTAGTAGTCGGAGCCGGGGGCTCCCTCGACAGATCACTGCGACAGCAATGAACTCACCGCAACAGCACTGAACTCACTGCAACAGCAATAAACAACGGCTCGAACGCGCCTGGGCTAGGCGTGATCTTGCCGTCAGCGCTGCGCTCGACGCCAACCTGGCCGTCAATGCAGCAATACACGGTTCCACCCGGAACCGTGTACCAAGCAATTCTATCACGCAGGACTACCCGCCCTGTCGGAACTCAAACGTCGGACAGGGCGGGTAGTAGGCGCAGTCAGTTTTTGGTCAGATACTCCGGGACGTCGAGGCTGCATCCGAAGACGTCGGCCATGCCTGGTGGGAGGGACGTTTTGATCTCGGTGTTGAACTCCAAGGTCTGGTACGTCGTAGCGGGAACGTAAACCTCGCGTCGACCGGTTTCGGATCCGCCCTTGGAGCGGGCGCGAACGATGCACACAGCTTCCTGGCTCGGATCGTCACGCGTGACGGTGAACCGGATCTTCATGGTCGAGTCGTCGGCGATGTCGTACGAGATCGTTTCGGTCGTGATCTCTTTCACCGAGAATTTGGTGTATCCGACGTAGGCGATACCGGTGCCCACAACGATGACGAGGGCGGTCAGAGCCCACACGATCCACTTCTTGGAACCGCCCGTGCGAGTCGCGCTCGGGTACCGATCTTGGGGAAGCGTATTACTCATCACTCTGCTCTCGAAGACTCGAGTTCGTGTTCTACGCAACCGCGGACTGGGGTCATGGCTGCATCAGGAACTCTCGGGTGGAACTATAGAGGACGCGCCCACTGGCGCTGCCGGTAGGTTTGACGGCAAGAGTTCGGAGCAGACGCCGGTAACGGCTACAGGTGAAGTTGAGGTGAACGAACACGTGAGCGGATTCCGGCTCATGGCCGTCCATGCCCATCCCGACGACGAGTCGAGCAAGGGTGCGGCCACCACCGCCCGTTATGCAGCCGAAGGCCATGAAGTGATGGTCCTGACGCTCACCGGGGGTGAACGTGGCGACATTCTCAACCCGGCCATGGATGTCCCCGGCGTCCGCGACCGCATCAGCGAGGTGCGCCAGGAAGAAATGGCGGAAGCTGCGCGGATTCTGGGCGTCAAGCACCGCTGGCTGGGCTTCGTCGACTCGGGCCTGCCCGAGGGTGATCCGTTGCCGCCGCTTCCGGAGGGCTGCTTTGCGCTGGTGCCGCTCGAGGAATCGACGCGCGCACTCGTCAAGGTGTTCCGCGAATTCCGTCCGCACGTCATCACGACGTACGACGAGAACGGTGGATACCCGCACCCCGACCACATTCGGTGCCACGAGGTGTCGATGGCTGCGTACGAAGCGGCTGCCGACCCGGAATATCATCCCGAGGACGGCGAACCGTGGGAGATCAAGAAGGTCTATTACTCGCACGGCTTCATCCGTAAGCGTCTCGAACTTTTCCAAGAGGAGTACGAGCGCCGCGGCGAGCCGTTCCCCATGGCGGATTGGCTCAAGAAGTGGAAGACCGAGCGCGGTGACATGATGGTCCGGGTCACCACCCAGATCGCCTGCGGCGATTACTTCCCCCAGCGCGACGACGCTTTGCGTGCGCATGCGACGCAGATCGACCCCAACGGTTCGTTCTTTGCGGTGCCGCTCGATATTCAGCAGAAGATCTGGCCCACAGAAGAATTCGAACTCGCGAAGACGCGGGTTTCTACGTCCATCCCGGAAACCGACCTGTTCGCAGGTCTTGAAGAGGACGTCTGAAAGTGAATGCACTATCCGCCGAATTGGTAATCGGCACAACACAATTGCTTGCACAGAGCCCGAGTAACCCCTCCGGCCCCGAGTTCGGCAAGTCGTCGCCGGTCGGACTGGTTGTCGTCTTGGCATTGTTCATCGGTGTGATCCTGTTGGTCGTGTCGATGAACCGTCAGCTCAAGAAGTTGCCGGAAACTTTCGAACCCGAACACCCGGAAGCCGATCAGCAGTTGGATGAAGGAACGGATCGTGGTGCGATCGCCACCCCGGAAACGGATGCCGGCGACGCATCAGCCGAGAAGACTCCCAAGCACGATTCCTGACGCGAGCGAGGTAGGGCACATGGACCCACGGATGAAGAACAATCTGGGTGGGTCCACCAGTCCCTACCTTCGTCAGCACGCCGACAATCCGGTCCACTGGCAGCAGTGGGGGCCGGAGGCCATGGAGTGGGCACGCGAACGTAACGTGCCGATTCTGTTGTCGATCGGATACTCGGCGTGCCACTGGTGCCACGTGATGGCCCACGAATCGTTCGAGAACGACGACATCGCGGCGATCATGAACGACAACTTCGTCTGCGTGAAGGTGGACCGCGAAGAGCGGCCTGACATCGACGCCGTCTACATGAATGCCACGGTCGCGATGACCGGTCAGGGTGGCTGGCCGATGACGTGTTTCCTGACTCCTGACGGTTCGCCGTTCTACTGCGGCACGTACTACCCGCCGGCGCCGCGCGGTGGAATGCCTTCGTTCATACAGCTTCTCGAAGCGATTGCCGAGACATTTGCCAACCGTCGCGGCGAGGTCGACGATGCTGCGTCGTCGATCGTGACGGAGTTGGCGCGCGCGTCGGGTGGAATCCCGTACAGCGGTGCGCCGATCGATGCCGCGCTCCTCGACGCAGCGGGCCAGGCAGTATTGGCGGATGAGGACCTGCCCCGCGGCGGTTTCGGCGGCGCCCCGAAGTTTCCGCCGTCCGCGTTGCTCGAAGGACTGCTGCGGCAGTTCGAGCGGACCGGTTCGAACAATATTCTCGGTGGACTGCAGCGCACTGGTGAAGCCATGGCGCGCGGCGGTATCTACGACCAGTTGGGCGGCGGTTTCTCCCGTTACTCCGTCGACGCGGAGTGGGTGGTTCCGCATTTCGAGAAGATGCTCTACGACAATGCGTTGCTGCTCCGGTTCTACGCGCACTGGGCACGTCGGACGGGTTCCGAGTTGGCGGCCCGCATCACGGAGGAAACCGCAGGATTTATTCTCGGCGATCTGCGAACCGAAAACGGCTGCTTCGCTTCGGCTCTGGACGCGGACACCAACGGCGTCGAAGGATCGACCTATGTGTGGACGCCCAGCCAGCTGATCGATGCGCTCGGCGAGGACGACGGACGGTGGGCGGCAGAGTTGTTCCGCGTCACCGCCGACGGAACCTTCGAAGATGGTGCATCGGTGTTGCAGTTGCTCAGCGATCCCGACGATTGGTCGCGCTGGCAGAAGGTTTCCGACGCACTGCGCGCAGTGCGAAAAGACCGTCCGCAGCCTGGCCGAGACGACAAAGTCGTGACCGCATGGAACGGGCTCAGCATCACCGCCTTGACGGAAGCCGGGCTTGCACTGAATCGACCCGAATGGATTGACGCTGCACGGGTGTGCGCGCACACCCTTCTCGGCCTGCATCTCGTTGACGGCAGATTGCGCCGCGCATCTCTCGGTGGCGTTGTCGGTGAGCCCGCCGGGGTCCTCGAGGACTACGCAGCCCTGGCCACCGGACTCCTCGCGCTGTACCAGGCAACCGGGGAATCGGAGTGGCTCGACACCGCGCGGCAGTTGCTCGACCTCACTCTCGATCATTTTGCCGACCCAGCCGAGCCCGGAAGTTGGTTCGACACAGCAGATTTTGCCGAAAGCTTGGTGACCCGACCCCGCGATCCGATGGACGGCGCAACACCGTCGGGAGCGTCAACTGTCACGGAGGCGCTGTTGACGGCGGCTGCGCTCACCGAGCCCGAGCGCGCCTCTCGCTATGCCCAAGCCGTATCCGACTCCCTTGCACGCGCATCGTTGCCGCTCGAGCGTGCTCCGCGCTCGGCCGGGCATTGGCTTGCGGTGGCGGAAGCGTCGCTGCGCGGGCCGATCCAGGTAGCTGTTGTGGGTGACGGTGATCTGCTGGACGCGGCCCGTCGCCTCGCCCCCGGCGGCGCCGTGATCGTCGCAGGTGAGCCGGATTCCTCACCGCTGCTGGCAGATCGGCCTCTGGTCGACGGCGCTCAAGCGGCCTACGTCTGCCGAGGCTTCGTCTGTGACCGCCCGGTCACAGACGAAGCAGGCTTGGCGCTTGCGCTGGCGCACTGACCTGGTCAGGACTTGGCGTGCCGCTTTGCCAACATCCAGCGCGAGATCTTCATGTCGCGCGCCTTCCGCTCGATGGTCAGTAGATCCAGTGGTGCGCTGAACTTCTGAACTGCCATCGATTTGACGCTGCTGAACTCGCGCAGTCCGTCTGCCCCGTGGATGCGGCCGAATCCGGAATCACCGACACCGCCGAACGGGAGGGCGGCGATTCCGGCAAATCCGAGAACCGAATTGACGGTGACCACACCACATTCGAGTTTCTCGGCAATTGCCCGCCCCTTCGATGTGCTCTTCGTGAACACCGACGCGCCCAATCCGTACTTCGACGCGTTGGCGCGCTCGATGCCTTCGTTCATGTCGGCAACCTTGTTCACCACGACGCTCGGTCCGAACGTTTCCTCGGTGACCGCGGTGGAATCTTCCGGTACGTCGGTCAGGACGATCGGGTCGATGAACGGGCCACGGAAGGACTCGAGGCCGCCGAGAACAGCTTTGGCTCCTCGGCCGAGCGCGTCTTCGATCTGACCTCGCACGATCGCCGTCTGCTTGCCCAGCGTCATGGGGCCGTAGGTCGAACCGGCGCGGGCATCGCGCAGCGCCGCAGTGAGTTTCGACAGGAAGGCGTCGTAGACCGGGGCGGCGACGTAGATGCGCTCGACACCGGCGCAGGTTTGTCCGGCGTTGCCGACCGCACCGAATGCCGCGAAGGCTACGGCGGCATCAAGGTTGGCGTCGGAATCCACCAGCATGGCGTCCTTGCCGCCGCACTCGGCAACCAGGGGAGTCAGGGTATCGGCGCAGGCAGCCATGACGCGTTTTGCGGTGGCCGTCGAGCCGGTGAACGCAATCTTGTTCACCCCGGACGAACACAGCAGTGCGCCGGTCTTGCCGTCGCCGGTAATGGTTTGGAGGACAGGATGTCCGGGTGCTGCGAGGTTCCACAGGCGGGCCAGTTCGACGCCGACGCCTGGTGAGAGTTCGCTTGGCTTGAAGACGACGGCGTTGCCGGCGGCCAGTGCGTACCCGATCGATCCCATCGGTGTGTACAGCGGATAGTTCCACGGACCGATTACACCGACGACGCCCATCGGCCGATAGCCGACGGAGGCGGATTGGTTGGCGCTGATCAGGCCTGCACCGACGCGTCTGCGGCGCAACACCTTCTGTGCGTTGCGGGCGGCCCAGTCGAGATGTTCGACTGCCAACATCACTTCGAGTAGCGCGTCGTCGCTCGGCTTTCCGGTTTCCGTGGAGATGATCGACGCCATCGAATCCGCGTGGGAGGCAATGGCAGCCCGGAAGTCACCGAGGACTTTCTTTCGCCCTGCAAAACCGAGTTGATCCCACCACGCCGCTGCGGTGTGTGCTGCGGCCACGGCCTTGTCGACCGCCTGCTGATCGGCGACGGGGTACTGCGCGATCACGGTGTCATCGCGAGGGTCGAGGCTCGCGAAGGTGGGATCGCCTGACGTCGGATCTGTGGACGTGCTGTGTCGGCCGAGCTGTTCGGTCATATTTCTCAGATCCTCCAGGAGTCGACGCATCACATATATGTGATGTGATTTACTGTGCTGGTAGTCACAGTATGCGTCGGACGGAGGTCCGACAAGCCTCCAGCCATTTCTCACCCGGGAGTTTTCGATGCACATGGATTTCACGCAGGAGCAGTCTGATTTTGCCAAGTCGGTGGCCGCGTTCTGCAAGAAGGAAAGCGGTACGCGCGAGCAGCGAGACCTGCTGACCGATCACGGAGCGCACAACCACAATCAGGCGTACTACGAGAAAATGGCGGAACTGGGATGGCTTGGACTGACTGTGCCGGAGGAGTACGGCGGATCGGCCGGCAGCACGGTTGACCTGTGCATCTTCCTCGAGGAAGCGGCCAAGGGGATGGCGCCGATCGGCGGACTCGGCCCGACGGTCATCACGGGGGCGGCGTACGAGAAGTTCGGCAGTCCGGCGCAGAAGGAAGCGGTACTCGGCGGCATCGTCCGAGGGGCTTCGCAGTCGATCTCGATGTCGGAACCCGAGGCGGGCTCGGACGTCGGTAACTTGAGTTGCCGTGCCGAGAAGGTCGACGGCGGATGGCTGATCAACGGACAGAAGACGTGGTGCTCCAATGCGCACTTCGCCGAGAACATCCTGCTCGTCGCGCGTACGTCGAGAGGTGAGGGCAAGCACGAGGGCCTGACGATGTTCCACGTTCCGGCAGATATTTCCGGCCTGAAGATCAGCGGAATCGACACGATGGGCGGCAAGGAGGTCAACGACCTCTACTTCACCGACGTCCTGCTGCCTGACGACGCTGTGGTCGGCGAGGTCGGCAACGGCTGGCGTCAACTCATGGCGGGGCTCAATATCGAACGGCTCATCCTGGCGGCGATGATGCTCGGAACGGCGCAGCGGGCTTTCGATGACACCCTCGAATTCATCACCACCCGTAAGCAATTCGGGCGTCCTGTCGGTTCGTTCCAGGCGCTTCGGCACCGCGTCGCGGATCTGGCTACGGAGATCGAATGCGGCCGACTGCTGGTCTACAGCGTCGCCAGGATGGTCGACGCCAATCCGATGAAGATGTTCCCGCGCGAGGCGTCGATGGCAAAACTGAAGCTCACCGAAACCGCCAAGAAGGTTGCGCTCGAGGGCATGCAGATGATGGGCGGGTACGGTTACGCCACGGAATTCGACATGGAGCATCATGTGCGAAAGACTCTGGTGTCTTCCATTTATGGTGGTACCAACGAGATTCAGCGAGACATCATCGGCAAAACGTACGGACTGTGAGGATCGGTTGTGGCAACGTCTGCACGCACTCGGAGGGTGACGTCTGAGCTGAGGAGACGGCCACAGCTGTCCGAGGATGTGGCGAACCATGTTCGCAACCTCATCATGTCCGGGGAGGTTCGTCCGGGCGAGTTCGTTCGCCTCGACGAAACCGCAGCCGACCTCGGGGTCAGCGTCACGCCAGTTCGGGAGGCTCTGGTCGCGTTGCGCGGCGAGGGGATGGTCGAGTTGGTTCCCCACCGTGGCTATCTGGTATCGCCGCTCAGTCGCCAGGACATCGAAGACATCTTCTGGTTGCAGGGGCAGATTGCGGTCAAATTGGCGTTGCGGGCCGCTGACAAGATCACCGCTGACCAGCTTGCAGAGTTGGTCGAGCTCAATGCCGATTTACGGGCAGCGGTCGACGCGTCGGATGCGGCTGCGATCGAGCAGTGCGAATTCCAATTTCACCGCCTGATCAATCTTGCTGCGGGCGGGGCAAAATTGGCGTGGTTCCTGTTCGGTGCAATCCGCTACACCCCGGCGCGGCTGTACGCGACCGACGCGGGCTGGGGTGAGCTTGCGGTGTCGAGCCACGACAAGTTGATCGAGGCGTTCGAGAAACGAGACCTCGAGCAAGTGGACGCGCAGATGCGAGTTCAGTTCTCCGACGGTGCCGCTCGTCTGCTCGCCCACCTCGACAACATCGGCCTCTGGGACTGAGCTTCGAGTAGGGCCCTCAGGACGGCGGCATTGCCGGAGCGAGCAGGATCGCCGCACATTCGGCAACCAGTTCGTCTTCCGTGACGTCGATGTATCCGTCGAGCCATGCGCTCAGCGTTTGAGCGAGGCCGCCGACCAGGAAGGTTGCCGTCAGCGTCAGCTGGCCGCTGTCGCCGAGTCGGTAGAAGCTCTTGGCGTTGGCGGCGAGGAGACCGATGAATATCGTGGTCGACGCCCGGCGTTTCTCGACGAGGAGCGGGCTTGTGAGCGCGCTCGAGAAGAGTAGTCGCCCGCGCCTTGGGTCGCGGGCAACGGTGCGGACGATGTTGGCTATGGCCGCCACTGCCTTGTCTCGTTCGGCGTCGGCCGCGTCCACTGCTGCCTGGGTGGAGACGGCGATATCCGTGATGACCGTGTCGTACACCGCGGAGATCAGGGCGTCGCGGTCGGTGAAGCTCTCGTAGAAGTACCGGGCAGCTACACCAGCCTGTTTGCACACCCCACGCACTGTCAGTTCGGGTTCGGCTGATCCCATCAGTTCGAGCCCGGCTTCGATCAGCGTCTCGCGGCGCGCAGCGACGCGGAGGGCGCCGTCGACGCCACCGTACAAACGCGGTTGGTCATTCATGTAGACCATCTTGGCATCTCGAAGCTATTGACATCGTGAGGTTTCAGCGCTTCACTCATCTGAGAACACGCGTTCGCAGATATCCGACTCGAAGGGGTTAATGCCGTGACGGTGAGTAGAGATTCGATCGACATCGATGCTGAGGTCGAGAAGGCGATGTCCGGGTTGGGACTGTTGGCCGCCGGCGCAAACGTAATCATGCAACTTGCGCGCCCCGCGGTGGGTTACGGCGTGTACGAGAGCAAGGTCGAGACCGGCAGGTTGGACCGTCATCCGGTCAAGCGCACTCGCACAACGCTGACCTACCTGGCGGTGGCAAGCCTCGCCACCGAGGACGAGAAGAAGCAGTACCGGCGCGCAGTCAACGGAGCACACAAGTATGTCCGTTCGGACGAGAACAGTGCCGTCGAGTACAACGCGTTCGATCCCGAACTCCAGTTGTGGGTTGCTGCCTGCCTGTACCGCGGCTTCGAGGACGTCTACAAGGCACTGTACGGAGACCTCGACCCCGCAACCCAGGACGCCTTCTATCAGCGTAGTTCAAGTTTCGGCACCACCCTCCAGATGCGCCGCGACATGTGGCCGGTGGATCGAGACGCATTCGAGGTCTACTGGAACGAGAACCTGAACAAGGTCAGCATCGACGACACGATCCGTGAGCACCTGTACGGGATCGCGTCGGCTACTTTCACCCCGAAGTTGTTGCATCCCTTGGTCGGACCGCTCAATCGCTTTCTCGCGACGGGATTCCTGCCGCAATCCTTCCGGGACGAAATGCGCCTCCCGTGGTCCGAACGGAGGCAGCGCGGATTCGACCGATCGATGCGCGTCGCGGCGGCAGTCAATCGAGTTACCCCGAAGGTCATTCGCATGTTCCCGTACAACTTCTACCTGTGGGATGTGCGTCGCCGGATAGCCAAGGGGATTCCGTTGGTCTGACGGGACAGTCCACAGTTCAGACGAGGTTCTTGCTTCGCTTGATCCGGCGACGGAGGTCGCGCATCTGAATGGTGTTGCCTGCCTGCCGGATCGATCGAGGTATGAATCTGTTGACGAAGGACACGAAGATGAAGAGATGTTCGAAGCGTCGACGGTCGTCCTCGGTCCACTCGAGTCCGAGTTGGTCACGGTAGATCGGGGGAAGAAACCCGATTGTCAGAAATCGCAGCAGGTTTCGAAACACCAGGCGCAGTGGCCAGGCAATCATGCGTAAGTCGATCAGATCGTTGAGATACCGGCTGGTGCGTTCGTCGATGATCACACGTTCACAGCCGAGGTTCCAGTACCGTTCGAAATCCGCGCGCGTGGCCGGCCACATCTCTTCGGTAACCTGCAGAGTGGTTCCCAGAGTAGAGGCGGATTGGTAGAACGACTCCGCCTGTTCTTCGGACATCACACCGTGCAGCAACTGGTGACTGTCTTCGAATCCGATGAACAGGCAAGCCGCGACCCATAATTGGAGTTCACGGTTGAAGGCGTTGTACTTGACCGGGCTGTTTGCATCTGACCGTACGTGCCGGTGCACCGAGTTGACTGCTTCGCGGTACGCCAGACGCTCTTCCTCGTTACCCAGAATCGCGACAGTCAGATATTGCGTGGTGGTCCGCGCGCGTTTCCACGGATGTGCCGTCAGAGCACCTGACTCGACCTTGCTTTCCATGACGCCGTACGCCACTTCCGGCCAGCCGAGTTGCAGGACGACGTTGGCGGCGGCGCCGGCAAACGACCAGAAGTCGAGCGCATCGGTGATGTGAGCAGGTTTCCTGGCCCACCGCCGGCGCAGGCCGGTGATGGTGATTCGCGTCTGATCGGTTCGAAGTGACGACTCGGTCTGTTCGGAATCCAGGTAATGAGTGGGCATCGACCCTCCTATTTCGTCTCTACATTGCTGACGAGCCACTGGTCGTTCGATCGGACCATCGAGATGACCATCCGATACTTCTGCGCATTCCCTTGCGGCGCAGCAACATTTTTGGCTTCCTGATCGACGAACACCAGAACTGTTGCCGATGAACTGTCCATGGACTCGATACCTACGTGTGCCGCCGTAGCGGTTGCCTGCCCCTGCCCGCCGGCGACGACATCGCGCAGCGAATCGACCATGGTTCGGTAAGTGCCGGCAAACTCGTCGGTCGACATGGAGGCAATCGAGTCCTTGTTCGCGTCCAGATCCTGGTAATCGAAGGAAGACATGATGACCGAGTATTCGCGGGCAGTGTCGAGAGCTTCCTGGCGCAGAGTGTTGTCCTGGCTTTCCGAATACATCTGAAATCCCCACGCCGCCACTGCTGCGACCAGTGCCAGCGCCAATACGGCAGTCAGGGCGGTGCGCGGCGTCTTCAGGCGTCGCAGCAACGACGGACGGTCCGGCTGGTCACCCGATTCCTGCTCGGTCGTTTCCATCAGTGTGCTTTCAGCGGGTGCCATTTCCCAGTCCTTCCAACATCGATCTCCAATAGTTCAGTGCGTCTACGCCGGTCGGAATGAGAATGGGATCATCGACAACCGGCGGGCCGATCGGCGTGCCGGGGATGGTGGCATTCTGCAACCCGAGATCGTTCGGTCGCGGAGCATTTCGCGCTCCGCGTTGGACCAGATCATCGGCCGGTGGGCAGTACATCGCGAGGTTCGGGCTGGTGGGGGAGAGATCACCGACTTCGCGCCTGGGAGTGTCGTAGTTGCATACCGGTCCTTGTGTGGCGACCAGCGCAAAATCGGCGCGATCACCCTTCACGATCGAAGCCAGATCCGCGAGGCCTCGAGGGATCGTGACCAATCCCGTTTCCAGGGCATCCGTGCGGTCGGAGATGATCGGAGCAACTGTCACGAGATTGGCCAAGACGGCTCCAAAAGTGTTGTGGTACTGGTCGAACAACTGTTGTGCACTGCTCAACGCTGCCGGTGAATGATCGGTGAGGTAGATCAGTACCGGCGCGTTGGAATCGAGTTGCTCGGTGAAGTTCTTGGCAGCCGACATCCCGCGGACAAACGAATCCGATTGTGTTGACATGGAATCAACCAAGGTCGAGGTGCGTGAGAGCAGCGCCGCGAGTTCCGCGGACTGATCGTTCAACTGTGCGGACAGCGTCCCACCGTTCTCGATCATCGTGGACAGACTTGGGCCGAGTCCGTTGAACGAGTTTCCCAATTCGGTTCCGATGTCGCTGATCGCCTGCGGATCGAGACCCTCGAGCACATCCGACGCCTGAAGCATCAACTGGCTCATCTGAACCGGCTGTTGATCCGCCGGCATCGCGATCTCGTCGCCGTCCTGAAGGTAAGGTCCCTGATCGGTGTTGGGATAGATGTCCACGTTCTGAATTCCGGCGGCAGTTCCCATCGTCACTTTGGCAACACTGTCGGCGGGTATCTCGGCGTTTTCGTTGAGCGAGAGCTCTACGCGAGCGGAACGGGTACTCGAGTCGAGAGCAACCTCGCTGACCTTTCCCACCTGCACCCCGCGGTACGTGACCACCGTTCCCGCGGTCAGGCCGAAAGCGTCGGACATGGTGGCGTGAAGCCGGATGTGATCTCCGAAACCTTGTGGACCGACGACGTAGACGATGCCGAACGGAATGACGACGGCAGCGGTGAGCGCAAACAAGACAAGTTGCACGAGCGCAAGACGTTTCATCGTCGGCCTCCCTGCAGAAGATCGGTCAGAGTTCCGGGCGCCGCGATAGCTGCTGCGCCGCCGGCCATCCCACCGGTCCAGAGTTTGTCGATCGTGCCGGGAATGTCGAGGGCGCCGTCGAACATCAGGTAGTCGCCGCGCACCGCATAGGTGAAACTTTCGAGCATTCCGTTCATATTTGCCAGTGTCTGGCCCATCTCGGAGTTGAACGAATCGAGAGTCCCGACAACGGTCGACGCATCCTTGAGCATGCTGTCGAACCCGCCCGGAGAGGAGTCGAGAATCGTGTTCGCGTTGACGGCGAGTTGAACCGTCGAGTTCAACAGGCTGGAAATCTGATCCTTCTGACCGACAAGAATCGACACCACCTGAGGGACGGAATCCAAATAGTTGTCGATGATCTCGCGTTGTCCGGCGAGCTGCGAGGAGACCCGAGCGGCGAGATCGACGGCCTCGTTGAACTCGTCCTGATGACTACTGGCTTCCGCCATGAGGGAGGTGAGAGTATCGGTCAGGGAGCGCACCTCACCGGACCGGCCGGAGAACGCAGTGTTGAGTTCTCTCACGACGGTATCGAGTTGGTCGATGCCGCTCCCGGTGAGAACTGTCCCGAGTGTCGCGAGTGCACTTTCCACCTGCGGGCCGATCTCGGTGCGGGACTCCGGAATGGTGTCACCGTCGCTCAACACCGAACTCGATGGTACTTCCGGCAGAAGTAGTCGAATGAACGGATTACCCAGCGCTGAGGGAAGTTCGACGGATGCTTCGACATTGTCCGGCAACTGAGTCGCAGTGTCCAGACTCAGACTCACCCGGGCTCCGACCACGTCTGCGGACAGTGCGGATACCCGTCCGATCACCTTCTGACCACTGCGGACGTCGGCTCCCAGAACAAGACCGTCAGCGCCCGCCAACTGCACTGCCACGGTGTACGCATCACCGTCTGCCGAGCGGCCCAACGGAAGATCCTGGATACCGGCGCTGCAACCGCCGAACGCAAAGACCACCGCGCAACCAACACCTACTGCCGCGACTGCGGTGACTATCCGAACAGACTGCCGCATCAGTTGCCACCTCCCGAGGCCACGCCGCCGGATACCGCAGACGCGATTCCGAGCGGATCGGACTCACTGAGCGGGAAGGAAATGGGGTTGGTGAAGCCGGCGCCGGTGCAGATCGGCAGCTTGTACGTCTCGCACAACGGTTGCGCCACAGCAAATTGCGTCAGTGCTGTCGAGACATTGAGTCGAATACGTCCACGCTGATCGGGGCCGATGGTGCCGGACAGGTTTGCCATCATCAACGGCACAAGGTCCATGAATTCGGCGAGACCCGGTTGTTTTGCCGCCAGTACGTCGCCGAGGACCGCAACGTTGCCGGCGATGGCACCGACGTCGTCGCCGTGAGTGGTCATGAAGCGCTCCAGCTGATCGAACACTACCTGTAAATCCTGAAGTGGTTGGGAGATGTCCATGTTCTGGCTCGACCACTGATCACCCAATTGGCCCAAGTCGCCGACCAGTTCGTCGAGACTGACCTGCCGGGCGTCGAGAGCGGCCATCAAGGTGCTGAGGTTGTCGACGAGTGCGCCGATGTCTTCGGACCGAGCACCGACTACTCCCGTTGCCGTACTGAGGTTTCGGATTGCGGTGTTGAATTGATCGCCCTGGCCCGCCCACCCGGCCGCACCGCGACTGACAAGATCCCCGAGATTGCCGCCGTCGCCGGCAAATGCTTCGGCCAAGGTGCTGACGCTTCCCATCAAACCGTCGAAATCGATTGGGGAATGTGCGCGTTCGACGGGAATCTGATCGCCGTCTTCCAAAGTGTCTCCGCCGGTGTACGCCGGTCCGAGTTCGATGTGGCGATCACTGATCACCGAAGGATTGAGAACATACGCCGACGCATCTGCCGGAAGTTCCACGGAGGTCGGCATGGACATCGCCACCCGAACCGATGTTCCGCGGGGCTCGACCGACGTGACTGTCCCGACGCCGACACCGAGAACTGTGACCTTGCTTCCCTCGTAGATCCCCCCGACGTAACTGAAATCGGCGTAGACGGTCGTCGACTGATCGGTTCGTCCGAAGATGTACCAGCCTGGCAGCGCGATCGCGAGGGTCACGACGAGCAGGGCAGTGACAGCTTTTCGTGGATTCACTTGCAGCCCTCCATGATGCCGAGCGCGCAGAGCAGATTATCCGGGATCACGGCTGCCGGTGCATTGACGTCGGTCCAGTCGCCCGTGCCGGTGGCGTCGGTGACCGAGCGCAGTGCAGACGGAAGACGTGTCATCAGCAGGTCGATCTGATCAGCATTGTTCTTCAGCGTTGTGGTGACGGCGACCAGGTTGTCTGTCAGTGCTCCGAATTCGCCCTCGTGCGCGGTGAACGTAGTGGAAAGCTTCGAGATGATGATCGTCAGGTTGTCGACGAGTTGAGTGAGGGCGTCCTTGCGCATGGCAAGTGTGCGCACGATGGTCTGAGCGTTTGCGGCCGTGTTCACTATCGAATCAGTCTGCGCCACAGCCATGTCCGACAGCTCTCGCGACATCGTCAGGATTTGGTCGATCTGCTCGCCGTTCTGTGCGAAGGCTGCGGAGGCACCACTGATTCCGGCCAGCGCTCGGCCGACCTGATCGGAGTCGGTCGGAATCACCTGCGAGAGAGTGTCCATCATCGACTCCATCGCTTGCAGATCTACGCCGGTTGCCGCGTGGGTTGCGTCGGCGCTGACGTCGTCGAGGCTGTACGGCACCGTTGTTCGCGAGAGCGGGATGACGCGTCCGTCGTTGTCGTCCACAACACCGGCAGGCACCACTTCGAGGTAACGCTTACCCAGGACGGTCTTGAGTCGGACGGTGGCGGTGCTCTGGTTGCCCAACGGTTGATCCTTGTCCAGGCGGAAGCTGACGATCACGTGGTCTCCGGCAAGTTCGATGGAATCCACCCGTCCGGCGGGAACTCCGGCTACGTACACCGGGTCGGTGTCGGAAAGTCCACTGGCATTGGCAAATTCAGCTGTGTATGCCGACGTTCGAACGTTGTACCAGAGTTTCGGAATACCCAGCGCGGCAGCCAGTCCGACCACCAGAACAAAGATCCCGAGGCTGCCCAACGCCAAAGCCGTTCCGCTGCCGCTCTGGCGACGGTCCCCTTTGAACAGAAAGAGCATGATGCCGACAAAAACGTCGATCAGCTTGACCAGAAACATCATGAGCACACCGGCGAATGTGTTGCGCCGAAGATATTGGCTTCCACGTCCCCTGCCTTCAGTGTGAAATTGCACAGATAAAGATTGATGAAACTTCCGTAGCTGCCGATCCTGTTTGCGGCATCGGCAAACTGGGGGAGGTTCGCGACAAGTCGATTGAATTCGTCGGTGCTCGCAATCCAACCGGCGGTAACATTTTCGAGTTGTGCAACCGTCGTGCCGAAAGATCCGTTCGATCCGGTCATCAGCTGAGCCAACGACGAGACGGTGCGGTTTCCCTGATCCAGAAGTGTGGCAAGTTGGTCGTTCTGTTCGACAACCGAGGTACTGAGACCGTTCAAACCGTCAAGGAGGCTGACCATTTCGGGTTGGCGATCGTCGACGGAGGTGAGGAGTGTGTTCATGTTCGTCAACAGTTGCGCAAAAACATCTTGGCGGTCGACGAGACCTGATGTCATGACGGCGATCTGGTCGAGAAGCGCGGAGATCGCGCCACCTTGCCCGTTGAACGTTTCGACAAAACTCCGAGTGAGTGTGTTGACCTGCTCGGGTTGTAATGCGGCAAACAGTGGTTTGAAGCCGTTCATCAACGCGGTCAGGTTGATCGGGGGCGTTGTCTGCGTCAGCGGAACAGTCCCACCAGGTTCCAGCGTTCTCGCTGACACCGATGCTGGTCCCGAGTGCGCATCGTCATTGTGAGTCAGTGCGAGGTAGCGGGCGCCCAACATGTCGCCGTAGCGGACGGTAGCCCGAACGTCGGACGCGAGAGAATACTGCGATTCGATCTCCACGTCGACGATCGCTTTGCTTGTGCCACCACCGTTGTCGGCAAACGCGACCGAGTCCACCCTGCCGATCCGGACACCCGACATGGTCACCGGATTACCGGGATTCAAGCCCTCCACGTCCGTGAACTCGAACGAATAGGAAGCGGTGTCCCCACGAACCGGTACCGACAGCGTGTTTGCCACGAACGACGCGCACGCGAGCCCGGTGATACAGAACAGTGACAAGCGAACTACCTGAGCGGTCCGAATTTTCACGGAATACTCACCTCGTTTCCCCGGACCAACGGCCCCAACATGAGAGTTGTTGCGGGGTTGGGAGCGGTGGCATCGCCGGCCGTGTTGTCGAGTGGCGTGTTGTCGAGTGGCGGGTTGCCGAGCAGCTGATCCTCGAGAAAGAGAAGCGCTGAGGCTTCGTCAGCGCCACCGGTAACCGGAATCAGAGTGGTGCCCGAACTCAGATTGGTACCCGAACACTGCGCGCCGCGCTCATCCACGTACTGAGGGCAATCCTCGCCTGTGTACGGAAGCGGATCGGCAAACGTGGGAACTGCTGTGATGTTGAATTTTCCGGTGGAGAATACCCGCGCACCGGCGGCGCCGAAAGCGCCGGCATTGGCCAGAGTGGAGCGTAGGCCTTCGGGGTTGGCTGCTGTTGTTGCGAGTATCTTTCCGGTGGAGTCGATGACGGTGATGATGTTGCCGGTGTTCTCGGCGACAAAGTTGTCGAGCGTCGCGGCGAAGACCGCGGCCGCACTCATCGACCTCTCGAGGTTTTCCTGGTTGGCGACCATGCTGTTGGAGACTGACGTGGCCGCTGCAAGGGTGTCGAGTATGTCGGGAGTTGCGCGGTCCAATGCGTCGACAACCGACGTGAATTCCGGTGTCGAATCGAGGAATTGGTGTGCCGCCGGTGTCAGCACTGCCGAGGCGGCGCTGAGATTGTCGATAGTGGCACCGATTTCGGCGCCGTTCCCGTCCAAGGCCTGACCCAGCGCGGTCAGAGCGGTGTGCATTTTCTCGGGGCGCATCGCGGTGAGTACCGACACCAGTTCGGTGTACACGTCGTAGAGTGCGACGGCTTCGGGACCGGTGTCCATGGGGATGGTGTCGCCCTGCGACAGCGTTGTCTGACTCTGGGCATTCGGATTGTCGACAAGCTGCATGTAGATGTCGCCGAAAAATGTCCGGGGTACTACCCGTGCCACGACGTCTGCCGGGATCTTCGACGCTTCACCGGTATCGATCTGCAGCTGCACCACCGATTCTGTAGTACCCGAATCGATGTCGCCGATGCGGCCGATATTGACCCCGTGGTATCGAACCGGGGCCTCGCCACTGATCAACCCGGCGTCGGCAGGAACCGCGACGTACACATCGGTGCTGCGTTCGAGATTGCCCGAGCCGCGCAACACCATGGCGACGGCGGCGACGACGGCTACCGCTATAGCCACCGCGCCGCGCAGTGCGTAGGCCATCTTGGTGCGCGTAGTAAGTCTGTCCACGGCTCAGACCCCCATTCCGGGGATTTGGGGAACGAGACCCCACAGGCCGAAAGTCATGATGACGTCCAGGATTCCGATCGCCAGGATTGCAGTGCGGAGCGCGCGGCCGGCCGCCTGACCCACACCCGCCGGTCCACCGGAGGCGTAATATCCGTAGGCGCAGTGCACAAGCGCGACAACGGCTGCGAAGACCACGGCTTTGAGACCGGAGTAGAGAAGATCCTGTGGGGAGATCGCGAGGTGGAAGAAGTAGTCGTACGTTCCCGCCGATGCGCCATTGAAGAACACGACGACAAGGCGGGTCGACAGGTAGCTGGCCAGCAGACCGATCATGTAGATCGGAATGACGCAGATCATTGCCGCGATCACCCGAGTGCCGGCGAGGAACGGGATGGATCTGATCGCCATCGAGTCCAAGGCATCGATCTCGTCGGAGATGCGCATGGCGCCGATTTGCGCGGTAAAGCCCGTTCCGACCTTGGCGGCCAACGCAATTGCAACAACAACCGGCGCAAGTTCACGTGTGTTGGCAACGGCCGACAGCATTCCGGACAGTGAGGTCATGCCCACGAGTTCGAGTCCTCGATGCATTTCGACACCCAGCATCATTGCGGCTGCCAGGGACATCGCGAACACGATGCCGATAGTTCCGCCGCCCGACAGCAGCGAGTTCGTGCCGAAGCTGACTTCGCTGATCTGACCGAGTACATGCTTGCGATACTTGGTGAGGGCAAACGGAATTGACGCGACTGTACGGACGTAGAACGTCACATGCTGACCGAGCGACACCAAACCGTCGGCAGCGGTCCGCAGCGGTCTGCTCGCCTGGTGGGCTCTGATCCGTAGATCGACGAGCGACATCAGAATTCACCGACTGCCGGAACTATCACGGTATACAGCGCGGACAGAACCGTGTTGGCGATGAAGACCAGAGCAAAGGCGATGACCACGGCTTCGTTGACGGCATCGGCGACGCCGCGGGGGCCGCCCTTGGCGTGGAGTCCTTTGAAGGTGGCGACCAAAGTCGAAGCGATACCGAAGATCGCGGCCTTGACCAAGGCCATGACAAAGTCGGATGACCGGCCGTACTGGCTGAACGTCGCCATGAATGTTCCGGCAGGCAGATGCTGAACGTAGATGTGGTAGAGGTAGCACGCAATCACTCCGCCGAACGTGACCATGGAACATAGAGCTAGGGAAACAACTACCGCTGCAACCAATCTCGGAGCAACAAGACGCTCGATGACGTCGATACCCATGACTTCCATGGCGTCGATCTCTTCGCGGATCTTCCGTGAGCCCAGATCGGTGCAGATTGCCGATCCGGCAACCCCTGCCATCATCAGCGCGCACACCAGTGCTGCGGCCTGACCCACGATGATGAACGCGACAACTGCACCGGAGTAACCGCCTGCGCCGATTCGCCCCGCGAGCTCACCGACCGATACCGCGATGAAGACCCCGATCGGGATCATGAGCAGCAGGGACGGACCGGTGCTCACCCGGCCGATGAAGAGCGTTTGAGTTATCGTCTCGTGCAACGAGAGCCGCCTGCGGATGATGGCCGTGAACAGGCCGAACAGTGCCTGCACCGAGAATCCGATCAGGTAGCCGCCCTCGAGCGCTACGTCTCGTACCGGGCCTTTCGAGGCTGGCAGTTCGTACGTCACCTGGTTCTATTCCTTTGCAGCTCAAGTTCTTTCATTGAAGATGTCGAGTGTGTTCAGGCGTCGAGACGGGCCGACGTGCAGGGGTGCGATCGTGGCGGATTATGTGTGAATCATTTCACAGCAACTCGCGTGCGGCAATAGTTATGTGAATGGGAATTCTTCTCAGAACTTGTCTGGTTGGCGACGGAAACTTGATATAACTACAGTTGAAAGCTGCATCTTCGAGTGCGTGCACGGTAGGTGCGCGCAAGATGTGTATGACTATTCTCGATAGGGAAGCAGGCCGGAGACAGTGACAACAAGAGACCTGAGGGTTGCTCCGGCCGTCGGTCGGAGTCGTGCGGTCGAAGCAAAGAAGAGACCGAAAGACCGCAAGGCACAAATTGCGGCCGCAGCGGCAATCGCCTTCAGTGAGCGCGGCTACCACGGTGTCAGTGTCGAAGACATCGCGTCGTCGGTGGGCATCTCGCCCTCGGCTCTCTACCGCCATTTTCCGAAGAAGTACGCACTGTTTCAGTATTCGGCGCTGTCGTTGATGGAAGCGCTCACCGAGGCTCTCGATGCGGTGGAGAGCAGCGGGCAAGATGCCGATCGGCTTCCGCGCGATCTGCTGGCTGTAATCCGAACCACGATCAGCAATCGCCGGACCGCGGGTATCTACCGTTGGGAGAGCAGGTTTCTCGAACCATCAGACAAAGCGGTGATTCGCGAGCATTCGATTCTGATCAATCGCCGGGTGGGTGCCCATTTGTCACCGTCGGACACTCCGGTCAGTGAGCGCGACGCAAGGCTTGTGGTGGCCGCGATGTTCAGCGCGATCGGAAGCATCACGGCCCACAATCTCGTCTTGCCGCAGAAGACAATTGAACGCATCCTGCTGAGTGCATGTGTGGCGATAGATCAGGCGAGATTTGCGCGAGGTCGCCAGGACAATCCACAAAGCCGCCGCTCGGTGCTTGCGCCGCTGGGGGACAACAAGCGGGAGCGTCTACTGCATGAAGCGGTGCGGCTCTTCGACTCCCATGGCTACCACGACGTCAAGATCGAAGAGATAGCTGCCGCAGCTGGTTTGAACGCGTCCGGCATGTACCGATACTTCCCGAGCAAAGCCGACCTTCTCTCCGCCATCTTCTACCGGGCTGCAGATCGCCTGGACGTCGCTACGGTGTCGGTGCTGGACGCGTCGGATTCGCCGGCCGAGGCACTGGCATCACTGTCGTTGATGTATGTCGACTTGTCTTTTGCGCAACACGAGTTGATGTCCATCTACTTCTCCGAGATGCACAATCTGTTGCCCAGTCATCGAAATGACTTGAAGAGTCGGCAAAAACTCTACGTGGTCGAATGGGCGCGATTGCTCCGTGAGATCCGACCGGAGCTCACGGAGCCCGAGAGCATGTTCGTCGTGCATGCTGCGCTGAACGTGGTTCCCGATGTCGGCCGTCTGCTCGGATTCGATCCTGGGCCGGAGAATGTGTGGAAAGTTCACTGCTTGGTTTCGGCAGTTCTGTTCGGTGGACCAGCGCAGCGGTGATGCGTCAGTTGAAGACGACGAGCCAGACGGCGATGTAGTGGCAGATTGCCGCGACGACCGTTGCGGCGTGGAAGAACTCGTGATGTCCGAACGTCGTGGGCCACGGGTTCGGCCATTTGGTGGCGTAGAGAATTGCTCCGACGCTGTAGAGGATTCCGCCGACCAGTAACAGCACCATCGGCGCGACGCCAACCTGGTGGGTCATCTCACCGGCGACGGGCACGATGGCCCATCCCAGAATCAGGTACAGCGGCACACCCACCCACTTAGGGGCTGTCGGCCACAGCATCTTGAGCGCAACGCCTGCGAGTGCACCAGCCCAGACGACCGCAAGGACGACAGTGCCGGTCTCGCTGGGCAAGCCCAGCATCGCAAACGGTGTGTAGCTGCCCGCGATGAACAGGAAGATCATCGAATGGTCGGCGCGCTTCATCCAGATGCGGGCGTCGACGGTTTTCCAGTGGATGCGGTGATAGGTCGCGCTGATGCCGAAAAGGCCACAGATGGTGATGCTGTAGATCGCCGTGGCCAAGGCCGCCTTGGCTCCGACTTGAGCGCCCGCCACCGCGACGAGAACGATGCCCGCTACGACGGAAACGCAGAGTGCCCACAGATGGATCCATCCGCGCATGCGTGGTTTGACCGGAAGTGCATCCAACCCGAGTGCTGTCATCGTTTAACTCCTTTCGGCAACGCTGCCAGAACCTACGGTACCGTAGGTTACGTGTCAGTAGCATAACCTACCTGCAGCTTTTCGACGCGCCCATAAAGCGTGACGGCGCTCGCAAGTGGGGACAAGGTCCCGGCGTAGTCTTTGTCACCATGGTGATGTCACGGTGAAGGTGCGCGGACTGCTGTACAGCATCTACGAGCGACGGCTCTTGAAGCATTTGGATGGACTCACCCATCCGAGGCACGTCGCGGTGATGTGTGACGGTAACCGACGCTGGGCGCGCGAGAACGGTTTCACGGACGTCAGTCACGGGCACCGGATGGGCGCACTCAAGATCTCCGAACTGCTCGACTGGTGCGATGCCGCCGGAATCGAGATGGCAACGATCTACCTACTCTCCACCGAGAATCTGCGCCGGGACCCCGAAGAGTTGGACACACTCCTCGAAATCATCACCGATGTGGTCGAGGAGATTTCCGGGCCGAGTAAGAACTGGAGCGTGCAGATCGTCGGCGCTCTGGATCTGTTGCCGGCCGAGCAGTCGCGGCGCCTTCGTGATGCCGCGGACGGAACCGAAGGCCGCACCGGAACTCACGTCAACATCGCGATCGGATACGGCGGCCGCCAGGAGATCGCCGACGCCGTTCAGTCGCTGCTGAGTGAGAAGCTCAGCCAAGGACTCAGTGGCGACGAACTGGTCCAGGCGATCACCGTCGACGGTATCGACAGTCACCTCTATACGTCAGGTCAGCCCGATCCCGACCTGGTGATCCGCACGTCGGGGGAGCAGCGGCTTTCGGGATTCCTGTTGTGGCAGAGTGCCTATTCGGAGATTTGGTTCACCGAGGCGTACTGGCCCGAGTTCCGCCGGGTCGACTTCCTCCGGGCCCTTCGTGACTATGCGGCAAGGCACCGCCGGTTCGGCGCCTGAGCAGTATCAGAGCTTGCGCAGGCGCAGCCGGTTGATCGTGTGATCGGAGTCCTTGCGCAACACCAGCGTTGCTCGCGGACGGGTGGGGAGGATGTTCTCCACCAGGTTCGGTTGATTGATCGAGTTCCAGATGTCCTTGGCGGCGCTGGTCGCGTCGCGGTCCGATAGTCCCGAGTAATGGTGGAAGTGCGCGTTCGGGTCGGCAAACGACGTTTTCCGTAGTGCCAGGAACCGTTCGATGTACCAAGCTTCGATGTCCTCGATCCGGGCATCGACGTAGATGGAGAAGTCGAACAGATCCGAGACCATCAGACGCGGACCGGTCTGCAGCACGTTGAGGCCCTCGATGATGAGGATGTCGGGCTGACGGATCAGGTGGAATTGGCCGGGGATGATGTCGTACAGAGTATGCGAATAGACCGGGGCCGCTACCTCTTCGGCGCCCGATTTCACCTCGGTCACGAATCGCAGGAGTTTGCGGCGATCGTAGCTCTCGGGAAAACCCTTGCGGTGCATCATGCCCCGACGGTGCAGTTCTTTGGTGGGGTACAAGAACCCGTCGGTGGTGACAAGATCGACGCGCGGGTGATGGTCCCATCGGGCCAGGAGTGCTTGCAGCACACGGGCCGTCGTGGATTTGCCGACGGCCACCGAACCGGCCACGCCGATGACGAAGGGAACTTGTCGATCGGGGTGTTTCTCGCCGAGGAACGTTGCGGTAGCGGCAAACAGTCGCTGCCTTGCGGCAACCTGTAGGTGGATCAGTCGAGCCAGCGGGAGGTACACCTCGGCAACTTCCTCGAGGTCGATCTGCTCACCGAGGCCGCGGAGGCCGTACAGTTCGTCCTCCGTCAGGACGAGCGGAGTCGACTTACGCAGTGTGCGCCACTGCTTACGGTCGAACTCGACATACGGGCTGGATTCGCCGGCGCGTGCCATCAGCGCAGCTCGCCGGTGCCGAGGAACTGTGATGCCGTTGGTACGGGCGAAGCGTGCGAGCAAGCCAGGCGCGAGTGCGCACGATCCAAGTGCATAACCGAATTGTGCTTGGTGCCACGTAAGGAGTTGTCGTCGGGTCGCATTCCGGGCGCGGGCGCTAGGCTTGTGCCTTATGGATCCAGACTCGCTCGTTCGCCGATATCTGCTGCTGGGACTAGGTTTCGATCGACTCGAGGAAGGGTTTGTCGACGCGTTCACCGGCGATCCGGCACTCCGTCAGCAAGTTGAAAATGCAACGAAGCCCGATCCGGGCGTACTCGCCCGCACCGCTCGAGAGCTTCGCGCCGAGTTGCCGGCAAGTGGTCTGAACGCCGACCGGGCTCACTTCATCGACGTTCACCTACGGGCTCTCGAATGCTCCGGCCGCAAGTTCGCGGGCGAGGAGATCGGGTTTGTCGACGAGGTCGAGGCCTACTTCGACGTGCGAATTTCGAAGGGAAACGAAGACGCATACGGCGATGCTCACCGCCTGATGGGTGAGGTGCTACCAGGCCCGGGAACGCTGGTGGAGCGCGTGCAGGCACATCGCAAGGCCGACGAGATTCCGGCTGCGAAACTGGCCGAGTGCGTCGACGCGATGTCCAGTGCCCTGCGTGATCTGGTGCGTGGCACGTTCCCGCTGCCGGCGTCGGAAACCGTCGAATACGAAGTGGTGGGGGACAAGCCGTGGTCCGGGTTCAACTACTACCTCGGTGACTATCGCTCCAAAGTTGCGATCAATTCCGATCTCCCACAGTTCATGGCGAATCTGCCGAGACTGATTGCCCACGAGTCGTATCCGGGCCATCACACCGAACATTGCCGCAAGGAAGCCGGATTGGTGGGTGCCGGGCAACTCGAGCAGACGCTCTTTCTGGTGAACACGCCGCAGTGCCTCATGGCAGAGGGCCTGGCGGATTTGGCACTCGAAGCGATAGTCGGCCACGACTGGGGACTGTGGGCGCAGGAGATCTACGCGGATCTGGGGCTGGCATTCGACGGAGAGAAGGCCCAGCAACTGTCGGCGGCATCGGGCCAGCTGATCAGTGTGCGGCAGGACGCTGCGCTGATGCTGCACGACGAGGGACGCAGCCACGACGACGTTGCCGGATTCCTCGAGCGGTGGTCACTGTCGACGCCGGAGCGGGCACGGCAGTCGCTGCGATTCCTGTCCTCCCCGTTGTGGCGGGCGTACACCAGCACGTACGTCGAGGGATACCGGTTGCTCGGCGGGTGGCTCGATCAGGCTGCAACGCCAGCCGACCGTACAGACCGATTCCGGCGTCTGTTGGACGAGCCGCTGGTGCCGAGCTCACTGCGTTCGGCACCGGGTGGAGACACGTCGGGTGACCTTCGTAGACTGGACACATTCGATCCCGCATCCACCTTGGAGATTCCTCGATGACCGCTGTGCCTGGCTCCGACGTCAACTCTGCACCACTCGCCGAACTCGACCCCGAGGTCGCCGAAGCTATGGCGGGTGAATTGGCTCGTCAGCGCGACACTCTCGAGATGATCGCGTCGGAGAACTTCGTCCCCCGCTCGGTTCTGCAGGCTCAGGGCAGCGTCCTGACCAACAAGTACGCCGAAGGCTACCCGGGACGCCGTTACTACGGTGGCTGCGAGAACGTCGACATCATCGAGGACCTCGCCCGTAACCGTGCCAAGGAACTCTTCGGCGCCGAGTTCGCCAACGTGCAGCCGCACTCGGGCGCACAGGCCAACGCTGCCGTTCTGATGGCTCTGATGAACCCGGGTGAGAAGCTGCTCGGCCTCGACCTCGCTCACGGTGGTCACCTCACGCACGGCATGAAGCTCAACTTCTCCGGCAAGTTGTACGACGTCGCGTCCTACGGCGTGAGCAAGGAAGATCACCGCATCGACATGGACGAGGTGCGTACCATCGCCCTCGCCGAGAAGCCCAAGGTCATCGTCGCCGGTTGGTCCGCGTACCCGCGTCAGCAGGACTTCGCAGCCTTCCGTGCCATCGCCGACGAGGTCGGTGCGTACCTGTGGGTCGACATGGCGCACTTCGCCGGTCTGGTTGCCGCTGGTCTGCACCCGTCGCCCGTCCCGTACGCCGACGTCGTGTCCTCCACCGTCCACAAGACCCTCGGTGGCCCGCGCTCCGGCCTGATCCTGGCGAAGAAGGAATGGGCCAAGAAGCTCAACTCCGCAGTCTTCCCCGGCCAGCAGGGTGGACCGCTCATGCACGCCATCGCAGCCAAGGCCGTCACCTTCAAGATCGCTGCCGGTGAAGAGTTCAAGGACCGTCAGGTGCGTACCCTCTCCGGCGCCCGCATCCTCGCCGAGCGTCTCGGCAACAAGGACGTCGCAGATCAGGGCATCAGCGTTCTGACCGGTGGAACCGACGTCCACCTCGTTCTCGTGGACCTGCGCAACTCCAAGCTCGACGGCCAGCAGGGTGAGGACCTTCTGCACGAGGTCGGCATCACCGTCAACCGCAACGCAGTTCCGTTCGATCCCCGCCCGCCGATGACCACCTCCGGTCTGCGTATCGGCACCGCAGCCTTGGCTACTCGCGGATTCGGCGACGCCGAGTTCACCGAGGTCGCCGACATCATCGGCACCGCCCTCGCCGGCGATGCCGATCTGGTTGCCCTGCGCGCCCGCGTTGCCAAGCTCGCTCTCGACGTTCCGTTGTACGACGGCCTCGAGGACTGGGGCTTGCTCAGCAAGAACGTCTAAGCAGTAGTTCCCGACAGCCCGGTACCCGTTGTGGTGCCGGGCTGTCGGCGTTCTTACGGCGCCTACGATGGGCCAATGGCTCAGTCGCGGACAGTTGCATTGGCACTCGGTTCCGGTGGCGCGCGAGGCTACGCCCATATCGGTGTCATCCAGGTGCTCGAGGAACGTGGCTACTCGATAGTCGGAGTGGCAGGTTCGTCGATGGGTGCGTTGATCGGTGGGTTGTACGCAGCCGGAAAGCTGGACGAATTCACCGAGTGGGCGACGACGCTGAAGGCCCGCGATGTTGTTCGGTTGCTCGACGTATCGATGTCGGCACCCGGGGCGATCCACGCGGAGAAGGTGCTCGGGCGGGTTCGAGAGATCCTGGGCGAAACGTGCATCGAAGACATGCGCATCCCGTTCACCGCCGTGGCCACCGACCTGGCGGCGGGTAGGTCTGTGTGGTTTCAGCACGGGCCGGTCGACGCCGCGATTCGTGCGTCCATCGCTATCCCCGGAGTCATCACTCCCTTGGTTCTCAACGGCCGGGTGCTGGTGGACGGCGGCATCCTCGATCCGCTTCCCGTCGCGCCGACGCTCTCGATTCGTGCAGATCTGACGATCGGTGTCAGTTTGGGCGCGGACGCCCGTGAGAATCGCACGCCCGCTCGGGTGGGTACGGAGCCACGGCCCGTCGACGAGTGGGTCGGCCGATTCAAACGGGGCACCGCCCAGTTTCTCGATCGGGAGACAGTGAAGTCTGTGGTGTCTCGATTCGGTGGTCACTCGACGGGCCTGGGTCTTGAAGAGGTGGGCCTGGATGAGGTGAGTGTGGATGACGTGAGTGTGGACGAGGTGAGCCTGGACGAGGGAGTCGTCGATACGGGTCGTGATATCGCTCCGAAGATCGGGCGTTTGGAGATCATGGGTCGTTCACTCGAGGTCGTGCAGTCCGCGCTGGCCAGGTACCAGCTCGCGGTGTATCCACCGGACATTCTTATCCAGGTACCCCGCAAATCGGCCAGGAGTCTCGACTTTGCGCGGGCTACCGAGATGATCGCGATCGGTCGGGCTTTGACCGAGTCGGCGCTCGATGCCGAGGATTTCTGAGCTCACGCGTCGATAGTGCGGACGGCGTCGACAAGCACCTCTGGGTCGGTAAATGACACGAGTGGCATTTTGTAACCTGGCGTTCACGCATTGTGTGTCGGAATTCGTGGCGGGATGGCCCGAAGCACAGTACCGTCGGCAGTATCGAGTAGCGCAGAAGTTACTTGTGCGGGAGGTTCTGATCGTGACTGAAACATTCAGTGCGAGGGGGCCGGCGCCCGGCCCTCGTGTCACCTGACACAAGAGCCGACCGGTCCAGCGAGAACTAGTTTGTGCGGCGTAGCGCAGACCTAGGAGCCCACCGTGACTGCATCACGCTCCGTTTCTGCCCACTCGATTCCGGGCAGTATTTCAGCCGGTAATTCAGCCGGGAGTCATTCGGTAGATGCACTTCGCACGTATGTCTTGGATACGTCGGTCTTACTGTCCGATCCGTGGGCCGTCACAAGATTCGCCGAGCACAATGTGGTTCTGCCCCTTGTTGTGGTCAGTGAACTCGAAGGCAAGCGACATCATCACGAACTGGGATGGTTTGCGCGAGAAGCACTCCGCATGCTCGACGACCTCCGGATCGAATACGGCCGGCTCGACCGTCCGGTGCCGATCGGTAGCGAGAACGGTACCTTGCAAGTCGAACTCAATCACACTGATCCCGCAGTACTCCCCGTCGGATTCCGCACGGACAGTAATGATTCGAGGATACTTGCCTGCGCGCTCAATCTTGCGGCCGAAGGCAAAGATGTAGTCCTGGTCAGCAAAGACATTCCGCTCCGAGTCAAAGCGGGCGCCGTGGGGCTTCCCGCCGACGAGTACCACGCGCACGACGTCGTTCCCTCCGGGTGGACCGGTATGACTGAGTGTGATGTCGCGTCGACGGACATCGACGAACTGTTCTCCGAGGGCTTTCTCGATCTCGAGGAGGGGCGAGATCTGCCGTGTCACACCGGGGTTCGGCTGCTCGGCGGTTCGTCCAGTGCCTTGGGGAGGGTGACACCGGACAAACGGATTCAGCTTGTCCGCGGTGAGCGCGAGGCATTCGGTCTGCACGGCCGCAGCGCCGAGCAGCGGATTGCACTGGAACTGCTGATGGACGAAAGCATCGGAATCGTCTCTCTCGGCGGCAAAGCGGGTACCGGAAAGTCGGCGCTGGCCTTGACCGCGGGACTCGAAGCGGTGCTCGAGCGTCGAAGCCAACGCAAGGTGGTGGTCTTCCGGCCACTGTATGCCGTTGGCGGACAGGAACTCGGATATCTCCCGGGCAGCGAGAGTGAGAAGATGGGCCCGTGGGCTCAGGCCGTCTTCGACACACTCGACGGGTTGGCGTCACCCGAAGTTCTCGAAGAGGTCCAAGCCCGGGGGATGTTGGAAGTCTTGCCGCTCACGCACATTCGTGGACGTTCTCTGCACGATTCGTTCGTGATCGTCGACGAGGCGCAGTCCCTCGAACGAAATGTGTTGCTGACGGTGCTTTCTCGACTCGGAACCGGATCGCGAGTGGTGTTGACGCATGACGTCGCGCAGCGTGACAACCTGCGAGTCGGCCGCCACGACGGTGTTGCCGCCGTGATCGAAAAGCTGAAGGGGCATCCACTGTTTGCGCATATCACGCTCACTCGAAGCGAGCGTTCGCCGATCGCCGAGTTGGTTACCGAAATGTTGGAGGAGTTCGGACCGACTCCCTGAGAATAGTTCTCCCCGTGCGGCATGCTTGCCGCACGGGGAGTGGCTCAGTTCTCCAGCGGTCCCAATTCCGCGTTGAGGACTTCCTGGACAACGCGCATAGCAGCGAGTCCGGCCGGGGCGCCGCAGTACGCGCTGGCATGTATCACGGTTTCGACGATCTCGGTGCGCGTCAAGCCATTTCGCAAAGCGGCACGGACGTGGCCTTTCAGTTCGTTCTCCGCCCGCAGAGCGATCAGCATTCCCAGATTGATCAGACTGCGGCTGCGTCGATCGAGGCCTGGACGCGTCCACACCGATCCCCACACGTTGGCCGTCACGAAGTTCTGCAATTCTTCGCTGTCGGTTCCGCGGGTGCGCTCGAACGCTGCGTCGACAAAATCGGCACCCATGACTTCTGTGCGCACGGCCAGTCCGGCGTCGAAGGAATCGGATGTGTTGTATTCGGTCATCGGGCGAGTGCTCTCTTCCGGCAGGTGTTGTCAGGCCGGAGCCAGCCTACTGCGAGAGCCGATACCCAACACCGCCTGCCCGATCGCGGTCACCACACCCCACGCAACGTCGCGCAGCGAGAAGTAGTCCCGCCACACGGCGATCTTGCCGTCGCGTAATTCGAAAGTTCCACACACCCAGAACTCGATGCGCAGTGGTCCGACGGTCAGGATGTCGGTGCGTTCGGTGAGGACGGTGAACTCGTCGCCGATGATGTGATGCATGTCGGCCTCGAACTTGAGTGACGGCTTCGTGACCATTCGAAGCGCCCGGACCACGGCATTTCTCCCGCGCAACGTCGGCAGCGAGACGTTCTGCCAGATGATGTCCTCGGTCATCAACTCGGCGGCGCCGTCCACATCGAAATCGGTGAGGGCGCGGAACATCTTTCGAACTGTGGTGACCGAATCAGTGTTCATCGAAACCCCTGTTCATCACGAGCCTGTGTTCATCACGAGCCTGTGTTCATTCGGTGCTCTGACAAATGTGCCCAAACCGTCGCTGTCGAAGTATCCCAAGGTTAGCGAGTTTCCGTCGAATATGGCTCGGGATGGTTCTGTTCGATCGACTATCTGGGAGATCCCGTGAGGTCAGCTACCGAATCCGGTGAACTCGAGTGATCCCAGGGATCCTGTGGTGGGTTGTTCGGGTGTGATCGGGGCCTCGGCGACATTGACGGTAACGACAAGGGTCAGGTCGGGATTGACGCCGTTGGTGGCGTTGAGGGTGAACGTGTAAGAGCCTGCAGCGGCGGGTGTTCCGGACAGTGTTCCGTTAGTGAAAACCATGCCGGTGGGCAGTTTTGCCGGGTCGATCACTGTGATGGTGGGGGCAGGGTTACCGGTGACTGTGAATTCACGGGTAAGTGCTGTTCCGGCAACAGCATCGAGCGTCACGGGTCCGGCATCGGTGAACATCGGGGCGGCGGGTGCTGCTGCGACGATGAGGGTGGCGTTGAGCGTTGCCGGATTTCCGACGCCGTTGGTGGCGCTGACCGTGAAGGGGAACGATCCTTCGGTGGTGGGTGTTCCGGTCAGAGCCCCAGTTTCACTGAGCGTGAGTCCGGCCGGGAGTCCGGTGGCGGTGACAACGGGGGTGGGGTTTCCGGTGGTGGTGAACGCGTGGGAGATTGCTGTTCCGGCAATACCGTTTACGGTGACGGGGCCCGCATCGGTGAACGCAGAAGCGGTTGCAGTTTTCAATGCCAATGAACGGTTGCCGCCGCCGGCGATGGCGGTGTAGCCGGTGCCGGTCGGGGCGGGAAGCTGCCCACCACCGCTGCTTCCCCATTCTGCGATGGTGCCGTCGGCAGTCAAAGCCAGTGAATGGAAGTCGCCGCCACCGATGGCGGTGTAGCCGTTGCCCCTTGGGACGGTGCCTAACCCGTTGCCACTTTGTCCCCAGGTTGTGATCGTGCCGTCGGCGGTCAACGCCAACCCATGGAAACCTCCTGAAGCAATAGTGGTGTAGCCGTTACCGGTCGGAGTGTTGGTCTGACCTTCGTAGTTGTATCCCCAGCCGACGATGGAGCCGTCGGCGGTCAACGCCAACGAATGAAGGCTGCCGGCTGCGATGGCTTTATAGCCGTTGCCAGGAAGCGTGTTGGCCTGTTTCCAGTAGTTGTAACCCCAGCCCACGACGGTGCCGTCGGCGGTCAACGCCAACGAATGGTAACCGCCGGCCGCGATGGCTTTGTAGCCGTTACCAACTGGGATGTTAGCGAGTTGCCCGAGGCTGCTGGCTCCCCAAGCCACGATGGTGCCGTCGGCGGTTAACGCCACTGAATGAAAGGCGCCGACGGCGATGGCTTTGTAGCCGCTACCGGCCGGGATGTTGTCGAGTTGACCGTCATTGTTGTTCCCCCACCCCACGATGGAGCCGTCGGCGGTCAACGCCAACGAATGGGAGTAGCCGGCCGCGATGGCGGTGTAACCGCCTCCCGCCGGGAAGTTGTCGAGCTGCCCGTTGTCGTTGTTTCCCCCTACCCCGTAGCCCCAACCTGTGATTGTGCCGGGATCGGTGACCGGCACACCTTCCGCCGCGGCAGTGGTCGCAGCGGCGAGGGCGAGTGCTCCAGCGGCAATGAGAGCGGTGAGCCCTCGCAGTCGTCTGCCTCGGTGAGATCTGTGACGGTGATCGAGTGGTGCCATCGTGGTGTGCCTTTCCTGGCGGATTCCGCCGGGAGGGCGGTGCGGTCACGGTTAGTGACCACGCAGTGACGATAACGGGCGGGGAGGCACAAAACGCCCATTTTTGCTGGCCATTTTAGGCCAGATGGCATTGATGGCCGAAAATGGCCTTCTATGCCGAGCTGTGAACAGAGCGCCCCACGCGGCCCAAGGCAAGCATTTGAATCAGTGCGAATTGAATGTGCCGGTGCGGAATTAGCCCGCGGTGATCCGTTGTTGAGGCATGCAGCAGTCGCGGAGTGTCGCGATACTCGACGAAGGAGCACAAGAATATGCGCATCGGAATTATCGGAGCTGGTCAGATCGGTGGAACGCTTACCCGCAGGCTGACCGCGCTTGGTCACGACGTGCGCGTCTCGAACTCTCGGACGCCCGACACTCTGGCAGACCTCGAGGCGGAAACCGGTGCAAAAGCGGTACTGAACACCGAAGCCGCCGAAGGTGCAGACCTGGTGATCGTGAGCATCCCGCAGAAGAACGTCGTGGACCTTCCCGCCGGCATTCTCGCGGGCGCTGCCGACGGCGCTCCGGTGATCGAGACCAACAACTACTACCCGCAGCAGCGAGACGGATTGATCGCCGCAATCGAAGACGGTCAGGCAGAAAGCGATTGGGTGCAAGAGCGCCTCGGAGTTCCGGTCTTCAAGGCATTTAACGGAATCTGGTGGAAGCACCTGCTCGAGAAGGGTCTACCGGAAGGGTCGAGCGGCCGCATCGCGCTCCCCATCGCCGGTGACGACGAGCTGAAGAAGCAGGTTGTCTTCGACCTGATCAATCAGCTCGGCTTCGACCCCGTCGACGCGGGCACCATCGAAGACTCCTGGCGCCAGCAGCCGGGAACTCCGGTCTACGGCAAGGATTTTGGTCGCGACGCTACGTTGAAGGCGCTGGCGGAGGCAACTCCCGAGCGCACGGACGAGTGGCGAGCTGTCGCGGAGTGACTGACTGACCTGTGCCTCGCGGCGGTTCGCGAATGCGGAACCGCCGCGAGGCCGGTGGGTTAGTCCTTGACCTTCGCCATCGCGAGCACGTCGAGGCGCTTGTCGAGCTCGGCTTCGCTGAGCTTGTCCGGAACCAGTCCGCGCTCGAGCACAACCTGCCGAATCGTCTTTTTCTCCTTCAATGCTTGCTTGGCAACGGACGCGGCTTCCTCGTATCCGATAGCCGAGTTGAGTGGCGTCACGATGGACGGCGAGGACTCGGCAAGGGTCTTGAGGTGTTCCTCGTGCGCAACCAAACCGCTGACACACTTGTCCGCGAACAACCGAGAAACGTTGGCCAGCAACGTGAATGACTCGAGTAGATTACGTGCCATCATCGGGATGTAGACGTTGAGCTCGAAAGCGCCGGCAGCGCCGCCCCACGCGATGGCTGCGTCGTTTCCGATCACCTGTGCGGCTACCTGCGTAACAGCCTCCGGCAGAACCGGATTGACCTTGCCCGGCATGATCGAGCTACCCGGCTGCAAGTCGGGGAGCGCTATCTCGCCGAGGCCCGTCAACGGTCCCGAACCCATCCAGCGAATATCGTTGGCGATCTTCGTCAGTGAGACCGCGATGGTGCGCAGGGCACCTGACGCTTCCACCAGTCCGTCACGGGCAGCCTGCGCCTCGAAGCTGTTCTTTGCCGGGGTCAATGCGTCGACGCCTGTCGACTTGACCAGTTCTGCAACAACTTTGGGCCCGAATCCGTCCGGCGCGTTGAGTCCGGTACCTACTGCGGTGCCGCCGATCGGTAGTTCGCCGAGTCGGGGGAGCGTTGCCTTGATTCGTTCGATGCCTGCCTCGATCTGGCGGGCGTAACCGCCGAACTCCTGGCCGAGGGTCACCGGAACTGCGTCCATCAGGTGGGTGCGTCCGGACTTGACGACGGACTTCCACTCCGCGGACTTCGCGGCGAGTGCAGCGTGCAAATGCTCCAGAGCCGGAACAAGATCCGTGACGGCGGCTTCCGTCGCTGCGACGTGCGTGGCCGTCGGGAAGGTGTCGTTGGAGGACTGTGACATGTTGACGTGATCGTTCGGATGCACATCCACGTCGTTGGCCTGTGAGATCGACGCGATGACCTCGTTGGCGTTCATGTTGGAACTGGTGCCGGAGCCGGTCTGAAAGACATCGATGGGGAACTGATCGTCGTGCTTGCCGTCGGCGATTTCATTGGCTGCCGAGATGATGGCATCGGCCTTGTCCGCGTCGAGCAGGCCAAGATCTTTGTTGACCTGCGCACACGCGGCTTTGAGAAGGCCCATCGCACGAATCTGAGTGCGTTCGAGAGGTCGGCCGCTGATCGGGAAATTCTCGACTGCGCGTTGGGTTTGCGCTCGCCACAGTGCGTCGATGGGCACCCGAACTTCACCCATGGTGTCGTGTTCGATCCGGAACTGCTGTTCGTTGCTTTCCGTCATGGTTCCAGAGTAGGGGCCTTCGGCCCCTGTGCGCCTTTTTGGTAGCGGTGACTACCAGAAAGGCGCACAGGGCGGAGCCTGTCAGAACGTCGGCGGAACCGCGCCCTCTTCGCCGTCGAAGTCCACCGAGCTGTACTCGCGGAGCTTCTCGAGGCGGTGGTACGCGTCGATCATGCGGACGGTGCCGGACTTGCTGCGCATCACGATGGACTGCGTACTGGCGCCGCCGCCGTAGTAGCGGACACCGCGCAGCAGGTCACCGTCGGTGACGCCGGTGGCGCAGAAGAAGACGTTCTCGCCCGAGACCAGATCCTCGGTGGTCAGGATGCGATCGAGATCGTGACCGGCGTCGATGGCCTTCTGACGCTCTTCGTCGTCGGTGGGAGCCAGCTTGCCCTGCAACGATCCGCCCATGCAGCGCATGGCCGCAGCGGCGATGATGCCCTCAGGGGTGCCGCCGATGCCGACGAGCATGTCGGTGCCGGACTCCGGACGCGCTGCGGCGATAGCGCCGGCAACGTCACCGTCGGAGATCAGGCGGATACGAGCGCCCGTGTCGCGAACGTCCTGGATCAGCTGGTTGTGGCGAGGACGGTCCAGGATGCAGATCGTGATGTCGGAGACCGACGCCTTCTTGACCTTGGCGACGCGCTTGATGTTCTCGGCGATCGGCGCGCTGATGTCGATGACATCTGCAGCGTCCGGTCCGACAGCGATTTTCTCCATGTAGAACACAGCAGACGGATCGAACATCGCGCCGCGCTCGGCAACAGCCAACACCGAGATGGCGTTGGGCATGCCCTTGGACATCAGCGTGGTTCCGTCAACCGGATCGACAGCGAAGTCGCAGTCCGGGCCGTCGCCGTTGCCGACCTCTTCGCCGTTGAACAGCATCGGCGCTTCGTCCTTCTCGCCTTCGCCGATCACAACGATGCCGCGCATGGACACCGAAGAAACGAGCTGACGCATCGCGTCGACGGCAGCTCCGTCGCCGCCTTCCTTGTCGCCGCGTCCTACCCAGCGACCTGCAGCCATCGCGCCGGCTTCGGTGACTCGGACCAATTCGAGAGCAAGGTTACGGTCCGGGGTCTCACGATGAATGCTGCTGGCCGTCATGTGCGGTGCCTCCTGGCGCGGTCGCGGTCGACGGGGTGTGTCGACGCAAGTGGTTTCTACAGGCGTGATTGTCCCAGATGGGAGCCACTGTGTGCGCTGCTGGGTCAGGGGCGTGGTGATTTGTCACGCTTAGGGGTACCGGGAATCGTTACAAGCGGCCGGTACCTGGATACTGGGAGTGTGGCATCGAAGAAACCCCGCATTCTCGAAGACAACAAAGACATGGTCTGGTCTCTCGTACCGCTGGTGCTGTTTTGCATCATCATCGCGGGCATCGCCAGCCAGTGCACGTTCAGCCCCGGAGGCCCCACCCAGGGGCCGATCCCGAGCGTCGACATCGACGCAGCGCTGAACTACGACGCCAAGGAACTGGGTTTCCCGATCCGCAAACCTGTAGTTCCCGAGGGCTGGACCCCGAACTCGGGTAGTCGGAAAGTGATCACCGGCGACGGCGGCGGCGATTCCAGCACTGTGGGATTCATCACGACCAACGGTAGCTACATTCAGCTGACGCAGAGCAATGCCGAAGAATTCCCCCTGGTGTCCTACGTAGCAGGCGGACAGCGTTTCGCGACGGGTGTCGAGGACATCGACGGCCATACCTGGAACGTCTTCGGCGGCGAGGGCGTCGAATCGATCTGGGTTACCGACGTCGACGGAGTTCGTCTCCTGATCACCGGCGCCGCTCCGGCCGAGGACTTCACGACCTTGGCGCGCAACGCCGGCCAGGCCGAGCCGATCGTCCCCTAGCTACTCGTCCGACGCGGACAGCCTCTACTCGTCCGACCCGGACAGCCTCTACTCGTCCGACCCGGACAGCCTCTACTCGTCCGACCCGGACAGCCTCTACTCGTCCGACGCGGACAGTGCCGTCTCCACACGAGCCCTAGCGCCCGCCAGGTGCTCCTCACAGCGCTTGGCGAGCGCTTCGCCACGCTCCCACAGGGCCAACGAGGCGTCGAGGTCCAGACCGCCCTGCTCGAGGATCTTCACGACGCCCACCAGTTCGTCGCGGGCAGCTTCGTACCCGAGTTCGCTGATGTCGACGTCTGCGGGGTTGTTCTCGGCGTTGCTCATTTTTCTCTTCCCATTACTGCGGCGCGAACAGCGCCGTCTGCAAGTCGAACTCGTATCTGCGTGCCGGGCGGCGCATCCTCGACCGAGCGCAGCACTTCCGGATCTCCGTCGGCGATGATGCGCTGCACCACGGCATAGCCCCGGGCCAGTGTGGCTGCCGGACCAAGAGTTGTCAGGCGTGCCCGTAAGTGCTCGACGGTTCGGGATTCGGAGTCGATCAGCCTGGTGACATCGCGTCGGCCTGCGGCTTGCAGTCGTTCGATTTCCTCGGCCCGACGGTCGATGGCCAGTAGCGGCGACGCCATCACGGGGCGGGTGCGCAGTTGCTCGATGAGGTGCGATTCGCGCTTGACCCAGCTGCGTAGCGCTGCGGCACTGCGATCGCGGAGTTCGGAGACCAGCGCTGCTTCCGCAACGGCGTCGGGAACTACCCGCTTGGCAGCATCGGTAGGGGTGGCGGCGCGAAGGTCGGCGACGTGGTCGCTCAACGGACTGTCGGGTTCGTGGCCGATTGCGCTGACGACAGGAGTCGTACAGGCGACGATGGCCCGGCACAATGCTTCGTCGGAGAACGGAAGCAGATCTTCGACGCTTCCGCCGCCGCGCGCGAGGATGATGACATCGACTTCGGGGTTCGCGTCGAGATCCTTCAACGCCTCGATGATCTGAGGCACGGCTGTCGGACCTTGAACTGCGGTGTTGCGCACAGCAATTGCGACAGCGGGCCAGCGACGATGGGCGACGGACACGACGTCCTTCTCGGCAGCACTGGCTCGTCCGGTGATCAGCCCGATTGTCCCGGGCAGGAACGGCAGCGGACGCTTGAGCCGGGGATCGAACAGCCCCTCGGCGGCAAGCAGTGCGCGTAGTCGTTCGATGCGCGCGAGCAGTTCACCGATGCCGACGGCCCGGATCTCGGTTACGCGCAGCGAGACGGTGCCGCGTCCGGTGTAGAACGAGAGCTTTCCGAACATCACTACCCGAGAACCTTCCGTCAACGGGACGGGAGAGTTGTGCAGTAGTTGCGGTGAGCACGTCACGGACAACGACATGTCGGCCGACGGATCACGAAGAACCAGAAACGCCGTCCGGGTGCCGGGGCGCGCATTGATCTGGGTGATCTGGCCCTCGACCCAAATGCTGCCGAGACGGTCGATCCATCCTGCGACCTTGGCCGAGACGGTACGAACCGGCCACGGTTGTTCGGGGGAGCTGGCACCCGAACCTGTCGGGCGTTGCTGTGCGGGCGGACGCTGGGCGGAAGTCACTTTGCCTTGGCTGTGGTGATGCGGTTGGTCAACATGGTGACGTACGGCGCGCGCGAACGAGTTGCGTTCTCGTAGTCGAGCAGCGTCGTCAGGTTCTCGACGCTCAACGACTTGATGCGGGCACGCAGCTCCGCGAGCGTGAGGTTGGCGTAGTCCAGTTCGGCAACAATGGGCGGTTCCGACGCAGCAGTGTTATCGGTATCACTGTCGAGATCAGCCTCCGCGTCCGGTTGGGGCGCGGTATCAGCTGTGGGATCGACCGAGTAGAGAGCGAACCGTCCGGCGTTGGTCGGGCTCTCCCGAGTCTTCGGCGACGACGGCTTCACGTCCTCGTCGAAAACGGCCCACTCCGGCTGCTCGTCGTCGCCGGACCAGCTGAGCAGCGCAAACGCCTGATCGCCCTTGATTGCGAGCGACGTGATGGACTGCTGTAGCCGCATGCTCGTCTGGAGCATCTGACTGACGGCGGTCATGGGCAGGGCGACTGCGGTTTCCGGAAGCTTCTTGGCTTCTTCCAACGCGGTGACGGCGAGTCCTGCAGCCACACGTGCCACGAACGGGGGTCGAATCATTCCAACAGCTTGCCGTAAAGCACCGACAATCGGTAGCCGACTCGGCGCTAGCGCGGAGGTAGACCTTCGCCGAAGTGTTGCACAAGGAAGCTGCCAGTAGGCTGGTGCCATGTCTTCGGCTGTTCCTCTCAATCTCGGTATCGCGCACTCCGCGGATTCGGCGTCCATTCGCAAGGGCACAGGCAAGCGGGTACTTCTCGCTGAGCCACGCGGCTATTGCGCCGGCGTCGACCGGGCGGTGGAGACCGTCGAAAAGGCGCTGGAAAAGCATGGCGCGCCCATCTACGTGCGCAAGGAAATTGTTCACAACCGTCACGTCGTCGAGACGTTGGAAGATCAGGGAGTGATCTTCGTCGACGAAACCGACGAGGTTCCCGAGGGTTCCCTTCTGGTCTTCTCCGCGCACGGCGTCTCACCGGCCGTCCACGAATCGGCTGCCGAACGCAATCTGCGCACCATCGACGCGACGTGCCCACTGGTCACCAAGGTGCACCAGGAAGCAAAGCGGTTTGCACGAGACGACTACGACATCCTGCTCATCGGCCACGAAGGCCATGAGGAAGTCGAAGGCACCGCAGGTGAGGCACCCAACCACGTCACGATCGTCGACGGCCCCGACTCTGTGGATGCGGTCACTGTCCGCGACGAGAACAAAGTGATCTGGCTGTCGCAGACCACGTTGAGCGTCGACGAGACGATGCAGACTGTCGCTCGTCTGCGAGATCGCTTCCCGAATCTGCAGGATCCGCCGTCCGACGACATCTGCTACGCGACGCAGAACCGTCAGGTCGCGGTCAAGGCCATGGCGCCCGAATGCGATCTGGTGATCGTGGTCGGCTCGCGCAACTCCTCGAACTCGGTTCGGTTGGTCGAGGTCGCACTCGGTGCGGGCGCCCGGGCGTCGTACCTGGTCGACTATGCCCGTGAAGTTGATCTGAGCTGGCTCGAGGGCGTCGAGACGGTCGGAATCACGTCCGGCGCTTCCGTCCCGGAGGTGCTGGTTCGCGGAGTGATCGACCTGCTGGCAGATCATGGTTTCAAGGATGTGCAGTCGGTGACCACAGCCAACGAGACGCTGGTGTTTGCGCTACCGCGCGAGCTGCGAGCAGCTCGCACCTAGTAGTCGCTACGAAAAACCCCGAACCAGCACACACAGGTTCGGGGTTTTTCGTTTGGTACAAGTGCGTCAGGTCGGCGTTTCGTCGCGGTCGCGGTAACGCACGCGCGGAGCCGGGTAGGCCGGCAGGTCCGCGCCCGCTGGGCGCCGACGCGGGGGGAGCGGCACGTCGTCGGCCCCACCTGAGGCAAAGAACGGTTCCATGCGTTCTTCGGAGGGGCGACCGGCTTCAGTGGTACGACGCTCTCCATACGACGGGTACTCGCGGCGCTCGCCGTACGAAGGGGAGTCGCTCCGCTCGCTGACCGGTTGGTTGCGTCGCGGCGGTTGGTAGCGATCGTGGTCTGGTTGGTAGCGATCGTGGTCGACGGGAGTGGAGCTACGACGCGGTGGTGTGCGATCAGGCGCGGCAGCCGGGCGGTACGACGGCCGCTCGTTGTAGACGGGACGTTCGCTGTACGCCGGGCGATCGGCCTCGCGTCGCCGGGGTTGCGGCGGGATCAGGTCCGTTGCCTCTGCGGCATCCGGTCGGCTCGGTTCCGGCCGACGGCGACGACGTTGCGCAGAATCGTCGCCCGTACTACGTGAGCTCTTGGCCGGCGGCGTGTCGCGCCGGGTTCGGGTGGATCGAACCGGACCCGTCGGACGCTGCTGCAGCAGGAAGTAACGCAGGCAGCCGATAATCAGGACCACGATGCTGGTAGCCAGCATGACGGGGAAGCGGTCTACCAGCGGGTATGCGATGTTGATGGCAATGTCGCGGAGTGAAGTGCTGTTTTCCTTGCCGATCAGGGTCTGAGCAACCGGTACCGCGACCAGAAGCAGGAGCGGGGGCTGCGCCATCGCCGTGAACAGTGACTTGTTTGCGGCGGCAACCACGGCGAACAGGCAACCGAGGAAGTAGAACGTCGAGAAGACGGAGGTCAGCTCGCCGCCACCGCCGGATGCATCGATCAGGACACCGATCGAAGTGACTCCGGCAGCGAGCAGAATGACTCCCCACCAGGGCAGGCCGGGGACTGTGACGACCAGAGATCGTTTGTCCAGCGGTACCCCGGAGCGAGCACGTTGGGTTGCAGACACACATTGACATTAGCCGCTTTCTCGGTGTGAGCAGTGTTTGTGCCGGTCGTGGCTTCGGGTTTATCTGTCGGTGGGGTCCTCTACCGTCACTGGAATGAAGATCCTGCACACGTCCGATTGGCACATAGGTCGCACTTTCCATGGTGTGGACTTGTTGGCCGATCAGGCGAGTGTGTTGAACACCATTGCGGCTCTGGTCCGTGAACACGGCGTGGACGTCGTGGTTGTTCCGGGGGATATCTACGATCGCTCCATTCCCAGTTCCGACGCGGTCACGGTGTGCAATCGAGGGTTCGAGGCCATACGTGATGCCGGGGCGATCATCGTCGCCACGTCCGGCAATCATGATTCGGCCGTGCGCTTGGGTGCCGGTGCGTCGTTTGCCGCGGCCGGCGGGCTGCATCTGATCACTCGAGTTGGTCAGGTCGATTCACCGGTTGTGGCCGAGGACGAGTTCGGTCCCGTGGTGTTCTACGGAATTCCGTATCTCGAACCGGAGATTACGAGAGTCGAGTTGGATGTGCCCCGTGCGCGTAGCCACTCGGACGTTCTCGGGGCGGCTATGGCCCGGGTGCGGGCAGACCTGACGGGTCGGCAAGAGAGTGACCCGAAAACCCGGTCGGTGCTTTTGGCACATGCCTTTGTAGTCGGCGGCGAGGCGACGGGTGAGGAGCGTTCCATTTCTGTGGGTGGCGTCGAGACGGTGTCGGCAGCGGAGTTCGACGGTGTCGATTACGTCGCGCTGGGGCATCTCCATTCGCCGCAGATGTTGTCGGAGCGGGTCTGGTATTCAGGTTCGCCGTTGCCGTACTCGTTCGGTGAGCGCAGCCATAGGAAAGCGGCGTTGTTGGTTGAACTCGACGGCAGCGGCCTCGTCTCGACGTCGCGTCTCGATCTTCCGATTGTTCGGGGATTGCGACAGTTGACGGGCACCCTCGAGGTGTTGCTGAGCTCGTCGGATTACGACGATGCCGAGGATTGTTACGTCTCGGCGCTGCTTACCGATCCGGTTCGCCCGATCGATGCGATGCGCGCGTTACACACGAGGTTCCCGTTTGCCGTCCATCTCGAATGGCAGCGGCCAGAAGGTAATTCGGAACTCAAATACCGCGACGCAGTGCGTGGTCGAGACGATATCGAAATCGCCCGGGGGTTTGTTTCCGCGGTCCGCAGCGAGCCTACCAAGGGCGAAATCTCTCTGATGGAAGATGCACTCGGTTCGGCTGATCGAGCCGACGAAGCCACAGCTGAACTGGGCGTGAGCGCGTGAGACTTCATACGCTCCAGGTCAGGGCCTTCGGCCCGTTCGCTGACACCGTCACGGTCGATTTCGACAGGCTGGGGGCCGACGGACTTTTCCTGTTGCACGGTGATACCGGCGCGGGCAAAACCACTGTCCTCGACGCCGTGGCCTTTGCGTTGTACGGCCGCGTGCCCGGTGCTCGAAACGAGGGCAAGCGGTTGCTGTCCGATCATGCTCCGGTCGGGTCCGTACCGCAAGTGACGCTCGAAGTGACCATCAGCGGTCGACGCCTCAAACTTGTTCGTAGTCCAGAGTTTTCGCGTCCGAAAAAACGTGGATCCGGTTCGATCGTCGAGAATGCCAAGGCAACTCTGACGTGGCTCGACGGCCGCGGCGAGAACCTCTCGCGAATTCCGGATATCGGCGACGAGATCAACCGACTGATGGGAATGAGCGCCGATCAGTTCTTCCAGGTTGTTCTGCTCCCACAAGGGGAGTTCGCCAAATTCCTTCGCGCCGAGAACGAGGAGCGCGGCAAGCTGCTCGAGCGACTGTTCGACACCAAGAAATTTGTGTCGGTCGAGGCGTGGTTCGACGAGAAGAAGAAAGCCAGTGCCAGCGCTCTCGCCGACAAAGAGCAGGCCGTGCAGGTCTTACTTGCGCGCGTCGAGACTGCGGCGGGTTTGGAAGTGGGAGCGGAAGCGCATCCGCTCGAATGGTCGCGCAAGTTGCTCGCGGAGGCGCAAGACGGCCGCGATCTGGCAAACGGAGTACTCGAGAAGTCCAAAGCTGCTGCAGCGGAGGCAAACCGAATTCTCGGGATTGCCGAGCGTACTGCGGATTTGGTGCGCCGTCGAGACCGTGCGCGCGCAGAGATCATTGCACTGGACGAGGGGTCGGCAGACCTGGCGGTCATTGCAGACGAGTTGGCTACAGCCACACGGGCGCAACCGGTTTCGGTAATCTCTCAGGATTCGGATTCGGCGCAACGGGCAATGGCGTCGGCACTCGCACAGGCTGAGAAGGCGGTGACGCTCTACTCCGAGCACGGCGGTCCCGACATCTTCGGTGGGGGAGGGTGGCCGGCGCGAGACGGTGAACGCGGCGAGGTCTTGGCCCAGGTCCGAGACTGGCGAGACGAGATCGTGCGACTGGATTCGGTGGCCGAGCAGGCGCGGATCGCGGATGCGGCGGAGTCGGAGATCGGCACACTGTCGGCGCGGCACGCCAAGATGATCGCCCGCACCGAGGATATCGCCCGCCAGCGCGCGCAGCTGCCGGAACAATTGAGCTCTGCCGCATCGGAACTCGCCGATGCGCAGCGCTGCGAAGCGTCGTTGCCGGGCCTTCGAGCTGCCTACGCAGCGGCGGCGGACAGTGCTTCGGCTGCGCGCGACATCGTTGGTGTGCGGGCAAGGGCCGAGGCAATGCGCGCCACAGTGCTTGATGCGCGGGACGCACATCAAGCGGCGCGCGGTCGCTGGCTTGATCGCGTGCAAACGCGTATCGAGGGAATGGCGGCGGAACTGGCCGGTTCACTGAAACCGGGTGACGCGTGCCAGGTGTGTGGTTCTCCGGAGCATCCCGCACTTGCGCAGCCCGGAACCGACACCGTGACCGAGGTGGACGTGGAGAAAGCCGCAGTTCTCGAACGCGCCGCAGAAGGTGCTTTGACGGTCGTTCTCGAGCAGGAGAGCGCTCTGGCGTTGGAGATCGAGCGTTTGATCGCCCGCGGCGGCGATGGTGATGTCACGGAACTCGAGGCAGTGCGAGAGCGGGCACAAGCGGCGCTCGAGAGTGCAACATCCATGGCGCGTCGGGCAGCCGATTTGGCTGCAAAGGCAGCGGAACTCAGCGGCCGCGACAACACACTCGAGCAGGAGTCCTCAGCGTTGGCCACGGAAGCGGCCACAGTCATCGAGCGTATCTCTGCTCTGACGCTGCGAGCGCAGGAGATTCGCGCCGCGATTGTCTCTGCAGCGGGCGAGGATTCGAGCATCTCCGCCAGGCGGGCCCGGTTCGAGACCTGGGCAAACGCAGCTGTGACGGCTTCGGAAGCCCGCGACGACGCGGCCCGAGCACAGGCTCGAGCTGCCGAGTTGTCGGCCAAACTGGTTGATGCAGCACTCTCCGCTGGTTTCGAGTCGGCTCCGGCCGCGCTGGCAGCTGTTCGGACGCCGGCACGCATCGCGGCTCTAGAGGCTGAGGTTGCCCGGGCACGTGATCGCAGAGTAGCCGCGAGGTCAGTTCTCGACGACCCAGATGTTGCTGCAACGGCTGATGTTGCGACTGTGGACGTGGATGGACCGGCGCTGGTTTCGCGTGAATGTGCGGCGGCGGTCAACGAGGCTGTGGCAGCGGCGTCCTTGGCCGAGAATCGGGTTTCGGACCTCGAGCGGCTCAACGGCCAGCTCGAGAAAGCCTACGAGGCAATCGCGCCGCAGCGTGCGCGCCACGACGAGTTGGCAGCGCTGGCAGACGTGATCGCGGGCAAGGGGCAGAACAACCGCAAGATGTCATTGCGGTCGTATGTGTTGGCGTCGCGGCTCGAGGAAGTTGCACTGTCCGCGTCGGTTCGGTTGCGTCGAATGTCCGGTGGACGATACGAATTCGTTCACAGTGACGAAGCCGGATCCCGTGGTCGCCGCGGTGGGCTCGGGCTTGATATCCGTGACGATTTCACGGGCGTCGTGCGGTCGGCAAAAACGCTGTCGGGCGGTGAGTCCTTCTTGGCGTCGCTGTCTTTGGCATTGGGGCTTGCCGATGTTGTTGCGGCTGAATCCGGTGGCGTTGTGCTGGACACCATGTTCATCGACGAGGGATTCGGAACGCTCGATGCAGACACACTCGACTCGGTGATGGGTGTACTGGACGAACTTCGCGACGGTGGACGTGTTGTCGGGATAGTCAGCCACGTCGACGAAATGCGACAGCGAATCCCGAGTCGCCTGCACGTCATTCGGGGACGTGCAGGCTCCTCGGTAGAACTGATTGCCGGCTGATCAGGCCTTCTGGTCTCCGGCGGTGTTTGCGCCGTTCTCGGACTGTTCGACCAGATCGGCCGCGTCGCCCTTCGGCATAGGTTCGTTGTCGGTTGCGCGTTCGTCGATCTGCTCGCCGATGTAGCGGATGACGACGGCGGCGACAGCGGCCACGGGGACTGCGAGGAATGCGCCGATGATTCCGTAGAGGGAGCTACCCGCCGCGACGGCGAGAAGCACGATAACGGCATGGAGCTTCATCGACTTGCTTTGCAGGACAGGCTGAAGGACGTTTCCTTCGATTTGCTGCACCAGCAGGATGATGATCAACACGATGATCGCCGTGGTCAGGCCGTTGGCTACCAACGCAACCAACACCGCAAGGGCGCCGGCAACAAATGCGCCCACAATCGGAATGAAGCCGCCGATGAAGGTGAGAATCGCGAGCACGGGTGCCAGAGGGACGCCGAGGATCAACAGTCCGGCGCCGATGAACACTGCGTCGATCAGACTCACCAGAGCCTGGGTGCGGATGAATCCACCAAGGGTGTCCCACATGCGCGTCAGAACTTCTTCGAGGTGCCGTCCGGCCTTTCCGCCGCCCACCGCATGGAGCCACGGGATGAACCGCGGGCCGTCCTTGATGAAGAAGAACGACAGGACCAGAACGAGGCCCAGGGTGACGAGAAGGGAACCAGCGGTACTCACGCCACTGAAAACGCCTGAGGCGATAGCGGTTCCACTTTCCTGGACCTTGGCGACAACTGAATGGATGGCGTTGTCGATCTGATCGTCTTGCAAGTTCAGCGGCGGTCCTTGGAGCCAGTCCTGAACTTGGTTGATGCCCTCGGTTGTCTTGTTCGCGAGTTCAGGGGCCTGCCCGACTACCGACGGGATGATCCCGGCGATCACACCTGCGAGCACTCCGATCGACAGCAGCAGGGTGATGCCGGCGGCCGCTGCCGGCGGTAATCCGCGTTTGACCATTTCGCGAGTTGGCGGCCACATGACAGTCGCAAGGACAATCGCCAGAGCCACGGGCAGCACGATTACCCACAGCTTTTCGACGAGCCAGCCGAAAATCAATGCGCCGATCGAAATGGATGCCAAGACCAATGACCATTTGGCGAGCCACAGGCCGCCCTGTCCGATGATCTCGCCGCGGTCGCGTGTACGCGCGGGAGCCGGCCCAGCTACCTCGTTGCCTTGCTCGCTCACTGATCGTCCTTTCGGTCGGCGTGGGGTTCTCCCCGCCGATGTAATTGACGTGGTTTCGCTTGCCTGATCGTAACGCTGTCCGGTTTGGTGCAGTACGCGCGACGCTAACGGTTGATCGGTATCTGGCGGCGTCGGTGCGCGGCTACCATTTCCGTTATGAGAATTGCAGCAGCAGTTGTGGCAGCAACAATCGTCGTTCTGGGTCTCACCGCGTGCAGCGAGGAACAGACGAACGATGCACAGGACAAGGTCAACAGCGCGATCACCAGTGGGCAGCAGGCTTTCGAGACTGCAAAAGAGTCAGCGGGCAATGCCATCGATCAGGGAAAATCTGCCCTGTTCGTGGCAACGTTCCGCGGTGCGTACGCGCCGTTGGCGGCTGATCGTGATGACGCGGACATCGAGAAGATCCTGACGACAACGTGTGACGAAGTCGCGAAGGGCACCGACGAGGCAGAAGTGAAGGCAGAGATCATCACTCTGGCGGAAAACAACGGAACTGTTCCGACTCAGGAGCAGGCCGACCACATTTACTCTCTGGCCAAGGCAGCCTGCCCCTGATCGTCAGTCAGCAGCAGCGGGCACCAGGATTGCTGTCCGCTGCTGCGTGACGTCGACGCCAGAACTCACGCTCGCTCAGAAGCGGCGCATCGGTGTGGTTCCGCCGGGTGTGTTCGACGTACCGGGCGTAGTCCAGATCGCCCATCACCGAACGGATCCACCACAGGATGCCGCGCAGGGTTGTTGCGACGTGTGCAGTCATGATCAGTGCCCACCCGCATGTGCGGCGCCGGGTGCGCGAACCTTACCCGCCTTGATGAGCTCGTCCCATTCCTTCTGAACTTCCTTTTCTGCCGGTGTCGGGATGAAGCTCGCGGGACCGAAGATCTTCGACGGTTCCTCGGGGGATTCGGTTGTGGGTAGTCCACCGGCCCTGATTGCCTTGATGCACACGATGATTCCGGCAATCACCACGACGATGACGAGTGACGCGAAGATGATCGACAACGTGCCCTGAATGAACGTGTTGCGAATGACGGCGTCGATTGCTTCGGGAGTCTTCGCGGAGCCGTGCGACGTCTCACCTGCGGCCTTCGCATCCTTGAACACGTTGTGCTGAGCCCAGTATCCGATTGCCGGATTGTCGGAGAAGATCTTCTGCCACGACGCCGTCATGGTGACGATCAAGTCCCACACCAACGGAACTCCGGGGATCCAGGCCCACTTGAACAGTCCCTTTTTCATCACGATCGTCATGACCACTGTCAGTGCGATGGCTGCGAGTAGCTGATTGGCGATTCCGAACAGGGGGAAGAGCGTGTTGATGCCGCCGAGTGGATCGGTGACGCCCATCAGCAGGATTGCGCCCCAGGCCGCAACAACGATCAGCGAGCAGAGCCACGCACCGATGCGCCACGACGGATCCTTGAACTTCTTTGCGGGACCGCCGAAGTTACCCAGTGAGTCCGAGAGCATGAACCGCGCAACTCGGGTGCCGGCGTCGATGGTCGTGAGAATGAAGAGCGCCTCGAACATGATCGCGAAGTGATACCAGAACGATTTCAGTGAGTCACCACCGAACACGTCGCTGAGGACTTCGGACATGCCGAACGCCAGCGTCGGAGCGCCGCCCGTTCTCGAGATGATCGATTCCTCTCCGACGGCCTCAGCTGCCTGAGACAGGACGTCGGGGGAGATGGGAGCGATTCCGAGGGGCAGGTTGTTGACGTATTCTGCTGCGGTTTCCGGTGTTCCGCCGGTCAGTGCGGCGGGAGCGTTGAGCGCGAAGTACAGGTGCTGATCGAGGATGCAGGCGGTAACCAGGGCCATGATGGCGACAAACGATTCGGTCAGCATGCCGCCGTAGCCGATCATCCTGGTCTGGCTTTCCTTCTCCAGCAGCTTCGGTGTGGTTCCCGACGCGATCAGTGCGTGGAACCCCGAGAGTGCGCCGCAGGCGATGGTGATGAACAGGAACGGGAACAGTGCGCCGGCGAAGGCAGGTCCCTCTCCGTTGGAAGCGAACGGCGTAACGGCAGGCATGTTCAGTGCTGGTCGCGCAACCAGAATTCCGATGGCCAGCAAGGCAATTGTGCCGACCTTCATGAACGTCGACAGGTAGTCGCGGGGTGCGAGGAGAAGCCACACGGGCAGGACAGAGGCGGCAAATCCGTACGCGATCATCAGCCACGCGATGGTGACCTTGGACAGCGTGAACCAGTCTGCGCCCCAACCGGTATCGGCGACCCAGCCGCCGGAGACGATGGCCAGCAGCAGCAGGACCACGCCGATCAGCGACACCTCGGAGACCTTGCCGGGGCGAAGGTAACGCAGGTAGACGCCCATGAACAGTGCGATGGGGATGGTCATCGCGATAGAGAAGACGCCCCAGGGACTTTCGGCGAGCGCGTTGACAACCACAAGTCCGAGAACGGCGATGAGGATGATCATGATGACAAAAACGCCGATCAGTGCCGCGACGCCGCCGACGAGGCCGAGTTCTTCACGAGCCATCTGACCGAGGCTGCGGCCGCGTCGTTTGGACGAGATCCACAGAACCAGGAAATCCTGTACGGCACCGGCAAAGACGACTCCGATGATGATCCACAGAGTGCCTGGCAGATAACCCATTTGCGCGGCCAGGACCGGACCGACCAGTGGGCCGGCGCCCGCGATGGCTGCGAAGTGGTGACCGAAGAGAACCCGTCGATCCGTCGGCATGTAGTCCGCGCCGTTTTCCATGATTTCGGCAGGGGTGGCGACGTCGTCGCGTGGTTTGACGATTTTGCGTTCGATCAACCGCGCGTAGAACCGATAGGCGATCAGGTAGGTGCAGATTGCGGCCAACACGAACCAGACGGCGCTGATGTGTTCGTTTCGCACTATCGCGATCATGTACCAGGCGAGGCCGCCTACCAGTCCGATGACCAGGAACACGAAGCGCGCAGTCGGCGAGATGGGGGTGCGGTCCACCACGCCGACGGGTGGCAGGTCAGGGTCTGTTTTCAGGTACTCGACATTCGGTTCCGGCGCCGTCGTCAGGCTCATCGTCGAACTCCGTCCACTAGTTCAGATGTGGCCGCCGTCACAGCGGGCCATCTGTCACTGTAGGACTAGAAGAGTGAATCCGCGCGGCACCTGGCCGGTATTTCAGAATCGATGGGCGTCGGCGTCGATCCAGTCGGTGAGCCAGCTTTGTGGCGGGGAGTCGAGGAGTTCGCCAGGCATGAGCCAGTCGAAGAGATCGGCATACGTCCGGGTTGTGAGGCCGTCGATCCGGCGGTTGAGCATCGCCGGTTCCAGCTGATCGAAGGAGTCGATACCCATCGACGCGATCATCTGTTGCGCGCTTGCGACGGTTGCCTTCTGGAATCGATACACGCGTTCGCTCTTGTCGGGGATGTCGAGCGCACGGGTGCGGGCCGGGTCTTGAGTCGCAACGCCGACGGGACAGCGGTTGGTGTGGCACATCTGGGCCTGAATACAGCCAACGGCAAACATCATGGCGCGGGCGGCCATCGTGAAATCGGCTCCCTGAATGATGCGTTTGACGATGTCGGAGCCGCTGGCAACCTTGCCGGACGCGCCGACCTTCACGAGACCCCGTAATCCCGTCCCCACCAACGCATTGTGGACCAACATCAATCCCTCGGTCAGCGGCATACCCATGTGGTCCTCGAACTCGACCGGACCTGCTCCGGTTCCGCCCTCGGAACCGTCGACGATGATGAAGTCGGGCGTGACGCCGCGCTCGATCATCGCCTTGCAGATGCCGAGGAACTCACGACGCGAGCCCACGCAGAGTTTCAGTCCGACCGGCTTGCCGCCGGACAATGTCCGCAGAGTGTGAACGAAGTCGACCAGTTCGACAGGGGTACTGAATGTGGTGTGCGCAGGCGGCGATATGACGGTCTGGCCGACGGGAACGCCTCGGGTGTCGGCGATTTCGGGGGTGACCTTGACTCCGGGAAGTACCCCACCCAATCCGGGCTTGGCGCCTTGCGAGAGCTTGATCGAGATGGCCTTCACCTGGTCAAGAGCCGCACGCTCGGCAAAGCGGTCCGGATCAAATTGCCCGTCAGCGGTTCGGCACCCGAAGTATCCCGACGCGATTTCCCAGATCAGATCGCCGCCGTGTTTGCGGTGATGCGGACTGATGGCTCCTTCGCCGGTGTCGTGGGCAAATCCGCCCTTCGCGGCGCCGGCGTTGAGTGCCTCGATTGCGTTGGCGGACAACGACCCGAAGCTCATCGCGGAGACGTTCAGAAGAGCGATGTCGTACGGTTTGGTGCAATCGCGTCCGCCGAGACGCACTCGCGGAATAGTGTCGGGGGCCTTGCGGGCCCGGATCGAATGTGTCATGAACTCGTAGCCGATTGCATTGACGTCGCGCTCGGTCCCGAACGGTTCCTCAGCCAGAGTGCCCTTTGCGCGTTCGTAGACCAGATCGCGCGTCTCGCGATCGAATGGCGTTCCATCGGTGGATGATTCGACGAAGTACTGCTGAATCTCCGGTCGAATCTTTTCGAGCAGAAAGCGGGCGTGTCCGATGACGGGATAGTTTCGCAGAATGCTGTGCCGCCGTTGACTCAGGTCGTAGGTGCCCACCATTGCCACAGCGAGCGCGACGACAGCGATCACCCACCACCCCGGGGCGACGACGCTCGCAAGCGTCGCGGCTCCGAGACCAACTATCCATATGGCGAGCACGATCAGCATCCGGGTCACACCGCGAGCGTAGGCGCTCACTACGACACGGCAACGCCTGCTTCCGTTAGGTTCCTCAGTAGAGGAACCGAAACCGAATTTTTGGGGGAACGATGACCGAACCGCAGGAACCTAAACCGACTTACGGCGAGACACCGAGTTACGACCAATCGGGCAACGCCGGCCAGCAGTATCAGCAGTACCCGACCGAGCAGTATCCGTCAGGTCAGCAGTACGGCACGCCGCAGCAGTACGCCGCCCCGCAGTCCTACGCGCAGCCTCAATACGGTCCGCCGAAATCGAATGCAGGTTGGGCCGTCGCCGCGATCATCTTCTTCTGGCCCGTCGCGTTTGCCGCGTTCAATCATCTGCACGATATCTACCCGAAGTGGGCGATGGGCGATCACCAGGGCGCGCAGTACGCGTCAGAGCGGGTGAAGAAGCTCGGCCAGATCGCGCTCTTGATTGCCGTCATCGGATGGATTCTGCTGATCGCGTTCTACGTCATCTTCCTGGTCGCGGTCGTGGCGTCCGTCGACAACTACAACTACAACTGATCACCTGCGGCGACGTGACGGTGGGGCGAGTACCCGTCGCGTCGCCGCGAGGCCGTAGAATCCACAGACCGTGAGCCTTACCCTCGGAATCGTCGGACTGCCCAACGTCGGCAAGTCCACCCTTTTCAATGCACTGACCAACAACGACGTGTTGGCTGCGAACTACCCGTTCGCGACCATCGAACCCAACGTCGGCCTGGTCGAGCTGCCCGATCCGCGGCTGCAGAAGCTCGCCGAGATCTTCGGCTCCGAGCGCATCCTTCCCGCGACCGTGTCGTTCGTCGACATCGCCGGAATCGTGAAGGGCGCCTCCGAGGGCGCAGGCCTTGGAAACAAGTTCCTCGCCAACATTCGTGAAGCTGACGCAATCTGCCAGGTAGTGCGCGTCTTCGCCGACGACGACGTCATCCACGTCGACGGCAAGGTCGACCCGGCCTCCGATATCGAGGTCATCGAGACCGAGCTCGTGATCGCAGACATGCAGACACTCGAGAAGGCTCTCCCGCGTCTGGACAAGGAAGCTCGCAAGAACAAGGAGCTCAAGCCTGCCCACGACGAGGCACTCAAGGCTCAGGCCTTCCTCAACGAGGGCACGACGCTCTTCAGCGTCAAGGACAAGCTCGACTTCTCGCTGCTGCGTGAACTGAGCCTGCTCACCACCAAGCCCTTCCTCTACGTTTTCAACGCCGACGAGTCTGTGCTCACCGACGCAGCGAAGGTCGAAGAACTGCGCGCATCCGTCGCTCCGGCCGACGCCGTGTTCCTCGACGCGAAGGTCGAGCAGGAACTCCTCGAGCTGGACGAGGAAGACCGCCAGGAAATGCTCGACTCGATCGGTCAGACCGAGCCCGGCCTGCACGCGCTCGCGCGCACCGGCTTCCACACCCTCGGGCTGCAGACCTACCTGACGGCCGGTCCGAAGGAAGCGCGCGCGTGGACCATCCACAAGGGTGACACCGCGCCCCAGGCTGCCGGCGTCATTCACACCGACTTCGAGCGCGGCTTCATCAAGGCTGAAATCGTGTCCTTCGACGATCTCGTCGAGGCGGGTTCCATGGCCGCAGCCAAGGCTGCCGGCAAGGTCCGCATGGAGGGTAAGGACTACATCATGGCCGACGGCGATGTGGTGGAGTTCCGCTTCAACGTGTAGTGGTGCTGTGTTTCCCCAGGTGGGCAGTGCGATCCTCCGGCAAAAAAGCTGGTGAGAGTACGTTTTCCGTCGTCCTGTGTTCGCTTCGTGCGCACCCCGTATTAGCCCCGGAACGGCTCGCGATGGGGCTAGAACCGGGCTAGCAGCACCGACCTCGAATACGAAAGAACCCCGCCGTGAGTACGGCGGGGTTCTTTTGTTGGAAGGCGTACTTACTGGGCTGCGGCCTCGCGGTTGACGATCGACACGATGCTGTCATAGGTCAGCGACATACCGAGGGATGCCGTGATGCAGCCAGCTGACTGTGTTCTCGACATCTCACATCTAGCATCGGTGTACGTGTCGTGGTTTTCTTTGTATCTCTCAATAGCGCCAAGGACATCGGACCTGGCCTTGCTCTTAGGAAGCTCCTCGGCATCGCGTGCGAACGAGTCGATCCCTGCGTTCTGAAGTCCGAGGCACGTAGCTTGGTATGCCGCGTTCAGGTTGCCGCAGTTCAGCCCGAGGAACTTAGAGTATTCGCTTTGTAGGTACTTCCAGTTGGTCACACCCGTCTCCGCGACCGAGGCCATTGCTGCAGATGTCGCGGTAATGTCGGCGGAGTTCTGTATCACCGATGCGTGGTATTTCTCCCAGATAGGTCCACTGCACTCGTCAGGGTTCACATTCGCGTCGTAAACCGATTTATCAGCGAGAATCGCGTCGAGTCGCCGCTGAGCATCCGCACGTTGCTCGGCCGACAGAGATTTGTCCATTGATTCCCTGAGCGTCTCACTCTGCCTCAATTGCCGCTCACCCATTCCCTGATACGCATCACACGCCTTCGCGCGGAGAGAGGCGTCCTCGGCGACGGTCTGAGTGGGGGCTGAATTGACATCATTCGCGGTTCCACTCCCACATCCAGCGAGTCCGCATATAGCAAGGGCAGCAAACGCACCCGCAAACAATCTCTTCATTCTGACTCCTGAAAGGAAGAGCCCAGCGGAATCACCGGGCGATAATGCCAGAATTGAACCATGCGTCCGGTTTTAGTCGAGCGATTGGGATGGAGGGAAGTGATCGTCGCGGACGTATCGCTCGGAAATGCCTGTGCCGTTGCGCGTGCTGTGGTTGGTAACTACTGGCCTGCAACGCCTTTTAGACAGGCCCACCGAGCCAGCGAACTGGTTCGCCGTGCCGGGTGTGCGTGTGTGCGCACCCGGCACAACGTCAAGCATTAGCGCTTCAATTTCGTGCCTGCGGCAGCTCTGCGGTTGGGGTTGGGCCTGGCTGCGAAGGTCAGCTTCTTTTGCTGAACGTCCAAACTGGGCGTGATATCGAAACGGCGGTTGGGCTTTCCGCGATATCCCACGGCACCCTTAACGACCACGCCCCGGCCATTCGGCGTCTTGAACTCAGCACCGACCTTCACGCCCTTGAATTCGCCGGTCTGGCCGACGGCAAGGTTTCTAGAGAAGGAACCCGGCACGTAACTGTTGCCGATACCCGTCACCACTTTCTTGGCTCCGGTCTTCGTCGCAGCCTTGGTCGCAGTGCGAGCACCCTTGGCCGTAGAAGCGATCTTCGTCCCCGCGCCAGAGAACCGGCCAAGGCGGTCTCGGCGCTGATTTCTCTTCCGGGCCATGTCAGGCACAACCTCTCGCTGCGAGTTCGTCAGCCAGAGCACGTAGGCCAGCGGGATCGCCCATCGGAGGCGTCTTGCCGCGATAGCGACCGCCCTCGCTGAGTGAGGCATCTTCCAGGCCCGGAGGCGTCAACCCTGGACCCCAGCCATATTCGCCTGCAACCGCTTCAGAGTTGCGCGCCATCACGACCACGCCCAAGTCGGCGCGGTGTAGGTCGTACCAGCAGTTACCTGAACCACGCACGCAGCAGAGCGGTATCGAACACCACAGCCGAAACTCCGCTGGAAGAAGCTGTCCTGCAGCGGGTACCGCTGGTCACGGCCAGCCAAGAGCCTGAGGCCCTGATATGCGGGGTTCACATGCTGACGGAAAGCAACAGGATTCAGGCTGCTATTCGGCCCACCTGTCGCAACTACGGCCAGATAACCCTGTGGCACAAAGTAGCTGGGGATAATCCACACAGGTCCGTAGCTGCCGGAAACTTCCAGACCACCGAACTCCGCTGGAGCAACTTGACCGACGATATTCTCGGTCGTCAAGTAGGCCGGGGCGCTGGCCGACGGAATGAAGTCGAACTTGCTGACAACTCCGTTGGTCTCGATCCCAGCACGGAACGTCGATATCTCTTCAGCCTCTGCAGGATTGCAGAGAACGATTAGGCGAGTGTTGCCGCTCGTGCCGAATCCCTTGCTGCGCACCTGATTGATCGCGTCCACCAAGTCGCCCGGATCAACCACTGCATTCCCAGACGCAAGATAGTGCGAGTTGCTCGCCAGAAACGTCCTTCCAGCATGCGGGGGCGGCGTCATGCCGTCGGTACCGTTCCACAGGCCGAAAACGCGGTGGCCATGCTCGTTCAAGCCCTGCGTCGGGTTGAACAACCGCCGCAGCACTGTCCCGGTGACCTTGCGATTGTCGGCCTCGAGCGCACTGTTGATGCTGGCTTTTACCTGTTCTGCTGATGCGGCTCGAAGGAACTTCCAGGTCATACGTGACGCAAGGTCGTAATCCTTGAAGTCATAGCCAAGGAGGAGGGCGTCGGGATTGCTGTGAATTCCTTCCGGCTCGCCGTACTCCGATGCTTCCTCGAAATTTTCAGCGGCGACCTGCTGCGGAATCGCGTCGCCGACATTTGTAGTCGAGTAGCTGATCAGTGAAGCCAGGGCGGACCGCTGACGGTTATAGAGCGACATTGCCGTGGCGACTTCATTCCAGATACTCGCTAAATCGACGCCGTCGGCAGTTTGATTCACCAGAACGTCGCCCTGCGCGGAATAACCACCGTCGCCACCTGAAGCAAACAATGCAGCAACGGCCTCGACGGTTGCCAAACTGGCGGCGGTAGCGGGGTGTGAGAGCAACGGGCGGGAATTCCAAGTGCGGGTATCAGCTGAACGAGTAGTGGTCATTGGGTGCTCCAATTCGATGATCAGCGAGAAATCGCTGTAAGACGGGCGATGGAACCAAGCACCTGCTCTGGTTCTGGGAAGCCGGTCTCCGACCGAACTGAAATACGACGCGACACAACCGCGTGGCAGAAAATGAGAGCACTGCTCTCCTTATGTAAGTGTACCACCCTGTGCAGCAACAGATTTGGGCGAAGCATGCTCAGTGCTGCGCGTCGTTGTGTGGTGGCTACATCCCGTGGTAGGTTGCTTTCAACGCGCCGGCTTAGCGGCCAGATGTGTGGGTGACCTGGGGTCATCATGTGAGAGCGGAGCTCTGCATCAGTTCCAGAAATTTCTGGGAGATGCATTGAGTTTCGCTCTTTTGCGTTCTCCCGGATTGAACCGAGAGGAATCCGCAATGTCTCGTCAAGCTTCTGCGACGCTAGACCCCGCCGCGATCGCAGTCACAAAAATCGAAGTTGGCCCTGCTCCCGTCGTGCCGGGGATCGAACCTATGGACGTCAACGACCTGGACGAACGCCAGGTGTTCGCCTACTTGAGTGCGATCAATGCGCACATTACGCGCCGAATGGTACGAGTTTCAGTGTTGCGCAAGGATCTTCGTGGGGTTCGTCATGGGAACAAGAATCTCTTCTCACGTCGTTCGGCGTTGGCATGGATGACTGGCGGTGCAGCATGAATGCAATGTTTGACGAGGCGGCCTGGACACGAGCCGAGGCTGATCGTATCGGCGCGATGATTCGCGATGTGGAGCGCTTCGATCGCGGGTTCGGCAAGACCGAGCTGGGGAATCGCAAGATGCTGAGGTTGGTAGACCGGCATCGCGCGGCTGCTCGGTTCTTCGGTGAGCCGGATGACCCTGGCTTCTGCCTCTTTTCGAGTACTCCGACGATTGGCGAATTCAGCTCTAACAACCCCGACCATCTGCTCGCGCCAATCGTCTTGCCCGCGTGGGATCAATGCCTTGCCTTTGTAATCCGTGGTACCTGGACGGTCGAGAAACTGCTCGGTAGCGGTGAACTGTTGGAGAAGGCCGGAACCATGAATCCCGAAGTGAAGAGCCGACTGAAACGCACCCGTTGCTCTTGGCATGAAGGGCCGATCAGGCCTGACCGAGACGGCGGAACACGTTGCTCACTATTGACGGTGACTCGCGGTCAGTACGTCGGTGTGTGGTGGGTGTGCGCTCACTGCCGTGAGAGTCTCGAGCGTCGGCACCCCGGGAGCCTCAGTTGGTGCGTCCCGGCGAGGGAGCCCTCATGATTGCCGTGCGGTGGGTGGGATTCAACCAGCGAGCAGTCTCGACGCAATCTCGGATATTCCGAGCTGGAATGGGTGAGAAACTCCTCGCTATTCCATTGAAAAGTATTATGCAGCAACATAACCCGTGTTTATGGCGGTGGTAGGGTAGGCATTGCCTTGGTAATGGCACAGCAAAACGCCCGTCCTACCTTGGGCAAGGAGTTCGACGGGCGCCTGCTGAATATGAAATCGGCTTCCGAGATCGCGACTTTTTCGGGCTGGTTCCCATCTTCATTTGAAAGGGTCAACCGTGGCTAACAATACCAGTACCGTTGTGCCGGTACAAGTTACAGAAGCTTCGAGCGTTGCGGACGTATGGCGGGCTTTGGGCTTCCAATCCAACGAGATTGCGTCTCTGCTTGCTGTAGATCCAGCGACGCACCGCACCGACTCGAAGCTGCACCCTCTCGTGGAATACGAAGCTGCCGAGCTGGATATCCCCGACGACGTCAATCTGTACTTTGGAGTGAATCCTCGACGTGAGGGTCTCGAGTACGGGCGCGGTGGTGAAATCGACGTCACCCGCGTGGTGACTCTGTTTGCCGACCTGGATGTTAAGGGCGGTGCCCTCGGGTCGATAAAGGAATGCCACCGTGTGGTGGGGAAGCTGACCAACGCTCTCGGTATCAAGCCTGTGGTGCTCATCGAGACCGGGCGAGGACTCCAACCGTTCTGGCGAATCGCCAATACAGTGAGTTCCCCGAACGTGATCCACGACGAAGATGACCGGCTGGCCTGGAAGATCCTGCTCGCACGCTTCGGTGGCCTGGTGCAGCAGATCGTGGACGAAGTACACCCTGGCGCGAGGATCGACGACGTGTACGAGCTTGCCCGTGTGTTGCGATGCCCCGGTTCGGTGAATAACAAGTACGACGATCGACCCATCGTGACAGCAACCGTCAACGCCGAGGCTCGCGCCGTCAGCCGGAATAAGCTGCTCGCGACGTTGGATCGGCGAGACGCTCGTTCGCTGGGAGGTCCGGTGAGCCGACCGACTCCTAAGGTTGCGACCGATCTGGAAGATGCCGAACAGGGATTCAGGCGGTCCCCCGCTGGGACGCCAATTACGACGACATGGGCGCGGCCCTGCGGTGGCACTGCAACTACCGCGACATGATGGACAAGTTCGCGCACGGTACAGATGACGACACGTCGGCTCATAACCTGATGCGGAACCGCGTATTCCACGCCATCAATTGCGCCACCGAAGGAGAAGCTGGTCTCGGTTTAGCGCTCGGCCTGATTCGTGACGCATATCAGGAGACGATGAAGCTTCGTCGCGAAGGCGAGCTGGCTGGTGAGGGGCGTTCGCAGGTTGCTGCTGAAGACGACTTCAATCGGGCGGTCAAGGGTGCCGTCTCGTCGGCGCGGTATCAGGCTCCGGCAGACGGAGATCGCGAGCGTATCGCGCTGACTGCTTCGGCTGAAGTGGAGGCCTGACATGTTCTACGACCTCATAGAGAACCAGGACGGCACTCAGAATATGCGCTTTGGATCGGCCGACTCTTCGGCCGAGACGAAACCGACAGGAAGGGGTGATGAGCAGAGGCGACGCTCGCGGCTCCTCCGTGCAGTCGATGACGGCGATGTGAGGCACGCCAGGGCGCAGATGGAAGCAGAGGCTGTGAATCACTGGCCTAATCCGAACGAACCCACGAAGGTCGCTAGGAAGCTGGTCGAACGGAAGGCGTTCAGCGGTGGCTCTCCGCTCTTCTGGCAAGAGGATTGGATGATCTGGACCGGCTCACACTGGAGCCGCGTCGGTAAGAACGATGTCAGCTCAGACCTTCGGAAGATTTTTGAGAAGGGGATGTATCTCAAGTCCGCGAAGAATGACGACGGCATGGAGCAAACTCCGCTTCCGTGGAATCCCAACCGGCGCAGTCTAGGTGAGGTGATGGATGCGCTCCGTGACATCTCTCTGGTGAAGAGCGACACGCCAGTGCCCGCGTGGATCAGCGCCGACGGCACGGTCGCGGGTGGCCACGTCTACGGCGACCCGCAGCATTGGATCGCGTTCAAAAACGGCCTGTTCCGCTGGACCGATCGAGAGTTCGTTGCGTGTACGAGGGAGTTCTTCAACGAGTCGTCTTTGCCGTTCGCGTACGAACGAGATGCGCCAGCCCCGGAGCTGTGGCTGCGGAGCTTGAAGCAGTGGTTCGCAGACGACCCGGAAGCGATTCAGCTCCTGCAGGAGTGGTTCGGGTATGTGATTTCGGGGCGTACGGACTTGCAAGCCGCGCTCTACATTCAAGGCGTCGCTGGATCCGGCAAGTCCAAGGTTCGCGGTGTGCTGGAGATGCTCATCGGAAAGACGAACGTCGGACCGATGAGTACCAGCCAACTGACCAACGACAACTTTGGTCTGGAAGGTGCAATCGGCAAGTTGTTGTTGTCGTTCCCTGACGCAACGTTCGGCGCGAACGCGAGAAACACAGTTGAGAAGTTCAAGGAGATCATCGGAGGCGATGCGATTGCCATCCGAAGAAAGAACAGAACTGACTGGAGTGGAACGCTTCCCGGCCGGATGATGTTCACGTCAAACCACGCGCCGCATTTCCCCGACAACTCCGGTGCTCCGCTGGATCGCCTCTATACCTTGGCGATGAACCGCAAGTTCCGCGGGACGGAGGCCATGAATTCCGGGCTGGACGAGGAACTGAAGGGAGAAGCGTCGGGGATTCTCAACTGGGCTTTGGACGGACTGAATCGCCTGAACGCTCGAGGGCGGTTCGTGCAACCGGAGTCCGGCCGCGAAGTGCTACAGGATGCCGCCGAGATCGGTTCACCCCTCGGAGCTTTCGTCCGCGAGAGCTGCGAAGTCGGCCCCGAGCGATGGGTTTGGACGAAAGACCTCTATGTCACCTACAGAACGTGGTGTGAGCAGAACGGTCATCGACCGTTGGCGAGCAACAAGTTCGGAGCTGAGCTGAAGTCCTACATGCTTGCATCGCATCCCGACGCCCATCGCGACAAGAAAGACAAGGGGGAGGACAGGAAGCCGACGTACTACGGGCTCGCTTTGAAGGAACCTGAGTCGCGGACTATTAGGTACAAGACCGCGAACTGACCGTTGAATCGCAGAGCGTCAGTGGCGCAGCATAAGTGGATCGCTGACGGTCTGCAGGTCTCGACTGCAGTCACAGGGGTTGACGTAGCAGTGACGTAGCTTGACGGTGCTGGTTGTTCAGCACTACGTCACGCATTTGTGCAGGTAAAGGGCTATTTTTAAACAGTTTGACGTAGTTGACGTAGTAAAAGTGTTGTATCTGGTTATATAGAAAATTAACAGGGTGCTGGTGTGTGGGGCATCGTGTATGGGGCAGTGGGGGTGTATTTACGTTACAAGCCCCAAGGGTAGGTGGTTACTACGTCACACCACGTCAAGGCCAAAATATGCCTCTTACCTGCACAAATGCACGGCACAGTACTACGCCACAAGTGCGTCAAGCACTACGTCAGACGTGCTCCGCGGCGGTCGATACACACCTCGCGGACAATCCGAACACCAATCAACGAGAGGAATCTCAATGTTCGAACAGAATGAATCTCAGAACCCATCGAATCGTATTGTGGAGTGGAAGGACGGCAGAACCCCTCGGCCAGAAAGCATTTGCACTGCGCACAGGTCCAACGGCGTTCCTTGCCGCAAGCAGCGCGTCACCGGTGCGACGGTCTGCACGACTCACGGAGGCCGAGCTCCCCAAGTGAAGGAGAAGGCGCGCATCCGGCTTGAGATGGCTGGCGACAAACTCGCAAAAGAATTGCTGCGCATAGCTATTGATGATCCTGACGTTCCCGATGCTCTCAGGCTTGCGGCTGTGCGAGATGCTCTCTCGCGGATTGGCATCACCGAGAAGACGGCCGTCGAAGTTCAGGTCGGTCCGACGAAGCCTTTCGAGGAATTGCTCACGGATATGTTCGTCGGTGGCAGCAGAGCCGAAAGCCGTGCAGCGCGAAGCGTTGTGGACGAATCCGCCTTCGGCTGGATCGACGCCGAACTGGTAGATGACGGAGGTGACGACTTGGATGGCCACAACCGCGACGACGTTGACTCGAGGTCGGCGCGTCCTGCTGTCAGTGAATTACCTGCGCCGGTAGTCGTTCGCGATGCCGTTCCGATGAATGGTCTTCTCTCGCTTGAGGATGCGTTGAATCAGCTACGTGACACATCGCCGCCACCCGCGCCGTACGCGCGCCGCCGCAGGGGCAGGTAGGCCGTTCGTTGCCGTCTGAGCGTCCTGTGTGCGGGCTTGCGGTGGCTGGGTGCGCCCGCGCACAGGTTGGCGAGAGGTCAAGCGCACATCCGACGTGTGAATCCCGAAATCTCCTGTGAAATCGCCATTTTGGGGCTAGATCAGGGCTAGGAGTGGGTCACTCTAGCCGATCCGTGCAGGTGAAACATCAAGTCTGACAGCGTAAATGGCGTGTGAGCTGAACGTTTGGACATGTACGCTGGCGTAGACAGGTTGCGGGACAATGGATTAGAGGAGCGGGAATATGGGAGCCAATCGCTACGCGATCAGGGAGCAGACCACAGGGCGCTATCAGGCGCGGTGGTATGACGACGCAGGGAAACGTCGCAGCAAGACGTTTACAACCAAGACTGAGGCCAAGAAGTTTCTCGACAACATCAAGAGCGATCGCAATCGTGGCGACTACATCGACCCCAACGAAGCTCGCCGCACCTTCCGTGAAGTAGCGGAACTGTGGTTCGGCAGTCGCAACCTGCGACCAAAGACGGCGCGGTCGTACCGGACGATCTTGGATCAGCGGCTCTATCCCACCTTCGCGGATCGGCCAATTGGCAGCATCACCACCTTGGATATCGCTGCGTGGATCACCGACCTGTCGTTGCACGGCAAGCGGATCAACCACAACAACAAGGGTGAGGCAGACCTGTCCAACACGAACACCCTGCGAGACCAGCAACGTAAGGAACGGCTTGCGGAGCAACGACGACAGAACGGCGAACCTGAACCGGTAGGCGCTCCGCTGGCAGCGGGCACGGTGGGGAACGCAGTGCGAGTGATGAACCAAGTTCTCGACGCAGCAGTGCGAGCACGGTACCTGCGTGGCAATCCGGCTAACGGACTCACTCGCGACGACATGCCCAAGCATCACCGTGAGGAGCCGGCGTTCCTGACTGCTCGTCAGGTGGAACAGTTGGCCGTTGCGATGGAAGGGCTTGTGCGCGAGGGGGTTAACGCCGACGACGCTTCAGGACTGGGGCTGCTGGTTCGGTTTGGGGCACAGACTGGAATGCGCGCTGGCGAGATATGCGGCCTCCGGTGGGAGAACGTGGACTTCTTGCGGAATCGGGTGACGGTCTCAGAGTCCATCAGCACCATCAACTCGGGGGAGTGGTACGTGGTGCCGCCTAAGACCAACAAGACGCGCACCGTGCCGCTACCGGCAGCATTGGCCGATGCCCTGGCCACCCACGCGGAAGGTCAAGCAAAGCGTGGAGCCTTCGACCCGGATATGTACGTCTGGCCGACCCCGCTCGTCAGTGCGAACAGTCCCTACGGTTCGACGCCGATGCACTGGGGCCGCGACTTCTATCTGACCTACTGGAAGAAGGCAGTCCAGCTCGCGGGAATGCCGAGCAAGCTGCGCGCTCACGACCTTCGGCATACCTGCGCGGCCTTGCTGATTGCCGCCAACGTACCTGCCAAGGCGATCCAGGCGCATCTGGGTCACAGCTCGTTCAAGGTGACGATGGATATCTACGGCCATCTGTACGAAGACGCCAGCGATGCCGTTACCGATGCAATGGGTGCTGCATTCGCAGCCCCGGCAGCAACACCGGAGCCAACGAACGTGCGAGCAATCAGGGGTTAGACCTGGTCTGCACGATCTTTTGCTGCCAGGTGTCGGCGATGTCACCAGGCAAATCGATGTTTTCCAACACTTCGCGTTTGTCTTGCTGATTCAGCCAAATCAGGAAGCTACGGTCTACGACATTCAGTTGTCGATGTGCCGAGTCGTAGTCAAAAACGATCGGGGTCATTCCATGCTGTACTTGTAGGCTAGCGAATGCTCGCAGCGCCTGTGTGACGTTTCCTGCGTTCAGGTCTTCGCCGCGAGGATGGTATGCCGCGAGGATACGGCGAATCTCACGCAATTCAAGCCCCGTCTCGTGTTCCGATACCGGCGTCATGATGATGGGAACAAGTAGCCATTTATACATCTGAAGATCAGTTGACCCGAAACCCTGTGCAAATCCAACCAGAAAGTCCATATACCGAGCAGACTGTCTATTTACAACATCTCGAACGATAGCTTTGGCATCCCCGCCGATGGTTCTCTTGACTTTGACCGTCTCGTATATATCGCTCTGTTCGAGCGCTTGGAAGCAGCTCTCTTGCACGACATAAATGCTGTCGTATGATTCGTCGACTAATGAATTCTTAAAATTGTCATCAAATTCCACATTGATGAGTTGCTCGCCCTGGTGAATGGCATCAAGAAGTTCGGCACTGCTCCACTTATCCGCGTTGATCGTGGTCACGCGGCCGGTGAGGTCACCGTTGTACTGGACCAATCTATTTTCCTGTAGCCAAACTCCGATAATGATAAACGTGTACTTTGAGCTTTCATGAAAAGCTTTTAATGCAACTGCGAAGCGTTTCTGGGTTTCGTCCGGCAAGTAGTGAAAATCTTCCAGAACTATCCATCCTGTAAATTTTGCGCGTTCCAGGGCTGTGATTATGTCATTTACATCGGCTGGATCCAACTCCAAGGCAACTTCGGTCACCTCCTTGCCTCGGGCACCTGTAAGCTCAGTGCCTACTTCTGCATCTACACCATTGCCGAACAATCTGGCCTTAAATCCACCCTTCGCGGTGATTTTAGCTTCCCCGGATGTTGCAATGGTTGTCGACTGCTCGACGGTGTACCCGAGTTGCTTAAGGACTGAACTCATCAGTTGCGGTAGGTTCCAAGTGTTCAGACACGTTACGACGACGTACTCAGACGGATCCAGGTGGTTCTTCCGCAGTGATGTTTTTCCCTGCTTCGAGCTCCCGTAGATAACCAAATGCTTGTCTCTAGCCAGGCTGTTCACCATCTCGGTATCGACGGATTTGCGGTATGCGTAGTTGAGCGGTATCTCGCGACTGATTCCGAACACCTCGGACGTCTTGTATGTCTTTGCCATGGACACATCTTGCCTGACTGTCCGGTTTGCAGATCTAGACGCGCCGGTCTGGGGCTAAAACGGGGCTAGCGGTGCGCGTTGAACTCACATTTGTGCAGGTAGGCGCGGAAAGCGAGTTTGGGCTAGCGTTCCGCTTCAACGTCTAAATCCTCTGTACTGTCGCAGGGCGATTATGCGCTCGCGTGGGTTATCAGCCGCGCGTATGCATAATCGCCCTGCGGCGTCTGGTCCTCACCCCACAGGCATCTCGCTGAGCGTCCGACGTGTGACAAACCGCCGCGGTCTCCCGGACAACGGGTCGGTGAATTCGAGTTCCCTCGCGAGCAATTGGAGTGGGAGGGAATGATCATCCGGCGCGTCGGGCAACAGGTCGGGGTATCGCCGGTCGCCCAGGATCCCGGCGCCGAGAGCCGCCAAATGCACCCGCAACTGATGCATCCGTCCGGAGTGCGGACGTAGAACCGTGTGCAGCACAGTACGTCCGGAGGCGCTCACGCCCGTCCCTCGCGCCTCGATCATGGTCTCGGAGTTAGGTTCACGGTTGTCGTCGACGAGGACCCGCAACTCGCCGCGCCGAGCTTCGATGTGGTTGCGGTAGACGAGGGGACCGTTGGATTCGCTGAGCCCCGGTGCGCCCTGGACCCACCGGGGCGGTCGCGCCGACACCGCCTCGTAGACCTTCGTGACCTGCCGCTTCTCGAACAGTGACTGGTACGCGCCGCGCGTCGCGGGGCGGGCCGAGAACATCACCACGCCTGCGGTGCCGCGGTCGAGTCGATGGATCGGGGTCAGATCTGGGTTGTCGAGGCGGACCCGCAGTCGGACAAGCGCAGACTCGCGCAGGTAGCGCCCACTGGGGGTGGTCGGGAGAAAATGTGGCTTGTCGATCACGACGAGGTCGTCGTCGACGTGCAGGATCTCCTCGTGGAACGGCACCGGGTCCTCCGCCGGTAACTCGCGGTAGTACCAGACGAACCGGTGCGCGCTGAGCTCGGTGCTCCGGCAGATCGGGTGGCCGTCGATACCCACGAACTCGCCGTCGTCGAACCGCCGATATAAGTTTTCGGCGTCCAGATGGTCGAACTTCGCCACGACGTACTCGGCGATCGTCGCCCACGGCCCGGACGGTGGGATGCGTAGGCGCGTCGGGCCAACTCCGTTCTTGACGGGCAGCGGTGGGGACATGGACACGCAGGTCATCATCCCATCGACTGCTGATCAGCGGTGATTCGGTGTGGGCCTTGACGGAGACGTCCCCGCGGGGACGCCGGGACCAACTCGGAGCGGTGGCCACCCAGAGATTCTCGGTTCAGGAAAATCCGAAGTGCGCGTCTGATTCCTACACGTGACGACCCGAGGCCCTCAGCCGGGACAGCTGTTCGACCAACCTGAGGCGATGTTCTCTGAACCTCCGGACTGCATCACCGTTGTCGGTGAGTTCCGCGTCAGCCAGTAGGTATTCACAGTTGTCCAGCTGATCCGCCAAGGTCATCACCTGAAGTCACCTTTCATCGCCTGAATAAGTACCGATTCAGAATGCGGGCGGGGGACGGCTGGAGACATCCGCTGAACTACCTATCCAGGTACCTATAACGGCGTCCTCGCCATCGTCGGTAACGATCCAGCGACACCTGCGGTCAAAGTTGCGCATGGTTCGCCTGTTGTCGTAGATACTTCACCGGTGAATCCGACAAAACGGACCGTCCTTTCTGCTGTATCGATGGTGATGCTTGTTGTCGCGGGATTGCTGGTCGCGGCCCCGGCCAGCGGCGCTGAGCCGTCGGCCTGGCGGTACACGATGGTGGCGTTCAGCAATGCCAGCGATCGCGACATGGATGTATTCGAGTCCGCGGACGGCACTGGATTCCAACTCGTCAAACCGTCGGCGTATCGGCCCCCGTCCGGGCTGGTACGTGATCCGAGCATCTTCCGGAATACAGACGGAATGTATTACCTCACCTACACAACGGGCGGAACGAGTATCGGCTTCGCACGCAGTAGCGACCGCATCACCTGGACACCTCTGGCGAACTATTCACTCCCGTTCTGCTGTGCCTTCATGCCAGGCACCGGGGACGGCACGGGTTCAGCGAGCCCGCCGGGTTTCTCGGGGTCGGCCGGCTTCAGCGACGGCCCGTCGTTGTCACCGTTCGTCACCAAAGCCTGGGCGCCCGAGTGGTTCGTCGACGGCGGCCGCGTCAACGTCATCGTGTCTATGTCGACCGGTGGAGGATTTGTGCCGTATCTGATGACGGCACTGGAACCGTCGCTGCGGTTGTGGAGCCTGCCTGTTCCGCTCGCCGGGATCGGTGCGGACCACATCGACACCACCGTGGTCAAGGTGGGATCGACCTATCATGCGTTCACCAAGAACGAGACGAAGAAGGTCATCGAGCATGCGGTCGCGCCGTCGGCGACGGGACCCTATTCCTTTGTCCCGCCGGGAAATTGGGGCACCTTGGTGGAGGGCCCAGCCTTGGCTCAGTTGCCGGACGGCACCTGGCGGCTCTATCTCGACGCCTATACCGAGGGGAAGTATCTCTATTCCGACAGCACGGATGGGTTGAGCACGTGGTCTGACGCGCAAGAGCTTCCGGGTCTGTCCGGGACGGTGCGCCATATCGGAGTGATGAGAGAGCCGGCGTAGCGGCGCCTACCCGCAGGGCTGCAGATTCAGGCTGCGGGGACGTGCTCCCTGACGTCCTGAGCCTGTGCCGTCATCCAATCAGCCAGCACTTGGCAACCCGTGCGTCCGCTGGCGTCGAAGGCCTCGCTCGCATAGCTGACATGCCGGCCGCCACGGGGGTTCCGGATCTGAAAGCGTCGCCAGCTCACAAGGCTCGGTAGGTATCCGAGGACTTCGAGGAAGGCGGTGCGTAGGCGTCGTAGATCTTTGCGCCATTGGCTCGGGCTGAATCGAGTCTTCTGCGCGTTCTGAAATGTGTTGCTGCGGAGCAGTTCCCACACCTTGTTCGCCCACACTCGCGCTTGGGTGAAGGACATCCAGCCAGTGAGGTCGGCGATATCACGAATGTAGCTGTCGTCGCTGGCATTGCAGATCAAGTCCTGCGGATGCCCGATCCACTTGGCCGGAATCCAGGACGGAATTTCAGGTCCGTCGCCGGCGACGCCGTACCCGTCGCAACCTGGGAGAACCCCCACTGGTTGCTGCGGATCGGAGATCAGCCCGATCCCGATGATGTTGCTGCCGTTCGCTTCTGGCAGGGCGGTGCGAATAACCGAGCATCCCTGGGAGTATCCGATGAGCATGACGGGTCCGCGGACCTCGGCGAGAGCTGCCAAGAGTGCCCGGGCGCCCATTTCGGTGCTCCGGCGAAAACTGGAGCCGCCGTCGGCAACAGGTCCGTACGATGCGGGGTAGCTCACCCACTTCGCGTCGAACCGATCGTCGAGTTCACGTGTGACAGCGCTCAGTAGTCCGACAACGTGGGTGCGGGTGTCACCGTCGTACGACTCGCCGGTGCCGCCGACTGCAAAAACCGTTACCTCTGTCATGTTCACCATGGTCTACGGCAATTCTGAGAGGTCTGCGATCAAAGCCTGAGAGAACGCTGGCAATCCCGATATCCTGCAGAATCGTTATAAAGGGCGCAACATCAAAGATATGACGACGGCATATCGCTCTCGGAAGAAGAAGGTTTCCATCGTCGGCGCCGGCAGTGTCGGCACGGCTATCGCCTATGCGTGCCTCATCCGCGGATCAGCGGACGTACTGGCCCTCTACGACACAAACGCCGCGAAGGTGCGAGCGGAAGTGCTCGATCTCAACCACGGCACTCAGTTCACCCCACCGTGTTCGGTGGACGGTGGTGACGACATCGCGGTCACCGCAGGGTCCGATCTGGTTGTAGTGACAGCCGGAGCCAAACAGAAACCCGGCCAGTCCCGTCTCGAGTTGGCGGCGGTCAACGTCAAGATCGTGCAGACCTTGACGGAGCAACTTCTCTCGCAGTCGCCCGAAGCAATCATTCTTTTTGTCAGCAATCCCGTCGACATCGCGACGTACGCAGCGGTTCAGGCCGCGGGTCGGCCGTACCGTCACCGGATTTTCGGATCCGGGACGGTGTTGGATACAGCACGTCTGCGCTTTCTCATGGCGTCGAAGTTGGGCGTGGCGGTCGAGAATGTGCACGCCTTCATCGTTGGCGAGCATGGGGACTCCGAAATTCCTTTGTGGTCCAGCGCCACCATCGGCGGGGTTCCGGCGACGGCATTTGTGGGTCCTTCGGGGAACACACTCGACAGCGCGATCCGTGACGAGGTCGCGACCGCGGTGGTGCAAAGCGCGTATCAGATCATCGAGGGCAAGGGCGCGACCAATCTGGCCATCGGATTGTCGAGCGCCTTCATGGTGGAGGTGGTGTTGCGCGACGAGCAGCGGGTGCTGCCGATTTCGACCCTGCAGAACGGGGTGCACGACCTCGAAGGGGTATGTCTGTCGTTGCCAACGCTGGTTGGTGGCGGCGGAGCCGGCCGAGTGCTGGAGGTGCCGTTGTCGGAAGGTGAACGCGAGGGTCTGCATGCGTCGGCGCGGGCATTGCGCGACGTTCAGGATTCTCTCGGATTGTGAAGTGCTGCCGTGACGTATATCGGGCATATAGGATCGGTTAATGATTAGTTTTCTGATTCGCGCCGCGATATTCCTCGGGTCTGCCGCGGTCGGACTTCTTGTTGCGACGTGGTTGCTTTCGGGGTTTTCTGTGAGCGCGTCGGGTTTCATCACGGCGGTTGTCATCTTTGCGATCGCGCAGTCGGTCCTGTCGCCGTTCATCGCCAAAATGGCTAAGCGCCACGCGCCGGCATTCCTCGGCGGAATCGGGTTGGTCTCGACTTTCGTCGCTCTGCTGATCGCATCGATTTTCGGCGGGCTGACAATCACCGGTGTGTCGACGTGGATTATGAGCACGGTCCTCGTGTGGCTTGTCACGGCCCTCGCGACTCTGCTGCTCCCACTCATCTTCGTGCGTAAGAAAGTTGCGGAGAAGAAGGCTTAGCGATGCACCCGGATATCGGAATGGACTACACAGTCCTGGACTGTCCGGATCCGGCTGCGCTGGCACGCTTCTACGAACAGGTTCTCGGATGGAGAATTGTTCGCGCGGAGGATGATTGGCACGTCATCGAAGGCCTGCCAGGTCAACGACTCGCGTTTCAACTTGCCCCGGGTTTTGTTCCGGTGGACTGGCCGAAGGTGGGTGTGGGAATCCACCTCGATCTCCTGGTAGAGGCTTTCGACCCGGCCGAGGAGTGGGTACTGAGCCTCGGAGCGCAACGCGTCGACGGGATTGCTGAGCATCCGACTTTCCGGGTCTACCGCGACCCGGTCGGCCATCACTTCTGCCTGTGCCTGCGCGATTGAGTTCTGTCTCGACGGCGGCAGCGTCACGGTGGATAATTCCGTCAGACTGATCGCCCCGAGAACTTCTGGAGAGACGACTATGGCTTCACCGAATTCCGACGAGTTTCTTGTCGAACGCTCCGCTGTGATCAATGCGGAGGCTGCCACAGTCTTCGATCTGATCAACGACTTCCACCGCTGGACCACCTGGTCCCCGTGGGAAGGACTGGACCCGGCGATGCAGCGGACATACTCGGGACCGGATTCCGGTGTTGGTGCGTCGTACGCCTGGTCTGGCAACAAGAAGGCCGGTTCAGGCTCGATGAAGATCACCGAATCGGTGCCGGGTAGCCGTGTTGTCTTGGATCTTTCCTTCCTCAAACCGTTCAAAGCGCAGAACGTCACGACGTTTCTTCTCGAACCGCAGGACAGTTCGACTCGGGTGACATGGCAAATGACAGGGAAGAAGAACTTCTTCTTCAAGATTTTCGGATTCATTTTCAGCATGGACAAGATGGTGGGCAAGGACTTCGAGAAGGGCCTTGCACAGTTGAAAGCCGAAGCCGAAAAGGGCTGATGCCGCGGTGGTACCGTCACCCGGTGTTACGGATGACGCCCACCGACGCCCAAACTTTCTGGATTTCGGAAAAGATCCCCAACGATCAACTCCTGCTGTACTGCTTCGAGGGGCAATCGGAATCGCTCGAGGATGTACGACGCGCGGTCCTCGATCGCGCGTCGTCGATTCCGGATCTGTGCGTGCGGATTCGTGAAGTGCCGTGGCATCTGGATTATCCGCTGTGGGAACCGATGCCGGTCGACCAGTCGTTGGTCGTGACGCATCGACTTCCCGACTCTTCGTGGGAGCAGTGCATCAACGCGATCGAGGTGTTGCTCGAGAACCACGTCAATCCGCGCGCGACACCCTGGCTGCTGCATCTTTTCGAAGGCGTGCGCGGCGCACCGCGCTGCGACGGCCCTGCGTTGATTGCCGTTCTGCAAGTGGCTCATTCGCTGGCGGACGGCAAGCGGGCGAGTGCTGTTGCCCGCACGCTGTTCTCGGCAGACGAGCCGAAAAGCACAGAGATCGACAGACGCTCGATCAGTTCGGTAGAAATACTCGCCCGGGCAGCACTGCGCCTGCCCGGCCAGATCTACCGACTGTTTCGCGACGGCCGCGCGGGTCATCAGGCTCAGCTACAACTCCAGGCCGATACCGAGTCGGGAGTTGTTGCGCCGCAGGCCCCGAACCGTCCGAAGGTTACCTCGAACATCGCCCCGGATGCGCACAGGCTTGTTCGGATGGTCGTGCGCGACGCGGCAGATCTCCGAGCCGACGGGGTCTCCGTGACAGTGGGGGCGATGACGGCTATCTCGGTGGCCATGACCAAGTACCTGCTGGCCGCCGATGGCGTCGTTCCTCCTGAGTTGGGCGCGGAGGTCACGATCGCGAAGGATGGAAAACCGAAATCGCGCAACCACTTCCGGAACGCAGGTGTCGGTTTGTTTCCGGAGGTGGCCGATCTTCGCGAGCGAGCCGAACGCATCACGGAATCGCTGGCCGAGCGCCGAGCGCGAGCAGCGCACCCATCCAGTGCGGCGTCGGACCGGGCGCTCGAGGCTGTTCCGGGGCCGCTGATTCGTTGGGGCGTGCAGCAATACGACTTCACCGCGATTCCCGAGACGGTGACGGGTAATACGGTGGTGTCGAGTGTTGCTCGCGGAGCCGCGGACTTGGTGTTCGGCGGCGCAACGGTGCGATTCACGGCAGGGTTTCCGAGCCTGTCGCCGGTCATGTCACTCACTCACGGTGTCCATGGAATCGGTGACACCGTGACCATCAGCATCACAACCAGTCCGTCGGCGATTGCGGATATCGATCACTACGAACAGTTGATGCATGACGCGATCGACGAGGTGCGCGATACCTTTGCGCGGCGGGTCTGATGTACTGGCACTATGGGATTCACGCGCGCGGAGTTGGAGTCGTATCGCGACGCCGAGATCGACGATCTGATCGGACCGGGTTGCCGATTGCTGTTCGTGGGTATCAACCCGGGATTGTGGACGGCGGCAACTGGTGCGCATTTTGCGAGGCCGGGTAACCGTTTCTATCCGGCGTTGTTGCGGGCAGGCATCATCGAACGCCCGATAGATCCGTCAGACGGTATGTCGGCAGCAGACACGCAACACCTGATCGATCGGGGAGTGGGCATCACGAATCTCGCTGTGCGGGCAACGGCGCGCGCCGATGAATTGACGCCGGAGGAGCTGGCAGCGGGTGGAGTTCGGGTGCGAAACGTCGTGCAGGAAACCAAGCCTGTTGTTGTTGCCTTCGCCGGGATCACCGCCTATCGAACAGCTTTCGGCAACAAGAAAGCCAAGGCCGGCCATCAGGACCATGATTTCGAGGGGGCGAAACTCTGGATCGTGCCCAATCCGAGTGGGCTCAATGCGCACGAAACGGTGGATACGCTCGCCGCTAAATACCGCGATGCGGCCCGGGACGCCGGAATCCTGTAACTGATAGCGGAGTTCGGTAAAAGCGGCGTGAACTAGGCGCTACAGTGCAGATATGTCATTTCTTTACAATATCTTTGTAGTTATTCATCTGCTCGGTATGGCGGCCCTTGTCGGTAGCTATTTCACAGTCCTGAAGGCTCCGAAGATCACCGAGGTCATGGTTTGGGGCGCGCGCGTCCAGTTCCTGTCCGGTCTCATCATCGTCGGACTCGGCGAAGGCGCCCTGGACAAGAATTACATTCACGCGAAGATCGCTGTGAAGCTTGTACTTTCACTGGCCATCGTCGCGTTGGCGGAGATCACGCGGGCCAGGCAGAAGAAGGGGCAGCCAAACCCCAACCTGGTACACGTGGTCGGCGGACTGTCCGTCGTGACTGTTTTTGTAGCTGCTCTCTGGACCTGACAAACCCACAAACAAGCCCCGGCGAATCGGAATTCGCCGGGGCTCTTTGCTATCGGACTGTCTACAGACCCGGACGCTTGCCGATCGTCAGGGTTACCTCTCCGGTATGGGCAAAGAAGTCGTTGCCCTTGTCGTCTACGACGATGAACGCGGGGAAGTCCTCGACGTCGATCTTCCAGACGGCTTCCATACCCAGTTCGGCGTACTCGAGGATGTCGACCTTCTTGATGCAGTCGAGTGCCAGACGAGCCGCCGGTCCACCGATCGATCCGAGGTAGAAACCGCCGTGGGTGTTGCACGCGTCGGTGACCTGCTTGGACCGGTTTCCCTTGGCCAGCATGATCATCGAGCCACCAGCGGCCTGGAACTGCTCGACGTACGAGTCCATGCGGCCGGCCGTGGTCGGGCCGAACGAACCGGAGGCCATTCCATCCGGAGTCTTGGCAGGTCCGGCGTAGTACACCGGGTGATCCTTGAGGTACTGCGGCATTTCCTCGCCGGCGTCGAGGCGCTCTTTGATCTTGGCGTGCGCGATGTCGCGGGCCACGACCAACGGACCGGTGAGCGACAGACGCGTCTTCACCGGGTGCTTGGACAGCTCGGCGAGGATCTCGGCCATGGGCTTGGTGAGGTCGATCTTGACCGCTGCGCCCTTGCCGGTTCCGGAGATTCCGTCGGTTTCGGAGTCGAGCTGCGCGTCGGTGACCTCGGGCAGGAAACGGCCCGGGTTGAATTCGAGCTGTTCGAGGAAGACACCTTCGGGCGTGATCTTGGCCTTGGCCTGACGGTCTGCGGAGCACGACACGGCAATGGCAACGGGCAGCGAAGCGCCGTGGCGGGGGAGACGGACGACGCGGACGTCGTGGCAGAAGTACTTACCGCCGAACTGTGCGCCGATGCCGATCTTCTGCGTGAGCTCGAAGACCTTCTTCTCGAGTTCGTGATCGCGGAAGCCGCGGCCCGTGATGGCGCCTTCGGTGGGGAGCTCGTCGAGGTAGTGCGCGGACGCGTACTTGGCCGTCTTCATCGCGAACTCGGCAGACGTGCCGCCGACGACGATCGCGAGGTGGTACGGCGGGCACGCTGCGGTACCGAGCGAGCGGATCTTTGCCTCGAGGAACTGCATCATCGAGTCGGGGTTCAGGATCGCTTTGGTTTCCTGGTACAGGTAGGACTTGTTTGCGCTGCCGCCGCCCTTGGCCATGAACAGGAATTTGTACGAGTTCTCGTGTCCGGCAGCAGTATCGGCATACAGCTCGATCTGTGCGGGGAGGTTGTTTCCGGTGTTCTTCTCGTCCCACATCGTGATGGGGGCGTTCTGCGAGTAACGCAGGTTGAGGCGTGTGTAGGCGTCGTACACACCGCGGGCGATGGACTGCTCGTCATCACCGGGGGTCAATACGTGCTGTCCGCGCTTGCCCATGACGATTGCGGTACCGGTGTCCTGGCACATCGGGAGAACACCAGCGGCTGCGATGTTTGCGTTCTTCAGGAGATCGAGAGCAACGAACTTGTCGTTGTTGGACGCTTCGGGATCGTCGAGGATGCTCGCCAGCTGCGTCAGGTGGTCGGTGCGCAGGTAGTGGGAGATGTCGTGCAGAGCCGTTTCGGTCAGCAGACGCATCGCTTCGGGCTCGACCTTCAGGAAGGTCCGACCGTCCGGGCCTTCGACTGTCGACACCCCTTCAGTGGTGAGCAGTCGGTACTCGGTGGTGTCCTCACCGATCGGCAACAGGTCCTCATAGAGGAAGTCGGCCATCTTTTCTCCTGAACAAGGGTGCGTGCGAAGGTCTCGTTCAGGTTATCGTTGGGGGTTTTCCTCGATTACGCCGGGCGGTCGGACGGTAGTCGTGACTGGGTCGTTTGCCCTCGAAACGGAACATTTCGGGCAATAATGTCCATCTGTGCTCGGCAACTCGAGGGACGTTTTCATGAGAGGTATCCGCATAGCGCGTGCATTGATCGGTGCTGCGACGGCCGCAACCGTTCTCTTTGTCGTGTCGTCGCCGGCAGTGGCCGAGACGGGCGGTCCACGCGTGATCAGCGCCGTACCCGCGCAAGGCCGCCTCGTAGACATCGTCGTGTATTCACCGTCGATGGATCGCGGAATTCCGGTCCAGGTGCTTCGCCCAGCCGACACGTCGACACCCGCGCCGACGCTGTATCTGCTCAACGGGGTGGATGGTGGGAAGAACGACGCGACATGGTCGGTACGTACCGACGTGCCGGAGTTCTTCGCCGACAAGCACGTCAACGTGGTCACTCCGTTGGACGGGGCGTTCAGCTATTACACCGATTGGTTGCGGCCGGATCCGGGGCTCGCACAGATCAACGACAACAACGGCGTGAACAGGTGGACCACGTTTCTCACGTCGGAACTGCCGCACGTGATCGACGAGTATTTCGATACGACGGGCGAGAACGCACTCGGGGGGATCTCGATGGCGGGTACATCTGTGTTGAATCTGGCGATGAGTGCGCCGACGGTCTACAACAGCGTCGCTTCGTTCAGTGGCTGCGCGATGACCAGTCCCGGTCCGGGACAGGATTTCGTCAAAGTGGTCGTCGGGATCGGTGGGGGTAACCCCGAGAACATGTGGGGGCCGTACAACGACCCCGCGTGGGTTGCACACGATCCGGTGGTGAATGCGGAGAAGCTACCGCGAATTCCGATGTACATCACGACCGCAACGGGCATCCCCGGCCCGTACGACACGTTGGCAGATCCGCGAATCGACAACGACGTCGCGGTGCTGGCAGCGACGCTGGCTCTGGGTGGGGGCATCGAGGCTGCGACACATTTCTGCACAATGCAGTTGGCGGATCGCACCACCGCACTGGGCATGGATAACATCCGATACAACATCAAACCGGCCGGTACCCACTCGTGGGGCTACTGGCAGGACGACCTGCACGATTCGTGGCCGATGTTTGCCGCGTCCCTCGGCTTGTAAGGACTTTTGCATGCGTATGTCTCAGATCGCACTGGCGTGTGCCGTGTCGCTGGCGTCGGTCGTGGCTCTCCCGATCGTTGCGAGCGCGGACGAAGCAGCGCCGCCGGCACAAACCGTGTCCGCCGATGCGTCGCCGCGAATCGCCGCGACCACTTCGGTGTCGGAGCGGGAAGTGCTGCTCGACGTCGACAGTCCGGCGATGGGCCGCACGATGGCCGTGCGGGTGTTTCTCCCGGCCGATAGTTCGGAGCCTCGGCCCGTTCTGTACCTGCTCGACGGAAACTCGGGCCAGATCGAGGACAACAACTGGTTCGAACCGACGAAGGGCAATGCTCGGGAGTTCTTCGCGGACAAGAACGTTTTTGTGGTTGCGCCGATCGGCGGAACCGGAACCATGTACACCGATTGGCAGGAAGACCACCCGAAATTCGGCAAGCTCAAGTGGGAGACATTCCTGACCAAGGAATTGCCGCCATTGATCGACGGGGCGTTCGACACCAGTGGGCGCAACGCGATCGGTGGCATCTCGATGGGGGCCGAGGCCGCGCTCATGCTTGCCCAGCGGGCACCGGATCTGTACGACGGGGTAGCTGCCTACAGTGGGTGCTACACGACGGTGGGTGGATTCGGTAAGGCTCTGACGGATCTTGTTGTCATCAACGGAATGGCCACATCGGAGCAGATGTGGGGTCCGGTGGACAGCCCCGCGTGGCGCGAGCACGACATCTTTGCCAACGCGGACAAGCTTCGCGGCACAAAGGTGTACCTGTCATCGGGCACAGGATTGCCGGGTCCCCACGAAACACTCGAGACGCCCGACCTTGCTCGGGTCGTTGTCGTCGGTGGTGTCATGGAACTCGGTGCCAATCTGTGTACCGATCAGATTTCCGGTGTTCTCCGCAGTCACGGCGTCGATGTCACGCGCAGCGCGCAACCGGTGGGCACACACGGTTGGCCGTATTGGTCCGACGAACTGGCGCGTTCCTGGCCGGTGATCGAGTCGGCTCTGTTCGACTGAACTACCCGATGATTTCCGGCGGCCGGGACGGTCTATCCCTGTGAAGACCGTCCCGACCTAAGGAGTAGTCATGCCCTCGATCACCCCGTGCCTGTGGTTCGACACGCAAGCGGAGGAAGCAGCACAGTTCTACATCTCGGTTTTCGGCAAAGGGAAAATCATCGGAATCGAGCGATACGGCGAGGGATCGCCGTCCGGTCAACCGGCAGGGTCGGTCATGACGGTGGTGTTCGAACTCGACGGACAGCGATTCACCGGGTTGAACGGCGGACCGATGTTCACGTTCTCGGAGGCGGTGTCGTTCGAGATTCCGTGCGCCGACCAGGCTGAAGTCGACCACTACTGGTCGGCTCTGACCGAGGGCGGTGAGGAAAGCCAGTGCGGTTGGCTCAAGGACAAGTTCGGTCTGTCGTGGCAGGTGGTGCCGAACCGATTGATCGAATTGATGCAGGATCCCGATCGCGCAAAAGCCCAGCGTGTGATGGACGCGATGATGCAGATGAAGAAGATCGACGTGGCAGAACTCGAACGTGCCGCACTCTGAGAGTCGACTGTGAGTGTCGACGCAAACCTGGCGGGCACGTCAGCAGCGTCGGTACACTTGAATGAGTGAATTTTCAGCTAACTGCGGCGATGGGTGACGGCCTTATATGAGTTTTTCAACCGTGTCCGATGCTGCTGTCCTGAACACGGCCCCGTCTACCTCGCGTCCTCGCGTTCACGCGTACATCGACATCGCGGTGGTCATCGCGGTTCTGGTGGGAACCAATCTGATTGCGCACTTCACCACGGTGTGGGCGAGCATCGCGACGGTTCCGATCTCGGCGCTTGTGCTCCTCGCGATGAGCAAGCGCAGAGGGCTGGGTTGGGCGGAGTTGGGTCTGTCCCCGAAGCATCTCAAAAGCGGTTCGAAGTACGCACTCATCGCGGTCGGACTGGTTCTGACCGTCGTGGCGGTCGGCGCGTTGCTGCCGCTGACCAGGCCGTTCTTCATGGCTGATCGTTACGCGACCATCTCGGGCGCCATCATCGCGTCGATGATCATCATTCCCCTGCAGACCGTCATTCCGGAGGAATTGGCATTCCGCGGTGTCCTGCACGGGACGCTTAACCGGGTCAGTGGCTTCCGGGGCGTCGCCGCAGCGGGTTCGTTGACGTTCGGGCTGTGGCACATCGCGTCGTCGATGGGTCTGACCAGTGGAAACGCGGGGCTGTCCGGCTTCCTCGGTAATGGGGTCGTCGGCCAGATCGCCGGTATTCTCGGCGCGGTTCTGGCTACCGCGGCGGCCGGTCTCGTCTTCACCTGGCTTCGCCATCGAAGTGGCAGTCTTCTTGCGCCCATCGCATTGCACTGGTCCCTGAACGGCGCGGGCGCTTTGGCCGCAGCGTTCGTGTGGCACGCCACCATGAACTGATCCGGACAATTCGAACGCGCGGTATCGCCGCGACTGTGATTTGCTCAATGAGTGATACAGCTGCATCGGGGCCATATCTTCCACATTTCCGGTAGCCCGACGGTCGAGGGCGCGGCCGACGCGCTCGTCTCCCTCCCCGACGGTGTGCTCGCGATCGACGACGCCGGTGTTGTGGCTTTCTGTGGTGAATTCGACGCGTTGCCGCAGCATCTGCACGGCGGCGACGTCCACGATCATCGCCCAGGGTTTCTGCTCCCCGGATTCATCGACACTCACGTTCACTTTCCGCAGATCTACGCCGGTGACGCCTACGGCGGTGGACAACTACTCGAGTGGCTCGATCTCTGCGTGTTCCCCTCGGAATCACGATTGGCCGATCCGGAATTTGCCGCGCACGCCGCTGCCGCGTTCTGCGCTCGCCGGATAGCCACCGGAACTACCGCGGCAATGGTCTTCGGTTCCGCTTTTCCGCATGCGCAGGACGCGTTGTTCGCGGAAACTCAGCGAACCGGGCTTCGCCTCGTCAGCGGCCGTGGCATCCAAACCACGGGGCCCGAATCTGCAGCAGCGCTCATCACGTCCGAGGACGACGCGATCACACTGACCCGCGACGAGATCGATCGGTGGCACGGTGCGGACACCGGTGACGTTGACACTGCTCTCCTGCACGTTGCCGTCGTACCGCGGTTTTCTCTGGCCGTAACGACGGAGACCTTGAAGAATCTGGGGGAGTTGTACGACTCGGTGCGAGGCCGTGGCGTGTACTTCCACAGTCACCTCAACGAGAACAACAGGCCGGGCACAGGCGAAGTGGCGACGACGCTCGAGCGTTACCAGGTTCAGTCGTACCTCGATACGTACGACGGCAAGTTCCTGCCAGGCTCCGAAGTCGGTGGCAAGTCTTTCCTCGGACCCCGCGCAATTCTTGCGCACTCCGTCCACTGCCAGGATTCCGAATTGGCTCGGATGGCGGAGACCGGAACGTCGATTGCTCATTGCCCGACGTCGCAGCAGTTCCTCGGTTCCGGCACGATGCCGTGGAAGCGAACGGTGGCGGCGGGAGTCAACATCGCGATTGGTTCGGACTTCGGCGGCGGCGACGAATTCCTCCTGTCGCGGGTTCTGGGCGACGCTTTCAAAGTGCACATCTCGGAGGAGGGCGACAGCGCGCTTTCGCTCCACCCGGCCGAATTGCTGTTCACGGGAACACTGGCCGGAGCGCGTGCGCTGGACATGGAGAACCGCATCGGAAACCTCGACGCCGGTAAAGAAGCAGATTTCCTCGTCGTTGATCCGGCCGGGTGGCCGGCGCTGGGCAGTCTGATCAACTTCGGCACGCGGTCGCCTGATCCGATTCTGGCGCGTGATCAAACTCTGTTCGGATTGTTGATGGCGATGCGTGAGCCGGCGATCTCGCACGTGTACGTCCAGGGTCGCAGGGTGTCGACCTGACGTGTCCGGTTCGGCGACGGTTGTCACGGCCTATCACCGCCCCGAGAACGGTGGCGACGAGCTGTTCGCTGAGTGGGCCGCTCAGGCCGTCGTAACGGCAAAATCGGCTCGGGGTTATCTCGGCAGCGCAGTCAGTGACGGTTCAGAGCTTTCCGATTACGGTGTGTCCCATACCTTTTCCGGCGTCGACGAGCTGCATGGCTGGCTCGACTCTCCTGAGCATGCACGCGTCGTGGAGGACGGTGTGGCGCGCGGGGTCCGGGCCAAGAGTTCGGACCTTGTCCTTGTGGACGATGCCGTGCCGCCGCCCGGCATCGGCGTGTACGACCACACGGTTGTCGCCGGACGGCAAGACGAATTTCTGCGGACCCAGCATCGCCTGATCGCGGAAAGTTCGCGTTTCTCGGGGTACGAGAGTGCATTGCTGCTGTGCTCGACTGCCGATGCGACGCGGTGGCAATCGGTTCTGCGCTTCCGGACGGAACCGCAACTGTCCGCGTGGATGCGATCGGAGCAGCGGGCGGCGGTGTTGCCTGCGCTTCGCGAGGAGTTGGCGGAAGACTTCACCGAATCCGTGCGCTCCACCCCTTTCGGCACGATCTTGCGCACCGAGAACGGGCAGACGCGGGCGACTCCGAACTGGAAGACCGCGATGATCATTCTTCTGGTCCTCTACCCGACAGTGATGACGTTGTCGCGATTTCTCGGTCCGGTGCTCGACGGGATCGGCGCACCGCCCTGGCTGTCGATGTGGCTGAGCCAGATCGTCAGCGTCGGGGCGATGACGTGGTTCCTGATGCCGGCGGCGACGCGTCGGTTCGGTCGATGGCTCGACCCGTTCGACGGAGCGAAACTACGCACGAACGTCCTCGGCACCGCCGCTGTCCTGGCGATATATGCCGGGACGCTCGGGCTGTTCGCTTCCGTGAAGTGGTTGCAGTTCTGGGACTACTTCGACTGAATCCTGCCGCGCCGGAAGTACGTGATCGGTCCGAAAAAGTTGATCGCGATGATCGCTGCCCATTTGGCCTTACTGCCGTTGACCGCCGCACGATCGCGCTTCGCGAGATCGGCCCAGGCGGCGATTGCCAGAATCGACTGGATCGACCCCATCACGATCACAATGCGTCGTTGGCGCGGTGAGAGTTCACTCCATGACTTCTTGTTGCGGCTCATGACATCAACTGTGCCCGATGCGTCTGCAACGGCCCGGACATTTGGTGTGAATAGCATCACGTTCTGGGAGGTCGGGTTTGTTTCGGGCTTCGTTTCGATCGGCCTCGACAGGCATCAATGTTCTGTTAATCGCAGCCGTGGCTGAAGAGTTGCGCGGCATGGCGTCCGTGCGCCGATCGGCCTCGCGGGGAATCGTCCCATTCCTGGTCAGGGCGGCGCTAGTGCTGAAACAGGAACAATTAAGTTAGGCTTACCAACATCATTTGGCCGAATTGAGAGATTGCGAAGTAATAACCACTAATGGAAACCGTGTTCGGATATCGTTAAAAATAGGGCGAATTATCTCGATCGGATCACGCCTCCTGGGCGTTACCTGTGAATATGCGTTTGCCGCCTAGGTCCGAAGATGTAACGTCCCGGACACATTTGGTGTCGCGGAAGTAACGGAAGACCTCTAGTCTTAGCCCAGCAGGTCAGCAAGAGGGCCTGTTAGACCACTGATGTTTCATCTTCGACAGGAGTTAACACATGACCAGCGCTGAACTCTCGGGCCAGTTCTCTTTCATCACCGACTTCCTCAGCAACGCATCTGACCTGTTCAGTGCTCTGACGTTCTTCACGTCGCTCAGCTGATAACTTCCGGCCGCTACGGCCGATGACGATGGCCCTCGAAACGAAAGTTTCGGGGGCCATCGTTTTTGTTGTCGCTGGTCACGGCGGTGGTGTGGCTGGTGTTGGTCAAGTGCAAGGCGGTGGCCTTGTGACTGTGGTGCAATCGAGTGAATAAAGAAACTCGACTTTCCGCCTAGATCGGGCGGGATACGCCGATGATCGGAGCAGTGTGCACGTCTCACGAAGAAGTTTGTTCAAGTACGCGGCCGCAGGTTCTGCCGCCGCTGGACTGGCCGCGCTCAGTGGCACGGCGACGGTGGCCAATGCCGGCTCGCTCGGAACTCTGCTCGACTACTCCGCCGGGGTCCCGTCGGCGCAGTCGATTCGGGCGGGCGGCTACGCGGGCGCGATCCGCTACGTATCCGACCGCCGCCCTGACGCAAACTGGATGGTGGGGAAGCCAGTCAAAGCGGGTGAAGTGAACGCTCTGACAGCAGCGGGACTGCAGGTCGTGTCCTGCTATCAGTTCGGAAAAAGTGCGACGGCCGATTGGCGTGAAGGCCGCGAAGGCGGCAAGAGGCATGCAACACGGGGCCTCGAATTGCACCGTCAAGCGGGTGGACCCGAGGGGCGTCCGATCTACGCGTCCATCGACGACAACCCGTCGCCGGCCGAGATCAACAACCTCATCAGGCCCTATCTCGAGGGATGGGCGTCGGTGGTCGGCAATCAGAATCTTGGTATCTACGGAAACACCGGCGTGCTCGACGCGATGATCGGCGTGGGGGTCGGAACCTGGTACTGGCAACATAATTGGGGCTCGCCGAAGGGCTACGTCCATCCTCGGGCGCACCTGCATCAGTTCGAGATCGACAAGCGCACGGTCGACGGTATCGGCGTCGACCTGAATTCGATCCTTGCCCTCGACTACGGGCAGTGGTCATTGGCCGGTTCGATCGTGCCCAACATTCCGATCGGCTCTATCGCACCATAGCGCCGAATTTTGCCAACCAGGCGCGGGCATCCTCGGGAAGGTTGCCCGCGGCTTCGGCGGCCAAGCACCAGGCTTTGGTCATCGCCAGGAAATTCATCGGGTTGTATGCGTCTTCCTCGCGGGAGAACAATCCGTCTCCGGCGTAGTGCAGGATCGTGATGTTCGCGGCGCCGTGAGTGGATCCGTCGCCCGGGTCTTCCATAGGATTGTCGATTTCGCAGATGATCCACCCGCGCTCCTCGTCGATCACGTACCAGTTTGCGGGGAACTCCGTCATGCGTTTTCCCGGGAACTCGGTCATCGTGCGGGTAACCCACTTACGCACTGCCTCACGGCCGTTGAGGGTGCCGAAGGCATGCTCGACGTAGACGACGTCCTCGGTGAACATGTCGGCAAACGGATTCCAATCGCCGCTGCGCGTGCATTCGACGACGGTGTTCTGGAAACCCGTAAAGGCCTGATCGAGTTCAGCGCGTGTCCATGCCATGTGTGACTCCTCGGGTAGACGACCGAGTCAAATTAGAACATGTTCTCGTGTCCGAGAGGTGCGGATTCGGCCGATCTTGTGTTGCGGTACCGTCGTTGACGGGTCGGGACCCGTATTTGCGAGAGGAAATATTTTCATGGAGTTTCTCATCGACTTCATCTACACCCTGCTGTCGAAGCTGCAGATTGCCGGCAGCATCGAAGGCGCTTCGGAGAAGTAGCACCTCCCGCAGTTCTTACGGCCGTGTCATTCTTGCGGCCGCGACGTGGTTGATTCCCTGTGCGGCGCTTTCCGTTTGGGAATCAACCACGCGAAGATCATCGCTACGGCCGCCGCGACAATCGAAATCACGAACGTGGCTTTGAACATATCGAGCGTGGGGTAGACGCGGTCGTGGACCATGATGGTGGCACCGGCAAGCACAACGCTCACCACGGCGGCGGAACTCGAGGTTCCGATCGACCGCATCAGTGAGTTCAAACCATTGGCGGCAGCCGATTCCGTGATCGGAACCGAGCTCATGATGAGGGCCGGCATCGCCGAGAATGTCAGTCCCACACCAGCTCCGATCACCATTCCGGCCAGCGCGACTTGCCACACCGCGGACGTCGCGAAGAGGGCGGCGACGTAACCGAGTCCGATGACCAGCGATCCGGTCAGCAAGGTGATGCGCGGACCCTTCCAATCCGAGATGCGGGCGGAAACGGGGGAGAGTGCCATCATCACCAGTCCGGCGGGTGCGAGTACCAGGCCGGTGGTCACCATCGACAATCCGAATCCGTAGCCGGTGTCCTTCGGAGCCATGAGAAGTTGTGGCAACGACAGCGAATTCCCGTACATCGAAAAGCCGATGGCAATGGATGCGAGGTTGGTGAACAGCACTTGTTTACGTGCCGCGATTCGCAGATTCACCAGCGGCGCACTGCGTCTGAGCTCCCAGAAGCCCCACGCCACGAAGATGACGACCGACGACGCCAGTAGCCCCAGGGTCTTGGGATCGGTCCATCCCCACGTGCCGCCCTTGGTGATCGGCAGGAGCAGGGCGATCAGGGCAGCGGCCAGGCCGAGGGCGCCGACGAAGTCGAAACGTCCCGGTTTGCGGACGGATGACTCGGGAATGACGAAGAACACCAACAACATACAGAGGCAACCCAGAGCCGCGGACACGACAAACAGGAAGTGCCAATCGGCGCTCTGAGCGATGAGCGCGGCGATAGGCAGGCCGACAGCGCCGCCGACGCCCAGGGTGGCGCTCATGACGGCCATCGCGCCGCCCACCTTCTTCGGTGGCAGAACGTCACGCAGGATGGCAATGCCCAGCGGGATGGCACCAACGGAGGCGCCTTGGAGCGCGCGCCCGATCACCAGCACGATGAGCGACGACGACAGCGCGCAGATGACGGAACCGAGAACCACCAGGCCGAGACTGACCAGGATCATGCGTTTCTTGCCGAACATGTCGCCGAGGCGGCCGCTGATCGGGGTGATGACAGCAGCGGCGAGAAGCGTAGCGGTGATGGCCCACGACGTGTCGGCCGGCGACGCGTTCAGCAGGCTCGGTAGCTGAGGGATGATCGGGACGACCAGCGTCTGCATCAGGGCGACGACGATCCCGCACAGGCCGAGGACAGTGAGGATCAATCGTGGGCGCGGGGACACTGTCGCGTCGACGGCTGTATCCGTGTTCGACGGATGGGCGTGAACGGACATTCGGCTCCCGAAGTATGTGGGTAGCGCTTGCCACCTATTCTGTGCACGCTACACATTCTGTGTATCCTGCACAACGTGACGAATGCGCACGGACAAAAGCCGGACCCAGACCGCGACCTTGTCGACATCGAATACGAGTTGACGCTGTTGTCGCGGTATCACGCCCTGGCACAGCGCGCCGAACTTCATCTGGACCGCTCGGCATACCTGCTACTCGGGCGCCTGGAACTACAACAACCGATGAGCTTGAAAGAGCTGTCTTGCGCCTTCGGATTGGACATCTCGACCATCAATCGGCAGATCGGCGCTCTCCGTCGCCAAGGCTTGGTCGAACGCGTCGAAGACCCGGACGGCGGACTCGCGAGAAAGGTCCGCCCCACCGAGTCCGGTCTGGCACAACTGCGCGCGGACCGTGAACATTCGACTGCCGGTGTGGCAAAGGTGGTGCGAAACTGGACGCCGGAGTCGCGTCGGGCGTTGGGTGACCTACTGCGGCACTTGAACCAATCGGTGGAAGAACTCGAAGGTCGGACCTGGCCGCGGCCGGCACCCGACGATCACGTCTGAGTGTGAGCTAGCGTCGAATCCGGTTCGGGCGCAATCACAACCAGTTTCGGCCGGTCGTCCGGCGACGAGTGATTTCCGCGCCACGACATCAGTGACCACCGAGACAGCGCGGAAAACGCCGATCCGAGACTGGCAAAGGAACCAGAGCTCAGGATCGACCCGGCCGAACCGATGCTGCCGATCGACAGTATCGAGAAGGCGCTGCCGATCGACAAGATCGAGTGAGTGCTACCGATCGAAAGAATCGATCCTTCGGAGCGGATCGACAGAATTGATCTGGAATGTCCCATTCCTTGGTCTATCACGAGCACTGCACACACAAAAGAGGCCCGCCGAAAATTCGGCGAGCCTCTTTGCGTCGTTTGTGGATCAAGCCACTGCGAACATACCCACGGTCGGCAGGAAGCTGCAGGTGATGCGATCTGCGCCTTCGGGCTGGGTGGTCAGCGAACCGCTGATCACGGACAGCACGCGTCCCGGGCCGGTGTCGGCGATAGCCGACAGGGTGGCGGGGCCGTCCGGGTTGATGCGAGCGGCCGTGGTGAGATTCTGCGTAGCGCTGCGACCGTTGTCGATGTTGATCCAGGTGACCGTCAGCGGGACGGGCTGGTCATCGGTGGCCGGAGCAGTGCCAAGCGCGGTGAAGACAAACCCGGCCTGACCTGCGGCAGGTCCCGGAGGCGGCAGGTGTGCCGGGCCGGGAACGGCAAGTGCGGTGCCGACGGAATCAGCCGTCGCGGAGATGCAGCCCTTACCCAGAGTCGGGTACAGGAACTGTGCGATGACGGGTGCGTTCTCGTCCGGAATCGCCGGTCCGCCGCCGCCGCTGCCGTCGAGGAAGGTGATGACCTTCTCGAGCGTCGCCTTGATCTCGGGCGGGAGTCCGGCGGAATTGAGAATCGCGCGAGCCTGTGCGAGCAGATCGGCCTGCGGATTGCCGGCAACCTGGGTGACGCCCTGGGCGTCGACGGGTCCTGCGGCTGCGCCGATGATGGCGGGAGCAAACGATGCCAGGAACTCGATCGGCACACTGTCCGGTGTGGGGGCGGGAGCCGGATCGGCCATTGCCTGTGCCGGCAAAGCCAGTCCTGCTGCTGCGGCAATTGCGACGGCGGTGAACGCCTTACGCATACCTCGGGTTCGAAGCACTGTTTCCCCATCCTTAGTCAGACCGCGCAGGCGCCGTAGCGACCGCGTTGACGGCTCGAGGGGTCACTCTATGTAAGAGAGCCCCGGGTTGTACAGCCGTTCAGTTTCTGAGCAGCTACGGATCCCGGTGGAGTCTATTACATGACTGGCCTCGAAATGATTGCTTGCAGACCATACCCTGTGACAGAAGTGATCAATGTGAATATTGATGCAACTGTTATGTCGGTTTAGGTGGTTTCAGGCGTTAGTTTTTTGCCGAATCTGCGACGAGCGCATCGATTCTCCGAGCAAACTTCACGTCGAGTTCGGTAATGCCGCCCGCCGAATGTGTAGACAGTGTGTAGGTGACTTTCCGCCACCGGACGTCCATGTCGGGATGATGATCGGCGGCTTCGGCAGCTGCGGCGACGTCCTGAAGCAGCGCGACGGCTTCGGGAAATGTCGCGGATTCGACGACCCGCGTAATTGCATTATCGGATCTGTGCCAGTCGGGCAGTTCCGCGAGAGCAGCGTCGATCGCGGAATCGGACATCACGGAAGCCATACTCCATCATGGTGTCATGAGCGACGAGGCTGCAAGGGCTGGCGGGGCTGCCGACGAGTACGAGATAGTGGCCGGTGCAATCTTCCGTGATGGCCGGTTGTTGCTGGCGCAGCGCATCCGCCCGCCGGAGTTGGCGGGGATGTGGGAGCTTCCGGGTGGCAAAGTCGAGGCGTTCGAGACGCCGCAACACGCTCTCGAGAGGGAACTGGCAGAAGAATTAGGTGTTGTTGTCCGCTGCGGGCGTCGAATCGGCGTCGACGTTGCACTGGGTCGCGGACGAGTTCTGCGAGCGTATCGAGTGGACATCCTGGCCGGGGAGCCCGCGGCACTGGATCATGCGCAGCTTGCGTGGGTGGACGCCGACGATCTGGAAAAGTTCGACATGGTGGTGAACGATCAGGCGTGGATACCGGATCTGCTCACCGAATTGCGCAGGCTCAGGCTGCCCGAGCCATCTTGAGGCCGACCTTGAGTTCCTTCTTGGAGGCGCCGTTGTTCTCGAGCTTCCGCATCCGCATGATCACGACCGGACACTTCACGCAGCGAGTCTTCTTGCGGCAGCACTTCTTCTTGGGCTTGAGCTGCGAAACTTTGCTTGGCTTAACTTTTCCCATGTGGCACTGCGTCTTTCCTTCAACGGCGATGGCGGAGAACCGCACTGCAGACAAGGTTAGCGTAACCTTAAAAGCGCTGAATTGCCAGCAAAAGATTTACCTGCTGCAGTAGTGGCGAAAATCACTATCTGCAGGTCGTGGCCGTGATAGAGGACGCACTTTGCGCGAGCAGGTCTTCGGAGCGAGTAGTATTTACTAGGCCGCGGTGCCTTCTCGAGGCGATTCGTGCACGTACTCGGATCACACATTCGTGCAGCGGCCACCAGAAGAGCCGTGCGATGCGAGTTTCGCGTGGCCGATTACTTAGCCGAATTACTCAGCCAGGAGAGCCATCGCGTGACCACCACCAGCTTCCGTAACGTTGCCATCGTCGCACACGTCGACCACGGCAAGACCACCCTCGTTGACGCCATGCTTCGTCAGTCCGGCGCCTTCGAGGAGCGCGCCGAGCTGGTCGATCGCGTCATGGACTCAGGAGACCTCGAGCGCGAGAAGGGAATCACGATTCTCGCGAAGAACACCTCCGTACACAAGCGCAACGACGACGGCTCGATCACCGTCATCAACGTCATCGACACCCCCGGCCACGCCGACTTCGGTGGAGAGGTCGAGCGCGGCCTGTCCATGGTCGACGGTGTCGTTCTGCTCGTCGACGCTTCCGAGGGCCCGCTTCCTCAGACGCGCTTCGTGCTGCGCAAGGCGCTTGCTGCGTCGCTGCCCGTCATCCTGGTCGTCAACAAGACCGACCGCCCTGACGCCCGCATCGAAGAGGTTGTCTCCGAGGCACAGGATCTGCTCCTCGACCTCGCATCGGACCTGTCCGACGAAGCCGCCGAAGCCGCTGAGCTCGCGCTCGGTCTCCCCGTCCTCTACGCCTCCGGCCGTGAGGGCAAGGCCTCGACCGTGCAGCCCGAAAACGGCCAGGCACCCGACGCTGAAGACCTCACCGCACTTTTCCAGGTTCTGATGGAGTACGTCCCGGCCCCCAAGGGCACGTCCGACGCACCCCTGCAGGCTCACGTCACCAACCTCGACGCGTCCGCATTCCTCGGCCGCCTCGCGCTGGTTCGTATCCACAACGGTGAGCTGCGCAAGGGCCAGACAGTGTCCTGGTGCCGCGAGGTCGACGGCGAGCCCGTCATCACCAAGACCAAGATCACCGAACTGCTCACCACCATCGGTGTCGAGCGCGTTCCGGCAGAGGTTGCCTACGCAGGCGACATCTGCGCAGTGGCAGGCTTCCCGGACATCATGATCGGCGACACCCTCGCTGATCTCGAGAACCCGGTGCCGCTGCCCCGCATCACCGTCGATCAGCCGGCCATCTCGGTCACGATCGGCACCAACACATCGCCGCTCGTCGGTCGCGTCAAGGGTCACAAGCTGACCTCGCGCATGGTCAAGGCTCGCCTCGACCAGGAGCTCGTCGGTAACGTCTCGCTCAAGGTCCTCGACATCGGTCGCCCCGATGCGTGGGAGGTCCAGGGTCGTGGAGAGCTCGCTCTCGCCATCCTCGTCGAGCAGATGCGTCGCGAGGGCTTCGAGCTCACCGTCGGTAAGCCGCAGGTTGTCACCCAGGTCGTCGACGGCAAGGTCCACGAGCCGTTCGAAGAGCTGACCATCGACAGCCCGGAGGAGTACCTCGGCGCCATCACGCAGCTCCTCGCAAACCGCAAGGGCAAGATGGTCCAGATGTCGAACCACGGCCAGGGCTGGGTTCGCATGGAGTTCATCGTTCCTTCGCGTGGACTCATCGGTTTCCGTACGGAATTCCTCACGGATACCCGCGGAACCGGTATCGCCAACGCCGTGTTCGACGGTTACGGCCCGTGGGCCGGCGAGATCCGTGCGCGCCACACCGGTTCGCTCGTTTCGGACCGCTCCGGCTCCGTCACCCCGTTCGCCATGATCCAGTTGGCTGACCGTGGAACGTTCTTCGTCGAGCCCGGCGCAGACACCTACGAGGGCATGGTCGTGGGCATCAACCCGCGTCAGGAAGACCTCGACATCAACGTCACCCGCGAGAAGAAGCTAACCAATATGCGTCAGTCTTCCGCAGACGTGATGGAGACCCTCGCAAAGCCGATCAAGCTCGAACTCGAAGCAGCCATGGAATTCTGCTCCGGCGACGAGTGCGTCGAGGTCACCCCGGAGGACGTCCGCGTCCGCAAGGTGCACCTCAACGCAACCGAGCGCGCTCGTGAGCGTTCACGCAGCAAGTCCCGCGACAAGGCTTCTCTGTAGTCTTTCGCAGTAACAATCATGACAAGGCGAATGTGCCTTTTGCTCGGTGTTCTTCCGGCAAAAGGTACATTCGCCTTCATGGTTTCCAGGCATCGTGTTGGTTGGGAAACCGTGGACTCAGGCTGCGCGTGCCTGAAAACGGAAGGATATCTCTGTGGTTGCTGGACGTCGGTACCTGGCGTTGGCCGTGGCGGTGACAGCGTTGTCTCTGACGGCGTGCACTGCTGATCCACCGCCGCCTGTCGAGAGCACCGAGACGGTCAAGCCGACTACGACGCCCGTCACGCCGGCAATGCGGGTGGTGTCGGTGGCTATCGACCAGGTGGGTGACGGATTCAATCCCCACCTCCTCGCCGATTTGTCCCCGGTGAACTCTGCCGTCGGTAACTTGGTGTTGCCCAGCGTATTTCGTCCGATCAGCTCGCCCGTGCAGCCCGGCCAGGCCGAGTGGGTCCTCGACGACTCGTTGGCCGTTTCCGCGGAAGTTGTCTCGGAGGCGCCGTTCACGATTCGCTATCAGCTCCGCAACGAAGCGCAGTGGTCCGACGGCGCACCGATCGCCGCCGAGGATTTCCGCTACCTGTGGCAGCAGATGATTTCGGTTCCCGGTGTTGTGAACCCGGCCGGGTACCAATTGATTTCGGACGTAACCTCGTCCGGTGGAGGCAAGACCGTGAACGTCGTGATGCGCGCGGCGTATCCGGCGTGGCGTGAACTCTTCACGGATCTTCTTCCGTCCCACCTTGTGAAGGACACCCCCGGCGGTTTCAGTACCGGTTTGAGTGAGGGAATTCCGGTGTCGGGGGCGCACTTCCACGTGCGCTCCGTCGACCGTGGCCGAGACGAGATCATCCTCGAACGCAATGACAGGTTCTGGGGAGAGCCGTCGGACCCGGATCAGATCGTGATGCGCCGGGCCGGGTCGGCTGCGCAGTTGGCTGAAGCGATGCGCACCGACGATTCGCAGATCGCGCAGATTCATGCGGGTAGTGCTACCGACATTCAGCTGTCGGCGGTTCCGGGAGTGAGCACGGCCTTTACGTTTGTGCCGCGCACCCTCGACATGACGGTCAACGGACGCAGTGCCATGTTTGCCGACGTCCGGGTCCGCAAAGCTGTTCTGGGACTTCTGGATTCCGATCTTCTGGCAGTAGTGGCCGCGGGCAGTGAATCTGCTGCGGTTCCGGCAAAAGCGCAGATCCTCTCGCCGTCCGATCCCGGCTACGTACCGACGGCGCCGCCCAAGCAGAGTCGTGAGCGTTCGATGGAGCAATTGGTGGAATCCGGCTACGTCGTCGTGCCGCCGGCGGGACCGGTCGTGGTCGGGGGAACAAACGGAAGCGTCGTCCGTGACGGCAAGCCGCTCGAACTGACGCTCGGGGCGCCGGAGAACGACGACATCGCGATCGCGGTGGCCAACACCGCTGCCGATGAACTGCGGGACGCAGGAATTGCGGCCACCGTGAAATCCCTTCCGGCAGAAGAGCTGTACGGTAAGGAGCTCACGACGGGGAGCGTAGACATGGTGGTCGGCTGGATCCGCGCCGGCGTCGACCCTGCCACGTCGTTGGCGTCTCGGTTCAGTTGCCCCCTGACTCCCACCGTGCCGGTAACCACTACCGAGACTCCGGAGTCGACGTCTACCGCGCCGACGCCGACTACGGCCCGCGAGTCCGATTCGGAAGCGCCGAGCAATATTTCAGGACTGTGCGACCCTTCGCTGCAGCCGCGGATCGACGAAGCGCTCAGTGGGATCGGTGATTTCGGGGCGCTGATCGCCGACGCCGAACCCAAGCTGTGGGATCTCGCGGCGGTTCTGCCTATCGTGCAGGATCGCACGTTGGCCGCACTCGGAACCGGAGTCGAAGGTGTCACCCTGACCAGTCCGGTTCAGGTTGGAATATTCGGTGACGCAACCAACTGGGTGAGGGTGAAGGAATGACCGTCGTAAAGAAGAGACTGCTGCTGGTTCACGCGCATCCCGACGACGAAACGATCACCACCGGCGGCACCATCGCCAGGTACGTCGACGAAGGTGCCGAGGTGACCGTCCTGACCTGCACGTTGGGTGAGGAAGGGGAGGTAATCGGTGATCGGTGGGCCGGACTGGTTGCCGACGCCGCTGATCAACTCGGTGGCTACCGGATTGCGGAGCTGACCGCGGCGTTGTCCCGTCTCGGTGTGAGTGAACCCCGATTCCTGCTGGGAGCCGGTCACTTTCGTGATTCCGGAATGGCCGGGACGCCGTCAGCTGCCAATCCGCGGGCATTCGTCAACGCCGATCTCGACGTTGCGGTTCGCGCCGTGGTCGAGGTGATCCGGGAACTGCGCCCGCATGTGGTAATCACGTACGACACCAACGGCGGGTACGGCCATCCCGATCACATTCAAGCCAATGCCATCACAACCGCTGCCGTTGCCGCGGCCGGAACATCGGTCTATCCCGAGGCCGGCGAGCCGTGGAGCCCTCAGAAGTTCTACTGGACCGTGACCGAACGTAGCTCTCTGGAGCGGGCAATCGCGTCGATCGCTCAGGTGCCGGCGCAGTGGCGGCTACCTGAGCCCGGTGAGCTTCCCTGTGTGGTCGACGCGGACGTCACGACGGCGATCGATGTGAGCGCCGTTCTCGAGTCCAAGGCCGGCGCGCTGTCCGCGCACGCCACGCAGGTGACTGTCGCGCCGAGCCGCACCGAGTTCGCGTTGTCCAACAACGTCGTACAGCCCATCGTGCCGGTCGAGCATTTTGTGCTTGTCCGCGGCGAGTTGGGCCCGGTTGACGCAGACGGCCGTGAGGGCGACCTCTTCGGTGGGATCTCATGACCAGTGCTTCACCGGACGCAGTCGAAACACCCGACGGTAGATTTGCGTTTCTCGACCCGGTCATCCTCGGCGTCTTGATCTTCGACGGATTTCTGTGCGCCGTACTGTCGGTCATCTTTCTCCCGAGCTACCTCGGCACCACACCGTTTCCGGTCAGCATCCTGGTGGCAGCCGTGTTCAACCTCGGGTTGGTCATCGCGGCGCGGACAGTGACGACAACCGGTAAGGCAGCGCTTCCGCTGGCCGGTTGGATCGCCGGATTCCTTTTCTGCATGGTTGGCGGGCCAGGCGGCGACGTTCTGGTGTTGTCGTCGCCGCTCACTTTCCTGCTGCTTGTCGGCGCGCTGGCACCGGCGATCGTCTTTTTGTTTCGAGTGGCAAGCAAGGCGCTCGCGTCTATCGATACTTCGAAGCGTTCATAAGGGACACTTGCAGTGTGGCTGAACTAGATCTTGCGGGCGTCACGATCGCCCTGACCGCGGAGCGTCGTTCGGAAGAATTTGCGACGCTCCTCGAACGGCGAGGTGCGGAGACGGTCCGGACCCCGGTGATTCATGTGCTTCCTCTGGTTGACGACGCTGATCTGCGAGTTCAGACCGAGGCATTGATTGCGGATCCGCCGGAACTCGTGGTGATCAGCACGGGAATCGGGTTCCGCGGTTGGCTGGAGGCGGTGGAGTCGTGGGATCTGACGGAGCAGTTTCTCGGCGCGCTGAACCGGACTCGCATCGTGGCTCGCGGTCCGAAGGCGATGGGGGCGATCCGCGGCGCGGGCTTGCGTGAGGAATGGTCGCCGTCCGGGGAGTCGTCCGAGGAAGTGCTGAGGCACTTGGCCAGCGAGGGCGTCGACGGCGTTCGCGTGGCCGTTCAACTGCACGGGATCATCACCGAATGGGAACCGCTGACCGATCTGAGTGCGTCGTTGACCGACATCGGCGCGGTGGTCACGGCAGTCTCGGTCTACCGGTGGATTCGGCCGCCGGATCAGTCGCAGGTGCGTGCACTGGTCTCCGCTGTGCGTTCGGGCAGTATCGACGCGCTCACTTTCACCAGCGCCCCGGCAGTGTCGTCCATGCTCAGCACGGCCAAGGAGATGGGGGAGTTGGAACGCTTCGTCGCGGCGATGCGAGACAACGTGCCCACCTATTGCGTCGGCCCGGTGACGGCCGCACCGTTGGAACTTCTGGGCGTGCCCACCATCCAACCGGAACGCTCGCGCCTCGGTGCGTTGGCGCGGTTGATCATCGAGGATTTGCCCAGACGTCGCGCGCTCCGGGCGTGACGGCTTCGATCAGACCCCACGCATTCTCGGCGGGCAGGTCGATCACGTCGTAGCCGCCGGTGCCTGCCGGGGTTGCGGCGATGACGGTGGCAACTCCGGCGCGTCGCTGGAAGAACGTTTCACGGACCGTCCAGCCGATCACGCCGTCGGCTTCGAGGCTGTGCCGTTTGCGGTCGAGGGAGCCGCTGCGGGTGATGAGCCAGCCGGGTAGTACCGCGTGGCCGAGTCCGTTGTACCGGTCGAAGGCAAGCCCCGCTCCGCCCACAGCGAGCACGACGACGGCGACCCAGACATAGGTGGGCACGTGAACTCCGAAGATCAGGCAGACCACTGCCGCGACCGCAACGGCCACAGCAGGGAACAGGGCTCGGGTGTATCGGCGGCGGCGGGCCGCCCCACCGTGGGGAATGAGCGGAACGGACGCCTGCCGGCTGTCGCCGATGACCGTTGCCATGACGCGTTCTGCTTCGGCCCGTGGGCCTTGCGGCAGCAGGAGCGAGGATTCTTTTTTCTCCGCACTCACTCCCGTCATGATCGCGTCCAGGCGCGCACCGCCTGCAAGTCGAAGCAGGAGAGGTTCTTTGAGCGTCGTACCGCGCAGCCGGGCCCGGTCCAACGTTGTCGCCCTGGTCTTGAGCAGCCCGTGGCTGACGTGCAGGATGCGACCGTTGTCGGTGAGCGTCATGTCGCCGAACGCGATCAGATACTGAATGCACGCAAAGGCGCTGGAGAGGATGAGCAGTGCCACCAGCAGAACAATGACCAGCACGGTGATGCCGAGGCCTTCGAGCGATTCGACGCTTCCGGTGACCGCGGACGACTTCGCGATCGCAGAGCCGATTCCGTATTGGAACGCGATGCCGACGATTGCCGCGATGATCGCGATGCCGGTGAAAGAGAAGGGCGCAAACCGAACCCAGCTCACGTGCCAGTGCCCGATTTCGACGTCCGCAGACACCGGCGACGTCGGTGTGTCGAGCGTGGGCTTGCCGCGAGACTCGCTCAGCAAGGCTGCGCGTAGATCCGGAACCAGCGCACTCGAGAGTGCGTTGAGCTCGAATTTGTTGGAATCATGGCCGTTTCCGGCACGCTGCCCCGTGCCGATTCGCACGATCGACAGCCCCAGCACGCGGTGCAGGACTCCGGCTTCGACGTCGACGGACCGGATGCGACTGCGCGGCACCGAGAGCAGCTTCTTCTGGAAGACGCCGGTGCGCAGCTGAACGTGGACGGGGCCGATGCGATAGGTGGTGGTGAAATACCGCAGGAGGCCGTAGATCACGAGCAGCGTGACAACACCGAATCCCCAGTAGTGGTTGCCGCTCTGGCTGCCGAGAACAAAGGAAATCAGCAGGACCGGAAGCAGTTTGACCACTTCGTTGATCGGATGGACCAGCAGCATCCGTCGGTCGAGGCGAAGCCACGGCTGTTCCTGCTCCGCGGCCTCGGCGGCTGCGGATTCTGCTTCGTCGGGAATGTCGATCATGAGTTTGTCGATTTCGTTCATGTCGCGTCGCTCGAATTGGTCCCGGCGATTGCAGTCAGTTGTGCAACTGTACGGTCGGCCACGTCCTGATCGAGGGCGGAGATCTTCACGGCACCTGCCGACGATGCCGTAGTCACGGTGACGGTAGCGAGCCCCAGCATCCGGTCGATGGGGCCACGTTCGGTGTCGACGGTCTGGACCCGCGAGATCGGGGCGATGCGTCGTTCCTGCGTGAACCAGCCGGTGCGGGTGTACACGGCGGTGTCGCTGATTTCCCAGCGATGCACCCGGTAACGCCACATCGGCACCATCAGAATGTGTACCGCTGCGCAGAACACGGTGACCGCACCGACTGCCCCCACCACCCAGGTCGGCAGGCCGGAGATCAGGATCGCGCAGACAATTTCGGCGACGATGACCGGCGCCCAGAAAAGCGCTGCGGTGATGGCCCACAATCTGGGTGCTTTGGTGCTCGGACGCCACAGCGGATCGGCCATGGTGATGGTGTTAGACGCGGTCATGGTGCTTACTTTGGTCGAGTTGAGGCGTTCTGTCGACAACCACCCTATGGTGGAGTGTGGCGACCATGAAGGGAGCACGTGATGACTGAACAGGATTCGGCATTCAGCTCGGAGGCACCGGAGTCCGATGCTCTGGAACAGGCAACACCGGTAGATCCGAATACTCCCGACGAACCTGACCTGACCGATATTCCGCTCGACGCGCCCGCGGCCGATGTTGTCGATCAGCGGCGTGAAGTTGCGATCGACGAGGAGTATCCACCTAGCTGAGTTCTGGTACTTCCGGCACCGAGTGGCAGTAGTCGTCGGGTATGGCGCATGATCGCTAGGTGAACCGAACTGGTGATGACTCCGTCAAACCCACGATGCTTCCGATGCCTGGACTGTCCGCGTCGGCAACTGGGACCGCGTCGCCGAGCCCATCAGCGATGCGACGCGTGCTGCGCCGCGCTCGCGACGGCGCGACGCTGAACGTGGACGAGGCAACGACGCTGCTGCAGGCCCGGGGAACCGACCTCGCGGACCTGTGCGCGTCGGCGGCCAAGGTTCGGGACGCGGGTTTGTTAGCCGCCGGCCGCCCGAATACGGTGACGTACTCGCGCAAGGTGTTCATTCCGCTGACCCACCTGTGCCAGGACAAGTGCCACTACTGCACGTTTGTCAAGGTCCCTGGCAAGTTGCGGGCCGAGGGACGCGGCATGTACCTCGAACCGGATGAGATCCTCGAGATTGCTCGTCAGGGCGCTGAATTAGGTTGCAAGGAAGCACTGTTCACCTTGGGGGATCGTCCGGAAGCGCGCTGGCCGGAAGCAAAGCAGTGGCTCGACGAGCGTGGATACGATTCGACTCTGGACTACCTGCGGGCGATGTCGATTCGGGTGCTCGAGGAAACCGGTCTTCTTCCGCACCTCAACCCCGGTGTGATGAGCTGGCAGGAACTTTCGCGCCTCAAGCCGGTGGCGCCGTCGATGGGCATGATGCTCGAGACCACCGCTACCAGGCTGTTCACGGACAAGGGTGAATGCCATTACGGCAGCCCGGACAAGGACCCGGCCGTCCGGTTGCGGACCCTGACCGATGCGGGTCGCCTCAACGTGCCGTTCACCACCGGCATTCTGGTCGGCATCGGCGAGAACTTTGCCGAGCGGGCCGAGTCGATCATGGCGATCCGTAAGTCGCAGAAGGCTTTCGGTCATATTCAGGAAGTCATCATCCAGAACTTCCTGGCCAAGCCCGACACTGCGATGCGAGACTCCCCGGACGCCTCGCTTGACGAGTTCCTCGCGGCGATCGCCGTTGCTCGTCTGCTGCTCGGTCCGTCGATGCGGATTCAGAGCCCGCCGAATCTGGTCTCGAACAGCGAGTGCCTGGCACTTCTCGGCGCGGGCGTCGACGACTGGGGCGGGGTATCGCCCCTGACTCCCGATCACGTCAACCCCGAGCGTCCGTGGCCCAACCTCGAGACTCTGGCAGCGATCAGTGCGGAAGGCGGCTTCACGCTCACCGAACGCACCGCCGCTCAGCCCGCCTACGTCCTGGCCGGTGCTCCCTGGATCGACCCGCGGATCGCCGGTCACGTTCAGGCACTTGCCGATCCGAAGACCGGACTGGCCAAACTCGACACCAAGCCGGTGGGCCGGCCGTGGCAGGAACCGGACGAATCCTGGGAGTCGAGCGGACGCGTCGACCTCAATACCGAGATCGACACCGACGGCCGCAACACCGAGACTCGCAGCGACCTGGGCAGTGCCTTCGGTGACTGGGAAACCGTGCGTGAGCAGGTTCTGGAATTGAGTGCTCCGGTTCGCGTCGACACGGATCTTCTTGCGGCACTGCGCAGTGCCGAGCGTGATCCCGCCGGGTGCTCGGACGACGAATACCTGGCGCTGGCGACCGCGGAGGGCCCAGGCCTTGAAGCCGTTGTGGCACTGGCAGATGCGCTCCGCAAGGATGCCATCGGCGAAGACGTCACCTACGTCGTGAACCGGAACATCAACTTCACCAACATCTGCTACACCGGCTGCCGATTCTGCGCATTTGCGCAGCGCAAGGGCGACGCCGACGCTTTCACGCTCTCGGCCGAGGAAGTAGCGGACCGGGCGTGGGAGGCGCACGTCGCCGGCGCCACCGAAGTCTGCATGCAGGGCGGAATTGACCCGGAACTACCGGTCACCGGTTACGCGGATCTGGTGCGTGCGGTCAAGAAGCGCGTACCGTCGATGCACGTCCACGCGTTCTCGCCGATGGAAATCGTCAACGGTGCTTCACGTAGTGGTGAGAGCATCCGCGACTGGCTCACTGCGCTGCGCGAAGCCGGTCTCGACACGATCCCCGGTACGGCAGCGGAGATCCTCGACGACGAGGTGCGCTGGATTCTGACCAAGGGCAAATTGCCGACGGCGGAGTGGATCGAAGTGGTCACCACGGCGCACGAAGTGGGCCTGCGATCGAGTTCGACCATGATGTACGGGCACGTCGATCAGCCGCACCACTGGGTCGGCCATCTCAACGTGCTACGTGGAATCCAAGACCGTACAGGCGGATTCACGGAGTTCGTGTTGCTGCCTTTCGTGCATCAGAGCGCCCCGCTGTATCTGGCGGGTGCGTCCCGTCCCGGCCCGACCATTCGCGACAACCGCGCGGCGCACGCGCTTGCCCGCATCATGCTGCACGGGCGGATCTCCAACATCCAGACCAGCTGGGTCAAACTGGGTATCACCGGAACGCAGATGATGCTCAACGGCGGCGCCAACGACCTCGGCGGAACCCTGATGGAAGAGACCATCTCCCGGATGGCCGGGTCCGAGCACGGCAGCGAGAAGACCGTCGCAGAACTGCGGGCGATCGCCGAAGGCATCGGTCGACCGGCTCGTGAGCGCACCACCACGCACGCGCGTCGTGACGGGGTGGCCGTCTGATGGCAGACATCCTGGGTGATCGCCGAGTAGTCGAGGTGCTCGATCGAGCGGTCTGGGGCATCAACCCGGTCCTCGACCTCGCGTACAGCGATCCGTTCGGCATCAAGCGTCGTAGTTTCGAGCCCACGGACCCCGAGCGCAGCGCGGCAGAGACAGTTCTCGACGCCGTTGCCTGGGTTCTGGACGTGATCAAGTTCCCCGGTACCGCGGCGTGGTCCGTCATGACGGATGAGCAGCGATCGAAATGGTGGACCACCCGACTTGGCGCCCTCAACACGGTCGCTGTGGCATTTCCCGGAATTTTCGGGGTTTTGCTCAACCGGTTTCCGATCCAGGACTTGCTGGCCTTTGCCAACCAGGCTGTTGTCCTGGTGGCCGTCGCCCGCGAGCACGGCGTGACGGAACGTGATCAGCAGGTTGACCTCCTGGCGTCCGTTCTCTGTCGCCGAGAAGTCAGCACTCGCGATCTGCTGGACGATGAGGACTTCACCGAAAAGGCTGTCACCAGTACGGATGGGACATGGCGACCATTCGCTCTGATCGGAACGCTGTGGCAAACCGCACAAACTTTTCGAGCAATCGGCGACGAACTGCATAAGCGTCCTCTGCGCACCAAGCCGTACGAGATCGTCGGGAAGATTCCGGTGATCGGCGTGGTCGCGGACTATTTCGGTGAGCGCGGCGCGCTTGTGCGGGCCGCGTCCGCGGGCGAGAAGTGGATCGCGATTCGGTCGCGGAACGCCACCACAGTAGGCTGAAATGTGTTAAGTCGCTTGCGCGCAGCAGGCGCACCTCTGGAAGGCAGGGAGAGAAGGCAGTGACCTACACGATTGCTGAACCGTGTGTAGATGTGATGGACAAGGCATGTATCGAAGAATGCCCCGTCGACTGCATCTACGAGGGTGGACGCATGCTCTACATCCACCCCGACGAATGTGTCGACTGCGGCGCGTGTGAACCTGTCTGCCCTGTCGAAGCGATCTTCTACGAAGACGACGTTCCGGAGCAGTGGAGCCCCTACATCAGCGCAAACGTCGATTTCTTCGACAACCTCGGCTCACCGGGTGGAGCCGCCAAGCTCGGCAAGGTCGACTACGACACGCCGTTCATCAAGGCGCTGCCTCCCATGGGTGAGGAATAGAGATCTTGTCTCGTACTCCGGTGGCCGCCGGGCTTCCCGATTTTCCCTGGGACTCCCTGGCGGATGTCACAGCCACGGCACACGCACATCCCGACGGCATCGTGAATCTGTCGGTGGGCACCCCGGTGGATCCGGTGGACCCGCTCATCCAGGAAGCTCTTGCATCCGTTGCGGAGATTCCGGGCTACCCGACCACCCACGGCACCCTCTCCCTGCGTGAGGCGATCGCCGCGTCACTCGATCGGCGATACAACATCCCCGATATCGACCCGGCGGCAGTGCTGCCCGCGATCGGTACCAAGGAAATGATCGCGTGGCTGCCGACCCTTCTGGGTCTAGGCGGCGACGATCTTGTGGTCATTCCGGAGTTGGCATACCCCACCTACGAGGTTGCCGCGAAGCTCGCAGGCGCTCGGATCTTGCGGGCCGACGGCTTGAACAAGCTCGGTCCCGAATCGGCGTCGCTGATCTTCGTGAACTCACCGTCCAACCCCACCGGCAAGGTTCTCGGTCTCGAGCACCTGCAGAAGGTGGTGGCGTGGGCACGTGAGCGCGGAGCCATCGTCGTATCCGACGAGTGCTACCTCGGCCTGACCTGGGAATCGGACGCACTGTCCATCCTTGATCCCCGTGTGAACGACGGCGACCTGACCGGTCTGCTGGCCGTGCACTCACTGTCGAAGACATCGAACCTCGCGAGCTATCGCGCCGGTTTTGTCACCGGAGATCCGGCATTGGTCGCGGAACTTCTCGAAGTCCGCAAGCACGCTGGAATGATTCTGCCGCTGCCCATCCAGGCCGCGATGGAAGCCGCGCTCGGCGACGATCTGCACGAGAACGTGCAGCGTGAGCGTTACCGTGAGCGTCGGACCATCCTGCTCGACGCGGTGCGCAGTGCAGGATTCACCGTCGACAATTCCGAAGCCGGCCTGTACCTGTGGGCTACGCGGGGCGAGGCCTGCCGGGACACTGTTGCCTGGTTCGCGGAGCGAGGCATCCTGGTTGCGCCGGGCGAGTTCTACGGCCCGACCGGCGGTCAGCACGTGCGGATCGCACTGACCGCCACGGACGAGCGGATTGCCGCTGCGGCAAAGCGGCTGACGACAAGCCTTTAGTGGCCCTTAAAGGCTTCGGCTAACCACCAGGATCCGCCGTCGCTGCTGATCTTGGCGTCGATGACAAGCGGGCCACTACGTGGCCCGCTTACCCATGTACGCACGGCGTCCAGGTCTCGGGCCGTGCGTACCGTGAGGCCGTCGGCGCCGTAACCGCGGGCAATGGCCGCGAGATCGGTGTCCGGGAAGGTCACGGTAGTGCGGTCAGTGTCTGGGTCGGTGAAATGATGGACTTCGGCCCCGTACACGCTGTCGTTGTAGACCACGATCAGCAGGGGAAGTTTCAGCCGCGCAACGGTTTCCAGCTCCGAAATGCCCATCAGGAAGCCGCCGTCGCCGAGGGCTGCAACGGGCAGACGATCCGGCTGCGCCAACGCGGTGCCGATAGCGGTGGCCAATCCCAATCCGATGGACTGGAAAGCCTGCGTGAAACAGAAACCGAAGTGATCCGGCACCGACAGGTAGGCGCTGGGGTATCCCATGAAGTTCCCCGAATCCACAGACACCGTGCGCTCCGTGGGGAGGATGCTGTCGAGTTCGAGTGAGAGCAACCGGGGATCTATCGAGTGCTCGGTGCTGAGATCCTCGAACGGAACCTGACTCCACTTCGATTCCGTCGCAATCGAATCCCGAACCGCATCGGTGCGGTAGCCGACCCGGACGGGTGCCTTGTCGAGTGCGTCCAAGGCGTCGGTGGCCGTGGCCGCGCTGTCGCCGACAATGCCGAGGTGGATCGGCCGGTGGGCACCCAGTGCGGCGGAGTCGAGATCGATTTGAACAACCGTCGTGTCTTTGCCGATCAGATGTCCCTGGCGCATGGTCCACATGTTGAGCGCGCATCCCCATCCGACAACAAGGTCGGCGCCGGCGATGAGTTCCGCGGATCGAGGGGACGAGAACCCGCCGGAGATGCCGAGGGAGAAAGGATCCGAGTGGAACAAGCCGTTAGCAACGGCAGATGTCGCAACCAACGCGCCGGTGTGGCGGGCAAGTTCCGCGATCTCAGGTCCGGCGTCACGAGCACCGCGTCCGGCCACGAAAACGGGGCGGTCGGCGGCGGCAAGTAGTTCGAGGAACTTTTCGAGCGCGATCCCATCCGGCCGAATATGTTGGAGTGCAGGCGCATTGGGTGGCGTGTTTGCACTGGCCGCGATCTGGCTTTGCATATCGAGCGGAAGATTCAGTACGACGGTGCGGCGCTCGCGCCAGGCAGTATTGAACGCTCGAACGGTATCCGCGACAGCAGAATCCGCGCTGTGTACCCGCTCGGCCACTGCGCCCACGCTCCGAGCGAGACCGTCCTGGTCGATCTTGAAGTTGGATTGCACTGCCGCGCCGGCGGTATCGGCGGTCAGCACGATGAGCGGGGTGCGACTCTTGGCGGCTTCGGTGATGCCGGTCAGAGCATTGGTCAAACCACATCCCTGATGGGTGGTGACCACGGCGACCGTTCCGGACATGCGCGCGTAGGCATCGGCCATGGTGGCAGCGCCGCCCTCGTGCCGGGCGGCGACAAACGGAACTCCGTGCCGCCGTAGCGCATTGGTGACGGTGAAGTTTCCGCTGCCGACTACCCCGAACGCATACCCGACGCCCAACTCTGCGAGGGTGCGTCCGACCAGGTCGGCAACGGTATTCACGAGCGTCACGAGCGCTCGACCAATGCAAAGACCCGGGCCGGACTGCCGGTTCCCCCGACGATCGGCAGGGGTGAGACCACGAGTACAGCGCCGAGTGTCGGCAGCTTGTCGACATTCAGCAACTGGGTGAGTCCGTATTTGTTGTTGCCCAACAGGTAGTAGTGCGCCGGAAACATCGGCTCGAAACCGCCTGCGGCGCCGGCATCGATTCCCACCGTCTCCACTCCGAAACCGCTGATCGGACTCGATTCGGCCAGCCACTTCGCTGCCGCTGCCGAGATACCCGGGGTGTGCGGGCCGTCGGCGTCGGCGTTGGCAAAGCGCTCCGGGTCGCCCACCCGCGAACCCCATCCGGTGCGCAGGATCAGCCACGCGCCCTCGGGAAGGGGCTCGTTCTCTGATTCCCAGGCTTCGATGTGCTCGGGTTCGAGCACGAAGTCCGCGTTCTTCTCGACCTCGGCGGTGACGTCGATGACGGCGATGGGGCCGATCAACCGGTTCGGCGGGATCTGATCGACGCTCAGCCCGTCGCGGCCGCTCACCCAGTGCGTCGGTGCATCGAGGTGGGTTCCGGTGTGCTCACCGGTGTGCAGATTGTTCCAGCTCCACATCGGACCGGCGTCGTCGAAATTGCTGACGGGTTCGAGGCTGGCGGGGATGGTGTTGGCAAACGGCTCGGGCAGCGACAGGACCGGGGTGGTGGAACTCAAGGGGGCGGTGAGGTCGACGATCTGGATGGACTGTGAACCGATTTTTGTGAGCAGGTCGTTCAGTGTGGTCATGAGCCATCCTTCGATTCGAGCGCTGCGGGTGTATTCGCACACTATCGAGGGCATTCCAGGGGAGATACTGAAGGTAGGCGTTTTTCGGTTACGGAGGGCGATATGGACGGCGTTACCGCAGTTCCGATTCCGGCCAACGAGCCGGTTCATTCCTATGCGCCCGGTAGCCCCGAGCGGAAAAGGCTCCGATCGGCTTTGCGGACTGTGTCCGACGAGCACCTCGAGATTCCGCATGTGATCGGTGGAGTGGAGGTGCGCGGCTCGGGTGCGTCGGTTGATGTTGTCGAACCGCACCGCCGCGCCCACGTCCTCGGCACGTTTCACAACGGCACCGGTGACGACGCTGCCCGGGCGATCGAGGCCGCGTCCGCAGCAGCACCGGGTTGGCGCGAACTGTCGTTCGACGACCGAGCTGCCGTGCTTTTGAGAGCTGCCGACCTTCTGTCCGGGCCCTGGCGCGAGCGGATCGCGGCGGCAACGATGTTGGGTCAGTCGAAGTCGGTGCAGCAGGCCGAGATTGACGCGCCTTGCGAGTTGGTGGACTTCTGGCGATTCAACGTGCACTTCGCGCGTCAGATCCTGGAGGAACAGCCGCAGTCGTCGCCGGGCGTCTGGAATCGGATGGACTACCGGCCGCTCGAGGGGTTTGTCTACGCAGTCACGCCGTTCAATTTCACCGCGATTGCCGGCAATCTTCCGACCGCCCCGGCGCTGATGGGCAACACCGTTCTCTGGAAGCCGTCACCAACTCAGAGCGTGGCGGCGTATCTGACGCTGCAACTGCTCGAAGAAGCGGGTCTGCCTCCTGGCGTGATCAACCTGGTGACCGGCGATGGCCCGGACATTTCCGCAGTGGCACTGCAGGATCGACGTCTCGCGGGAATTCACTTCACAGGTTCGACCCGAACATTCAAGTCACTGTGGGCGCAGGTAGGTGCGAACATCGACAAATATGCAGGTTATCCGCGTCTGGTCGGCGAGACCGGCGGCAAGGACTTTGTTGTCGCGCATTCCTCGGCGGACCCGGAGATCCTCACGACTGCGCTGATCCGAGGTGCCTACGAATACCAAGGTCAGAAGTGTTCGGCGGCCTCACGCGCCTACATCCCCCGAAGTCTGTGGACATCGATGCGGGACGGCTTTCTCGGGCAGGTCGACGCAATCAGCTACGGCGACGTCAACGATCTCGAGAACTTCGGCGGCGCCGTCATCGACCGTCGGGCGTTCGACAAGAGTGCGGCGGCAATCGAACGGGCGGGGGCCACCGCCGGTATCACGATCGCGGTCGGCGGCAAGTCCGACGACAGCGTCGGATACTTCGTGCGGCCGACGGTCCTGCTGGTGGACGATCCACGTGACCAGGCCATGACCGACGAGTATTTCGGTCCGATCCTCTCGATTCACGTCTACGACGACGATTCCTTTGCCCAGATCCTGGAAGAGGTGGATGCTGCGACGCCATACGCGTTGACGGGATCGATTTTTGCCACCGACCGAGCGGCAGTAGCTCAGGCAACCGCCGCATTGCGATTCACGGCCGGCAATTTCTACGTCAACGACAAGCCGAGCGGAGCGGTAGTGGGGCAACAACCTTTTGGTGGCGCCCGCGGATCCGGCACCAACGACAAGGCGGGTTCGCCCATCAACCTGTTGCGCTGGGTGTCGGCCCGTACGGTCAAGGAAACCTTTGTCGCTCCGACGGACTACCGATATCCGCACCAGGGGAACGAGACGTGAAACCGTCTGCTGTGCTTACCAATTCGCTACGCCCCGTCATCCTGGCGGCCGCTCGTTCTCCTCGATGCGAGCATGCGATTACCCGGGCGCCGCTCAGCTGTCAAGTGGTGAACCGGTTTGTCGCCGGCCGCGAGCGCAGTGACGCGATAGCGGTGGTGAGCCGATTACTCGACGACGGTCGGTACGTCTCCGTCGACTTCCTGGGAGAGAACGTCACGGACGCAGGGTCGGCGCGGGCAACCGTGCACGAATACCTGTCGCTGATCGAGGAATTGGGGAAGTTTTCCGGCGCGCTTGCTCCGGTACCGCCGGTCGAGGTGTCGGTGAAACTGTCGTCGTTGGGCGCAGAGTTGAATACCGATGTAGCCGCCGAAAACGCTCGAACTATTTGCGCGGCAGCTCAGTCCGCCGGAGTGTGGGTGACCGTGGACGCGGAGGATCACACCACCACCGATGCGACGCTCGCGACCGTGCGATCGTTGCGCGCCGATTTCCCGTGGCTGGGCACTGTCCTGCAGGCCTACCTGCGGCGCACCGAATCGGATTGCCTCGCTTTCGATGATGCGCGGATCCGGCTGTGCAAGGGTGCGTACAACGAGCCCGAGGCGGTGGCCTATATCCGGCGCGAGGATGTGACGGCGTCGTACCTGCGGTGTCTCGATATCCTGTGCCGGGGAACGGGATACCCGATGGTGGCGTCGCATGATCCGGTGGTGATCGCGGCGGCGGCGCGGATGTTTTGTGGTGTCGAGCGATTCGAGTACCAGATGTTGTTCGGTATCCGGGAACCCGAGCAAGCACGGCTGGTTGCCGAGGGGCAGCACGTCCGGACATATGTTCCGTACGGCTCCGCGTGGTACCCGTATTTCATGCGCAGGCTCGCGGAACGGCCGGCGAATCTTGCGTTCTTCCTGCGCTCGGTCGTGGCCAGACAGTGATGCTGCGACGCAGTGGGATTTCTGCGTTGTGAGATGCTGTCAAAATGCTGCTTCGATCACTGAATCCCCTTGCCATCGCCCGCGGCGACGACGTCGACGACGCGATCACCATCGGGGATACGGTTCTCTCGCGCAGCCATATTCTCGGCGCTGCCACGTCGGTGGCAGAGCGGGTTGCGCAGGCCGAGCGTGTTGCGGTGCTGGCGACTCCCACGGCAAAGACCATCCTGGCGGTAGTCGGAGCGCTCATCGCAGGCGTCACTGTTGTGCCTGTGCCACCGGATTCGGGAACAGCCGAACGTGAACACATACTGAAGGACTCCGGCGCCCAGGCGTGGCTGGGGGAGACCGACGAATTGTGCGTCGGCCTGCCGGTGGTTCCGGTTCGCCTGCACGCCCGTTCGTGGCACAGCTACCCGGAACCGGCGCCGCAATCCACTGCATTTGTCCTCTACACCTCGGGAACGACCGGACCGCCGAAGGGTGTGCTGCTGAGTCGGCAGGCAATTGCCGCAGGTATCGATGCCTTGGCGGAGGCCTGGCAGTGGACACACCGAGACACCGTTGTCCACGGATTGCCTCTCTTTCACGTCCACGGACTGATCCTGGGCGTGCTCGGACCACTACGAGTGGGCAGCCGGTTGGTCCACACTGTGAAACCGACACCGCAGGCGTACGCGGACGCCGGCGGCTCCCTCTACTTCGGGGTGCCGACGGTGTGGTCGCGAATTGCCGACGACGAAGCGTCGGCGCGGGCGTTGGCTTCGGCCCGGCTGCTCGTCTCCGGTAGCGCACCGCTGCCCGTGCCGGTATTCGAGAAGCTGCGCGCCCTCACCGGCCACGCGCCTATCGAGCGGTACGGAATGAGCGAGACCATGCTGACCCTCAGCACCCGTGCGGACGGCGAGCGTCGGCCAGGCTGGGTGGGTTTACCGGTGCGCGGGGTCGAGACCCGGTTGCGCGACGAGGCCGGTAACGACGTGCCTCACGACGGCGAGAGCATCGGTGGACTTCAGGTTCGTGGACCCATGCTGTTCGACGGATACCTCAATCGCCCTGATGCCACTGCCGAATCGTGGACCGAGGACGGTTTCTTCAAGACCGGTGACGTCGCGGTCGTCGACGAGGGGGGATTCCACCGCATCGTGGGCCGTGAATCCATCGATCTGATCAAGACGGGTGGCTTCCGAGTGGGTGCCGGCGAGATCGAGACGGCCATCCTGGGGCATCCCGGTGTCGCTGAGGTCGCGGTTGTCGGCGTTCCCGATCCTGATCTCGGCCAGCGGATCGTGGCATGGGTTGTTCGGCGGCCCTCAACACCCGAGGTCACAGAACCGGACCTCGTGGATCTGGTGGGTGCGCAGTTGTCCGCGCACAAGCGTCCACGCGAAATTTGGTTTGTCGACACCCTGCCGCGGAACGCGATGGGCAAGGTGCAAAAGCGCTTGTTACTGCCCGAATAATCTTGTTTGGTTGGTTTTTCTGTGTTTTTCGCTACACTACCCGCCGGTAAGACTTGCTCCAGTTGCGTGCGCAACTGGCATCGGAGGGACAGGTTTCATGGCGGGCGGACGGCATTCGAGCGCTGACAGCGGGCGATCATTCGGTTTTTACGCAGTCGGCGGGATGGTTGCGCTGGCGCTCGTTGCCACCGGAATTGTCGTCTTCAAGTCCGTGCAACCCGATACCTGCGACAGCGTCGAAGACTTCACCCTGGCAGCAGACCCGTCCATCGCGCCGTCGATATCCGAGGTGTTGGCCGGAACCACCCCGGAGCAGACGGACTGCATGCACGTCGTTGTCGAAGCAGCACTGCCAGGCGACGTGGTCGGACGATTGGGTAAGGGCGCCGATGCACCGGATCTGTGGATTCCGGACTCCACGTCGTGGATCAGCAAAGCAGCCCTCACCGCGGCCGGTCCGGTTGCCGCCGCCGGCGGTTCCATCGCGACGTCTCCAGTGGTGCTGGCATCCGGGGGTGAGGAGTTTGCCGACTGGCTGTCGGTGCTCCAAGTGCCCGATCTTGCCCTCGGCAATCCGCTGTCCACCGGAATCGCGTCCGCCCCGATCCAGGCTGCACTGGCCGAGAGTGGGAGCGGCGCGGATGCCGTTCGCACAGCTTTGGTGCCGCACGCCCAGGCCGAAAGTGTGCGCGCCGAGGACCAGCCTGTCGGCGCGAAGATGCTGACCGAACTTGTCACTACCGGCAAGGTAGGAGTGTCGACCGAACAGCAGGTCACCCAGTTCGCAAACACCGCCATCAGCGCGACGGTACCGTCCACCGGAACTGTGCTGATGGACTATCCGTTGGTGGTAAGTGCCTCGGCGCCCGATCGTCATTACGCCGCGGCGCAGAAAGCAAAAGTCCTCGCGACGCTCTTCGAGAGCCCGGAGTCACAGGAAATACTGGCTCGCAACGGTTTTCGCGACCCGTCCGGCCAGGGACAGGTAGATGGGGGCGTCGGAGCTGTCCAGGCCTTGCCGGTGCCGGACCAAGCCGCACTCGACAAGACGCTCGGATCCTGGGCATTGTTGGCTAAACCGATCCGTACTCTCGTCGCGATCGACGTGTCGTCGTCGATGGACTTCCCGGCCGCCGGTGGGAAGACCCGTATGGACCTCACGACAGCTGCCGCGCTCACCGGCAACCAGGTGTTCCCGGACAGTGTCGCAGCCGGACTCTGGGCCTTTTCCCAGGGCATGAACGGAACCCAGGACTACCAGGAACTGGTTCCGATTCGCCGCTACGACACCATGGTTGGTGGATTAACGCAGCGAAGCCTCATGGCAGAGCAGACCAAGACCTTGACGAAACTCAAGCGCGGCGCAACGGGCCTCTACGACACCACACTCGCGGCGTTTCGGAAGGTTCAGGAATCGTACGACCCGCGCGCGGTCAACAGTGTGATCATCCTGACCGACGGTGCTAATGAGGATCCGGACAGCATCACGCGCGAGCAGTTGCTCGACGTGCTCGAACGGGAGCAAGACCCAGCGCGACCGGTGATCATCGTGACCATCGGAATCACCGACGACGCCGATGCGGCTGCGCTGGCAGACATTTCACGCGTCACCGGCGGGTCCACCTACATCGCCCGTGATCCGTCGGAAATTTCCGGCGTATTTGTCAACGCATTGGCTCACCGCGGCGCTTAGCGCGTCAGGACGAGCGCATCACCGTCGGTGACGGCAATGGTGTGTTCGCTGTGCGCTGTGCGTGATCCGTCGGCCGAGCGGATGGTCCATCCGTCGTCGTCGAAGATGATCTTGTCGGTTGTGAGAGCGAACCACGGTTCGATCGCGAGGGTCAGTCCGCGTCGAAGTTTCATGCCGCGACCTGCGCGTCCGATGTTGGGGATGTGCGGATCTTCGTGCATGGTGCGGCCGAGACCGTGGCCACCGAATTCGGTATTGACGGGGTAGCCGTAATCGGCTGCGACAGCGCCGATCGCAGCGGAGATGTCGCCGAGGCGATTGCCTGGCCGGGCGACTGCAATAGCTGCGGTGAGGGCACGTTCGGTGGCTTCGATGAGGCGTTGGTCCTCGGCGCGGGGAACGCCGACGATGAGACTGCGCGCCGAGTCTGCAACCCACCCGTCGATGGAGACCGCGATGTCCATGGTCAGCAGATCGCCGTCCTGTAGCACGTAGTCGTGTGGAAGTCCGTGCAGCACTGCGTCGTTGACGGACAGGCAGATGACGTTGCGGAAGGGTCCACGTCCGAATGACGGTGAGTAGTCCCAGTAGCAGGACACGGCGCCGCGTTCTTCGATCAGGTGGCGGGCGCGGTGCTCGAGGTCGAGGAGATTGACTCCGGGCTTGGCGCGAGCAGCGAGATCGGCGAGTAGTTCGGCGATGAACGCGCCGGTGACGCGCATTGCTTCGATCTCGTTGGTTGTTTTCAGTTCCACCACAGGAATTTCCTTTCGGGCCGGTATTAAAATACCACCATACGGTACTCTGGTCGCATGGTGCGACTTCCGTTAACTCCGGCCCAGCTTGCTGTCGGTCAGCAGTTGGGCGCCTATCTGCGTCAGGCCCGCGGTGGTCGCACGCTTGTCGATGTGGCGGAGGCCGCCGCGATTTCGCCGGAAACACTGCGCAAGATCGAGACCGGGCGCATGCCGACGCCGGCGTTTGTCACGATTGCCGCACTCGCCGATGTGCTCTCGGTGCCACTCGACGAGCTTGCCCGGATCTGCCTCGCCCGCGTGACTGTTTAGGCGGCTTCGGGGCTGACCCACGGTATCGGAAGTGGCGGGGCGACCGACGAATACCGGTGGCCGGTAGGCGTTGTGGTCGTGAAGGAGTGCCTGGTGCCGGGTGCGTGATCGTCGGTTTCGGCGTACCAGTCCAATCCCTGTTTGGCGTAATTGCATGCCGCGCACAGTCCTGCACCGTTGGCTGCGCTGGTGGCGCCGCCTCTCTGGTAGTCGCGAATGTGGTCGCGATGACGAACGGGTGCGTCGCACCACGGTGTGCGGCAGCTTCGATCGCGGAGGTCGATCAACTGCGCCAGTCCCTTCGGGAAGATTCTGGACTTGGATTCCATAGCTGTCAGCTCTCCCGTGGAGGGGCAGGCATAGAGTCTCCGGATGTCTTTGCCGGACTGCGCAATCCATTCCCGGGCAATGCCGGCGGGGATAGGTCCGTAACCGTTGACGTGTGCGGGGTCTGTGGCATCGCCGAAGAGTGCTTGGTCGGAAATCACAAGATTCACTGTGACGGGTGTGGGCGTTGCGCGCCCGATTCCGGTGACTCGCTCGACGACGAGATCGGCCATGATCTGAGTGCGAGTGCGATCATCGCCACGCGCGAGGATGGAATCTGCATCTCGCATCAATGTGGCGTGAACGGCAACCCCTTCCGTGACAGGGAGCAGAACACTGAGGTAGCACATAGTGTCGGGGGCCGGGCGTGATGTCACCCGCCGGTCACCTACGGCTTTGCAGGCGCGCCGGACTACGCTTTCGGCATCTACCTCGGCGGTGCGTGCGCGGATTCTGGCGGTCAATTGTTGGTCTCCGCAGCCGGCCAGGTTATCTGCGTCGCAGCAGAACTCGCGATCGAGTGCGGCGCGATCTTGGACAGTGAGGCAGGCGGTTTCGCGCATGAGAATGGTGGCCCGCTGCTCGTTGATGGCACCGTAGATCAATAGTTTGAGTGTGTAGGGCATCTCGTCGTTCAATGCGCGGGCAAGACTCAGGTGTTGAGTGCCTGACCAGACTGATTCGCGACGAGCGAGAGCAACTTGGGCGTTGATTCCGCGACCTTGATGTGCAACTGGAACGCCGCGTTCACCACGGCCTTTGCGAGTGGAAGCATCCAGATCAGCAGCTAGCAATGCTTGTGCGCCTGCGCAACTGGCTTTCAGTTCCTCGAGTGCGCGCAGCAAGTCTATGCGTGCTGCATTGTCGACGGAACGATCCATGTCGATGAGTACTGAACGAAACTGTTTAATCGTGTGGTCGGAAACTGCGGTCGTCATCATTGCCCCCCGGTAATGTCGAACGTGTATTCGATCTTACCGTCGAACATCCACCTGCGCAATAGCTTTGACCAGAAAGAAGGTCTTTGGCTCGAGGACATTGACGTGCGCCGCAGATTGGGACCGATACGGTGTCCTCATGCTCCGCCGATGGTTCGCAATCATGATCGTGGTACTCGCTGTCGCCGGCATCTGGCAGCTGACCACCCCTGACCGTCCTGTTGCCGTAATCGTCGACGCCGAGACTCTGGAGTGCGCGACCCCGTATCCCATCGGCCCACTCCAGGCGACACCAAGGGCGATTTCGGTCGGGCGGTGGAACTGCTGAACCGCTCGTCCTCGCACAGGACCGGGTTTCCCGGCTGCGGCGACAACTACAGCTTGGCCGTGCTGGAGGAATTCTGGTTGGTCGACGACCGAGGCCGCGCAGTACGGCCGGGGTATCCCTCCGACTCGTGTGGATCACCGAAACCCGGTGGCCTGGCCGCTGTCAAAGAATTGACGTCGGTCGGCAGTACCGAACATCGAATACTGTTGTCCGACGATCAGATCTACGAACTGTCGAATTGCCGGCCGACGTACCAACCTCCGACAACAGGTACCACGATGCCGACGTCGCTGTTGGCGGGCGGCGTTTTCTGTCGATTCTCCTCCACCGAATTTGTCGGTACATCGTCTACAACGGAGCGACAGGCATCGGACGACCTGTTGGAATCATTCCGGTAGGCCTGCGCGACCGCGAGTTTGCGTATCCGAGCGTGGCGATCACTGCAACAAGGAGCTCGAATGAATTCGTGGGATGTGGCTGCCGATGGAGTGATGCCGCTGCCGTCGGGGCGGCTGGTTCGGGGTAGGGGATTGCGCAATCTACTACCTGACGGGCCACTGCCCGATTTCGGGTTGTATGCACAAGCGCGTCAACCGTCTTCGTTTGAATGGGAAAGCCGATGGATACGCTGGCCCGACTTCTGGCTGCCAAGCGATCGCCCGGAGTTTCGGCGTGCCCTGGAGGAGCTCTTGCTGCGATCCGAAACCGAACGGGTGGAGATTGCGTGTGGCGGTGGGTTCGGTCGTACGGGAACAGCGTTGGCTTGTCTGACGGTGCTCGACGGTGTTGCCGCCGAGGGAGCGGTTGCCTACGTGCGCGAACACTATTCGCGACGAGCAGTGGAAACTCCGTGGCAGCGGCGGTTCGTTTCCAGATTCGCGTAACTCGGGAGTCCGCTAACTGGTTTCTGCGAGCGCCTTGGTCCTGCGCCACCGCGAGTTTGCGTATCCAAGCGCGGCGATCACCGCAAAAAGGACTGCCGTCGAGATCAACTGATCCCGGGCGTCTTCGTCGAACAGCATGAGGACAACAAACGCTCCGAGCATCGCCAGTGTGGCGTAACTCAGGTATGGGAACAGCCACATGCGGATGGTCAGTTTGCCTTCGGCTTCGAGTTGCTTCCGCAGCCGAAGGTGGGAGATCACGATGAAAATCCAGATGACGAGCAATGCGGCGCCGACTGCATTGAGCAGGATGCCGAGGAGGTCGTCTGGCAGAAGCCAGTTGAGCATGACGGAGACGAAGCCGAAGAACACGGACAGCAATACCGCATTGGTCGGAACTCCCGTGCTCGAGAGTTTGGCCATGAATGCGGGGCCGTCGCCGCGTCGTGACAGAGAGAAGGCCATGCGTGAGGTGCCGTAGATGTTGGCGTTGAAGGCCGACAGCAAGGCAACAACCACAACAAGTTCCATGAACCCGGCAACACCGGGGATGTTGGCCAGATTGAGGACGGAGACAAAGGGGCTTGTCTCGAGATCGGGATCGTTCCACGGCAGAACCAACACCATGATCGAGATAGCGCCGATGTAGAAGACGCTGATACGCCAGACGACGCTGCGGACGGCGAGCGCGATGGAGCGTTCCGGATTCTCCGATTCCGCCGCGGCGATGGTGACGATTTCGATACCGCCGAACGCGAAGGCAACAACAAGAAGGCCGGCAGCGACACCCGAGAACCCGTTGGGCATGAACCCGCCCTGGCCGAAGAGGTTCGAGGTTCCCACCGGGTCAGTATCGGGAAGCAGGCCGAACACCAGCAATACGCCGATGATCAGGAAGCCGATGATGACGGTGACTTTGATTGCCGCGAACCAGAATTCGAACTCGCCGAAGTTACTGACCTTGGCCAGGTTCACGATGGCAAAGAACACCACGAAGACGAGCGCGATCATCCATTGCGGTATCGACGGCAGCCATTCGTTGACGATGGCGGACGCCCCGGTGATCTCGGCGCCCAGAACCATGATGAGCATGAACCAGTAGAGCCAGCCCATCACAAAACCGGCCCACTCGCCGATCCCGAGGCGCGCGTAATGCGAGAACGAACCACTGGCGGGAATCGCAGCGCCCATCTCGCCGAGCATTCGCATCACGAAGACGACTACGGCGCCCGCGATGATGTAGGACAGTAGGACCGCGGGACCGGCCGTCGCGATACCGACGCCCGTTCCGAGAAACAGGCCGGCTCCGATGGCGGAGCCCAGGCCCATCATCGTCAGATGGCGGACCTTGAGACCCTGGCCGAGAGCGGTGGTCGTTTCTTCGGGGGCGTCGGTATTACTCATCAGTCGTTGGCGTGAAGTGCGGCATTCAGTTCGACGCCGGTGCCCTTCCACGGCACGACCTCGACGGCACCCGAAACCGAGTTGCGACGGAACAGCAGATTGGACTTGCCGCTCAGAGCCAATGCCTTGACGACGGTTCCGTCGGGGCCGGTGACCTTGGTGCCTGCGGTGACGTACAGACCGGCTTCGAGGACGCAGTCGTCGCCGAGGGAGATGCCGAGTCCGGCGTTGGCGCCGAGGAGGCAACGCTTGCCGACGGAGATCGTTTCCTTGCCGCCACCGGACAGGGTGCCCATGATTGATGCGCCGCCACCCACATCGGAACCGTCGTCGACGACAACGCCTGCGGAGATGCGGCCTTCGACCATGGAGTTACCGAGTGTGCCGGCGTTGAAGTTCACGAAGCCTTCATGCATGACAGTGGTGCCGGAGGCGAGGTGTGCGCCCAGGCGGACACGATCGGCGTCGGCGATACGGACACCCGAGGGGACGACGTAGTCGACCATGCGGGGGAACTTGTCGACGCTGAAGACGGTGACAACGCCGCGGATGCGCAGACGCGAGCGGACCTGCTCGAAGCCTTCGACAGCGCAGGGCCCGAAGTTGGTCCACACAACGTTGGCGAGGAGGCCGAACTGGCCGTCGAGGTTGACGCCGTGCGGAGCGACGAGGCGGTGGGAAAGCAGGTGAAGGCGCAGGTAGACGTCGTACGCGTCGACGGGAGCCTTGGAGAGGTCAGCGATGGTGGTGCGGACGATGACCTGCGAAACCTCGCGTGCCTCGTCGGTTCCCGCCAGCAGTGCGAGATCGGAAGGAATGTCTGTTCCCTCGACGTTCTCGGTACCGGTCGTCTCGAATGTTCCCAGCTCCGGTGCGGGGAACCAGGTGTCGAGGACGGTACCGTCCGCGGTCACGTTGGCGATACCTACTGCTGATGCTCCGTGTGCGCTCACAGGACTAGAGATTACTGGGTGCGCTGGCTGCGGGCTTAGGCTGGTGGCCGTGAGCATCCTCGATCTTGCCTCCGACCCCATCGATCTGACGGCCGCTCTGGTCGACATTCCCAGCGTTTCCCACGACGAATCCGCTATCGCGGACGCCGTCGAGGTTGCGTTGCGCGAGCAGACCAGCGGCTTCGAGATCATTCGCAACGGCAATGCGGTTCTGGCCCGGACGTCGCGCGGATTGCCGAGTCGGGTGATGCTTGCCGGTCATCTCGACACAGTTCCGATTGCGGACAATGTTCCGTCTCGTCGTGAGGGTGACATCTTGCACGGGTGCGGCACCGTGGACATGAAATCCGGCGACGCAGTGTTCCTGCATCTCGCGGCGACGATCGAGAATTTGGCCCACGACCTGACGCTGGTGTTCTACGACTGCGAGGAAATCGCCGCCGCCTACAACGGCCTCGGACGGATCGAACGCGAGATCCCGCAATGGCTTGCGGCGGATGTCGCGATTCTGGGCGAGCCGACGGCCGGGTTCATCGAGGCCGGGTGCCAGGGAACGATGCGCGTGCGCTTGACCGCGTCAGGAACCAGGGCGCATTCAGCGCGGTCCTGGTTGGGGGACAACGCGATTCACAAGTTCGGTACCGCGTTGGAGCGGATGTCGGCCTATGCGCCGCGTTCGGTGGATATCGACGGTTGTGTCTACCGCGAGGGGCTCTCAGCAGTGCGGATTTCCGGCGGCGTCGCGGGGAACGTGGTGCCGGACGCAGCCGAGATGGACGTCAACTTCAGATTTGCACCTGATCGCAGTGAGGAGCAGGCCGAGGCTCACGTGCGGGAAGTCTTCGACGGCTTGGATCTCGGATTCGAGATCACGGACTCGTCGCCTGGCGCTCTGCCCGGCTTGGCCAATCCGTCGGCCGCCGCCTTGATCGAGGCTGCGGGCGGACAGTTCCGGGCCAAGTACGGCTGGACCGATGTGTCCAGATTCTCGGCTCTCGGTATTCCCGCGGTGAATTACGGCCCCGGCGATCCGAACCTGGCGCACAAGCGTGACGAGCACGTCCCGGTGCAGCAGATCACCGACGTCGCGGCCGTGCTGAGGAAGTATTTGTCGGCCTGAGCGTTAGCCTTGCGTGCATGGCACCAGAGAAGAATTCAGCCTCCAAGAAGCACAGTTCGTCGATCAAGCACCGCGGTCCTGTTCAACTCCGACGCAAACGCAAGGATGAGAAAACCACCACGGACCAGCGTCTGCTCGACAAGCGCGGCCCCACCGACTGGGTCCATACCGATCCGTGGCGTGTGCTGCGCATCCAGAGCGAATTCATCGAAGGTTTCGGGGCGCTGGCCGAGGTCCCTCGTGCGGTTACCGTGTTCGGTTCGGCACGTACCGGCGTCGATCATCCCGAGTACCAGGCAGGCCGTGAGCTGGGAACAGCGTTGGCCGAAGCCGGGTACGCCGTCATCACTGGTGGTGGGCCGGGAGTCATGGAAGCCGCCAACCGCGGTTGCAGCGAGGCCGGTGGCTACTCGATCGGACTCGGCATCGAGTTGCCGTTCGAGCAGGGGCTCAACGAGTGGGTCGACCTCGGCATCAACTTCCGGTACTTCTTTGCCCGCAAGACGATGTTCGTGAAGTACTCGCAGGCTTTCATCTGCTTGCCTGGCGGCTTCGGAACGCTGGACGAATTGTTCGAAGCTCTTACTTTGGTGCAGACCCATAAGGTCACGCGCTTCCCGATTGTCCTGTTCGGCACGGAGTACTGGTCCGGATTGGTCGAGTGGATCCGAAACACACTCGAGCATGACGGAAAGATCTCCGAAGGTGATGTGAATCTGCTGCACGTCACTGACAGTGTGGAAGAAGCAGTCCGGATAGTCGCCGAAGCCAATCTAGGCGTCGACGAGGCCGCCGATCTGGGGAAGGAAGAAGAATGGTGACCGATTCCGACAAGAAGTACTCGATCTGCGTCTACTGTGCGTCGGGTCCGGTGGACGAGTCGTTCCTGGCTTTGGCCGCCGAGGTGGGCACCGCGATCGGTCGACGTGGGTGGCAGTTGGTTTCGGGTGGTGGCAACGTCTCGATGATGGGTGCTGTCGCGGAGTCGGCTCGGGCTGCGGGCGCGTGGACTATCGGCGTCATTCCGAAGGCGTTGGTGCACAAGGAAGTTGCGGACGTCGACGCGGACGAGTTGATCGTCACCGACACGATGCGTCAGCGCAAGCAGTTGATGGAGGACAACGCGGACGCGTTCATCACCTTGCCTGGCGGTATCGGCACGTTGGAGGAGTTGTTCGAAACGTGGACCGCCGGCTACCTCGGGATGCACAGCAAGCCTGTGGTCCTGCTTGATCCGGTGGGGCACTACACCGGACTGCTCGAATGGTTGGACAAATTGGACGGCACGGGGTTTGTGGGCCGGAAAGCTTTGGATACGTTGCTGGTCAGGACTGATGTCGAGGCTGCGCTCGACGCTTGTGTGAGCTCCTGACCAAGTGCGTGACGGGTCACCTTACCGTGGAGTAAGGTGGCCCCGGGGGTGGCCGTCGAGTCGCCGGATACGTGATTGGGGAGACATGAGTTCGGAAGCACGCGACAAAGTTGGCATGCTGGATCTGGCGGCGAAACTCCCGTCGATGATCACCGAGGTGCCGATACTCCTGAAGGGGGCGTCCGGCCTGCTGCGCAAGCCTTCGGCCGCGATGTCCATCGGACTCATTCTCCAGCAGAACGCCGCAGCGCATCCGACTCGTCCGTTCATCCGGTTCGAGGGCCATGCAACAAGTTACGACGACGCCAACGCGCAGGTCAACCGATATGCCGACGTGTTGCGCACGCGCGGCGTCCAACGCGGCGACGTCGTGGCGATCCTCGGCAAGAACACTCCGGAATCGCTGCTGATCGCCTTGGCTGCCGTCAAACTCGGTGCGGCAGCGGGAATGCTGAATTACAACCAGCGTGATGATGTTCTTGCACACAGTCTTACGCTGCTCGGCGCACGCGTGCTTGTTGTCGCCGATGCGAGCGAAGAAGCGCTCGAATCATTGCCGGAAGGGTTTACCGGACCGCCGCAACTTCTGGTCAGCGAGCTCGACGACCTGGCAAAAACCGCCGACGCAACCAATCCGGCTGTGACGGCCCAGATTCTTGCGAAGGAAAAAGCGTTCTACATCTTCACCTCGGGTACTACCGGAATGCCCAAGGCCAGCTTGATGACTCACTTCCGCTGGCTCAAGTCCATGTCCGGTCTCGGGCTCATGGGTGTTCGGTTACGTCCGTCCGACACGCTGTACTGCTGCTTGCCGCTCTATCACAACAATGCTTTGACGGTGTCGTTGTCTTCGGTGCTGGCTTCGGGTGCGACGCTTGCCATCGGCCGGCAGTTCTCGGCGTCGAGATTCTGGGACGATATCGCGCTCAACAAAGCCACGGCCTTCACCTACATCGGAGAATTGTGCCGGTACCTGCTCAATCAGCCCGAGAAGCCCACCGACCGTGACAATTCCGTTCAACTGATGGTCGGAAACGGGCTGCGGCCGGAAATCTGGAAGGAATTCACGGAGCGTTTCGGTATCGCGCGAGTTGCCGAGTTCTACGGTGCAAGCGAATGCAACATCGCCTTTGTGAACGCGCTCAACGTCGATCGGACGGCCGGAATCTGCCCGTTGCCGCATGCCGTCGTCGAATTCGACGAGGAAACCGGTAAGGCGTTGCGTGGTCCGGATGGACGGTTGCGCAAAGTCCCGACGGGGTCCGTTGGACTACTGCTTTCCAAAATCACCGACCGAGCTCCGTTCGACGGGTACACCGATGAAGCCGCGACCAACAGCAAATTGGTGCGGGGTGGTTTCAAGGACGGTGACACCTGGTTCGACACCGGCGACCTCGTGCGCAAGCAGGGGTGGAGCCATGTGGCCTTTGTCGATCGACTCGGTGACACATTCCGGTGGAAGGGTGAGAACGTCGCGACCACCGAGGTCGAGGGTGCGCTCAGTTCACATCCGGTGATCGAAGAGGCCGTCGTCTACGGCGTCGAGATCCCGGGTACCGACGGGCGGGCCGGTATGGCAGCAGTGACCCTGCGCGACGGTCATTCCTTCGACGGCAGTGACATCGCCACCCATTTGTACGGAAAGCTCCCCAGCTACGCCGTGCCGCTGTTCGTTCGCATCGTCGACTCCCTCGAACACACCAGCACGTTCAAATCGCGCAAGGTGGAGTTGCGCAACGACGGATACGACGTCGGCGCAGACACCCTGCACGTCCTCGCCGGCCGTGAGAGCGGCTACAGCGATTCGTACGACGGTTACGTCGACGAGGTGGCCGCAGGCTCGGTACCCAAGGGCTAGACCGCGTTCCGTCATGCCAGTATGAAAGGCATGTCTTCATTGGCCGGTTCATCCGCGCAGTCAGATCCGGCGCCCACTCTGTGCGGTCGACCGGTCGCGGTCGACCGTGCATTGGTCATGGCGATCGTCAACCGAACACCCGACTCGTTCTACGACAAAGGCGCGACGTTCTCGGATTCTGCCGCGATGGCTGCGGTGGATCGAGCGGTCGACGAAGGCGCCGATCTGGTCGATATCGGGGGAGTGAAGGCCGGCCCCGGCGATCTGGTCGACACCGACGAGGAGATCAGGCGCGTCATTCCCTTTGTCGCGGCGATCCGCGACAAGTTCCCGGATTTGTTGATCAGCATCGACACGTGGCGCAGCGACGTCGCCCGTCTCGCGCGTAAGGAAGGTGCCGATCTGATCAACGACACCTGGGCCGGCGCCGATCCGGAATTGGTGATGGTCGCCGCCGAAACGGGGGCGGGCATCGTGTGTTCACACACCGGCGGTGCGGTGCCGCGGACGCGTCCGCACCGCGTCCGATACACAGATGTGGTTGCCGATGTGGTGAGCGAGGTTGTCACCGCCGCCGACCGAGCCCTTGCATTAGGCGTGCCACGCGATGCGATTCTGATCGATCCGACCCACGACTTCGGCAAGAACACCTTTCACGGGCTCGAGTTGTTGCGAAAAGTGGACATTCTTGTAAACACCGGGTGGCCAGTGCTGATGGCGCTGAGCAATAAGGACTTTATCGGGGAGACTCTGGGGGTAGAGCTTTCCGAGAGGCTGGAGGGAACATTGGCAGCGACAGCAATGGCCGCGGCGGGCGGTGCCCGAGTGTTCCGGGTGCACGAGGTGGCATCTACGCGCCGCGTGGTCGACATGGTGGCGGCAATTCAGGGCCGACGCGCCCCTGTTCGAACAGTTCGGGGGCTGGCATGAGCATTACCGGCACTGGGTCCACGCGCACGTGGTCCGAAGCCAACAGCTGGGATCACCCCAGTTGGACGGTCGAGGAACTCGAGCGAGCCAAAGCAGGCCGCACCGTCTCCGTGGTGCTGCCGGCGCTCAATGAGGAGGAGACCGTCGCATCGGTGGTCGACACCATTCATCCGTTGCTCGGCGGGTTGGTGGACGAACTTGTCGTCCTTGATTCCGGGTCTACCGACCGCACCGCGAAGCGGGCACGGGCCGCAGGTGCACGGGTGATCAGCCGCGAGTCCGCGGTGCCGTCGCTGCCTCCCGCAGCCGGCAAAGGCGAAGTCCTGTGGCGCTCCATCGCGGCCACCACGGGTGATCTGATCGCGTTCGTGGATTCCGATCTCATCAATCCGGACCCGGCGTTTGTTCCGAAGCTGTTGGGTCCATTGCTCACCGTCGACGGTATTCACCTGGTGAAGGGGTACTACCGGCGTCCGTTGCGCGTCAGCGGGACAGAAGACGCCAACGGCGGTGGGCGGGTCACCGAGTTGGTGGCGCGGCCGATGCTGGCTGCCCTGCGACCAGAACTCACCGCCGTTCTGCAACCACTGGGCGGTGAGTACGCCGGAACCCGGGAGCTGCTCTCCGCCGTGCCGTTCGCACCCGGCTACGGAGTCGAGATCGGGCTGTTGCTCGACACCTACGACACCCTGGGGCTCAGCGCGATCGGTCAGGTCAATCTCGGTGTCCGGAAACACCGTAATCGGCCGCTTGCCGATCTGGGCGTGATGAGCCGGCAGATCATCGGGACGATGCTGCGGCGCTGTGGCGTCGAGGATTCCGGCGCCGGATTGACGCAGTTCCTGGTCGACGGTGATTCGTTTGCACCGGCTACCACCGAGGTGTCGCTTCTCGACCGACCGCCGATGAATTCGATTATCCGCAGCGCGGGGGTCTGACCGCAGCGGAACGTGTATGGGAGTATCGGGTCATGTTGACGATCCTCCTGTACCTGATTGTCATGGCGCTTGTCGGCGGGATGATTTTCCTTGCCGCGAGTGCAGTATTCGGGCGCTCGGAAGAACTGCCGCCGCTTCCTCCCGGCACCACAGCGGCTGTGCTTCCCGCGGAAGGTGTGACAAGCGCCGACGTCGACGCATTACGATTTCAGCAGGTTCTGCGCGGGTACAAGGCCAGTGAAGTGGATTGGGCCCTGCACCGGCTCGGGATGGAAATCGACTCTCTCCGTGCGCAATTGGAAGCAAGATCGGATGCTGCCCCAGAAGTGGAGCACCAGGAGGCGGCGGCCGTGAGTGGCTCGGAGGCGGCGGCCGTGAGTGACTCGGCGGCGGCGGCCGTGAGTGAGCGCCCGGACGATGTCTGACGGAATTGTTCGCTGCGACTGGGTGATCGAATCACCTGGAGACACGCTGTACCGCGATTACCACGACCAGGAATGGGGGCAACCCCTCCACGGTCGTGACGCCCTGTTCGAGCGACTCGCACTCGAAGCATTTCAATCAGGATTGTCGTGGATCACGATTTTGCGAAAGCGTGAGGCTTTCCGATCGGCGTTCGACGGATTTGTTCCCGGGAAAGTCGCCGAATACGGCCAAGCGGACGTTGACCGCTTGCTCGCGGATTCCTCGATAATTCGCAATCGGGCCAAAATCGAGGCAACAATTTCCAATGCGCGAGTTCTCGTGAATTCACCGGAATTGGATCTCGATGCGTTGCTCTGGTCGTTTGCACCGCCCCGCCGCACCGCACGACTCGCTTCAATTGCAGACGTTCCCGCTATCACCGAAGAATCAACCGCCATGGCCAAGGAACTCAAACGGCTTGGCTTCAAGTTTATCGGCCCTACCACGGCATATGCGCTCATGCAGGCCACCGGAATGGTTGACGATCACATTGCCGAATGTTGGGTTCCACCGGTAGTGCCGTAGTAGTGCGGACACGCGTAAATGTGACTCAGATTCCCGGTTCGGGGGCGGATAGGGAACAATGGAGGCTACGAGCCTCGCTGATCGTTGGCGGGGCGCACCGTTTTGTCGACGCGCAGTGAAGTGCAGCGCAGATCTGGAGGGAGCAGAGGATGGCGGCCATGAAGCCCCGGACCGGGGACGGTCCCCTCGAAGCAACCAAAGAGGGACGAGGAATCGTCATGCGGGTTCCACTCGAGGGTGGCGGACGCCTTGTCGTCGAGCTGACCCCGGATGAAGCTGCTGCGCTGGGTGTGGAACTTACAAACGTCACCAGCTAGTCGGGTCCAGGTAGGAAATGCACCCAGGCTCCGCAACCGATCTTCGGTGCGGGGCCTGAAGTGTGTGTTGGTCTGGGCGCGTGTACGAGTCGAGCCGGAAGGGCAGTTGTGTGCTTGCCGAAGTGATCGATCTGCTGGCGTGCCCGCAGTGCTATGTGGACCAGCAGTGCAGTCTTGAACTCGATCTGATCGACCGCGCCCTCGAATGTGCCCGAGGCCACCGATTCGACATCGCCAGGCAGGGCTACGTTTCCCTGATCAGCGGTGGGTCCACCAAATTCACCGGCGACAGCGCCGAGATGATTGCGGCCAGATCCAGGCTGCTCGGTAGTGGGCATTTTGATCCGCTGATGGAAGCGGTTACGGCGGCGTGTGCTCGCTCAGGGGGTGTCGACCCGGCGCGGATTGTCGAAATCGGCTCCGGCACAGGACAATATCTCGAGCATGTGATCAGCGGACTCCCGGATTCTCGGGGAATTGCCCTCGACGTCTCGAAATTCGCGGCCCGGCGAGCAGCCAAGGTCCACGACAGAATCGGGTCGATCGTCGCGGACGTGTGGCAGCCCCTGCCGATTCGTGACGGCGTGCTCTCTCACGTGCTCTGTGTGTTCGCTCCGCGCAACGGTGAGCAGTCCCACCGCGTTCTGGCCGACGAGGGCGTTCTCGTGGTTCTGACGCCCACGGACAGGCATCTGCGTGAGCTGATCGAGTTGCTCGGCATGGTTCGCGTCGACGACAAGAAAGTGGAACGGCTCGGATCGTCCATGGCCGGACTGTTCGAGCGTGAACACTCCGAGGGCGTCGAGTTCACCATGCACCTCACGCACGACGAGGTTCTCGATCTGGTGGGCATGGGGCCTTCCGCGCGGCATCTTACGGCGCAGCAACTCGAAGCCTCGGTAGCGGAACTGCCCGAACTCACACCGATCACCGCGTCTGCGACGATCTCCAGTTACCGCAAGGTCAACCACGGCGTCTGATCGCGTCGTCGTAGACGTCGATGGTTTGTCTGGCGATCTCGGCCCACGAGAAATGCTCGATCGCGCGGACCCGGCCGGCCCGCCCCATCGCGTCGGCACCCGTTTTGTCGGCAACAACCTCGTTGACCGTCGCGGCCAAGGATTCCTCGAAGGCAGCAGGCTCGTACGCGTTGTAGTGGACGAGTCGCCCGGTCACGCCGTCGTCGACCACCTCGGGGATTCCGCCCACATCCGAAGCGACAACAGCGGTTTCGCAGGCCATGGCTTCGAGGTTGACGATCCCCAACGGCTCGTACACCGACGGGCAAACGAAGACTGTTGCGGCCGAAAGTATTTCGCGGATCTGTTCGGTGGGCAGCATCTCGCGAACCCAGAACACGTTGCCGCGGTGCGCGGCGAGGGCCGCTACTGCCTGCTCCGTCTCGGCCGCTATTTCCGGTGTATCGGGAGCGCCAGCACACAGGACAAGCTGGATGGACGGGTCGAAATCGTGTGCCGCCGCGATCAGGTGGCCGACGCCCTTCTGACGTGTGATGCGGCCGACGAACGCCACGATCGGTTGGCTGACATCGACGCCGATCGCCGTCAACGCAGACGCTTCGCCGGTTCCGGCCGGACCGGGATGCCACACACTCGTGTCGATCCCGTTGCGAACCACATGGATACGGCTCGGATCGAGCGACGGGTACGCGTCGAGGACGTCGGCGCGCATCCCGGCACTGACCGCGATGACAGCGTCGGCATGCTCCACGGCCGTGCGCTCGGACCATGACGAGACGCGGTAGCCGCCGCCCAACTGCTCGGCCTTCCACGGACGCCGGGGTTCGAGCGAATGTGCGGTCAGAATGTGGGGGACGTCGTAGAGCGCCGACGCCAGATGCCCGGCCAGTCCGGTGTACCAGGTATGGGAATGGACAATATCGACACCGCTTGCGGCCGCAGCCATCCGAAGCTCGGTGGACAGCGTTGTCAACGCGGGGTTGGCGCCGTCCAACGCGGGATCGGGGGAGTGGACGATCGCGTCGTCGCGCGGCGCTCCCATGCAGTGAACGTCGACGTCGACGAGCCGTTTCAGCTGAGCGACCAGCTCGGTGACGTGCACGCCTGCACCGCCGTAGATCTCCGGTGGGTATTCCTTGGTCATCATCGCGACTCGCACCGGCTAAACCTAACCGCCCGTGGTCGATCCGGCTACCGGCCGGCGCACTTCGAGAGTGTCGCGGCCCGCTTCGCTAGCGGGACCACCGGAGTGCGGATAGGTTAAGCGTGTGAGAAGCCAGCCGCATGTGCTTGGAATCGTGCTCGCCGGGGGCGAGGGCAAACGTCTCTATCCGCTGACGGCGGATAGAGCTAAACCAGCGGTGCCGTTCGGCGGCGCCTATCGACTGATCGACTTCGTGTTGAGCAACCTGGTGAACGCGGGCTATCTGCGTCTCTGTGTGCTCACGCAATACAAGTCGCATTCACTCGACCGACATATATCGCAGACGTGGCGGTTGTCCGGGTTTGCGGGTGAGTACATCACCCCGGTCCCGGCGCAGCAGCGACTCGGGCCGCGCTGGTACACCGGCAGCGCCGACGCAATCCTGCAGTCGCTCAACCTCGTTTACGACGAAGACCCCGAGTACATCGTGGTGTTCGGCGCCGACCACGTGTACCGCATGGACCCCGAGCAGATGGTGCAGCACCACATCGACTCCGGTGCGGGAGTGACCGTCGCCGGTATCCGGGTGCCGCGTAGTGAGGCGTTTGCCTTCGGTTGCATCGACAGCGACGAGTCGGGACGCATCACGCAGTTCCTCGAGAAGCCGGCTCATCCGCCCGGCACCCCCGACGACCCCAATTCCACCTTTGCCTCCATGGGTAACTACGTGTTCACCACGAAGGTATTGGTCGACGCCATCCGCGCAGACTCCGAGAACTCCGATTCCGATCACGACATGGGCGGCGACATCATCCCCGCCCTCGTCGCAGCCGGCGAAGCCTCGGTATACGACTTCAAGGACAACGTCGTTCCAGGAGCGACCGACCGCGACCGCGGCTACTGGCGCGACGTCGGCACCCTCGACGCCTTCTACGACGCACACATGGACCTCGTCTCCGTCCACCCCATCTTCAACCTGTACAACCGCCGCTGGCCCATCCGCGGCGCCACCGAGAACCTGGCACCGGCCAAGTTCGTGAAGGGCGGCCTCGCTCAGGAGTCGATAGTCGGCGCCGGATCGATCCTGTCCGCCGCCACGGTGCGCAACTCGGTTCTCAGCTCGAACGTGATGATCGAGGACGGCGCCACCGTCGAAGGAAGCGTCCTGATGCCAGGAGTGCGCATCGGCAAGGGAGCAGTCGTGCGCCGCGCCATCCTCGACAAGAACGTTGTTGTCGGTGACGGCGAAATCATCGGCGTCGACCTCGAACGAGACCGCGAACGATTTGCGATCAGCTCCGGTGGAGTCGTCGCAATCGGTAAAGGCGTTTGGATCTAGCTAGAGCTTGCTAGCGCAGAGCAGTCCTTCACCGAGCGGAAGCAACACCCGAACCAGACGCTTGTCGTCCGCGATGGCCTTGGCGGCTTCGCGGACGGCCACCGTCGTGGCATCACGGGCCGACGGGTCGGCGACGCGACCACCGGCAAGAGCGTCGTGCAGCACGATCACACCGCCCGGACGCAGCAACCGGATACCTTCACGCACGTAGTGCGGCTGATCGACCGGGGTGCAATCGACGAAGACCAAGTCGTATCCACCGTCGGCGAGGCGCGGCAACACGTCGAGTGCATTGCCGTTGATCAACCGGGTGCGAGCGGGAGCGATTCCACTTTCACGGAACGTCAATTTGGCTGCGCGCTGATGCTCGGGTTCGCTGTCGATAGTGGTCAGGACACCGTCGTCGCGCATACCGTGCAGCAACCACAGGCTGCTCACACCGGCTCCTGTACCGACCTCGACCGCCGTCCTCGCGCCGAGCATGCGGGCGAACATCGCCAGTGTCGCGCCGACTGCGGGCGTCACGGGTGCGGTGCCGAGGTCCAACGCTCGGTCCCGCGCCGCGGTAAAAATCTCGTCCTCGGAAACAACGTCCTCGACGTGGCGGAGTATCTGTTCGGCGTGGGTCACGCTCATGAGGTTATCGGGCCGGTCGCATTGACGCTGCAAGGCGCGCACCCTGACAGATTCTCAGGAATCCCTCAGCCTCTTCATATGGCATGCACACCGCGGTACGAGAGGGTATGTACATCGCCGGAAGTGCACGGAACATCCGGCGGCGATGGATGAGCTGATCAAAGGTGATCCGGGAACAAAACACCTCGGTGTTCGGTTGTTCGAATCATCACGTGAGCTGACCGCGCGGTGCGAAAAGACCAGGAGGATCCACTTATTTTCCAGATCAACGACGAGCCTCGCCCTCGAGAGTCGGAAGTAATGACGACGGAATCGGCTGTGGATTCCGAATTGATCGGTACTGCTGTTTTCGACGCAACGGGTGAGAAGTCGGCCATGCCGTCGTGGGACGAACTCGTCCGCCAACACGGTGACCGCGTGTACCGCCTTGCGTACCGCCTGTCAGGCGACGCGCAGGACGCAGAAGATCTGACCCAGGACACGTTCATTCGTGTGTTCCGTTCCCTCTCCGACTACCAGCCGGGCACGTTCGAAGGCTGGCTGCACCGCATCACGACCAACCTGTTCCTCGACATGGTTCGCCGACGCAACCGCATCCGCATGGAAGCGCTCCCGGAGGACTACGACCGCGTACCGTCGGCCGGTCCGGACCCCGAGCAGATTTACCACGACGCGCGTCTCGACGCCGATCTTCAGGCCGCGCTGGACTCCTTGGCACCGGATTTCCGGGCCGCTGTTGTGCTGTGTGACATCGAAGGTCTGTCGTACGAGGAAATCGGTGCCACACTGGGAGTCAAGCTCGGAACGGTTCGGAGCCGTATCCACCGTGGACGACAAGCGATTCGCGATCATCTGGCAGCAGCACAACGCGCCGGTGATTCCGAACGTGTCGGCGTCTGACGGGGGAACGTTGGTCAATCATCTGGAGGGACGAATGACGGAGGCGCGGGCACCCCGCCAGTTCGGTTCGACCGAACACCTGGCAAGTGAGGCAATTGCCGCCTACGTCGACGGAGAACTTCGCATGCAGGCCTATCTTCGGGCCTCACACCACATCTCCTTGTGTGCTGAATGCACGGCTGCGGTCGATGCACAGCAACAGGCCCGTGGTGCGCTCCGGCGGAGCGGCGAGATGACGATGCCACTGTCGCTTGTCGGACTGCTCAGCGCAATTCCGACCTGCACCACCAATACTGCCGATACCTCACCGGGATCGGACGCCGGTTTCGGCGCGATCGGCAAACGCCTTTCACGCCGCTGGCGTAAATGACCTGTCCTTTCGGCCCAGTCAGCGACGCCGTGCATCCACCGATCAGTGATACTGGAACGCGTGACTGACGGACAGAGGGGGCATTCCGGCGTGGATACCGATACTTCGGCGAACGGTTCGGTTACTTCGGCAAACGGTTCGGTGGATCGACCGGCAGACGCGCCTGTTCTGGAACCCCGCCCGGTGTATCGGCCGCAGATCGATCCGGCGTCGCAGCAGGCATTCAGTAGGCCGAGCGGCGTCGACGGTTCCTTCTCCCAGGCAGCTGCCCGGAGCGTGCAGACGCCCGGTGTTGTAGTCGGTTCGCCCGATCCGGTTCTCGCAGAGGCGTTCGGTCGCCCCGAGGGCGCCACGGAATCCATCGGTCGTGATCCCGAAGCCGACACGGAATCCGAACCCGAAGACGAAGTCCCGAACGACCCGTGGCGTGATCCGGCGTCGTCGGTGGCTCTTGGTTCACCCGCGCAGGAAACCCAACCCGAAAGTTTGCCTCCCGCACCGAAACTGGATGTCCGAGACGTACTGTTCGGGCGTAAGGTCGCGCCATCCGCGCTGGCTGCACTCGCCGGAATGGCACTTGTGATTGCCCTGGTGGGCGGACTGCTCGCGACGGTGATCACCGCCGACCGAAGTTCCCTCACCAGTTCGCACGTCACGTTGGTGCAATCCGGCGGGGGTGAACAGCCGCAATCCGACGTCGCGAAGGTCGCCGACGCGGTGCTGCCGTCCGTTGTCTCCATCCAAGTTGCCGTCGGCGATCAGGGAAGCACCGGTTCGGGCGTCGTGATCGACGACAAGGGATACATCGTCACCAACAACCACGTGATCTCCTCGGCCGCTCCGCCGGCCCAGAACGCTCGGATCCAGGTCATCTTTTCCGACGGCACCAAGACCGACGCTCAGATCGTCGGCCGCGACGTGAAGACGGACCTCGCGGTGCTGAAGGTGTCGGCGAGCAATCTGACGGTTGCACAACTCGGACGCTCCGAAGACGTCCAGGTAGGTGACGACGTCGTGGCCGTCGGTTCCCCGTTGGGTTTGAGCAAGACTGTGACACGCGGAATCGTCAGCGCCCTGAACCGTCCGTTGCGGTTGTCCGGAGAGGGCACCGATACCAACGCGGTGATCGACGCCGTCCAGACAGACGCGGCCATCAACCACGGCAATTCCGGTGGTGCTCTGGTGGATGCGGAAGCCCGCGTGATCGGCATCAACACCGCGATGCTCAGCGAATCGGGTGGTTCCGTCGGGCTCGGTTTTGCGATCCCGATCGACACGGTCACCGAGGTGGCGCAGGCCATCATTCGAGACGGTTCGGTACGCCACCCGGATATCGGCGTCAATGTTCGCACCGTCGTCAACGACGCCACCAGTGGTGCTGCGGTCGCCAACGTCCGTGACGGAAGCCCGGCGCAACAAGCCGGAATCGTCGAGGGTGACGTCATCGTCAAGGTCGGGGACAGGCAAGTGACAGGCGCCGACGAATTTGTTGTGGCGGTCAACGCCGCGTCGATCGGTCAGCCGGTCAACGTCGCGTTGATCCGCGAGGGACGCCAGGTAGACATATCGGTCACGCCGGTTTCGGACTGAGGGAACCTACGAGGTTGCTGTGAGGTTGATCCGGACCTGCGCGCAACAACCGGACACACAGTAGGCTTGCCCTGTGTTTGGCAACATCGGTTGGGGCGAGTTCATGATCCTCCTCGTAGCGGCTCTGGTCATTTTGGGACCTGAGCGGCTTCCGGGCGCGGTCTCCTGGGTTACACGATCACTGAGGCAGGTACGTGAATATGCTTCCGGAGCCCAGAATCAGCTCAAGGAAGAACTGGGCACCGACTTCGAGGATCTGCGTAAACCACTCGCAGATCTGAACAAGCTGCGCGGGATGACCCCGCGCGCTGTGATCACCCAGCATCTTCTCGACGGAGACGACTCCCTCTTCACCGGAGACTTCGACAAGAAGTCCCAAAGCGGTGTCAAGCCCCAGGGCGGCAGCGGTGTGAAGCCCCAGAGTGGCGCTCAGGAACCGATGTCACTCACGAAGGACAAGCCTCTCGCAGCCGGAGAGCGTCCACCGGTCGACCTCGACGCAACCTGAGCGCAACCCGCTACATATTGCGCACAGTGTTGATGCCGAGCGACATTCCGGCGAGTCCGCGCTGACGGACGGCCAACTTGTCCGCGATCTCCGTCAATGCCTTCGCGGCAGCGCTCTCCGGTGCACTCAGCACGATCGGCGTGCCGGCGTCACCGGCTTCACGAACCGACGGATCGAGCGGAATCTGGCCGAGCAGCGGAACCTTCGCGCCGACTGCCTTGGTGAGGCGATCGGATACCGTCTGGCCGCCGCCCGTTCCGAAGACATCCATGCGGGTGCCGTCCGGCAGTTCGAGCCACGACATGTTCTCGACGACGCCGGCAACACGCTGACGGGTCTGTAGTGCGATGGCACCGGCGCGCTCGGCAACCTCGGCGGCTGCTTGCTGCGGAGTGGTGACCACCAGAATCTCGGCGCTCGGGATGAGCTGGGCCACCGAGATGGCGATGTCACCCGTTCCGGGCGGAAGGTCAAGCAGAAGGATGTCCAGATCGCCCCAGAAGACATCGGCCAGGAACTGCTGAAGCGCGCGGTGCAGCATCGGGCCACGCCACACGACCGGGGTGTTGCCCTGAGTGAACTGGGCGATGGAAATCATCTTCACGTCATGCGCGACGGGCGGCATGATCATCTTCTCGACCTGCGTTGGCTTGGCGTCGGTACCGAGCATACGAGGGATGGAATGACCGTAGATATCGGCGTCGAGAACACCGACGGACAGGCCGCGTGCTGCTAGTGCCGCCGCGAGATTGACTGTCACACTGGACTTTCCGACGCCACCCTTGCCGGAGGCGACGGCGTACACACGGGTGAGGGAGCCGGGCTGGGCGAAGGGGATCACCGGTTCGGCGGAGTCGCCGCGCAGCGACTTGCGAAGTTCCGTGCGCTGCGCGTCGTCCATCACGTCGAGTTCGACGCGAATGGCACCAACACCGGCGACGTCGGCAACTGCCTTGGTGACGCGCTCGGTGATCTCGGTGCGCATCGGGCACCCTGCGGTGGTGAGGTAGATCCCGATGTCGACGCTGTTGTCTTGCGCGAGCGTGATGTTCCTGACCATCCCCAATTCGGTGATGGGTTTGCGGATCTCAGGGTCGAGAACTCGCGCGAGCGCGGAGCGAACGTCGGACTCGGTCAGTGCGGACATGACTCCATGGTAGGTGTCGGCAGATCAGTGAATGCGAGGCAGGTCCGATGCGGCGGGCACGATGCCGGTGGAGTAACCGGCAGTCCAGGCCAGGACGTTGGCGACATAGGCAGCCGAGTTGTTGTAGCGATGGATTGCTTTGGCAGCCTGGGTGAGGTCCTGCATGTTCAATCCGCCGTCGCACAGGTACTTTCCGGTGGTCAGTGCCGAGTCGAAGAGGTTCTGCGGATCGGAGATGCCGTCACCGTTGCCGTCGCCGGCGTACTGCGTCCACGTGGACGGGATGAACTGCATCGGGCCGACTGCGCGGTCGTAGACGGTGTCGCCGTCGAGTGCGCCGCCGTCGGTGTCCATGATCACGGCCTGGCCGGGGAGGCTGCCGTTGAGGGGCAGTCCGATGACAGGTTCGAACAGGTTGCCGTTTGCGTCGGCGTCCTTGCCGTCGTGGGCGTGGCCGGATTCGACGCGGCCGATTCCTGCCATCAGGGTCCACTGCATGTTGCAGGTGGGGTTCTCGACAGCGAGGATGCGCTCGGCGTTCTGATAGGCGGCGACGCTCACGCTGGGGATGCCGAGTGCGCCTTCGGCCATCGAAGCGGGCAGTGGGGGTGTGGCCTGGACCGGTGCGAGCGGGGCGGGCTCGGCAACTACCGGCGCTGCGGCAAGGTCGGCGACGGGAAGGATCTGAGCTTGCGGCTCCTGCGTGGCCTGGGTCTCGAGTGACCCCACGGCGGTTTCGGCGCTGGCGGCATTGACGAAAGGCATATCGGATGCCGCTCCGGCGGAGTTCGCTGCTGTAACCAAACCGATAGGAATGAGGCCGGAAAGCGCGATGACCGAGTTGCGACGGATGTGCGAATCTGTCTTCTTGTTGTGCCGACCCACTGTTACTGCCTCCTGGACCCCGAAATCGGGGTTTTCCGTTCAATGACGGAATCGAGGCTACCTGATTTGTTGCACTTCCGTTACTCAACCGTGATCTAAGTGGGCAGATCTGTGCCGTCGACGCAGTTCAATCGTGATTTTTCCGGCGCGAGCGTTATCGCGACGTGACCGTTATGCGACGGGCATGAACGGCAAACCCGGCAGCAGTGGTGCGGGCGCGGGCGCGGGCGCGGGTGCCGGTGCGGCAGCGGGTGAGGGCGCCACGGCTGGGGGCGGGGCATCGGATGTAGTCGCCGGAACGGACGGCGGAGTTGCCGTCGTGGCGTCGGTGGTGGGGGCCGGCCCGGTGGTCGACGCCTCAGCGGTCGGAATGGCGCACGGCAGGTGGATTCCGGGCTGCAACTGCGCGAGCGCTACGGGATCCGGGAGGATCACGCACATGTCGTCTGGCCACGTCCAGCCTGTCGGCGTCAGAATCGGCCACACGAGGCCGCGCGACGTAAGTACCGGCAGTGGGATGATCGGTCCGGTCGGAGCCTGTGGTGTGGTGTTGGGACCGGGCGCGGCGGGTGAGGCTAGTCCGGGTGCTGACGGGTTCGGTGTGGTGGGGAGTACTCCGGGTGGGATCAGCGCTTGGAGATCCGGCGAGAGTGCCGGCATGTCAGGCAGCCCGGGGAGTAGTGGCGCGGGAGTAGCTGCGGCCGTTGCCTGATCGCCGTCCTTCTTCTCGGCCGTCGGATCGACTGCCGCCGCAGCAGCGAGAATGGCCGCAGTCGACGTGGCGTCGGAGCTACCGGCGTTGATGCTCCCGGTGTTGATTCCGCCGGTGTACGGCAGCGATCCGGACGGGAGGACTCCACTCTGGTACGCCGTCGACCACATGATGACGTTTGCGGCGTACGCCGCGGAATTGTTGTATCGGAGAACGGCTTTGGTCTCCTGATCGAGGTTGCGGAGATCGAGCCCGCCGCTGCAGAGATATTTGGCCGCCGAGAGTGCCGCGTCGAACACGTTGTTGGGATCGGTAACACCGTCGCCGTTGCCGTCACTGGCGTAGTGCGCCCACGTCGACGGAATGAACTGCATGGGGCCGACGGCGCGGTCGTGGGTCGGGTCGCCGTCGATCAGGCCCTTGTCGGTGTCGGTGATGATCTGGTTGCCGGCCAGGCGGCCGTCCAGCACCGGGCCGAAGATCGGCGTCACAGTGGTGCCGACGGAGGTGGTGCGTCCACCGTTGGCATGGCCCGATTCGATTCGGCCGATGCCGGCCAGAAGATGCCACGGGACGCCGCAGCCTGGTGCCTCCGTCATCATCACCAGTTCCGCGGAGCGGTAGGCGTTGAGGACGATCTCGGGGATGCCAAGTGAGGTCAGGACAACTGTTGCGGCCGCGGGGTCCAGTGCGGTGGATGTTGCGGTAGTGCTCGGTGGTGCCGATCGTTGCGTTCGCACCGTGCGAGGTGTCGGAAGGAAATCGGGGCTGTCCGCTGCGTTCACGGCGTTACCTGCGAGTGCAATGGGTATCGGTGATCCCGTTGCAGGGGCACTACCTGCGGTAAGGGCTGCCGGTCCGGTGGCCGCGAGTAGGCCCCCCAGTAGCGTGGACGCTGCGATAAATCCTCGTACGCGCACGATTCCCCTTTGCTGGTAGCCCGGGTTCGGAGTACCCACCGATATATATAAGAGTCTGTGACTTACGTTACATATCGGTCTCGGTCTATGCAGCAAAACTCAGTAAACCCTCAGCTAAGAATCCCGGCTGTCGAGACTCTTTTTCGAGGAACCTGATTCGCGATGCTTCTTCTTCGGGGGCGGTTCGTGTTCGGCGGTGAGGAGCAATTTGATCTCGTCGAGTTCGCGTCGCAGATAGTCACGAGTCGCGACTTCGCCGAGGGAGATACGCAGAGCAGCGAGTTCCCGGGCGAGGAACTCCGTGTCGGCTTTGGTCTGTTCGGCGCGAATCCGGTCCTCTTCGAGCGAGACCTTGTCTCGGTTCTCCTGCCGATTCTGGGCCAGGAGGATCAACGGTGCCGCATACGCGGCCTGCGTCGAGAACGCCAGGTTGAGCAGGATGAACGGATAGGGATCCCACTGCAAGCTGACCGCAAAGACATTGAGTGCGATCCAAACGATGACGATGATCGTCTGAATCGCCAGGTAGCGACCCGTGCCGAGGAAACGCGCAATACGCTCGCTGACCCGGCCCACCGCTTCGACATCGAAGTCGATGTGGAACCGCCGACTCCCACGGGGAGTCTCTAGGCGCTGACGGGCGCTGGAAGACCGATCGCTCATCGGACCAACCCCTCGTCGTCGGAATCGTCTTCGCGCCAGTCCTCGGGCAGAAGGTGATCGAGAACGTCGTCGACGGTGACCGCGCCGATCAGGTGGTTCTCGTCGTCCACCACCGGTCCGCACACCAGGTTGTACGTCGCGAAGTATCGCGTCACGACAGCAAGCGAATCGTCGGCGCCGAGACTGGGTAGGTCGCTGTCCAGAATTCCGCCGACCAGGCTCGCCGGCGGTTCACGTAACAACTTCTGCAGATGAACACACCCGAGGTAGCGTCCGGTCGGCGTGGCCGTCGGCGGGCGCACGACAAATACCATGCTGGACAACGCGGGCGTGACGTCGTAATTGCGGGCCCGGGCGAGAGCTTCCGCCACCGTGGTCGACGCCGTCAGTACCACCGGTTCCGGCGTCATCAAACCACCAGCCGTATCAGGGGAGTGTTCGAGGAGTCGGCGCACCGGTTCCGAGTCCTGCGGGTCCATCAACTGCAGCAACGATTCCGCTTCGGTTTCGGGCAACTCGCCCAGGAGGTCGGCAGCGTCGTCCGGGTCCATCGCCTCGAGGAGGTCGGCCGCCCGTTCCACTTCGAGGTGCATGAGGAGATCGGTCTGATCGTCGGCAGGCAGTTCCTGCACGACGTCGGCGAGACGCTCGTCGTCGAGAGCTACGGCTAGCTCGTGTCGGCGCTTTTCCGGAAGTTCACGCATCGCGTTGGCGACGTCGGCCGGACGCATGCCCTCGTACTGCAGCAGCAGGTGGGCGACGCCCTGCCCCGGCAGTGACAGGTCACTCTGGGTAAGTCCGGCAACGTGCTGCCAGTCCACGATGTGGATCGCGGCCCGGCGTCCCAGGCGTCCGCGATGGCCACGGACCGCTACCTTCGACACCACCCAATCGCGGGTGCGCCTCGATTCGATACCCAGATCGACAACAACGGCGTCGACGCCGTGGAGTTCGGTCAACTCCGGGTCGTCCACTCGCACATGTGAATCGAGTACCTGTGCAAGAGCGAGAACTTCGCCGGGGCGCTGGGTGAATCGCCGGATACTGACATTGCCGGTCGTCAGTGTGACGGCACTCGGTTCGATCGCGGTGACACGCAACATCGGCACGAAAATGCGTTTGCGCGTGAACATTTCGATCACCAAACCGAGCACCCGCGGTTGCTGGCGACCGATGCGGACCGTGATCACGACATCGCGCACTCGCCCGATCGACTCACCGTCGGGGCCGAGGACAACCAGGCCGGCCAGCCTGGCTGCAAATACCTTGCCTGCTGCTGCCATGATTGCAAGGCTAATTCCTCACGCGTCATTATCTGCAACAGAGACGCCGAAAACGTACGAGTCGATACCTCTGAAGGGCACTCAAAAGAGATGACATCACGTAACCGATCCCGCCGATCAGTTCTCGCCGTTCCCGGCAGCAGTCGCAAGATGATCGACAAGGCAAAGGGACTGCCGGCCGACGAGATCTTCCTCGACCTCGAAGACGCGGTCGCACCGTTGGCGAAGCAGGCCGCACGCGAAGCCGTCGGTGACGCGCTGGCCGAGGACGGATGGGGCAAGCAGGTCAAGGTGGTTCGGGTGAACGACTGGACCACCGAATGGACGTACGCCGACGTCGTCGAGGTTGTCGGCCGGGCGGGTGCTCACCTCGACGCGATTCTGCTGCCCAAAGTTCCCGATGCGAGCCACGTGCAGGCACTTGATCTGTTGTTGACCCAGGTGGAAAAGGCCAACGGCCTCGAAGTGGGACGAATCGGCATCGAACCCCAGATCGAGAACGCGATCGGCCTGACCAACATCGACGCGATTGCCACGGCCAGCCCGCGGGTCGAGGCCTTGGTCTTCGGGCCGGCAGATTTCATGGCGAGTTTGAACATGCGCACCCTGGTGGTCGGAGAGCAGCCGGACGGCTACGACCGTGGTGACGCCTATCACCACATCCTGATGACCATTCTGATGGCTGCGCGGGCGCACGGGGTTCAGGCCATCGACGGTCCGTACCTCCAGATCCGTGACGTCGAGGCGTTCACGCGCAGCGCTGCCCGCACCGCTGCATTGGGTTTCGACGGCAAATGGGTACTGCACCCGACTCAGATCGAAGCGGCCAACGAGGTGTTCAGCCCCAGGCAATCAGATTACGATCGCGCTGAATTGATCTTGGACGCCTACGCATTCCACACCTCCGCGGCCGGCGGTGGGCGGGGAGCGGTGATGCTCGGTGACGAGATGATCGACGAGGCAAGTCGCAAGATGGCGCTGGTGATTTCCGCGAAAGGCAGGGCAGCGGGTATGGCCCGGACAACGGAATTCACTCCGCCAGAACACGCCTGATCAGCTGCGGTCGAACAAATCGGGTAGGTAAAGGGCACAATAGGTTTGTACGTCTCGCGTTGTTCAGTCACGGATGACGCGCCCGAAACAAGGAGCACGATCACCCATGTCCAATCCGCTCGCACAATCGCCGAATGGGTCGCGCCGTGGAGCGTTGCCGACACCACCTTCGGGCTGGCCGATCGGGTCGTACCCCACCTATGCGGAGGCACAGCGCGCCGTCGATTACCTGTCCGATCAGGAATTCTCGGTCCAGGATGTCACCATCGTCGGTGTGAATCTGATGCAGGTCGAACGGGTTCTCGGCCGGCTCACGTGGCCGAAGGTGATCGGTGGCGGTCTGGTGTCCGGCGCGTGGCTGGGCGTGTTCTTCGGCCTTCTGTTGGGTCTTTTCACGACCAGCTTCATCGGGCCACTGATCACGGGCATCGTCGGCGGCATCATCTTCGGCGTGATCACCACAACCATCCCGTACGCAGCGACGCGCGGCCAGCGAGATTTTGCCTCGACCATGCAGTTGGTGGCCGGTCGGTACGACGTGCTGTGTGAGCCGAAGACCGCCGAGGCTGCCCGCGATCTCCTCGCGAAGCTCGCGATCTGATCGGTTCAGTGCACGGTGAGCGCGAGGGAACCGTGACGCGTGTACTGACCGATCGCGCCCTCGGTCGGGCGACCCTTGCGCGTCAGTTCCTGCTGGAGCGGGCTGACGTCACTGCCTTCGAAGCCGTCGAACACCTGGCCGGTCTGCAGGCGCAGGCCCCGACGCCGCCGTACCTTGCTCTGTGGGCTCGTGTCAAAAACTTTGCGGCAGAAGAGTTGTCGACACTGATCGAGCGTCGGCAGGTGGTGCGTCTGGTTGCGATGCGCGGAACGGTATTTGTGATGTCGGCCGCTGATGCCGCACCCTTCCGTGGCACGGTTCAGTCGATTATGGACCGTGATCTGCACACCAACACCGCGCACCGGGCGGCGCTGAGCGGAATGGATCTGGCCGCTCTTGCGCAGGCCGGCCGCGAACTTGTTTCCGAGGGGCCACTTACGCAGATGCAGATGAGGCCGCTTCTGGCCGAACGCTTTCCAGGGCGCTCTCCGGAAGGGCTCGCGCACGGTATCAGGGGACTCTTGCCGATGGTCCAGGTACCGCCTCGCGGGTTGTGGGGTAGATCGGGACCGCCCGCGTTGACCACGCTGGAGAGTTGGCTGGGCACAGAGCTGGATTCGACTCCTGTTCCAGACGCCCTGGTGTTGCGCTATCTCGCTGCCTTCGGTCCGGCGAGTGTGAAGGACGCCCAGGCGTGGTCGGGATTAACCAGGCTGGCAGAGGTTTTCGAGCGACTGCGTCCGAACCTGATTACGTTCGTGAACGAGAAGGGGACGGAACTGTTCGACCTGCCAGGCGCTCCACGCCCGGACGACGGCACACCACCGGTCCGGATCTTGGCTCCGTTCGACAACATTCTGCTCTCGCATGCGGATCGCTCGCGAATCATGGATGAGCAGTACCGAACTCGGGTCTTCACGGTGAACGGAATAATCAAACCCGCCGTGCTGGTACGAGGGAAGGTTGTGGGATTCGCCGCAGAATCCGCGAAAGGTGATACCGCGCGATTGACGGTGTCACTGTTTTCGCAGCAGTCGAAAACCGCCATGTCATCCATCGAGAGGGAAGCGCGTTCATTGCTGCGATTTCTGCATCCGACGATCTCCAAGCACGAGATATCCGTCGAAATTCTCACCTAGCAAAACAGGCGTTCTGAAGCGCCCCGGCCTCTGCGCTGCGATCAGCGCCGTGATGGTGCTTAGATGGACGCGTGTCTGACAGTGTTGTGTCCTCCGTCCGCGCGCACCTCGTTGCCAATATCGAGGGGCCGGAGCCGGCTGCGGCCTCGGTGACGTTCCTGGGTGTCGAGCCGCTGGACGTGCTCAGATTCGAATCTCCCGACTCAGTGGTGCACTACGCAACACTGGGGTGCTCGCGGCACCCCATGGGCGATCCGGGTGATCTGGTCGCCGATCCCACACGCGGACCCCGGGCGGAACTGGTGCTCTCGCTGCGCGGCGGCACCGGTATTGCGTCGGGAATCGCGCGCACCTTGGCTGTTCTGGCGGCGGCCCCGTCGGTCGAGGGCATCGTGTTGCTCGACGATGCGCTGCTCGACCTCGGGGAGCCCCTGTGGAAGGGCGCAGCTTTTACTGCAGTCCTTCTCAGTGACAGCGGGATTGAAGATCTGACGCTCCCCGAGCCGATGGATCCGGTTCGGTTCCTCGCCGTGGTCCCCATAACCGGTACCGAAGCAGCCTGGGTCCGTCTGCGCGGTGCAGGTGCACTACGTGAAGCCTGGGCTGAGGCGGGCATCGACGTCCGAGATCCGCACCGAGCGGCGGCGTCGCTCTAACTGCCGTGTCGCTCCGATCTTATTGTGCGGCTTCGTTATCGAGAAGGTCGGCCAGATTCTCCAGGCTGGCCTGCTGGGATCGGCCGAATGCCTTGGTGACGAGCGGGTCTGCCATTCTGCCGAACACTCCGCCAAGGCCACTTTCGCTGTCGAGTCGATAGGTGACGCGCGTACCCTTCTCGACTTCCTCGCACGTTGTGGTCAGCGTGAAAGCGACGGGGCTTTTGACAGACTTTGCCGAACTTCGCTTGGGCGCATCGTATTCCGTGAACTCGGCGGTCCAGTCGATGCGCTTGCCGAGTATTCGGCTGGCTCCCTGCCAGCGGGTCCCCACTCCTATCGGGCCGTCCGTGATCTGCCGGGATTCGACAATCGAGTTGTCCCAGTTCGGCCAATTCTCAGCGGTGCTGAGGTACTGAAAGACTTCCGGAACCGGGCGCGAAACGATTACTGACTGCTCAACTGTAGGCATCGTAGCTCCTCCGAATTTGCTTGTGGCAAGGTATTTTTCGGGTGCGGTGATTTCGATGCGAGGGACCCGCGGGTACACGTGATACGTGTTGGTACCCACAACTCATTGTCCGCTTGCACTGTGGCTAAGTACAGAGTCAGAGCCAGTTGTTTCGGCGGAACAGAAAGAACAACCCGACACACACCGATGCGATGAACACCATCACCATCGGATATCCGTACTGCGAACCCAGTTCCGGCATGTTCTCGAAATTCATGCCGTAGATGCCGGCAATTCCGGTCGGTACGGCCGCGATAGCCACCCATGCCGAAATCTTGCGCATGTCGGTGTTCTGCTGCACCGCGATCTTTGCCAGAGCAGCGTCCACGAGCGAACTCAGTACTTCGTCGTACTCGGAGATGCGTTCGGAGACGATGGTGTGATGGTCTCGGACGTCGCGGAAATAGCGTCTGATCTCCTTGGGGACCAACCCGCCTGCTGGTTGTGTCAGTTGCAGGAGTGGCATGCCGAGCGGGGTGACCGACCGTCGAAGTTCGACGATTTCCCGTTTCAGCAGGTAGATGTGCTCAACCGCCACGCTGTTACGTGGGTTGAACACCAACTCTTCCATATTGTCGACGTCCTGCTCCACCAGTTGTGTCACGGACAGGTACGTGTCGACGACGTGGTCGGTGATGGCATGGAGAACGGACCACGGTCCCATGGCGAGACGCTCGGGTAGCTGTTCGAGGGCTTTGCGGACACTCGCCAGTTCGGAATGGTCACCGTGCCGAACCGTGACGACAAAATCCGGACCGACGAACACCATGATCTCGCCGGTCTCCACGATTTCGTTGGCCGTCTCCACGGAATCGTGCGGAACGTAGACAACGGTTCGAAGGACGAGAAACATGACGTCGTCGTAGCGTTCGAGTTTGGGTCGCTCGTGTGCGTGGACGGCATCCTCGACCATCAACTCGTGTAGGCCGAAAGTCTTTGCCACGTCCTGCATTTGGGATTCGTCGGGAGCATGGATCCCAACCCAGACGAATCCCTTTCCGCGTCGGCGCACTTCATCGAGAGCGGCGTTGTGAGTGAACTTTCCCGGGAGCCTGGTGCCGTCCACGTACACAGCACAATCCACAATGGCACGAGCTGCGGGGACGGGAATCCTCGGCAACGGTGGCGGAGCTGATTTGCCGTTCGACCAGTTCGGTAGTGACGGCACTGTGTCTACTCCCTCCGCAGATAGGCGAAGCGCACTATTGCTGCCGCGCAATCGTACGTCAGGATCTCAGGCAATCGACCGGAGCGAGATGGTCTTGCGGATTGCTGACAGACTGGAGCGGTGCGAATAGACCTTCACACCCACTCAAACGCATCAGACGGCACGGACACCCCCGCCGAACTGGTGCGCGCTGCTGCCCACTCCGGACTCGACGTTGTCGCGCTCACCGATCACGACACCACCGCCGGCTGGGCGGAGGCGGAGCGCGCACTGCCTGCCGGGCTCGGACTCGTCCGTGGCATGGAAATGTCGTGTGAAGGCGAAGGTGAGGACGGGTGGCCGGTCGCGGTGCACCTCCTGGCGTACCTGTTCGACCCGGACCACCCCGAGTTCGCCAAGGAACGCGAGCGGCTACGCGGCGAACGGGTCGAAAGAATCCGCACGATGGCGACTCTGATGGCCCGCGACGGGCTGCCGATCGACCCGGACGAGATCCTCGCGTCGGCTGGTCCTTCTGTGGGGCGTCCGCACATCGCAGCGGCTCTGCTGCGGGCCGGCGTGGTCTCGAGCATCGGTGAAGCCTTCAAGGACTTGTTGGCAACCCGCGGGCGCTACGACGTCCCGAAATACGACACGCCGATCGACTACGCCGTCGAACTGGTCGCAGCGGCCGGGGGAGTGACGGTGATCGCTCATGGTCGTGCGCGCACCCGTGGTCGTGTTCTCGCTCTAGGCCACATTCGCGATCTGGCGGCCTCCGGACTCGGCGGACTCGAAGTCGATCACCCGGATCATGCGCCCGCAGATCGGACTCTCCTCCGCGGACTGGCCGGCGAACTCGGCCTCGCGGTGACCGGATCATCGGACTACCACGGAGACAACAAGACGATCGACCTCGGCGACGAGCTCACCGACCCCGCCGACTTCGAGGAATTGATGTCGGCGGCAACAGGCGTCGAGGTGCTGAAACACTGATGTTGGACACGACGCTCTACCTCACGGTTTTCATCACTCTCTTTGTCATCATGGACCCGCCCGGAGTCATTCCGGTGTTCCTGTCCCTGGTCGGCCGCAAGGACCGTGCCGACCGTAATCGCGCGGCGTGGCAGGCCCCGGCAGTGTCACTCGCCGTTATTTCCGTCTTCGCGGTCGGCGGGCAGGCAATCCTCAACTATCTGCACATCGGCATACCCGCATTGCAGGGCGCCGGCGGGTTGCTCCTTCTGCTGATCGCTCTCGAACTACTCACCGGCAAGACGTCCAACCGTCCGCAGGGTGCCGACGACGTCAACGTGGCCCTGGTCCCGCTGGGTACGCCCATGATGGCCGGCCCCGGCGCGATCGCCGCGGTCATCGTCTTTGTCGCCCAGGCAGACGGTGACGCGGCGTCGTACCTTGCGATCGCCTTGGCGATCATCTCGATTCATCTCGTTCTGTTCATAGTGCTGCGATTCTCGACCGCATTGATCCGTGTGCTCGGTGTTGGCGGAATCTCGCTGCTGGCCCGCATCGCAGGTTTGCTGCTTGCCGCCATCGCCGTTCAACTCATCGCGGAGTCCGTCCGCGGATTCATCACGGGAGCGTAGATCGTGACTTACGACAACAACGGTTACGACAACAACAGCTACGACGCATACCGGGACGACAACTCGTACGACTACGACGACCGCTACGACGATTACTACGATGCTCCGGACACCAAGCAGTGGGCGTTGATTCGTGGTCTGCGTGCGCTCAGTGGGACCGTCGCGGCAGGAATCGTTGTTCTCACAGTCGTGGTGATCGCGTCGGCGTATCTGGGAGGCAATCGGGGCTTTCCCGGACCGGGCACCACATCGATCACCGCGCACATCGTGGCGTCGGTAGTGGCGCTGGTCGCACAGATCTTCTGTGACCGTCGCCGCGGCGTTGCCGCAATAGCCGCGTCCGTGGTTGTGCTCGTAACTGCCGGGGTGCTGCTGGTGACGCAGTGGTGGGGTTAGGAACCGAAGGATTTGATTGTGATCGCGCGCAGGTGGCAAACTGGAGGGACTTCGTAGGCGGCGCCACAGCCCGGCCATGAAGAAATTGCATGGATCTGCCAGGGCTCACCCGCCCAACACCATGACGCTTCGGATGTATTGCGGCCAACTTTCTTGCGCACCCGAATGCTCTTCTTCTCTGCAGTTGTTCACGGAAGAAAAGACTCTGACCGTTGCTAACGTTCTTTTTCGGCCGTCAGATCACTACTTCCCAGTAACCCAGCCCCGAGTGCGGCTGGTCATATCAGGAGTGTCATTGTGTCCCTTGTGACTGAAGCCATCAACGTACCCAAGGTCGAGCTGACCGACGAAGAAATCTTTGCCGCTCACGTCGGTGGCAAACTGTCGGTCGAGACCACCGCGCCGCTCGATACGCAGCGCGCTCTGTCGATCGCGTACACGCCGGGTGTGGCTCAGGTGAGCCGCGCCATCGCCGCTGACGAGACCCTTGCCGATCGCTACACGTGGACCAATCGACTGGTTGTCGTCGTCAGTGACGGCACGGCGGTTCTCGGTCTGGGCGATATCGGACCCCGCGCATCGTTGCCCGTCATGGAGGGCAAGTCCGCTCTGTTCAAGAGCTTTGCCGGACTGAACTCCATCCCGCTGGTGCTCGACACCACCGATCCCGACGCGATTGTCGAGACCCTGATCCGTCTGCGTCCGAGCTTCGGCGCGGTCAACCTCGAGGACATCTCGGCGCCGCGCTGCTTCGAGATCGAAAAGCGTGTCATCGAGGCACTTGACTGCCCCGTCATGCACGATGATCAGCATGGCACCGCGATTGTGGTTCTTGCTGCGCTCAAGGGCGCCGTGAAGGTGCAGAGCCGCGACATCACCACGCTCAAGGTTGTCATCTCCGGTGCGGGTGCAGCGGGTGTCGCGTGTGCGAACATTCTGCTCGCCGCCGGTATCAGCGATGTCGTCGTGCTCGACTCGAAGGGCATCATCTCCAGCGAGCGCAGCGACCTCAACGAGATCAAGGTAGAGCTGGCGTCGCGCACCAACCCGCGCAGTGTCCACGGCGGTGCCGTCGAGGCTTTGGCCGGAGCGGACGTCTTCCTCGGTGTCTCGGCGGGCAAGATCCCCGAGGAGCTCATCGCGTCGATGGCTCCGGAGTCGATCGTGTTTGCGCTCTCGAACCCGGATCCGGAGATTCACCCCGAGACCGCGTCGAAGTACGCGGCGATCGTGGCTACGGGCCGCAGTGACTTCCCGAACCAGATCAACAATGTGCTTGCCTTCCCCGGTGTGTTCAAGGGCGCGCTCGACGCCGGCGCCCGTCGCATCACCGAAGGTATGAAGCTCGCTGCCGCCGAGGCGATCCTGTCGGTGGTCGGCGACGAGTTGGCTGTGGACAAGATTGTTCCGAGCCCACTCGACCCTCGCGTGGCGACCGCAGTTGCGGAAGCCGTCGCGGCCGCAGCGCACGCTGAGGGCGTGACCAGCTAAGAGGGACTCCTCGAAAGCCCCGGTCGAAACCCGCACACAAGGTTTCGGTCGGGGTTTTTGCGTGGGCAGCTACACGCGTGCGAGGTTCGGGGTGCGTCGCAGTCTGCCGGTTCCCGGGACGGAAGCCCACACGACCAGTGCAAGTACGCCGTCCACGATAAGCGCAACCACCGCGACCAAGATTGCGCCGACAACAACGCGGTCGTACTTGTACAGCGCGATTCCGTCGAAGATGTACCGTCCGATGCCGCCCAGATTGACGTAGGCGGCAACAGTCGCGGTCGCGATGACTTGCAGTGTGGCGTTTCGGAGCCCACCCAGAATGAGCGGAAGCGCATTGGGAACCTCGACGCGCAGCAGTACTTGCGTCTCGGTCATTCCCATGGCGCGCGCCGCGTCGACGACGTCACGGTCGACACTGGCGATGCCGGCATACGTTCCGGCTAGCAATGGCGGAATGCCGAGGATGACCAGTGCGAGGATCGGGGGCATCACTCCCAGTCCCATGAGCAGGACGAGGAACGTCAGCAAGCCGAGCGTAGGTAGTGAGCGCAGTGCGTTGACAAGACTGACCACCACGATCTGGCCGCGTCGTAGATGCCCGATGATCAGGCCGATCGGGACCGCGATCACCGCGGCGAAGGCGACGGCCAGCAGGCTGTACCAAAGGTGCTGCAGGATTCGGGTGCCGATTCCGGTGTCGCCGCTCCAGTTGTCGGGATTGGTCAGGTACTCCCAGGCGCCGGTGAAGATACTCATACCGGCTCGCCTTCGGCCGTGACGATCGCGGGGACCTTCGATGCGGACGGAGTTCTGGTCCACGGGGTCAAGAACCTGCCGAGCAGATACAGGATCAAGTCGAGGGCCAGTGCCAGGACCACGATGGCGATGATGCCGGCCACGATCTGGTCGGGGTAGTCCCGGTCGTAGCCCTGTTTGAACAGCACTCCGAGTCCGCCGATTCCGATCAGCGAGCCCACCGACACCAGCGAAATGTTGGTCACCGCAATCACTCTGACATTTGCGATCAGAACCGGCAGCGCAAGGGGCAGTTCGACGGTCAACGCCCGCCGCAGCGCGGTGAAGCCGATGGCCGTCGAGGCATCGATGACGTTGGCGGGTACCGAATCCAATGCTTCCGGGACCGCGCGGACGAGTAGTGCGGTGGAATACACACTGAGCGCGATGATGACATTGAGCGGATCGAGTGTCTTGAGTCCGAAAATCTGCGGGATGGTGACAAACAGTGCCAATGACGGAATGGTGAACGCAATGCTGGCCAAGGTCAACGTGATTCGGCGCAGCCATCGGATATTCCGAATTGCCGTGCCGACGGGAAGGGCAATGACCAAGCCCACCGCCAACGGCACCAGTGCGAGATACAGATGTGTTCGCGTGTAATCCAGAACCGTCGAGAAATTGTCGATGAGCCAGCGCACGCCGCTACACCCCGAATCCTTCGGTGAAGGCGAGTCGATTGCGTTCCTGGTCCTCGCGCCGACGCTGCTCGGCCAATTTGGCCACAACCTCGGAGCCCAGAATGCCGCCGATCACCGCACCTTCGGCATCCACGGCAACACCGATTCCCGACGGTGACGAGATGGCCGCGTCGAGCGCCTGCCGAAGATCGCCGCCCGGGCCGAAGAGAGAGCCGCCGGCTGACGTCGACTGTGCCAGAGTGTGTCCGGCGCGTATGCCCTCGACACCGGTGACATCGATCCAGCCTAGGGGTGAACCGGACTCGCTGACAACGAGCACCCATTCACCCAATTCGAGTCTCAGGGATGTCAGTTCCAACTCGGTGGCCGTCCGGATGGAGTGCAGCGGCACCTCGTCCGCGCTGCGGAAGGACAGTCCTCGATATCCGCGATCACGTCCGACAAAACCGGCCACGAAATCCGTAGCCGGCGCGGCCAATACGTCGCGCGGCGCCGCCACCTGCTGCAGTCGACCGCCCGGGCCGAAGACCGCGATGTGGTCGCCCAGTTTGACGGCTTCGTCGATATCGTGCGTGACAAAGACGATGGTCTTCTTCAGTTCGCTTTGCAGGCGCAGCATTTCGGCTTGCAGGTCCTCACGAACCACCGGATCGACGGCGCTGAAGGGTTCGTCCATCAACAGAATCGGCGGATCGGCAGCCAACGCGCGGGCGACACCCACTCGCTGCTGCTGCCCGCCGGACAACTGCGCCGGGTAGCGCGTCGCCAGTGACGGATCGAGACCCACGCGTTCGAGAACACCCAGTGCGGCTTTACGTGCGGCGCGGCGAGATTCACCCCGCAGCACCGGAACCGTTGCGACGTTGTCGACGACGGTCCGGTGCGGCAACAGCCCGGCATTCTGGATGACGTAGCCGATACCGAGTCGCAAGGTCACCGCGTCGGTCTGCGAGATGTCGCGGCCGTCGACGCGGATTGTGCCCGACGTGGGCGTGATCATCCGGTTGATCATCCGCATCGACGTTGTTTTGCCACACCCGGACGGACCGACGAACACCGTGAACGACTCGGCCTCGATGGTGAGATCGAGTCGATCAACTGCGGTGGTGCCGTCCGGGAACTGCTTGGTGACTCCCTCGAAGGTGATCACGTGGGTTACGAGACCGGCTTGTCGAGGCCCTGCGCCGAGATCCACGCCTTGGCTGCTGCGGCCGGTTCCGTCTTGGCGTCGCCGGACACCGCCACGTTGAGATCGAGCAGTTCCTCGGTGGTCAGCTTTGCCGAGACCGCGTCGAGGACGGCTGCGAGCTTGTCGGACGATGCCGATGCGCGCAGCACCGGCACGACGTTCTGGGCGGGGAAATTGTTCTTCGGGTCTTCGAGGACAACAAAGTTGTTGGCCGGAATCGACGCCGACGTCGTGAAAATGTTTGCGGCGGTGATGTCACCGGATGCGAGTGCCTTGACCGTTGCCGGGCCACCGCCGTCCGCGATCGGGACAAAATTGGAGGCCGAGATGTCGAGTCCGTAGTTTGCCTTCAACCCGGGCAGGCCGACGGGGCGCTCCTGGAATTCGGCCGGCGCGCCGAACTTGACCTCGGCGGAATGCGGCGCCAGGTCGGCGATGGTCTTCAGGTTCCACTTGTCGGCCGTTTCCTTGGTGACGACTACGGCATCTTTGTCCTCCGCCGACGCGGGTGTGGTGATGGCCAATTCGCTACCCAACGCGGCCGGCAGAGCCGCCAGGACGTCCGCGGAACTGGTCGCGGTGGCAGCGGGATCGAGATACTGCAGAAGATTGCCCGTGTAGTCGGGGATGAGGGTGATCGAGCCGTCCTTCAACGCCGGAATGTAAGCCTCGCGGCTACCGATGTTGAACGAAGTGGACACGTCGAAACCGTTGACGCGAAGTGCTTCCGCATAGATGTTGGCAATGATCTCGGACTCGGTGAAGTTTGCCGAACCCACGACGACGGTGTTGGGGTCCGAACTGCTGTCGCTGTTGTCACTGCTGCCACACGCAGTGAGCGCAGCGAGTGAGAGGACAGTTGCCGCTGCTACGAGCAGACGGCTGGAACGAAATCGTGAGGTGCGCATGTGCGTCCTTCCGTGTTTCGGGCGTCGACAACCATTCCCGTCACCCGAGTGTCACTCGAGTAGGACTGGTTACCGCGCATCGCCAGGCAAGTGTAACGATAGGTACCGACAAGGCACGGTATTCGATCAGTGGGAACGGAATGTGAGGGTTCGGTGCTATCTGCACGCGCGAGGTATTCGACAGTTGTTGCAGCAGTGCTGGTCCTGCCCGTTCTGACCGGATGCAGCACCGGCGATTCGGTGATAGGGAACGACGCCGGTGCCCCGACCGAGCAGGTAGTCGTGGCGTCGGGGGAGTCGGTGGAGGGTTCGGTCCTGGCCGAAGTGTACGCAACCGTGTTGGCGTCGTCGGGGGTGCCAAGTCGAGTCGAGGAACTCACCGGCGGACGGTCGGACGCACTTGCTGCGCTCGATGCCGCGCGTGTGACGTTGGTACCCGAGTTCACCGGTTCACTACTGACTTATTACGAACCGCAGAATCCGGCCCGCACCGCTGACGACGTCTTCGAAGCGTTGAGTCGTTCTCTGCCCGAGGGTCTTTCGGTTGCAGACTATGCAACCGCAGAAGACCGGGCCGTCGTGGCGTTGGGACGCGATTCCGCATCGGGGACTCAGTCGCGCACCCTCGGGGCATTTGCACCCTCGTGCGCCGAGACCGTTGCCGTTGTATCACCACGGTTTATCGAAGATGGTGCACTGGAACAATTAGCGGAAGGCGCTGACTGTACTTTTGCGCGCGTCGAGCAATCGGCAGCCGACACATCGGACACTGCTGCGACCGAACCCACCGCCTTCGGAACTACGACGCTCTCGCCCCTGGCTCAGTCAACCGCTGTCACAGTGCTGGCCGATCCGGATCACATCCTGGCTGCGCAGAACGTCGTTCCACTGTTTCGGACCGGTGCATTGAGTGATCCCGCAGTCAAAGCGCTCAGTGTTGTTGCGGGTGAACTGTCCACGACAGACCTTGCCGCGATGATCGACCAGGTCCGACGCGGGCAGGCAACGCCGTCAGCGGTGGCGCGATCCTGGTGGGACACCCGTCAATGACTGGCCGCATCGGCTGAATTGTCCGCTGCCCTGGCTCCGTGTGATTCCAGGAATTGCCCCAGATCGGCTACTGCGTCGGCGGCTTCGGTGACCAGCGACGCCTGGGCGTGCGCGACATGCCACAACCGTGCGTATTCGACCAGTGACACGTCGACGCCGGCCGCGGTGAGTTTGTCTGCGAACTCCACGACCTGAGGGTAGAGGACTTCGCCCGATCCGATGTGAATCCTTGTGGGCGGCAGTGTTTCGAGGTTTCCATGCATGGGTGCGTAGCCGGGATCCGTGCGGTTGCCGTGTCCGAGGTAGGCGTCGGCGGCGTCGAACGACCAGCCGGTGTTGACGACCAGATCGGCTTTCTTCCCGGCGCTGCGATCCCCGGGATCCACCCAGGGTGAGATCAGTGCCAACGCCCCGGGCTGTACGCCGTGACGCTCGATGAGGCGAAGTGCCGTTGCGACCGCCAAACCGCCGCCGGCGCTGTCACCGGCAATGGCAACCTGCTCGGGCCGGTAGTCGAATTCGGTGATCAGTTGCATGTACGCCGCTGCGGCGTCGTCGAGCGCTGCGGGATAAGGATTCTCGGGAGCGAGCCGGTAATCCAACGTGAAGACAGCGCGGGAAGATTCGCGTGCCAGATGTGCTGCCAGGCTGCGGTGTGTGCTCAGCGAGCCCAGCGTGTAGGCGCCGCCGTGCAAGTAGAGCACTGCCGACGGGCGTTCGGTTGCTCCGACCGTGATCCGCTCGGCGGGTCGGCAGGCGAGTTCCAGCGGACGCACAACGGCGCCCGCTGGAATCTGCTGCAGGGGAGCTCCGGCCTCGAGCAGTAGACGCTGAACCCGATACGGCAGTCGCGAGTTGAAGGCCAGACGGAAGTAAGGCTTCAACAAGAAGGCGACAACGGGTAGCGGAAGGGTGAACGTGCTCACCGGCAGGGCTCCTGACTGTGTGAAAGTGGAAAGCTCAGTGGGACTTGGGCATCACGCGGCCGGCGATGGTGGCCACGACGCGTTGGTATCCCGAACCGACCAGGCGGACCCAGGCGTCGAGTGCGATGGCGTCCATGCCGATGAGGACGCGTGGCTTGCCCTTGCGAACCCCGTTCACGATGGTCTTGGCTGCATCCTCAGGAGTGGTGCGCGCCAACTTGCGATCGAAGAACTCGGAGAACGACGCGAGGTCCTCGCCCGGTCCGGCAGTGGCGTTGCGCGCGATGGCCGTCTTGATTCCGCCGGGGTGCACGCAGGTCACCTTCACCGGGCTCTTGGCGATCAGCATCTCCTGGCGCAGTGACTCGGTGAAGCCGCGAACTGCGAACTTTGCCGAATTGTATGCACTCTGACCGGGCATCGACAGCAAGCCGAACAGGCTCGAGATGTTGATGATGTGGCCGTCGCCGGATGCGATGACATGCGGCAGGAATGCTTTGGTGCCGTTGACAACTCCCCAGAAATCGACATCCATGACGCGTTCGAAGTCCTTGAATTCGGACTTCTCGAAAGTGCCGTGGTACGCGATACCCGCATTGTTGTAGATCTGGTTGATCTTGCCGAAGTGGGCGGCAACCGCGTCGGCGTACTCGAGAACCGCTTCGCGCTGGGTGACGTCGAGGTGGTCCGACTTCACCTGGGCACCAAGAGCTTCCACGAGGCGGGTGGTCTCGGTGAGGCCGACGGTGTCGACGTCGGAGATCGCCAACTTCGCACCCTGCCCGGCCAGGTTCAGTGCGAGTGCGCGGCCGATACCCGATCCCGCTCCGGTGATGACAACAACCTTGCCAACAAAATCACTCATTGTGCTACTGCTTTCTCGTCGTCGAGGTCGATCTGTGATGTGGTTCCGGTGCCGACTGCGCCGAGATCGGACGTGGCGACGCTACGGTACGCCGCGAGGTCGAAATGCTTGGTGGCATTGCGGAACTGGAAGGTGAAACCGGGCCACAGGGTGGTGTTGTTTCCGTGCTTGTCCATGTACCAGCTGGCGCAACCGCCGTTGTTCCAGACGCTCTTGGACATCGCTGCCTGCAGGTCCTTGTTGTACTTTTCCTGCTTTTCGCTGCGAACCTCGATGGTGCCGATGTCGTACTTGTCGATGGTGGCGATCGCGTCGACGAGGTAGTTGAGCTGCGATTCGATCATGAACACCATGGACGAGTGGCCGAGACCGGTGTTGGGGCCGACGAGGAAGAACATGTTGGGGAAGTTGGCAACGGCTGCGCCCTTGTATCCCTGCATGCCGGTGTCCTCGAAGACCTCGGCGAGCGAGCGTCCGTCCTTGCCGAAGATTCCCGCAAAGGTGGGGGAGTCGGTGACGTGGAAACCGGTGGCCACGACGATGGCGTCGATCTCACGCGTGGTTCCCGTCTTCGACACGATGCCGGTGGCGGTAACTTCCTCGATTCCTTCTGTCACCAGGTCGACGTTGTCCTGGGCAAGGGTGGGGAAGTAGTTGTTGGAGATCAGCATGCGCTTGCAGCCGATCTGGAAGTTGGGGGTGACCTTCTTGCGAAGGGCCTTGTCCTTGATCTGGGCCTTGAGATGACGCTCGGCGGCAAACTGCAGGGGCTTCATGAAGATCGGCGCCTTTGCCAGGCCGACAACCTGGGTCTCGCGCATCCAGTAGATGCCGGTGCGGCACAGCTTCTGGAAACCGGGGAGGTACTTGAACGCGAGGTGCTCGATCTTGGTGTACTCGCGATCTGCGCGGGGCAGAATCCACGGCGCGGTGCGCTGGTACACGTCGAGCTGTGACACCTTCTTGCCGATGGCCGGGACGATCTGGATGGCCGACGCTCCGGTGCCGATAACGGCGACGCGCTTGCCGGTCAGGTCGGCGTCGTGGTTCCAGCGTGAGGAGTGGAAGATCTCGCCCTTGAAGCCGTCGATGCCCTTGATGTCGGGGAGGGCGGGCTCGCACAGAGCGCCTACAGCCGACACGACGATCTTGGCGACAAACTCGCCCTTGGTGGTGGAGACCTTCCAGTGTGCGCGATCGTTGTCCCAGTGCGCGGAGAGAACGTCGCAGCCGAAGATGTGCTTGTCCAGTACCTTGTGACGGTTTGCGACGGACTGGATGTACTTGTAGATCTCGGGCTGAGTGGAGAAGGAACGCGTCCACTCGGGGTTGAGTGCAAACGAGTACGAGTACAAATGCGACGGCACGTCGCACGCAGCGCCCGGGTAGCTGTTGTCACGCCAGGTTCCGCCGACGTCGTTGCCTCGCTCGACAACTACGTAGTCGGTGATCCCGGCCTGCGCCAGTTTGATGGCAGCGCCGAGACCGGCAAAACCGCTGCCGATGATCAGCGTGTTCACGTAGCGCGTATCCGCGGCAGATGCTGAAGTATCTGTAACTGGGAGACTCATGTATGGAACGATATGCCGTTGTTGACGAACGGTCAATAGCTTATTGACGTTTATTCAGTAGTCTGTCGATTATGGACGGAGCCAAGCGCACGCGACTGAGTCCGGACGAACGCCGAGCGCAACTGATCGACCTCGGCGCTCGCATGCTCGCCGAACGGCCACTCGAACAGATATCGGTCGAAGACATTGCCGATCAAGCCGGTGTCTCCCGAGGCTTGCTGTTCCACTACTTCGCGTCCAAAAGCGAGTTCCACCTAGCGATAGTCCGGCACACCAGCCAACAGATGCTCGCCCGAACCGAGCCAATCGAAACCGATGATCCGATCGCGACATTACGGTCGGTTCTGGCATCGTACGTCGATTACGTCACTGAAAATCGCACTACGTATGTCTCGTTGTTGCGGGGAACCGCCAGCGGAGATCCGCACATGCGAGAAGTGTTCGAACAGACCCGCGACGTCATGGCGGCGCGAACTCTCGATCAGCTACCCACCATCGGGTTGCCGAGAACACCGCAGGTCGAGCTGGCAGTACGAGGCTGGATCGCGTTTGTCGAGGAAGCAACCATCAGCTGGCTCCGATCCCCGGCAATCAGCCGCGAAGAACTCATCGAGCTCACGGTGAACGCTCTGCCCGCTCTTGCGTCCGCTGCCGCAGGGCTGACCGTCACGCCGGAACTGCTGCGATAGCACCGGCGAACAGAGAAAAGGCCGGGCCTCACACTCCGTACGGAATGTGAGGCCCGGCCCCTACTTCAAGAAATCAGTTGGTCGGCAGGAATGCCTCGTCGAGGATTTCCTGCTGCTCGACGGCGTGAACCTTGCTCGAACCCGAGGAAGGTGCAGACATCGAACGACGCGAGATGCGACGGATACCGCTCAACGTGCCGGGCAGGAGTTCCGGCAGAGCCAGGCCGAGGAACGGCCATGCGCCCTGGTTGGCCGGCTCTTCCTGAACCCAGCGGTACTCGGTTGCATTCGGGTACCGGTCCAAGGTTTCCTGCAGGCGACGCTTCGGCACCGGGTACAGCTGCTCGACGCGCACGATGGCGACGTCGTTGCGGTTGTCCTTGTGCTTCTTCGCCAGGAGCTCCCAGTACAGCTTGCCGCTGACCAGCAGAACGCGCTTGACCTGATCGCGCGACTCTTCGCCGCTCTCGATGTTCGGCTCTTCGAAGACAGACCGGAACTTGCCGGTGGTGAAGTCTTCGACGTTGCTGACCGCAGCCTTGTTACGCAGCATCGACTTGGGCGTGAAGACCACCAGCGGGCGGCGGATGCCGTCGAGGTGATGGCGACGCAGCAAGTGGAAGTAGCTTGCCGGGGTGGACGGAACGGCAACCGTCATCGAACCCTCGGCGCACAGCTGGAGGAAACGCTCGATGCGGCCGGACGTGTGGTCGGGGCCCTGTCCTTCGTGGCCGTGCGGCAGAAGCAGCACGACGTCGGAGAGCTGACCCCACTTGGCTTCACCCGAGCTGATGAACTCGTCGATGATGGTCTGCGCGCCGTTGACGAAGTCACCGAACTGCGCTTCCCACAGCACAAGAGCGTCCGGGTTGCCCACGGAGTAGCCGTATTCGAAGCCCAGACCCGCGTACTCGGTGAGTGCGGAGTCGTAGACCATGAACTTGCCACCGTTGCCGGCGTTGGCAGCGATCTCGGCGATCGGGCTGTACTCGTTGCCGGTCTTCCGGTCGATCAGCACAGAGTGACGCTGCGTGAACGTTCCACGCTTGGAGTCCTGACCCGCAAGGCGAATCAGTGCACCCTGCTCGGCCAGTGAACCGAACGCGAGCAACTCGGCGAACGCCCAGTCGACGTGACCCTCGCGGGCCATTTCGCGTCGCTTCTCCGCGACAGGCTTGACACGCGGGTGGGTGGTGAAGCCCTCCGGAACGTTGACAAACGCGTCGCCGATGCGCTCGAGAACGTCGGGAGCAACAGCCGTCGTGAGGCGAGCCGGGGGAGTCTGGTCGAGTTCGACGGACTCCGACGGTTCGGGCTGGAACTTCTCGAGCTCACGGACCTCGTTGAAGACCCGTTCGAGCTGGCCCTGGTAGTCGCGAAGTGCGTCTTCGGCTTCCTTGAGCGAGATGTCACCGCGACCGATGAGGGACTCGGTGTAGCTCTTACGAACGCTGCGCTTGGTGTCGATGACGTCGTACATCGCCGGCTGGGTCATCGACGGGTCGTCGCCCTCGTTGTGACCGCGGCGGCGGTAGCAGATGAGGTCGATGACAACGTCCTTGCCGAACTTCTCACGGAAGTCGACAGCCAGCTGAGCAACCCAGACACATGCCTCGGGGTCGTCGCCGTTGACGTGGAATACCGGTGCGGCGATCATCTTCGCGACGTCCGTGCAGTACTCGGACGAGCGTGAGTGCTCCGGTGCGGTGGTGAAACCGACCTGGTTGTTCACGACGATGTGCACGGTGCCGCCGGTGCGGTATCCGCGCAGCAGCGAGAGGTTCAACGTTTCCGCGACAACACCCTGACCGGCAAATGCCGCGTCACCGTGAAGCATGAGCGGGAGAACGGTGAAGCCCTCTTCGCCCTTGTCGAGGATGTCCTGCTTGGCGCGAACCAGGCCTTCGAGAACCGGGTCGACGGCCTCGAGGTGCGACGGGTTGGCCGTCAGGGACACGGCGATGTCGTTGTCACCGAACATCTGGATGTAGGTGCCCGAAGCGCCGAGGTGGTACTTCACGTCGCCGGAGCCGTGAGCGGCGGCCGGGTTCATGTTGCCCTCGAACTCGGTGAAGATCTTCGAGTACGGCTTGCCGACGATGTTGGCCAGCACGTTGAGGCGACCGCGGTGCGGCATGCCGATGACAACCTCGTCGAGCTGATGCTCGGCAGCCTGGTCGATGACGGCGTCCATCATCGGAATGACGGTCTCGGCACCCTCGAGCGAGAAGCGCTTCTGGCCGACGTACTTGGTCTGCAGGAAGGTCTCGAAAGCCTCGGCAGCGTTGAGCTTGCTCAGGATGTACTTCTGCTGAGCAACCGTCGGCTTGGCGTGATGCCCTTCGACGCGATCCTGGATCCACTGACGCTGATCCGTCTCGAGGATGTGCGTGTACTCGACGCCGACGTGGCGGCAGTACGCGTCGCGAAGCACGCTGAGCACGTCGCGCAGCTTCATCTTCTCTTTGCCGTGGAAGCCGCCGACCTTGAACTCGCGGTCCAGATCCCACAGCGTCAAGCCGTGGCTGATGACGTCGAGGTCGGGGTGGCTGTGGAACTTGTCCTTGACGAACTGCAAGGGGTCCGTATCGGCCATGAGGTGGCCGCGGTCACGGTAGGCCGCGATCAGTTCGAGAACGCGGGTGTTCTTGTCGACCGCGCCTTCCGGCACGTCCTTGCGCCAGCGAACCGGCTCGTACGGGTTGCCGAGTGCGTGGAAGATCTCGTCGTAGAACTCGTCGCTGATCAGCAGGTTGTGGATCGTGCGAAGGAAATCGCCCGATTCGGCACCCTGGATGATGCGGTGGTCGTACGTCGACGTGAGCGTCATCAGCTTGCCGACGCCCATCTCGGCCAGCTTCTCGTCGCTTGCGCCCTGGAACTCGGCGGGGTACTCCATCGCGCCGGCACCGATGATGGCACCCTGGCCCTTCATCAGGCGGGGGACGGAGTGAACCGTGCCGATGCCGCCCGGGTTGGTCAGCGAGATGGTCACGCCGGTGAAGTCTTCGCCGGTGAGCTTGCCTTCACGGGCGCGGCGGACGATGTCTTCGTACGCGGCGTGGAACTGGACGAAGTTCATCGCCTCGGTGTTCCGGATAGCGGCGACGACCAGTGAGCGGTTGCCGTCCTTACCGGGAAGATCGATCGCCAGTCCGAGATTGGTGTGCTCGGGGGTGACCGCATGCGGCTTGCCGTTGATCTCGGCGAAGTGGCGGTTCATGTTGGGGAACGCGTTGACGGCCTGGATGATCGCGTAGCCCAGCAGGTGGGTGAACGAGATCTTGCCGCCGCGAGTGCGCGCGAGGTGGTTGTTGATGACGATGCGGTTGTCGAACATCAGCTTCGCGGGGATCGCGCGAACGCTGGTAGCGGTCGGGATCTCGAGCGAGGCCGACATGTTCTTGACTACTGCGGCTGCCGCGCCGCGAAGAACCTTCGTCTCTTCCGCGCCGCCGGCCGGAGCCGGCTTCGCGGGAGCGGCCTTGGCGGCCGGGGCGGGCTTGGCCGCAGGCGCTGCGGCGGGCTTGGCCGCGGGCGCTGCGGCGGGCTTGGCCGCGGGCGCAGCGGCCTTCGGTGGAGCCGGGGGTGCGGGCGGAGCGGCCTTAGGAGCAGCAGGCGGAGTGCGCACAGCGGCGGGGGCGGCTGCGTTGCCGTTCGTGGCAGTTCCGTTTCCACCCCCCGTGTTCGCCGACTCCGGCGAGTAATCGGTCAAGAATTCGTGCCAACTCGGATCCACGGACGACGGATCGTCCTGGAAGCGTTGGTACATCTCGTCAACCAGCCACTGGTTCTGTCCGAATTGGGATGTAGAACTGCTGCTCACGGCAGGTGTTCGCCTCGTTTCTATTTCGGTACCCGATCAGAGCGCCTATATACATGAGATTAGCCCGAGCGTGTGACCAGCAATTGTGCGGCACACAATTTGTGATCTGTCTCACGGCGGCGCGTAATCTTTCGACTTCGCGACGCCACTCGGCGGTACAAATCTGTCACTACTGCCGTGCGACGGGGTTACCTTCGACGACAGTTCTCGCTGACAGATTATTCCCTTCGCGCGCCCGAGATGCATCCCAGAGTCTCGAGTAGTGACCATTGGCATACCGCAGGAGCGCGTGCGGGCCGTATTCAACGATACGTCCCCGGTCAACTACGACAATCAGGTCGGCACGTGCGGCCGTCGCGAGGCGGTGTGCAACAACGATCGAGGTCCTTTTCCGGGTGACCGACCGACTTGCTTCGAGGACCATTTTCTCGGTCGCGGGATCAAGCGTCGCGGTCGCTTCGTCGAGCAGCAGGAGGTCCGGGTCGACCAACTCGGCGCGCGCGAGTGCGATGAGCTGTCGCTGTCCGGCCGACAGTCCCTGTCCGCGTTCCCCGACCGGATGATTCATGCCGCCGCGCATGTCGGCGATCGCGCGCAGTGCACCGACGGCGCGTGCGGCCTGCTCGATATCGACATTCGACGCGTCAGGTCTACCGAAGGCGATGTTCTCCGCGACGCTGCCGGTGAACAGATGCGCTTCCTGCGGTACGACGCCCAACCTGTGGCGGTACTGCGATAGGTGAAAATCACGGATGTCGGTGTCGTCGACCTGCACTGATCCGCTGGTCGGATCGTAGAATCTGGCCAGTAGTTTGACCACCGTCGACTTCCCGGCGCCCGTCCGTCCGACCAGCGCCACGGTTGTTCCGGCCGGGATGTGTAGGTCGATATCGGTGAGGGCGTCGACCTCGGCGCCGGAATATCGAAAGCCGACATCCCGCAGATGAACGTCGCCGTCCAGGTGTCCGTCGAGGGAGATCAGGTCCGCGGAGTCGGCTGTTTCGATGGAACTGGGCGTCCGGAGAAGATCCCCGATCCGCTTGAGTCCCACGTTTGCCTGTTGGTAACCGTCGAACACCTGTGAGAGTTGCTGAATCGGTCCGAACAACAAGCCGAGGTACAGAACAAAGGCGATCAGAACACCCGCGGACGTCGAGCCGTCGGACACCTGACGGGCTCCGACGAAGACCACACCCGCAAGTGCGAGATCGGAAAGAAACGCGATGAACGGGAAGTACAGCGAAATTGCCCGCTGTGAACGCATCCGTGACCGGCGGTAGCTTTCGGCGCGCTCTGCAAATCGGCGTGCGGCGCCCTCTTCCCGGCGGTAGGCCTGCGCTGCCCGCAACCCGGTGATGTTCTCCTGGAAATCCGCGTTGACCATGGAGATCCGCTCGCGGGACTGGCTGTACGCCACTGCGGAGAACTTTCGGAAGATCAAGGTCGAGATGATGAGCGGCGGAATGACGGCGAGCGCCACCAACGCCAGGGTCACATCGGTGACGAGGAGGGCGATCGCAATGCCCCCTATCGTCAGGACACTCACGATTGCGGTCGACATTCCGGTCTGGATGAACGACGACAGTGCGTCGACGTCCGTGGTCATCCGGGTCATGATCCGCCCGGACAGTTCGCGCTCGTAGTAGTCGAGACCAAGCCTCTGCAGGTGTGCGTAGCTGCGGATACGTAGCCCGAACAGGACCCGCTCGCCCGCTCGGGCGGTGAGGACCGTCATCACAGCGACTATCGCCCAGCCCGCCACCACCAGCAGCGCGCCCAGTATCGCCGCGACGGTGAGAGTCCCTGAGTTCTTGTCGACAACCCCGTGGTCAATGGCGTACCGAACCAGTGACGGGAAGGCAATCGTCGCAGCGGAATCAAGAGTCAGGCACACGACGACTGCCGCCAGAATCCAGCGAACTGGACGGAGTATCCGTAGAAGTGAGAACTGCGGATCGGACTCGCGAAGTTGTGCGGTGTCGGTGGTCGGAGCCTCGCGCAGCGGTGGCAACGCGTCGAGCGCAGCCTCCAACGACGGCGTGATGGCCAGAGCACCGGCCGCACCTGCCGAATCGGCAGGCGATACCGCAGGCCACAGTTGCTCGGCAGTGGGTTCGGAGTGGTCTGGATCGAATGGTTCGATGTCGGTAAGTGCAGGGTCGATGGCTGCCGGCTCATCGCTCGAGGTGGCGAAAAGGGCCCGAAACAGTGGGCACCGCGCTTCCAACTCGTCGACCGTGCCGGAGTCGATGATCCGCCCCTGGTCGAGGACGGCAATTCGATCAGCCAGGGTCAGGGTCGATCGGCGGTGCGCAAGGATGAGAGTTGTCTGCCTCCGCCTGGCCCGGAACGCGTCGAAGATCGCCGCTTCGGTGGCAGCATCGACGGCCGAGGTGGCGTCGTCGAGGATGAGGATTCGAGGGTTTACGAGTAGGGCGCGCGCGAGCGCGATGCGCTGACGTTGCCCGCCTGAGAGCGTCAGACCGCGTTCACCGACAACGGTGTCGTAACCGTCCGGAAGCGCCTCGATGAACTCGTCGGCGTGGGCCATTGCGGCCGCTGCGCGGATGTCGTCGGCGGACGCGTCCGCGCGGCCTAGGGCGATGTTGGCGGCGACGGTGTCGGAGAACAGGAACGGCTCGTCGAAGGCCAGGCCGATTGCAGCGCGGAGTTGCTCGCTGCGAAGTTCGCTGATCGGCAGCGACGCGTCGGCGCTGTCGAGACTGATGGTCCCGGACTCGGGCGCGTAGAAGCGGGGGAGCAGCAGCGACAGTGCTGTTTTTCCCGAACCGGCTGGTCCGACGACGGCGACGGTCTCGCCTGGTTTGATCTGCAGGTCGAGACCGGACAAGACACGGCGGTCGGAATCGAAGCCGAAAGTGACGTCGTCGAACGTGACCCCGAGCGGTCCGTCGGGGAGATCGAGCGGATGGTCGGGTTCGGCGATGTCGGGCCCCGCGCCGATTACGTCGTAGACGCGTTCGACGGCGGCGCGGGCGAGTTGTGCCATCACCACGACGGAGGACAGCGTGCGCGTGACCGCGGTCATCGTCACGATGTAGGTCGCGAACGCGAGGAAAGTACCGATGGTGATCTGGCCGTGGAGTGCAAGATAACCACCGACAGCGATCACTGCCACCTGTCCCAGTTGGGGTAGTGCGGCCATCGTCGGCGTGAAACGGGAGTTGATCCGGGCCACGCGCATCCGTTCGCCGTAGAGCGTTCGGCCGTGTTTCTCGAGTTGATCGATTGCTCGTTCTTCTTGCCCGAATCCCTTCACCACCCGAACCCCGGTGACGGTTTCCTCGACGTGCTGGGCGAGGTCGGCGGCGCGCTGCTGCGCCGACCAGGTGGCGGCGTACAGGGTCGGTCGCATCAGGAAGACCACAAGCCCGACAGCGGGGATGATCGCCAGCGCGATGAGGGTGAGCAGGGGCGAGAGCCACGTCATGATGCCGATGGCCAGCACAAATTGCAGCAGGGCGCCGGCGGACATCGGGACCATCGCGAGCAGACCCTGCACGAGTTGCAGATCGGAGATCGAGCGCGAGACGACCTGCCCGGTGCGGATGTCGTCCTGCCCGCGGCCGTCGAGTCGCTGCAAGGAACCGAGCAACGCGAGTCGCAAGTCGTGCTGGACGTCGAGTGAGAGACGACCGGCCAGCATTCGTCGGCCGTACTGGCAGGCGAAGCGCACGATCGCCAAGCCGGCGATGGCAAGTGCGGTGAGTGTGATGACGGTGCCGGCGTTCTGCTCACCGGCCGCATCGAGGGCATAGCGGGTGAGCAGTGGGAAGGAAATGTCGATGGTTGCGGCGACCACCGTCACGGTGAGCGCGCCGATTGCCAGCCGGCGGTGCAGCCAGCAGGCATGGACCAGTCGGCGTATCCACCCCGGGTTGTCAGCGATCGTGTTCATCTCGATCCACGGTAGACCCGGGGGCAGACACGCTTGATCACTCAGGTGATGTCGCGCATCCTGGTGCGCAGCCAGCCGCCCCCGACGAGTGCGACGACCCATGCGGCGAGGATCATCGCTGCACCCGGCCAGGAACTCAACACGTCGATGTCGATCGAAGGCGCGGCATTGACCAGCACTCCGAGGGTGGCCGACACCGGCAGTGCCTTGCCGATACCGTCGGCACCGACGGCAAAGGCCAAGGCTCGCAGAATCCATTCACCGAAGACGAACCAGCCGACCACGGACAGCATGCCGACCACTTGTGAGCCGGCGAGCAGTGTGACGCCTGCACCGATCAGTGCCCACAGCGCGCAGGCGACTATTCCGACGCCGCAGATCGCAAACAGATCCGCGGTGAAGCTGAAGTCGCGAGTGAACAGGATCATCGCGCCGACGGCAACGACCTGCACTACCAGTGCGTATCCGACCGCGAATGCGGCAACAACACCCAATTTGGCGGCCAACACCGCGTCGCGTCCGCGGGCGGTGACGAACGTCGTGGTGAATGTGGCGTAGGTGAATTCGTTGCCCGCGGCGGTTGCACCGAACAACGCCGCAAAGACGAGGGCGATGGTGGTGGGTCCGCCAACCGCGATGGCAGTGGACACGAGATTCACGTCGAACGCGGTGTCGGCTCGCTCGGCAATGGCCTCGACAATCGGACGAGTGAACGACGCGGCCGCGAGCGCAACAACGACTGGTGCCACAGCGAGTGCCCACCAATAGCGCAGCGAGAGGACCTTCTTGATTTCTGCTTGTGCGAGCGTCGTCACCGGTGGCCTCCCGACGGTCCGTAGGCGGTGGGACCGTAATAGCCCGACGGTGGACTGTAGTGACCGGATGGCGGGCCGTAATGGCTGGATGGCGAACCGTGTCCGGGATGGCCGGTGGCATAGTGCGGTGTGGTCATGGCCACGAACAGTTGCTCGAGATCTGCGTGATCAGCGACGACACTGAAGATCGTGACGCCGGAGGCTGCCGCAACCGGAGCAAGTACGTCGCTGTCGGTGCCGCTGACGGCGAGTCGGCCGTCCGGTGCGATCGTGGCCGCCGTGATCCCGCGGGCGGCCAGCGCCGTCGCGAACAGCGCGGGGTTGGAGCACGAGACCATCAGTCGACTCCGATGTGATGCGCGGAGGGCCTCGACACTGCCGTCGTAGACCAGAGAACCGGCGCTCAGAAGCACCAGGTTGTCCACGACGGGTTCCACCTCGCGTAGCGCCTGGCCCGTGATCAGCACGGTTCGCCCGGACTCGGCAAACGTCGTCAAGAACTGCTGTAACCAGGCCGTGCCTTCGGGGTCGAGTCCGTGGGTGGGTTGGTCGAGCACCAGGATTTCCGGGTCCCCGAGCAGCGCGGTGGCAAGTGCGAGCCGTTGCTGCATTCCCAATGAGAAAAGTCCGGTTCTCCGGTCGGACGCCGAACTGAGTCCGACTGCCGCGAGAACCTGTGTCGCTCGCTGGGCGGGCAGGCCGATCGCGGCAGCGTAGATGTCGAGGTGAGCGCGCGCCGTCCGCGCTGGATGGAGGCCACGTGTGTCGAGGACGGCACCCACAGTCCGGGCGGGCGATGCCAATTTCGAGATGGGGAGACCGTTGATCGTCGCGGATCCATCGCTGGGCGTCACTAAACCGAGCAGCATGCGCAGAGTCGTGGTTTTTCCGGCGCCTGAGGGGCCGAGCAAGCCGGTGATCGAGCCGGCGTGGACGTCGAAGCTCAGGTCGTTGACCGCCCGTGCCGCTTTGAACGTCTTGGTCAAACCGCGAACTTCGATGGGCGCGGAGACCCGCCCCGGTGCACTACTGGTCAAAGATGCTCCCGCGTCGACGGACGTTGTGTTGTGTCGAGCCTACGTTCTCGGCTGTTATCCGCGGAGTACCCGAGTGGTGGTGGCGGGATCGGGCGCGAAGTCGTCCTCGGGGAGTATGACGAGGTGATCGGTCCAGCGCACCGGGGCTGGGCCAAAGGCGTCGCGGGCATTCTTGACGACGCCCTTACCGATGACGCGGTTACCGGCGCCACCGATGACCGCTCCGATCCCGGCGGGCACCAGCTTGCCGAGTATGAGTGCGCTGCGCTTTGCGGCGTACTTCATCACGAACTTGCGGACCAGCGTGCTGTTCATTCCGCGCATCGTGGAACTCGGGATTTTGCTGGTGATCGCGGTGCCCCAGTTCTTGGCGGTTACCCCGGTGACCTTCTGGACGATTTCCATGCCGGATTCGCCGAGGGCGACAGCGAGGACGAGGGCGCGTCGTTGTTGGTGGTTCTCGATGGAGATTCCGTGGACCGACGCGACTGCCAGCGTGAGAAGTGCCGATGCTTCGAGGAAGAATGCCGACTCCGCGCCAACCGCGGCGATCGATGCCACAGTTCCGACGCCGGGGATTGCGGCTGTGGCGCCGACCGCGCTGCCGCTTCCTGTGACGGCCAGGAGAAACATCTTCTCGAGTCGATCGATGATCTGGGCCGGAGACTCGTCCGGATGCGAGTGCCTGACGTGCTCCACGTACTTGGCGACGGCCGGCGCCTGGAGGCGGCTGCCGTTGTCGAGTACCGAGATGAGGATTTTCTCGACCCGCCCGGCGTCGTTGCTGCTTGCGTTGTCGATCGACTTGGCCATCGCTCTGCCCCTCCACAGGTGTCCACTCTGCAATCGGTGAACTTCGCTGTCGAGGATAGGTGAAGTTTTACAGCGGAGCAGGTGGCCTGCGCCATAGGCTTGTGCTGTGTAGTACGAGAGGGAAGGGGACTGCTGTGGGAACCGATGCTGTGGGAACCGATGCTGTGGGAACCGTAGTGTGGCCGACGCTGGTGTATGCCGATGCCCGAGCGGCTGTCGATTTTCTGGTGAAGGCCTTCGGCTTTGTGGAGAAAGCGCTGTACGCCGACGGTGACGTCGTTGCGCATGCTCAGCTCGACTGGCCCGGTGGCGGTGGGATCATGCTGGGTTCGCCCCGTGCCGATTCGTCGATTGCCGGTCTACCGCCGGGAGTAGGTTCTGTGTACATCGTTGTCGACGATGCCGACGGCCTCCATGATCAGGCTGTTGCCGCCGGTGCCGTGATCACGCAGGGTCTTCGCGACGAAGATTACGGTTCGCGGGGTTTCACCTGTCGTGATCCTGAGGGCGTGTTCTGGAGTTTCGGAACGTACGGCGGGGAGTAGTTCTTTACCCGATCTCGGGTTACCGTGTCGCCCAATGTTCTTGCGGCACTACCTCGCTCGGGATCGGGGGATGTGGCGGTGTGCCGTCTCCGAACGGCCGGCCGCCGAGCTGTTCGCGGCCATGTGGTTCGAGCCAGTGCGTCAGTTCGGGTCCCTTGGGAACGATCTGGCTGGGATTGACGTCGGAATGAACGATGTAATAGTGCTGCTTGATCTGGGTGAAGTCGATGGTGTCGCCGAACCCGGGGGTCTGGAAGAGGTCACGGGCATAGTCCCACAGCACCGGCATCTCGGTGAGTTTGCTTCTGTTGCACTTGAAGTGGCCGTGGTAGACGGGATCGAATCGGGCTAGCGTCGTGAACAGTCGGACGTCCGCTTCGGTAATGGTGTCGCCGACCAGGAAACGTTGCCGTGCAAGGCGTTCCGTCAGCCAGTCCAGTCGCGCGAACAGTTGGTCGTATGCCTTGTCGTAGGCTTCCTGGGATCCGGCAAAGCCGCAGCGATAGACACCGTTGTTGACGTCGCGGAACACTTGTTCTGCAACATCGTCGATTTCGGTGCGGAGAGCCTCCGGATACAGATCCGGTGCCCCTTCTCGGTGGTACTTCTTCCACTCGGTGGACAGATCCAGTGTGATCTGCGGGAAGTTGTTTGTGACGACCTTGCCGGTCGCGATCTCCACCATCGCCGGCACCGTGATGCCGCGCGAGTAATTGGGGTCGCGGGCAAAATATGCGTCCTGGAGTCGGGGGATTTTCAGAACCGGATCGACGCCGCCGGGGTCGAGATCAAAAGTCCAACTGCGTTTGTCGTGGACCGGTCCGCAGATTCCCATCGACAGAACGTCTTCCAGACCGAGGAGCCGGCGGACAATGATGGCGCGGTTCGCCCATGGGCAGGCGCGCGCGACAATTAATCGATAGCGATTCGGTTCGACGGGATATCCGTCGCGGCCGTCCTCGGTGATACGTGCGGCGATGTAGTTGGTGTCGCGAGTGAATTCGCGGCCTTCTTCGACAAATGTTGCAGAATTATCCGCGTTCATGGAGATTCCTCTCGATCGCGTGTCTCTACACAATACGTCGTTGGACCTGCGCCGTGGTGTGTATTCCCAGGACGGTGAAATCGAGTGCGCGTGCGATTGCAGCGCCGCCGAGATGTCCGCTCGGGATGCGGAGTTGCGGTATCAATCCGGCGTCGAGAGCGTCTTCGGCAGCGAGAAAGACTGTTCCGCAAGCCAAACCGCGCCGCCGGTGCGCGGGATCGGTGAGCACGGTGAGATCCGCGACGAATCCTTGGAATTCGCGGTAGGCCGCGCAGGCGAGGGGTTGGTGATCATCCCCGAGTGCTGTGAACCAGTGGTCCTTGGCGCTCAGGTCGGCAACTGTGGCGTCGTCGGGTGGGCAGGATCGGGCCACGCTCATTGCGTCGGATCGCTCGCGGCTGATCAGAAGTTGTTCTGCGGGTGTGTGATCCGTGTAGTCGGGAAGGAATGCGAGCTCGGTGTGCGATGTGAGTCGGCCGCCGTGATCCTTGGTGAGTTCGAGAAGTCGCGTTGGTTCCAGCAGTGATGCGGCGGCCTCGTTCGCGGTGCGCTGCGTAAACCATTGCGGTCCGACGACGGCTGCTGCCTCGGCGAGTTGCAGTACGTGGATCAGATCGTTGTGATCGTCGTCGACGCGAGCGGTATGCGCCGGACGCAATGCGGAGTCGCCCAAGCCCAGTTCTCGGGCCCACGCGAGTCGGATGATGTCGAGATGATGGTCGTCCACTCGCTACACGCTAGTCCGGTTCGGGTGGGTTGATCGAGATGGCCCGGCGTCGTATATTCCATGTGGACTATTTCAGGTGGAATAGTCAAGAAATAGTCAATGTTCTTGTCCGGAGAGGGGGATCTCATGGGTGATGTGTCATTGACGCCCTTGGGAATCACCGTTCTGGGCCTGCTGTCCGAGCGTTCGATGCACCCGTACGAGATGTATCAACTCGCCTCGGTCCGCCGGGGGGATCAGCTTGTGAAGATCAAGCCGGGCTCGCTCTATCACACGGTGTCGAGGCTGGAAAAGCAGGAACTGCTCACTTCGATCGGGACGGATCGTGAAGGCAATCGGCCGGAGCGGACGACGTACGAGATCACCGATCGAGGCCGGAGCGCCCTCGAGCACCAATTGCGTGAGATGTTGGCGGTTCCGGTCCGGGAGTATCCGCGCCTGCCTCTTGCGCTCGCAGAAATGCATAACCTGTCCGCCGCAACTGCGTGTCGGATGCTCCGGATACGTCTCGCGCATCTCGACGAGACGATTGCGAAATTCGAGGCCGACTACGAAGCGTTGAAGGCCGCGGAAAAGCCACGAATCTTCACGGTGGGCGCCGATTACGCCCACGCACTGACCGTCGCCGAACGAGAGTGGATCGGCGTGTTGGTGACAGACATCGAGAGCGGCGAAATGCCCTGGCTCTCACAAGAACTTCTCGACCGGCTGGCCGGCTCAGCAGGCTCGTCCGCACTATCTAAGGACTGAAGATGGAAAAGCAGGTCAATCCCTGGCACGCGCTGTGGGCGCTGTGTATCGGGTTCTTCATGATTCTCGTGGACAGCACGATCGTTGCGGTGGCCAATCCGGCGATCATGGAGGACCTCGGAACCGACATCAACAAGGTGGTCTGGGTAACGAGCGCCTACCTTCTGGCTTACGCTGTGCCGCTGCTGGTTACGGGTCGATTGGGTGATCGGTTCGGGCCCAAGAACCTGTACATGATCGGACTCGTCCTGTTCACCGCCGCTTCATTGTGGTGCGGTTTGTCCGGCAGCGTCGAACTTCTCATCGTTGCAAGGGCTTTCCAGGGCTTTGGTGCCGCGATGATGACGCCGCAGACGATGGCCGTCATCACCCGTACCTTTGCGCCGAACAAGCGCGGCGCGGCCATGGGTCTGTGGGGCGCCGTTGCCGGTGTTGCCACCCTGGTCGGACCGCTCGCCGGTGGCGTTCTGGTCGACAATCTCGGCTGGGAATGGATCTTCATCGTCAACGTCCCGGTTGGTGTGATTGCCTTCCTGCTGGCGTGGAAGCTGGTTCCGTCGCTGCCCACGAGCGAACACAAATTCGACATCCCCGGGGTGATTCTCAGTGCCGCGGGCATGTTCCTGCTGGTGTTCGGAATCCAGGAGGGAAGCTCGTACGACTGGAACGGATTTGTGTGGAGCCTGATCGGCGCGGGCGTGCTGCTGCTCGTCGTGTTCGTCTTCTACCAGTCACGCAACAAGAACGAACCACTGCTGCCGCTCGGACTCTTCAAGGATCGCAACTTCTCACTCGCCAACGTCGCCATCACGGCAATGGGCTTTGCCATCACGTCGATGGTGCTGCCGCTGATGTTCTACACCCAGGCGGTACGCGGACTCTCGCCGACACAATCGGCATTGCTGCTCGTTCCGATGGCCGTGCTGACGGGTATTTTTGCGCCGATCGTCGGCAAACTCGTCGACAAGACGCACCCTCGCTACATTGCCGGAACCGGCTTCGCGTTGTTTGCCATCGCACTGGGTTGGCTGGCGATGGTGATGACCCCCGATGTCGCGATTTGGGAGCTGTTGCTGCCGATCGGCCTCATCGGATTCGCGAATGCGTGCATCTGGTCGCCGCTGGCCGCCACAGCCACGCACAATCTTCCGCCCCTGCAAGCGGGTGCCGGAGCCGGTGTCTACAACACCACACGCCAGGTGGGTGCGGTTCTCGGTAGCGCCGCGATCGGCGCGTTGATCACCGCGCGGTTGGCTGCACAGGGCCTCACCGGCGGCAGCTCCGAAGCCGGCGTCGGACATCTGCCCGAGGTAGTCCGCGAACCGTTCAGCACCGCGATGTCGCAGTCCGTGTGGCTCCCGGCCGCGGTACTCCTCGTCGGATTCGTGGCGTCGGTGTGCTTCGAACGGCCGCAGCGCGGCGACGCCCATGACACGGCGATGGCTGTCAGCGCCGAAGCGAGTCGGGAAACATCACTGAAGGATTGAGAAAGTCGTCCCGGCTCAGATGGGGCGAGCGCAGGCGCACTGGGTTGCGGCCAAGGTGCATTCTCCTTGTGTAGCGTCGTGCGTTGCACCGGCGGTCGACGGGGCGGGCATTTCGGTGCTCGCCTCGCGAGGCCACAGCACCCATCCCGAGGCGGCTCCCACCGCGGCAAGGGCTGCGAGGATGCTCCAGGTGAGCGCGAATCCCGCGCTGGTGCCAACCCATCCGGCAATCGGATAGGTGAACAGCCAGGCGAGGTGCGACAGGGAGAATTGGGCTGCGAACACTTCCGGAATACCTGCGGGGTCTACCGACCGTCGAAGTACCTTTCCGGTCGGGGTGACGATCATGGCCATCCCGGCGCCGATGAGCGCCCACACCGCGGCGGTGAGAATCCACGTGAACACACCGGCAACGGCGAGGGACGCTGCCGCACTTGCGCTGAAGACCAGGACGACGGAACCTGCTGTCATCACGGTGCGTTCGGCGGTTCGGTCGAGGACGCGGGGAAGAGCCAGCGCGGTCAGCAACGTACCGCTACCCGATGCGGCCAGCATCCAGGCCACGTCGGATTGGGTTCCGCCGAGTTGGTCGCGGACGTAGTTGACGGTGTTGACCACGACGATCGAGCCCGCTGCTGCCACCACGAGATTGAGTGCCATGATGCCGCGCAGTCGCGGCGTGGTCACGAAGATCCGCACTCCCGACGCGATCCGGTCCCACGCGTTTCGGTGAGTGCTGGGACGGGCGTTGGGGATTCGGGTGGCCAGCACGAGCAGCGCGGAGACGGCAAAGCCCACGGAGGTGGCGACAAAGAGCAGGTTGAACGTCATGAAGGACAGCGCTACCGCTGCGAGAACCGGGCTGAGCAGGCTTTCCATCGTGTAGGCGACCTGCGATGCCGACAGTGCGCGGGTGAAATCGGCCTCGTCGGTCACGATGTCCGGGATGACCGCCTGGAATGTGGGTGTGAACGCTGCCGACGCAGCTTGGAGAACACCCACCAGCACGTAGATGTGCCAGATCTCGCTGACGAAGGGCAACGCGAGCACCACCGATGCGCGAATGACATCGAGTGCGACGAGGAAAGCCCGTCTCGGCAATCGGTCGACGTACGCCGCCGCGAGTGGGGCGATCAGGACGTACATGGACATCTTGATCGTCAACGCGGTGGCGAGCACCGCCCCTGCGGACGGTCCCGCCAAGTCATACGCGAGCAGGCCGAGTGCCACCGTCGCCAACCCAGTGCCGAACAGTGCGATGATCTGGGCGCTGAAGAGTAGGCGGTAGTCGCGAATCGCGAACAGACGCAGGCTGTTCCGTTCCGGTGCGGTTCTAGCGGTCCGGTTCATCTGGTTTCACTCCCGCGACAAGATTGAAAGCTCCGGTCAGGACGTTGAGGGCGACGATCCCGACTACATCGGCGATCTCGCGATCACCGTAGCCGTACGCTCGAAGGCCCGCGATGTGTTCGTCGGAAATCGAGGCAGGCTCCCGATAGACGCGAAGTCCGAGGTCGATCATTGGCTGAGTTTCGCTCGCTTCATTGCCCGGCTGAGTTGCAGATAGCCACCCAGTACGGCGGGCGAATGAGCCATCGCGGCGACCATGTCACCGACCTGTCCGTGACGGTTGACGAGTTCGGCGAGAAGGTCTTTCGATGCACCGACAGCGGTGGCCGGTGTGAGAGATGCAAGGCGCGACATAATGAGTCCTAAGTCGTTCCGCCGGTGGTGGGTTCGGCCGGTGATCGCCGGCCGAACCCACCACCGGAGTTGGTCAAGAATTGACGGTGGAGTGAACGGTTTCAGGCTCTTCGACCTTGGTCGACCGCATCACGACCGCGGTGATTGCTGCGCCCACCACTGCGATGACGGCGGCACCGAAGAACACTGCGGAGAACCCGTTCGTCAGCTCGGTCGGATTGCCGAGTTGATCAGCGCCGAACACCGCTGCAATCGCAGTCATCACCGCGAGACCGACAGCCGAGCCGACCTGGTAACTGACATTGACGATGCCCGAAGCCAATCCGCCTTCTTCCGGGCGCGCGGCCGAAATCGCCGTACCCAGTGAAGGAATGAACGCCAGCGTCATACCGGCCGCGGCCACCAACGATGCCGGCAGCACGTCGACCCAGAAGTTACCGGTGGGCCGGATCAACGACATCCACCCCAATCCGATTCCCAGCACCAGCAAACCGGCGACGATCATTGCTTTTGCACCGAACCGCGCCATGGCCCGTGGCGCGACGACGATCATGCCGAGCATGACGAAGATCGTCATCGGCAGCAGAGCCGCGCCGGCGGGGAAGGCGCTGTATCCGAGCACTTGCTGCAGGTACAGGTTCAGGAAGAACCACATCGGTATCCAGGCCGCGCCGAGGACGAGCTGAGCGACGTTCGCGGCACCGAGGTTGGGCGCCTTGAAGATTCCCAGCCGCACCAGTGGTTCCCGACGCTTGGACTGGATCAACACGAATGCGCCCAACAATGCGGCCGAGACGGCGAGCGCAAGCCACGTCTGCCCGGATCCCCAACCGACGTCAGGTGCTCTGACGATGCCGAAGACTCCGACGGCGAGGCCTGCGGTGACCGCCAGTGCGCCGAGGAAGTCGATCGATCCGGTGCGTGCCGGTGCATTCGGCATCAGGATGGGCGTAGCGATCAATGCGATGACTGCGATGGGGATGTTCAGATAGAAAACCCAAGGCCAGCTGGCGTATTCGGTTATGGCGCCGCCGAGGAACACTCCGGCAGTACCGCCGGCCGGCGCCGCGGCACCGTAGATGGACAGCGCCTTGGTCATCTCCTTTTGCGTGCTGCCGAACAGCATCATCAGCAGGGTCAGGGCGGACGGCGCGATGAGTGCTGCTCCTGCGCCCTGAACTGCGCGACCGGCAAGTTCGACGGCGACGTTGCCGGCGGCACCGGCGACGACGGAACCGATCAGCAGGATCAGCCAACCGGCGGTGAACACTCGGCGCGCGCCGAACAGATCCGACAGGCGCCCGCCGAGGAGGAGCAGCCCGCCGAAGGCGATGACGTAGGCATTGAAGACCCAGGTCAGGCCTTCCTGGGAGAAGCCGAGATCGCTCTGCATCTGGGGGAGAGCGACACCGATGATCGAGGTGTCCATGATGACCATGAACTGAGCGGCGGCGATCAACGCCAACGCCCACCACTTACGGTTGGATCTAGGTTGTGTGGACATTCTGAGTTCCTTACGGGTACGGGGTATGCATCATGTTTGCGAGGTCTGGGAGTGTCATAGTCGAGGCGTCGCGACATCGGGGCTGCGGATCGATGAAATGCCCGGAAATAGTGTGCTTTTCGAACTCGATCGGCCGGCGCTCGGCGTAGGTGCGCATCGGATCTCCTTCGAGTGAATTCGGAGTGATTTGTTTTGTTCGTTGCATACCCTAGGGGGGTATGGTAGAAATTGCAACGGGTTCGACTTCAAGAAGTGAAGAACCCAACGCAGACGGCAACGGAAGTGCCGTCGACCCAACCTTTGGAGGGCAAGATGTTCAGCGAAAACGGCTACACATTGGAATTGGCAACGTCGGAGGCGGCCGTCGGCAGTCGCGTACCCCTGCAGTTCCGGATCGTGGATGCGACCGGATCTCCGTTGATCCGGTACACGGATACTCACGACAAGCAGCTACATCTGATCGTGGTCGGCCGCGACCTGACCGGATTCCAGCACGTGCATCCCGAACTGGACGCGTCCGGAACCTGGCATGTTTCAGTAGATTTCGCCCATGCGGGGGAGTATCGGGTCTTCGCTGACTTCACCCCTGACGGTGGCGACGGAATCACGCTGAGCGCGGATGTACACGTTTCCGGCGCCTATGACCCGCGGCCGTTGCCGGCCGCAGCCGCCACGACGACGGTCGACGGCTACATCGTCTCCCTCGACGGCGCAGCCCACGCCGGCCAGACATCGAAGCTCACGCTCTCGGTCAGCCGAGGCGGTCACCCGGTCACAGACTTGCAGCCCTACCTCGCCGCCTATGGGCATCTGGTTGCGCTGCGCGCCTCCGACCTCGCGTATCTCCACGTCCACCCGGACGGCCATCCCGGTGACGGTGTTACCCCAGCCGGACCGGCAATCACCTTCTACGCCACCATGCCGAGCGCTGAGGATTACCGATTGTTCTTGGACTTCAAACACGACGGAGTGGTGCGTACGGCCGAATTCACTCTGACTGCCGACAATGCGACCGCGCCCGTGTCAGAGCACGCACACGCTCACCACGGGCACTGAACTCGAACGCCGACATGCAGAATGAGACTGCCCCGTCAATTGCCAGACGGGCGTGGGCGGTAGCCCGGCATCCTGTGGTTCTCGCCGCGGCACGCTGTGCGGCAAGGTGCGCGCTGATTGCCCTGCAGGACAACCGAAGCCGAAAGGTTCACAGCGTCTAGTTGTCAGCGCCGAAGGGAGTCGGGAAACATCACTGCACGATTGAGAAAGTCGTCCGGATCGAAGGCTCGCTTGATCGCCCACATCGCGCCGATGTCCTCCGGCGTGAGCGCCATGTCGAGGTAATTGCGTTTGAGCGAGCCGACTCCGTGTTCGGAACTGATATTTCCGCCGTAGTGACGCACCAGTTCGAGAATACGGAGGTAGACGGCGTCGGCGTCGGGGCAATTCAGGACGTTCAGATGGATGTTTCCTTCGGCCACATGACCGAACAGGATCGGGATCGCTTCCGATGCGTATTCTGCGACAACGCCGACCGCCGAGTCCGCGAATGCCGCCAGTGTGTCAAGGGGGAGTGCCGCGTCGAACTTGAGAGGTGGTCCGAACAATCCTACGACTTCCGCGAAACATTCACGTGCAGACCATAATCGGGCCGAACCGGCCGTGTCGAGCGCTACGGCGGGCGCATCCGGTGGATTGATCCGGTCCATGATTGCGCTCACGTCTTCGGAAGGGTCGTGGGCGCCGGATACCTCTGCCAGCAGATACCATCGGCGTCCCGTCGGAACGCCGGCGCCAAGTCGGTTCGCAGCAAGTTCCAATCCGCGGCCGTCGAGTAGTTCAAGCGCGTCGACGCCGCCGACGGTGCGCAGAATGCGTCCCGCGTCGACAACGGCGCCCAGTGAATCGAACCCGGTGAGTGTTGTGACGCGGTGTCTCGGCACGGGGTGAAGTGCCAGGTCGACGCGTGTGATCACCCCGAGAGTGCCCTCGCTGCCCACCCAGAGCGCCGGCAGGTTGTAGCCGGAGTTGTCGACGCGGACGGCTACCTCACGGCGCACGGTGGTGCCGTCTGGAAGAACAACTTCGAGTCCGGTGACCTGCTCCGCCATGTTGCCGTATCGAACCGTGTGCAGCCCACCGGCGTTGGTGGCAGCCATACCGCCGATTGTCGCGGTATCACGCGACGCGATGTCGACGCCGAACTTCAGTCCGGCGTGGGCAGCAGCGGAATGTACTTGTGCGAGTGTCACTCCCGCGTCGACGGTGATCCTCCCCGCGGCGGCATCGACCTCGCCGATTGTTGTGAGACGTTCGGTGGAGAGCAGGACGTCGTCGTGTTCGGGCACGGTTCCGGCGACAAGTCCGGTGCGTCCACCCTGCACGGTGACGGGTGCGCCGAATTGTCGGCAGATGTTGAGTGCTGCGGCTACTTCGGCGGTGTCGGCCGGGCGGACCAGGGCCTGGGCGCGTCCGCTGTATCTGCCCGTGTGATCGACCGAGCGGGAGCGCAGAACATCGGGATCGTCGGTGACGAACCGTTGTCCCACAACGTCGGCAAGCGCTTTTCTCAGACCGTCCACTCCCTGATCGTATGTCGCCCGCGGTGCGGCAAGGTGACGGCCATGACTGCTTCCGAAACGCATCCCACCCGTCTCGAGCGAATCATCACCGATGGCGGTGCCGAGGTTGCTGTGCTGACGTTTGCTCACGGACCGCTCAATTTGTTCGATCAGGCGATGTTCGACGCAGTGATCGCCGATATCGCGTCGTTGACGGCTGCGCCGCCGCGCGCGGTGTTGCTGAGGGCCGAGGGCAAGGTCAACTCGGCCGGCGTCGACGTCCATGTTTTCGACGGTTTGACCGCCGAGCAGGGCGCCGAGTTGTGGCGCGAGCTTTTTGCGCAGATCTGCCATCCACTCGAGGCACTGCCGTGTCCGGTGGTCTACGCCGCGCATGGGTTGACGCTGACGGCTGCGTTCGAGATTTCGCTGGCCTGCGACATCATTCTCGCCGCGCCCAAGGCGAAGTTCGGTTTGGTGGAGACAGTGGTCGGGTTGACGCCGTCGATGGGTGGGCCGCAACGCCTGGCCGAGCGTGCGGGTTCCGGACGCGCTCGCGAACTGGTGATGACGGGCGATCTGTACGACGCGGCGACGCTTGCATCATGGGGTGTGGTCAATGCCGTTCACGACGATGTCGACGCAGCCGCGCGGGCACTGGTAGCGCGGTTGGCTGACGGGCCGACGCGGGCACATGATGCGACCAAGCAGATCGTGGCGGCGTGGCGTTCCGGCGGTATCGCTCATGCCGATGCGGTGACACCGACAGTGTCGGGGGCGCTGTTCGAGACCGAGGACCTTCGCGGCGCTGTGCGCAGCTTCCTCGATGTAGGTCCAGGAAAGGCCGTCTACACAGGCAAGTAAGCACACGGGTATCGCCAGAGTGCTCCACTACCTGTGACTCACGTCATATAGTCGAATGGCGCGGGTGTGGGTTGGTCACGGTCTGTGGAGGTACAGATGCGGTCGAGGCTTGTGGAGTATCACTGTTCGAATGGGCTGCTCACGGATACGCGGGTCAGTCGGGCGACGGACGGTCTGCTGCGTTACCGGCAGTTGGATCCGTCGTTGTCGGAGTTACTCGACGTTGCGGTGCACCGGTTCGCCGGGCGAACTGCGGTCGAGGAAGTGCACGGAGAACAGGTCACCTACGCCGAACTGTGGGCTGAAGCGTCTCGGGTGGCCGGCGGGTTGAAGTCGCGGGGAATCGAGATCGGCGATCGGGTGGCCATCCGGTTTGCGGCCGGCGTTCGGTGGCTGGAAGCGTGCCTCGGAGTCATTCTGGCCGGTGGGGTTCCGGTGTCTCTCGGCATGGCGTGGGGCGACGCGGAGGTTTCCGCGGTGATTGCGGACAGTGGATCGGTGTTGGTGCTCGATGGGGAATTGCCGCACGGGGTTCCGTTCATCGACGACGGTGCTGCGCCGGACGAGTTGGCGGTTCTGGCGTACACGGCGGATCCGTCCGGCGCGATGCTTGGCGTCGAATTGAGCAACGAGAATGTGCTCTCGACAATCGAAGGGCTTCTGCATTCGCGTGACTACGGCGTCGAGGGTGTGCGGAATCTTCTGGTGGACAGCGATTTTCGATCCGTCCGGGAGCTTGTTCATGTGCTCGCCACGTTGGTGATCGGCGGCACCGTTGTTGTGGCGGGTGATTTTTGGCGTGAGTCCGCCCATACCGTCGACATTCTCACCGGGCGCCCCGAGGATCTCCTCGAACCACGATTGCTTGCGGTGGGTCCGGCGGCGCGAGCAGCCTCGCGATCGGTGAAGTGGGTGGACTGCAGTGGGTCTCCGGTAACGGCCGAGCAGGAAGACAAGCTACTGGCGGCGTTTCCGGCCGCTCAGCATGTGATGGGTTGGGGAAAGACCGAGACGTGTGGCGGAGGTCTGATCTTGCCGATCGAATCGGCTTCGACACATTTGGGGAGCGTGGGAATCGCTTTCGGCGGAATGGAAGTCGCGTTGTACGGCCCCGACGCACCGGGGGGATACGGCGAACTGTGGTGCCGCGGGCCGAGTGTCGCGCGTCGGTACTGGAATTCGCCGGAAGTGACGTCGTCGCGTTTCACGCAGGGCTGGTTCTGCACCCATGACACCGCACAGATCGATGCGGAGGGCTTCGTCCGTATTGTCGAACGAAACGCAGCATGAGCATGCGCGGTGTCGAAAGACTACGAGAGGGAGATGCATGGCAGACGAGGTTCTCACCGAGCGGCGTGGGCGGACGCTGATCATCACGATCAACCGGCCCGAGGCACGAAACGCGATCAACGCCGCGGTCAGCCACGGATTGGCAGCAGCTGTCGAAGAACTCGACGGTAACGACGAGCTGTCGTTGGCAGTGCTGACCGGTGCGGGCGGAAATTTCTGTGCCGGTATGGATCTCAAGGCGTTTGTGGCCGGCGAGAACGTGCTGGTTCCTGGCCGCGGTCTCGGTTTCACCGAGGGGCCGCCGCGAAAGCCGATTATTTCGGCGGTCGAGGGCTTTGCCTTGGCAGGCGGCACCGAGTTGGTGCTGGCCACCGATCTGGTGGTTGCCTCTCGCGAAGCCAAGTTCGGTATCCCCGAGGTCAAGCGGGGTCTGGTCGCAGGCGCCGGCGGATTGTTCCGTCTACCCAAGCGCATTCCGTATCAGAAGGCCCTGGAATATGCCTTGACCGGAGACGCTTTCACGGCGGAGGAAGCGCACTCGTACGGTTTTGTGAACACACTGACAGAACCAGGTCAGGCGTTGGACGGTGCGCTGGATCTTGCCGACCGCATCAGCCGTAACGGTCCGCTCGCCGTCACGGTCACCAAAGAGATCATGGTCAAGGCCGCCGGATGGTCGGACGACGAGGCATTTGCCAACCAGATGCAGTTGTTGGCACCGATTTTCGTATCCGAGGACGCACGTGAAGGCGCGACGGCTTTTGCCGAGAAGCGCGCGCCGGTATGGAAGGGTCGGTAACACGACATGGCTACACCAGTTGCCGAATTGCACATGCACATCGAGGGTTCTCTCGAGCCCGAGCAGATCTACCGCCTCGCCGAGCGAAATCGAATGGACTTGCCGTACAAGGACATCGAAGATCTGAAGTCACGGTACGAGTTCTCGGATCTGCAGTCGTTCCTCGATCTGTACTTTGCCAACATGGCCGTTCTGCGTACAGCCGAGGATTTTGCGGATCTCACGCGGGCGTACTTCCGCCGTGCTGCCGCTGCCGGGGTCTCGCACGCCGAGTTCTTCTTCAACCCGCAAGCGCACGTGGTCCGGGGTGTTCCGTTGACCGAGGTTCTCGACGGAATCATGGACGCCGTTGCATCGAGCGAGCGGGAGTTCGGACTCAGCAGCAGCGCGATTGCCGCGATTCTGCGCGATCAACCCGTCAGAGATGCCGAGGAGATCTTCTCGGAGATCATCCGGTTGCAGGCTCCGATTGTCGGTCTGGGCCTCGATTCTGCGGAGGTGGGTAACCCGCCGTCGCTCTTCGAGGACGTGTTTGCGCGGGCTCGCGCCGAGGGGCTTCACGTGGTCGCCCACGCCGGTGAGGAAGGCCCGCCGGAGTACATCTGGCAGGCGCTCGACATCCTCGGTGCTGAACGTATCGATCACGGTGTCCGCGCACTCGAGGATCCGGCGCTTGTCGAGCGGTTGGTCGACGAGGAGATTCCGCTGACGGTCTGCCCGTTGTCGAACGTTCGTCTTCGGGTGTTCGACAAGCTCGAGGATCATCCGTTGCGAACGATGCTCGACCTCGGGCTGATCGTGACGGTCAACTCCGACGATCCGGCATATTTTGGCGGGTACGTCGACGACAACTTCGCCGAACTCGGTCGAGCAATCGGGCTGACCGAGTCCGAACGTGAGACGTTGGCCCGCAATTCCATCAAGGCGTCGTTTGCCAGTGAATCGCGGAAAGCGGAATTGCTGCGTTAGCGAAGCGAACTCAGGCGCCGAGCACTTGGCGTAGGTAGTCGTTGTCGAACACACGATCCGCGTCGTACTTGTCTCGCACAGCAATGAAGTTGTCGAGTTTGTCGTACGTCGGGCGTAAGTCGTCGATGGTCCGGTTGTGCATTTTCCCCCAGTGCGGCCGGCCGTCGACGGCCTTTGCCATCGCTTCGACTGCGGCAAAGTACTCGGTCTCGGACCGGCGGTGATACTGGTGCACGGCGACGTACGCGGTATCGCGTCCGTTGGCGGTGGAAAGCCAGAGGTCGTCGGCGGCGGCAAAACGAACCTCGACGGGGAACGCGACGTTGGTTCCAGTCCTTTGCAGCCACTGATTAATCTCGTGGAGTAGACCTTTGACGTGTTCGACCGGGACGGCGTATTCCATTTCCTTGAACTTCACGCGACGCGGCGATGCAAAGACCCGATAGCTGCGGTCGGTAAATTCCCGGGCGCCGAGCAGGCGTGACGATATCTGGTTGATGGTGGGGATCGCGGCCGGCGCCAGGGTGGCGATGCGGTTGACGCCCTCGAAGAGCGTGTTCGACATGAATTCGTCCTCGACAAAGGTTCGGATCGCGCTGACGGGCTTCAACGGTGTGTCGCCGGGCAGGCGTGTGTTCCGTTTGGTGAGGACCCGATCGGTGTGGGGGAACCAGTAGAACTCGAAGTGGTCGACGGTGCGGCACTCGTCGTCCAGGGTGTCCAAAATGTGGGACAGCGTGTCGGGTTTTTCGATGGCGCGCAATGTGAACCGAGGCGAACACGCGAGGGTGACCTTGGTGATGATGCCGATTGCGCCAAGGCCGATGCGGGCAGCTTCGAACAGTTCCGGATTTTGATCCGCGGACGCGGTGACGATTGCTCCGTCGGCTGTCACGATTTCGAGGCCGTGAATCTGCGTCGCAAGTCCACCGAACGCGGCGCCGGTTCCATGGGTTCCGGTGCCAAGGGCTCCCGCGAGAGATTGGGCGTCGATGTCGCCGAGGTTGGTCATGGCGTACCCGCGTTGCCATAACGCCTCGTTGAGGGCGCGCAGGCGCGTGCCTGCGAGAACCGTCACCAGCGCCCCGTCGTCGGTGGGGGTGATCGATTCGATCCCGGAGAAGTTGTCGAGGCTGACAAGAACTCCGTCTGTGACCGCCGCACCTGTAAAGGAATGGCCAGCTCCGACTGCCTTCACGTGCCACCCTCGTGTTGCGGCTTCGACGACAAGTGCTGCGAGTTCACGGGTGTTCCGCGGGGTTGCCCATTGTCGTGGTGAAGCCCTCTGAGTGCCTGCCCAGTTCTGCCAGATATCCGAAGCCATTGGACAATCATGTACTTGGACGTTCGTCCAAGCAAGCATTGTGCCTAGTTTTTCCGATCTCCGTTCTAACATCATGGGATGCTCAACAGGCTTCCGGCGGACGAGCGCCGCACACAATTGATCGAATCCGCCATTTCCATTGCCGAACAGCGCGGCGTGAGTTCAGTGACGGTCCGTGCTGTAGCCGAAGAGGCGGGCGTATCGCTCGGCGTAGTTCACTACTGTTTCGAGAGCAAAGAGGAGCTCATCGCCGCGATGGGCGAGACGTTGATTGTTCAGCTCAGCGAATCGCTCCAGCATGCCTTCGGGCAGGTTCGCCACGCGCCTGACCTGACCGGGATCCAAGGGCTGAAGGAACTGCTGCACATCGGGTTGACCGGGATGTGGCCGCTCATCGAGGTGACGCCTGATCGGCAGTTGCTGACCTACGAAATCACCGCGCAAGCTCTGCGTAGCCGCAACCTCGGGGCCGAGCGTGCCGGTGCCGTCGCCAGCGATCAGTACCGGATCATGGACGAGCATGCCATTGCATTTCTCGAAGAATGCGCCACGATTTCCGGAACTGTCTGGACAGAGTCTTTGCAGTCGTTGGCGAGATGGAGTCTGGCGATGATCGACGGATTGGTCTTGCGCTGGCTGGTTGATCGTGATTCCGACGCCACCATTGCGGAATTCGGCGAAATGGTTCAGGTCATCGCAGGCAAGGCGATCGAGGCGCAGCACTGACCCCGTCATGGACATGCGTCCAATTCAGGTGTTGACTTGACCGCGACGCCGCGACGATGGGACACACGTGACCACAACACTGGATCGACTGACATCCGCTACTGCTGATTTCGACCCGCCCCTGGCCGCTCTCGACCTGACAACTCTGCGCAGCAATGCTGCCGATCTGATTCGCCGGGCCGGGGGAACACCGGTGCGCGTTGCGAGTAAGTCGGTCCGGTGCCGCGCCGTTCTCGAGGAAACACTGGGCGGTGGGCTCACCGAGCAGGGTGGCTTTCGTGGAATCATGGCCTACTCACTGCGGGAGGCATTGTGGTTGGTCGGTCTCGGCGCCCGCGACATCCTGATGGGATATCCCACCGTGGATCGTGGAGCGTTGGCCGAACTCGCCGGTGATCCGGTTGCGATAACGGCGATCACGCTGATGATCGACGACGACGCTCAGCTCGATGTCATCAGATCAGCTGCGCCAGGCGCCGCGCCGATTCGGGTGTGCCTCGACGTGGACGCGTCCCTGCGGATCGGGCCGATTCACCTGGGGGTACGACGCTCTCCGCTCCGCGAACCGAATGATGTTGCCGCACTGGCTGTGCGTGCGCGGTCCCGTGGATTTTCCGTCGTCGGTGTCATGTTCTACGAAGCGCAGATTGCCGGACTGCCGGACACCAGCGCGCCGATCGGCTGGGTCAAGAAGGCCTCCGCCCGGGAACTGTCACACCGGCGAGGTGCTGTCGTTTCTGCGGTCACGGATGCGGTGGGCACCCTCGAGATCGTGAACAGTGGCGGTACCGGATCACTCGAAGTCAGTTCTGCCGATCCGGTGGTCACCGAGGTGACGGCGGGTTCGGGGCTGTATGTGCCGACGCTCTTCGACAGGTACCGGGCCTTCCGGCCGGACCCCGCCCTGTTCTTCGCACTCTCCGCGGTTCGCAAGCCGACCCCGAAGGTCACCACCCTCTTCGGCGGCGGGTACATAGCCTCCGGACCGGCCGGCGCCGCGAGGGTTCCGAAACCGATGCGCCCACTCGGTCTGAAATTGCTCCGCAACGAAGGCGCAGGCGAGGTGCAGACGCCGGTCACAGGACGGGTTGCCGGCGACATCGCGATCGGTGACCGAGTGTGGTTCCGCCACGCAAAGGCCGGCGAATTGTGTGAGCGTTTCGACCACGTGAATCTGGTCGATGCCGACGGCACCGCCACCGCGGTACCGACGTATCGCGGCGACGGGCAGTGCTTCGGCTAGCCGGCTGTCAGGCGCATGAAAGCGCCGAGTTCCACCAGTCCCGCCGGCGTGGTCGGCATGTACTGCGTCAGTGCATACGACCGGACGATGATGGCGCACCATTTTCCGCGTGAGACAGCAACATTGAGGCGGTTGCGCGAGAGTAGGAATGACATGCCTCGTGGAACGTCCTCGATTGCGGACGCTGCCATCGACACAATGGCGACTGCCGCTTCACGTCCCTGGAACTTGTCGACGGTACCCACCTCGACGTCGGTGAATCCCGCTTCGGTGAGATCGCGCTCGATGGTGCCCACCTGGGCGTTGTAGGGCGCGACCACCAGAATGTCCGCCTCGGTCAGGGGCCGGGTGCCGTCGAACTCGCTGGGATCGGTCCATGGCGTGCCGAGGAGTTCGCGGATCTGCGTCACGATGACGGCAGACTCTTCGGGGGAGTACGTCGAGTTGCCGGAATGGTCGACGTACACCGTGTGTACGCCCGCTGCCAGACCGTCGAGTTTCCGTGCAGCGCTTACCGTTTCCTGGGACAGCAGCTTGCCCTCGTAGGACAGCGCCGACACCGGCGCGCACAGGTCGGGGTGCATCCGCCACGTCTTTTCGAGGAAGTATCCCAACTCCGGCGGCAGGGCGCCGTGCCCTTCGGCTAGCCAGCCGAGAGCGGATTCGTCAACAGGTTCGGGATGAGTTCCCTGGCTGACCTGCGGCAGTTGTTGCGGATCGCCGAGCAGCAGCAGATTCCGAGCGGAGACGGCAACGGCAATGGTGTTGGCCAGCGCGAACTGTCCGGCTTCGTCGACGACAAGGAGATCGAGGCTGCCAGGGGGCACTCGATCGGTGTTCGCAAAATCCCACGCGGTGCCACCGATGACGCAACCAGTGGATTCCGCTTCGGACAGGAAGCGGGGGAACTCCTGGGGCGTGATGTCGGTCCACTCCGCAATTCGGCTCCGGCTGCCCTTCTTGGCGACCAGAGCCGGATCGAGGCCGGCCTTGACTATGCCGCCCAGCATGTTCTCCACCACCGAATGCGATTGCGCAACAACACCGATACGCCACTGGTGCTGCTCCACCAGAGCCTTGACCACTCGCGCCCCGGTGTACGTCTTACCGGTACCGGGTGGGCCCTGCACCGCAACATAGGAGTCGTCCAGATCGAGGACGGCAGCCGTGATCGCGGACGCGTAGTCGTTGCCTTCGCCGACCGGTGGAAGCGCGTCGCCGGACAGGGTTCGAGGCGTGAGTCGACGCAGAATGTCGACCGCCGCGCGGCGCGGCAACCCGGGCAATCCGTCGCAGGCTTCTGATGCCGCTGCAGCGATGGACTTTTCCATCGGCACCGTCGGAATAGGGCGTCCGGGAGCCAACGCAACGGGAGTCTCGGAGAACTCGTCACCTCGGAGTAGTTCCTCGATGGTGACAACGTCGAGATTGCCGGATTTTTCGACCGAGACTATCTTCACGCCGTTGGTGCCGCGCTGCGCCGGATTGTCGCCGGCAACGGCGTCGGGAGAGGGAACGTCGTACAGCGCGAACATGTCGGTGCCGGGGCTCAACGTCGTGCCGGTGCCCAGGGTGCCCGTCAACTGGATGTGCCGTCGCGGCTTCTGCCTGGCGGTGTTCTTGTGCCAGTCTGCTTGAATGTCTGGCACGTCGACCACCATCACGTCACGGACATCGACAAGATCTTCGATGGGGGCCGACAAGCGATCGAAGTGCGCCCACCAGTGCGGCTTTTTCTCTCGGCTGTGGTACCCGACCGCCGCAGCGAGGAGGGCTGCGGCGTGTTGCTCGGCGGTTCGCGTCGGGCCGGCTTTGTGCCCGGCGAATTCACGCAATGCGATTTCGGTTTCGGTGAGGTCTTCGACGGGCAGGGTGATCTGTCCTGTTGGCTGACGCAAGGTGATGTCGTGTCGGGCTGCGCGATCGACCAACCAATTGCGCAGTCGGAGAGTCGATTCGCAGTCGTACTCGTTGTAGTCGGAGATACCTTGCAGCAGTTCACTGGCTTCGTCGTCCTTGCCACGCTCGCGTAGCTCGCAGTAGTCGGAGTACGCAACCACGGACGCCGCGGCATTGACGACGTCGCCGTCGCGGCCGTGTTCCCCCATGTACAGCGGTTCGAGTTTCTTGATGCTGTACGAGCGAGCTCCGATTCGCATGGCCGAGCGAACGAGCGGATACAGATCCACGAGCACACTCTCGCGCAGCAGCGTGTCCACTACCTGCTCGCCCACGCCGTGACGCGCGGCGAGTCGCAAAAGTGCGGACTTCTCGTAGGCCGCGTAGTGATAGACGTGCATGCCCGGATGAGCCTCGCGCCGCGCGGTCACGTAGTCGAGAAAATCGACGAGCGCTTGGCGTTCACCGGCGCGGTCGTGTGCCCAGAACGGCTTGAACACGTAGTTCTCCGCCGGACCTTCGACGACGCCGAACAGGTACTCCAGCCCCCAGTCGGTGGAACCGTCCTCCGCCCACAGGGGATCACCCTCGAAGTCGAAGAAGATGTCTCCGTCGTCCGGCACGGGTAGCCCCCCGAGCACGGACGCGTTGTAGATGTGGAACTCGGCCTCGCCGGATTGTTCCTGGCGCAACTGCAACGCAGCCTGCGCGCGCAACTTGTCCAGAGTGTCGCGGCGGATACCGTCGACGGGTTCGGTGCTGACGGCCAGTTGCTCGATCGACCCGATGCCGGCGGCAATCAACTGCATCCGCTGATTGCCCCGGAGACCAGCCACCAGGAGCAGGTCACGATGGTTCTCGACTTCCACGCTGCATGTATCGCACCGTCCGCAGCGCAGGTACCGGCCGTCGAGCCACTCGGCGGGTGTTCCCTCGGCGTGATGTTCGTCGAGAACCTGCTCTAGCTTGGCTCGGCTTGCCGAGAACACCGGCGCGATGTCACCGATGTCGTGGGACGACGTGCTGCCGTCGCCGAGCATCAGATGCACCTGGTCGGAGGCGGCGATTGCGTTGCGGCCCAGCGCGTCCGCATAGGCGGCCAACTGCAGGAGTGCCGATACCTTCGCGTGCCGCGACAGCTTGCTGTCGTACACCGCGTACCGATCGCCCTCGCGCACCAGGAAATCACAGAACCCCAGGAACCGGCCGTCGAAGAACGTTCCCTGGTAGATGACGGGGGCACCGGAGCGTAGGGCTTCGACGGTGGCGAGTGCTGCTTCGGTAAGCCCGGCGCGGGTGTGTTCGGGCCGTTCCATGACAACCACACCGTCGCCGTGTTCGGCGATGAACCGCTCCAACTGTTCGCGCTCGTGGTGTTGACCGAGCGCGGACGTTCGTTCCAGCATCGGATCGGCGTCGACGCCCTCCGCCTTGATCAGCCCGGTTCGCGCGTCGAGTCGCCGCAGTAGGCCGAATTCGCATGTAGCGGCCGCCGAGAGGTCACTGGCGCTGTAGATGATCTGATCATCGAGGAGGAACACAGGGGCGATTGTGCCAGCGATGACCGACAAAACGGCGGGTTGGACATGTCAGGCACGTCGCAATGCCCGTGAGCCAGGCAGAATGTCCACCATGCCCTTTTTTGACGGTCGACGCGGTCAGGTCCATTTTCGGCGGTGGCCCGCTTCCTGCGACGAGTCGCTGGCGATGTCACTGGTGTTCCTGCACGGGCTGGGGCAACACAGCGGTCAGTACCACCGATTTGCGGACGCTCTCACGTCTTCCGGCATCGAGGTCTGGGCGATCGACCACACCGGGCACGGACTGTCCGAAGGGGAACCGGGCGTGGCGGCGCCGTTGTCCGATCTCGCCGCTGATGCCGCGACCTTGGCGGATATCGCCCGCGAAGCGCTACCAGGTATCCCGCAGGCGGTCATGGGGCATTCCCTCGGCGCCGTGACCGCGCTGTCGATGCTGACGCATCAGGATCATCATTTTGTGTCGGCTGTCCTGTGTGGAATCCCGCGCAACGCGGTTGCCCAGAGCGGGTGGGCGGACTTGGCCGATTCCGGGATCCCGGTTCTGGTGGTGCACGGCGTCGACGACCGGATGGCACCGATCGAGCCGGTGCGCACCTGGGCGTCGGCGCTGCCGAATGTGGAGATGCGGGAATTCGAGGATGCGGGCCACGACCTGTTGCACGAGAAGGTGCACACCAGCGTCACTGCCGTGAGCCGCGATTTCCTTCTCGCGCACAGTCGTTGAATCAGGCGAGTGCGTCGAGCACTTCCTTGGACGTCACCGGGTGCGAGAACATCGGGTAGTCGTAGGTGATGGCGTTCTCGTGTTCTGCTGCTGAGGTTCCAGCGACGCAGTCGGTGAGAGTGATGACGCGGTAACCGTTTTCGTAGCCGGTGCGCATGGTGGACTCGACACAGCAGTTGGTCAGGAATCCGCCGAGGATGATCGTGCGGATTCCCTTGCTGCGCAGGATGAAATCGAGGTTGGTGCTCGCGAAAGTATCGAGACCGCGCTTGCCTTCGACGAGGATGTCGCCGTCCTGTGGAGTCAGTTCGTCGACGATTGCCGCTCCCCAGCTGCCCTTGACGAATGCCTTTCCGTCCACGACGCCCTTGAGGATTCCGTACGGGTGCGAGGTGATCTCGTTGTAGCCCTCGGCAAACGTGATCGGCGCGTGCATAACTGTGACACCGGCGGAGCGAGCGGCCTCGACCAGTGCCGTGGTGTTCGCCAGTAGTCCGGTCGATTCCATCACGGGAGCGACAGCGTCATGAAGGACGCCGCCTTCGGTGGTGAAGTCGTTCTGGTATTCGATGAGCACGACTGCGGTGGTTGCGGGGTCCAACTCGAGCTTTTCGGTCATGTCGACACCTTTGGTTGTGTGTTTCGGGCCACTTTCATTAAACAGTTTGTCTGACAAGCAGGCAAGAGGTAGCGTCGGCGACATGGACATAACTCCGCTCTCGCGTATTCCGCTGAGCCTTGCGGTGTCCGGCAGGCTCCGAGACGCGATTCTCGACGGGTCTCTACCGGTCGGCGAGTCCTTGCCAACGGAGCAGGAACTGGCACAGGCTTTTTCGGTGGGCCGCTCCACCGTCCGCGAAGCGCTGCGCGTACTTCAGGCGCAAGGGTTGGTGACCGGTGCCGACACCGTGTCGACGGCGCGTCCCAAGGTGACGCACGAGAACACAGCCGATTCTGCAGCCACGGCGTTGAGCACGGCTGTGCAGGTGGGTGCGGTTCCGCTTCCGGACTTGGTCGAATTGCGGGTGCTCCTCGAAGCCGCGGCACTGCGCGGTGTCCGTGAGGTTCCTGGTGCTGCGCGCGTTGCCATCGAGGAGATGCGTCGCGCCACCGAGAACAACAACGCGTCCGCGTTCCACGACGCGGATGTCGACTTTCACGTCGCCTTGGCGGGTGCCAGCGGGAACCGCGCCTTTGCGCTGGTGATGACGGTTCTGCGCGAGTGTATCGCCGGTTATCTGATGAGTGAACTCGCGGCGGTCGAGGACTCGGCGGCCACTCTCGGGGTGCTGCTCGCGGAACACGAAGCCATCGCCGATGCGATTGCGGCCGGTGAATCCGATTATGCGGCACAGCTTGTCGAGAAGCATGTGCGAGGTTTCTACGAAGGACACTCGAAATGACGACAACGGTGGACATGTTGGGAGACCGACTGCGGGAAGTGCTGGGGGAGAAGGCGACCACAGATCCCGATCGGATGGGCGCCTATACCCGGGACCAATCCTTGCTGACCACCGCCGGTGTTCCGGCGGCTCTGGTCAAGGCAACGTCAGTCGATGATGTCGCCGCGGCGATGACGGTTGCCCACGAACTCTCCATTCCGGTCGTGACACGCGGCGCAGGAACCGGTTTGGCCGGTGCTGCCAATGCTCTCGACGGGTGCATTGTGCTCAGCGTTGCGGGTATGAATCGCATTCTCGACATAGATGCCGCGGCCCGCACGGCAACAGTGGAGCCTGGTGTGATCAACGGCGATCTTGCGGAGGCGGCTCGCGCACAAGGACTTTGGTATGTTCCGGACCCCGGTAGCCGGGCAATCTCGAGCATCGGCGGTAACTTGGCCACCAATGCCGGTGGTATCTGTTGCGCCAAATACGGGGTCACAGGCGACCATGTCGCGGCGCTCACCGCAATTCTCGCCGACGGTCGCGTGATCCGCACCGGAGCAAAGACTCGCAAGAATGTGGCCGGTCTGGACCTGACCCATCTCCTGGTTGGTTCCGAGGGGACGCTTGCCGTCATCGTCGAAGCCACGATGCGGCTGCGGACCGCGCCCACGGCTGCAACCACGGTTGTTGCGTTCTTCGACTCGGCGGAGAAAGCGATCGAGGCGGTCCTGGCCGTCGCCGCGGTTGCCGAACCGTGTCAATTGGAGTTGATGGACGCAGTGACCATCGACGCTGTAAACCGCTTCACGAGAATGGGTCTCGACGAATCGGCAGGGGCGATGCTTCTCATTCAATGCGACGGTAGATCTGCCGTGCAGGAAGCGGCAGACTGCGCGGCGGCCTGCACGCGCGTCGGCGCAACCGAGGTGTTCCACACCGACGATCCCGAGGAAGGTGACGCGTTCACCGCCGCGCGTCGCATGGCGTTGCCGGCGCTCGAGGCGATGGGAACCGTGCTACTCGACGACGTTGCCGTCCCGGTACCGGCGTTGCCCCGAATGCTCGAACGTATCCAGGACGCGGCTGAGCGGCACTCGGTGACCATCGGAACCTTCGGTCATGCGGCAGACGGAAATCTCCATCCCACCATCGTGTTCGACGCCGGGGAACTGGGCGCGCAGGATCGCGCGCGTGGGGCGTTCGACGACATCGTGCATGCGGCACTCGAACTGGACGGCACGATCAGCGGTGAGCACGGCATCGGAGTTCTCAAGGCGCCGTACATGTCCGACATGATCGGTTCCGTCGAACGTGAGTTGATGCTCTCGGTGAAAGCCGCCTTCGACCCGAGGAACATCCTGAACCCCGGTCGCGGTATCTGAGCAGTCATACAGAAATGGCCCGGTTCGCCAACTGGCGAACCGGGTCACATTCTTGCTGTGAGATCAGGCGTACAGATCCGTGATCGCACCCTTGTGTGCTTCGTGAATGATGTTGCGCTTGAGCTTGAGCGTCGGGGTCAGTTCGCCGCCCTCCTGGGTGAAGTCGACCTCGAGGATCGTGTACTTCTTGATCTGCTCCGGGTTCGAGACCTTTTTGTTCGCGTCCGCGACCGCTGAGTCGATTTCGGCGATCAGGTCAGGATTCTTGATCAGATCGGCGATGGGGCTTCCGGCCGGCAGGCCGTTGCGCTCGACCCAACCGGGCAGGGTTTCCAGGTCGAGTGTGATCAGTGCGCCGATGAATGGTTGGCCGTCACCGACCACGAGGCACTGGCTGATCAGAGCGTGAGCGCGGAGTGAATCCTCGAGACCGGCCGGTGCGACGTTCTTTCCGCCTGCGGTGACGATGATTTCTTTCTTGCGCCCGGTGATCGAGACGTAGCCTTCGTTGTCGATCGATCCGAGGTCACCGGTGTGGAACCAGCCGTCGATGATCGACTCTGCAGTGGCCTTCTCGTTGTGCCAGTAGCCGGCAAAGACCACCGGACCCTGCACCAGGAGTTCACCGTCGTCTGCGATGCGAGCGGCATGACCGTTGATCGGCTTGCCCACGGTTCCGACGCGCTGCGCGGCGGAGGTGTTGACCGTGATGGCGGCGCTGGTCTCGGTGAGGCCGTAGCCCTCGTAGATCGGGATGCCGACGCCACGGAAGAAGTGACCCAGGCGGGCTCCGAGTGCAGCGCCGCCGGAGACCGCACGTTCGCAGTCGCCGCCGAGGGCCGCACGCAGCTTCGAGTACACAAGCTTGTCGAACACAGCGTGCTTGAGCTTGAGTGCGATGCCGGGGCCGCCCTTTTCGAGCGCTTCGCTGTACTCGATGGCCGTTGCTGCTGCCTTGTCGAAGATGCTGCCCTTGCCGCCGTCGACTGCCTTCTGGCGTGCCGAGTTGAACACCTTCTCGAATACTCGCGGAACCGAGAGAATGAAGGTCGGCTTGAACACGGCAAACTGCTCGAGGAGTGTCGTGAGGTCCGACGTGTGGCCAACGGTGACCTTGGAGTCGAAGGCGCCGAAGGAGATTGCCCGCGCGAAGACGTGAGCGAGCGGCAGGAACATCAGGGTCTTCTTGCCGGGAACCATGGATTCCGGCATGGCCAGGCGGCACGCGGCGGACTCTGCGTAGAAGTTGGCGTGTGTCAGCTGGACGCCCTTGGGGCGGCCAGTGGTGCCGGAGGTGTAGATCAACGTTGCCGGCGATGCGGCCGTGACCTGGTGACGACGGGTTTCGAGTTCTTCGTCGGTGATTGCGGCGCCGCGACTCGTCAGGTCTTCGAGAGCGCCCGATTCGATGACGAGGACCTCACGAAGCGCCGCGGCGGCTTCGGTGACGTCCTTGATGTTCGTGGCGTGATCGGCAGTCTCGACGATCAGCAGAGACGTAGCCGAATCCTCGAGGATCCACTGCGCCTGATCGGGGGAAGAGGTTTCGTAAATGGCGACGGTGCAGCCGCCGGCTGTCCAGATCGCGTAGTCGGTGACAACCCACTCGTAGCGTGTTGCCGAGAGGATAGCGACGCGGTCGCCGAGCTCGACTCCGGACGCGATCAGCCCCTTCGCTACGGCTGAGACCTGCTTGGCGAATTCGGCTGCTGTGACATCGACCCACGCGCCGTTGACGAGTCGCTGGAACGGCACGAATGTGGGGTCTTCGCTGGCGTGCCGGAACACCGAATCCGCCATTGACGCGTTCTCCGGAATTGTGAACGTCTGTGGAACTGAAAACTCACGCACTTTGACCCCTCCAGTGACTACCGATAACTTCGATGTGCATTGCATCACATTAGTCGTTATTTTGCACTGTCGTTACTATTCGGTAGATCCAGTTGGGCCCCGACCAGGGAATTAGTGTTACTCGATGTTGCGGGTTACTTATGCGGCGCGCTCCAACGACCGCCCGTGGATCGACAGCCAGCGCCTGATTGCGTAGTCCAATCTGTCTGAATCCACTCCCAGTTGCTCCGCGGTTGCTGCGAGTATCTCGGCCGCGTCCGTCAGAGGTTCCGTCGTGCCGAGTGTTGTGCTGATGAACGTGTCGGCGGCGGTGCCCAGATCGGTGTGGGGGATACCTGCCAGCATCAGCAGATGTGCCCAGGTGACTTCCGCGTCGTCGCCGCACGCTTCGGTCCACGCTTGCCGGACGGCGTCGAGTGAGTGATCGGAATCAGCGGCGGCGAGAAGATCTTCGACAGAGTTGATGTGCAGGTGATGCAAGCGCTCGGCGACCTGCTGGATGTGTCGTGCCTCGATCGGAACGCCGGTCGCGGTGTATCGACGCTTGTACGAGCCGATCTTGCCGGCCCATTGGTCGGAACTGCCCGCTTCCTCGAAGGTTCGGAGGAGTTCACGTGCGCCGTCGGTCACTGGTAAGGATTCACGAGCTTGCCGGTAGGCGAGGTACCGGTCGACGACGGCAACTTCGCTGTGGCCGCAACTGGACTGCACGGACTCGATGATGCACAGGGCCAGGCTCGCGCGGTAGGCGTCGGAAGCCACCCATGCAGAGGGGTCGCCTAATCGGTCGCGGCATGCTGCTGCGACTACGTCGACGGTATCGGTCGAGATGCTCACGATGTCCTCCAGAAAACTGCCTGTGTCGTTTCTGCTCCACACGGGCTATCGGCACCGAGGCGCAAAATGTTGCACACATCACACAAGTTTTCTGAAAAGTCGAGAAGTTCATCCTTCGAGCAGGTCAACGACCTCGGAGTCGGTCAGCTGATGGAAGTCGTCGAAGGCCGCGCCGACCCCACCGAGTATCGCCGGAACGAAGGGACATATGACGCGGTCGGCCGAATCGGCAAGCAGGCGGATCGATTCCGGTGATGCGACGGGGACGGCAACGATCACTCCCGTTGCACCCTGCGCCCTGGCACATGCCGACGCCACAGCGGCACTCGCTCCCGTCGCCATTCCGTCGTCGACGATGACGGCCGTTCGCCCGCTGAGCGGAACTGCCGGGCGGCCGGCCCGGAGGAGGTGTGCCCGACGCTCGAGTTCTGCTCGCTCGGACTCTTCGACCCGCGCCAGCGCTTGCGGTGATACCCGCTCGGCGGCAATCACGTCGTGGTTGAGTACGCGGGTGTCACCTTCGCCGATGGCACCGAGAGCCAGTTCGGGATTTCGGGGGGAGCCGAGTTTGCGTACTACGAGGATGTCGAGCGGTGCATCCAGCGCCGACGCGACCTCGATCGCGACAGGAACGCCGCCGCGCGGCAGTCCGAGAACGACGGGATCGTGGAGTCGCGCGGCGTCCAGCGACCGGGCGAACATCGCAGCAAGGGCCCGGCCTGCGGCAAATCGGTCTCGGTACTGTGCCATAGCTGTCCTGATTGAGGTGTGACCTCGATACTTCCGACGCTACTCGGTTCTCCCGTCACCGTTCGGTAACTGTGAACCGACGCAGTGAGAGGGCGGGATTCTTTTCGCGGACCTCGTCGATTCGGCTGCGGCTGACCTGCGCGGTCGCCACACCCACTTGCTCGCCGAGAGAGCACAGCACCACACCCATGGGGTCGACGATCATGCTGGCACCGGCGCCGCCGCGGGCGCTTTGATCCGCTGCGGCGATGTACATGGTGTTCTCGATCGCGCGCGCCCGGATCAGCGTGGTCCAGTGGTCTTCCTTCAACGGCCCGGGTACCCACTGCGCCGGTAGGAGCAGGACGTCAGCGCCGGCGTCGACGATCCTGCGGGTGACTTCGGGGAACCGGAGGTCGTAGCAGGTCTGGAGACCGAAGGTGAAGCCGTCGCACTGAAAGGTCTGTGGGTCCTCGATCTCGCCAGGCGCGATCACTGCCGATTCGAGGTAGCCGAACGCGTCGTAGAGGTGAAGCTTGCGATACGTGGCAACCAATTCGCCGCGCGGGTCCATTGCGACAAGCGTGTTGGAGATCCTGCTCACGTTGGGCAGACGTTCGTTCATTCCGGCGACGACGAAGATCCCGAACTCCGCGGCAATGGCGGACAGCCCGGTTCCGAAGTCACCGCCGAGGTCCTCGGCGGACTCGATCAGGCGCTCGTCGCTGCGCGGCGGCGTGAACATCGAGTACTCGGGAGCGACCAGCACTTTTGCGCCCTGACCAGCGGCATCGGACGCCAGAGTGCGCAGTGACTTCAGGTTCGCCTCCTTGTTCATGTCGGGGGCGAACTGGGCAACGGCAACGACGGTCCGAGAGGGGCTGTTGGCGGCGTCTTCTGTCATGGTTCTTACGCTAGGCGAAACGCCCGGTGAACGCGGATACACCGGAATAGTTCAGCAGGTCGGTTCTCGTGTCTATACTCCTTCGGCTAAACTGCTGGTCAAATGAGTGATATTGAGCGTGACCCCGAACCCCCAACATTTGCCGACCTCGACATCGATGATCGGGTACTGAAGGCACTGTCTGACGTGGGCTACGAGTCGCCCTCGCCGATCCAGGCTGCCACCATTCCGCCGCTGCTCGAAGGCAAGGACGTCGTCGGACTTGCCCAGACCGGTACCGGTAAGACCGCGGCCTTCGCGGTTCCCGTCCTGTCGCGGATCGACACGTCGATCAAGCAGACGCAGGCACTGGTGCTGGCTCCGACACGTGAGCTCGCGTTGCAGGTTGCCGAGGCATTCGGCAAGTACTCCGCGCACATCCCCGGCCTCAACGTCCTGCCGATCTACGGCGGCCAGAGCTACGGTGTCCAGCTGTCCGGCCTGCGGCGCGGCGCGCACGTTGTGGTCGGTACGCCCGGTCGTGTCATCGACCACCTCGAAAAGGGCACTCTGGACCTGACCAACCTCAAGTACCTCGTTCTCGACGAGGCCGACGAGATGCTCAAGATGGGTTTCCAGGAGGACGTCGAGCGCATCCTCCGCGACACCCCCAGCGAGAAGCAGGTTGCCCTGTTCTCCGCGACGATGCCCGGTTCCATCCGCCGCATCTCGAAGCAGTACCTGAACAACCCGGTCGAGATCACGGTCAAGTCCAAGACCTCGACGGCGTCGAACATCACGCAGCGCTACATCCAGGTCGCGCACCAGCGCAAGCTCGACGCGTTGACCCGTGTCCTCGAGGTCGAGGCCTTCGAGGCGATGATCATCTTCGTCCGCACCAAGCAGGCCACCGAAGAGCTGGCAGAAAAGCTGCGCGCTCGCGGGCACTCCGCTGCCGCCATCAACGGTGACATCGTGCAGACGCAGCGTGAGCGGACCATCGGTCAGCTCAAGAACGGTGCACTCGACATCCTCGTGGCCACCGACGTCGCTGCGCGTGGTCTGGACGTCGACCGCATCTCGCATGTCGTGAACTACGACATCCCGCACGACACCGAGTCATACGTCCACCGCATCGGCCGTACGGGTCGCGCCGGACGCCAGGGTGACGCGCTGCTGTTCGTCGCTCCGCGTGAGCGTCATCTGCTCAAGTCCATCGAAAAGGCAACCCGCCAGCCGCTGGCCGAGATGCAGTTGCCCAGCGTCGACGACGTGAACGCGCAGCGTGTTTCCAAGTTCGGTGACTCCATCACCGAGAGCCTGGCATCGGAGAACCTGGCGCTGTTCCGCAAGATGATCGAGGACTACGACCAGGAACACGATGTTCCGCTCATCGACATCGCTGCCGCCTTGGCAGTGCAGTCGCGTGACGGCGACGCCTTCCTGCTCGCTCCCGAGCCGCCGGCACCGCCGCGTCGTGAGCGTGAGCCGCGCGAACCGCGTCCGCCGCGCCGATTCGACGACGGTCCGGCTCCGCGTTCGCGTGGACCCGAGGGCCAGGAGTTGGCGGCGTACCGCATCGCGGTCGGTAAGCGTCATCGCGTAGTGCCGGGTGCCATCGTCGGTGCCATCGCCAACGAGGGCGGCTTGCGTCGCAGCGACTTCGGACACATCAGCATTCGTCCCGATCACTCCATCGTGGAGTTGCCGGCAGATCTGTCCAACGAGACCCTCGAGGCTCTGCGACGGACGCGTATCTCCGGCGTCCTGATCCAGTTGCAGCCTGACTTCGGCCCGCCGCAGGGACGCCCGAGCGGCCGCGGTGGTCGTGACGACCGTGGTGGACGCGACAGTCGGGGTGGCGGACGCGATCGCTACGACAGCTGATCTTCTTCTCGAAAACTAACAGGCGCTGCTCCCCGTTCAAGGGGAGCAGCGCCTGTTTTTTGTAGCCTGTTTCTGTATCAGAGGGTGCTGGGCTCGAGATCGTGGGAATCTTTACTGCCGGTGTTGAATTGGGTTCGGTACAGCTCGGCGTACCGACCGCTGTGAGCGAGCAGTTCGGTGTGCGTTCCGCGCTCGATGATGCGGCCCGCTTCGACGACCAGGATGAGATCGGCCGCGCGAATGGTGGACAGGCGGTGCGCGATCACGACTGCTGTCCGGCCGGCAAGAGCTTCACCGAGTGCTTCCTGAACCGCAGCTTCGGAGGTCGAATCCAGATGGGCGGTGGCTTCGTCGAGGATGACAACGCGAGGTTGGGCGAGCAACAACCGCGCGATGGTCAGGCGTTGACGCTCGCCGCCGGATAGTCGATAGCCGCGCTCGCCGACAACCGTGTCGAGTCCTTCCGGCAGTGACGCGACCAGAGCGGTGAGGCGCGCTCGCTCGAGGACCTCGCGGAGTTCGGTCTCGGATGCACCAGGTCGTGCGAGTAGCAGGTTGGACCGGAGACTCTCGTGGAACAGGTGTCCGTCCTGGGTGACCATACCGACGGTTTCGCGAATGGAATCGGCGCTGAGGTCGCGGACGTCGACGCCGGCAAGTTCGACGGAACCCGAATCCACGTCGTAGAGGCGCGGAATCATTTGGGCGATGGTGGATTTACCGGCACCGGATGTTCCGACGAGCGCAACCATCTGGCCGGCTTCGGTGCGGAAGGACAGTTCATGGAGTACGTTCTCGCCGCCGCGGCTGTCGAGAATCGCCACTTCTTCGAGCGATGCGAGGGACACTTTGTCCGCCGACGGATATGCGAACTTCACGTTCTTGAACTCGACGGACACGGGCCCGTCCGGTACAGCGACAGCGTTGGGCTTCTCGGTGATCAACGGCGCGAGATCGAGTATTTCGAAGACTCGCTCGAAACTGACGAGGGCGCTCATGACGTCCATTCGGGCGCTCGCGAGAGCCGTCAGCGGGGAGTACAGCCGAGTCAGCAGCAACGCCATCGAGACAACGGCACCGGCGTCCAACTGCCCGCGCAAGGCGTAGTAGCCGCCGAGGCCGTAGACGAGGGCTAGAGCCAAGGCTGAGACGAGCGTCAGGGCCGTGACGAAAACGGACTGAAGCATGGCCGTCCGCACGCCGATGTTGCGCACGCGTCGGGCACGCACCGCGAACTCGACCGACTCTTGTGTCGGGCGTCCGAACAGTTTGACCAGCGTTGCGCCCGGCGCCGAGAAACGCTCGGTCATCTGGGTGCTCATCACCGAATTATGGTTGGCGGCTTCACGATTGAGAGCCGCCAGCCGGGCACCCATGCGCCTGGCCGGAATCACGAAGATCGGCAGGAGCAGTAGTGCGAGGACGGTGATCTGCCAGGAGATGCCGAGCATGACGATCAGCGTGATCACCAGCGTGACCAGATTGCTGACCACTCCGGACAGGGTGTCACTGAACGCGCGTTGGGCGCCGATGACGTCGTTGTTGAGGCGGCTGACCAAAGCTCCCGTGCGCGTGCGGGTGAAGAACGCGATAGGCATTTTCTGGACGTGGTCGAACACCGTGGTCCGCAGGAGCAAGATCAGGTCTTCACCGATACTTGCGGAGAGCCAGCGCGTCAGCAGTCCGAGTGCGGCTTCGAGAATCGCCACAATCGCAATCAACACCGCCAGGATGACCACAACCTTGACGGCGTCGCCGCCGACTATCGCGTTGACCACCCGGCCTGCCAGGACCGGTGTTGCGACGGCGAGTGCCGCCGTCACCACGCTCAGAAGGAGGTACCAGCTGAGGTTGCGTTTCTGCGGAATCGCGAACGTCGCGATTCTTTTCAGCGTCGCCTTCGAAAAAGGCCGCTTGTCGTCTTGCGCGTGCATCGCGTTGTACATCGCGTTCCACGCGGTGACTTCCATACTCATGTGTCAGGCCCTTCGGTCGCCGGCCACGAAGATTACGCGGCCGGTACGACACGAAGGTAAAACCTCGAGTGTGCTTGAGGTCAAGCCCACTACTTGGCTACGTCTACCACCACACGCGTGGGGTTCGTCAGCAGCGTCACCGAGAATGGCTGCTTTTCCGTTACGCCGACGAACGACTGTGTGACACCTTCGAAGACCGACGACCCGTTGACTTCGGTGACAACTCCACCAGCGATTCCGGGGACGGGGTTCGGGCCGGAGTACTGTTCCACGCCGCTGTCGAACGGGTAGGCGGAACCGTCGATCAGCACCTGGATTATTGCGCCGCCGGCAATCTCCATGGGCTTGCCGCTGCCTTCCTGAACAGCCGCGTCGACGTACTTGACGCGCCATCCGGGGGTTCCGGTTCCACCCATCTCGTACACGACGCGGTCGAAGTTCTCGTGCGAGCCGATCCGGACGTCGGTGACGGTCAGCTTCGATTCTGCGACGGCTGCGGCGGTTTTGTCCGAGCTGTCGGTTGGCGCGGGTTCTGCGGCTGCGGCGCTCGTGGTCGCGGAGACCGAGGTGGTGACGGCGGTCGGTGTGGTCTCTGCGGTCTGTGAGCACGCGGTCAGGCCGGCCCCCACGATGATGGCAGCGATGGCGGCAACTGATTTAGTCCGGTTCGTTGTCATGGTTCGATCGTAGGACTCTCAGTCCGTGGCTCTGCGACGGCGTGCGCGGAGTTACCTAACCGATATCGCCGTCGACGTAGAGCCAGCGGCCGTCGATTCGAGCAAATCTGCTGCGCTCGTGGAGGTTTCCGCGTTCGGTCCCGTAGGAGTAGTGGGCGCGGAATTCGACTGTGCCGTCGGAATCGAACAGGCTTCCGCGCTCGGTGGAAAGAATCTCGAGCCCGGTCCAACGCTGGTGCGGGTCCAGATCCAATGTGGCGGGACGGTGATCGGGATGCCAGGTCCGTTTCAGATAGTCGGTGTCCATGAGGGCAAATGCCGTGTACCTCGAGCGCATGAGAGTTTCAGCGGTCGGTGCGGACGCACCACCCTCGAGATATTTGCCGCAGCAGTCGGCGACGGAATTGCCGGTGCCACACGGGCAGAGTTGGGCGGTAATGGGGCGGCGTGAGGTCACCACCCCATTACAGCACGCGAGCTCAGACCAGCTTGCTTTCGTGGTTGTCCCAGTACGGCTTACGAAGATCTCGTTTGAGGATCTTGCCCGTCGGATTCCTCGGGAGTATCTCGACAATATCGATACTGGTGGGGCACTTGAACTTTGCGAGACGCCCCTGGGTGTACGTGATCAGTTCGGCTTCGGCGATCTGGGTGTCGGCATGCAGGACGACCACGGCTTTGACGGTTTCGCCCCACCGGTTGTCCGGTACGCCGATTACGGCGACTTCGGCGACGGCGGGGTGCTCGACGAGGACTCGTTCGATTTCGGGTGAGTAGACGTTCTCTCCGCCGGTGATGATCATGTCTTTGAGGCGATCTTCGATGAAGACAAATCCCTCGGAATCGGCGCGGCCCATGTCGCCGCTGCGCAGCCAACCGTCCGGTGTGATTGTTTCAGCAGTGGCTTCGGGCTTGTTGAGATATCCCGGCGTGCATTGCTCCGATCGCCACCAGAGTTCTCCGACGGTTCCGGCGGGGGTGTCCTCGAGAGTGACGGGATCGACGATGCGCATCTCGACCCCCGGAATGGCGGTGCCCGCCGATGCCATGCGTTCGACTTGCGATTCGTCGCGGTGGACGTCAGGCATGAGAGCGGTGACAACACCGGCCATTTCGGTCATGCCGTAGACCTGGACGAACTCGGTGTCCGGCCAGGCCGCCAGCGCTCCTCGCAGCAAAGGCAGAGGCATAGGGGCTGCGCCGTAGGTGATGCGTTTGAAGGCGCGGAAGGCGGCGACGGCCTGATCGCCTGCTGCCAGGACACCGGCGATCACGGGTGGCACCAGGAATGCGATGTTTGCGCCTGCGGCGAGGCCGGCGAAGATCGACGGTCCGTCAGCTTCGCGGGTGAAATAACAGCGTCCGCCTGCGTGAATTGCCATGATGGCGTAGCAGGTTCCTCCGACGTGGAACATCGGCATGGCGACCAGGAATATGTCGTCATCGTGTTTCGGTAGGAGTTCGAGGACATTGTTGCTGTGCGCGAACAGGTTTCGGTGGGTGAGTTGAACTCCCTTGGGGCGTCCGGTCGTTCCGGAGCTGTAGAGGATCAGGGCTGTGCTGTCGGCGGTGACTACGGGACGAGCTGCCAACGGCGGGGCTTCGTCGAGCCACGGTTCGAATTCGTCGTTCTCGCTACCGACGGCGATGATCAGTTCGACGGCGGTGAGGCGATCGCGCATGGCAACGACCTGAGGGAGGAGTTCGTTACCGACAAATAGGATGCGTGCCCCGCAGTCGCCAAGGATGTAGTCGAGTTCCTCGCCGGCGAGCCGCCAGTTCGGAATGGCATTTGCGGCCCCGAGTAGTGAAGCGGCATAAGTGATTTCGAGACAGGAGAGATGGTTCTTGTCCAGGAAGGCGACGGTGTCTCCCGGTCCGATCCCGGATTCGGCGAGTGCGCCCGCGATGCGCAGGATGCGACCGTGCCACTGCGCCCACGTATAGGTGGTTTCCTGGAACGTCACGGCCGGTTCTTCGGGTTTGACGCTCGCCCAGTGTTCGAGTTGATCGAAGATGATTGCAGTGGCGGCGTCGGACATCGGACCACCTTTCTCGAGTGATGTGTGTCACAAGGCTAGTGGGCGGTTGGCGTCCGCATGTGTGTTTTCCGTTGACAACTCAGGGGAGTCCCTGTGGAAATCAGGGTGGTCCCTGATAGCGGTGGCGCCGAGTAGACGACAGGATGGAGCAGTGCCAGTTGGCGCCCGCGTGCTGTGGGGTGCTCGATCCATCGAAGAAGTTCCATCGAAGAAGTTCCACCGACGAAGACCCACCGAAGTGAAGACGAAAGGCGATCATGAGTTCGCACGCCCAAGATGTCGCGGCCCGCGCTGTCGGCCTGTCCAAGACGTACGGCACCGGGGATACCCAGGTGCATGCACTCAGCGCTGTATCCGCCGATTTTGCTCGGGGTGAGTTCACGGCGATCATGGGCCCGTCGGGTTCGGGGAAGTCGACGCTGATGCATTGCCTGGCCGGTCTGGATTCGGCGAGTTCCGGTTCGGTGCTCATCGGTGACACCGAATTGACCGGACTGTCGGACAAACAGATGACGGCGCTACGACGCGACCGCATCGGATTCGTTTTTCAGGCGTTCAATCTGGTGCCGACGCTGACGGCACTCGAGAACATCACGTTGCCGCTCGATATCGCGGGGCGCAAGGCCGATCCGGCGTGGTTGGACAATGTACTGACGAAGCTCGGTTTGAAGGACCGCCTGGATCACCGGCCGGGTGAGTTGTCGGGTGGGCAGCAACAGCGTGTTGCGTGCGCGAGGGCTCTGGCCGGTCAGCCCGAGATCATTTTCGGGGATGAGCCAACGGGCAATCTCGATTCGCGTTCCTCCGGTGAGGTTCTGTCGATTCTGCGGTCCGCGGTGGACGAGTTCGGTCAGACCGTGGTGATCGTGACGCATGATCCGCGCGCTGCTGCGTATGCGGATCGCGTCGTATTTCTGGCGGACGGCAAGATTGTCGACGAACTGCGTGAGCCGACGGCCGATTCCGTTCTGGATCGGATGAAGCGTCTGGATGCTCCGCAGGTTCCGGTCAACGTAGAAGCCGGAGCTTGACGATATGGCTTCGATAACCAATTCGCCGATGCGCAAGGTGTCGTTGCGTAACCTGGCGGCGCACAAGGTGCGGTTGGCGCTCACCGTGTTGTCGGTGGTGCTTGGTACGGCGTTTGTCGCCGGGTCGTTTGTGTTCACGGATACGTTGCAGAAGACGTTCGACTCGATTTTCGAGAACACCGCTCAGGGCGTCGACGTCCGGGTGTCGATGCCGGATCGCAACACCAGTGGCGTTCCGATCGAGGATGTCGACAAGCTGGCAGCCATCGACGGAGTTCGTGCCGTGGCACCTGCGGTGAGTGGACAGATCGTTCTGATCAACGCAGACGGTGGTGCCGTGCAAACAGGCGGCGCTCCGAGCATCGGTACGTCGTACCTGCCGGCAGAGCGGGCGATCACACCGCCCGATCCGTACTCGGAAGGTGGCCCACCTGAGGCTGCCGGGGATATCGCATTGAATGCGAGTGCGATGGAGAAGGCGGGTTTGTCGGTCGGCGACCAGGCTCGGATACTGGTGCCGGCAAGAGGAATCGTCGATGTCACGGTGACAGGTATCTACGAGGGGTCCGGTAGTGACACCGGAGGTTTCATCGGAGCGTTGTTCACCGACGAGCAGGCACGCAGCCTGTTCACGGACGGTAAGCATGTCGACTACATCGACGTAGCCGGTACCGGTCTGTCGCAGACCGAGATGCAGCAACGGGTGGAGCAGGTCTTCCCGGACTTGCAGGTGCAGACCGGAGACGAGGTCCGTGAGGAGACCAAGGCCGAGGTCGATACCGCGCTCAGCTTCATCAACTACTTCCTGCTGGCGTTCGGCGCTATTGCTCTCTTGGTCGGCACGTTCATCATCTACAACACCTTCTCGATGATCGTGGCGCAGCGGCTGCGTGAATTGGCACTGTTGCGTGCCGTGGGTGCGAGCCGGGCTCAGGTCGGCCGATCCGTCGTCACCGAAGCGCTGATCGTCGGATTGATCGGCAGCGTCATCGGATTGCTGGCCGGTATCGGACTGGCCTACGGGTTGCGCGGGTTGCTCAATGCCTTCGACGTCGGATTGCCGGAGGGCTCGCTGCAGGTCAGCCCACGGACGGTTGTTGTCGCGTTGGTTGTCGGCGTTGTCGTGACGACGCTCAGTGCCTATGCGCCTGCGCGGCGGGCGTCCAAGGTTCCGCCGGTTGCCGCGATGCGCGAGGAGTTCGCTTCTACCGGTGACTCGCTCCGTGTCCGGACGCTGATCGGCGCAATTCTCGGTGTTCTCGGCGTCGTCCTGGTGGTTGTCGGTTCGAGGGGCACCGGTCAGGGTGCGGCGCTGACCGTCGGCGGCGGAGCCTTTGCGCTGATCATCGCAGTTCTGCTCGGTTCTCCTGCGCTGTCGCAGCCCATCGTGGGTGCGCTCGGTGTTGTCTTCGCGAAACCGTTCGGCTCGGTGGGCCGTCTGGCGCGTACCAATGCGGTCCGCAATCCTCGTCGTACCGCGGCCACGGCCTTTGCCCTGACCTTGGGCTTGATGCTGGTGACGGTCATCGGGGTGTTCGGTTCTTCGGCCAAGGCGAGTATCAATGCGCTGATCGACGTTGGCGTGACCGCGGATTACATCCTGACGGGTCCCAATGCGGTGGGCGTGCCGCGAGGCGCAGCCGACGCAGTGCGCGCGCTCCCGGATGTGCAGAGTGCAACGTCGCTGCACGGGGTTCGGGCGACCGTGAACGGACAGGACGAGCAGGGTGCGTCGTTGGACGGTCCGATCGACGGGGTGCTCGACTACAACATCGTCGACGGAACTGCCGACCTGTCCGGAAACAACATGATGGTCTCGCAGACCACGTCGACCGACAACGGCTGGACAGTCGGATCGACGCAGACATTGGTCGGCGCGGACGGGACCCAGTACCCGGTTGTTGTTGCAGGAGTGTTCGAGGATAACCAGTTGATCGGTTCGTGGATCGTCTCGGACGAGGCGTATCAGGCCTTGATGCCGGTAACCAGCCTGCCTGATTTTGCGGTTCTCGTGAAAGCGAAGCCGGGTGCCGATGTGACGGCCTTGCGCGGCGAACTCGAGCAGGCCACGGAAAAGTACGTGGTTGTCCAGGTTCAGGATCGTGAGGAGTTCAAGGGAACCCAAGGGCAGCAGATCAATACGTTGCTTGCGATTTTGTACGGACTCCTGGCGCTGGCGGTGGTGATCGCGATTCTGGGCATCATCAACACCTTGGCTCTTTCGGTTGTGGAACGCCGTCGAGAGATCGGCATGCTGCGGGCGGTTGGTATGCAGCGGGCTCAGATGCGGCGCACGATCTACCTCGAATCCGTTCTCATCGCGGTCTACGGTGCGGCCGTCGGTGTGGTGCTCGGCATCGGATTCGGTTGGGGATTCGTCAGCACGCTCCGGGATCAGGGCCTGGGCGAGATCACGATTCCGTGGGGTCAGGTTGCGTTGATGCTGGTCGGTTCCGGCATCGTCGGTGTGCTCGCGGCACTGTGGCCGGCCAATCGAGCGGCCAAGACGAAGCCGCTGGAGGCTATCGCAGACCTCTAGGCGGCGGAGCCGCACGTGCGCACTTTTGGCTGTTCACGCTGCCAAAAGTGCGCACGGGTAGCGTTGCTACCCATGATTACTCTTCAAGAAGTCGGCGATCGTGAATCCTGGCGCTGCTGGCTGTGTGACGAGCCCGTCGACCCCGATATGTCGGTGAACGATCCGCGTGGCCCGAGTGTCGACAGCATCAACACCGCCAAGAAGGGCGGCAAGTCCAAGGGCGGTGTGGAGCGACTCGCACACCGCGCGTGCAACACCAAGAAGGGTGCTGTCAAACCTGTTGTGGCGTGGCCGGATCGGTTGTTCGTGGTTGATCCCGCGCCGATCATCGGTGTTGTGGAGCAACTCGAACGTAAAGGCGGCCGGGTCGCGGTTGCACGTTGCCCCGGCAAGGACGACGCCCAGGACGCGTCGGAGTGGTTGCTCGATCGGCTCTCGCGATTGGCTCCGGATCTGAACGTCGAAACGAGCATCGACCCAGCTGGTGGTGGGTTCCTTTTGGTTTTGAAAACCGTGTAGTCGGATTCGGTCCGCCTTTTCTCCGGGTGTCCTAGCCTTGTCGTGAGCGATCGGGGTACGGTCGAGTCGAACATGAATCCGGTTTCGAGTGCGAAGGAATCACGATGAATCTGGCGTTGACCGACGAGGAACTGGCGTTCCGGGACGAAATGCGGACTTTCTTCCGCACACAGATTCCTGAATCGACCAGGAACGCGTACGCCCACGGGGAAGAGCTGGGGCGCGACCGGATGGTCGAGTCGCAGCAAATCCTCAACGCCCACGGCCTGGCCGTGCCGCACTGGCCGGTCGAGTGGGGCGGAAAGGATTGGACTCCGGTTCAGCACAACATCTGGCTCGACGAGCTGCAGTTGGCGTCTGTTCCGGAGCCACTTGCGTTCAACGCGAACATGGTCGGACCGGTCATCGCGGCTTTCGGTTCGCAGGAACAGAAAGAGAAGTTCCTCCCCGCGACGGCCAACCTCGATATCTGGTGGTGCCAAGGATTTTCGGAGCCAGAGGCAGGTTCCGATCTCGCGTCGCTCAAGACCCGCGCTGTCCGTGACGGTAACGACTGGGTGATCAACGGCCAGAAAACCTGGACCACGCTCGGTCAGCACGCAGACTGGATCTTCTGCCTCGTTCGCACCAATCCCGATGCGCCCAAGCGGCAAGCGGGAATCTCGTTCATCCTGGTCGATCTGAAGACGCCGGGTGTGACGGTCCGTCCGATCAAACTGATCGACGGTGGCTACGAGGTCAACGAGGTCTTTTTCGAGGACGTCCGCGTTCCGGGCGAGAATCTGGTCGGCGAGGAGAATCAGGGCTGGGGCTACGCCAAGTTCCTGCTCGGCAACGAGCGCACCGGTGTCACCCGCGTCGGTTTCTCCAAAGTTCGTGTGGCTCAGGCAAAAGCGCGTGCAGCCGAAGTCAAGGTCGGGAACGGGACGCTTCTCGAAGACCCCTTGTTCGCCGCGCGTCTGGCCGAGCTCGAAAACGAGTTGCTTGCGCTGGAGCTCACCCAACTGCGTGTTGTCGCAGGGTCCGCGGACGGTAAGCCGAACCCGGCTTCCTCCTTGCTGAAGTTGCGTGGCTCCGAATTGCAGCAGGCCAGCACCGAGTTGCTGATGGACGTCGCCGGCCCCGATTCGCTGCCGTTCGACGCTGGCACCGACATCGCGTCGGCGGGCTGGGCACAGCACTCGGCCCCGGCTTACCTGAACTACCGCAAGGTATCCATCTACAGCGGATCGAGCGAAGTGCAGCGCAGCATCATCGCCTCCTCGATCCTCGGATTGTGAGGCGTGGCATGGACTTCGAACTCAATGACGAACAGAAGCTTCTTCGTGACACCACCAAGGATCTTCTCGCACGTAGCTACGACGCGGAAAAGCGAAATGCCACTACCGATGCAGACCCTGGGTGGAGCCCGCAGGTGTGGAAGCAGTTGGCGGAGGTCGGACTGCTTGGTCTGACGTTCTCGGAGGACGACGGCGGAATGGACGCGGGTCCCGTCGAGATCGGTGCCGTCATGACCGAGATCGGTCGCAGACTTGCGCCCGAGCCGGTTCTGGACGCAGTCGTGACGCCGGGTGGCCTGATCTCCGAAGGCGGCAGCGCCGAGCAGCGATCGTCCATCCTTCCTGGAGTCGCCGAAGGTGTCACGTTCCTGGCGTTTGCCGATCAGGAACCTGGAATTCGTTGGCCTGCAACGCAGCGCGCGACGACGGCAACGCCGGCAGGTGACGGCTGGATCATCACCGGCATCAAGAATCCGGTCGGCCACGGTGGGACTGCGGACATCCTGGTTGTGAGCGCGAGCTTGCCGAGCGGCGGAGTGGGCCTGTTCCTGGTCAAGAGTGACGCATCGGGTCTGGAGCGCAAGTCGTACGCAACTCACGACGGTTTGCGTGGTGCGCAGGTCGAGTTCACCGATACTCCCGCCGAGGCGCTCGGTGAGGGCGGCGACGCTTCGGCTCTGATCCAGGCCGCTCAGATCCGTGAGCAGGCCGCCTTGTGTGCCGAGGCTGTCGGGGCGATGGAAGAGGCACTGCGCCTGACCACCGAATACCTCAAGACCCGCAAGCAGTTCGGGGTTCCGCTGGCCAAGTTCCAGACGCTGACGCATCGCGCAGCAGACCTGTACGTGTCACTCGAGTTGGCGCGCAGCATGAGTTTGTACGCGACTATGTCGCTGGCCGACGGTGTGGTCGATCCGGTCATCGCGTCTCGGGTCAAGTTGCAGATCGGGCGATCGGCGCGGCTGATCGGTCAGGAAGCAATTCAGATGCACGGCGGCATCGGTATGACGGCGGAGTATCCGGTGGGTCATTACGTCAGCAGGCTTGTTGCCATCGAACACACTCTCGGCAGCACCGAGGATCACTTGCGTGTGTTGGCTGTGGGCGTTGCCGACCATGAAATGGTCACTGCGGTCTGATCTTTCACGAGAGCTGATCGGGGTCGCATTCCGCAGTCGCGGGGTGCGGCCCCGATTTTGTCACTGTCCGGCCCGGAGCACGTCCAACCGGATTCGGCGCGCTTCGATGTGTGCGGCGGTCTCGGTGAACGCCCGTTGCCAGTCGGTGGACGCAGTGCGCTCGGCCGCGTCCAGCAGTAGTGCACCGGCCTCGAGGGGGAACCTGGCTTGCGCGCTTCGCAGCGTCGAGTAATGGCTGTGGCGAGAGTGGATGCCCAGTTCTTCGCCGGAGGCAGCGTGTTTGGCGGCTTCGCATTCGAGGGCGCTGACAAGTTTGTGGGCAATCGCCAGAGGCCAGGGGCGGTCGATGCCGTCCAGCAGGGCACTGCCGTCGACGCCGAGAAGGTAGCTGTCGGCATGGCCGGCAAGGATGTACGCGATCCGTTCGCGGGGATGTGCAATTGCGACGACGCGGCGGTCGGTGTTTCGGCCGTCCCGCTCGAGTAAAGCCGATGCCCAGGCCGGGTTCTTCTGCAGAACTGTTGCGGCGGTCCACGATTCGGTCATCACTTCGTGCCATTGTTTCTCGATGGGAATGCGAAGAACGTCGTGTGGTGAACCGATCATCGCTTCCCATAATGCCAAGGGAGTAGCCGTGACCACTTGTCGCAGCCACCATTTGCCGATTCCCTTGTACTGGGCCCCGACATCTTCGATACCGTCGCGTGGGGCTTTGTCGTCGAGTGAACCGGGCAGCCGAATGACGAGGCGAGGCCGTAGGGGTTTGGTCTCGAGCCGCACCCAGGTGTGAGCCCGGGTAGCCATACGTTCGGCAAACGGGGACTCGGGAAGTTGGCGGAGCAGTTGGATCGAACGCTCACGGACCGGCGGCGACAGATCGTCGAGTCCGCGTTCGAGAATGTCGTAGTCGTGCTCGCCCAGGCCGACGCTCAACCGGCTCAGGAACTCACGCCGTAAATCTGCGGGTTCGTTGTCCCACGCGATGTCGAGTTCTTCCGTTGCGAGTGCGGGGTCAACTGTTCGGATGTAGTCGAACCAGGCAAGGCGGTCGTCCGGGTCGGGTGAGAGCCACAGTTCGTCGCGACGTGACCCGACCCGACGCAATTGCGCCCAAGCAGGATTGTGGTCTGCAAGATACTGTCCGCGCGGGCCGGCGAGCCGAAGGAGTGCCTCGCGATGTTCGAGGTGGGTGCGCGCCGCTTCCATGAGCGCGGGAACAGTTGGTGCGGGGGCAACGTATCGGTAGGTTTCGGCAACCTCGAACCACTCGGGTAATGACGGTGACCGTGTCTCGAGCAGTGACGTCATGTGCGTGATCGCCGACGCGGGGAGCGTCGGACGCTCTGCCGTTCTGTCGGTTCGCAGCGAGATCACTTGCCTACGGTAAGGCAGGGGTGTGTCGACTTTCACTCGGGGTATCGGCGCGGATGTCGAGATTCTGGGAGAGTGGACAGCGGCACCTGGGAGGCTTGACATGGCAGAAATTCACGGCGTCACGGTGGGTGATGGAACCAGTGGGGCGGAAGTTAACAGTGGTGCAGATGTGTCGGTTGCCGAACGTCGTGCCCTGATTTCCAGCCATGTTCGAACCTGGTGTGAAGCAGGAATCGTCGAATCGAATCGCCCTGAGTTGTCCACCGAAGTCGCGCTGTTGTTGGCCGGTGGCTACGTCGACGACGAGACCAGGGCGATCATGGCCGATCGCCGCGCGGTCGGACGGTCGTTCCCGGATATCGGTGGTTGGTCCGAACTGAGGTACCTGACGGACGAGTACACGCGAACATGTCGACGGCTGAGCGCTGCCCGAATCGGTCCGGTGCAGGTTGTTCTGGAACGACGTGTGCAGGCCCTGGAGAAACGCGTCAACACCGCGCGCTCGGCGGTCGTTCGGTCCAATCGCCATTTTGCCAGCAGCGTCCGCGCTATTCGCAAGGATCGGCGTGACGGATTACATCTCGACGTGGAGCAGCGCGAAGCCCTGTTCGTCGGACTCACTCGTACGCCGGTTCCGGCGAAGTCGACTACTGGACTGGGCTCCGTTGCCGGTAGCGGGAGCGCGGCACTCGACAAACTCGCCGGACGGTTGGCAAGTATCGAGGGTTCCGGAGTCCTCGCCGACGCCGGCCGTCGTGTGGCCGAGGTGCTCGACGGCTTGGCGCCACACGACGACGGCGGCCTGGCCGGGAAATATGACGCGCTGCTCTATCTGGCCGGCAACGTGTACGACCGCATCGAGTCATCGAATGCCTGGCATTCCGATCATTTTGTCGTCCAACGCAATCAACTTGACCTTGCCGACGAGATCACCCAGATATCCGTGGATACGGTTGCGTTGCGGTCGATTCTCGCCGAACTCGACGAGGCCGCTGGCCTTGCGCGCGCCGAGGCAACCCGAGCGTCGATCGACTCGCGAATACGGGCCCTCGGCGCAGTGTGGGATCAGTTGGTCGAGCGAGTTGCGGCATTGGCGCGGATCGGTGACCTGGTCTCCCGGGCCGAAGATCAGCTGAGTTCGCAGCGCGCGGTTGCACATGCCGCGAGCTTGGACAGCCGCATCGACGACCTGCTCGCGCGGTCCGGATCGCGGGAGTTGTCGGCAGCCAACACGCACTATGTCGGGGATCAATTCGACGGTGTCGAGGAGTTGATGTTCGCCCACCGTGCGGCGCTGTACGGCGACATCGCACTTCTGACCTCTGGGAACGAGCGGCCCGCACCTTAGGTGTTGAAGCGAGGGCGCGGTAAGGTCGAGGTAAGTAGCCGGCCGTGAGCCGGATTCGCCGGGCGTTGGACGCGACAATTGTTCGCTGGCGCCTCACCCGCAGGCCGATCTGGCGATACCGGGCGCAACAGCTTCAAGAAAGTCGACCATGGAAGACACCGCAAGTCGTGGCATCAACGCGTTCATTTCCGAAGTAACCCAGCGTGGGGGCCAGGCCGTGCGGTTGACGCATTCGCGCCGCAACCCGGTGCAGGTGACGGGCAATGACGGCAGTACCCGCATCGTCCGGGTTCGGTCCAAGCTCGATGGTGATTGGCAGGCCAGGCGCCAGGACGAGTCGATCGAGAGCGACGACACTCGCTCCGAGTTCTGGGTTTTTGTCGATCTTGCGATTACGCCTCACCAGTTCTTCATGCTGCCGTCGGTGGAGGTGGCGGACGATATCCGGTCCGAGGTCGATCTGTGGATGATGGACACCCCTGGTCGCACCCGGACGGGGCATCACGCGATTGCGCGTGGACGAGTTGCCCACGGTCATGACCGCTGGGACGTTCTGGGCGTCGCTGCGGTCAAGGATCCGAGCATCCAGGTTGCAGCGCCGGTAGCACCGAAGCGCGCGAAGACTGCGGTTGTCGTCAAGAAGCGTCGTGCGAGCGCCGCCGACGACGAGATCCCGGTGATCGATCTGCGCGTCGAGGTGAGCGCCGATTGCCACGGGTACCGCTGGATCGGTCGATTCGACGAAACGAGCGGTGTACTCGAAATCATGCGTGGCCCCATGGAGGGACGAAGGTTCCCCAACCCGACAGCTGCTGCGAATGCTGTCACCGGACATATTTCCGGAGATATCGAGAGCTACGACGGTTGGGTGTTCTGGACTGTCGACGGCGCCGCGTTGGGTTCGCGGCACCGCCGAAGCGCCTAAGCTCCCGTCACTGCGCCTAAGCTCCCACTGCTGCAGACACTTGTTCGAGCAGGTCGAGCTCATCCGACGTGAGCACCAGATCCGGTGCGTCGAGTAGCGCCGGAAGCTGTTCCACTCGGCTGACGCTGGCAATGGGCGCGGTGATACCGGGCCGGGTCAGCAGCCAGGCCAAAGCGACGGTCGACATTTCACAGGTGTGATTTTCGGCGATCTCGGCAATCGCGTCGACCACCGCCAGGCCTGCGTCGCTGAAGTAACTTGCCGTGATGCGTTCGCGGGGACTTCCGTCGATATCCGCGCGGGTTCGGTACTTTCCGGTGAGGAACCCGGACGCGAGTGCAAAGTAGGGAAAGACGCTGATGTTGTTGTCGGTGGCGATCTTCGCGAGCTCCGGTTCGTACGATTTCCGGTGCACCAGGTTGTAGTGGGGCTGCAGCGCTATGGGTCGCGCGTACCCGTTCTCCTCGGTGATTCGCAACCATTCGCGCACGCGTTCGGGGGTGTAGTTCGAGATTCCGAGGTATCGAACCTTGCCGCTCTCGACCAGTGCGTTGAGCGCTTCGAGAGTTTCCTCGAGCGGTGTACTCGGATCGTCGAAGTGTGCGTAGTACAGATCGATGCGGTCGGCTTGGAGGCGGCGAAGTGACGCGTCCGCTGCTGCGGCGATGGTTTCTGCCTTCAACCCCTTGAAATCGGGGTGGCTGCCGACCTTGGTGGCAACGACTATGTCGTCCCGGAGGCCACGATCGGTGATCCACTTTCCGATGATGGTTTCGGATTCTCCGCCGGAGTTACCCGGAGCGGAGGCGGTGTACGAGTCCGAGGTGTCGATGAAGTTCGCGCCGGATTCGGCAAAGGCGTCGAGTATCTCGAAGGACGTCGCCTCGTCGGCGGTCCACCCGAAGGGGTTGCCGCCCAAGGACAACCGAAAAATGTCGATATCCGAGCTGCCGATTTTCGCCACTGCGCAGAACTCCCGTCGATGCAACGTCGACGCCATTCGCCGACGTTCGAACCGTACCGCGTAGCAGTCTCGTAGGGGGTGTGGCGTCCGGAGAGCGGGTCGAAATCGTTGCTGTTCGTGATTGCCTCTGGCGGTGTGGGGTATGGCCAATTGGTAATGAACCTTGTTCGACGGACTGTGAGAAGGAGAGTCCGATGTCGATGGTCAGTGAAGCGACGCGGGTAGTAACGGGCGCGGCGAGCGTGACCACCAGTGCGGTGGGAGCCGTGGGTGGTGGCGTTGTCGGAGGAGTGAACGGCGGAATCCGGGGCGCGGTCGGTGGCATGCGCGACGGTATGCGAGCAGGAAGCAAGTCGACGCCGACGGCTGTTCTCACACTCGCGGCGATGGGTGCTGCCGGTTTGGTCGAGTGGCCGATCCTACTGGGCGTGGGCGGCGCGGCCGTCGTGCTACGGCAGTGGGATCGTCCCGACGGTGAGCGGGATCGTCACGGTGAGAGAGAAGGTGAGCCGAAGAAAATCGAAAAGACTGCGAGAGCGGAACTGGGTGCCGCCCAGACGCCTGGTTCTGCGCAGGTGGCAGGTGTGGGCACGCCGGAAAAATATACGACCAAACCGGGACCGGTGGCGTGAGTATGTTCCCAGCCGGACTCACCGGACTTCTGTCCACGCCGTTTCGATCCACGGCCGAGCGCCAATTGATCGGACGGGCCTTCAGTACGGCCATTGCGGCCGCGGGAATTGTTCCGGCACTGGCAGGTTCGGTGACGCGGGTACCGAACCTGCCTGGATCGTCGTTGCTCGCGGCCGGCGTCTCGGTCCTGCATCATCAACCGGCTCTGCGTCAGCAGTTGGAACGTATGCTCGGGCGCGAATTGACCGATCTGATCCTCGAATCGGCCAAGTCGGTGACCGACGTGGTGACACAGGCCCCTGCGGCGTTGACGGTTGATCTCGGCATGCGGTCGCTGCTGCTCGGCGAGGCCTGGAGCCTGCGTAATGCATCGCAGGAGTGGGGTGTTGCCGTGTCGTCGGAGGTGCCGGACGGTGAGAGCCGCGGGCAAGGTGAGCGTCACGCGGAGCGAGTAGCGCTGGCCCAGTTGGCAAGTGGTGCTGTGATCGGTGCTGTCACACAGAATTCCGAGATCGCATCGACGGCAGTGCGCGTTGCGGCGCCGAGGGCGTTGCGGATTTCCCGAGAGGCGTTTGCCGCAGTACTGACGAGGGAGCTGTGGCAGCGCGAGGGATCGCTGGTTGTCGACCCCGGTGCCGCTCGGCGGCTCGACCGGGTCGACACAGTTCTGATCGATCCGCGTGTACTCCTCACACAGGAGCTTCGGGTGGCAGACATCCGCGGTGTCGCGGACTCGGACCGGGTTCATATCTGGAACCGTTCGCGGCGAAAACTGGGAAACGACAAGCTTACTGTTGGCTGGCATCGGATCGGCGGCGCGGATGTGCTTGTGCGTCCCACCCGCAAACCGTTGGCACAAGCCGTAGTAGCGGAATTGCGGATTGCTGGGGTGCGCGCCGTCAGCCTCGATGTCGACACTCTCGGGTCTCTGCGCGGCGGTTTCGACGAACTCCTCGAGGTTCCCGGCGACAGCGACCGAGAGGTCGACCGGGCTTTGGAATCGGCGCTGACGACGCTGTCGGAAGCCCGCGCACATGTCTGCGTGGTCAGTTCAGTCCGCCTCTCCGGGCCCGCTGTGCTCAGGATCGGTGTGGCCGAGCCTGATCGGGCGCCGCCGTCGGCGGATATCCTCGAACACGACCTTGCCGGAGTATGGCGCGTGCTGCATGCTCTGCCGGCGGCGCGGGCGGCGACGAGACGCGGCGTCGAATTATCCAGCGGTGCTTCGGTCCTGGGTGCATTGGTCATGCTTCCCGGCGTACGCGGACGCGGGCCGGGGCCGATTACGGTCGGGGCCGGCGCCGCGCTGTGGACCGGGTTCAGGTTGGCGCGCTCGGCAGTCGGTGTCGAAGTACCCGAAGGTTCCTCGCGTAACGACTGGCATGAACTGGGTACCGACGAAGTGCTACACGAACTACCGTCGCCCGACGAGAAGGCGCCGGCTGAAACACGATCCGGAAGCTTGGCGCGCGTCGCTGCGCCGGTCCGGGTGGGCCGTGACGTTCTGGATGCGGTCCGATCCGAGTTGTCGGATCCCTTGACGCCGGTGCTGGCGACGGGATCGGCGGCCAGTGCAATTCTGGGCTCGCCGATCGATGCATTTCTGGTGGGCTCCGTATTGACCGGCAATGCCACTCTGTCTGCGATCCAGCGACTGCACTCGGAACATGTTGTTCGTGAACTACTTCGGGTGCAGGAGCCGTTGGCGCGACGGGTATCGAACGGGTCGGAGCCTGAGCGGGTTCCGGCAGATCAATTGAGAATCGGCAATATCCTCGTTCTCGAATCCGGAGATGTGGTGCCTGCCGACGCTCGGCTTCTCGACGTCGATTCGCTCGAGGTCGACGAATCCTCTTTGACCGGAGAATCCATGCCGGTCGAGAAACAGACCGACCCCACTCCAGGAGTGCCGGTGGCCGAGCGAAGCTGCATGATCTACGCTGGCACAACCGTCGTTGCCGGCGCGGCTCGCGCAGTGGTGACCGCCGTGGGCTCGCAGACCGAAGCGCGCAAAGTCGATGTCCGGGCACCGCAGCGTGGCCCCGAAGTGGGATTGACGCACAGACTCCGAGATCTCACCCGAAAAACGCTCCCCGTCAGTCTCGGCGGCGGGGCGTTGGTGACCGCGCTAGGACTGCTACGTGGCACAGCGCTACGGCAGGCGGTGACCGGTGGCGTCGCTGTTGCCGTTGCCGCTGTGCCGGAAGGTCTGCCGTTGGTTGCCACGCTGGCGCAGCAGGCCGCTGCGCGCAGACTGACCTCGGTGGGAGCGCTGGTACGTTCACCGCGTTCGATCGAAGCGCTGGGTCGTGTGGACGTGGTGTGCTTCGACAAAACCGGAACGCTGAGCGAGAACCATCTGCACGTCGCGGCAGTAGAGCGGGTCGACGGATGGCGGGGAAATCGGATTCTGGAAGTTGCCGCGCGAAGTGCCTTGAGTAACAGTGGAGATCAGGTCTTTCACTCGACCGACGCGGCTGTTGTCAGTGCAGCCGACGACGTTTTGGCGCATCCACTTGTATTCGAGGATGCGGAAGCGTCGGCGATGGTGCCGTTCCGATCCGGCCGGCCGTATTCTGCCGCGCTGATCGGGCATCGGATTGCCCTCAAAGGTTCACCCGAGTTCGTTTCGCATGCAGCCGCATCGAAAAAGCGTGTGTCCTCAGGGCATGTCAAGAAGATGGCAAAGCGCGGACTCCGGGTCATCGCGGTGGCTCAGCGTGAGCTGTCCGAGTCGGCCGCTCAGCGTGCTGCGCAGGATCCCGAGTTTCTGGAAGAGTGCTGCGCACATGATCTGGAGCCGGTGGGACTGCTCGGGCTTTCCGACACCCTCCGCTCCGATGCCGGGCAACTTGTCGCGGAACTTCGCGATCGGGGACTGGGCGTGCGGGTCATTACCGGCGATCATCCACTGACCGCGGCAGCGGTTGCGGGGGAGTTGGGGTTGGACGTGGACCCGGATGACGTGCTCACCGGTTCGGAGTGGGAGAACATGTCCCACACCGAAAAGGAGGCAGCGGTCGCGGAACGAACCGTGTTCGCGCGGATGACACCTGAGCACAAGGTGCAGGTTGTCCATGCTCTGGAGTCCAGTGGCTCGGTGTGCGCGATGGTGGGTGACGGCGCTAACGACGCTGCAGCGATCCGCGCTGCCAGCGTGGGTATCGGAGTTGCGTCCAGCGGAAGCGATCCTGCCAGGGGCGCCGCGGACATCGTCCTTCTGGAAGGTCGGGTCAGTGGACTGATCGACGCGCTCGACGAAGGAGCGCAGTTATGGCAGCGGGTGCGCTCCGCGGTGGGTGTCCTGCTCGGCGGTAACGCGGGTGAAGTGGCGTTTGCCTTGATGGGTAGCGCTTTGTCCGGGATATCTCCGCTCAATGCGCGGCAGATGTTGCTGGTCAATCTTATGACCGATGCGTTGCCCGCCGCGGCATTGGCAGTGAGTACGCCGACTGCCGAGGGCCGCAGCGATACGCCGGCCACGGACGCAGACGCTTTGTGGCGCACCATTGCCGTCCGCGGCGGCGCAACCGCGGCCGGTGCTCTGTCCGCGTGGATTCTTGCCCGGATGACCGGTCGAGCGCGGCGTGCGTCGACGGTGGCTCTGGTGGCGTTGGTGGGTACTCAGCTCGGTCAAACCTTGATCGAATCGAGAAGTCCACTGGTAGTCGCGACGGCTGTGGGGTCTGTTGGGGTGCTCAGCATTCTTGTCAGTACCCCGGTCGTGAGCCAGTTCCTCGGTTGCACTCCACTCGGTCCGCTTGCCTGGGCACAGGCAATCGGATGTGCGTGCGGCGCAACGACTCTAGCTGCCGTCGCCTCGCCCGTCATCGAGCGGTTGGTGCTGCCCGAGAACAAGAGCTGAAACACAGATGGCCCCCGCCGGAATTATCCGACGGGGGCCATCTGTCTGCTGTGATTACTGCTGCGCGACTGCGCGCTTCATGCCACGCTCGACGGCCGCGATGATCTGCGGACGCAGTTCGGCGGCAGGCACGATCGCATCCACCGATCCGACCTCACGGGCGCGCTGGATGTTGTGGATGGCCTCGAACTCCGATGCCACCTCGCCGAGCTTGTCGGAGCGCACTGCGATGCGCTGGGCACTCAGTTCGACTCGCAGGCGTGCCTTTTCGGTGTCGTCCTTCGCTGCGGCAAGATCCGATTCCAGCTGCTGAACCTTCGGGTCCTTGTTGGTGCGGGTGTTCACGTCGCGAGTGAACACCACCGCTGCGGCGGGTGCGCCGCCGAGGACGGACGCAAACGATCCTTCCACGGCCAGAACTTCCATGTTGTCGTTGAGTGCTCCGGAGAACACCACAAACGCGCCACCGTGGTAGCGGGAGACGACGCAGAACACGATCGGGCCGTCGAAGTTGACGATGGCCCGGCCGATCTCGGCGCCGTATTCCAGCTGAATGTTGCGCAGCGACTCGGGGGAGCCGTCGAAGCCGGACAGGTTGGCCAGCACCACGATCGGACGGTTGCCACTTGCAGCGTTGATGGCGCGGGCCGTCTTCTTCGACGAGTTCGGGAACAGCGTTCCCGACGTCCAGGTGTCCGGACCGTCGGCGGGGAAGTGTCCCTTACGCGGAATTGCGCGAGACTCGATGCCGACAACGGTGACCGGGTATCCGGAGAGGTGCGCGTCGATCACCACGGAGGTGTCTGCGCCGGCCATGTCGGCCCACCGCTCGAGCACGGAGTGGTCCTGGTCGACCACCGAACGCATGACCGTCCGAATGTCGAAGGGCTTCTTGCGATCCGGGTTCTTGACGGACGAGAAGACGTCGCCGACGGTCTCGAAGTCGCTCGACGGGTGGGTGTGCGGGAAACTACGCACGTCACGGTCGACCGGGTCGGCTGTGTTCGCCCGACGCGGGAAGCGTTCTCCGGGAGCGAGGTACGAGTGCGCGTAGTGGCGGAACAGGATTTCGCACGCGGCCGTGAGGTCGGGTGCCCAGTACTGTGCCTGGCCGTTGGGGCCCATGACGCGGTCGTAGCCGCCGATGCCGAAGTTGTCTTCAGCCGAGACACCACCGGAGTAGTCCAGTGACTGCTTGCCGGTCAGAACCATGGCGCTGTCCGGGGTCATCACCAGAATGCCCTTGGTGTGCATGAGCATCGTGGCTTCGGCGTTCCAGTACGGCTGCGCGCCGACGTTGATGCCGGTGACAACGATGTTGATCTCGCCGCCGTTCTGCGTGAACGTGATGATCCGGCGCAGGCCGCGGGAGACCCAGTCCATGTTCTCGGTGCCGCTGTCCATGGAGATGGTGGCACCGGAGGACAGTGCAAACCACTCGACGGGCACGTTCAGCTTCTCAGCCAGGTCGATGGCAGCGACAACGCGGGAGCACTCGGCCTCGGCAACAGTTCCCAGTGCTTTCGTGGGATCACCGAACAGTGCGACGCGGGTCATGCCCTCGGGGTAGCGAGGTGTCGGCGTGTTGACAAGTCCGACAACAATTCCGGCCTTGTTGAGGCCGAACGGGCGGTCGACGGGAGCCAGAACTCCGGCGTCGTCGAAATCGTGCTCGACGAACGTGCCCTTGTTGCCGGTGAGGAGTGGCACCAGTTCGTACGGGTAGACGGTGCCGCGAGCGCGTGAGCTCTGCACCTTCTGGGCGTACGAGTCGAGGGGGAGCAGCGGCTCGGTGGGCGGGGTGGTCTTGTTGATGACCACCCCGGCGCCGGCGCGGTACGAGAAGCGCAACGCAACTTCCTCGGGCGCTCCGCCCTTGGGATCCTTGAGACGCGTGATCAGGGTGATCTCTTCGATTCCGGCGCCGACGGTGAGGCGGGCGGCGTTCTGTGCGATCACGGAGAATCGATCAGCGGGAACGTCGGCAAGTGGCCACACGTAGAGAACAACCCGGTTGGCGGCAAGACGACGCTTGTCGCCGCGTTGGCTCTGGGCGCGGCGGATACCGTCGAGGCACGCGGCGAGGGTGCGTTCGATTGCGGGAAGCGCAACCATCCGGCCTTCGTCGTCGAGTTGCGGTGTCACGTCGCGAATCTCGGCCAGCGCGATCAGACGCTCGTCCGACGGGTTTTCCTTGGCGGAGAGGTGGAACAGGTAGGTGTTCTCCGGGGCGGGAAGGCGCTTGCCGTTGAAGTTCTTCAGACGCCACATGTCGAGACGCTGACCGGTCAACGGGTGCATGTCGCGAATGATCTGGTCCTCGACCAGTTCTCCGGCAACAGGGCGGAACGTGACCCAGCGGACCGGATCACCGTTCGGGTTGCAGACGATGACCGTCACGCGGCGTGAGCGGTTGACGGTCTCGTTGCGAGAGAGCGCAGTTCGGAGTGTCTCGACAAGAGTGTCACCGTCGGCCGGCTGATTCGGCCAGTCGAGGTAGATGTCGATCACCAGACCGCGACCGGCCGGGGCGTCCTGCGCGATCGTGGTGACGTCGTCGAGAGCGGTTCCGAGAGCGTCGAATTCGGCTACGGTCGAGACCAGATGGAGACCGTCACCCTTGAGGTCGAAGTTACCGGTGACAAAGCGACGGTCGACATGCTCGAATGCCCGCACGTCCTCGAAGGAGTGAATCTTGTAGTAGCGGCGCGTGATGACCTCGACCAACGGTCCGCCGTCACGGCTACCCAGACCGATCTTGCGGCCCAAGAGATCGAGCAGCGGTTCCGGCGTTGCCACGAGATTGGCGATCCGCTTGGCGCGGTCTGCAGCGTCCGGCTGCTCTTCGAGGTACGCGATGTTTCCGCGCACACCGTCGTACACGTCTTCGCGAACCTTGCGGATGCGCGGCTCGTCGAAGAACCGGAATCGAAGGTTGCGGGCGACGTCACCGATAACCGGGAAGCGCACCTGCGTTGCCACGATCAGCCGGTCGAGGACCTCGTTCAGTTCCTGCGCCGAGCAGCCGGGAGCCTTGTCGCCGGCGAGCCAGCCTTCGAGAAGTGCTGCGATGACCGGGATCTGGGCTTCCATGCGCTGCAATGCGAGGAAGAGTCGGTAGACAGCTTCTTCGACGGCGACACGATCGTCGAGATCGGTGACGTCGTAGTGGCGCAGGGCGCGCTCGAGGCGAGTGCGGAACGACGCCGGGACGCCCTCACGTTCGACGTCCAGCGAATGCAGGAACGTGTGGAAATGCTCGCGCGGGCTGTGGACGGACTCGTCCTTCTCCGTCTCGCCTGACGTGGGCTTGTTGCGGGAGAGCTCGCAGATATCGGCGAACGTGGTCAGAACGGCAAGTTCCGCCTGCACCAGTTCGCGATCTTCCGACTCGAGAGCGCTGCGCAGTGCGTCGTACTCGGCGAGAACCGCATTGGCATGCTTGCCGCTGACGTCGTAACCGCTGATCATCGCGGTCAGGGCTTCGAGCTGGGCCAGAGCGTCGGAGCGGGTGTCCGAACCGGAAGTCGAAGCGGACAGATCGAATTCGACGCGCGGAGCCTTCTCGGTGACAGCTTCGTCGCCTACCTGATCGACACGCAGCAGCGGTGCTCCCGCGTCGACCTGCGAGTTGACCGTCGCAAGGACCTCGCGGACCTTTCCGGCATACGGCGCGCGAACCGCGGTTTCCATCTTCATGGATTCGAGAACCACAAGGGTAGAACCGGCTTCGACGTCGTCTCCGACGGAAACCGGCACTGCGACAACCACAGCGGGAGCGGGCGCGCGGACAACACCGGCGTCGTCCTGGCTGATCTGGTGGCTGATGCCGTCGACCTCGACGAGGTAGCGCGACGGGCTTGCGACGGAGACAATGTGGAAACGTCGATCACCGATGACCAGGCGTGACTCGAAGTCGCCGAGCCGATCGACGTCCACCTCGACATCACCGGCATCGCCGTCGACGCGATAGCTGTGCGGACCGGTACGGCCGACGGTCAGCTTGTACGCCTGACCTTGGTAGTTGAGCTCGACGGTGCGGCCGATCGCGTGGTTGGCGCGGGGACGGCCACCACGGGCGGACGCGAGGAATGCTGCGCGCTCGAGCGATTCCTCGGCGTCGTAGGCGTCGATCGCGGTGGCGACAAGCGCGACGTCGGCGCGACGCGTCGTGGAATCCAGAGCGCCGGTGCGGTCCAGCCAACCGGTGTCGGCGGACGCCGAGATGACCTCGTCACGATCGAGAAGATCGAGGAGGAACGACTTGGTAGTGGTGCCGCCGTCGAGTACGACGGTGGTTTCCCGCAACGCCGTGCGCAGGCGTGCGAGGGCTTCCGGGCGGGTGCGTCCCCAGGCGATGACCTTGGCGACCATCGAGTCGTAGTCGGGAGGAATGACGTCGCCAGCCGCGATTCCGGTGTCGACGCGGATGCCCGAGCCGAGGGGGAACTTCAGCAACTGGACGGTGCCGGGTGCCGGCGCAAAATCGTTGTCGGCGTCTTCGGCGTTGAGACGAGCCTCGACGGCGTGACCGAATGCGGGCGGGCAATCGCCGACCAATTCCTCACCGCTGGCAACAAGGATCTGCAGCTTGACCAGGTCGATGCCCGTGGTGACCTCGGTGATGGGGTGCTCGACCTGCAGGCGTGTGTTGACCTCGAGGAACGTGAACAGCTTGTTCTCGGGCTGGTACAGGTACTCGACAGTGCCTGCGCCCTGGTATCCCGCAGCCTTGACGAGTTCTGCCGACACCTCTTTGAGGTGATCCGACTGCTCTTCGGTCAGGACGGGGGAGGCAGATTCCTCGATGACCTTCTGGTTGCGACGCTGAATCGAGCAGTCGCGGACGCCGGGGGCCCAGACATTGCCGTGGTTGTCGGCGATGATCTGCACCTCGACGTGGCGTGCGTCGGTGACCAGGCGTTCGAGGAATACGACGGGATCGCCGAAGGAACGTTCGGCCTCACCCTGCGTGCGCTCGAGTGCAACTTCGAGTTCGTCCTCGGCCCAGACCTTGCGGATTCCTCGTCCACCACCACCACTGCGAGCCTTGATGATCAGCGGGTAGCCGATGGCCTGTGCGTGACGACGAGCGTCGGCGCGCGTGTCGACCGGCCCACCGCTCCACGGCGCGACGGGGACGCCGACCTTCTCGGCGAGGATCTTCGCGGCAACCTTGTCGCCGAGCAGTCGCATGGCGTCGGCGCTGGGGCCGATGAACGTGATGCCAAGTTTTGCCACGATCTCCGCGAAGGCCGGATCTTCGGCGACAAAGCCCCAGCCGACCCAGACTGCGTCGGCCTTGGCTGCAAGCAACGCCCGTTCGAGTTCGACGTAGTCGAGATACGGACTGCCGGTTCCGGTGCTGCGCAGCGTTACGCCCTCGTCTGCCTGGCGAACGAACATGGCCCGACGCTCGGCCTCTGTGTGCAGTGCAATGACGCGAATGCCGTAGTCGTGTTCAGCATTCAGTTCGCGTACTGCCCTGATCAGGCGGACTGCGGCCTCACCTCGATTGACCACTGCGATTCGTTTGAACATTGTCACTGCCACCGTCCTTGATGAGATTCATACGTCGCGTACGACGCGATATGGGCTGATCGTGCGTCACATACCGTCATGCTGTGGTTTTGACTTGCTCCGGGTTGTGGGCACTGCTGCTGTGACAAAAACTGCGGTGATGCGAATTGCTAGCCCCCGGATACGCATCTGCAGGTGTTTGCCATGTGGGTTCGTGAGTCCGGTGACGCCGAGTGCACGCGTCACGCCTGTGGCATGGACTCAGAACCGCTCCAATCACGAAATAGCAACATAGTGTTTCTGCCTCCAGGGAGTCCCTGGTTTATCTAAGGATGCAGTATGTGCGCCCACATGTCACCTGGGCGAATTCAAGAATATTAGTCAACGTGAACTGCGGTAACGCTTATCGTTTAATTGGCTGTGCCACAGACACTTTCGGCGTTGTGATGCGGATCACGGAGCGCCGAGTCGGGGCCGAAAACGAATACTCGTGGGTAACAAATTCGATTCTGGCGCAGTAGTTTTGAATTTGCCCTATGCTACTGGCCAGTGTTACCCGTCGGTACTACTGGCGAGTACGTTAACGCCACGCAAATGCAGAGCAAGGAAATTGCGTCTCACAGGTTTAATCGGATCTACCCCGGCGCGGCCCCGAGTGACTCGCGGCAAGGGTTCAACCCAGGCCTCACTGCGATGACTGCCAGTTACGTTGCTGTAGAAGTGCTTTCGGGCTCGCGGGGATCTGAGCTCTCAACCGGAAGTCGAGCCTCCAGTTCGTCGAGATGGTGAGTGATGTCGTCAAGTCCGGACTGGGGAAGATTCAACTGGTTACCGAGTGTGCTTGCCCCCGTGCGGAAATACCGGACCAGGGGGGCGTACTTGGCGGACAGCCTTGTTCGCGTCGGCTCGCCGAGATGCTTCACGCTGCCCGCGTTGTCGACGAAATCGCTGAATTTGACGAGAAATACGGCGGGATCTTCAATTGCCGCCACGACATGATCCTGATAACTGACAGTATTTCCATCTTGACTGTCGTTGATCGGATTAGTAACGGCTGCAACGATATTCGCTACTCGACTGCCGAAGGTATTCGAAATGGCCTGTGACGCTAACTGTTGGAGTAAGGATTTGTCCTCTTCGGAGGTCGGGTGGCCGGACAACAGTTCGATAACGGCGCGGGGTTGATCTTCCACCGTGTCGTGGAGAGCCGTGGCCGCCAGAACGTCGGCATCGACGCATCCGTATCGGAGGAGCCTGAGAACATTGCGCAACGGGTGGACGATATAGGGGTCCTCCGGGTTTTTGATTCCGTTCTTGCGGTTCTGGTCGATGTGAGCGAGCGCGGCTACATTCATCGCTTGCTGCAAGGCTTCGACGGAAATGGACGCCCGCTCCGCTGCCTCCAAGACTGCGAGCGCAAGGAGTGCTGGGTCCATCTCTTTGAGAGCGATAGCGTCGAAAGTGTGGCTGATCGATGTGGTGTCGTGCATAGGAACCTCTCGTTTGTGGGGCAGGAAATGACATGTGTTGTTGCCTCGAGTCCTCCTGTGTATCTCGGCTTTGGCAACTAGTCTGAGGAAATGACAGTCGATCAGGCGTTGGACAGCGATTTTCTGACACTTGCCGATCCGTATCGGCGAGAGCTTCTGGCGCACTGCTATCGCATGATGGGTTCCATCCATGATGCTGAGGACCAGGTCCAGGAAACATTCATCCGCGCGTGGCGGGGGTTCGACGGTTTCCGCGGCCAATCGTCGTTTCGAACCTGGCTTTATCGTATCGCGACGAATACGTGTTTGACCGCCTTGGAAGGGCGCGCCAAGCGACCACTTCCGACAGGGTTGGGTGCGCCCAGTTCGGATCCATCCGACGAGTTGATCGAGCGCAATGAGATCGCCTGGCTCGAACCTATCGCCGACTCGTCGCTGGGTGATGTGAACGATCCGGCCGTCATGGTGGTGCAGCGAGATTCGGTGCGGTTGGCATTGATCGCGGCGCTGCAGCATCTCTCTCCGAGGCAGCGAGCGGTATTGGTGTTGCGCGACGTGTTGCAGTGGAAAGCGGCAGAGGTAGCCGAAGCCCTCGATACCACCACGACCGCGGTCAACAGCGTTCTACAACGAGCGCGCGCACAGATCAGCAATATCGCGCCTACCGAAGACACTCTCATCGAACCCAGTTCCGGGGAAGCGCGAACATTGCTGCGTGAATACGTCCGTAGCTTCGAGAGCTACGACGTCGACGCCATCGTCGCGCTGTTCACGCGCGACGCGGTCTGGGAAATGCCGCCGTTCGAGGGTTGGTACCGCGGCCCCGAGGCGATCGGCCAGCTCATCGGGGACAAATGCCCGGCCGACGGGCCAGGGGCAATGCGTCTACTACCTACATCGGCCAACGGTCAGCCGGCGTTCGGGCTCTACATGCGTCAGGAGGACGGCATTCACCATGCCTTCCAGCTGCATGTTCTCGACGTCACCGAGTCGGGGATATCGCATGTGACCTGCTTCTTCGATCTCAGCCTGTTTCCCAGGTTCGGTCTACCGGCCGAGCTGTAATAAATCAGGGGTTGCACGCGAAACCCGCGCACAACCCCTGACGGTTGCAGTCTTACTGCGGATTCGCCACTACTGGGGATTTGCCGCAGCCGGGTCCATCCACATGACCTCCCAGACGTGATTGTCGAGGTCGCGGAATGCACGTCCGTACATGAAGCCGTGATCCTGAGGCTCCATCCACTTGGTGCCGCCGGCCGCGATGGCTGCATCGACAAAGCTGTCCACCTCTTCTCTGCTCTCTGCAGAGATGCACATGAGGGCTTCGCGGGCTTTCGACGTGTCACAGATGTCGTCCGCGATGAAGTCGCCGAATCGGGGCTCGTTCAGGAACATGACAGTCGCCGCATCGCTGACG
>NZ_NSDY01000002.1:1271332-1497930 GCF_002300185.1 Rhodococcus sp. ACPA4
TTGTGTGTTGTTTGAGAACTGCACAGTGGACGCGAGCATCTTTGTTGTAAGTAATGAAGAGCGTACGGTGGATGCCTTGGCACCAGGAGCCGATGAAGGACGTAGGAGGCTGCGATAAGCCTCGGGGAGCTGTCAACCGAGCTGTGATCCGAGGATGTCCGAATGGGGAAACCCAGCACGAGTGATGTCGTGTTACCCGCGCCTGAATATATAGGGCGTGTGGAGGGAACGTGGGGAAGTGAAACATCTCAGTACCCACAGGAAGAGAAAACAACCGTGATTCCGTGAGTAGTGGCGAGCGAAAGCGGAAGAGGCTAAACCATGGGTGTGTGATAGCCGGCAGGTGTTGCATTCGTGGGGTTGTGGGGTTCATTTTGTCAATGCTGCCGTGTTGGCCAACAGTAAGAAATCATGAGGTTAGTGGAAGTGGTCTGGAACGGCCTGTCGTAGAGGGTGAGAATCCCGTACACGAAAACTTTGTGACTGTTGTAATGGAAACCCAAGTAGCACCGGGCCCGTGAAATCTGGTGTGAATCTGTCGGGACCACCCGATAAGCCTGAATACTCCCTGGTGACCGATAGCGGACTAGTACCGTGAGGGAAAGGTGAAAAGTACCCCGGGAGGGGAGTGAAATAGTACCTGAAACCGTGCGCTTACAATCCGTCAGAGCCTTTGCACACTTCGGTGTGGGGGGTGATGGCGTGCCTTTTGAAGAATGAGCCTGCGAGTTAGTGGCATGTCGCGAGGTTAACCCGTGTGGGGTAGCCGTAGCGAAAGCGAGTCCGAATAGGGCGATCATAGTGGCATGCTCTAGACCCGAAGCGGAGTGATCTACCCATGGCCAGGTTGAAGCGACGGTAAGACGTCGTGGAGGACCGAACCCACTTAGGTTGAAAACTGAGGGGATGAGTTGTGGGTAGGGGTGAAAGGCCAATCAAACTCCGTGATAGCTGGTTCTCCCCGAAATGCATTTAGGTGCAGCGTCGCGTGTTTCTCACCGGAGGTAGAGCTACTGGATGGTCTAGGGGGCCCACAAGCTTACCGAAATCAGCCAAACTCCGAATGCCGGTGAGTGAGAGCGCGGCAGTGAGACTGCGGGCGATAAGGTTCGTAGTCGAGAGGGAAACAGCCCAGATCGCCAGCTAAGGTCCCTAAGCGTGTACTAAGTGGAAAAGGATGTGGGGTCGCGAAGACAACCAGGAGGTTGGCTTAGAAGCAGCCACCCTTGAAAGAGTGCGTAATAGCTCACTGGTCAAGTGATCCTGCGCCGACAATGTAGCGGGGCTCAAGTACACCACCGAAGCTGCGGCATTCACGCAATAGCCCCCAGTTGATCCAAGGATTTTCTGGCAGGTGTGTGGATGGGTAGGGGAGCGTCGTGTGGCCATGGAAGCGGCAGGGTGACCTAGCCGTGGAGGCCACACGAGTGAGAATGCAGGCATGAGTAGCGAAAGACGAGTGAGAAACTCGTCCGCCGAATGACCAAGGGTTCCTGGGCCAGGTTAATCCGCCCAGGGTGAGTCGGGACCTAAGACGAGGCCGACAGGCGTAGCCGATGGACAACGGGTTGATATTCCCGTACCCGTGTGAACGCGCCCATGGTGAATCAGTGATACTAACCGTCCTGAAGCCACGAGAAGACCTTCGGGTCTCGAGTTGGTGGATGCACGGGACCTGATCTGGTAGTAGCCAAGCGATGGGGTGACGCAGGAAGGTAGCTGGGCCGGTCAGTGGTAATACCGGTGTAAGCGTGTAGGGCGTGACCTAGGCAAATCCGGGTCGCATTAAGCCTGAGACGTGATGCGTAGCCGATTGAGGCGAATTCAGTGATCCTATGCTGCCGAGAAAAGCCTCTAGCGAGCTTTCACACGGCCCGTACCCCAAACCGACACAGGTGGTCAGGTAGAGAATACTAAGGCGATCGAGATAACTATGGTTAAGGAACTCGGCAAAATGCCCCCGTAACTTCGGGAGAAGGGGGGCCCTGTCTGGTGACGACATTTACTGTCTGAGCTGGGTGGGGCCGCAGAGACCAGTGAGAAGCGACTGTTTACTAAAAACACAGGTCCGTGCGAAGTCGTAAGACGATGTATACGGACTGACGCCTGCCCGGTGCTGGAAGGTTAAGAGGACCGGTTAGTTCTTCGGAGCGAAGCTGAGAATTTAAGCCCCAGTAAACGGCGGTGGTAACTATAACCATCCTAAGGTAGCGAAATTCCTTGTCGGGTAAGTTCCGACCTGCACGAATGGCGTAACGACTTCTCAGCTGTCTCAACCGTAGACTCGGCGAAATTGCATTACGAGTAAAGATGCTCGTTACGCGCGGCAGGACGAAAAGACCCCGGGACCTTCACTACAGCTTGGTATTGGTGTTCGGTTCGGTTTGTGTAGGATAGGTGGGAGACTGTGAAACGGTGACGCCAGTTATCGTGGAGTCGTTGTTGAAATACCACTCTGATCGAATTGGACCTCTAACCTCGGACCATGATCTGGTTCAGGGACAGTGCCTGGTGGGTAGTTTAACTGGGGCGGTTGCCTCCCAAAATGTAACGGAGGCGCCCAAAGGTTCCCTCAGCCTGGTTGGCAATCAGGTGTCGAGTGCAAGTGCACAAGGGAGCTTGACTGTGAGACTGACAGGTCGAGCAGGGACGAAAGTCGGGACTAGTGATCCGGCACCGGCAAGTGGAAGCGGTGTCGCTCAACGGATAAAAGGTACCCCGGGGATAACAGGCTGATCTTCCCCAAGAGTCCATATCGACGGGATGGTTTGGCACCTCGATGTCGGCTCGTCGCATCCTGGGGCTGGAGTAGGTCCCAAGGGTTGGGCTGTTCGCCCATTAAAGCGGCACGCGAGCTGGGTTTAGAACGTCGTGAGACAGTTCGGTCTCTATCCGCCGCGCGCGTAAGAAACTTGAGGAAGGCTGTCCCTAGTACGAGAGGACCGGGACGGACGAACCTCTGGTGTGCCAGTTGTTCCGCCAGGAGCACCGCTGGTTAGCTACGTTCGGAAGGGATAACCGCTGAAAGCATCTAAGCGGGAAGCCTGTTCCAAGATGAGGTTTCTCACCCCCTCGAGGGGGTAAGGCCCCCGGCAGACCACCGGGTTGATAGGCCAGAACTGGAAGTACAGTAATGTATGCAGGTGACTGGTACTAATAGGCCGAGGACTTACCACAAAGAAGCTACGCGTCCACTGTGCGGTATCTGAAACAACACACAGATACCTTGAATTCGATTCCCCATCATTCACCGACACTTGTCGGTGGGTGTGTGGAGGATCTGGTTCACGGTTAGTTACTGTGACAGTTTCATAGAGTTACGGCGGTCATAGCGAAGGGGAAACGCCCGGTCCCATTCCGAACCCGGAAGCTAAGCCCTTCAGCGCCGATGGTACTGCACTCGACAGGGTGTGGGAGAGTAGGACACCGCCGAACACAACTTGAGAAAGCCCCCCAACATTGTTGGGGGGTTTTTTCGTGTCCCCGAAACACCCCCGCGATCGAGCGAACGGTACACCCCTCGCCTCGGATCGACCGAACGTACCGTTCGCACCATCGCGGGCGGGTTAAAACTCCGCAAACAGGGTATGTAGCGACGACAAAACTCATGGGATGTCAGTAGTTCGTGGCATAGTGAACAGCTATGGTTGGCCTCCGCAACTCCAGTGGCTCGCACCTGCGACTTGTGCCGACAGGATTGGATCAGCAAGAACCCTCTGCTTCACAGCAGACTCCCGCTGTGCCCGAACATCCCTCGATGAACTCGCGTGGACAGCGCGGTTCATTGCCGGCAGGTCTACGAATCTCGATTCGGCTTGAAGAGGTGTCCACGCAGATATCGCGGCGGTTGATTGTCGATTCCGATTTCACGCTCGACGATTTCCATGCCGTAGTTCAACGGGCAATGGGTTGGCACGATATGCATGGACATTCGTGGCGGAAGATCGGCACACGGTTTCCTGGTGATTTTCTGGAATACACTCCGCGTAATCGTGTGGCTGATCGTCGTAGCCGCGGCCAGAGCGCAGTCGCCGAGAACGAGGTCCACGTTCACGAAGTTCTGATATCTCCCGGTGACATGATCCAGTACCGGTACGGACGAGCCGGTGCGTGGCGGCATTCTGTGACTCTCGAATCGGTTGACGACGAGGCCGCGGACAAACCCGCGGTGTGCATCGAAGGTGTTGGTGCGTGCCCGCCCGAAGAATGTGCGGGACCTGAAGAATTCGAGCAACTATTGCGGGTGCTGCTTTCCGAGGAATTGCGCTCTCGGGAGTGGACTCTGGAGTGGGCACAAACCGATTTCGAGCCGAATAAGTTTGTGTTGGAGGAGGTCAACGAGCGATTGGCTCGTTGTGTCGGAACGGTGGCGCGCGAGTCCGCTATCGCGTCGTTCCCACGCACCTTCGATATCTGGAATCTTTTCGAATTGCTCGCGCCGGCTAGCGCACCTGAGTTGCATGACGTCTTTGCGATGGCGCGACTCGATGATCGGTCCGAGTCTTCGTCGCAGATACGTGTTGCTGTGGGCGCGCGGCTTCAGATGTTGCTGACGTTGATCGGGGACGATGGAATCGATGTCGAGTCATTTCTGTCGACGGTCGATGCGGCGCTGGACCAGCCGGAACTCGAGCCGGTTAATCTTCCCAAGGCTCAGCGTTTGTTTGTGCTGCTCCGAAGCTGGGGTTTGGCCAGGAAGCTGAAGGGCCGGATTGTCCTGACTCGTCGTGGGCGTTCAGCGAGTGCAGATGCAGACGTGTTGTGGAATTGCATTGTCGACGGGGTTCCCGTTGCGTCGGCGGGACCTGCGCGGGCGATTGACCTTCTTGTCCTGCTCGCTGTTGCCGCGGGGCTGGAGCCGTCGGATCGACATCACCTTGTTGCGGGAACTCTTGGCCAGATCCGATCGTCCCCGGCGTTGGTTGCAGAGCCCGCGATTCCGGGCAAGTCTGCCGGCACCACGATCGAGGTTCTCGATCTGGTCGGCGCGATCGGATATGACCTGGTAGGGATGGTCTCGACGTCGGATATGCCCTGGGCGCAGTATCTTGCGCGGGCAGTCCTTCAGCGCTAAAAGTACCGCTGGAACGAACATGGGGTCCGAGCCTGAATCAGGCTCGGACCCCATGTTCGTGGCGCGATGTCAGATGTTGACGCCGTAGTCACGGGCGATGCCCGCTAGGCCTGACGCGTATCCCTGGCCGATTGCCCGGAACTTCCACTCGTTGTTGTGTCGGTACACCTCACCGAAGAGCATGGCTGTCTCTGTGGACGCATCTTCGGACAGGTCGTAGCGAGCAAGCTCTGATCCGGTGGAGAGGTCGACCACGCGAATGTAGGCATTGGTGACCTGGCCGAAGGATTGGAGGCGCGCGTCGGCGTCGTGGATCGATACCGGGAAGAAGATGTTGGTGACGTTGGGCGGTACCGCCGGGAGGTCGATGTTGATTACCTCGTCGTCTCCGTCGCCTTCGCCGGTGAGGTTGTCGCCGGTGTGCTCGATGGCACCGTCAGGGGACCGTAGGTTGTTGTAGAACACGAAGTGAAGATCGGAAAGTACCTTGCGTTCCGGGCCGGTGACCAACGCACTGGCATCAAGGTCGAAGTCAGCGCCACTGGTACTTCGTGCGTCCCATCCAAGTCCGACAGCGATTTTGGTCAGATTGGGTGCTGCTTTCGACAGAGATACGTTGCCGCCCTTGGCAAGTGTGACGCCCATTCAGGTTCCTCTCGTTCGAATGTGGTGATATCCGCATTCGTGAGTTCTGTGTTGTCCGTTCACAAATAACCATACCGTTCCCCGAGATTACGGGGTGGGACAAGCCTGGCGTTTACTCGAATAGCGAACGGATGTCTTCGGCGCCCAGAGTGGAACTGAGGAGCTCGTCGGAGTCCATCACGCTGGCGAACAGCGCGGATTTCTTGGCTTTGAGAGCCATCACCTTGTCTTCGATCGTGTCCTTGGCGATGAGGCGGTACACCATCACGTTCTTGGTTTGGCCGATGCGATGTGCTCGGTCCACGGCTTGAGCTTCGGTGGCGGGGTTCCACCACGGATCGAGAATGAAACAGTAGTCGGCCTCGGTGAGGTTGAGCCCGAAGCCACCTGCTTTGAGACTGATCAAAAACACTGGCGCAGCACCGGTTTTGAACTTTTCCAACACGTCGCCGCGGTCGCGCGTGTTGCCGTCGAGATAGCAGTGCTCAATGTTATCGGCGTGGAGGCGGCGGCGAACGGCGTTGAGGAAACCGGTGAACTGACTGAAGATCAAGGCGCGGTGTCCGCCGGCGATGACGTCGTCCAATTGCTCGAGAAGTGCGTCGACTTTGGCTGACGGGATCGTCGCGTGCTTGTCGTCGATCAGCGAGGCGTCGAGGCTGAGTTGGCGAAGTAGTGTCAGTGACGCGAGGATGGTGAAACGGTTCTTGTCGACGTCGGACAGCAAGCCGAGGATCTTCTGGCGTTCGCGTTGGAGATGCGTGTCGTAGAGCGCGCGATGCTTGGGGTAGAGGTCGATCTCGAGTACTTGTTCTTGCTTTGCCGGTAGGTCGCGAACCACCTGCTCCTTGGTGCGTCTGATCATCAACGGTTTGACACGTCGGCGCAGTTGTTCCAATCGCGCTGTGTCCCCGCCATTTTCGATCGGCCGACGGTACAGCTCGGTGAAGTGGGCGGAATTCGGAAAGAGTCCGGGAGCCGTGATCGCAAGCAGTGACCACAGTTCAGAAAGGTTGTTCTCCATAGGTGTGCCGGTGATGGCGAGTTTGAACGGCGTCTCGAGTTTTCGGGCGCACTGGTGGACTTTGGATTTGTGGTTCTTTGCGAACTGGGCTTCATCGAGGATGAGGCCCGACCAGCTGTTGGCAGAATAGGCGTCGGAGTCGAGGCGGAGCAACGCGTACGACGTGATGACGATGTCGGCGCCGATAATGATGTCGGTGAGATCGAGGTTCTGTCGTTTGAGTGTCCCGGTGACGATGACCGTACTGAGTTCTGGTGTGAATCTGGCTATTTCGGATTTCCAGTTGGAGACAACGCTGGTCGGGGCAACGATCAGAAAAGGTGGTGCCACCGGATCGGATTGGCGTGCACGGGCAATCATCGCCAGTGTTTGAAGCGTCTTGCCGAGCCCCATGTCGTCGGCCAGTATTCCGCCGAGTCCGTGTTCCAGAAGGAAATTGAGCCACCGGAATCCGTCGACCTGATAGGGACGCAGTGTGGCCAGCAATGTCGACGGGACATCCACGTGGTCGATGGAGGCATGGGTGAGCAACCCGTCGACCTGCTTTTTCCACTGCGCTGCTTGATGTTCGACGATTCCGAGCGACGTGAGATCGTCCCAGAGTCCGGCTTGGAACTTGCTGATTCGCAGCGGACCGTTTGGGCGGTCGAGGAGTGAGCGTGCTTCCGCGATGAGGCGTTGCAGTTCACGGAGTTCGGGTTTGTCGAGGCTGAAGTATGCGCCGTCGGGCAACAGCAGTTCGGTGGCGCCGATGCTGAGGGCGGCAAAGATGTCGGCAAAGGGCACTTCTTGGCCGTCTGCGTTGACGGTGACCCCGAGGTCGAACCAGTCCGATCCGGCGCTGTCCGGCGAAGCGCTGGTGGAGAGCCCGATGACAAGCGAATCATCGGTGGCGCGATAGTTGGCGGGTGTCCCGTCGATGGTGACGTCAGCGTCTGGATGGTCACGGAGCAATGGAAGGACATCGAGTGTGAATCGCATCGTGTCCAGACCCGCCAATGAACCGTGGACCAGTTCTCGCGTGTGTGGCCGAGTGGTGTCGGAGGGGCCGAACAGGGGGCTCACGGTGTCGAGGATGGATTGTTCCTTGGCGGGAGAGCGGCCGTCGAGTGACCCGGGATGTTCACCCACTTCTACGGTCAATCGATCGTTCCCGATGGTGTACTGCCACTCCCACGTCAGGTCAACACCATGATCATCGCCGTACTTCGCTCGCAGGTGAAGGACCGGACCGCTGATCTCGGGTGACGCGTACGAATTGTCGCTGGAGACGATGTCGGCAATTGAGCTGAGTCTGACCGCGAAGCGGGAGGTGAAGGTTTCGCGGTGTTCTGCCGGCACGTCGATGGCGTCGCCTGCGTTGATGAAGTCCTTGAGGGCGGGGGAGAGGGAGGTGTTCAGCGGTGCCAACCGGATTCTGCCGTCGTGGTCGACTGCGTAGATGCCGTGGACAGTGCTACCGATTGTTCCCCAGATCGGTGGGGTTGGCTCTGATGTTCTCTCGCCGTCGTTCGTGAAAAATGGGCGCGGTGTGACTTGAAGTCCGTTGTCCGGACCATGCGTCACGTCGATGCACACGTCCACTCCGTCATCGATCAATACTGGTCCGAGGCTCGGCTTGGCATGGAGGAGTGGGATGCCGGCATTGCGCGCCTCGGCGAGCAACGCCCACAGGCCGGGACTGGGGAAGTCCGCCAGATCGAAATCGGTGGCGTTGTAGTGGCGGTACGCCGTCCTGGCACTGATCAGTAGGTGGATGTCATTGAGTATCCGGATGTGTTGCGCCGGGTGTTGGTGGAAGCTGCCCAGCTTGTTCCACGCGAGGCCCCCGGAAATCCATCCCCGCGCGCCTGGTTGCACGGGTTTGACCAGTAGTTGGTTTCGTGGGCCGTTGGTGCGCAGGGTGAATTGAATGCCAAGATCACTGGCGCCTCGTTCGACAGGATTCGGCCGAAGTAACGCCCGGATCGAGTCTTCCCAGTTCTTGGGCGCCGGTGGTTGTGAGGACCTCGCCGCGGCAGCTATGACCAGGGCAGCGACGTGCTTACAGTTCATGCGCACCGGGCACGTGCAAATGCCCCGGAGGATCGTGGCGACGTTGGTGGTGTTGTTATGGGTGCGCCGGCTGAGGAAGACCGTAGATACGTACTCCTCGTTGCCGATTACCTCGCCTTCGAGAGTCTGGGTCGCCTCGTCCCACTCGAATTCGCGAACGGCTCCTTGGCGGAAATAGTCGAGTCCGCGTTGAAATGTGGTTGTGCCGACTACAGCGCGGATTTGGTCCAGGTCGAGGACTAGGACTGATTCCGGCTGCATCTTTCCACCCTAATCCGCGAGTCCGACACCGCTGTGAAACAGCGGTAATGACCGCCGATTTTAAACTGGACGGTATGTTCACTTTGTCGGATTAGAAATTGGGAGTCTGGATGAATGTCCATGTGAACACGCGTGCCCGGATTGGGAAGCTCGGGGCCGCGCTGATCGCGGCGTGTGTCGCGACCGCGCCGCTGGTCGGTGCCGGTACGGCCAACGCGCAGCAGAGCACCGGGAGTATCGGAAGTTTCGATTTCGGATCGAGCGTTCCCGAGATATTTCGGGATGATCCCGGACCGCTTCCAGTTCTGCGCGACGACATAGTGGCACCGGCAATTGTGGGTGAAGTGCACACCGGAGCGCAGGCGTCGCGCCTGACTGTTGCGTCGCCGGCCTTGAAGCGCGAGGTGGGTGTCGAGGTGCTACTTCCGGCCGACAACTCGGTTCCGCGCCCGACGCTCTACATGCTGCAGGGCGTCGACGGCGGTGAGGGCTCGAACGGCTGGGTGACCATGGGCGGCGCCCCCGCGTTTTTTGCTGACAAGAATGCCCATGTCGTCATGATCAACGGGGGATCAGCGAGCTTGTTCTCGGATTGGGAGAACGAGGATCCGGCGCTCGGATTGCACAAGTGGGAAACCTTCATCGCGAAGGAGTTGCCACCGTTGATCGATGCTCACTTCAGGACCAACGGCGTCAATGCAATCGCCGGGACGTCGATGGGTGCGCAGGGCGCGATGATGCTCGCTCATCGGTATCCGGATCTGTACCGCGGCGTCGCGGTGTTCAGCGGTTGCTATTCGACGATGGATACCTGGGGCCGAACCAGCGTGCAGGCGACGATTACCTCGCGCGGCGGTGATCCGGCCAATATGTGGGGAGAGCTCGGTGGGCCCGAGTGGGAAGCACATGATTCCGTGTTGAACGCAGAAAGCCTGCGCGGCAAGGAGATCTACATCTCCACTGCCAACGGCGCCCCCGGGGCGGATGAAACGCTGCAGACGCCGGAACTGCTCGAGCGGCTGGTTGTCGGCGGCGGGATCGAGGCTGCCGCAAAGGTGTGCACCAAGGTGTTCGATCAGCGATTGCGGTCACTCGATATCGAGGCCACCGTGGACTACGAGCCCAACGGCACCCATGCGTGGGCGTACTGGCGTGAGCGCTTGCCGAAGGCGTGGCCGACGTTGTCGAAGGCTCTGGGTGTCTGACGGTACGTGCGCAGCTGTCGTTTCGCCGCTGATCAGGCGTGGTGCGATGGGCCAGCGGGTGAGTGTGTCCGAATTACACGGTATCTTTCAAATGACTGTATTTAATTGTTTGGGAGCCTGATGTCGAAGTGCCTGACCCCGCTCACCCCCGTGAGGCGGGCGGGAATCGTTGTAACCACTGCGTGTGTGTTCGGACTGCAGGTGCTCGGTATCACTTCGGTAGGCGCGACGCCGATCTCCGACAGTCTCGAGACGTTGGAATACGGTTCGACTGTGCCCGGGTCCATGCAGGGCGACCCAGGGGCACCAGCACAACTGTTGGACGGCATTACGGCCCCCGCAATTGTCGGAGAGAACGTGACTGGACCGCAGTCCGTTCGGCTGACGGTGGCATCTCCTGCTTTGCGGCGTGACGTCGGCGTCGAAGTTATTCTTCCCGCGGACAACTCTGCGCCGAGACCTACCCTGTATCTCCTGGACGGTGCCGACGCTCAGGAGAAGTCCAGTGGGTGGGTGCGGTACGGCGTCGCGCCGGATTTCTTTGCCGACAAGAACGTCAACGTCGTGATGATCAACGGCGGCAAGGCCGGCATGTACACGGATTGGGAGAACGAGGATCCGGCACTTGGACTGCACAAGTGGGAAACGTTCATTGCGAAAGAGTTGCCCTCGCTCCTGAACGCGAGATTGAACACCAACGGCGTCAATGCAATTGCGGGCATTTCGATGGGCGCGCAGGGTGCGATGATGCTCGCCCACCGAAATCCGGGCCTGTACAAAGGTGTGGCGGGTTTCAGTGGGTGCTACTCGACCACGGACACCTGGGGGCGCGCCAGCATCCAATCGACGGTCACGTCGCGCGGCGGAAACACCGACAACATGTGGGGGATTCCGGGCGGGCCGGAATGGGAAGCGCACGATTCGCTCCTCAATGCCGAGCAACTCCGCGGAACGGAAATCTACTTGTCCGTCGCGACGGGCGTGGCGGGCGAGAACGAAAATTTGCGGACGCCTGACTTGGCCGATCGTCTGGTCGTCGGTGGCAGTATCGAGGCGGTTGCACACATGTGTACCAAGGCATTCGACCAGCGTCTCACCGCACTCGGTATCGATGCCACAATCGACTACGAACCGACCGGTACGCACTCGTGGCCGTACTGGCGTGAGCGTTTCCCCAAAGCGTGGCCAACTTTGGCCAAGGCGCTCGGTATCTGACCAGAAAAAATGTCCCCACACCGATCACGGTGCGGGGACATCTTTTGGTGTGGCCGAATTATGCGTCGACGAGTTCTTCGGCAAACGGATTACCGTTGCGAGGCGCGTTGAAGCGGGCCGTGTCGAGGATGCCTTCGCGCTTGGCCACGATCACCGGGACGAGTGCCTGCCCGGTGACGTTGACGGCCGTACGGCCCATGTCGACGATCGGTTCGACGGCAAGCAGCAGACCGACGCCGGCAAGTGGCAGTCCGAGTGTCGAGAGCGTCAGGGTGAGCATGACTGTTGCGCCGGTAGTTCCAGCGGTAGCGGCCGAACCGATAACCGACACGACAACGATCAAGAGGTAGTCGGTGAAGTTGAGCGGAACGTCGTAGAAGCCGGCAACAAAGATGGCGGCGATTGCGGGATAGATTGCGGCGCAACCGTCCATTTTCGTGGTGGCACCCAGCGGCACGGCAAACGACGCGTACTCGCGCGGCACGCCGAGATTGCGCTCGGTGACGCGTTCGGTCAGTGGGAGTGTGCCGATCGACGAGCGGGAAACGAAGCCGAGTTGAGTGGCAGGCCAGACGCCGGAGAAGAAGTTCCGAACCGAGAGGCCGTGTGCAGCAATGAGAGCCGGGTAGACGACAAAGAACACGATCGCCAGACCGATGTAGACCGCGGCGGTGAATACACCGAGCGATCCGATGGCGTCCCAGCCGTAGGTTGCGACGGCGGTGGCGATCAGGCCGGCGGTGCCGATCGGCGCGAGACGAATGATCCACCACAGCACCTTCTGGATGATTGCCAGGAGGGAAGCGTTGAACTCGAGGAACTTCTCTGCCTTGGCGCCGACCTTGAGCGCCGCGATTCCGATTGCCGCTGCGATGACAAGCAGTTGCAGAACATTGAAGCTCAGTGAGGTTGTCGCGACGCCTTCGGTGACTGACGTCTTGGCTCCCAGACCGAGGAAGTTGTTCGGCACCAGGCCCGTGATGAACGCCCACCACGATCCGGAGCTCTTCGGTTCCTTGGCAGATTCGACGGCAACGTCGGTACGTGAACCTGGATCGGTGATCAGGCCGACGACGATGCCGATGATGACCGCGATGAATGCCGTGATCGCGAACCACAACAGAGTCTGCACAGCCAATCGAGCGGCATTGGCAACCTGACGCAGGTTTGCGATGGAACTGACGATGGCGGTGAACACCAGCGGAATGACCGCGACCGTCAGCAGTTTGACGTAGCTGCTGCCGATGGTCTGGACAGTTCCGACGAGCCAGTTCACATTGCCGTCTGCGGCGTCAGGCATCGCGCGGGCAACCAGACCGAGAATGACACCGATAACCAGACCGGCAACAATCTGAGGTCCGAATGACGTTGCCCACGAGGGGAACCGGGTTTTTGATTCCGGCACGCCGGTAGAGGTGGAGCTGGGCATGACAATGCCTTTCAAAAAATTGAAGAGAGCGAAACGCGGCACGCCGTGAAGAAGTTCAGGCGGGGTTTCGTGAAAATGTTTCCTGGTACGCGTCTATCAGGCCGAGCGCGGACACATTGCGCTCGCCTGCAGGCGAAGGTCGACGTAGCGTCGAGAGGTCAGGAACAACACTGCGAAGACTCTACTCGTAGCTTCAACTACCGATGATTCCGGGCGGTCCATGGGTGTGCGTGAACGAGGGCCGGAGACTCGATGACTACTGTCGAGGTTCGGTAGGTGCACCGGTACCTGCGCGTCGGCTAGCGGAAGCGAGAGACCGATGAGCGTTCGACATGCCGAATATCCACGTCCAAAGCACTTCCTGGTGCATATAAGCGACACGCACCTCGTCGAGGGCGGGGACCTGTACGGCGCCGTCGACGCGACAGCTCGACTGCGGCAGATTCTTGCCGGCGTCGAGGCGTCAGGGGCGCGTCCGCGGGCGTTGGTGTTCACCGGCGATCTCACCGACAAAGGGGAGTCGGACGCGTACGAGACGCTGAAATCGATCGTGGAACCGGTGGCAGGCAGACTTGGTGCCGAGGTCGTCTGGGTGATGGGTAACCACGACGATCGGGAACACTTCCGGATGCGGTTGTTGAACGAGTCACCGTCGACCCGGTCGGTCGATCGGGTCTACGACATCGACGGCCTCCGCATCATCACGCTCGACTCCACTGTTCCCGGCCACCACTACGGATCGATCAGCGACGCCCAGTTGGATTGGCTGCGAACACAATTAGCGACTTCAGCGCCCGACGGAACGATTCTCGCCCTTCATCACCCGCCGATTCCCTGTATCCAGGATCTGGCTGTGCTGGTCGAACTACGAGATCAGCCGCGGTTGGCCGAAGTGCTCCGGGGAAGTGACGTGCGGGCAATTCTCGCGGGCCACCTGCATTACTCGACGACGGCGACGTTCGCGGGAATCCCCGTATCTGTGGCATCGTCGGCCTGCTACACCCAGGACCTCAACGTAGCGGTCGGCGGACAGCGTGGCCGAGACAGCGCACAAGGCTGCAATCTCGTCCACGTGTACGCCGACACGATTGTTCATTCGGTAGTGCCGCTCGAGCGCGACGACGTTGTCCGCGACGATACGGTGGGTGAGGCCGTCAGCGCCCGCGACGCTGCGGCGCGTCTGGCGGACGCAGGCATTCGCATCGGTGAGCACAGCGATATTGCCGTCGCGCAGTAGTATGCGTCAGGCCTCCCACGGCGCTTTGACGGGATAGTAGTTCTCGAGGAATTCGGTGACCTTACGGGTACGTAGTTCGAGATCGATTTCCGGTTCACTACCGTCGTTGAGGCAGAAGAAATCCATCGAACGGTCTTTGAGTAGTGAATTCATCTGTCGCAAACCGGCTTTGACAGTGGTGTCGACGTATTTGACGGTAGCCGACTTCTGTACGACGGAGCGGCCGCTCATCAGCGCGTAGTAGTGGTACAGCGAATTGGTGACCGAAATGTTGGTGCTTGCGCGGAAGGTACTCGCAGCGGTGGCCGCAAAATCGTCCGCGAATTCGCGTTCCATTTCCGCCATGACACTTTTGCGTAGCGGGGTGGCGGCATGCTCGAGGTGCCGAGTTGTCATCAATCCGAATCGCTCTTGTAGTAGACGTCGATTGACCCGAGCCGCATTCTCGAATCCGCTGCGATCGTCGTCGTTGTGTCCCAAACCTATTCGCGTATCCGCCTCGATGAACATGCTGATTCCACCGGGCGAGAAGAACATGTCGGGGCCGACGGATCTGCCGAAGAACATGTCGTCGTTCGAATAGAGGAAATGTTCGGAGAGTCCGGGGATGTGATGCAGTTGGCATTCGACCGCTTGAGAATTGTGAGTGGGCAGTACAGACGGGTCGGCAAAGAACTTTTCGCTGGGCATGAAAGTGACCCGAGGATCGTCGGCCAGCCATGCCGGACGATCGGAATCGGTGGCGACAAAGATTCTTCGGATCCACGGCGCATACATGTGCACGGACCGTAGTGCGTACTTCAATTCGTCGATTTGACGGAATCGTGCTGCGGATTCGTCACCTTCACCGACAATGTAGTTCTGCATCCGAAGTGCGCGTTGCGCCTGAAATTCCTCGGAAGAACCGTCCACCCAGGAAAAGACGAGGTCGATGTCGAAATTGATGTCGGAGGCATGGGCGGCAAACATGTTCTCGATCGTCGGCCACACACGGCCGAAACGCTCCACCGTTCCACGAACTGCTTCTTCCGGACGCACCGTCCGCCGGGTCAGTGAATTTTCGATGGGCAAAACGATCTCTGTGTCGGACATCGACCACAGTTCGATCTGAAGTCCGATATTCGCGCCGTAGTTGAGACCACTCGCCAGATGAACACGCGGCCGAAAAAGTCGAAAGATGCGGGCTTTTGGTGTGGTGGACAGTGCGCCGTCGGCTATCAAGAGCGCTGGACTCTTCTTCGCGTCGAGAGTCTTCGAATAGAAGGGTGTGTTCTGGCATCCGTCGATCAGCGCGCGGCGCAATTTCTTTCGGTTGGCCCAATTGACCGCGATGACTGCTCGTTCGTCGTTGCCGCGTACGAGGAGGTATTCGACACCGGCCGCGTCGAGAATATCGCGGATGAACAGCAGGTCCTCGATCATCGCTTCGAGCGGGGTTGTGGTGACGATAGGGAGGGCAAACCGATTCTTGAACCGCACAGTTTCCGGGCGGTCCTCCAATCGAGCGCGCACGGAGGACGAGACGGGTTTCACTGTGTCAGTGGTGTCCTGCTCCGGGGGTACGAAGTAGATGTCGTGCGGAGCGGGAGATTGTGTGATGACGTGCCTTTCGATGACAGGGCGCGCAGAGGCGGCGTGGTTCCAGTCTAGTCGGGGCGTCGCGTCGTTTTGCAGATCAGTACTCGAGGCAACGGGGGAGCGGGTCTTGAATGATGGGTCAGTGTGTGCTATCAGTGGCGAAATAGGCTAACTCCGTTATGTCGACTTGGCCCATTTTGAGGGCCAACGACGAAATTGTCCGACTCATGTGGTGATATGTGTTCGTGCAAGTCGGGGCGGGGAAGATCCATCAGTCCTAATTGCATATGTAGCAAAGACCCATGATCGACCGAAATACACAATTAAGTGCACTCCGAGTTCTGGTTACCGTTTTACATCCCATTGCAAGGAGCGTTCCTTGGTACGACCACCCGACCCATTCGACTTCAGTGACTATTCGCGCCCGCAGCCCGGACATGGCGGTCCACCTGATCCGGGAGTCGGGGATTTCACCCGGTCTTCAGGCGGATTCAATACGCCGCCGGCACCGAATCAGCATCCGGGAATGCCGACCGGTGATTCGTTCAGCGGGGCAGGCGCCAGCACTGTCGTTCAGGTACGCACTGCACCGACCGCATGGCTCGCCGCCGCAGGCGCGGTCGCGACGATCGGATTGATCGTGGCCGTTGTTGCCTTTGTAGTACTCGATTCGGGTCCGGTCGCAGTAGTCGCCTGGATTCTCGGTGGCCCAGTGGCAATTGGTTTGCTTGCGCTCTTTACGTATCGCGACACACAGGCGCGTGCCAGTGCGTTCTATACGGAGCCGCTGTGGGTGTCGTCGGTGACCCGTGTCGTACTCGCTATTTCATGCATTGCAGTGCTGATCAGTGCATGGAACATTGCTGATTGGATTGGACGACTGTGAGCAGAATGCGCATCGGTGCGCTCTTCGTTTTCGGAATTCTGATGCTCAATGCGGTCGGCGGATTAAGCGTGGCCACCGCACAGACGGCCGCGAATGCGGGTTCTGCCGTTAGTGACTTCGGTTCGTGCCTGGCGTCGCAGCAGACGGGAGATCTTCTTCTCCTCATTGACGAGTCCTCGAGTTTGCAGACCTCCGACCCGGACGCGGCGCGAGTGTCCGCGGCGAATTTCCTGCTGGATCGCCTTGCTGCTTTTGGTGAATCGGCAGCAGTCGACCTCAATGTCGCGATCGCGGGATTCTCGAGCGACTACACCGTCCATACCGAGTGGATTGCTCTGGATTCTGGGAGCGTGCCCACCCTCAAGAGCTCGATCGAACAGTTCCGTGGTCGGACAACTGGCGTCGACACCGACTACTGGGGTGCGATGAACGGTGCCCAGAACGATTTGAGAGACCGCCCGCAGAACGCCGACGGATCCAGTCGGTGCCAGGCAATTGCATGGTTCTCCGACGGGAAATTGGACTTCACCGAACGCGACGCCAGCAAGCCATACGCGCCGGGGATCGACTTGGGCTCGCCGGAAGGTGTCAAGCAGGTCGTCGCAGCTGCCACCGAGTCGATTTGCAGACCGGCGGGCATTGCAGATCAGGTCAGAAGTGCAGGAATCAAGATGTTCGGCATCGGTCTTGCGTCCGGAACCGCCGCTGCCGCCGACTTCGATCTGATGCATGCGATTACCTCCGGTGCATCTGGTGATGGCGCGTCGTGTGGCGCAGTACAGGCGCCATCCCCTGGGGAGTTCTTTCTCGCTCAGAACATCGACGATTTGTTGTTCGCGTTCGATTCCTTCAGTACCCCGGGGCAAGCGCCGCTCGAACGCGAGAGTGGTGTCTGCGTCCAACAGGTGTGTGAAGAAGGTAAGCATCGGTTTGTGCTGGACCGTTCGATCAGTGCCGTAAACGTGCTCGCGTTTGCCGACGCCGAAGGTCTGGTACCGACTGTGGTCGCCCCGAACGGTGCGCAATTGGCGTTGCCCTTGACCGCTCTGCGAACGGATTCTCGCGGACAGCTCGCCGGTATCGAGATCAACTACCGCTGGGAGTCACCGAATTCGGTGTCGTTCTCGATGTCGGATGCCGGCTCGGATCAGTGGCAGGGTGTGTGGGCGCTGGCATTCGTCGATCCGACAGGAGCCGCAGCACAAGCGCGATCGAAGTCGAACATCCACATCTCAGGCAATTTGTTCCCCGCATGGCTCGGCCAGAAAACAACCGCGGTTCACACGGGGGAGAAGACCAGTGCCATCGAACTCGGAATTGTGGGTGCAGATCGTGCGCCCATCGATCCAGCGTCGTTGCTGGGTACGGCCGTGCTCTCCGTCTCAGTCGTGGACTCGTCGGGGACAGTTCACGACGTGGCAGCTCCGTTGCCCAAGGATCGAATCGGCGAGTCGGTTGAACTCGATCTCACTGACGTGCCGCCGGGAGATGCGACGCTGCGCCTGACCCTGGATGTCACTACCGCGGACGCGACGCGTGTCGACGGTGGTGTCGAGCCGGGAACCGCGCTGACAGCTCAGTCGGTCGACATCGCGCTGCCGATTGCGCCGCCGATCGGTTACCCCTCGCTTCCCGCTCGCGTCGATTTCGGGACTCTCGAAGGCGCCGGTATTTTCGAGCGCGATCTAGATGTCACCGGGGCAGGATGTGTTCGATTGGACTCGGGTCAGTCGGTGTCATTCACCGGTTCGCCGGACGGAATCGGATCGGTGGCCCTGACTGGTCCGGCTGAAGAGGCTCAGTGTCTCGAATCGGGTGGGACTCTCCCGGTGTCGATCGACATCGAAAATGCCGTCAACGGAACGGTCAGCGGAACGATGTCGCTGCTCGTGTCGCCGGTTGGTGAGAGTGATCGCGAGATTTCGGTTCCGGTGCAGTTCACCGCGGACGTCCAGAAGCCTGTCGACACTGGCACGTTCTGGTTGACGCTGATCGTGGCGCTGTTGCTCGGTCCGGGCATCCCGCTCTTGCTTCTGTATGTCGGTAAGTGGTTGACCGCCAAGATTCCGCCGGGTGGGCTCAAGGCTCAGCAATTTCCCATCGAGATCCGAAATGGTGAGATTTTCCGCGACGGGCGCCCCTTCGGATTGCGCGACCGCGATCTTGTCGATTCGGTGCGGGGAATGCATGAAGCTACCCGGATCCTCGACGCAGCCGGCGTCGAATTACGAACTCATGTAGGACTTTCGCCCGTTGGAGCCGGATACGTGAGCGCGCGTCTGCCGGGGATGCTGGGGGCGTCGGGTTCGAAGCCGGCGACGGACAAGGCCGGTGACGCACAGCTTCCGTTGGCGGTGCACAACTCGTGGGCCGTGTTCCATGATCCGAACGGTTCGCCGGAGGTCGCGACCTTATTGCTGCTGATCAGTACGGATGCGGACAAAAATCGGGTGGAGCGGGTGCTCGACGATGCCCGGCGCAACGTGGCTAACGCGGTGTCCCAGCTGCGCGGGCGAGCCGTCGACACGTCGGGTGCAAGTGGGCCAAGTGATTCTGGCACGCCTCCTGGTTCACCGATAGTCGACCCCTTCGGTAACTCACAGGTAGGTGCTCAGTCAGGTGGTTACCCGGCAGAAGGATCGGCCTGGGCGCCGCCGGGGACTTCCGCAGGCACCGCGGATCCGTTTGCGCCTCCGAGCGGATTCGATCCGTTCGGGCCACCGGACAGCCGAGGCAGGCAATGACTTTCAGCGTAGGCATCGTTATTTGGAGAGGACCGGCATGAGGCGTTTTCTGGTAGTTGGTTGCGGCGGCTCGGGCGCTGTCACGTTGTCCTACATGATGGACCAGCTGCGATCGGACCTCGCGGCAGCCGGCGTCGAGAAGATCCCGTCCGGCTGGCAATTTGTGAGTCTCGATGTTCCGACCGCGCCCGAGACCGGGCCGGACGGACTGAACAACGTTCGTGATCAGGGTGGTACGTACTTCGGCAGTGGGCCGCAGGGTGATTCGTACGCAGTACTCGACAACGCGCTCTCCAATCAACTCGCAGCTCGACAGCAGTTGAGCTCGATCGCCACCTGGGCGCCGCGAGATCCGCGGAACGTACCTGTGCCGATTGGTTCGGGGGCCGGTCAGTTCCGTGCACTCGGACGGATGATCACACTGAGTAAGACGGCCGGTATCAGTGAAGTGCTGCAACGGGCTTGGGACGAATTGTTCACCGTCGCGACCGAGACCGAGATGCGGTCACTCGACATTCCCGGCGGTGGTTCCTTCGATCCGGGGGAAGCGCCGATAGTTCTGGTGGTGTCTTCGATGGCCGGGGGCGCCGGTGCGTCGATGGCGTTGGACATCTGCCGATTACTCACTCTCATACCGCGTTTGGATCCGAAGATGATGGGCGTGTTCATGGTTGCGCCCGATATTTTCGATGGATTGGGTAAGAGCGCTACCACTGGTGTCAGCGCCAACGCACTGGCGATGCTGGGTGAGATCGTCGCAAGTCAGATGGGTTCGGCGCGTGAACACGACGTCACCATCCTGAAGGCGCTGGGACAGCAGAATGGCGAAGGGGCAGAAGTGCCGTTCGCACGCGTATTCCCGGTTGGACGCCGTGTGGGTACCGAGGGTGCGCCGTTCGGTGACGGGTCGCAGAACGCGATCTATCGCGGGCTGGGGCGTGGGCTGTCGGGCTTGATGATGAGTGGCGCTGCAACTCGCCAATTCGTTCAGTACGACCTCACCAACGGTGGCGGTCTGGCGGGTCTACGCGAACACATCGGTTGGGGTGCAGGCGCCTGGGACAGCCTGCCGTGGGGCACTTTCGGATTCTCGAGCTTGAGTATGGGTCGTGACCGCTATGCGGAGTACGCTGCCCAGCGATTGGCTCGTAGTAGCGTCGACCGTCTGCTTGGCGGTCACCTGCAGCGCGGAAATCCGGCTTCGGATGAAGAACAGGTCAATGCCATTCTCGACAGCCAGTGGCCGTCGATTCTGGCGCGGGTCGGCCTGGCTGATCGCAATGCCGCGGGTGGAGCTTTACCGGCTAATGTCGGCGGGTGGATCACCGGAACGGTTCTGCCATGGGACGAGATCGGGCGTATGTCGCGTCAGATCGTCGAGACACAGCTCCGTCCGTATATCCCGTCCGGCGACGGAATGAACGCGAAACAGTGGGTTCCTGATGTCCAACAAGCGATCCGCGGTCGTGGCCCCGCCCTGCGTGGCGCGTCGGACAGCGCAGCTCTCCTGCACGCTTTCGGTTGGCAGGATCGCATCGTATACAACATCGAGTCTATGGTGGCCGAGGCTGTAGCCAGCCTCGGGTTGCCTTATGCCACAGCAATTGTCAATCGCTTATCGGCATATCTGCGGGATGTCATCCGTCCGGCGGCAGAGGACCTGGCGAAGTTGGCGCCTGCAGATATTACGGCGCCGACACCTGGCGTCACCGGAACGTTGGCCAGCCTCAACGGAACGATTCCGATGAGCGGTGCCGTCATCGACTCGGTTGTGGCCGAGTACCAGAACAACATCAATCGGCAGATCTACTCGACCCTTTCGGGCAAGGTGCGCGACATCGTCGCTGCCTTGGTGCCGGAAATCTTGACGCCGTTGTTGGCTGCGCTCAACGAATCTCAGACCGTTCTTCGGATTGCCAGCAAGACGCCCGCAATCGACGTCGGTTTGGCGCGGTTGGAGACAGACCAGTATGCAGCCTGGCCGTCGGATGGGGCAGAACGCGTTCCGCAGCGTTTCGCGGAGGCCAACAACGAGGTGATGCTGACACCGTCAGCGGAGTTCCTCGCGCAGTATCGCAGTGATCTGCCGATGGCAGTAGCGGAGGATTCGTCCGTGCCTCCGCCATTCGATTCGGCCGTGCAGATCGCATCACAACGAGTTGTCACAGGTCTCTGGCCCACAACCGACGGATCACGCGCGCCGGGACAGGTCGTGCCACTGATCGAACGAACGGCGACGTGGCGGTCGAAGGCATTTCCGGTCAACCCCTCGACCAACGAGGCACTGATCCCGTCGGCTGCTCGTTACGACGTTCATCTGCGCGCGGGTGAATTGCTTGACCGTGCCAGGGCGTACGTCTCACGAACCGGTGAGTCTTTCGACCGGTTCTGCAAGGTGACGTTGAGGGATTACATCGTGGCGTCGGGAGCTCCAGAATACGAACTGCAACAGCGTACTTCGCTGCTGCTCTCGAAGTTCGGCGAGGCGTTGTCGCTAGCTCGCCCACTCGCGAGTGTCAATCAGCAGGCGATGGAGGCATTGCATCCGGGTCAGCAGATCGCATACCGATACAAGTTCTCGGCGGTGCCTTTCCTGAATCTTCCGGTATCGGAACTTCTGGCACAGTCGATCAGCCACAATCCCAAGATCGATCGTGAGACCGGTGACGGTTTCGGGCGACTGCTCACCGACGAGGGCGGACTCAAACGCCTGGACATCTTCGGTTCGTATCCGAACTATTCGCCGCTCGCCTACGATTCCGTGCTCAAACCCGCTGCGAAGCAATGGGCGGATTCCACTCCGTCACAGCAGGAGGCATTCTGGTCGATGCGACGGTCGCGCCCACTCGCTGCGTCGCTACCTATGCACGAGAACGAGCGTCGCGCCATGACGGCCGGGTGGTTCCTCGGACTGGTACTCGGACGGATTCGGATTCCAGCCCCGCCGTTCCTGGAACCGGTGCGAGTCTGGTCGGCGGCAGAGAGCGCGTGGCTTGATTTCCCGAATCCGTTGCTTACTCCGCCTGGTCGCTTCGGTGCCAACAACGACTGGTTGCCTGCAGTGCTCGAATCGGTTCTGCTGGCGATGGCTCAGTCTCATCAACAGCCGGTCATGTCCTCGATGCATCCGTACCGAGCGCTCCGCTCGATTTACGATGCGACACTGGAAGATCCGGCACGTGGAATCAATGAGATCTCGGCGAAGTCGGCGTTGACCGAGTGGTTGCGCACCGGTGACACGCAAACCGGATGGCCGTCAGCCATTCCGGATTCGGACGGTGTGTCCACGATCGAGGAGCGCAGCGCCAAGACCGTAGAGTGGCTGGAACGTTTGAATACGTTTGTGGGCCATCACTACCTGGCTCCAGGTCAGGATGGAGCGTCAGGTGGCGGAACCTTCTCGCAGATTACCTCGCGAGGGCAGGCATCCAAGACGCCGATATTCCGTGACCTTGCACCTGACGTGTTCTGGGCCACTGCCGAGCTGTCGGTGATGGTCAAGGAATGCGAGGAAACCGCTCTGCGCCCCGTGCAAAGTAGCTTCCCCACAATGCCTTCAGCTGGATTCGGAGACAACGACATCGTGATTCCCGACCTAGGACAGTTCTGACATGAGTGTGTTGACGGTTTTCCTCGCGGCTCCCGGACCGGCAGACGGTGTGCGGGACGTCCTGACCGACCTTTCCTCGGCTGGGCTACTCGACCCATTCCTGTGGATCGACGAGCGTGACGTGGCCTCGGGCCTGTCGGCTGTGAGCGCTACCGCCGTCGATGGCGGCGAAGTATCCACTGTCGCACTGCAGAACGTGTTGGCTTCGACCCGGGTCACTCGCGTGCGGCTCTGTGTTCTGGTCCCGTTTATCGAGGGGGCTCAGTCAGTTCGCGTCGAATCCGAACGAGCGATCGCGGATATGCTCGTCGCAAATTCGGGTAGCGCACAGCTCGTCCGGCTCCGGACGATCCTGACTCGGGGTGGGTCTACGGCACCGGCGTCGGCAGTTCCGGCATTGGCGGGCTGGCACAATCTCTTGATTGCACCGGAAGATTCCAACGGTCCGGGTATGGGCCATGTTTCGCTCGCTGCCACCACCGATGCTGTCGTGATCGGGCGAAACGCGGCGCCGGTCGTGGCCGGTGTTGTCGGACTGTGGTCGCATGCTGCGCACACACCTTTTGACGATCTGCACGTAGTTCCCGGTGACGCGATTCGACTAGTGCGTTCCTTCTATCGTCGGCTCGAAACATCCGGGGCGGAGCATGATCTGCGTGAGCAGGTTCTCGATATCGGTGGACCGCTTCCCTTGCCGCTCGATGCCGGCGGAAGTGTGGTCTACGTCGAAGACGTTCCACTTGCTACCGGAACCATGGCCCAGAACCTGTGGGGCAAGCACCGTGGAATGCTGATCGGGTCGCGAGTGCCGATGCCGGCGGTTGGGGGTTCGCAAGCGATTGGCCTATGGCGGGCGCTGGTGATGTTCTTCAGCTTCATCGGTTCCGCTCTCCGCAATGCCCCGATGGCGTTCTACAACCGGGTATCGAGGGGTGTCTCGGGCGCTGTGGCGTCGACTCTCAACGCCGCGGTTTTCGGCACTGATTCTTCGGCGTACACAATCGTCGTCAACGGAGTCGGACCGGACGGGCGTTCGGTGAAGTGGTCAGAATTCACGGCCGCGTCGCATCAGATGATGACGGCATTGGATTCGGGAACCGAGAGCCGCCATCACGCCGCGTCCACCGATCTGTCCCGACTGTGGAGCGATTACTCAGCCGGCGCACTCACTTTGGCAGATGCAGGGGAGCGTTCACAGGGTCTACCTCCGGTTCAGGTCGGTGCAAATCGAGCGGTGATTCGGATCGCCGGTGACATCGTTCCAGGCAAGGCTCAGCGGTTCACGGACGTCCCGGGAATCATTGCCGCCAGTACGGGCGTGTCCGGGCTCGATGCACATGATGTTCTTGCGATTTCCGATTTTCGGGCTCAGTTGCGTGAACTCGAACAAGACCAGGTCCTAGGACTGGAAGCGCGTCGCACTGTGGGCGCGGTGGACGCCTGGGGGCAGACCATTCGTCGTTCCTACGGATTTGCGTTCGGCCAGCTTCTCGCCGAAGGAATGCATTCGACACGCTCCGAAGTGAGTGCGCTGCTTGGGAAGTTACGTGCTCATTCGGGGTTCGAAGATCAGTCGGAGGGTATTCGGAACCGTCAGCGGGGGCTGGCGCGGTGGGCTCAGATCATCACTCTCCTGGCAGTGCTGATCATCGGAGCTGCTGGCTACCTGACATACCGCGACATTATGGTGTGGTGGCATTGCGCCGTGATCGTCGTTGTGGCGATCGCGGTGTGGTTCGTGAGTTTGTTCATCCTGTTCACCCGAAGTCAGCAAGAGTTGTTCCAGCTGATCAACCGGCAGCGAAGAGCCGCCGGTGAATTGGAAGCCGATCAGGCGAATCTGAGGACGGCACTGCGCGATCTGGATAGGTTGTCTGCGGCGTACCGTCAGCATGTCTCGTGGAGTGCGGCGTTGGGGACGTTCTTGGCGGAGCCGCTCGGAAAGGCACCTCAGCGCTCGGGTTCCACTCGCCAGGTCGAATGGGGGCTTCCGCGTTCGGCTGCCATCGGATCGGCACGTCCGGAGCCGGGCCGGATTCTCGAGGTTGCGGAACGGCTGCGCAGCGAATTGTTCACGGTGGGCTGGATGTCGTCACCTTGGGACGAATTGACGCGTGCCGCAGGCGATCATCTAGGGGCTTTGGGACTGGACGTGCGGCAGAGTCCAGAGTTGCTCTACACCAAGCAAGGGTGGGGATCTGGCTCGGCGCTCGACGTGTGGTCGGACAAGCTGGCTGACGGAGAAATCGCTCTCGACGGCGCCGACGTTGTCTGGGAGAGGGCTCTCGCGGAGCTAGGAGGATCCAAGGTTTCGTTGCTCACGGAATTGGTGTCTTCGGTCGAGGTTCGGGATCTGGGACAGTCGCGTGTGCTGACTCTCGACGGATTCATGGCAGGCGTCGGTGCTGCGGGTGAGATTGCGCAGAGCGGGCACTTCGACAGGACTCTGTTGACCGATCTCGCAGTGACCAGTGGACGTGCGGCTGTGTGTGGAGGCCGAGCGGATCAGGTCCGCCTCGGACTGGGGTTGCTGTCGGTGACCACCCAGTTCAGCGAAGGCCTTGCCCGCGAGGAACTTCAGTTCGGCGGTGAAACGTCGGCGATCGTGGACGAGCATTCGTTCGAAATTCCGGTATCGCCGGACGCCGGCGCCCTCGGTGGTTTCGGAAAACAGTCCTCGGTGGCACCCGTTTCCGATCCATTCCGTGCGCCGTCCATCGACGGCATGAACTTCTGAAAGAGACGTTGAGCGATGAGCGCACAGGTACTCGAGGCACTTCAGCAATGGCGATCGGGCGCGATTGCCGCCGACCAACTGCAGATCGGCGTGATCAAGGATGCGCATCTCACGCAGATTGCGCGATCAAATCGTAGAACGAGCGCAGAAATCGAATCGATGCTGCCGCGCACAGCCAGGCCGATGGCCGGGCACATTGCGAATGTCATTGCCGGACTGGGTGAGAAGGCTTCGGATCCGGCCGCGCCGAGAACAACTCCGGCCGACGCGGCGATTGTCGAGGACGTTGCGGTCTCACAGTCACCGGTTGCGGCAAATTTGGTAGATCTGAGCACCGACGATTTCTGCGAGTTCGACTATTCGACGGACGGAAACAGCGACACCAAGCTGACGGCGAAGAAGTCGCAGGGTGGACACCGCATCGAGTGGGAAGCACACGCTGCCGGCTCCGGCGCTGTTGTCCTCTATCGCGTCGTCTCAAGCGAGGAACATCCGGCATACAAGCCGGAGGTGGGTGAGCTACTCGGCGTCACGACGGATACGTCGTTGACTGATCTCCGTGGGCCGAGTTCGGCGGTGCGATTCGTTCAGGTGTGGTGCCACGTCGGGCGAACAATCGACGATGCGGCTTCTGAACAGCCAATTCTCCTCGGTACCGCTCAGATCATTAGTCCTGTAGTCGATTTGGCTATCTCGGAGGACGAGGGCACCGTCATCGGCCGTTGGGACACCTGGCCAGGAGTCAAGGTCGTCCGCGTGATGCGGTTGGCGATTGCGGGTGGTCCAGGTGCCGGTGGTCAGGTTCGAATCCATCCCGACGATGACAATCTCGGCGGTTTCGTGGATTCGAGCGCGGAGCGTGGTCAGCGCTATCTCTATCGCGCGATCTGCGAGGTGCCAGTAGGCAATGGAACCGAACTCTCGCCACCCGTCGAAGAAGTAGTGCAAGTCTCAGTCGTATTGTCTCCTGTGCACGATCTGTCGGTTGATACCTACGGTGACGCCGATGAGCCACGATTCGACCTGCGGTGGACTAGTCCACCGGTCGGTAAGGTTGTCATCTACCGGACAGAAAGCGGACCGAAACCCGGTATCGAGGAGTCGGTTCTGGCAGAAGGCGCGTTGGAAGCGTCCGGCGGACTGCCGAATGATGCCCGCCTGATTCATCCGATCAAGGGCGCTCAGACCGGGAACTGCCTGATGGCCGGGGTGTCGTGGCCACGAGGGTGGACACGCGCCTACTTCACGCCGGTGACGACGCTCGACAATACGGTTCAGGTCGGGAAGACGGTATCGGCTACCCGTCCGTTGGGTGCGGTTCGGCATCTGCGTGTTGTAGAGCGATGCGCAGAACAACTTCTCACGTTCGCCTGGCCCGACGGCGCAGCTGCCATCGAGGTATATGTCAGCACCCGCGACATGGATTCGGCGAGTGCATTGGCTCAGCCTGCGGGGCACGAGATTTCGAGGAGCAAGTACGAGCGGGACGGTGGGCTGCATTTCCCGGCGCAGTTGCCGGCTATCGGTTGCTCGGTGCATGTGGTCCCCGTGTCGTACACCGCAGGAGCCAAGGTGCTCGGTGCTCCGAGTGTCGTGGATTATCCGGGATTGTTGCGCGTTCAGTACGACGTGGCGCTGCGTGATGCTGGTTCCACCGTCGACATAACTCTTGCGCCGGAACGTGATACGAACGGTTCCCCGCCGTTTGTGTTGGTGTACAACGCACATCGTCTGCCTCTGAGCTCGACGGACGGAATTGCGGTGGATGTATGGTCGGCTGGATCCGAAGCCAACGGGCGTTCGAAGCAGTTTCAGCCTCACCAACTCAGTCGAGCAGATCGAGCAGCGACGTGGAGTGCTGATGTACGGGGGCTCTGTGGATACATCCGCCTGTTCGCCGACCTCCGTCCGAGCCATCGAAGCACCTTCGCCCTGATCGATCCGTCTGTCGAGAAGCTCTGGGTCGACAACAGAGATCCGTCCGCCGGGCAGGCGGGATGAGTAGTGACTTCTTCTCCGGGAGCGATTTTCCGACGGTAGTCATCGCACGCGCGGACATTGCCGCACCTCGGTATGGCCAGTTGACGTACACGTCGTTCGACCGGCCAAGCGTCGGCCGCGGGCAGGTGCTCGGCGGCTGGCAGGTGAAAGATCTCGCAGGCGATCTGGACGAAAACGAGCAGGAGGCCGTGCGCGCGGGCGTCAACACTCGACTCGAGCCAGTTGTTGCGCCCCCACAGTTTCCAACGCAAGAACAGATCGATTCACGGCCGCGCCGGTTGCACTACGGACCTTTGCCGGCAGGTGCCGTTGCGTATTGGCATTCCGCACCGGCCGGTTCCGATGCTTCGGGTCGCCCCGGCAATGTGTTCGTCCACGCACTCGTAGATCGAACGCCGGATCTTCCGCCACTGCGTCGACCGATTTCCCTGTGGCACTCGACCGGGTGGCTGACGCCGTACGGGGCCGATGTGGTTGCCGGTTCGACATTGGGCGCTACTGCGGATTTCCCCGAGGGCAAATCGGTGGCGCTGTCGCAGATCGTGAACTTCGTCCTCGATCCCGAGGTCTGGAGGATCGGTGTGTTGTGTGTTCTGCTCGATGCGGTCAATCACGCAATGCACCACGGCGGCACGGTGATTCTCGGGGTTGAAGGTCCTGACCGCGGCGCACAGTGGATCGGCGCGGTGAGTGCGCTGATGTCATCGTCGGCGGCATCCCACTTCTACTTCTCTACCTACGAACGCAGACCCAGCGCGGAGGATATCGACGCCCTGAATGCGCATGTGGTGTGTGTGCCGATCGAGGATCTGGCCGACTTGGAACTGCCGGAGAACACGGTTGTACTCAGCGAAGTCGAAACTCCGTCCCTCGGCGAACTGGGCGCCGCCGACGGATCGAATCACGAATCGCATCGAACCGAGCGCAACGCCGAGGTTCAGGTATCGGAATGGTCGGTTCTGGCTCAGACGGTTCTCCTCGATGCTGAGACCGCACTCGGTGCGTTGGGGCAGCTCGACGAGATTGCGAAAACCGATCCCGTTCGCGGCGCCGAAATCGCTTGGCCTCTTGCTGCGCTCGTGTCCGAGAACAACAGTTTCAGTGATGCACACGTCGAAGCGCGAAGAGTGCTCGACGGTGCCCCCAAGCCGCTGCGACGGATTCAGCTGCCGGAACCGGCGGCGGCGCTAGCAGTATCCGTTGCTCGCGCACCCGGGCATGTACCTGGAGCGACGGAGTCGGGAGAACCGAATCTGCACAATATTCTTGCGATGCCGATCTCCACTCCTGCCGAGATCGACGCGCGGTGGACTGCGTTCCTGCACTTCGTCCGTAACAATCCGGGCTGGTCGATGGGATCCGGCACCCAACTCAAGTTGTTCGGCAACTTCGAATCGCACCCCTCACGGCGGCTTTTGGCGAATGTTCAGAAGACAGCGGAAGATTTCTTCGACCGCCTCGAGGGCAAGGATTCACCGGCCGATTCGGATACACCATTCCTCGTCGAGGTCGAAATACTTCGGTTTGCAGATCTGATCATGCACTCCGGCCGCGTGGATGACGCGATCGTCAACGTCGTCCAGAAACTTGTCGACCTGGCGGTAGTGCCGCTTCTCTTGGACGATTCCGTGGCACCGCGGTTCGTGCGCGATGTTTTGTCGGTCGAGGCTCCGCTGAGGGCGCTGCTCCGGAGCTGCCTTACCGATGGCACGGGTGCGGCGTACTTAGTCAGTCGCCCGCTGGGTAGTCGTGTGCCCAAGGCGGTCATTGAATGGATGCTGCCAGTCGACGACCTTCCCACCGACGGGAGTATCCGGGAGAACGCAGAGGTAGTGGCAGAGTCCAGTGTGGCACTGGCTTCTGATCTGGTGATTCGGATGCTCGACAATTCTGATGAGCATGAGCTGAACGGGTGGGGACAGTTTGTGCCGCAGGCGTTGTGGCGGGTTCTGTGGGAGGCGCACAACGGCGGATTTGTGGTCGGTGATGCCAGCAAGCTTCTCACCTCGACGCACATACCGGAAGAAGATCTCGAAGAATTGGCTTGGCGCTTTCCCGGCATCATCCCGCCGAGATTTCTTCAACGAATAGTTCTGTCACACACTGGTGATCAAGGTTCGGTCGATCTTGCTCGGTCTGCGGCTCATTTGCTGACGACCCAAGCCGATACGCGCCGCGACGGCAGCGTGATTGTGACGCCTCCCAATCAGCGCAAGGATGACTGTGCCGTGGCGTGGGCACGGTTGCGCTCTAGCGGCCGGTGGGCAGAGTTCGGTGCAGAGTTGCAGTTCGAGGTAACTCGGATGCGACCCGCTCTCGTCGACTTTTGCCGAATGAGCGCTGCGGAGATCGCTGCGCTGACCGGCGACATGGTCGATCGAATGATGTTGTTGCTCTTCGCTTCCCGATGGGCTCGGGACAGATACGCTGCGCCATTTGTTCCGTTTGTAGGTGCCGCTCAGGCGGATGCTTTGAGACGGTCGGTCCTCGGATCGAGCGACTATGTCGGTGTCAATATCACTGAACTGATCACCTCGCGGATCATCGATCGTGAATGGCTCCTGGCGACAGTCATGCTCATGACGAGCGGCGCGCCGCGAAGTAAGCGGCTCAAAGCTGATGTGCTGACCCGCGTAGGTCTCGGTGCCGACAACGGGAACGGTCTTCTCGAATCACTGGCACGGGAATCGCTGTCGGATCTCCGGGGCTTCGACCGAGAGGGTCCGTCTCCGATCGCCGACATGTTCCGCGACGAAGTGCGGCGTCGGCGCATCGTGGATTCACAGGCCGTGATCGATCAGTATCGGCCGCACGCCTGGAGTTGGTTCGATCATCTCGCGGTGGCAACACGTGCATCGAAGGAATATCAAAAGTTGTTCAATTTGGGAAAGAGGAAGCGCTGATGCCCGCTTATGTGCTCGATGGAGCTGGGAGAGTAGATCTTCCGCGCCGACCGTTGGCCGTCAGCGCCGACGCCGGTGGAGTGGGCGTCGAGCTGTCCGCGACTGCGCAGCACGGTGAGTCGACGGGCGCTGTGCATCCACGTCCGGGTCTGATGATTCTTCCTCGGATCGCGGACGTGACCACTGTGTCGGCAAGGCCTGCCAATGGGCAGATCGCGTTTCCTCAGGGAACGGTCCTGCGAGTCACGATCGGGGTCGACAGTCAGAACGATCTCGACCCGGATCGAGCGGAGCTTCGCCCGATGGACGTGTCGGGACTGCACCGTGCCGATTTGGCGACGATCACCCCTGGTGCCCAGTCGCTCGAGATCGCTGCGCGCAGAACAGAAGTTGACGTCGCGCTCGGCGAGCTGGCATCAGTTGCTCGGTCGAGTGCCCGCGGAATTCTGCGCACCGATCGGCTTCGCGACGCAGATTGCTACTCGGTCGGCATCGATATCGACAGTTCCATGTCGATGGTGCATCGATTCGATGACTCGAGCGTTGCAACAGTCGTGGATCTGTTGGCGGGGGTGTCCACGGTGCTCGGCGACGCTGCACCGACTGTGTCGGTGCTCGGCGCCCGATCGACTCCGGTACCTGAGTGCGCGCTGCGGGATCTGAAGCCTGTGGTTCAGGGCGTTCTGGACTCAGCCTCGATGGGTGTGGGCTTTCAGTCTGTGCCGTCCATGCCCGCGGCCGCCACGTCGAGGCACATCAATTACACGATCACTGACGCGGTACCGGCTGATTTTGTTGCGGGGGTATCGAATTCGTCGACTATTCGCCAGTTGGTAGTGCTGTCGGATGTGGCACCGGCATCAATTCCGGCGGGTACGTACTGCGCTGTCATCTCTCCGCGCTCGGTGGCGAATCTCGAGGCCGACTCGAGTGAACTGTCTCGGATCGTTTCGCAGTTACTGTCTCCTGTTGTGTCCGACTCGACCACCGGTGGTTTCTCGTGAGTAAGTGCCCGCGCTGTTTCGTCAGCCTGACCTCTGATCATTTTGCCTGGACACAAGCGTCGGGTACGACAACCGAGGCCGATCCTGTTGCAAGCGCGTATCACGGTGGTCAGGTGCTCTCGCGCAAGATCGTCGAGTTGCGCCGACCGGTGGATGCACACGCTGGCTGGGCACCGCCGCCGCAACACGCAGAACTCGAGCTGGGTGGACCTGTTCGCGAAGTGTGCCCGACCTGCCATTACGTCCTTGTGGACGGTTGGCGCAACGCACAGGTCACCTGCATCGCTATGGCGGGAGCGCGGGCCACGGGTAAGACCGTGTACATCGCGGTGTTGATCAAGCAGTTGCAATTGCTGGGTGAGAGTTGGGGTGCCGTTGTCGAACCCTTCGACAGCACCACTGAGGCGACATACCGCGACCATTACGAGACCCCGCTGTACGAGGCCCGAGGAATTCTCGAGGCGACGCCCGCTGCGCACACCGGGAATCCCTATCAACGCGAACCCCTGATCTTCAGCCTTGGTCATTGGAACAACGTCTCGCAGATTCTCGTGATCCGTGACGTCGCGGGTGAGGACTTGGAGAACCCGGAAAACGCGCGGGCTCCCTGGTTGCAGTTCTTTGCGCACGCGGACGGCGTGCTCTTCATGTTCGATCCGTTGAAAGTCGAATCGGTCACCAACCAACTACACGATTTGGTGCCGACGCAGGAACGGGTCGGCGGAGATCCCCGAACAGTGCTGCGCACGGTCCTCGGCATCATCGGGTTGGGAACACCCAACCTCGCCATAATCTTGTCCAAATTTGATGCACTGCAGTCACTTCAGAGCGTCGAAGGAAGCGATTGGAGTCGGATCATGTCGAACCCAGGCGCCGCGTTCTCCCGGGATTTCAGCTTGCGATCGGCGCCCTATCACGACGGTGATGGTCAGCTTCTCAACCAAGAAGTCCGTAGTCTCCTCAAGAAGCTGGACGCAACTCCGATGGTGATGTCGGTGGACCAGCCGCATACCGGACGCCCACTGCCCAACCGATACTTCGCGGTATCGGCGTTGGGTGAATCCCCGGTAGGGGATCGCCTGCACGCCAGTGGGATCACGCCCTTCAGATGTCTCGATCCGGTTCGTTGGGTGCTCGCAACCCGTAGCGTGTGGCACTGGCAGTGACGTCATGACTCACTCGGTTCCGGGGGCGGGTATGGAAGCGCGGGCGGAGATCCTCGATTTCCTGCTCGAATCAGGCACCTGGCGAACAGGATTGCTCAGTCTGCTCCTCGATGGGGTAGGTGCGGCGATCGATGGCGGTCCTGTTGTTGTCCTCGGAGTAGCTGACGAGCGCGTGGGGCGGCTATGGTTCGGCGCAGTGTCGATGCTGTGCGCACCCAGCGGCTCGGAAGTAATCCGGTACCAGCACGCGGAAGGCCGCGAACAGGTTCGCGAGGGCGCACACCTGATCACGGTGTCCATGGCAAATCTGTACTTGTGGGCTGGATCCGGTGGTGTGGTGATCGGAGAGGACGACAACTGCAGTCTGGGGGAGATGTCGGTCGACCCGCATCAGAGCGAGCGAGGGACGTCGGTCGCTGTCACGCACTGGTCGCTCCTGGCTGAGGCGGTACTCGTTGACTCTGCGACAGCGCTCGCGGCATTCGAACTGCAGGAGTCGATAGACAAGAAATTTGCGACCGGAACGCTGCATCGGTTGTGGCCCTTGGCGATGACAGTGGCGTCTAGGCCGGACATGCACGAATCGATGAGCACGGCCGCAGAGGTTATCCGAGAGCACTCACCCTGGGAGCTGGTCGAGCAGGGCGAACTGTTCAACCTTGCCGTCGGTACTGTCGCGGGCGGTTGCGGCCGCGACGCGGCTGTAGAGTGGCGTGATCGCTTGACTGCGGGTCCTGCCCCTGAGCCTGCCCTACACGTCCCAGATCCGTTGATCCGATTGCCGGAACCAGCGCAGGCCCCCACCCCGAATCCTGTTGTGGCTCAGCCGGAAATTCGAACCTTGCTGATGGGTGAAGCGGCAGATCTTTCCCCCGACACTGTGCGATTGGGATGCTCTGTGTCGTGGACGCAGCCGATGTCGAATCAGTTGGAGGTTGATCTTGTGGCCTTCCTGCTCGATGAGAACCGCACAGTCAGCACCGACGAGGATTTTGTCTTCTACAACTCCGCGGTGGGAGGCGCAGGCGCGGTTGCGCTGTCCGTGCTGACACCTGAGGCGCAGCGCGTCGACATCGATTTCGGTGGGTTGGCCGCGCGGTATCACCGCGTTGCCTTGGGGGTCGTCATCACGGGGCCCGGGTCGTTCAGTCAGCTGAATCCTCTGCGAATGGTCCTGACCGACAATGAAGTTCCGATCGCCGATTCGATCTGTACGCACGGCACCACTGAACAGGCGATGATCGTGGGCGAGTTCTACATGCGGGCAGGTCGTTGGCGAGCGCGATCAGTTTGGCAAGGATACGACGGCGGCCTCGCGGAGTTGGCGACGTCGTACGGCGTTGTCGTGGACGGCCCAGGGTGATCGATCTTGCTAGCCGCCGCATCGTCGATGTACGAGGTCACCTGACCGATCCTTACGCTGCGTCGTTGTTGGTGGTGACGATGATGCCGGTCCTTTCGGCGATAGCGTTCGGGTCGATCCTGTGGCGTCCGCTCGGGTACGTCGTCGCGGTTGCCTCACTCTTCTACGTGCAGAGATTGCACCGCTGGATCGGATCTGGATTGCGAGGCATCAGTTCGGGGGTGCCGAATAGTCGGATATACCGCGCTACAACCTATCTCGTGATCGTTCTTTTCTCCGCGATGCTGTCTATCCCCGTCGTACAAGTCTTCTTTCGAGGTGATCTCGCGGCGATGGCCGCTCCGACGGTGGTGGCGGAAATGACGGACGGTTGGCAAGGGGCGACGGCGCCGGAAGCGATCTTCGGATCCACACCCTCGTGGCCGTCGTACGCGCCATGCCAGTTCGTTCAAGGATGGACCGGACCCACCGTAGCGAACTCGTGTTACTCGGCAGTGGGGTACCTGCGGATGTGGCAGATGCCCACCGCGTTACCGATGTTGTGTTCTCTCACCATGATTTACATCCTCTTTCCCCTCACCCTGGCCAGATTCGGTCGGTTGAACAAATAGCCTTCGACTTCCCTCGAAGGCATTGAAATGGATCGGTATGACGAAGAAGTATTATCTTGCGCGCCTGGCGGGCTCACGCGTCGATGTTCTGGAGAGACTTCCAGGCTCGGTCGCCAAGCAGACGGCAATGGGTTCGGTTCTGCTGACGACGGCTGGTTTTGCTACAATCTCGGCCGCCTACGCATTGTCGATCACAGGGATTGCAACAGGCTGGGCCGCCATCGCCGGTGGTCTGGTGTGGGGTCTCGCGATTCTCAACCTCGACAGGTTGTTGGTGATCGGACTCTCCGGCGAAAAGAGTATTCGACGCAGTGTAATGATGGCGTTGCCGCGAGTGTTCTTGGCGATTGTCATCGGATTCGTCATATCGACGCCGTTGATGCTCAAGGTTTTCGAGAGTGAAATCGAGACACAGCTCAACCGCAATATCCTTGCATCGCAGGAGCAGTTGAGGACCGACCTCAAGGACTCGACGTTGAGTTCCGACCTCACCGAGGCGGAAACCGAGTTGGCTCAGATGCGTGCGTTGATCAACGCCGGCCCCACAGCAGACCCGGCAGCCAACCCGGAAGTTGGACTGGTCCAGACCGAGATCGAAAAGCTCGAGGCGACGGCAGCGAAACAAAAAGCTGATTACGACGCCGCAATGACCAGGGCGCTCGAGGAAGAGGAAGGCACGGCCGGTACCGGCGTGCCGGGCTGTGCTGCGCTGTGTGTCGAGAAGAAGCGGCTTGCAGGCGAGGCAGAGAAACTATGGCAGGGAACGCTCGAGCAGATCAGGGCGAAGGAAGCCGAAAAGGCGACTGTCGTAGCCACACTCAAGGACGTTCTGCTGCAGGAGAGTGAGAAAGCCGTCGCCGACGCGGAACGTGATTTGCCTGCCGTCGAGCAGAATGTCGAGACATTGCGCGCCCAAGTTGACGGCGCCCAGAACGGGTCGTACGCGCTAGAGCAGGCCAACAAGGGAATCATCGCGCGACTCAAGGCGCTCAACGACCTCACGGAGGGCGACGGGACAGCGGGCATGGCCCACCTGGCGGTTTCCGTTCTGTTCATGCTGATGGAACTCCTTCCGGTCCTCTTCAAGGTGATGGCCAACGCGGGCACCCGCACGCCGTACGACGAGCTGGTCGAAGCCTTCGAGGAGGAAGAGAAGCGAGATGCGACGGAGGAAATCGATACCCGCAAACGGGTGTCGGAGTTCCGCCGAGATGCCGAGTTCGACGCCGAGCAGGACCGCATCAGCAAGCAGCAGGAAACAGTACTCAAGGTCAATGAGACTGTGGTTGCGCACCAATCCGAGGTAGTCGACGAAGCACTCGAGCAATGGAGTCGGCATGCAAAACGTGTGTCGACCGAACGTCTACGTGAATGGGAACGTGGTCTGATCGCTGAGGCCCGCGTAAGTCCCGACAGCGGGGCGAGGGACGTGGAGACCCGTCGACCGGAGCCGGTACCGACGTCAAGGTCGTCAGCGCCTGGTGTGGTATTGGACAAGCCGCGAAACCCGGTGACGGCTCCGTATATCGGCGGAGGGTATCCGCAGAGTCCGGCCACAGGCAGCGCGCCCGCCGGCCCGTTGCCGCATTGGATGTCCGAGACGACCTGGGCCGACGGGCCGGCTTCACACCTGCAGCCACCGGAGTCGATGCAGCAATGAGCACCGAGCTCGAGATCGAGCGGATTGTTCGCTCGCACATCGACGTTCGTGTTGTGGTCGACGACGACGCGAAGGAGCTGGCTCGGGATCTTCTCGAACAGCTGACGCAGTGGATAGCCGACGAATGTGCACGGCGCCCGATCCTCTCGGACATGTTTGCTGCCAGCGTCACTCACGTCGGTGGACATGTGTCCTTCAACAGCCTGGTCGACTGTGCCCACGGCAAAGTGGGTCGGCCGTTCCTGGAGCGACCTTCTCGAACCGTGGTGTCGGTGGTTGTCGGTTCGGCTGCGGCCATCCTCGCTCAACCAGGCAGCACTGAAATCTCCACGGCACCTGCGATGTTGGTGTGGCTGATCGGGGATGATGCGACGTCAGCGTTGCTGAAGGTGCACGATCGGATGGGGCCGAGAGGTCGTAGGACGGTCGCTGACAGCTCGCTGACGCCGGAGCTCTTTCTCACTACCTGTCAGACGGTCGTGCGAGGAGTACTCGAACGCCCGGGGGAATGGTGCGGCGAATTAGTCGGAAGTGTAGGCGTGAGCGCAGCGATGCGAGGTGTGGGATATGCGGTGTCGTAACGGTGTGCAATTCCTGGTGGGGCGGACATGAGCGTTGATGTCACTGCCCTGAGCATTCTCCGCGATGTTGAATCACCAGAAGGTCTTCCGGCCTTCGAGGTGAAGTCTCCGAAGGGCGTCGGACGTGGCTTCCGCTCTCTCTTCCGCACGTTCGAGGACGCGAGCGACGTTGTTGCCGCAAATGTGCGCTGGCTGATCGATTTTCGTGCGCATCTGACTCCTGAGGATCGCTCGACGCTCGACGCGTCATTTCTGTGGCCGCTCGAACTTGTCGAGTCGGACGGCGTCGCCGTGGGATATTTGACCGGTGTGGTTCCGGCGCGATTCGAGGAGCGAGTGCAGACACCCCATTCGGGGGTCGTGACGGTAGCTCGAACTTTGGACTGGCTGAACAATCCCGCGCACGCAAGGGATGTGGGTGCATCGGTGATTGTCGAACCGGATGACATTATCGTGCGCTCGGCTTACTGTGCTCAGATCGCGCGCGCGACGGCGTTCCTCCATTCTCGAGGCGTCGTGTTCGGCGATATCGGGCCCTTGCGCGTGGTCACGAGCGATTCACCCATCGACGTTGTGATGATCGGTTCCGAGTTCATGCACGCCGCCGAGTCTCCGTGGCGTGGACCCGGAGTGCATTCGCACGGGATGACACCACCGGAATGTGTTGACGAGGCGAGAGTTCAAGACGTCGGCACTGATCTCTTCAAACTGGCGTTGATATTTCGCGACGTACTCGGTGCGGCGCCGGCGAAGGCGTCGGAGATTTCGTCGTTGGCGGGTTTGGTCGGACGCGTTGACCACCGTGGAATCGAGATGTTCGAGCGGGGGCTGGGGTCGGATCCGGGAGCGCGCCCGTCGGCCGTCGAGTGGTACGCGTATCTGTACTCGGAGACCATCGCGCATTCGGCTCCGCCGGTGATCGAGATGTTCGGTGCGGTTCCTGAACACGGGATTCGAAATCAATCCATCGAATTCACCTGGAACGTCCAGGGACACCGCAGGCTGAACCTCGAAACGCCGTGGGGCGAGGTTCAAGAACTCGACATCAGTGCGTCGAGGTACAGAGTGACGTTGAAACAGTCCGGGCAGTTCCGTTTGATCGCGTCTAATCCGAGTGGAACTACCGAGCGGCCCAGCGACATCGTGTATGCCTTCGATCCTCCCGCTGTGCGTTTCGTCGAGGTTCCCGAGTTGGGCGGGGTTGCGCAGGCTATGACCGGTCTTGATTCGACGGTGCTGTCCGACCGAGTGGTGCAAGGACCCGAGTTCAATTGGCTGTATGGCAGTTTCGACGCAATTGCATCGCCGGAGTTGCCACCGCTACCGGAGCTTCCGCAGTTCGATTCCCCGGGTGTGCCACTGCACCAAATTGATTGGACGGCGCTGACATCGATTATCAACGATACGATGCGGGCGGCCGATGCCGAGGTACGTCAGGGAGCGCTCGGCCGCGGGAACATCGTGGACAGGGCCGGATTGCTAGTTTCCCGCGTGCGATTGCGCACCGATCGGGTTACCAGCGGCCTTCGTCGATCGCGAACTCGTCGGAGTAGCTCGAAGCGCCGCTCCGACGAGTCGTAGCTGTGTCGAGGTAGACGTCCCTTGTATGTCCCGATCTAGGTTTTTGAATCTTTGAGAATGAAAAGATTCGGCGGGGTGTTGTGGCAGGTGGTTCATGGTTTCTGCCCTCTGGTGGCAATTCGGGTCGATCGTGGGCGGGCTGCGGAACCGATACCGTCACGGTAGGTGCAGAGTTCCAGCGACAAGGACCGGCTAGCTGGACGGCAACCCTTCATGCCGATGGGGTGCCCCGGGATCACACCTGGCGACACGCGTGGTGTGTGTCGCAAGCGGCAGTTGCGGCACTACCCGTCAGTGAAAGAGGGCTGACGGTTCTGCGGCCGGCACTGTGCGCTCCCGAGTAGTCCTCGAACAGGAGTAGAAGCCGATGACCTCCACCCTTCCCATCCACCTCGCCGTAGCGCTTGACGGCGCCGGCTGGCACCCGGCGGCCTGGCGAGAACCCCATTCGCGTCCGAGCGAGCTGTTCACCGCGTCGTACTGGACCGATCTCGTTACTACAGCCGAACGCGGTCTGCTCGACTTCGTGAGTATCGAGGACAGCCTCTCCGTGCCGGGCAACCCGTTCGAGCCCGTCGGTGACGCGGTCGATCGTGTGCGCGCTCGACTGGACGCGCATCTCGTGGCGGCCAGGCTGGCACCGGTGACGCGCAATATCGGATTGGTTCCGACGATCACCACGACGCATACCGAGCCGTTCCATGTCTCCAAAGCTGTTGCAACGCTCGACTACACGTCGCGAGGTCGCGCGGGGTGGCAGGTGAAAGTCTCAGCGTCCGAAGCGGAGGCCACCCATTTCGGGCGGCGCGATATCCCCGCGTTGACCGAAGATGATCGGGCATTGCTGGTATCAGGCAACCTTCCCGATTTCGTACGGGATCTGTTCGAAGAGTCGGCTGAGGCCGTCGATGTGGTTCGGCGCCTCTGGGACAGCTGGGAGGATGACGCCGAAATTCGTGACGTGGAGCGTCGACGGTTCATCGATCGAGACAAGTTGCATTACATCGACTTCGAGGGCAAGTACCTATCCGTGCGTGGACCGTCGGTCACTCCGCGGCCGCCGCAGGGGCAGCCACTTGTCGCAGCTTTGGCGCACCAGCGCGTTCCGTACGAGCTGGCTGCTCGAACAGCCGATCTGGTTTTTGTGACTCCTCTCGACGATGGTCAGGTGCCCTCGATTCTCGCCGAAGTGCGTGCGGCGCAGGAACGGGTTGAGCGCTCGGGCGAACCGCTCCGGGTATACGGCGACATTGTTGTGTTCTTCGATGCGGCAGGGGAATCGGGTCGAGAACGACTCGACCGCCTGGACAATGCGTCGGGTACCCCGTACCGCTCTGATGCACTGATCTTCACCGGCACGCCGGCTGAATTGGCCGATCACCTTCTCCGCTGGCAGCAGTTGGGGATCGAGGGCTTTCGTTTGCGACCCGGTGTTGCCGTGGACGATCTTGACACGATTGTGAATGACCTGGTACCAGAACTGCAGAAGCGCAACGTATTCCGTACAGCGTATCCAGATACGAATCTCCGCGGACTTCTCGGATTGCCGATCCACGTCCCCAACCGCTACGCCGCCGGCACTCCGGCTGCCTGAACAGACGAGGAATACTTTCATGAGTAGTCAGCAGCGTAAGCAGGTCATCTTGGGGGCCTACCTGGGCGGCGTCAACCATCACACGGCGTGGTGGGATCCGCAGGCGGGCAGCCAGATCGAATTCGACTCCTTCGAACACACCGCTAGAACCGCCGAGCGCGGAAAATTCGACTTCTTCTTCCTGGCAGAAGGACTGGCACTTCGCGAACGCGCGGGACAGATCTTCGATCAGGACATCATCGGCAGGCCGGATACCTTCACGGTGCTCGCCTCATTGGCGGCAGTAACCGAACACCTCGGATTGGCCGGCACCATCAACTCGACGTTCAACGAGCCGTACGAATTGGCCAGACAGTTCGCGACACTTGATCAACTGTCCGGTGGCCGTGCGGCCTGGAACGTCGTGACGTCGTTCGATGCCTTCACCGGGCAGAACTTCCGTCGCGGCGGCTACCTCGATCGCGCGCAGCGGTACGAGCGCGCCGAGGAAACCGTCGCACTCGTCCGTGAAATCTGGGATTCGTGGCGAAGTGACGACATCGTCGCAGACAAGGATTCCGGTCGTTTCCTCGCGCGAGCAGATGCTGGTGAATTCGCTTTCCACGGATCACAATTCGATGTGAACGGTCGGTTCACTGTTCCGCGCAGTCTGCAGGGTCGCCCGGTCATTCTTCAAGCTGGTGTCTCGCCGCAGGGGCGGGACTTTGCGGCCGGCAATGCCGACGCGATCTTCTCGCCGTACGGGCAACTGCCTGAGGCGTCGGACTTCTATCGGGACATCAAGGCCCGTGCTGTTGCAGCCGGGCGTGATCCGGGTGACATCAAGATTCTGCCGTCGGCGAGCTTTGTGCTCGGCACGTCCGAGGCTGATGCTATCGAGAAGTACCGTGACATTCGCGATCAGCAAGTAACAGGCCAGACTGCGTTGATCCTGCTCGAGCAGATCTGGAATCTCGATCTTTCGGGTTACGACCCGGAAGGACCGCTACCTGATATCGCACCGGATCCCGAAGCATCCCCGATCATTCAAGGACGGGCATTCATCCATCAGGACCGATTCGAGACCGTCGCGAAGTTGCGCGCTGTGGCCGAGAACAAGAAGCTGAATCTGCGTGAGGTCGTGATCGATCAGTTCGAGCGCGGGCCGATAGTCGGTACTGCGCAACAGATTGCCGAAAAGATCGATTCGTTTGTGCAGAACGACGGTTCGGATGGATTCATCCTCGGTTCGCACCTTGTGCCAACAGGATTGGACGAGTTTGTCGACGACGTAGTACCGCTGCTGCAGGATCGTGGTGTTCTGCGCGCCGACTACGAAGGAACGACGCTACGAGACAACCTTGGTCTGGCAATTCCGGCTGATCGTGCTCTTGTGGCGCCGCGATGACATGGGCGAGTAGCGCGTGGGGATCGGGGTACTCCGAAAACGTCGGCACCTAACGTCGACAGTCCTGGAGGAGGAAGACCATGCGTGTGAAAAGCCTGGTCGGAGCCGGCGCAGTGGCAGTTGCCCTGGTTGCCGGTCCCCTTGCCCAAACGTCTGCCCAAGCGTCCGCGGAAGGCTTTGTGGCTCCGGGCTCGGATAGCCTGCCAGACTCGCTGACCTGCGAGAGCGTCTTCGACGCCTTGGAGGATCAGAGTCCGGAGTGGACGGAGGAGGGGATCGACCAGGTCGAAGACTGGTGCGAGTCGATCACCGGTGAAGAGGACTGACCGTCAGCCGCGCGCTATGACGCGTCGTGAGAGTCGCCAGCGGCCGTCCTCCAGCTCGAACTCGTCTGCGTAACTTCCGACGCCACTGAGGCGAGGCGCCGTGGCGGTGTCGACGTAAAACGTCCACACCGCTTCGGCGCGGGCCGTGGTGTCCGACGTGACCTCGACGGCGACTGCGGTGGTCACGTGGCGGGTGAAGGTTCCCGGTCCCTGAATTCCCGCAGCACGGCGTTCGCGCATACCGGCAGCGATTTCCTCGCGGCCGCGTCGTACCTGGAGCGGCAACCCGCGGTCGGGGTTGGCCGGCATTGTCCATTCGGCCTGTTGAGTGAATTGTTCGACGTAATCGTCGACTGCTCCCGTATCGGCGAGGTGAGCGATCCGCGCGAGTGCGGTTCGGATCTGCTCGGCTGGGCTTTCGGGCTGCATCTGTCTCCTTGGTATTAGGGCGGACCTTCCGGACGCTACCGCGGTGAGCTGGGAATAGTAGGTCCGGTCTCGTTGAGCGGTCACAAAATTCGTGAGTTCGGATCACCGTGAGTCCAACTATTTCCCCAACATAAGGGGAAATGATTAAGTGTGTTCACGAAGGCAAGTGCCTTGAATCTGACCGGAAGGTTTACCGTGTCCGTCCCTCTGCGATGTCTGCGCTGACTTCTTCAGCGCCACACCGGCTGGTGTAGCCCTCATTGCCCACTGAACTTCACGGTTCGGGTTCTTCGAGGCCACCAGGACGACCACTTTCCCTTTTGCGTGCCGCGCTCAGCGCGCGTTGCTGCGCACCCTCATACGAAGGACCACACCTCCGTGAACTCGTCATTTCCGACGGCTGGGCTTGATCGCCGTGCCTTTTTCCGTGGCAGCGCTATTGCCGCATTCGCAATTCTTGGTACCGGATCGCTCGCTGCGTGCTCCTCTGCCGTTGGTGAACAGCGTTCCGATGCAGGGGAATCGGTGGAACCAGTGCGCGGCGGCACGCTCACCCTGGCAATTCCGGACGATGTCAGCCCATCTGCTCTTTTGACCAGCACAACAATTGCAGGCACTACCATCTCCGGGCTTGTCTTCGAGACATTGACCCGCTACCCGATCGATTCCGTAGTGCCGCAACCTCTTCTCGCCAAGGACTGGAAGCTCTCGGACGACGGTCTGACGTTGACACTGAATCTGCGCGACGACGTCACCTTCCACACCGGCCGCCCGTTCACCTCTGCGGATGCGGAGTTTTCGCTGCGTACGTACGCCGATCCCAAGTTCTCCGCGCAGCTGCGCAGCACAGCAGCCGCCATCACCGGCTACGACTCCTCGGATCCGAAAAAACTGGTGCTGACGCTCGCGCACCGAACCGGAAACATCTTCGACCTCCTGGATCTGGCGCCGATCTTCGACTCGGAGACCTTCGACAAGGCGGTCAGCGGTGAATCCTTCATCGGGACAGGACCGTTCGTCTTCGCCTCGCGCACCCCGAACAGCTCGATCTCCTTCGATCGCAATCCGAACTACTGGGTTGCTGAGCGTCCCGTCCTCGACCGCGTCGAGGCTCGTATCGTCCCCGATTCACAAGCCCGTCTGACGTCTCTCAAATCAGGTCAGGTTGCGCTCGTCGCCCCGGGATCGTTGACCTTCCGTGATTCTCAGACAGTTGGCAAGACAAGCGGTTTCGCAACTTCAGCTCTCGACGGGGCGGAACTGCAGACGTATCTGGGCGCCAACGTCACGGCTGAGGGATTGACCGATGTACGAACCCGGAAAGCCGTGGCGTATGCCATCGATCGGGATCGCATCATGAGTGAGGTGTACCGCGACGCCGGCTACGCCGTGAACCTGCCGTGGCCGAAGTCGTCGCCCGCATACGACGCGGCCAAGAACTCCACGTATACGCGTGACGTTGCCAAGGCTCGGTCACTGGTGAGTGAGGTGGGAACACTGCCGACCATTCCGTTGACGTACACGGGTGCCAGCCCGGACTTCGAAGCGGCAGCTCAGATCGTGCAGGCCAATCTTGCTGAAGCGGGAATTCGCGTCGAGTTGGACCCAGTCGAGGCGACCATCTTCTTCAAGCAGTTGATCGGCGCAGAGTTCAAGGGGCTGTGGCTGACCAGTCACACCTTTGCGCAGTATGTTCCGTCGACGCTGACCGTCAGCGCCTACCCTTTCAATGCCGCGCACAATGCGTCGAAGTTCAGTTCCCCGGCATATTCTGCCGCTGCTGATTCAGCGTGGCAGGTGCCCGACGGCTCGAGCGACGCTGCAAAGAAGCTGTACGCGGACCTCGGCACCCAACTGTTGGAAGAGCTGTTCCTGATCGAGATCGGTGTGGTGGTTCCGCAGGTATCGGCTGCTTCCACCGTGCATGATCTTGCGTGGACCAAGGGCCGTCAGCCGCAGTTCGCCAACACCTTCCTGGCCTAGGGGAGAACATGTTTCGCTATGTTGTCGGCCGACTGCCGTCGGCGGTGGTAGTTCTCTTTCTTGCGTCGTTGTTGATTTTCTCGGTAATGCGACTGGTTCCCGGTGATCCGGCCTTGGCGCTGGCCGGTCCCGATGCCACGCCGGAAGCGATTGAGGCGATTCGTCATTCGCTGGGTCTCGACAAGTCGGTCCCCGCTCAGTACCTGTCGTGGATCGGCGACGTTCTGACATTGGATCTGGGTCGGTCGTTTGTCCTCGGTGGTCAGATCTCGGATCTAGTGCTGGCCGGGTTGGGCAATACGGCGGTGCTTGCCGGCAGCGCGTTGCTGTTAGCGGTAACGTTGAGCCTGATTCTCAGTGTGGCCGTGGTGGTCTGGCCGAAGAAGTGGCTGACCAGTGTGGTGAACGTGCTCAACACGCTCTCTGTTGCGCTGCCCAATTTTGTAACGGGTGTTCTACTGGTCCTGGTGTTCGCGGTGCTGATCCCGGTGCTGCCTTCCGGTGGTGTTCCTCCGGGCGGGTACCTGGCTCGCCCCGACATCACGCTGCAGTATTTGGTGCTTCCGGCACTGTGCTTGGCCTTGCCGGTCACAGCCGCTCTGACCAGATTTCTCTCGGAGGCCCTGCGCACCGAGATGGCGCAGCAGTATGTGATCACCGCTCAGGCTGCGGGAGTCACGCGCTGGAACCTGGTGACCCGTAGCGCTTTACGCAACGCGCTGCCGACCATGTTGACTGTCCTCGGAATTCAGACCGGGCATCTCCTTGGTGGAGCCGTGCTGGTCGAGGCCATCTTTGCCTGGCCGGGAATCGGTCAACTGATTCAGCAGGGAATCGGTCGGCGCGACTACCCGGTGGTGCAGGTGCTTCTGCTGCTCTCAGTCACGATCTTCGTGCTGATTCAACTGCTGACAGACATCGTGCACGCCTACCTCGATCCGCGTATCCGCATTGGAGGACAGTAATGACTGTCGTTGATCAACGCCAGGACACGCAGACTCGACGTTCGCGCCCGGTACGTGACGCACTGACTCACGGCCAGGGACTTGCGGGTGTCCTGATCGTGCTGGTCATCGCAGCGGCGGGCATCGCGGCACCGCTGTTGACGAACTACGGACCCAACGAACAGATCGAGGGCGCAAACCTGTTGGGCGCCAGCGCACAACACTGGTTCGGCACTGATCAGGTGAACCGCGACGTCTTCACTCGCTCGCTGTACGGCATCCGCATCAACCTGGTTATCGTGCTTGTTGCGGTGCCGTTGGGTGCGATCATCGGTTCACTTGCCGGTTTGATCTCGAGCATAAACCCGGTTGCCGATGTCATCGCGCAACGAATCTTTGATGTGATCCTTGCTTTTCCGCTGCTGATTCTCGCGATCACGCTGGTGGCGATTACCGGTCCCGGTATCTTTCCGGTGGTCGCGGTGATCGTGGCCGCCGAGATCCCTATGTTCGGGCGTCTCGTACGTACCAGTGTGCTCAAAGTTCGTGAGCTACCGTTCGTGGAATCGGCCGAAGTGATCGGGGCCGGCCGTTGGTGGGTACTGCGTAAACATGTGCTGCCCAACGTGGTCGAACCGTTGAGCGTGCAGATCGCCCTGTCGATGTCGGTGGCCGTATTTGCCGAAAGTGCGATGAGCTTCCTGGGTATCGGTGTGCGACCGCCGGATCCGTCACTGGGGTCCATCATCTCCGACGCCATCCCCAATCTCGACGTCAATCCCGCTTACGCCGTCGGGCCGCTGATCATCGTCTCCGCCTTGGTCTTGAGCTTCCTCCTGATCGCCCAGGCGCTCGGCAAAGCCCGTCGGATCTGACGCCGCTTTAACGACCACTTCAAGGACACAAGCATGAACGCAGTAAAGCAGCAGGCGGTCCTCGCCATCGAGGATCTGGTGATCCGGTTCGGTACCGCGGATAGCCGACGTGAATCAACCACCGTTGTCGATCAGGTGAATCTCGAAGTGGCACAGGGTGAAATTCTGGCACTGGTCGGAGAATCCGGATCGGGTAAGTCGCTCACAGCGCGTGCAGTCCTCGGCTTGCTGCCGGAAGGGGCTCAGGCAAGCGGCTCGATCGAACTCGGCGGTCAGCAGGTTCTCGGAGCTGACGAGGCAACCTTGAACAAGGTGCGCGGCACCCGCGCCGCAATGGTGTTTCAGGAACCCCAGACCGCACTCAACCCCGTCCAGAAGGTGGGGTGGCAGATTGCTCAGGTTCTGCGGGCGCACGGCAAGATATCCCGTGCCGACGCTCGGGCCCGCGCCGTCGAACTGCTGCGGATGGTGGAGATTCCGGAACCGGAGCGTCGGGTCGATTGGTATCCGCATCAGCTGTCGGGCGGCCAGAAGCAGCGCGTAGTTATTGCGCTGGCTCTGTCGGGTTCGCCGGATCTGCTGATCGCAGATGAGCCGACGACTGCGCTCGATGTGACGGTGCAGGCCGAAATCCTGCAGTTGTTGCGGGATCTGCGCGATCGGTCGGGGACGGCGATTCTGTTGATCACACACAACATGGGAGTCGTTGCGGATATCGCCGATCGCGTGCTGGTGATGAAATCCGGTCAGGTGGTGGAACAGCAGTCGGTTTTCGATCTGTTTGCGTCACCGCGGGCGAGCTACACGCAGGCTCTGCTGGCAGCGGTGCCTCGGCTGCCGGAAGCCGAGCACGCCAAACCAGCAGTTGCGCTGGTCGATGATGTCGAGCGCGCGCTCACCGAGCCCATTCTCCGGTTCGACGACGTCTCGATCGTGTACCCGGCCCGTCTGGGTAACAAGGCGTTTCGGGCTGTTGATCAGGTGAGCCTGAGTGTGCGGCCTGGTGAAGTAGTGGGTCTGGTCGGTGAGTCGGGCTCGGGGAAAACAACTCTCGGGCGCAGCGCGCTGGGTGTCATTCGGGCCAGCAGTGGCACCGTGAGCTTCGACGGAACCGACCTGGGCACGATATCCGCAGCGAATCTTCGAGGTCTGCGTAAGGGTATGGCACTTGTCCATCAGGATCCGGCGGCGTCACTCGATCCCCGGCGGACCGTCGGGCAGAGCATCGGTGAACCCCTCGAAGTCCACCGCTTTGCTACCGGGGCCCTGCTTCGGAACAAGGTCGAGGAGTTGCTCGAATCCGTTCGTCTCCCCAAGTCATTTGCTCACCGGGCACCGGGAGAGTTGTCCGGTGGTCAGCGCCAGCGGGTGGCGCTGGCGCGAGCACTCGCACTCGGGCCACGACTGTTGGTTGCCGACGAGCCGACCAGTGCGCTCGACGTTTCAGTCCAAGCCGACGTTCTTTCACTATTTGCCGACCTACGAGAGGAATACAAGTTCGCATGCCTGTTCATCAGCCACGACTTGGCCGTCGTCCATCAGGTGGCCGACCGGGTAGCGGTGCTGCGCAGCGGGGAATTGGTCGAAGAGGGCCCCGCTGCGGAGGTATTCAGCTCACCGCGCCAGGACTACACCAGGAGATTGGTTGCAGCGGTGCCGCTTCCGGATCCGCTGCGCCAGCGCGAAGGACGGGGAACTACTCGAGTGGAGCCAAGCCTGACTGTTGCTGTCTGACCGGTCCGCTCGCACGACACACAACCCTTCACTCTCACTTCACAGGAGAATTTCATGTCTATCACCGAACTCGAACGCGTCGCACTCACCCCTGAAGAGATCTACGCCGCAGGCGGAATCACCGTCCACAAGGTGGGTGAGCTGATCGGCGCCCGTATCGACGGCGTTCATCTCTCGGGTGATCTGTCCGCGGAGGCCGCGTACGCAATCAACTACGCTCTCGCCGCCCATAAGGTTGTTTTCTTCCGCGGGCAGCAGCATCTGGACGACGTGTCGCAGTACGAATTTGCCGGCACGCTCGGCACGCAGACCACCACCCACCCGACGCTGAAGTCTGCCGACAACAAGCTGTTGGTTATCGACGGTGCGGCCAGCAGCTGGCACACCGACGTCACATTCATCGACCGTATCCCGAAGGCATCGATCCTGCGCCCCACCACAATTCCCGAGTACGGCGGAGCAACAACGTGGGCGTCCACGACCGCCGCCTACAACCAGCTCCCGCATTCGCTCAAGGTTCTGGTCGAGAACCTACGGGCCGTGCACACCAATGCGTACGACTACTCCGAAGCGTACGACAAGGTGAAGCAGGGCGAGGGCGAGCGTCAGACCAACTACGGAGAGTTCACTCGCGAGATCTACGAAACGGAGCACCCGGTGGTTCGCATCCACCCGGCAACCGGGGAGAAGACCCTGCTTCTGGGTCACTTCGTGAAGGAGTTCGTCGGGCTCAAACCGTCGGAGTCGGTTGCGCTGTTCCAGCTACTGCAGGCACGAGTTATCAAGTTGGAAAACACAGTTCGTTGGGCCTGGGAGGCGGGAGATCTGGCGATCTGGGACAACCAGGCTACCCAGCACTACGGCGTCTCCGATTACGGAACCCAGGCGCGCAGCGTGCACCGGGTGACGTTGGCCGGCGACGTGCCGGTGGATGTCCACGGTGAATCCAGCCGCATCATCAAGGGTGACGCATCCGAGTTCTCGATCGTCGCGGACATCGAGCGGCTCCCCGGGTTTGCCGCGAACTGATCTGATGTAGCGCGTCTGACAACGTAGCGCGTTTGGTGGCCGATTGTGCGGTCACCAAACGCGCTCGTCGAGTTCAGGGGGCAGCTCGAACATATTTCCCCACGAGTGGTGGCACTTAAGGCAACTCCATTGGGGAGTGTTCGGGCCTACGACGCAACCGGTGACCGAGATCCAGGGTCTTACGTTGTGGAGATAGGCCGGCATTCCCGGGGAACAGCGCGAGGTCCAGCGAGCCCGGCACTGCGGGCATGGCGGGTGTGTCGAGACCATGTATTCAACAAGGTTCGTGTAAGCGGATGACGCAATTCTGCCCGCGCATTTTCGGCACAGAACGGCCGGACAGTCGTCTCCGGGCTCGAATTGTCTGAAGCTGTGCGACGCCGAGTGAAAATGCATCGAATCCCCGGCTGTGAACTTATTCAAACGCAGCGGCGCATCACAGGCGGTGCATGAGCCGCAGCTGCCGAGTAGGGCCCGGGCGTGGGCAGCGGTTGACGTTGGGTCCGTGGTGTCGATTTCGAAGGAATCGAGACCGACGGCGGAGTGGAGCGCCCACAGGATGCGGTCACCGAGTGCGTCGTCGATTTGACCTGTCTCGCTGGGGAATTGGATTGACATTGCCTTTTCGATGTCCGGAACCAGCGGAAGTCGAGAGAAAGTGTCGTAGTTTTCGCTCACTTCCAGGCGAGCCATGCCGTCGGCGAACGGCGCTGTCAGGGTTTCCGCGCAAAGGACAGTTCGGGGATCGGTGTCCAAGACGGTGATCAGGACGTCGCCGGCAGCCATGTGACCGTGAAAGCTCCACGGATCGACTTTCGCCTTGGGTTCGAGAAATGCTACCGCGGCGTCGAGCCAGGGTGTACCGAGAGCGATAAATACGTGCTGACCTGCGCTGCGCGTAATCATCTGCGAAGTATTGCACTGGGTGCCGACAGGGCTCGGCTATCGAGACACTGGTCAGGGCCGGCTGTGCTGTCGGCCCTGACCAGTCATTTTAGTACGTACGGGCGAACAGTGCCGGTTCCGTATCGGAAACCTGCGTAACCTGCTCGCGCGCAACCAGATGACGCAAATGTGCGGCACCCTCGGACAGTGCCATGGTCTTGCCCAGCGGAGAGATATCCGACCACGGCTTGTACCACTTCATATGTGCCGCAACATCCCACACGGTCAGCTTCTGATCGCCGAATGCCTCGAGCAGATGATCCAGGCGTTCTTCGTGGTGCTCGATCAGCTCACCCGCGCGACCACCCACGCTGTCGATGGGGATGCCGTGTGCGCCGAGTCCACGCGTGATGTCCATGGTCTGGACGCGTCGTAGAGACGCGAAGAAATCGGCCAGGGCGTCGCGTTCCTCGAGGGGGTACGTGAAGTTGCCGACGTGCGGCGTTGTCTTCTGCAGGACGTGGTCGCCGGTGAACATGACGTTTGCGTCGTCGAGATAGAAGCAGACATGCCCGGGGGTATGGCCTGGTGTGTAGACAACGCGGAGTCCGCGACCGGTGAGGCTGATGATCTCGTTGTCCGAGAGGATCCTGTCGGGAGCGGAGTCCGCGCTCGTCGGCGGGTTTCCGTCGGCTGCCTGCCGGAATGCTTCGCGATCGGCCTCAGGGGCTCCGGCCTTGGCCATATTGGACAGCTGGTAGGCCATCCACTCTTCGCCCTTGCTGCTGGCCATCTTGTTGAACAGGTCGTGATCGTCCTCATGCATCGCGATCCAGGCACCCGACGCCTCACGCACGCGACCACACAACCCGGTGTGATCCGGATGGAAATGGGTCACAACAACGCCTTCGATATCGGTGACCGAATGACCGATCTCCGCCAACCCGGCATTGAGGCCCTGCCAGCCGTTGTCGTCGTCCCAACCCGCATCAACCAGGATCAGGCCGTTCGGGGACTCCATCGCGTACACCAGCGTTGCACCGAGTGGGTTGTCGGTGATGGGCACCGGAATCTGGAATATGCCATCGCCGATGGCAGCTGCACCGTTCATCTGTAGTACCTCGTTTACCGATTAAGGAATCTGTTTCTATGTCCTTCATGTTTACCGTGCGCTCGATTAGCCCGTGACGCAGGTCCTACCTGGCGGGAATGTGTGACCGTCGGAGTGCATTTCGGATCGGCGAGAGTTTAACCTTCCTGCTTGTCGGTATTTGTGGAGAACTGTTGAAGCAGTGCATGTTTCGTTGTTCTTCCGGCTTGAGGGTTGCGCTGCCACGGCGGTTCGCTGGAGGCAAGCGAACTAGCGTGTCGAGGGACAGGCGCCGTGCGGCGGTCTCGAGAAAGACGGGTCATGCGTTTTCAGGTTCTGGACATCATCTTCAACCCACCCCATCCAGTGACCGGAGAGGAAGTAGCACCCTCTGACCGACTCAATCGCGTGGTCGAACTCGCCGTTCTCGCCGAAGAGCTGGGCATCGACTCCTTCTCGGTGGGGGAGCGTCACGCCGGCCCGGTGCTGTCCTCTGCACCGACGGTTATCTTGGGTGCAATTGCGCAGGCCACAGATCGAATTCTGCTCTCGACAGGCGTCACCGTCCTGTCGTTGCTGGACCCGATTCGGGTGGCCGAGGACTTCGGAACCATCGACCAGCTCAGCCGCGGGCGCCTCGAAATCGTGATCGGCAAGGGAAACGAGGTGCTGCAGTACCCGCTGCTCGGACTCGATATCTCCAAGCAGTACGAATACCTGACCGAGAACTACGAACTCCTCAAACTGCTGATCAGCGAGGAAAACGTCAAGTGGGTGGGTACCCACCGGCCCTCCCTCGAGGACGCAACGACGCTACCGCGTCCGTACGACGGGCCCTTCCGCATCTGGCACGGGTCCGCGACCTCCTTCGAGGCAGTGGAGCTTGCAGCGAAGTGGGGAGATCCCATCGTCACGGCCAATGCACTCCAGCCCCGCGAGAACTACAAGGTGCTCATCGACCACTACCGCGAGCAGTATCTCGCTCACGGCCACGATCCATCCCGTGCGTACGTCGGCTCCGGCTCGGGTGGGCTGTTCCTCGCTGACACGACAGAACAAGCCGTCGAGGAATTCCGTCCCCTCTACGAGGGCGCTGTCGCGCAGCAAGACAAGCGGAAGCACGACCCGAAAGCGGTCGGTAAGTCCACGAGCTTCCGGACCATCGAGGAAGCCGTCGACCGTGGCCCCGCTTTGGTGGGCTCCTCGGAGCGTGTCGCCGAGAAGATCCTGGACTACTACGAGAGTTACGGTCACGACTTCCAGTCCGTGTCCGTCAATCACGTCCTCGACTTCGAGCAGCAGAAGGACACGTTGCGTCGCTTTGCCGAAGAAGTGATTCCCCTCGTGAAGGCGGAAGTGTCGACCAACCTGTGGAGCGTCGGCGACGAGGATCGGGCGAAGGGTTTCACCGCAGTCGACTGAGCACGTGAGCGTAGTCAGGTCCGACGCTGCGACGAGTCACAGCCTGCAGTAGCTTATTACCGACATCGTGGTCGGTTTTACACTGCAATGAAAGTTCTGTGTGTGGGAGTAGTGCGTTGACGTTGGGTGTGAACTCGCTACCCGCGACAGAACTGTCGGACACGCCATTGGTGTTCCGGCTGATGGATCAACTCCTGTAGTAGCTGCATTGCACCGACACAGCATCGTTGGGTAGCGGCGCCGGAGGTTAGGCGCAGACCGAGGGTGTTCGACCCGCACGACCTTTTCAAGGTTGGTGCGGTAGGAGTCTGGACTGAGAAATCAGCGGAACGTGCTCACCTCGAAATTGAGTGCATTCCGCTGATTTCGCTTTACGCTTGGGCGTCTTGATTCTTCCCCGGCATTGGAGACAAACAGTGATCGACTTCCAGCTGAATACCGACGAATACACGCTTTATCAAGCATTGCCTGAGGACGGATCTGCCCAGGGGAACATCACTACCCGAAAAGCGCTACGTTGGAGGAAGGCAAAATACTGGGAAACCCGTGAAGGGTTGATCCGAAAACAGGCCGCGATTGCGGGGCTTGGGGGTGGGGGAACCCTGCGCCGCGCGCCAGACCAGGTAGACGGAACTGAACTTGTAGGCCAGGTCGTTGAATCGGTTGGCGGGGTCCGGATTCCCCCACGGGTCAGAGAGCGTCACTTGTATGGCCCGCTCGTCGATACGCTGCGTGAATCATGGAGTAGAGAGACTCGATCGAATTCGATAGTTGTCGAAGACACCTCGGACCAAGGGAGGCGCATCACGGGTGGTCGATGGACTCGCCCTGACATTGTTGCTATCAATCTGAAGGAGTACGACTATCTTCCAGGCAAGTATATCGAAGTAGTCTCATTTGAGGTCAAGCCTGCTGATCAGATTAATGTGACGGCCGTTTACGAGGCGCTGGCTCACAGGAGAAGCGCTACCCATGCCTACGTATTGCTGCATATTCCACAGGTGCGCAGGGATTCCTTGGCAGATGACTTGTTGTCAGTGCGAAGTGTTGCAGCGGAGCACGGAGTCGGTGTCATAACTTTCGGAGAACAAGATAACTACGACACATGGTCGATCCTGGAAGTTGCGCTCCGTGTCGAAACCACGCCGGAACGATTGAACGACTTCATCGAGACTCAGCTGTCGTCTGACTCCAAACGCAAGATTGCGATGAGTGTTCGTTAGTTCAGTTTGAGGGGACTGATTCGAACGTTTCGAGAGGTTTTCGATCGGTCCAACAGACTGTCAGTGCTTCGTAATACGATTTGTCAGACAGTTCGGGAATGATGTCGATGACAATCGACCGCCGAGCCGATCGTTTTCATGGTTTCTGATGGAGGAATTTCGATGACTAGTGCGTTGAGCCACGCCGAGACGCTTCGACTGCCTGCGGACCACCGCTGGGTCGTTCTCGACGTCGAGACGTCAGGGATGCGGTCGGCATCGCACCGTGTACTCAGTATCGCCGCATTAGTACTGCGTGAGGACGGTTCCGTAGAGCGTCAGTTCTCGACTCTGCTCAATCCGGGATGCGATCCGGGGCCCGTCCACGTTCACAACCTGACTCCCGATCGCTTGGCTGGTGCGCCGCGTTTCGAAGACATTGCTGAGGAATTCGCCGACTTGCTCTCGGGCCGGACCATGGTGGCGCACAACGCGTCGTTCGACTACGGCTTCCTCGACGCAGAGTTTCAACGTGCCGGTTTCGGTACCCCGATCGAGAAGCGACTGTGCACGTTGGCGCTCTCGCGGCGCTTGGAGCTCGATGTGCCCAATCATCGGCTCGCAACGTTGGCTGAGTACTGGAAGATCGAGCAGCTCAACGCGCATGACGCGTACGACGATGCTCGCGTACTCGTCGAGGTTTTCGGGCGGAGCGCATCACTTGCTGACACTCTGCAACTTCCACTTCCGGTAGTCGGCTGTAAGGACCGCCGGGTCACGGCTCACCCACAACAGATCAAGCGCGTACCGTCGTCATTCGCGAATCCTGGACGTCTCGATCTGACGCGTGGGCTGGTCCAGGGCATGAAGGTAGTAATCAGCGGTCCGACCCGTACACCTCGGATTTCGCTGGCAGCCCGCCTCACAGACGCGGGTTTCGACGTAATGAACACCGTGAGCCGACAGACGAGTGTTGTGGTGTGCGACAACGCCGCATCACAGAGCGGGAAAGTGCGAAAGGCCGCATCCGACGGGATTCCCATCATCTCGGAGCAGCAGCTCGAAGACTTGTTGGTCCGTTCGGTGCCCGGTGAGATCAAGAACGAGGGTGCCCCGGCGGTGGTGTCCACGGTCGTTCCAGAGCCTGAAACGGCGACGGTGCCTGTGGTTATCGAGGTCGAGCGTGGGGCGGTCCTAGTGCCGGAGATTGTCGTACCTGCGCAACCTCGTCCCGTCATCCGTCCATCGACCATCGCGACGGCATCGCCACTTGCGAATCGAAAGGCAAAAGCGTGGCAGGGACGCCGTGTTCTGATTCTCGGCGGCAGTCATCTCGACGGCGTGATTATGCGGTCGCGCATCCTGCAGCTCGGTGCTCGTCCGTCACTCAACTTCACAACCGCGGTCACCGAAGTTTTGGTGTTGGAGGGCGGTGAATCCGACAAGCGAATGGCACGGGTGATCGAACGAGGGCTTCCACAGATCAAGGAATCCGATGTTAACGAGTCCCTGGTTTCAGGCGCTGTTCCGGCGCACATGAAGCTCGAATCGCGCTTGTCTGCACCGATTTTGATGCGCGGTGAGGTCGTCGATCTTCCTGCAACTCAGTCGTCGTGGTCGATCAACGTTGCGTGGCGGGCAGAGAACGTTGGAGACGAATTCGACGTCGATGTGGTTGCCTTTCTCTTGGACGGAACCAACAAGGTCGATTCGGATCAGGATTTCGTTTTCTACAACAACACCGTGGATGAGGATGGGGCGGTCGAGCTTTCCGTCGACGGTGACAGTGAGCAGAGTGTCCGCGCAGATCTCGATGCTCTGCCTGCGGAATGTCAACGTGTTGTCATCGCAGCAGCAGTCGACGGCGACAAGACCTTCGGCGACATAGGAGCAGTCTCAGTCAGCATTGATGGTCCCGACGGAACATTTGCCACATTTGTACTCGATCTCGGAACGGTCGAACGAACCATGGTTCTCGCCGAGATCTACCGCCGCGGAGATGTTTGGCGCCTTCGGGCGGTAGGTCAGGGGCATAACCACGGACTTGGCGCTATGGCTGTCGGCTACGGTGTCGAGGTGGACGACTGACCTCGATTTCTCTCTCTAAAAGGTGGAGTGAGGTCCAGCCGCATGGCGGCCGCTGCTTCTGCGTCGACATCCCGATGCTGGAGTAGTTCGATTAGGTCTTCTTGTCGGGGTTGCCCAAAAGCCAGGCGGTAGAGGGCAACTCCGGCTTTGGATTTCTCCAGTCGAGGGCCGTCGATGCTCAACTCATAGGGCATCAGTTCGCGAATCACCTTGTGAGATCCAGAGTAGATCCAATCCGGTACCAGTCCGCCGAGATCTTCGTCCGGGATGGCGTACGCGGCCGTCCAGGGGTGGACGTCGTGAGCGCCCAAAATGCTGATCCGGTGGCGCTCGACTAGGTTGCGCCGCACAGCATGGCCACGGAACCGGTTGACGCGACCGTCGCGTTGTTCGAAGTCAACGGGGTTCGACGGTGTATTCCAATGCACCACATGGTGACACCAAGGGTGGAAGTCGATTCCCTCCTGGCCGGCGCTGGTCGAGATCACGATGAACGGCCAGAACGGACTGTTGAATGCATGGCGAATGTGGGCCGGCCGCGACGACTCGTCGCTGTCCGATTTCCCGCCGTACTGAACGGCAAGGTGGGTCCGGAAGCGGATGTCGTCGGCTTCGTCGACTGGGTCATGCGAAAGACTCTGGCCGACTCGAAGTGACATTGCCTCGGCTGCAGAATTGGCGATTACGTAGAGCTGATCGACGTCGAGAGGCTCGCTCTCGTGGGTCGGCGTCAGTTGCCCGAGATACTCGTCGAGGACTGCCTGGAGATTGCCGTCGGCGCAGTACTGCAGAACTTGTCGCCAATACGGTAAGTCAGGGTAGAGCTGTCGCAGTAGCACTGCAGATTGCCAACGATTGAACGTTGATCGAAGTCCCGACGCGATAGTGGCAGCGGCTCCCCAGATGTCGCCATCAGCAACATCCGGGGCAATGCGCAATCGTTTCAGCGACCGCCACGCGCAGTTCGCCGGAGAGTGTGCCGCCAGTTTGGCGGTCACCTCCACGAGGTCGGGCGGGATCCGACCGTCGGTCAGCGTTGTAGTGGTCTCGGCGAGGGTCAGGAATGGATCGAGATTAGTTGCCTCGTCAGTCGCCTCGGCATCTGAGTCATGATGCGACTGTAGGACATTGCGTAGCCATCCTTGATCGTGCGAGCTGAAATCGAACACGTCGAAATGCTCACGATCGATGTGGATTGGCCATGACCAGTAGAAGTGTTGTGCCCCAGTCGCAGTGGAAGTCTCGCGATCATGAGGAATAGTCGACTGAAGGCGCTCTGCCACTGTGGTTTCGAAAGACGCGGTATTAACCGGGTCGACGTGGTCTCGAGCAAGTGCCAGTGGATCCGACATCGCTGCGAGGTGTGGCATTGGCCAGAACAAGGCAAGCGTGGTCATCTGTGGATTGGAACCGCTGTATTCGAGCGGTGAACCGATGGCCCGGAGGCTACCCGAATCATTGGGGACGATTGAAGAATGTCCTTGCATCAAACGATGTTCCGCGTGATAGCTCAGAACCGAAGCGACGGCCGGGGGCGTTGACGACCAGCTGGAGAACACGAGACGCTTGGTGATTTGCGCCAGATGTGGATCGGCAAATGGACCGTTGGGCGTCAGGTACGGAAGGCTGGGCGGGATCCACAGCAGTTTCTCCCAGCCTTTATCGACGGTTCCGTCGCGGAAACTTCGAGTTCGAGCGTTGCCCGCTTCGATCGCACCAAACTTTCTGACAGCAGCGGTGTCGATGCGGCTGATGTCCAGTAGTCGCGACTCGTCATTACTAGCGGTTGCAGCGTACTTCCGGCCGAATTGGTAGTTACTCATGAAGTTGATGAAGTAGGGAACGGACTTCCAGTAGTCCACACTGAACTGGGCCTCGAGTTCCCTGGCGAGGCGACGCAGGGCCGCGTAGCCGAGTAGTTCTCGAGGTTCGATTCCGGTGATCGTGGACAGTTGTTCTCGAACGATCGTGCTATCTGAATCTGCCGGGCGTTCCACTCGACACATCAAGGACAAGAGAAGGTTTCGTAGATCTGTCATAGTCTGCGTGGCTTCTCGATCCTCGACTACGGCAGATCGGAACTGTTCGAGCAGTGTCATGATGTCACTGGATTTGACCAGCGTCGATCCTTCGGCGAGGAAGTTGATCGTCTTGGTGAAATCGGAGTAGTGATCGGTTTTCGACTCGTCGGCCTCGGTAAACGGCTTGTATGGCGTTGCGGAGAGAAGCAGAACCCGTGTCCCGTGATGGCCGAACAGGTGGCGTGCCAGGTCGCCGGCGGCTGTTGTCTCGTCCATCAGTTCTGTGAACCGCTGGAACTCATCCATGATCACGAGATCCGGTGCGAGCGAATTCACGCTGGCATGAGCAAGTTCGTACCGCATATCTGCGATGAGATTCGTGACGGCTGGATCTCGATCGGGATCGTCGATCGGTCTTTTCATCAGGTCGAATAGTCTGTCGGCGATGGACGGTTCGCCAGCGTTGATCGTGGCAGCAAACGCCTCCAAGATCGACGCGTCAATTGAGTCGCCGAACTTCTTCTCGAAAACTGCGACGTCCCTTTCGAAGGTATCCAATGAGGCGACGGAACCCTGCAGAATCGTCAGCGCGGCCACGCGTTGAGTCGGGGAGAACTGGAACTCGCGATCGAGCAGCAAAAACAGCAGTTGCCGCTCATCGGAACGGCCGGTCCGTTGCCCGGTCTTGAACGATGTATCCGGTGTTAGTGAAACAAGATTGACAGGTACGCGCAGGTTGTCTCGCTCCGAGTCCAGTCTGCGGTTATGGGTAGCAAGTAGCGTCAACCGGCTGGTATGGGTGATGTCTTTGTTGCCGGTGACATTGAGACGTTCGAGATTCTGTCGTGCTAGGTCGATGTTGGAGCAGATGTAGACGATGTTGATCTCGGTGCCTGGTAGACCCTGTTGGAGGTGTTCGATTGTGCGGGCGATGATTCCGCGGGCCACCATCGATTTGCCGAGACCGGTTTCGTCTGCGACGAGGAAGTGGCGACTGGGATCAGGTTTGTAGAACTGCTCGAATACATGGTCAACGGTGTCTCGTTGAAAGTCGCGTAGTCCCGCAAGAACTGTCTCGGCACGAAATTCCTGGTTCATGAGTTTCTCCCGTTTAGAACGGTTGCGGCAGAGTGAATATCTGTCCAGAGTGCGGAGAATCCTGGAGGCAACAGGTCGCGACGTGCGTCGTCACGATGGAGGCGGCGAATGAAGCCGTCCATATCTATCAGGACAGCCGGGGCTGTAGCTAGTGCCAGTAATAGTGCTTCGAGAATCCCCGGGAGCGGTCCGGATTGGGATCCTTGGCCGCGGACTATCTGGTCGAAGGTTTCGCCTGCGCTGTCCCCGCCATTGGAGATGGTGAGCATCAGGGCAATGAAGCGCAGGACATCCTCGGGTTTCTTGAGCTGTGATGCGAGGATTTCGTCGAGGCGCTCGTCGGGTTCGTCGATCAGATTGGCAACAACTACTGTTGAGCCGGTCAATCCGCCAGGTTCTGTGACACGAACTGCAAGGAACGGCATGACGTCGACCAGCGTCAGCCCGGGGCTGACGAAGTCGACCGGTTGGTCGGCCGTCATGGCTACTGCAGACCCGGGGCGAGTAGTGAGTTCAATCGTGGCTGTGAAACCACCGGGAAGTGGCATGGGCAAGGCAGTTTCAATCAGTAAGTCGAAGTATTCTCCAGTGGGTTGGACGGTCGCAGCAAACGGAGTCGACGCAATAGCTTGCAAGACCTTGTCGAGTTCGCGGCGAACAGCGTCGGCTTCATCGGGTTCCGCGCCGCCTGAGGCTTCGTACGGGCTGATGATGGGTCCGAGCCCACTGCTCCCGAGCATGGCGTCGATTCCGAATTTCTTCTTAGCGCCGGTCATTTCAACCAGAATCTCGACATTCTTGTTGAACGCCGCAGCGGTGGCATTGGCTGAACCTATGAAAAGTCTTGCCCAGTGGTTGTATTCAACGATGTACGCCTTGGCGTGCAATCCGCCTAGTACATTCGCCGAGTCTGATTCAGGATCAGGAATTCCAGCATCAGAGTTGAGTACGTACGACGCGTTGAACCACTTCAGAGTTTGCGGGCGGAGCTGTTCGAGGGCTTCCGCGCGGCTAATGACATCTGCGATTACACGTTCGCCCGGAATCGCAGTGTCGAAGCCGTCGTCGCCCAGGAATGGTGAAATCGCGAGGTGCCGGGTGCCTTCGAAATTGGGCGATGGCTTGTGACCTGGTACACCGAACACATGAAATTCGATATCCGAGAGTCCCTCGGGTGCAGTCCATTCGGCATACCTGACGTCGTCGGCCAGCGTGTGCATGCGTCCGCGCCGAGTCGGCTCCAACGGCGAGACAGTGGCATCGTCGGCTAGGTATTGAAGCAATGCCCTCAGCGGCTTGTTGGTCTTATTTCGTGCGCTACCCATAGTGCCGTCGAGTGCAACAACCATGTCCCAGGAATTGTCCCGCGTCAGGTTTCGGCTCTGAACGAGGAGCCGGAAACTGACAACTTCCTCGTCGTCGACGTACTTTGCCAACCAAATTTTCGGGTGAAAGAGAGTGCCTGGGCGACTGCGGACGGCATGCACTGCGGGCTCGAGGAAGGCCATCAGTGCATTGGTTCGCTCAGGAACTCGGATGTGTCCGGCCTGATGAAATATGTCGATAGTGTTGGCGCAGATACGGATAGACGCAAGCATGGCAAGCGGATCGGTCGCATGGGACTGCGGAGCAAAAGCGAGTGCAGGTAACAGCGCGGACTGTAGATCAAGGGTGAACGTGGTTCCCACCAGATGGACGAGCTTTGAGCCGGCCGGTGGCCGAAGTTGATCCACCAGTGTGGCTCGTTCGTCAGGCGCCAGCATGGTTCAGTCCTTCGGAGATGTCGCTCAGTATTTGTGATGCTTGTGGCCAACGGAATTGGAGTCGACCGGCGCCGGACGCGCCTTGCCAGAGTCGTAGTTGCTTCTCGTTTGTCAGACGTGACTGTGCGCCCTTGTTCTGAAACTCACGATCGCCGATGAGTCTTCGCAGCTCGACGGAATCCGTCGGCGCTCCCGCCCCGAGGGCATTGACGCCGTCGATCCAGGTTTCGACGAACTGTTGGGTTCGCGATGGTATCGCCGGGAACCTGCGCCACAGGCGCGACCGATCCCAGGTTGGTGCGAGAGGATGATTCCAGTACCGCGCGCTCCACTGCTCGAGTTCGTCTCGGTAATGCTGGGCGGGCGCCTCTACACTCGTCAGCTCATGGCGCTCGTACGCTTCGCCAACCATAAAGTTGTAGAGCAGTGCCGCGCCGTGCAGCGCAAGGGAGAACAGCTCGGTGTCTTCGACCAGGTCACGAAGGTTCTGCGGTGCTGCATCCAGATCGAGATCCCAGAGGTTATGGACGTCGAGGTCGGCCATCGTCGGTTGGCTCAGCAGGTGCGCGAGCAATGAACCTTCGCAGGTCACGACCATCCGCTCGCGAAGCCAATTCGCCTCCGCCGCAGAGAGATCGAATCCTTGCTCTGTCACGTCCGTCGGGAACGATTCGGGTGGGGGGAGTGTCGACCACGGTAAGCCGTCGCGTATCTCGTCGTCGTTTGAGGCAGCCTTCCGTGTTTGCGGCAGGTGCTGTGGGCGGGTGTCTTGGCGCAGGATCTTGTAGGTCTGCAGTGCATTCCAGTAGATCGTGGAGGGGAGTACCCGCACAGCTGCGCCGGCGACGCGTCCAATCAGGCCTTGGGTGTGGCCAGCTTCTCGAAGGGCGAGCAGTATCTCTCGTTGTTCGCGGTCTGCAGCCTTCACCAGCGCTGCACCCGACTTGCCCAGCGCTGCTCGTTGGAACGTCCACGGAATGAGCACGAGGTAGCGTGCCCGTGTCTGGACCGTGGAGATCCCGGGGAACAAGAGGTCTGCGAGTCCGTCCCTGATCTGGCCGATTCCGAGATTGTCGAGAGTTCCAGGTTCGCTGAATAGCGCAACCAGCTCGCGCATTCGTCGTTCTTCTTCAGAGGACGTGTCAAGCCAGGCGATTAAGGACATGGGTAATGCACGGCTGCTTTCACTTCAGTGGCGACACGGGACGATTGCTGTCAGGTTACTGCAGATGTACCGCGTATGAAGCATCGTGCTTTCGGTTTAGGTTCTTCTACAAAGCATGAATGATTGACGATGCGTTCGACGGGCAGGACTAGTGCACGGTTCGCTAACGCGCATTTGATGAGGTGCACCTATTTCACGCTGGGCGGTGGGTGTCCTGGAAGATGATGTCGACATAGCTGTCTAGAGTTGGTTTCGATTTTGCTATCGAAGGGGACAAATATGGCGTACGAGTCAAATGATGAACAGTCTGACATCGACGGGAGCGAATTGCCCGCCGATGTGGCCGTTCGGCTCGATCGTCAGCTTGTGTCCTGGCGAGAGAAGCTTCTCGCACTTGATCGGCGTCAGCGATTGCTCTATTTCAAGCACACGAAGAGCGCATCTCTCGAGATTCTGCTGGGAGGGACCGAGGGACTTCTCGAGATGGTCACCGCCGGTGACGTGCCTGTCAGACCTCAGCCCGAAACTGGTGAGGCCGTACCAGCACGGTCGATCGTCGTGAGTAACAAAACGAGTGACACTCTGAAGACAGCGCTTAGTCGACTCGACCAGCAGTCTCAGCAGTCGTATGCCGACAGAGGCGTTTGGACCCTGCATTTGGGTCTCGGGATGCTTCGTTGGAAAGACGCAGGCGACGATGCTCTGGTCGAGAGTCCAATCCTCATGGTCCCGGTGCAGCTCAAGCGGACAGGTGCAGACTCACCGTATGTCCTCTTCCGCGCTGAGGACGATATTACGGTCAACCCGGCTCTCAAGCTGAAGATGGAGGAGTATGGGGTCACGTTGCCTGACGTGGATCCTGATTCGCCGGACGTTGGTGCTCTGACGTCGGAGATCGCCCGAGCGATCCAAGGGCGTGAGGGTTGGTCCACAGTTGATCGTGCGGTGTGCTCGAGTTTCACATTCCATAAGGAAGCCATTTATCGAGACCTTCTTGCGAATTCAGAAGCAGTTGCAGCGCATCCGATGGTGCAGCTCCTAGCAGTCGGCCCCGACGCACCGTCGGCGGGAGAATTTGCATTCGATCCGACTCCAATCGAACGCCTGGACCAAGTATTTCCGCCTGAACAAATGTTCAGCATTCTGGATGCAGATTCCAGTCAGCGTCGTTGCATCCTCGCTGCCACTGACGGGCAAAGTTTCGTCATGGATGGGCCTCCCGGTACGGGAAAGAGCCAAACTATTGCCAACATGATCGCCGAGTTGATCGCGCTAGGAAAGACGGTGCTTTTCGTCAGTGAAAAGGCCGCGGCTCTCGACGTAGTTCGGGATCGGTTGAAAGGCGCCGGCCTGCAGCAGTTCCTTCTCGAATTGCACAGCCATGCTGCCACCCGAAAGCAAGTGGTGCAGGAGCTCGCCACGACGCTGACAACTCGGGTATCTGCCCATCGAACATTTTCCGGAGGTGACGAGGGCCGCCTCGTCGGGATTCGCGAAGAACTGACCGGATATACCGAGGCTCTGAACGAAACGCGCTCGCCGCTCGGGTTATCTGTGTTTGAAGTGCTGGGGCGGCTCGAACAGCTTTCTGACCATGTCGATGCATCGGCAGATCGGGGTATTAGCTGGAGCAGCCTAGATGCACGTGCACTGTCCCAACTTGGTGAGGTTGCCACGAGACTTGGCAACCTATGGCATGTCTCCGAACGTGGCGATGATTTCCTGTGGCGAGGGTTGTCTCGGCGGGATCTCGGCGCCCCTGAGGCTCGCGAACTCAAACGGGTTGCTACGCGTGCAGCTGAGACGGCGAGTGCCCTAGCGGTAAGGCTTGACACCGTGGATACTGCCACCGGCCTGAGATTGACCCGGAACTTGGATGGAGTGAGGAAGCGGTCGGCTTTGTTGGCGTTGCTTGAGGACTCGTATGCGGTTCCAGCTGAGTGGTTTTCACGCCTTTCCTTGCAGCCGGTTCGCGTTCGGTTGTCTGAGGCAAAGGCAGCTGTCGAAAATATCGTTTCAAAGTCGAACGAACTCGATCGCGTGGTTGGACCGAGATGGAATGAGCTGGACGAGGCTCATTTGTTGGTTCTCGAGAACGGCCTCAAAGACTCACTTCTCGACGGTCGGATGGGTCCGACTGCGATTGAAGCTCTGGAGCGACAGCTAGCTGAGGTACCGGTACAACTTGCAGCAATACAGGACGACGCAATCCAGCTGGCTGCGCTCCTAGGCGTTCCATCTGCAGGACTTACCACTGCCCGCGCGGCTGAACTCGCAGAACTCGCCTCCTTGGGTGGCGTTGTAGAACGCCCAGAAGGGCATTGGCTTAATGCGGCGTTGCAGAGTCAAGTTGCAGAGTCGATCCTCGCCATGGACAAGATGGTGGATCACGCGAGGCGCCGCCAGGAGGCCATGCGCGAATACTTCACTCCCGCTGCGCTCGAACAGGATCTAGGTGCACTGGCAGTTCGATTCCGAGATGTGTACAAGGGGTTTGGAAAGTTCTCCAAGGCAGCTCGGGCCGACAAGAAATCCCTGAGAGACGTAACGGTGTCCGGCAAGTTGGACAAGGCTCTCATCGCGCGCTTGGAGGAGGCCGCGAGCTGGCAACAGGCTGTACAAGATCTTGGTGCTGGTGAGCAGTCTCACGCACCACGGTTGGGTAGTGCCTATCAAGGCTTGTCAACAGATTTCGACAGTCTGCGAGTTGCGCTGGGAAATGCGCGGCGTGCCGCGACTCTCGCCGGTATTGAGGTAGATCCGGATCGGCTGGCTAAGCAGCTGGCGAGTGGTGGCGAACCGGACCCCGCGTTGATTCTGATTGCCGACCGACTGAAGGCGGCGTTGATCCAGTGGGGCCGGACCGTTGCGGCATTGTCTGGTCACCTTGAGGATTCGGCCGCACACTCCAGACCAATGGAGAGCATTAGTCAGTGGGCAATCGCCGGTGTAGCTCGACTGACCCCGGTACGCAATGCCCTAGTGCACGTTTCCACAATTGCACAGCGGGAAGTTGGATTGCATGAAGGCGTCTCGCTGATCGCAGCCGCGCGGAGCGTGCGAATTAGCCTCGCGGACCTTGAATCGGACGCCGCAGCGGATCCTGCGCTTTTCGGAGACATAGACCTCGATCTCTCTACCGACTTCGAACTAGTTGAGCAGCAGCTAGATTGGGCAGAGGCTGTGCGTCGTTCCGTTGGGGTTCCGATTTCTGTTGGGGTTGCGAAGAGACTGGAGTACGTGACGGTTCCGGCCAGTGAACTAACTGGCGTTGCCACGAAGTGGGAACAGGTCAGCGCGGAGCTGGTTTCGCATTTCTCCACCGGACGTAGCGCCGAGTTGGAGGTCGATCTGCTCGAGGATGTCGACGGAGCTGCGGAGCTACTGGCAGATATGGAAAGCACCGCGATTCCCGATATCGAGAACTGGTGCAACTATTTGCGAGATCGCGAATGGATGCATGAGCATGAGAAGGGTTTCGGAAACGTTCTTGCCGAACTCGAGAAGAGTCCCAGATCACCCGAGATTGTCGCGCATTCGCTCGAGTACGCGGCGTTGGAAGTTTGGGTGGACGAGGTTGTCCGAAGTGACAGCCGATTGGCTGGCTATCAGGCCGAAAATCGAGATGCCTTGGTTGCAGGCTTCAAGAGCCTCGATCAAACCCAGGTGCACGATGCCCACGCGAGGGTTATTGAGATGTGCAACGCACGGGCGCCGCGTTCCATCATTGGTCGACCGGCGCAGGTAATTATTCGCGAGGCCCAGAAGAAGACTCGACACAAGCCGGTTCGACAGCTACTGGAGGAGTCAGGTTCCCTCGTACAGGAACTTAAGCCCTGCTTCATGATGAGTCCGCTGTCCGTCTCGCAGTACCTTCCGACGGGAATCAAGTTCGATGTGGTGATCTTTGACGAAGCGTCGCAGGTGCTCCCTTCGGACGCCGTCAACTGTGTATACCGCGGTAATCAATTGATCGTTGCAGGGGATCAGAAGCAGCTACCGCCCACGAGTTTCTTTTCGGTTAGTGATGACGCTGCGGGCGAAGACGAAGATGATGAGATTGATGTGTTCGAGTCGGTTCTTGATATCGCCAAGGGCGCCGGTGGGCTGACGTCCCTGCCGTTGAATTGGCACTATCGCAGCCGTCACGAAGATCTCATCACCTATTCGAATTATCGCTTCTACGGCGGAAGCCTGCACACATTTCCGGGCGCTGTGTTCGACGCCCCAAATCTGGGCGTTGAGCTGGTCCCTGTCAAAGGTACGTATCGCCGTGGAACAACGAGGGATAATCCCGTCGAGGCCGCCAAAGTTGTTGAGCGCGTGCTCTATTTCGCTCAGTCCTTTCCATCGGAGTCGATCGGCGTGGTGACGTTCTCGTCTGCGCAAGCTGATGCGGTAACAGCGGAGTTGGAACTACAGTCGGCGGCACATCCGGTCCTGGCAGGCCTGCTCAGTGACCACGATCGACTGGACGGATTCTTCGTCAAAAGCCTTGAGAATGTGCAGGGTGATGAACGCGACATCATCATCTTCTCCCTCGGATATGGGCCTGACGAGAACGGGAAGTTCACGATGAACTTCGGCCCACTCAACAGGGAGGGCGGCTGGCGCAGACTCAATGTCGCAATTACCCGCGCAAGAAAACGTGTGGAGGTCGTATCCTCGTTCCGTGCATCCGAGATGTCCGCGACGGTTAACGAGGGCCTACGCCACTTGAGGAACTACCTAGACTTCGCGGAACGTGGGCAAAAGGCGCTGGCACTTGATCTGGACGAGGGCGATGGTGATGTGGAAAGCGTTTTCGAAGAACAAGTTATCAATGTCATTCGAGGTTGGGGGTACGACGTAGTACCTCAGGTCGGTGTTGCGGGCTACCGGATCGACATGGCCGTGCGGCACCCCGACCGTCCTGGTCAGTATGTGATCGGTATCGAATGTGATGGTGCGGCTTATCATTCGGCAAAGACAGCCCGCGATCGAGATCGCCTTCGTGAATCGGTTCTCCGCAATCTCGGTTGGGAGCTGCACCGAATCTGGGGGCTGAGCTGGTGGCGTGATCGCGAGGTACAGGAGAAGCGACTGCGAGAGGCGATCGAGGTCGCGATAGCTGAGAGCGATCGTCCGATAGCCCCAACGGCAATTCCGGAGATGGTTGCCCCACCAATTGCGGTCGAGGAAGTGGATTTTGATATCCGGCCGGATTGGGCAACGGAATACACGATGGTAGGTACACCGAGGTGCCTCAGGCGCGATCCCAAAACTCTTGAGGGGCAGCAGGATCTACGAGCGTACTTCGTTCAAGTTGTCGAGGCCGAGGCGCCGGTTCACCGCGACGTACTCTATGAGCGCTTCAAGCAGGCGTGGGGAATTCAGCGGCTCGGCGCCGTCGCGAAGCGAAGTGCTGAGAACGCGCTCGCTGCAGCCAACATCAAGGGGCGTTCGGTTTCGCCGATGAGTGACGGCGTATGCCGATTGCCGGATCATGCATTGTCTGTAGTACGGATACCGGGTGCTGATCAACCGCCCCGTAAGTTGGTACACATCCCGGAGGAGGAACTCGACCTCGCTGTCACACGCTTGATCGAGGATGCGCGCCTGCTGGACGGAGACACTCTCGCGCAGCAGGTATCCAAGTTGTTCGGCTGGCAGCGTGCAACGGAAGAAAACCGTTCGGTGACAGAGCTTTCTGTTGACCGATTGATCGGACGTGGTGAAGTGGAGCGTGTTCGCGGAGGCGAACTGGCTTTGGTGACGGAATAAGGATTCCGCCCTGCTTGATAGTTCCGCTGGCAGCTTGTCGGTTGTCTATGCACTTCTGCTAGCTTTTGATTTCACAAGGTCGAAATTCTCATGAACGAGATTGGTGAAGTTAGTGATTGAGTTCAACTGGTCCGGTGGCAGGATGGCCGACGAGCCCGATGAAATTGCCGATGCGTTGAATTACCTCTTGTCGGTTGATGCGGAACACGAGGCCGACGCGGTCCGGGACCGAATGGAAAGAGCAGTGTGGGAGAAGAATCCGGGCTCCACGGTTCAAGCGGAAGTATCTCCAGTCAGTCATAACGTAGTAGCTGTGCCAAATGGTACTCAGGTCGGTTACCTTGTAACGCTTATCGCAAAGATCATGGTCGATATCGACTTCAATTTTGATTGACTAGATGACCCTCTTAGTGAGGTCAGAGGTAACCCGTTGCCTCGTATGGGCACTCGATCCGGTTGGCGCACTGTTGTTTTCACGGCGATCGCTGCGCGATCTACTGCAGGTACTTCGGTTGCGGAACATTCCGCTTGCGGTTCGGGTTCTTCCGTTTCTTGGCTTTTGGTTGGGTGCTTTGCTTCGCCGGTTTTTTCGCCGGAGACTTCTTGGCGGCATTGAGTTGACGTTGAGCGCTCAGCGCATTCCGGCGAACCTTGAGCTCTTCGTCGCTCTCCGACTCCTCTGACGCGTTGAGCGGTCGGAGTGCATGTTCAGCTAGGTAACGATGTGCATTCGCGATGACAGATTCGAAGTTGAGGCAACGTACGCACCGCGACGGTTCTCGCTTCCCGACATTGCTGGTCGATCCGCACCATGCGCACTCTTTTGCAGGGGCATGTTGACTGCGTGTGGATCGTCGGGAAGTGGGATCTGACGCGTTCGCAGCGGCAACGTCGCTGGCACCCCACTTGGGGGTTCGTGCATCCGCAGTCGGGTTACCGGTATGAAGATTCACCCCGCGTCGTGCACGAACCATCCTGTTGCCTCTCTCAGACCAAAGAACTACTTCTTCGTCTTGCCCAACAGCTCGGACCTCTTACCGCTCCAAGTGACGATCAGTTCGTCTCGGGCCCGGCTCGAAGCAACGTAGAGCAATGAACGCTCCCGCAGCATCGCTTCGTCACGATCCTCCGGCGCTACCGCGCGCAGCGATGCGGCAGACGGCACGTGGGCATCATCGACACTCGCGAGTACCACCCGTGAGAACTCCATGCCTTTGGATCGGTGCATGGTTAGAACCTGAACGAACCCTGGCGTAGGGGGATTGTTGTCCAAGGCGCGCGCCTCAACGCTTCGCTCGCCCAACGCGCGGACGAAGCGTGCTCGATCGTCCTGGCTTCGGGTGAGCACAGCAATGGTCTCGGGATCGAGTCCGTCTTCGATCCACTCATAGACGTGCTGGGCGACTTTGTCGAGTTCCTCTGTCTGGTCTTTGCATTCGATCAGCTGCGGTACCGGTCCGCTGCGAGCCGAGCGGTATTCGGCAGTTGACTCGGCACCTGTCTCGAGGTCCTTGTATTCAGCGCCAGCCAGGATGCCGACAGCAAAATTCAAGTTCTGCGCCGTAGTGCGGTAGTTGAGAGTCAGTCGTCGCGAGCGGCCGACAATCTTGATTCCGAGTCGACCCAGAACTACCGGGCGTCCATAGATTCGCTGATGTGAATCTTCTGCAATGAAGAGATCATTCGGGCCTTCGTCGACCAATGCGCGGAGCAGTGCCCAGTGTGTGGCATGGAGATCCTGGGCCTCGTCAACGAGGACGTGGTCGGCGAGTCGACGTTTGCCAGCTTCGTGAGAGAGGCGCAAGGATTCTGCGGCGAGTGCCAAGACTTCGGGGAAACTGATGGCCCCTTCCATCCGGTTGTGGCGGCGATATCCCTCGACAAGCTTCCATACGGCGATGCGTTGTGGACGAGTAAGGCGCACACCTCGTCCCGGCCGCGCGACCTTTGCGTACTGCTCGAGTGTCGTGACTTTGTTGGCGAGTACAACCGCTACGTACTCGTCTTCTAGGAACGACGGAGTCGCTAGGGCAGCGTCGAGTCCGCTGTCGACTGTCTCGATAACTTCGCGCCACACTTTGTCGGAGCGGTTACGTCCACGTGTATCGATGCTTGCACCAAGAACCGCCTTGCACGCTTCGTCTACGTTGTCGGCCTGATCGAGTACCGCCTTGGCGAGTGCGTCGACGCCTTTCACGTAGACGCCAACCGCGCCGGGCTTCGTCGCAATGTCGACGCCCGGATCGAGGGCCTTGAGATCGCTTTCAAGTCCCATTGCCAGTGTCTTGTTGTACGTAGTGAGGATGATTCTGGCTTTGGGGTTCTGCCGTGCCAGCTTCCGTGCTCGGTGGATAGCGACAACGGTCTTGCCGGTGCCGGCGCCGCCGGACAAACGGAACGAGCCATTCTGGTTCGCGTCCGCGTACTTTCGCTGTTCCGGGTGGAGGAAGGTTCGCCAAGCACCGAAGTCGCCGCTTTCGATGACCCGACGCAGCTCCTCATTGTCTTCGATGAATGCGAACTGCAGCTGAGACGCCGGGTGCTTGAGAGCTTCGAGGATCTGTTCATCCTCGTCGAGGTTCTCGTCAGGTAGTGCAGCTTCGTCGAGACCATGCTTTGCACGGATATCGTCGATGCTGATGCCGGTAATGAGGTCGGTGAGAGCACTGCCTTGCCACGCCACTGCGTTTTGCGCAATCTCGAAAACTGCGTCCTGGCTGGATGCTTCGAATGCGAGTTCTGAGATTTCCGGGTCGAGGCCCAAGCGTGTTTTGAGATCGTCGAGGGTGAAACCGAGTCCCTCGAGGTAGCTCGCCAGCGGCGCAGCGGGCTTGATCTTCTTGAGTGTGCCGTCTGGGTCAGGGACAGCGACCAGCTTCTTCCGGTCGTCCACTCCGTCGAGCTCGCCAATGATGCCTTCGAGCACCCCGTTGACGGGATTGACTCGTAGGACTGACCGCTCTGCAAGGCCATTCGCCTCGTCGTGCGGCCAGGTGCCCATGTAGATGTAGGTGGTGTCGCCGAGTTTGTCCTCTACCTTGAACAAGATTGCGCGGTAGTGCTTGTCCACGCGGGCTGTACGAACGCGAGGATCTTTCGAGGCCTGGATCGGTTCGATATGAAGGCCCGAGCCGGTGTCGTCGGTGTTGAGCTTCTCGATGAAGTCCATCACCTTGGCTTTGACGGACCGGTCGAGCTTTCGCATCGCCTTGTTGTTCGATGCGATTACCAGATGTGCCACGTCAGAACTCCCCGCTCGTCTTCAATGCTTCCAAGATGGATGCCATGTCAGGTGAGCACAGTGTCCACCCTGCTTCGGTAATCGTATTGGCCGCGTCTTCGTCGTGGTCAAACACCACGCCGACGCGGGTGGAATGCCACGCGAGGTCGAGGACCTCACCCTCGTCTGTCTCGTACCCGAGTTCGGGTGGCGTCAGCGTCGGCTCCGCAGTTCCGAGGGCGTGAACCAAACTTCGCTCAGCTTCGGAAACAGCGTTGTGCAAAGCCTTTTGCCAGATCGGTGACAACTGCTCGGGCTCCGGTGCCGATGTAATCGGTGCTGCGATAGGTGCAGCGTCCAGCAATGTGCGGGTGGTGATCTGGTGCCGGCCTGCTAGTCCGAGCCAGTTCGAGAGACGCAGCCATTCTTTCCACGCACGACCGTCATGGGCTTCGAGCGCGTCGTTGCGGTCGTCGAGCGCAAGGACTGCTGTAGCAGATTTGTCGGCACGCGATGTTACTGCGACTGTCACAGCCAACGGGCCTTCGGTCAGAGACCAGCAGATATCGGTGCCCGAGATCGAGAAGGGTTTCCCACCGTCAAGTGCCGCGAGCGCAGCCGACAGCATCGATTCGGCGGTCGACTGAACTCGATTGTCAGTGCGCAGAAACAGATATGGCATGGATCGACTCAGCGCAGTCCATGAATCGAGGTCAGGGTCAGCGACGAACGCCAGTAGCTGGGAAATCGGATCCTTGGTGAGGAGTCGCAGTAGTCCGGGCTTCAAATTGAAACTCTTCGTCGCGAACTGTGTCGACTTGCTGTTCAACCATGAAGGTTCGTACTCGTCGTTGTTCTTGAACCTTTGTAGGTCTTCGTGTCCGAAGGACCACACGATGTGGCCTGATTCGCGGAGACCGGCGCGTTTGCCGGCGTCGTCGGTTACTCGATTGTGTTGCGACGATGCGTGATAGCGGCGACCATCAGCGAAAATTGCGACTTCGGGGATGGAGGTATCCGAGGACGTCAGCATGAAGTCTGGAATCACGAACCCCTTTTGTACCTGTGGGATCAGCGACCACCGGCGAACAGGCTTGCCTGGCAACGTGATGGTTGCGGACGGCCCATAAGTGCCGGGCTTTTCGACCACTGTTGCGCCCATCCCGTGAAGGCGTCCGATGAAGGAAGTGTAGAAGTCCTTTTCGAGGTGCGACTCGTCGCTGGCGGGAGGTGGGGGTGGTGCATTCTCGGTGAGCGAGGTCAACCAGTCCTGGATGTCAGGTTGGGCGCGACGACCTTCCACGTCGAGGATCTTGTCGAGGACGGTCAGAGCCGTCATGCGCGAGACCTTGTCCATCTCGTACGGTGTTGCAAACGGCAGCAAACAGCGGTGGCAAGCGAGACGATCTTCCTCGCGGCAAGGGCATTCGCGCACTACCTTTCGGGCTGCGACCAGAACTTCCCATACTTTGTTCGGATCGGCGAACTCCGCGAGATAGCCTGTGCCTCCGGGAACCGTGTCGTGAATCAGAAGTGCTCGGCGGTCTGGCGCGCGGAGAGCGTCGCTGATGGTGACCACGTCGAGGTGTTCGGGAGAACCGCCAATGACCTGTCGGAGTCCGAGAAGCATTGCGGCACTCAAGCTCGGGTGCGCAAAGGTGTCGTATTCGAGCTCCGGAGGCAAGTGCAGCAGCACGCCCTGAGTTCGCAAAGTGCGAGACAGCGCGATTTCGCGAACATCCTCGTTCTTTGCTTTCCTCAATCGGCACCAGGTGCGATGCTCGAACTGGTTGTTGCTCCCGGCCTTGCCATCGAGCTGCCCGCAGGCCGCGCACACACGGAAAAGGCCGGTGTGTGATTCTTGCCCAGCGATGATGCGCTGCTTGCCCTGTGAGGTTCGCTTGCCGAGGTTCAGCCAACGAATATCCATGCGGCGTAGATACTCTGCACCAAAATCTCGATCGGCGACGTACCAGGATCGTCCAACCTGGGCCGGGTCGATATCGGCCGCGACAGTGACGGTGAAGGGTTCTTGATGACGATTGTCCCGACCGTCGTTGATCGTGGCTTCGTCGCGACGTACTTCTGCAGACACGCGCGTCATCTCGACCACTTGCAAGCGTTGACTGACGTCAGCGATTGCAGTGCTCTGACAACGAGGGCACGACGCGATGGGAGACAGAGTCGCGCCAGCCGGCGTGATCGCAACCCAGCCGCACTGCGGGCAGACCTGCCATGTGTGGATATTGGATTCACCGGTACCGAGATCGACAGCATCGATCTTGACGGCCAATCCCTGCGCATAGAACGTGGCGCCGGGGGCTAGCTCTGTGAGTGCGACGCGGGAACCTCGCTGGTAACTGAGTTCGTCACTCATGAATGCCGAGCTGTCCGCATCGATCCATGTGACGCCGACGTCCAAAGTGACACTGTCGTCGAGGAGCGTGTAGTTGGGGAGAACCCCGTAGCGCTCGAGTACCGAGATCCAGTAGTCGAGGGTCATGGACACGATCTGTGCACCCAGCAACTTGATCGACCCTTGCGCAGTGCGCAGTGCGCGGCGGTCGTCTTCTGTAGCGGCTGGAGAATTGAACCTGCGCTCGAACTCTGGCAGCTGCTCGGTGACGGTGTCGCGCCGAGTAGTCAGCTCGGCCAGATCCCGGTTCCACCGATGGACCGTTTGTTGAAGGTGCAGCGTCAATTCGCTGTGACTGCCGTCGGTTGCTGGTGTTGCCCACGTCTGCAGGGCGCTGATGGCATCGTCGCTGAGCAGCCCGTCGAACTGTCTGAGGAATTCTGCAGTCAGCGTTGGTGCTTCGCTGTCCGCGTTAGCGATGAGGTTAGCCATCCAAGTGCCGTCGTCGAAGCTGCCGAGGACAGCTCGGGCTTCCTTGAGCACTACCGTCTGTGGATCGCGGGCAAACCGGTCGATGATGTGTGCGACGTACTGACGCTGAAGGATCTCTTCTGCACGCAGGAAGGTGGCGGGCGGGCGGACGTCACCCTGAATAACAGACAGCGGATCGAACAGCTTGGGTAGGTGTTCCCCGCGACCACGTATGTATGCCAGAACCAGTGAGTTTCCGGTCAGACGACCGGCGCGGCCGACTCGCTGAAGGTACGACGAGACGGTTCGGGGCATCGACCCGAGCATGACGGTCGACAGGTCGCCGATGTCGATACCCATCTCCAACGTCGGTGTAGCGACCAGAACGTTCGGTGCTTGAGGATCTGCCCCGCCATTTTTGAAAGCGGTTTCATACGCGAGGCGCGTAGCGGTGGGCAGGAGCGACGTGTGCTCGCGCGCGACGACGCGTTTCATCTTGGTTGAGCTGTAGAGCCGTCGGTAAAAGTTGTCGGTTCGTGCTGAGCGGCGCAGTGTTCCGGGGCAGCGCACCAACAGGCACGGTGCGCCCGACATTTCCTTCGTCGTTGTGATGCTGCCGGGGACTGGTGCTTGGCATACGTCGCAGACGAGAAGGTGCTGTCCATCAAGGAGCGCTTCGATATCGGGAGCCGATACCTGCACCATTGTTGGTTGCAGTCCATAGACGGTGAGGCCGGTTTCGCTGGTGATGGTGTCGAGGATGCGCTGCTCGGTCAGGAGTGTGAACAGTGATTTGGCGAGATGTGTTCCGTCATAGGGTGATACACCAAGGCACTGGGAGGCCCACTTTGCGTACCACGATAACGGTGCGGTGATCGAGTCGAATCCCTCGGGAAGCGAACCTGGCCCTGATCCGGAGGCGGGAAAGGTCGGTGCGGGACGGCCTTTCGGGAAGGCGGGCATTCCTTCGCCCTTCGGGCGGCCGGTCCAGACGTGGTAGCGGTTGGCGTTCTTCTCCAGGTAGCTGCGCAACCACTCGTGTCGGATACCACCTTGGGTTCGGATGCGTTCGACCGTTCCTCGTACCCATCGCGCCAAAGCTGCCGGGTCGATTTCTGGTTGATCTACGTCCCCAAAACGCCCTTGTTCACCGCGGGGGTCGACGAACATTCCCTCTTGTTCGCCTGGAATCGCAGCATCAGTGAGTGCGAGCTGCAGATGCTCGGTGTTCTCGACAGCTAGACGACCAAGTGTTTCAGCACGCCCAGGCAGGCCTAGATAGACTTCGGCGACCACGCTGCCGGTGAGTTCGAGTGTTCGACCGGTTCGGGACTGCAAGCCGAATTCTAGGTCGATGTCGAATTGCAAGCGGCGCTTGGCTTTTTGTTCTGCAGCGCGGCGGGAACTGTGGTGTGCATCGGATTTCCAGAACGCAGTGAAGTCGTCGCGGTCGACGATGTCTGGCGGGAGTAGCTGGTAGCGACGGGTTGGGTCGTTCTCGGCGCGTGCAACCACCGACTGGGTAAGTTCCGTCAGATCGATCGGTGTGGGGCCGAGGGCGCCGCGCAGAGTTGAACGCAGGCTAAGGCTGTGTGAGCGGGATTGCACGAATCCGGCGCGGTGGGCTGCATCTTGGACGCTGTCGGTGAACATCAGCGCCTTCTTCTCGCCGGCGTTGAGATCCTTGTTACCGAACATGTTCGACAGGGTCACCGAGAGTTGTGTTGCGACAGCGCTACCGAGGAATCGAATGCCGTCGTCGACGCCGCAGGACGGGCATGCATCTTTCTTGGACAGCTCATCCGCGTCAGGTCCAGTGAGGGTCAGGATCGGAAGCGCTCGGGCGTCGAGGGCATCGTCACTGTCGGCGTCAGGTGCAGCGTCGAGGATTTCGCGGTCATCGATGTGGAACCAGCGCAGTCCCTCGATCTTGTTTTGCTCCGTATGTAGTTGAGCCTCGGCAGGTGCGGAGATCAATGCGCGGAATCGAGAAGCGCCAGCTGCGTGGTCGACGCGGATTGCCTCGTCGGTGACGTCGAGGGCCGTGCCTGTGGGGGCGAGACGTGCACCCCATCCGGAGCGTCCACAGTGTCTGCAATAGACGGCGGGCAGAAACAGTTCGTGTTGATCGGCGACAGTGCCGTCATCTGACCATCGGTAGCCGGCGGTGGCGTGAACCAGGCGGTCGACTCTGCTGAGTTCTCGTACCCAGAGGTGGACATCAACATTCAGTGCTGAAGGGCCAACCTCGGCCCGGATGTGAGACAGCAGTGCAAAGAAGTAGTCGAGGAACTTCTGCTGAGCTGTGGCAACTCGGTGAGCATCGCGCTCGAGCGTTGGTGCGGCGAAGACTCGCGATGCCAGATCTGCGAGTGAGACTGCGTCAGTGGCATGTTCGAGGACTGCCGCAAGCAACGGGTGCGATTTGACTAGGTGGAGAACGTCCTCTTTGTTGCTCATCACCTTCAAATCCGCATCGGTCAGGCCATGATCTGAATCGGAACCGTCTGTCCGTTCGAACAATTCGGCCAGGATTGCGCGGGCGATCACAGGATTGATATCGGGGACGGTATCGCGGCTCTGTTCGACGGCCTTGGCGATCGTGTCTACTGCATCGCCGACAAGAGGGTCAATCGGTCTGAACAGTCGATCCAGATCGGGTCGCCGATCTGTGAGCCATTGTTTGGCAGTGGTGCGGGTTTCGCCGATGACGGAATCGTTGTCGAACTCTTCTCCGAATACGGTGTGCGCGAAGCTCAGCATTGTCGTGGGATCGGACTTAGAACCCAGGGTCGCCGACGTCGCGACCGGAGTGATCTTGCCAAGCGGACGCGCTCGATCGGCGTCGGTGGCCTTCGACGCTTCGGTCCAGTAACTCTTCACTGTGAGTCCGAGTCGGCGAAGCAACATCGCGACGTCCGTGCCTTGAGCGCCGTCGTAGGTGTGGAACTCGTCAAGGACGATGTACTGCATGGATTCTGCTGATTTCCGCCACAGTGCTGCGTCCTCAGGGCGGAGCAGCAACTGGTCGAGCATCTTGTAGTTGGTGAGCAGAATATCCGGTGGGGTGTCACGCATGATCGATCGATCGGTGATCAGGCCGTGTTCCGATACCTGTGTTCGGCCGGTCTTCTGCTCGCCGGTGTAGAGACCGGCCGTGACGGCTCCCAACTCCGGATTGCTCGTGATGAGTCGAGCCAGACGTTCAGACTGGTCATTCGCCAGTGCATTCATCGGATACAGAATCAAGGCCTTGGTGCCGGTGATCCCGGCCTGCTTGGCGCGCAATACATGGTCGATTATCGGGTACAAGAAGGCTTCAGTTTTGCCGGATCCTGTTCCGGTGGTGACCATGGTGGGCAATGGCCGATCCTGGAACTTGGTTGACAGCCGTTCAAAGGCCCTGGCCTGGTGACCGTATGGCGTGAACCCGTCTGGTCGCCAATCGAGCGGCAGTCCCCAGTTGCCGCCAGCAGGAGCAAATGGTAGCCGCAGCCGCGCATAGGGACCCTTGAACATTCCGCCTTCGGGATCGCCGATGAAGTCCGTCAGGGCTCCCTGCGCGTCAGGATCGGTGAGCGCGAACGTGGTCGCGAGGTAGTCTGTGAGACCCTCGCGTAAATGTTCAGCCTGCAGGGTTGGCAGCAGTGCCCCCATGATTGGTGTCCTTCTTGTGTGCGATGCGGCGTGAGTTGGTGGATCAGGCTGTTACAGAAGGAGATCGCTGAAGTGCTTGTGAGCCAACGTCATATCGTGCTCGCGATCAACACCGACAAAAGGCTCTTGGTAGGTCACACCATCGACGGTGAGATCTGCCGGCTTGAGGAAGCCCTTCTTTCGGTACTCCGACGCGAGTTTTCCGGGAAGCTGGCGTCCAGTTGCGTCATAGCGAGCCTCGCGCTCGTACTTCTGGAGAACAGGGAATTGTGTGCGGTAGATCGTCAGCAGTTCCTCGATTGTGATGCCGAGCATGACGGCGACGATTGCGTCGATCTCGACTAGAGCCTGACGGCGGTCTGCGGCCCGGCGAAGTGGCGTCGCCCATTCCCATGTTCCACTCACCGCACCAAGCTGTGCTCTGTTCAAGTATTCGATTCCGCTGCCCAGCACCCACGAATCGCGTTGCCAGCGAGGATTGTAGAGCTCAGCCCAGAGTGGGGAGTAGGGGCGTACGAGGCAGTTTAGCCGCAGGGTTCGGAGGATCAGGTTGTCTTCGAGCATGCTCTCAGTTGGGAGCGGCAGCTGTTTCCAGATTGAAGCCTTGACGTGACTGCTGCCAATAAGCTTCACTACGAAATCTGCGACAATTGAATGGCTGACTCCGGCCATCACCGCAAGGTATCGGTGGCTTGTCGGTAAGGTACAGGTATTGACCGCGTGGACGTGTGTGGGGCCCGGTGGTAGCAGAGCAGTCTGAAGTGTACGAACGCTTTTGACTGGTTGGCTCATTTCTCGCCACGCCAAGCGGCAGAAGTTCGAGCTGGGTTCATCCAGCCATTTCCGGTAAGCAGACCGGTATTCGCTGTAGGGCTTGGCCAACTGGTAACTCGTCCGGGGGATGAATTCCTCAGAGATATTGTTTAGATCAATCTCAGAGGTATCGAGATTGTTCCGCATGGTCTTGTTCGGCTGCTTGTACAGGGGAGTGCCTACAGTCAGATGTGGGCCTTGCAAGATGACCTCTTCCCATCGAGCGGGGATGGCGGAGGCCGATTCAAAATAGCCGCGTTTACGGTCTGCTCTCTCGTGCCAACCGGGTGTCCACTCAAATTCACGAGACCCCAATCGGGGCGAACTGGAAATCTTGTTGAGGACGTTTGAACTGGCACGGTTGACCGGATAGAGCATTTGTGCCTCGGAGGGTGCGGTGCCTGGCTCGTCCAGCAGTAGTGCCCACGTTGCGAGAACCGTGGCTGTCACCTCGATTATTCGCTCGGAATGGGGTCGGAGATCCCAGTTGCCGGCATCGTCTTTCAGCCCAGGAGCACTGCCGCTGCCGTCGTGCAGAAGTGATCGTTCAACTGTGCTGGGGTGGTATAGCGATGCGGCTTGCTTGAAAAAGACGTTACTTTCTCCTGCGTAAATGTGAATTGCGTACTGCTTGGCATGGTCGATCTCGAATAGCCGCAATTCATTTCGGAACTCCCAGTGGCGCCGCAACCGGCCGTACGCTTCGCTGCGTAGCCTTTTTGCTCGTAGTTCGGTGAAATGACTATCGGGATGGATGAGTCCGACAATTCCTTCGGCGCTCATTATCCGCCACGTGCGCTCCATGAAGCAGCGGTACAAATCAGGTTGCAGACCTTTGAGAGCAGGACGATCGACCGACGATGCTAAATGCTCTGTGGCTCCCACTTGATTCGCTCGTTCGTTTAGAACTGTCGTCATTGCGTTGGGCGCGGCAAGCGTCGTTTTGCGCTTCTCGATTATCGCGGATTCGGAGGGGTCTTCGGCTAGTCGCCACCAGGGATCGAACTCAGCAAGAACGCCAGCCTCGTCCCAGTCTGGTCGGACCCATGGAGGATTTCCGACCTGTAGATCGAAGCCGCCCTTCGCGAATACTGGCGCGAAGTCGAGTTCCCAGTGAAAGAAGCCTTGACTCGCTGAGATCGATTCGGCGACCTGGAGCCATGGGAATTCGCGCATCGCACTGTCAAGCTTCGTTGCGCCACTGAATAGCAGTTCGTTGGATTCCGCCGCATCCAGTTCGACCCAACTCATCTCGGCAAATACATTGAGCTGGCCGGCCTTCTCCTTCGTTGATTCCTTGATGGGCGTACCCAGGATCGCTTCGAGGCCGCCGATCCACTGATCCCAGTCGGGTGCTTCGATATCCGACGTGAGCGGCCAAGACCAGAGCGCAGCCCACGCGTCCATCACTCGACGAAGTCGCCGGTATGCGCCGTTCGGATCCTTGAGTACAGTCTCAATCTGTTCGCGCGTCACGGCTGGATTGCGCTCGGTCTTCTCAGAACCCCAGATGTCGATGTCGCGGCGAATCTCTGTCTCGGCGATCTCCAGGCGTCTCGCGGTGAAGTCCCAGAGCGTTTCGACACGTTGTGCAAGTGCACTGAGACGCTTAATCATCGTCTTAGTGGGATTTCCGCGAATTCCATTGCGCCACAATCGGAGGTCATCGCGATTCTCAAGAGCGTAGGTTCTCGCTTCTGGCGTGTCGATGACCGCACCCCAACCTTGCGAGGGGACCAGGAAGTGATGGATTCCGTTGCCGATTTCCTCGCCCAGCGGTACATCTTTCGGGACTGTCGTCAGCCAGGACTTCTTCGTGAAGTGGCTTGGCGAATAGACTGCACGTCGAGCACCGATCAGGGAGTTGCCGCGGCGCAGGTGCAGACCAAACCAAGGCGCCTGCAACCCGGCGACCATTGTGTCGAGCCAAAGAGAGATCTCAGCAAGTTCGACTGCAGTGGCATTGAGGTCTACTCCATACACCTGATGAAGTGCGATGTGTGCCTTGACTTTTTGTAGCTCGAACGGCACCTTATCCGCATCGATCCGCTCGCCAAGGTCTTCCTGCTTACGCTTGAGGTATTCAGCTGCTAGTTGGCGTACCGCTTCGATGGCGAAGGCGCCCGAACCGAGAGCGGGCTCGCAGATGGTGAACTGCAGGATTTGCTCCGGGGTGGTGCGGGTTCCGTCCTGATCCAGCAATTCTTCGAGGGCCTGCGACACAACAAATTTCGTCAGGACCTCAGGTGTGTAGTACGAAGCTGACTGCTGGCGCTCGCGGCCGGCAAGGCGGAAGACGAAGCTGCCTTCTTTGTGTACTACCGGGATTGGTTCTTCGCCGGGTTCGCTGGTCAATACGAAATCAGACTTCGATAGGTGGTCCGCTCGAGTCACAGGGACTACCCACGATCCCTTTTCGGAATCGCCGTTCTTGGCGACCTCATATAGGTCTTCCTCAGCAAAGAAACCGGTGTAGGACATCAAGCCCTCATACACAGCGCCGAGCTGGTTGATGCCTAGTTCGGCATAGCTGATGAAGCCACGATCGGCACCCTTGCGTCCCTTTGACTCCTTTGACAGGAGTAGGTGCTCAAGCACCTTCTGTGTGGTCTCGTTACCCAAGCCAACCTCATCGATCAGCGCGGTCGCCTTGGGGGAGAAGAGATCAGCGCGCAGGCTGTTGAACTCGAGTCCTGGAGCTGGGTCATCGGCGACGTGGTCGGGAGCATGCGGGGTATGGCCGCTGTCCACTAGACGGAACAGCGTCGCCAGAGACTCATACAGGTGGGTTCCGGACTGCGCCTGAGGTGAGACCAATTCCGTGAGGGTCAGCTCGCGCAAACGATCCAGGCCATAGCCTTCGCCATACTCGGGTGCGCCGGTAGGCAGCACACGCATCTCGGGTGATGCCTCTGCGTACAGCAGGAACAGAATTCGGTACAGGAACCGAAGCGAGTGCTTTGCGAGTTCCTGCCCGTTGATGCCGTCGAGCGTCAGCTTCTGCTCGGCGCGACGGTTCACCACCTCGTTGGCGATCAATTCGATGGACAGTCGAATGCCCTCGCGAAGATCCTTTGATACTCCAACCGTGTGCTTGACGGAATCTTCGAGAACGCCGGTCCACCAGATATTTCCGTCAGCGTCGGGGACGAGTGACTGCCGGCCGAATATTGCTAGTGCTCTGTCGATTTCGCCGCCGCGTGCCTCGTGACGCCGTTCTGCGACTACGAGGAGATCTACTGCGAGATAGCGGCCCTCCGCCCACCGTTCAGCTTCAGCGAGTAGCAGCCACTGGCCGGCTTCCACTACGACGAATGCTGGTGGTTCGTCGGTATGGAACACTTCCGATATGGCCTTGGATACGGCGCGAATTTGTTTGTTTTCAACAATTGCCGGATCGATAAGCTGACCGGTCGTGGGATCGAGTAGATCGTTGATCGATTCGACAGGGCGAGCCTGCAAGAACAGGACCTGATCGACGCCAGCCAGTGCCGCGTTGGGGACATCAACTTCTGTTCCGGCCCGCTCGCCGTGGAAGTGAGCGAGAGTGCCTGCAAAGCCGAGCGATTCGCGAATCAGAGCGTGCGCCGCAGGAGCGGCATCAGGATCTTCGGCTAACGCGGCGATTCGAGTATGGAGATCTCGGCATGCGGCGAGGAACGCCTGCCGCACTGTGTTGCGGCCTTCCTTCGCCTCCGCATCCCAATACTTGCGGAGTTCGAGGACCTTGCCCTGAAACGACTCTTTGACAGAATCGGTCGTGAAGTAGTGCTCGCTGATCCAGTCTTCGCCGACGACGATGGAATCAAATGTAGCCACGGTTACTGGTCCTTCTCGGTGGAAACCGCAGCGGAGGTATCTGCGGGAACGATTACGAGCAGTGGGCGCACCAGCTGCTGGGTGGGGGCCATCATCTCGGCGAGGCGTTGCTCTTCCTCGATGCGTCGAGCAAGGCGGCTGATCTCTGACTTCTGAGTACCAAACAATGCGAGTTGCTCAGCTTCGGAGTTCCATCGATCGGCGCGAATACGCCATTCGGCGAGGCGCTTCTCTGCGCTGGTTTGCTGGGCCGACAAGGTCAGCGACATTGCATTCTGTGCCTCGGTGACCGCAGTGGGTATCAGCGACTTGTATTGCTCAGCATTCTCGACTCCACCGGGGTTCGATGAACCCGGTTGCAGCCCGGTTTCCTCTACGAGGAAGCCTAGATCCGCGTGTGTCTGGACCACGCAGGACGAAGGATTGTCGGGATGACGGAAGACTGCCGTCGAAAATACCCTGGAGATGAGCTGTCCACGGCGGTTCATTAACGTGCCCATCAGCAGCACAGTTGGGGCTTCCACATCGCCGCGGATCACAAATATCTGATTGCGTCCCAGGGCGCTCAGTGCCCGATCGCTCGCCCAATCGAGGACTGGATGCAACGGGCCGAGGAAATGGGCTTCGGGCCACGTTGTGTTGTTGACACCCTTGCCTTCCTTGGCTATTTGCAGTTGTGTGTTGCCGACTGTTATCGACGTGGCGAGCTTGAGCCGTTCGAGAATGCGACCGTGTTGCAGATAGTTCTGCGGCAACTGGCCGAGCCGCTGACGAAGATCCTTGGGGGGTATCAGCTCAGCGATCTGGTGTGTTTTGTTGATCGTCCAACCCACACCGCCATCGTCAGGATGATTGCCCGGTGCATCGTGAAAAGCGGCGTGCAGGGCTTCATCCAAGAAGGTGATGTCGTCCTTGTACAGGCTTTGCCGCGGAGCATCGGGAATCTGGGTTTCGGATGCGTCTTCGGCGTCGAACTGCGCGAAAAACGCATCGAGATCGTCCCCGTCGGCAACGTCCTCGGCACTACGTACAACTGCGTCGATGTTGGCGCCGGTAGCCAACACCTTGCGAATTTCCGATTCTTCTTCTCCGACAGTGTGTTTGCCCATGAGAGAAGCGACGTCGCCGAGGGCTGAATGCGCTTCGTTTTCACGTTCGAGAAGTCGGGACAGGATTCGGAGATCGCCAGAGAAGTCGGGATCGGATGGCTCGAGAATCAGCGAGGAGATGACGGGAGGGAACTTCTGCCCATACCTGTCGACACGACCGTTACGCTGCTCAATCCGGATGAGGCTCCACGGAATGTCATAGTGAATCAGGTTGTGGCACTGGGCATGTAGATTTACGCCCTCCGATGCGACATCGCCTGTGACGAGAACGCGGATAGGTGAAGTTGCCAGTTTGAAGCTGTCGACGATTGCCTGTTGTTCTACGTCGGAGAGGCCGCCGTGCAACATAGCGATGTTCTCAGGCTTGAGTTTGAGCGGTGCAGGAAGGTTTTCGGTGAGCCAATGCAATGACGCAACCCGTTCGGCGAAAACAACCGCCCGCATATCCGACTTGGGTCCTACTCCGATCTCGCGGAGACGATCGACTAGCGCGGAGAACTTCCCGGCTTTTTCATTGAGGGCTTCGGCGTTCAACGCATTCAGAGTGGCCAGTGCGTCGAGCTCGAGCCGCTGTTTCGCGTCGTGCTGATCGAGCTTGTTGCGACGCTGCTTGATGGTTTCGGCCAGCGCAGCGGGGGAGGAGAGAAATGCCTTCGCCAACGTCCACCCGAAAAGAGCCTTGGTATCGCCGGAATAAGGGGACGAGGTACCGGCTTGGGGATGTAGCCAGGTGCGCGACAGCTCCGCTGCGACGTCGTCTTCCGCGGCCGACGGTGAAATCAACTTGTGCACGGGCTCTGCGCGTTCGGCCCAGTCGCTTCCCACCTCGGCAGCTACTTCGGGGTGATGACGGTGACGTCGGATCAGCAGCGTGTCGACGTCCTCCTTGGTGAAGGAACCGTCGGGGGCAACCATCGTCGGGTCAAGTAGGCGTAGTAGTTCTGCGAAAGACTCCGTGCGTCCATTGTGAGGAGTGGCAGAGGCAAGGATCAGGGCCTCGGTTTTCGGCGCCAGCACTCGCGCCAATTCGTTGTTCAGGCTGGTTGTGTTGGTGAGGTTATGGGACTCGTCGATAACCACCGCATCCCAATTGTGGCGCTCGAGATGTGCCTTGTAACGGGGACTCTTCAGAGTGTCGATTGAGATGATCGCACGCTTGAAATAGGTAAAAGGGTTGCGAGTTGCGGGCAGCTTCTGACGAACCTTTTGAATGCCAGCGGAGTCGAGCCGAACAAATGGCAACGCGAATCGGCACCACAGTTCATGCTGCATCTGCTCCAGCACATGCTTTGGCGTGACAATCAGGATCCGCTCGCCACGCCCACGCCGGACCAACTCCGACAGAATCATTCCGATCTCGAGAGTCTTTCCCAAACCGACCGCATCGGCGAGCAGAATTCGAGGTCGAATATGTCGGGGGTCGAGGGCTTTCGCCACTGCGGCGCGCTGGTAGCCGAGGGAATCGGCAAGCATGTGGTTCGAGACGGTCAACGACTGCTCGCCGTACGGTACCGGCGTTTTGCGAGTCAGCGCTTCGAGCCACAACCGACTGTTTCGGTATCCATCCGAGTCGTCGGCGACTACCTGAACGTCCTTGGGATCCTGGACCTCGATCTTGTCCAGACTTGAATAGAACGCAGCGGTGGTATCCGCGACCAGCTCGGACAAGCCCCGCACTCGGATCAACCAGCCGTCAGAACCCTGCTCGGCGGAGGTGACGAGCCACTCCTCATCGCGCACCACGACAATCGATCCGGGTGCAACATTGAGTTCTGTAGCAGTGGACGTCATCTGCGACCGCTCCGTTCGTTTGACCAGCATGTAGGTGCTATCCAACCACTCGGGCAAAACGGTGCCGGTATCAGGGATGTGCGGCCGGTTTCTGTCGGTCCGGGGTGTAATACTCGATATCGATTTAACGACAATACGAAGAACGTCTTCGGGGCATCGTCCAAACAAATCTGGCTTCAATCGTGGTGATTGTCGGTGGGTAGTGGCATTGTGCGTCTGCTCGACCGAATTGAGAAAGAGGTGAGAACCGGTGGGGGAACCGTCGTTTCTGGAAAACTGGCTGAGTGACGAGGAATTTCGCCTCAGTCGTTTGCTGGAGAAGGTTTCCCTTGTCATCGAAACCAACCTCAGTGAAGATGAAGTCCGGCGAGCTCAAGGCTTCTACGGTAAGCGCGCCGAAGGCATGCTTCGGCGAGGTTTTTCTCACGCGGACGTAATCAAGAAGTACCCCGCACTCACCCTCACGATTCTGGTCGGACATGCCGCGTTGGCATACGAGCAGGGGCGCTACTGGGAGGATTTCTGGGACGAACTCGGCCTCGATCGTGACCCTAACTTCGAGAACGTGCTTCGTGCCCAACTCCGCGCACTCTTCAAGCGCTACCAGCTTGCCGAGTTCGAGGATCTAGGGAACGACTACGTTCGGCTACTCACCTTGCATGCCGGAGTGCCGACGTATTGTCTGGGCGACTTGGTCGGAATCATCGGGTCCCACCTTGTGGACGGCAGGGATGCATCTGGAGCGTCCCTAGTCGAATGGCTCAATGAACCCGGCAAACAGTCACGAATGAACCCGCTGGACGTTCCTGTCCGGAACTTCATTCTTCGCGGCGGTGATTTTTCGCTCGATATATTGGACCGGATCTTCGAGTTCGTCGAATACACCATTTCCCAACCGGATTCGTGGGACGAGCTGACACTCGATACGTCGACAACAGGCTTACCCACGATGATGCTGGACGGGCTCATTGATCATCTGCGAGACCACCCCATCGGAGGCGTTTCATCTGGAAACGCGTCGTCGATACGGCGTCGTCGCAAACCGACACTGGTGTACGACCTGCAGGACGATCAGGTCTTTGTGTCCATTCCATACCCCACCGATGAACCGGAGGTGGCGTGGCGCGTGTCCTTCGACGGTGACACGCGCGAGGTTTATGCGGAACGTGGTTGGGGCGTAAGCGGGGATCAGGAACACCCACCGACGTTGGTGCCGGTAGGTACGCCGATTCGCACTATTCAGCTGCAGCACCATCCGAGCAATGAAAGCCACCGGCTGCCGGTCGTGGACAAACGGGATCCGTTGATTTTGTTTGCGGCGGACGGTCGTTGGATCCAGCAACGCGCAACTCTGCCCAAGGGGCAGGTGATCGCGCTCTTTCCCCGAGACGCCCACCTTGTTGACGCGGTCACTGACAGCCCGATCGAATCGGGGGTCGAACCAAGTTCACCCGTCGGCTGGCAAGGTTGGACCACGGCTTTCGTTGACCTGACCGAACATCACTCCGTTCGCCTGGCACGGACGCAAACCGCAGAAACGGGCGTTGCCCGAAGTGTAAGGAACTCGGCCTCGCCGACCTTCGCATTCGGTGAGTCCATTCTCGGGTTGAAGGCACTCAACGGCTTAACCGTCTACTCAACCCGTCCCGACATCACATTGCCTGCCCATCACAGTGCAGCTGCAGTTTCCTGGCGGGTGCGCGTTCGCAGAGAAGGCGAGACTGCTTGGTTGGTGGACGAGGAGTGGATCACGGAGGCTGAGACAACCTCGTTGGATCCGTTCTCGGACAACAAGTCCTCGCTGCTAGGGCTTTTCGAGATAGTTGTCACCGGTCCGCTCGGATCAGACATTCGCCAGAAAGTATTTCTGGCAGAAGATCTCGCGATTTCATTCGACCGCGATTTCCGGTACCCAGTGGTGGGTGGCCTGTCGCCGATAGCCGCCACCGCTGACAGCGTCGGAAAACTCGAAGTCGATCGGGTACGAGTGAGCTTCGACGTCGCGACGCGAGACGCCGAGATTCGTGTGAGCGATGAGAGTCGCAGCTTCCGTTTGGTGATGACACCTCCCTACGTGGAGATGCGGCTGGACCCAGTCGGTAAGCCGGCACAGTGGCGTACCTCCGTGCAGGTCCTCACCCCGGGCGACTTGGAGGACTACTCCGTAATCGCTGCGCGAATCCCTGGAGATGTCTCTGTCTCCTTCGCGCTGCTCTCGCGCAATGGCGACTTGCTTCAAGAGGTCACTCCGGATGTACCGTCCGACAACACGTTCCAAGTCCACTCGCGCATATTTGTCGACGCGGCTCGGACGGCTTCGGGAGACTGTCGTATCGCGGCACTGGTAGACGATTCCGACGGCACAACAACGAGTGTGGCTCTAGCCAATATCCGGCCGGCGGAACTGTGCAGCGGAATCACCGTCGTCGATGGAATGTTGATCTTCGAGGATCTTGCCGCCGAGGACGACCTCGCGATCTATCTGTGGTCGACAACAGCGCCCTGGCTACCGATGCGAACGCTCGAAATCAGTGAAGGCCGAGTTGCGCTGCCGGAGGATCTGGTAGATGCGGGACCTCTCCTGGGGCAGGTCTTCGTTGACGATCCGTGGGTGACGATCACTCCGCCGCGCTGGCCGGACTCCTCAGCAATCAGAATCGAACAGCGTGGGTGGGTTCGTGACGCCAACGGAACCCGGGACAAGTTGGCTCGGTTCCTTGCCGGGGAAGGCTCGCCGCCCACCTCGGGATTGGCGATGCCGGAGACCTGGGCTGCGCTTGCAATGCTGCGCGAAGATGCAGAAGACGTCGCAACACAGAGATTGCGTGCGGCACTTGTTCGTATTCTCGCGATTCACCCTCGGTCGGCCTTGGAAGCGTTGGGTAGCAGCACCATTCCCGCCGAGGAGATGGTGGCACTGCTGATCCGGACAGGTCTGGTTAATCGAAGCTTCAGTGCCGAGTACACGCTCAATGATCTCCACACCAACCCGTGGGTCGGTTCGATGGTTGAAGTCGCTGACCTTCCGTCCTTGTTTGAACGGCGTGTTGTTGTCGGGGAGGAGCGGGCCGAAACAATCTCCTATCTCTCCGAGCAGTGCGGTCCGGTGCTGTTCGAGGTATTGCGAGGCAGTACAGAGGCCCTGAATTCGGGGTACTTCGATCTGAATGTCGCACGCGTACACTCGCTTTCCAAGCCCACCGTCGACGAGATGTTCGAGCAATTCCGACTAGTTCCCGGAGCTCTGCTCGATCTCGATACCCGTGTGGACGCAACAATCGATGCCTTCCACCGCCGCGGTGAGTGGATGTCATCTGGAGCACATCAGATGCTCGCCTCGGAATCGTTGAAGTCGCTGCGTTTGGTTCGACAATCGTCGAAGGCGATCTACAACGTCATCTCGTCCCGAAGTGAGGCATTGGACGGAGTCGACACAGTGACGCATCCGTGGATGCTGCTGTCGATGCAATCTTTGACGCTCGCAGCACTTGCACGGCTGGATGCCCACGGAATGCTCGCATACTCCCCATTGACAACGGGGTTGATGGAAGCCTGGGCACGTATGGCGTGGCTGTGCCCGAAACTCGTTATGACTGACCTGCTGATCGCTGAAGCGCTGGTGACTTATGCCCATTATGGGGACTTGATCGGAGTGGAAAATGAGTGATCGTCTAGACCCGCTGGAAACCGGGCACCAGATCGAAGATGGCTACAAACGCTATCTCAAGACGCTACTGGCGCCGAGTGATCCTGCGATCGCGCATGCGTTCTCAGGCGCTATCGACAACACAGATCTGTTGACCAAGGGGCCGTTGCTCGAGTTGACACCGCCGTATGCGGCGGGCAGTACCTTGCAGGAGATGGTCGACGACGGCGTGCTGCACCCGGAGTTTGTGGGGATCAACAGCCGCGTCGTTCCTTTGGATCGACCTCTGTACGTGCATCAGGAGACAGCGATCCGCAAGGTTGTGGCTGGGCGCAACCTAGTCGTCTCGACCGGTACGGGTTCTGGCAAGACAGAGAGCTTTCTGCTTCCCATCCTGAATTCGCTAATTGCGGAGCGTGCGGCAGGGACATTGGGACCAGGAGTACGGGCACTGCTGCTCTACCCGATGAACGCGCTTGCGAATGACCAGCTCGGGCGTCTCCGCGAGATGTTGAAGGTGCTGCCAGAGATCACTTTCGGACGCTATACCGGAGAAACACAGGAAACTGCAGCAAGAGCAGAATCCCTGTACAAAGCCACGAACCCAGGGCAGGAGCGACTACCCAACGAACTGCTCAGCCGTCAGGAAATGCGCGAGAACCCGCCCAACATCCTGTTGACCAACTACGCGATGCTCGAATACCTCCTGCTACGGCCGACGGATCTTGATCTATTCGACGGTCCACACTCAGGAACGTGGCGATTCATCGCACTCGACGAGGCGCACGTGTACGACGGTGCGCAGGGCTCGGAAATCGCGTTGCTCTTGCGGCGACTCCGCCAACGAGTCTCTGCAGGAAACGATTTGCAGTGCATCGCCACCTCGGCTTCTCTGGACGGCGATCCTGCAGAGGCAATGACGTTTGCACGCAACCTGTTTGACGCTTCTTTTGAGTTTGTCGACGGCGATGCGGGCCGTCAAGATTTGGTCCGAGCAACGCGTCAAGCACGAGCGGCCACCCCGACGTGGAAGATGACAGATGAGGAACTGCTCGAATGGGCTTCCGCTGACGGCGACCTAGCGGAACTCGAGTCCAAGACACCCTCCGGGGATGCCGCGGATGCATTGCACAGTGAATACCGGATCGCTGAACTTCAAACGCATCTACGAGCCGAAGACGGTGAAGCGATTGGCCTCCCCGTCACCGCACAGGAGTTGAAGGGTCGTCTGTGGCCTAATGATTCGGCGGCCGAAGCGAAACTGGAAGCGCTTGTCGCGCTTGGAAGCAAGGTTCACGACGCCGCGGGCAACCCTGTGCTTTCGGCTCGGTATCACATGTTTGTGCGTGCAACCGAAGGTGCCTTCATCAGCTTCGCCGACGAAGGTCCGAAGGTGATGCTCGGCCGTCACGAGATCGATCCGGAAACCAGCCGTGCAGTATTCGAGTTCGGTACCTGTCAACGTTGTGGTGCTGTCCACTTGGCGGGCGAAGTGGAGAACCGGCAGCGCCAGCAGTTCTTCATTCCTCCAAAGGACGACTCATCTGTGCGCTGGCTTGTGCTGGCAGACGGAGACTCCGACAGCACAGTGGACGAGGACGAAGCGACCTTGTCCGACGAAGAAGCCAAGGAAGAGCCAGGAATTCGGTACCTGTGCACGGGTTGCGGTCATCTCGGTGACACCGACGCGGGCTGTGGCCATCTGGACTGCCCCGGGGGCGCGGTACGGCGTGTGCGAGAGCACAAGTTTGCGACCAGGGTGATGAGTCAATGCACCGAATGTGGTGCGCGTGCAAGACAAGTGATTCGCAGACTGCGAACCGACACCAACGCTGCCCCGGCTGTGATCACCACTGCGCTGTATCAACAATTGCCGCCAGCAACTGACTCGACTGTCGAAGAGGTTGGTGAGGGGCGCAAACTGCTGATGTTCTCGGACTCGCGGCAGTCGGCAGCCTTTGCGGCGCCGTATCTCGAACGAACCTACGGACGATTGCTTGAACGTCGGTATCTCACTCAAGCTTTGCAAGATAAGAAGTACGAAGACGACGATCTCACGGTCGAAGACTTGGCGTTGGTGGTCCGCAAGAAGGCTAAGGACGCCAGCCACTTTCCCGAGAATGCCGGTCGTGTGGCCATGGAGAAAGCCGCCAACGAGTGGGTGGTCGGCGAACTCATGACTATGGACCAACGACAGTCGTTGGAAGGGCTCGGACTCATGCGTGTCTCGCTGGCACGTTCGAAGAAGATAGCGCTTCCAAAGGCATTCGGTCGACTCGGACTCACAGAGGATGAGAGCTGGGGCCTACTCGATGAACTGGTAAAGACCGCCCGGCTTCAGGGCGTCATGAACCTGCTCGACGAGGTCGACATCAAGAGCGAGCGATTCGAGCCGCGAAATATGCGGATTCGCATGAGGCTGATGGAATCCGACCGAACGAGGAAGGTCCTCAGTTGGCTGCCCAGCGGCCGTGCAGGTACGACGAACAACCGTGTGAAGTTTGTCGACAAGGTTCTTCGCGCGGTGGGCGTCGATGCGCCTGTGGACAAGGTTCTTGATGGATGTTGGCGTTTCTTGCTCGATGCCGGCTACATCTCACCTGAGAGCGACAAGTTCGCGGCCGACGTTTTTCAGATCAATCACGCCAAACTGTGCGTTCACAACGGTCTTGACGTCGACTGGTATCGCTGCGATGCATGCCGCCGCGTGACGGCGTTCAATGTGCGGGGTGTGTGCTCTAACAGCAGCTGCCCAGGGACGTTGGAGTCGTATGTGATCCCGTCTGTCGAAGCTGACAGTAACCACTACCGCAACATCTACCGGACTCTCAATGCCGCGCCGATGTCGGCGATGGAGCACACCGCACAGTGGGATGCCAAGGAAGCAGCCACTATCCAGAAAGACTTCATCGACGGCAGAGTCAACGTTCTGTCATGTTCGACGACATTCGAGCTCGGTGTCGATGTGGGCGACCTTCAATCCGTCGTCATGCGGAACATGCCACCGAAGACCTCCAACTATGTTCAGCGGGCCGGTCGAGCTGGTCGACGAGCGGCTTCGGCGGCATTGGTCGTGACATACGCCAATCGCAACTCTCACGACCTCGCGAAGTATCAGAGCCCTGAATCGATGATTGCTGGGAAGATGCGTATCCCATGGGTGCCTATCGAGAACGAACGAATCGGCCGTCGGCATGCCCATTCCGTTGCTCTTGCCGCATTTTTCCGGCATGCGTTCCAATCGAACGGGACCACGTGGAAGTATGCCGGCGAATTCTTCACCCCACCTGAGGTGCAACAGGATTCGCCGGCAGCGACCGTGCATGCATTCCTCACTCCGGTTCCGGCAGAAATCAAAGATGCATTGCGCCAGATCCTGCCGCCGAAGATACAGGAACAGATCGGCGTCGAGACCGACGAGTGGGTCGAGTACTTGGACAAGCTGCTTACGTTGGCTGAGGAAGACGTTCGAGAAGACCTGAAGGTCTTCCGGCAACTGATCGACGATGCGAAAGAGGTTGACCAACTCGGCTTGGCCAACAAGCTGTTGAAAACCCTTCGGACAATCGAGAATCGTCAGCTGCTGGGATTTCTCGCGAACAAGAACATCTTGCCGAAGTACGGATTCCCTGTTGACACAGTCGAACTGCGGACCCTGCACTGTCAGGAGTCGATCGGCAGCAAGCTGGAGCTGTCGCGCGACCTGAGCCAGGCGATCTACGACTACGCGCCTGGCAACCAAGTTGTTGCGGGCGGCAAAGTCTGGACGTCACGTGGGTTACATAAGCTTCCCAAGAGAGAACTCGACGAGCTCAAGTACAGGGTGTGTCGCAACTGTGCTCGGTTCCAATGCGGTCGCGAACTCGATGTCGATGAGAGGTGCCCGAGCTGCGATGCTCAGTTCGACAAGATCCGTTCCTTCGTGATTCCCGAGTACGGGTTTGTTGCGGATCGCGAAGCGCACGATGTTGGTACGGTGCCCCCTGAACGGCGTTGGCACGGAGCAAGTTACGTCGAAAATGTAGGCGACCAAATCGACATCTTCACATGGAACTCTACGGGCGGAATGGAAGTATCCGCGCGGGCTGGAACGAGAGCCACGTTGGCAGTCATCTCAGACGGTGATGGCGGCGGCTTCTACATCTGTGATTGGTGTGGGTGGGGTAAACCGGTTGGCGGAAAGCTCTCGAGTCGGAAGCATGAACGGCCGCATACTGGTCAAGCGTGTGATGGCCCACTTCGAGTTGTTTCGCTTGCACATCGATACCAGACCGACGTTGCCGAGTTCACGTTCGCGGACGTTGCCTACAGCAAGGAAAGCGAAGCGCAGTGGATGTCGGTGCTGTACGCGCTATTGGAAGGTGCGTCGGAAGCTCTCGAGATTAGCCGAGACGATATTGACGGAACGTTGTCGTGGAGCGCCGACGGGCGACGAAGCATCGTACTGTTCGACACCGTCCCGGCAGGTGCGGGTGCAGCGAAGAAGATCGCCGAGAACCTCGGAGCCGTTCTGGAAGGAGCCGTGGAACGCGTCCAGTCATGCGAATGCGGCGAAGAAACGTCCTGCTATGGCTGCCTTCGGTCGTACAGAAACGCGAGGCACCACGAGAAGCTCTCGAGGAGAGGCGCTCTGGCGATCTTCCGGCATCTACAGATAGACGGTGCGGATTCCACTGGCGCATGGGGGCAGGATCTAGAAGGGACTTCAGCGTCAGTTTCCGAGTTGCTGTTGGCACTCGCTTTGCTCGGGGTTCATAAGCCGGAGATGGGAATCGAAATGGGCGACGTCGGGTGGCCGGTCGAAGCAGTATGGCGCCAACCTGCCGTCGTCCTGGTTGAAGGAATTGACGGGGAGCGCGACACCTGGCTCAAGGACGAAGGCTTTGCCGTGGTCCATACAGAAGAGACAGACACAGACATGTTGGTCGGGATGCTGAAGCAAACCTAGCTCGGGTCAGCGGAACCAAGCTCTCGCGACAACTGGTCGTAGATGAGCGTGGTTCCTGATGACTGTGTAATTGTGAGTGGCCGTTCGGCGATCGGGGTTGGCACAGGCGCCCCGATCGCCGGGAATGATTCGAGCAACACAGCGATCAAGCGTTCTGCCATCTGCTGATCCAACTGAATGGACTGGCTGCTCTTCGGTGAAGACTTGCGATGGTCCGAACCGAATGTGCTGAGATGGACCAACCGCGCTCCAGACTCGTCATCAACCAGGTTGTAGAAGCAGTCAACCTCGCTACTGTGTGCGCGAATCGACTGTGTCCCGGGCTCGATGGTGCGGATGCGTGCCATGTCCGAATCGTATAGAGCGTCCCGGGCTTCAATCAATTGAGCACCGGAATGCGCAGAAGTACCGTCGATGTCTCGGGGAAATTCTGCTTCGTTGCGTGGCAGGTTACGTAGCGGAATTCCTTACTGCTAGGGAGGTATATATCTTCTCCGCGGTGGACCCAGGCGGATTCGCTGCGCCAGGAAGTAAGCGCAATGACTGGCTGCGTGAATCCCTCGATTCGCGACTTTTCCATCGACGAATCCAGGCGAATGCACGCAAAGCGTCGACCTTTGGCCGTAACCTACGCACAATGCCGAATGCCCGATTGGGGCAACTTCTGGAGAGACGCAATGACCACCACGAAGATAGCCGCATGTGCGGCTGCGACGCTTAGCGTAGCGGCGCTAGCCTTGACCGCGTGCGCATCCGCTGACAACGCATCGACCGCAGTTAAGACAACGATGACGACTGCGAAGCCCGCGACAACACCCAAAACTTCGGCACCCAAAGTTACATCCAAGCCAGCGCCGGTGCCGTTGGGTCTTGGTGAGCAGGCTCAGAGCAGTTCCGGAGCGGTCACGTTGCATGGAGTCGATTACCCGGTTACTGCCAGTGGCACCGCAAGCCGGATACAAACTGCCGGTAAACAATTCGCCGTCGCTGATCTCGAGGTTTGCCCGAGTTCGAGTACCGGATTTTCTGCATCGAACTTCAGGCTCGCCGCATCGGACGCTGTTACATATACGTTCTGGAATGTTCAGGTCGGAGCGCAGGACCCGAACCTCACCAATCAGCTCCACAGTCCAGCAGTCGGCGTCTGCGCTCGGGGATTCTTGACATTCGAGGTAGATCCGGGAAAGACATTGTCGCAATTCATGCTTGTGGATGGTTCACGATCCCCGATCATTTGGTCGTTGACGTAGCCGTACGACAGACATCGGTGAGGTGACGTATACCCGCAAAAAGTCTCGAGGACCTCATCCGAGCAAAGTGATCTCGATAATTGGTGATCCTATGCTTTGTGGTCGTGACCGAGATTTGGCCAGCTGGTCGCGGAGGTGTCGGTCCTCCTCTGTACGGTATTGCGAAGTTAGCGCAGAGAACCCCTGCGAGTTTTTTGGTGGTCCTCGTCTTTATCGAATTTTTGTAGCGAATAGCAGTACTTGTGGTGAGCGATGTCAGGGTTCGACCTTCGAGAGGGACTTGGTTGTGAAGATTGTTTTTCTGCACGGAATCGGTGACGGCGATCCGAAATCGAGTTGGCTCGACGGCCTGGACCGCGGTCTCGCGCAGGCTGGTTTCGGTGCGGTCAATCGGGATATGGTTATCGCACCTCACTACAGCTCGTTCCTCACAACAAACGGTATTGGTGCGAAGCTGCCCCCGGTGACGTACAAACCGCGCGACGACTCGGCCAGTCGCCGCGGCTTCGAGCGGCGTCAGGCGAAAGTCCAGCGGATTCTGGGTCTCGAGGGTGGGGTCCGCACCTTCGGTTTCCACCGAGTGCCCGGGCAGGTTCTCGCTCCACTGCAGCAGGCCGCGATCGGAGCGCTACCACTCTTCGATCTGCAGCAAGTACGCAAGTACGTCCAGGAGGAGCCGGTCCGCGGAGCGATCCTGCGGCACATCCTCGACCATCTGCCCACCTCCGGCGAGATCATCCTCATTGGCCACAGCCTGGGCAGCGTAATCGCGATCGACCTTCTCGACCACCTTCCTGAAAATGTCCATGTCCGCAGGTTCATCACCATCGGCAGCCCGGCGAACGTGCAGGCCGTGCACGATGGCAGCGAGCGACTACTCAAGAAGTTTCCGTACGGCCGGGTCGACGACTGGTCGAACTTCCTCGACGTCGGCGACGTCGTCACCGGCGGCAGGGGGCTGGCGACCACCTTCCCAGGCGCCCAGGATTTCGTCATCGACAACGGCGCATCCCATGCGTCCGGGGCGTATCTCGGACATCGCGCCCTCGCCATGCTGGTTGCAGATCTGCTGTACCCGTCGAAGGAAATCGCAATCCGCACATCGGATATCGCGGTTCGTCTCAATGACAACGAGGCCTCGGTTTTGTTGATGCTGCACTACGCACACGCGGTCCACCGCAACCTCAAAGACAAAGCGCTGGCCGAACGCTACCGACATGCACTCGACATCGTCCAGGACAACATAGTCGCGCAAGTAGAGCAGGCCGCGTCAGTTAGTGGACAGCCCGTCGCAGTCGAACTGCAGCAACTGGTCAATGGTCAATTGCCGATGATTCCGCATCGATGGGAGGTACACGAAGTGGTCGGCGAGTTGGTGGTGCTCGCGCTGACGAACATCATCGATCCGTATGAACTCGAAATCGGGAACGCCCCCCGCGACGCACTCGCCGACATTGCCGTCGAACTCGGGTTCGTTCGTCAGCTCGGAAAGACAGTGAGCACCGCTCTCGAAGAAGTCCAGAAATGCTTGGACAGTCGCGGTGGCGTCCCCTGGGGCCGGGTAATTACGGCCGCAGTCGGTCTCGCCTTGGTCGCGGCCGGACCGGTCGGGCTCGTGCTGGCAGCGCCGGCCGCCGCGGCAGGTGGCGCCGCTATCGTCGGCGGGCTTGCAGCATTCGGGCCGGGAGGGATGATCGGTGGTCTCGGAATGCTTGGTGGTTTGGCCGGAGCGGGCGCGGCGGTGGCCGCGGGCGCGGCGGTGGGCGGCAGTGCCCCTGATCAGCCGATCACGGATTCGACCACGTTGATCCTGCGGGTATCGACCGAGCATGCACGCAAGATGCTCGGCCTTCCTCATGACGAAGCGCTCTGGTACCAGTTGGCGGATGTGGAGACGAAACTCTCCGCCCGAATCAACCGCCTTACGGCGTTTAGCGATCCGAAGTCGGGGAAGTTGGCTCAGCTGCAGGCAGCGAAGTCGACAATCACGAAACTGATGGCATTCATGCTCGATCGAGGATTGGCGCCGCGAGCCATCGAAGCGGCGACGGGGGAGAAGTCCCTTGGAGCCAAGGAACTGTCCCCGGTCGGAAAGGAACTCATCGACTTCACAGCGCTGGCCTAACGCGTTTCGGTGGATGGCGAACTTCGTTCCAGCCTCGAAGGTCGGTGAACGTTTGAAACTAGTGATGCGGAAATGGCCGCATTTTTTTCGCGTCGGTCGCCGGCTGCCAGGTCGCGGAGACGACGTTCGGCCCGCGCAAATAGATAGGGAAAATAGTGCACGTTCAGCATGCGCCCGGCCTCAAACCTAAGATCGCTGAGAGACTACTGCAAGGAGTGAATCCTTCGCTGCATTCGGGAGAGCGTCTCATTGCACTCGTCGGAGTAACCCAGTTCAAACCGCTTCTAGACGGACTTGCCATTACCACTAGTCGACTTGTCGCCTTCAGTAGTGCGAGTATTTCCCAAAAGGGTCCTAAAATCTCGATCAAGTTTTCCGAGATCGAAAGAGTTGACTACGTAGCAAAAACCGCTGCAACTCACATCACGGTTCTCACCACCGCTGGTGACTCAGTCCGAATCGGATCGGCCGCATCTACTGATACAGCGTTCATCCGTGACGTTGTCGATGCAGCGCGCAAAGAGTACTTGCATATGAAATTCGTAGGATTGCCCAATTCAGGGTCAGTCACGCCTTCTGCTCCGGATCCTGCTCCACCTGTCTCATCAACATCGGAGCCGTTAACGTCGTCGGCGCCGCGCGCGTGGTCGGCCCCTAGGATTGTCGCTTTGGTTATTGGCCTCGCGCTCATGTTCGGCGCGTTCAATGCGGTGGTGGATGGTGAAAAGGCCACCGCTTTCCTACTTTTCGCGTTTATGGTCCCCTTCGCGTGGGCCGGACTCGCTACACCGATACGGAGAATTCGTGCACAAAAAACGTCTTCGGCCGTGCCGAAGACGTCTGGCCTGATCAAGGTTGGACTAGCTATCGCATGTGCAGGGTTGATTATCGCGTCCGTGACAGCACCAGAGAATGAACAATCCGAGGCAACGTTTGCGACCGTGACCACCCAGGGTCTGGCTGCAGCCGATTCCACACCACTCGTCGCGACTTCTGTAGTTCCGGTTCGCACTGCGGAACCGGCGGCTGCACGATTCGACGAAAGCATGGTTCGAGCGATCGGTATTAGCAAGGAGAACAAGGGAAGTCAGAGTAACGTTCGATTCGTCGGAGGAAATGACGACCTGGCAGTGTTGAAAATCCTGACAGAGCAATGCGTAGATCACTATCTCGAACAGACCAAGGCTGCTTACTGCTACGCCTATGGCAGTGACAAGGACTACGAGCTGAAAACATTCGACTGGACACCGGAGTTTGATACGACTGCCTACGGCGGGTCTCGACCTTGCTGGACGCACTATTCAGGTCAACCGCTTGCTGGGCGTGATTCCCGTACATCGAGCGAGACGTCGGGTATCAGCTACGTCGTCGCAGATTGCCCGGGGAGCGTGGCCTTTCCTGACGACGATGGCGCACTCGCTGCCGAGCGAAATCGCAATGCTGAAGCGAAAGCTGCTGTGGCTGTTCTAAAACCGCGTGATCCCTGCAAACTTGTCGATGTCAACGCCCTCGCTTCTCACGGTTTCAAGACCGTCCTGGGTGATGTCACGGACGATCCGAGGGCACACCTATCTGACGGTGCGCTGTTGGCGTACACCTGCCAGAATTCCGAGCTCGAGCTGATCCTCACCATTACAGAGTTCGACAATCAGCAACGAGCTCGTGATGCGACAGCAGAGTTCACTGATACGCCGAACAGTTTTCTTCTCGGAAGTGGTGGGTTTGTCGTCGACGTCGCGGATGGATATGGGTCGGCTGTGATCAATGAAGAATTTGGGATCAGCGAAGCGCATTGGGCTAATGGTCAGTACGGATTCGCAGTAACGCTCAACTCGCTTCCTCCGGTCAAGGGGCTCTCGATCGGTCAATCAGCGTCGGCACTGGTCGAGACGCTGACCACTATCGCGAGTACCGCCAACACGAGAGTAGCTACCGACAACTGGTGAAAGCCGAATCCTAAATGGGAAAGCTGGCTGCGCTCGACGTCTCTTTCGGGTGGTCGTTCGGGAGCTGGGTGCCGGTGCGACTGTGTTGTTGATAGCAGGCGAGGTCGAACTCGCAACTCCGTAACGAGTTCTCTCGTCCGCCGATTATCAATGTGATGCAAATCTTTACTGGGTGAAGGCGGCATGATGCGGAAAATGCTCGCGGCGATGATCGCCGGATTTGCTTGTTCGACCCAACAGAGTGCTGGAACACACAGGAGATTGACATGAAGAGAACGCTCATCACCGCTGTGGCCGCGTTACTTTCGTCGTTCAGTCTTTCTGCCTGCGGCGGACCTGAGATGGACTTGCCGTCGACAACCCCATCAAGCGCATCGTCGACAGCCGCCCCGGCAACTGAGTTCGTCGTACCACTGCCAAGCAGCACACCCGAGGTCGCGCCGATCACCTTCGAATGCGGCGATCTTTCCCTCTACCAGTCAGGTACTGCGTTGTACTCCGACGGAACCACTGGCTACGAGGCATCCTGCGACACATATGTGCCTCCGCCAACTACGCAACCTTCGGAAAAGGTTCTACGGTATTGCGATTACCCAGGAACCGCGGTCTACACCGATGGCTCGTACTCCACGACCGATCCGGCCTGTGCGGAGATGCGTGGGGAGGCGAACACGAATCCCGGAGGCGGCTACCCCTATGACCCGGAGGAAGACCGGAATGGTGATGGTGTCGTGAACGGATACGAACGCTGCGGTGTTCAGTGTGGCAAGGAGCCGACCAGCGGTGATATCCAAACGCAGCATGGCTGCGAGCAGGGCTACATCACCGGACCTGCCTGCGAGCCATACGCAGGCTGATCTTGGGGCGGCCTCGCCCGCAATCCCACGCGTCTGGTTGGCGCAGCGACATCTAGGGGGGGCAGTGCGCCGTTTAATTGCGCTGACGAAAGTTGCTGTAGGCGAGGAATTTTCGCGATTCAGGCGAGTTGCAACATTGACGTGACTGAACATTGTCGGGGGTATGGCTATGGTGCTGCCATGACCGAAGCCCAGCACGAGTCGGTCACGCTGACCAATACCGCGGGCGTGGCGATTGTTGAACTGTGGAGGTCGATTCGCGCGGCGATGCTTCATTTTGAAGGTCCGGTCTATCTCGCCGTTACGGCGGCCTCGTTCCTCGGCGTTGCGTTGTGCGTCACGTGGGGTGGGTTTTCATTGGAGATGCTGGTTGTAGCAGCGACGGTACTGATGGGTGGTGTCGGGTGCTTCTTCATGGCTCTCATGTCAGACGCCACTCGGTGGAAACTGTTGGTGCGTAGGTTTGCAGAGCTACGCAGACTTTGCTTTGGTGCTTTCTCGGAAAGCTCGTTTCGTACTCCAGTCCTTACATACGTTGACCATTTCCGGTGGCGGTGTGTGCACTTGCAGCAAATATTGCTGCCGAATGGCGATGGCGAAGTCCATTTTTCGCTGATCTGATAGAAATCGGGTCCCTTAGGGTTTTTCTCTTCAACCGTCATGTTGGTGGCTGTCTACGTCATGATGTTGTCGTGTGCTTTAGTGCTCACACTCGGAGTGCTGGACGCGTTTCGGTGGATGTGGAGAGGAATCGTCCGGCCGGTTTGGAGGGATATTGCGCCAAACGCCGGGTCGCCCAACGGTGAGAGCGAGCAAGTGGAGGTCTGGCTCTTTTCAGTCAAATTTTGCGTCTGACCGGAGGAATGAGCTTCAGTGTTTGGCTTTTGATTTGGCTGACTCGGTGGCCCTGGATCGCCTGGCCCGTGGGTCTGGCTATATTCACGGTCGCAGTTGCTGCGGTATTGACGAGTTTGAGGACGGATCAGAGTCACGGGCCCTTGGCTCTGGTGACTATTTCCGCTAGTGCATGGCTTGTCGAGTTCTTGATTCTTGGTGATGGCCTGCCCACAGATGTTCTGTCATGGGCGATATTGATGCTGAATACTGTTTTGGCGATGTTCTTCATTCTCCATCTGATCGCCCATTCTCATCGTTCAATCAGATGCGCGAATTAGCCTATTCCTGTTGCCGGGCCTCCGACCGCATGCCACGCATTGAGGTCTTTGTCGGAAGATCCGGCGCAGTTTTGACAGTCCGATGCTGGCCAGTGGATGTTTACGACCAATTGCTGCTGTTCGGTCTGTTGCAGTCCGTACGGAGCTAACGGATATCAAAACAGCGTAGGCATCGAGCGTTCACCGTGGCGCGCTTCGTGAACTCGGGCTGTCCAGCGCTTGGCCAGCCACATCTCGATTAGCTCGGGGCGTGTTTGCGCTGTTGTCGCCCAGGCGTTGAGCAACGCGTTGTAGCGGTGATATCGGCGCAGGGTAAAACTGCTGACCGAAGGATCTTCCAGCCAGCCCTCGTGAATGAGGGTCGAGACGCCGTACTGATCTATCAACTGTGCGCGGCCGCCGGCCTCGGACACCCCGGCGGCCCACATGAATGCCGCGATGAGGGACACCCCGACGCCAGGGGTTATGGGCCATCCCGACCACGTATCGCGATGGATTGCCGGCAATGTCCGAGTCTTCAGGCAGTGCTCGAGGACTGACTTGATCGTCGTCAACGGATCTGCGCCCTCGGGAACTTGTGCGTTCAACACGTCGGGGAATCGACGTTTGAAGCGGCGACTGCGATGAGCGCTCTGCCAAGCCGCACAAAGGAATAGCAGGCCCAGCCCATCGTGGTCTGATTCGATGAGTTCGTTGCCGGGCCGAAGGTCATTGCGCTGCACCGTTGCGAAACCGGCAGTGATGATCTTTCCGTCGTCGTTCCTGCCGCGCAGTCGAATCTCATGTTTGGCGTCGCGCAGGTGGGAGTTCCACCAGTCCAAATCCACGGTGGCGCCGTCATCGAGGACGTGCAGATCGTAGCTTCGCACCTGGCACCACTGAACGCACGCTTCTGGTGGTTCGAATCCATCGTCTTCGATCTGCATCTAGAAATAGTGGCACCGTCGACCGACAGGATCGGGTTGCCGCGCTTACCGAGCGCAAACTCTGCTATCTGTGCGCCGCAAATAATGCTGATCCCGCGGCTCTCAACTGTTGGCTTTGTTCCTAGTACTTCATCTCCATCCCTGCTACTAACTCAACCTACGAATCGACCGTGACGGAACCATGCTAATTTCCGTCAGCCCGAGCCGGGCGAGGAGAAGGTCGTAGGCAGGGTGTTCGCCGATGATGCGGGAAATGACATCGACGGCTTGGCCGCCTAAGCCGGGTGGGTGCGGATCGTCTCATGAACCGGCGCGTTCGGACCCGCTCGCGGATCGAGGGCGGGAACCTGCTTCCAATCCAACCTGCCCTCTCTGAATTCGGTCGACAATAAACGTCAGCGCGCGTACACCTCTGCAATCGTAGAGATGCGCGCGCGCAATATAAATCGTGGGCTGCTGGCTACTTGCCGGGCGTCGAGGCGACTGCCGTGATGCCAAGCTTACCGTCGGCGTCATCGCCGCAATCGCAGTCACAATCGTCGCCGCAACCACCGGTGTTGCATTCGCCGGCGTAACTGTCGTCGTCTTCGTCGCAGTCGAGGGTGCCGCCGAAGGACTCTGCAAAATCGTCGTCGAGTTCGTGCGTGAAGGCATGAACCTCGTCGACCAGGTTGAGGAGATGCTGCGGGGCGAAGGGGTCCGCATCAAGCATCGTCGAGACCAGCAGGTGGTCGCCACTGAAGGCGAAGCGCAGCCGCGGCCATTCCTGTGCGAGTTCGATCAGCTGCGTCGCAGCATGGGCGGGATTCCCGAGACCCGTGAGGACCGAGGACCAGACGTTGATCTGGGGGCCGTCATCCGCGACCGTCACGTAAACGACAAACCCGTGAACCGGCACGACAATGTCGCCGTCATCGTCGGTGTCGGGCTCGCTGCCCAGCAGTTCGGCGAGGGTCTGAACGCACAGGCGAACCAATTCGTCGCGCTCGTCCGTCACCAGGGCAATGGCGCCGTTGATGTGGAGGGGCTGGTCGGCGGTCGTGTCGTGGTCGCTCATGGATCCTCATGTTCTGTGCCAGTCCGAGCAGGCGCTTGGCACTGTTTTCGTGCGGTGGGTGTCAGGTCTACGGTAGTCGGCGCACACTCTTGTCCGCTTAGTGGATCATCCAATAGTGTCCCTTTCGACGGGCGCTGAGTAGAATTTCGCCCGCGCAGAGCGACGTGACTCGAGTCCCGACAAATCCGGCAGCGTTGTGGCAGTGAGTATCTCGGCTTGTCGGTAGGTAGATCTAGTCTCCACAAATGACGGGTCAGCGAGTTCGACGAGCTTCACATCTGCGTTTGGTGCCTGCGTATCAAGCGTCGCAAACCCATATCAAGGTCCGTACACCGAGGCAGATGCGGAATCAGCGTCGACGGCCGGAGGTGGCGAACTTTGTCCTGCGGATCGAACTTGATTGCGTTTCGCCACCCATTTGGCGACGGTTTTCGGTGCCGTCGAATATCGAACTCGACCAACTGCATTCGATCGTCCAGGCGGTCATGGGATGGGGAGATCAACACGCACATCAGTGGGTGAGCGTCCATCATTCAACGAGCAATGGCCCAGATCGGTATATCGCGCGCGAGGTGATCCAGTACGACGGATACCAGGAAGACGAGTTTGGTGAGGACGAAGTCCGGATCGACGAGGCGGTCACCGCGGTAGGGGAGTACGTCCGATACGAGTACAACGTACGTGCCAAGTGGAGTCACACGTTGTTTCTCGAGCAGATTGTCGAAGACCAGCCGATTTCTGCGCCATCCTGTCTTGACGGCGCGAGAGCGTGCCCGCCGGAGGATTCTGGCGGTCCGGTCGGGTATCTCGAGTTCCTGAACGCGCAGGTGAGTACCGGGCTGTTCGATCCCGAACGTTTTGTTCTCACAGAGTCCAATGCGGCAGTCACCACGTCGGTGGCACTGCATAGGTCACCGCCTGTGGGCAGCTCGCTGTTCGAGAAGTTCTTGCGCCGCCTGTCTGTTCATTCCGCGCCGAAACTGTTTGCCGCAGTTGCCAAAGCGGAGCTAAGTGGTGGGTATGACAACTACTTCGAGACGATGTGTGAGGGAGCAACCCGCCAGTTGCTGTGGCTGCTGAACTCCGCGCGAGGCGGTGGGATTGTGTTGACGGCGTCCGGGTCACTGCCTCCGGACCTTGGTGCGTCTGCCCGAGACGAACTCGATTGGGACAGTGAGTGGACCGATGCCGCGGGAGGGAGTGACTCGCAATTAGCAGTCCTCGTTGAAGTCGCAAAGACACTGAGATTAGTCCGAAAACTCCGAGGCACACTGATTCTTACCCGCCTCGGTGCGTCGGTGATTGCGTATGAAGGCGAGTTGTGGCGCCACATCGTGATGGCCATGCCGTTGGGAAAGGGCGAGCTGGCGCAGGAAGCCGGCCGAATTCTGTTCCTTACGTTGGCTGCCGGCCTGTCGGAGTCCGAACGTAGTGAAGTGATGATCGAAGGACTCACGGCATTGGGTTGGTCGACAACAGACGGAACACTCCTCGGCGACGACGATTGGATGTGGATGGTGAGAGGCACTCTCCTGTACCTGCGAATGATCGGGGCGATTGTCTCCAATCCGTTGGACCAGCATGTTTCCGCCGATCCTGAGTGGGGCCGACGTTTTGCCAGGATGGTTCTGTCTAAATAATTACCCGATCGAATCGACCGTCGATATCAATCGATGCAGAGTTGTTATATGTGCTGGAAGCGCATGATTTCCCGGCGACGGAATCCCGAATATTTTCGGGTGGCAAAATATGCGAGTTTTTGTTCGAAATTGCCATCATGCTAGGGTCGATCCTCAGTTGTTGAATTGCGTGGTCGAGCCAAAAGCTTGCGCAGAAGATTTATTTTGTGGAGGTTGGGTTTCGGAAAAGACGAAGTGCGTGTTGCTAGTCAATTGAATATGTGACCGGTGTTGGTATGACGGTCGCTCCTAGGGCGTGCAGAAGCGAAGCGCAAAGATCCTGAACAGGGGTTTTTGCGCGTTGTTCTGCCGATTATGTGCGAAGGATGTGGCATGTGACGGGGTCCGACATGGTCCAGTTCAGTACCTTGGTAATTGTTTCACTGCTTGTTGCTTTTTATGGTGGAACATTTCTGATTTCTCTTCGTATTGGTAAGAAGCAGGAAAATGCCGACGGTTTTATGACCGCCGGAAACAAATTAGGATTTGGTGTTTCGGCCGCGAGTATGACGGCCACTTGGATTTGGGCGTCGTCGATGTACGCATCCGCCACTTCTGGCTACACCTACGGAATCTCCGGCCCCATTCACTACGGTTTGTGGGGCGCGTTGATGATTCTCTTCATTTATCCCTTTGGCCAGCGAATTCGTAAAGTAGCGCCGAAAGCCCACACTCTGGCCGAGGTCATGTACGCGCGGCACGGACGCTCGAGTCAGTTGATGCTCGCAGGTTCCAACATCGTCGGCAGTCTTATCAGTTTGATGTCGAACTTTCTCGCTGGTGGTCTGCTGATCGCGTTGCTTTCGCCGTTCAACTTCATTCAGGGTGTGTTCATCGTCGCGCTGGGCGTCCTGCTGTACACGTTGTGGTCAGGTTTCCGTGCTTCGGTGCTGACCGACTTCGTTCAGCTGATCGGAATGCTCGGTGCGGTAGCGGTTTTGGTGCCGTTCATCTTCTTCGCAGCGGGGTTCCCGGCGGCCTTCGAATCCGGCGCAGGCAACCTCACTGCTGAGCAGGGCAACTTCTTCTCGAGCGTTGCCTTCTTCGAACAGGGTGCGCCGTACATCGCGGCAGTTCTTGCATACGCAATCGGCAACCAGACCATCGCCCAACGACTCTTCGCGGTCCGCGAAGACCTGATCAAGCCCACCTTCATCACCGCAACTGTGGGATACGGCGCAACGGTCATCGGTGTCGGAATGCTGGGTGTTCTCGCGCTGTACCTCGGAATCGAGCCAACTGATGGTGACGTCAACAACCTGATTCCGCAGATGGCCGCGTCGTACCTGCCCGGAATTTTGCTTGCTGTCTTCTTTGTCATGATCATCGGCGCGCTGTCGTCGACGGCGGACTCGGACCTTGCTGCACTCTCGTCCATCGTGATGACCGACGTGTACGGCCAGGCTGTCGCCGGCAAGGCTAATGCGAACCCTCGACGGATGCTGCTTATCGGCCGAGTAACGATGATTGTTGCGACGGCGGCGGCTATCTCCTTGGCAAGTCTGCAATTGAGCATTCTGGATCTGTTGGTGTTCGTCGGCGCGCTGTGGGGCGCTTTGGTGTTCCCGGTTATTGCGAGCTTCTACTGGGGCAAGGTCACCAACAAAGCCTTCACTGTGTCGGTGCTGGTGGCTCTTGCTGCCTTCTTGCCCGTCCGATTCAGTTGGGTGCCGATGGATGGGATGTTCGGGATACTCTCCGACATCGTTGCCGTTGTCGGTATCGGAGTGGTGCTGGGGCTCATGACATTTGGATTCTTCGGTCTGAAGGTTGCGCAGATCGTCGGTGGCCTGGCGATCGTGCTGTCCGCGCCGTTCGCGATCGGCTTCCTGCACGACTACCCAACGCTCAGCGGATCTTTGGTGGCCTATGCCGTAAGTACCGTCGTGTGTTTTGCGATGTCCGTCAATCAGCGTGAGACGTTCGATTTCGAACTGATCAAGCAGCGGACGGGAGACTTCGACGAGGAAGAGTTTCCTGCTGTGGGAGCGTCCGGAAAGTAACCGTCGAGACAAGTGGAAGGGATACGAATGAGTACAGCTCTACTGACCGTTTATGTTCTGATCTGGCCGGCGTTGGTGCTGGTTGTCTTGGGAGTCATCAGCAAGGGATTCTTCAAGGATTGGGCAACTGCTCGCCGCAACGGTGAAGATCTGGTCTAGCTGTTCACGCCGCCACCGACGCACTTGCTGTCGGTGGCGGCGGTCATATTGCGTCGGACACAGGGGTCGGCGTTATAGTTGCTCAGTGCAACACAACGGAGCAATGTCGCTCACCGGGCCGCCGGCCGTCCATGACGAGCTGGTGCATCTGACGCGACAGCTGATGACGGGGGATCGGCATTCCGACGATCAGCCGTCCATCGCGCAGCACTCGTTCCTCTCGTTCATCGGCCGCAATGACGGCTGCCGGGCAACAGAGATCTCCGACGTTTTCGGCGTCAACCGCTCGACCATCTCGCGCCAAGTGCGTGGATGCATCGACTCAGGCTGGGTGTATGCCGATCCGGGACCCGTTCGCTTGGGCAATCCGCTCCACCTCACTGACGAGGGTCGCAAATATCTCGACGCCGCCGATGCGCGTCGACTCGACCAAGTCGTCAGCAGGCTGCACGATTGGACTGAGTCCGAGATCGAGGAATTCGCCCGTGCACTTCACCGCTTCAGAATCAGCACAGAATCGCAGACCGACGGAGATGACACCCTGTGAGTGAGTACAGCGCCAAAGCCCAGTTCACTATCTCCGACAACGAGTCGGTGGTGCACACAGTCTTCACTCACGCCGAGCGCACCCCGAACCTCACGGTGTTCTCGCGGCCTATGGGCAACGGGTGGGTCGACGTCTCGGCGAAGGAATTTGCCGAGCAGGTCATGGGCGTGGCAAACGGGTTGATTGCCGCCGGTGTTCAGCCAGGGGACCGCGTCGCGCTTCTGTCGGCCACTCGCTACGAGTGGACGCTTTTCGACTTCGCCATCTGGGCGGCCGGCGCTGCGACGGTTCCGATCTACGACTCGTCATCGAAGGGCCAGGTTGCTTGGATCCTCGAGGATTCCGAGTCCGTCATGGCCATCGTGGAGACGGGGACGCACGAGCAGTTGTTCCAGGATGCGCCCCCTAGTCTGCGCGCTGTCATGCAGATCGACGCCGGCGCTGTGGCAGAGCTGACCAAGCAGGGCATCGACGTCGACGAAACCGAGCTGAAGAAGCGCCTCGACGGTATCCGCGCTGACGACCTTGCATCGCTCGTCTACACATCCGGTACGACGGGGCGGCCGAAGGGCTGCATCCTCACTCATCGGAATTTCTTGTCCGAGGTGCGCGGCATTCTGACTGCGTCGATCGGTAAGGTCGCGGTTCCGGGAAACCGAGTTCTGACCTTCCTTCCCCTGGCACATGTACTTGCTCGTGCAGTGTCCTTGGCGACGTTCGAAGCTGGTGCTGCGCAGGCGCATTGGTCTGATTTCTCGAACATTACAACGCAATTCGAGCGGTACAAGCCCAATACGATCCTCGGCGTCCCGCGGGTCTTCGAGAAGGTTCGCGACGGTGCGGCGCGGAAGGCGGAATCCGGCGGCAAGGTTCCCGGTGCAATATTTGCTTTTGCAGAAGCAACGGCCAAGGAGTACAGCCAGTCTCTCGACGCCGGTGGCCCGTCCCTGGTGCTCAAGGCGAAGCATGCTGTCGCAGACAAGCTTGTGTACTCGAAGCTGCGCGCAGCACTCGGCGGCGAGTGCTGGTTCGCCATTTCCGGCGGCGGTGCACTTACCCCGGAACTCGGCCACTTCTTCCGTGGGCTCGGCGTTCCGATCTACGAAGGTTACGGACTCACTGAAACCACGGCAGCGCACTGCGTCAACATTCCCGGGGCTCAGAAGATCGGCACCGTCGGGCAGCCTATGGGCGGCAACGGAGTTCGCATTGCCGAAGACGGCGAGATCGAGCTCAACGGTGGAGTGGTCTTCAAGGGTTACTGGAAGAACGAAAAAGCCACCGAAGAGTCCTTCGACAACGGTTGGCTCCGCACCGGCGATCTCGGTGAACTCGACAGTGACGGTTACCTTTCCATCACCGGCCGTAAGAAAGACCTTCTGGTGACGGCAGGTGGCAAAAACGTTTCACCCGGCCCGATGGAAGACCGTATTCGGTCGCATTCCATCATCTCGCAGGCCGTGGTCGTCGGCGATGGAAAGTCTTACGTCACGGCACTTCTGACGGTTGATCCCGAGGTGTTCGAGAAGTGGAAGGCCGATAACGGCAAGCCCGCCGAAGCAACCGTCGCTGAACTGCGTGACGACAATGATCTTCGGGCAGAAATGCAGAAGGCGATCGATGACGCCAATTCGGCTGTCTCGCATGCCGAGTCGATCAAGAAGTTTGTGATTCTCGATCGGGATCTCACTGAGGAAGACGGTGAAATGACGGCAACCCTCAAGATCAAGCGAAACGTAGTCGTCGACCGGTTCTCCAAGGAAATCGAAGGTATGTACACCAAGAGCTAGGAGCGCTTGGGGAACTGCTCGCGGTAGGCCATGACGTCGTCGAGTCGGAATCTGCGGTGGGTTCCGCGTAGCTCGATCGGGAGCTTGCCGGCATCGGCAAGCTTGCGGACATATGTGTCCGAGACGCCGAGAATTTCCGCAGCTTGAGACGTTGTGAGTAGTTCGGCAACGGCACCGAGCGCAACACTGTCACCGTTGGCGAGGTATTTCAGCAGCGCTACGACGGCATCGCCCACTGAGGCCGGGACGTCGATTGTCACGCCGTCGATCACGAGCGTCGTCGTGGCAGTTGAGGTTTGAGCGAGCGCTGACAGCGCGGTCTTGATCTTTTCTGCGTCGGCGCTACCGACTGCTGAAATTACGTGGTCAATGCTCACGTCGAGCTCCGATCGAAGTAGTTGTCACATGAGTGTTGTCAGGCGATGGCGAAGAAGGCCGGCGAGAAGTTCTGTTGTCCTTGCATCGAATCCGATCTCGGTGCATCGCTCGGCCCAGCCGTGTGCAGCTTTGACCAGCGCGTCGATCATTCGGGTTACCGCGCGTTCGCGAAGTCCGAATCGTAGTCCGGCGTCGATGAAGTTGGCGCGGGTCAGGCGATTGGCGCGCCCGTACAGGTTCATCGCCATCGGATCATTCCAGCCGGTGTACGGCTGAGTGCTGAGTAGATCGTAAGCCGGACTCGGTTGCCACAATGAGTTCGGCGCGTAGATCGATAGGTTCTTTCCGTGTAAGTCTCCATTGCCGATGATCCATGAAAAGACTACTGTGCGAAGCAATTCCAGTGTGGATGCAGATTTGGAGCCGCCGCCCGCTTCGCAGGCATCGGTTAGCGCCGTGATGGCAGTCTCGGTTTTCATCCGGTACTTGGACGCCGGATAGATGCCGGCAACTTGGCATGCATCCTCTTGAGCGATGCGGTGGCCATCGCGGCGGTCGAAACGCTCGACAAGTAACGCACTCCTGCCGTCGGCGTCGTGGAGAAGTCGAGTGGTCGGCACGCGTAGCCCACATGCTGCCGCCATTCTCATGAAAAAGTGTTCGTTCTCCGACAACAGTGGGAATCCAACGGGCGGAGTGAGTTTGAGGATCGCGGGCCCGGAGGGAGTGTTTGTCGGTACCGACCACATATTTGCACTGACCTTGGGTTGGACTCCGGAAAGTGCAAGCGGATCTGCGTCGACCGAACCGGCGAGGCGATTGAATAGGCTGTGGAAGTTGGCGTCTCGTTCCGGCGCAAACATCGGTTGCGGTTCCGGTGGGACACTACCAGCGGGCACGATCCGCACATTTCCGATGGTGTCGGCGCCGACGGCCAATAGCAGAGTCAGATGGTCGTCGATCGAGGTTTTGGTCGAGGAAACTACCGCGCCGAGGCGAACACCCTCCGGGAGAAGGCCTGCGAAGAAGGGGGGAACCGCACCGCCGGTGGTGACCACGGGGTAGTGCCCATTCGCGAGCAACGACCATGACACTGAGTGAGATCGGATCGATGACTCGGTCGATGACAGCGTGCTGTAGTCGAATTCGATCGTGTCGTTTGTTTGGCGTGTGAGGGTGGCAACCTGCACGTCGTCGATGTAGACGTCTGCATTGTCGATGTCCGTCAGCGTCGTGCTGAGAGGGCTGCTCATTGAGGCGCCTCGAGTTCGGCGATCGTGATTGGCTGCAGGCGCAGTCCGAGGGCGTCGGCAATTTCGACGATTGATGCCAGCTTCACAGATCCGGTGCCGTATTCGAGCGCTTGAACGCTGGATCGGGACACCCCGGCTAGGTCGGCGAGTGTTTGCTGGGTGAGTCGGAGTTGGACCCTGCGTTCGGCAAACAACTCACCTATGCGTGCAATTTCAGGCATAGGACTGCTGCGCGTTGGTGAACTTCTACGTGGCTGACTCATTGCCGCTCCTATGCCTTATTTTGCAAGCATAAGTCAGGGTGGGGTCGCAGGGCAATCTCAAATGCTCGTTATGCTTGCATTTTCGTGCATTAGCTTTCCCTTAGCAGGGTAGTCGAGGAGATCGTCCATCGGAGCGTCAACCTACTTGCGGGCCTTGACCCCGCGGGTTGGACACGCTTGATCCTGGTCTCAGACCAGGGAAAGCGAGAAGATCTAACCCGATGGCAAAGAAAAATTACTCCGAAGAGTTCCGCCGCGACGCAGTCGCGCTGTACCGCGACACCGACGGCGCGACCGTAGCCGGGATCGCCGCCGACCTCGGCATATCCCACGGCTCCCTGACCACATGGCTGAAGAACGCGGGAATCCCGATCCGCAGACCCGCCGCCACCGCTCCGGGGCCCGGCACCGGCGAGACACCCGAGCAGGAAGCCGCCAGGCTCCGCGCCGAGGTTGCACACTTGCGAGCGGAGAAAACCAAGCTCGAAACCGAGCGAGACATCCTGCGGTCGGCGGCAAAATATTTCGCCGGAGAGACGAATTGGTGAACCGCTTCCAGTTCGTTGCAGACCACTCCGACACCTACCCGGTGAAGCGGTTGTGCCAGGTCATCGATATCGCCCGCTCGTCGTACTACGCATGGATCAACGCCGCCGACACGCGGGCTGCCCGCGCAATCGCCGACCTCGAACTCGCCGAGAAGATCCGCGCCGTCCACACGGTGGACAACACCTACGGGCGGCCCAGGATCACCGCCGAGATCAATCACGGACAACCCACCGGCCAGCGGGTCAATCACAAACGGATCGCAAGGATCATGCGTGCCAACAACATCGAGGGCCTGCGGCTGCGCCGAAAACACCGCACCACCATCGCCGAACCAGCCGACACTCCGGCGCCGGACCTGCTCAACCGTGATTTCACCGCCGCCGCACCGAACACCAGATACGTCGGTGACATCACGTACTTGCCATGCGGAGACGGTGAGTTCTTGTATTTGGCCACGGTGATCGACTGCTTCTCCCGACGCCTGGTGGGCTGGTCGATCGCCGAGCACATGCGTACCGAACTCGTCGAGAACGCGCTCGAGGCCGCAGCTCGCACCCGCGGCGGTCTTGCCGGTGCAGTGTTCCACGCCGATCGCGGAAGTCAGTACACCTCAAAGTGTTTCGCGATGATCTGCGCGGATTTGGGTGTTGCACAATCGATGGGAGCGGTGGGCACGAGCGCGGACAATGCCCTGGCCGAGTCGTTCAATGCGACACTCAAACGCGAAACGCTGCAAGGCGCAGCCCGCTGGGAATCGCCCCGGGCGGCAAGGCTCGCGGTGTTCCGGTGGATCACCCGCTACAACACCCGACGCCGGCACTCGTACTGCAACTATCTCAGTCCCACCGACTACGAAAACGCTCACACATCCGATAGCCTGCAGCAAGCCGCGTAATCACAAACCCCGTGTCCAGTTTCCGGGGTCAAGGCCCTTGCAGAGTTGGCGTTCCCCATCTTTCAGACCAGCCTGATCGGAATTCAAGTCGTTTGGCGAGAAGAGTTTTCGGGTGTCGCTCGAACCTAACTCCCAATATTGCTGTGACTCGACGTAGCATCCTGAATGTGGCTAGACGATCGGTAACAGTGAGATTTGATTCAGAGGAACTGGAGGCTCTCGAGGCTCTCCGGGAGCTTACGGGCGCGGACATATCCAGCGTCGTGCGCGAAGCAGTCATCGAGCACGCGAAGCGATGTGCCAGGCAGGCGCCGCCGCGCGATATCGGCGACAAGCGTAAGTCCCTGACCTTGAACGATGCCTTCGCGCGATACTCGGCGATGTGTGTTGAGCAGGAGCGGGAAGCTTCCTAAACCAAGGAGCGGTGGAGACATGACGTCCCCACCGCATTTCCCGGTTGTTGAATTATGAACGAACTAGAATCTTGACCGCTGTGTCGTTGTGTTCGATCAAGGTTGTGAAGCCTTCTGAAATCAACTCTTCGAGTTGAATGCGTCCGGTGATGAACGGGGCGAGGTCGACAACTCCGTCCTGAACCATTTTGATGACAGCTTCATGATCGCGGACGTACGCGATTGTTCCTCGCAGATCGATCTCTTTGAGGACCAGCTTCTGCATGTCGATGGTCGCGGGCTTGCCCCAAATTGACACGTTGACAACCACTCCCGCGGGTCGAACGGTGTCGAGCATGGTGTCGAGCACTGCGTTGACGCCGGCACATTCGAATCCGATATCCGCGCCGATGCCATCGCTGATCTCGAGAACGCGGGCCTTCACGTCCTCGCTGCTCGGATCGATGACATAGTCAGCGACACCGCTGGACAGTGCCTTTTCTTTACGCGCACCGCTGAGTTCCGTGACGATCGTTGTTGCGCCAAGACCTTTGAGTACTGCGGCGACCAGCAGCCCGATAGGTCCGGCGCCTCCGACAATCGCGATGTCGCCACTTTGGGCGCCGCTACGAACGATGGCATGGTGTGCAACGCTCAACGGCTCGATCAGCGCAGCTTCGTCCAATGGGATGTTGCCGATCTTGTGAACCCAACGTCGGTCAACCACAACCTTTTCGCTGAGTCCGCCACCGCCGCCGGCCAATCCGATGAATCCCATCTGAGTGCACAGGTGATAGTTGCCGGCTTTACACGGAGCACATTCGTTGCAGACGAAATACGGTTCAACGACGACGTTTTCACCCACTTCGACGTCGGTCACGCCTTCGCCGACTTCTTCGACAGTGCCCGAGAATTCGTGCCCCATAGTGACCGGCGCGTTCTCATGAGAGAGGGGGTGGGGGTGGCCGGGCGCCGAGATGAAGATTGGACCCTCGAGGTACTCATGGAGATCGGTGCCACAAATCCCGCACCAGGCGACCTTCAATTTGACGGTACCGGGCCGCACTTCGGGCTCGGGAATGTCTTCGATTCGGATGTCTTTCTGACCGTGGAACCGTGCTGCCTTCATAGATCCGCACCTCACTTCGTTGTGAATCCGCTGGTAGATCAACGCTAGGACTCCGATGGTGGGGTGTGAAGGGTTGCAATGGATTGCAATTGTTGGAACCGGGAGAGCCTCCCGTGCGTCAAATGGTGTGAGATGCGTCGATGGAGGGGAGTGCGCTGTGAGGGAATGGGGCGCTTGTCTTTCGCTCGCAGCGACCGTTTTGCTCGGGGGATGCTCCTCGACAGTTGAAGGCGAGGCTGTTCGGCCTGAAGGCAACGAGGGACTATTCGACCCCTGTTCCGCGATCCAAGATGATGTGATCACGAGCCTTGGTGTTGACGCGTCGACCGAGGAGAACGGTGTTGCCGGGGTGAGTCAGGCAGAGTTCGTGATCTGTAGCTGGGCATCGGATTGGTATGAACTTGGCGTCTGGTCAACCTTTCATACCCTGGAGGATGTTCGACGCAATCCCGACGACACTGATATCCGTGACGCTTCTGCTGTAGGTGATGGGGCGGTCACCTTTCGTGAGGTGTGGGATGTTGACGGGAGTACATGTTTTGTTGCGCTGCCCGCGGATCAGGGCGCGATATTTGTGAGAGTTGATGCATATCAACAGGCTCAGTACCCGGAGGACATCTGCGGTCTGGCCACCAGGCAAGCGATTGCGCTTAAACCGTATCTGCCCAAATAACGCTGCATAGCTAGTGGAAGGGTCAACAGACATGGGGCATCCAATCGGTGACGGATTCCTGCTCAACAGCGATGCTGCCGAGCAGTTACGCGCGGCATGTGAAGCGTGGAGTAGTGACCTCAAGGCGCTCAAGATCGACGCCGAGAAGCTTGGAACCCTTGGAGGATTTGGCACCCTCGGTTCGGCTGATGCTCTGAAATCGAAGTTCGAGAAGAAGGCTGTTGCTAGGACCGACTCACTAGTCAATGCGTTGGAAAGTCATATCGCAGTAGTCGATGACATGCGTGCGTACTTCCAGAAGTGCATCGACGATGCTACGGAACAGGAGCAGGCGAATGTCGACTCACTCAGAAAGATAAGCCCGAGTAACTGAATCGTCCCGCACTACGCGGATTTCTGGCCTCTGATTTGTGAGGGATTACCAGTAGATGGGTGATCAAGAGAAAATGATAGTGGCTTTACGAGCTGCGGCGGAATCTGCAATGGAACAGCATGGTTACCTCTAGTTGGTCGGAGACTTACAAGCATCGCCGCGAATCCGAGAGTGGGGAATGAAGTTTGATGTGCGCACTCGCCACCTAGACTGCAGTCATGTTTTCGAACGAAGTTAGCCGTCGGAGCTTTGTCGTGGGAGCTGCCGCCGCGGCTGCCTCAACCCTTGGAATGACGAACGCGTCGGCTTCCGTTCCAGCTTCAGTGAATCCGACTATCACTGCGCGCCAACGATTCTTCGGGCCCGAGAATGTTGATCCAGCGACCGGCGAAGTGGATTCGTCAAAGACGATTCTTTCGTGGTTCGGTGTCACGAATTTTGCGATGGCCATCGCGGGCAACGTCGTTCTACTGGACGCATGGGTTCCTCGAGGCGAGTTCTCGAACTATGTACCGACCAGCCCCGAAGAACTGGCGGCGCTCGCTCCGAGCCACATCCTGATTGGGCATGGGCATTTCGATCACGCCGCTGACGCTGCCGAAATTGCCTCGATGTGTGGAGCAACCATCGTTGGAACAGACGAGCATTGCAGTCAGATCGCAGCGCAAGCCACAACTGAGCTCCGAACGTTGCCGCTGGATTCTGACCGAACTGACTTCTCGCTATCCAACGGTGTTGCCGTGCACTCTGTTCGACACTTGCACTCCGCGCTGCGTGCCCCGCGAGGCGAGCAACCACCACTTGTTCTTGTGCCCGATTTCAGTCCGGCCATCGAACATCCGCCGACACCTCACGACACTGCACACCTGGCGTCGCATTTCAACGACGCCGAGGGTGGATCGTTGCTCTACCAGTTCGTGGTCGGTGACTTCGTACTGACCTGGCACGACAGCACAGGGCCGCTCTTCACCGACGCTCCGGAGATCCTGGACGCTATGCGTGCGTTGCCTGTGTCCACAGTTCAGATCGGGTCTATTCAGGGTTACAACCAATACACGAACGGGCTCAGTGACCCGCTCGACTACATCCGAGCACTGCGGCCTTCGCTCTTCGTTCCGGCGCACCATGACAATTGGCTCGCGCCGCTCTCCGCGCCGGCCGTCGCGTACGAAGAGCGGCTGCGTCAGGCACTCGCAGGCTTGCCGACGTCACCCGAACTATTACTGCTCACCGATCCGGCAGACTATGTCCAGCCACCACGGCTCACGTTCGACATACCGGTGAAGTGACAGACGTAGATTCAGATTCAGTGGATGTGCTCCTGCCAATCAGCTGGCACTCGGCCGGCCGGACCAGGAACCGGCTGGTTGGTGGGATGCGAAGTGGGCGGGGCTAATTCAGGTCCGTCGTAGGCTTCCTGCGTTTCGAAGCTCCAGAACCAATCCTCGCCAGGCTCGAAGCTCTGCATGAAGGGGTGCTTGGTAGCCGCGGCGTGAGCGCTGGCATGTTGTGACGGGGATGAGTCACAGCATCCGATGTGACCGCACTGAGTACATCGACGCAGATGCACCCACCAACCGCCAGCAGCGTCGCATTCGACGCACCCGGCACCGCTCGGCGGCACACTCGGATCAATTCCAGCTGGAAGTCCGTCGGTCATGGTCAGTCCCTTCGTTGAAGTGGCTCTGCTTATTCATCGTGCGCGCCGAGTCGGGCGTGCGCTACTCGGCATCGTCGACATGGTTGCGCTCTGGTCCAGAGATCGGCAGGAGAACACGGAAGCGGGTGTCCCCGGGTTCGGATGTGACCCGAAGTTCACCGTGATGTTTGCCGACAACGATTCTCCACGAAATGTCCAGGCCCAAGCCCGTTCCCTCGCCGACCGGTTTCGTGGTGAAGAAGGGCTGGAAGATTCTGTCGATGACGTCGTCGGGGATTCCCGATCCTGTATCGCAGATTTCGATGCAGACTCGATCGCCGTCGCGGCTGGTGCGAACAGTCAAGGTCCCAGTGCCATCCATAGCAGCGACAGCGTTGTCGATCAGATTGGTCCACACTTGATTGAGTTCGCCTGCATACGCATCGATGGGTGGGAGTGCCCGGTCGTATTCCTTGACGACGGCGATGTCACCGATTTTCTGTCCCAACATGATCAGCGTGCTGTCAAGCAATTCGTGAACGTCGATGGTCTGGAAGGGCGCGCGGTCCATTTGCGAATACTGTTTGGCCGCACCGACAAGCGTGGAGATTCGGGTGGTGGAATCGGCGATCTCGTTCATCAATAGCTCAGACTCGATGGTGTAGTTCAACCAACGGATTGCCCCCTCGAGCACGGACTCGTCCACTGCTGCGGCAACAGTCTCCAGCCAGTTGGTGTCGAGGCCAGCTTGGACGAAGGTTGGTGCTAGGTCCCAACCTTCGCGGATGGAATGGTCCTCGAACCATTCACCCAGGGAGTCTTCTCGATCGGATGCTTCAAGGGGCGTGAGCGTCGGAGCCTTGGCAACAACTTCGGCGACTTCCTCTTGCATATGCATGAGGGTGACAAGTGAGTCGCGATCGTAGAAGCCTGAGGCGATCATCCCCAGTTTGCGCCGCATGCCGGCGACGCGTTCGCGCAACGACGCGGTCGCCCGCACTGCGGCGGCCGCGGGATTGTTCAGTTCGTGGGTCAATCCGGCGGAGAGGGAGCCGAGGGCGAGAAGACGCTCACGTTGATCCATGATCTGGCGGGTGTTCTGGTTCCCGAAGAACACTCCTTCGAGAAGGTGCACAGCCATCGGAAACCATTCGCGCACTACAGCGCCGAACTTGTCGGCGTCGAGAACGAAGAAGGTCGACGGCTTCGTTACACGCAGCGACGCCGAATAGATTTGCGGGACACGATCACCCAAGTACGACGTCCAACCGCCGGAGTAGACGCCTCTCTGGGAGGTGCGCACCATCTCGATGTCTTCGCCGCCGGAGAGTTTCGACATGATTAGCTCGCCCTCGATCAGGACGTAGAAGCACGATGCCGGGTCGCCTTCGAGGTAGACCTGGCCGCGGTCGATTTCAGTGATGTGGCCACTCTGGCAGAGTGTTTCGAGTTGATCGTCGGTGAGCTCCTCGAACAGGAACAGTGTGCGAAGAAGTTCTGGACTGCATTCTGGGACAGACATCAAATCTCCCTATTGTTGAGCGAGATAGCGGTGGACGAACATCACGGCCATCGCTCCTTCACCGACAGCCGACGCGACCCGCTTGGCTGATTCGGCATGCACGTCACCGGCGACAAAGACTCCGGGAACACTGGTTTCGAGGTGGTGGGGTGCTCGGTCGAGGGGCCACCCTTGCGGTGTGATGCCGTCGGCGGCGAGGTCGGGGCCGGCGACGATAAATCCATGTCGATCGCGAACAACAACGTCGCCGAGCCAATCCGTCAGCGGAGCGGCGCCGATGAAGATGAACAGCCAATGTGCGTCGACGATCTCTTCTTCACCAGTTGCTCTGTTCAGCAGCGTGATTCGCTCGAGGTGATCGTCACCGTCAGCGGCGATTACTTCGGTGCAGGCGCGAACCGATATCTTCGGATTTTTCTCGATCTGCTGAATCAGGTAGTAGGACATGGATGCTTCGAGTGAAGCGCCCCGGATGAGGATCGTGACGGATCGTGCACCGCGTGAAAGATAAACAGCTGCTTGGCCGGCGGAGTTTGCCCCACCCACGATGTAGACATCCTGCTCGCTACATCGCGCGGCCTCGGTGACAGAAGACCCGTAGTACACGCCTCGGCCGGTGAACGTGTCGAGCCCGGGAGCCGAAAGTTGACGGTACGAAACACCCGTGGCCAAGATGACAGAATGCGCATCAACGGATGTGCCGTCGTCGAAACGAACTGTGCGGGCAGAGCCGTTGATTTCGAGACCCGTCACATCGCGGGCTGTGATGACCTCAGCGCCGAACTTTGTTGCCTGCCTCCGCGCGCGATCGGCCAACTGTGATCCGGAAACACCGTCCGGGAAGCCGAGATAGTTCTCGATACGCGAGCTTTGACCGGCCTGTCCACCTGTGGCGCGTCGTTCGATGAGGACAGTTCGCAAACCCTCCGAGGCTCCATAGAGAGCAGCACCCAACCCCGCCGGTCCACCGCCGATGACAACCAAATCGTAGAAGTCCTCGGACAGGGTGGTGCTCAGGCCGAGTTTGTCCGCGAGTTCGGTATCCGTCGGCTCGACCAGTACGTCACCATTGGGAGCAATGACGACGGGAAGGTTTAACTCGTCGACCCCTGCGGCGGTAAGGAGTCGTTGTCCCTCAGGCTCGTCCGACATGTACCAGCGGTAGGCAAGTTGATTGCGTGCCAGGAACTCTCGAACATCAGAGGATCGTCCAGACCAACGATGACCGACGACTTTGGTTTCCTCCGCAGGGTGGTGACTGGAGCCGGCCCAGGCGTCGAGGAGAGCGTCGATGACCGGGTAGAGCTTTTCTTCCGGTGGGTCCCAGGGTTTGAGCAGGTAGTGATCGAGGTCGACGACGTTGATGGCGTCGATCGCGGCCTCGGTATCTGCATACGCAGTAAGTAGAACGCGCCGAGCTATGGGGTAGAGATCCATTGCCTGCTCGAGAAATTCGATTCCGCTCAAACCGGGCATGCGGTAGTCGGCGACGATAACGGCGACAGCGTCTCCGCGAAGCTTCATTTCGCGCAGAGTTTCGAGCGCCTGATCGCCCGATTCGGCGCGGATGATCCGATATTTCTCGCCGTAGCGTTTACGAAGGTCGCGGACGACGGCGCGGGAAACCCCGGGGTCGTCGTCGACGCTGAGAATAGCTGGTTTGGCAGGTGCTTTCGGCGCGCTCACTCGGTGCCCTCCCGACGTTGTAGTCAACCCCTCCAGTATGCGACTGTCACGAGCAGCGTCAATCGCTACAGATGCGCTGCAAGCGAACATGGGGACGTGAACTGGGAATTTGTCGGTAGCGGGAACCGATTGAGTCGCCGGCGCATCAAATAGAGTGTGTTCATACCGAAGGGGGCCCGATGAGAATGTCGATGGGGGGTCGGCTTCTCGTGGCAGGGATATTGGTATGGGCTCTGGTCGGATGCGGCTCAGCCGTGGAGGGGGAGGCTGAGCCGCTATCCGGTCAAGCGGGACTATTCGATCCGTGTACGGACATTCCGGATTCTGCGATCAGGGGCGCCGGACTTGATCCGTATACGAAGGAGGTTGATATCGCCGGTGTTGAAATCCCCGGATGGAAGCTCTGCTCGTGGAAGGGCCCGTGGTACTTCGTTGTCGTTTTATCGAACGTGTACTCATTGCAAGATGTTCGGGCCAACACCGATTTCACCGGATTTCACGATGTTGAAATTGGCCAGAGGCAGGGTGTTCAGTACTCCCGAGCTCAGGATCAAGTTGGTGCGTCCTGTTATATCGCGACGCCAGTTAAGCAGGGTTCGATCTGGCTGCGGGTCTCCCGGATAGGCCTGCGTCTGATTGAGGAGCCCACCTGCACGCTTGCTGCGCGATATGGAGCCGAACTTGAAACCTATTGGCCACGTTGAAGATCAAATGAATGATGGGAGTTGTTGTGGCAAATCCTGATGGGTCGTTAGATGGCTCGCGACCGTCACAATGGGTAACTTGGAAAGGCGAAGTTGAAGGCGGCGCTATCGAAGTGGACTTTGAAGTGGCACGCAAACTCCGTGGCATTTGTGGGGCATTCCGAGCGGAGCTGGAAATGGCCTTTGGCGAGATCGATTCGGTATCAGATGTGAAGGGAATGGGCACGCTTCAATCGGGAATTGACCTGGCGCGCAAATTCTCCCTGAAGGCGTCCGGTGGCGAGGACTCGCTCGAGAAGTCGCTCCTCAGTCACATCGACGTTCTCAAGGAGATGGAAGCGTACTTTCAGGCATGCGTGACCCGCTATTTCGCTGTTGAGGCGGAGAATATGGATCGTCTAGCGCGACATGAAGTATCGGGATCCTAGATTGGCGCGCCTTCGGCTTATGCTGGCAGCCATTGTCATTGGGCTGTTTGCGGTGGGGTGTGATTCAACCGTCGAGGGTGAGCCTGAGCGCGCGTCTGGTCAGGAGGGATTGTTCAACCCCTGTACGGACATTCCGGACTCGGTGATCGAGGAGGTCGGTCTCACCCCTTCGACGGAGCTCATCGATATTGACGGTGTAGAGCAACCAGGATGGAAGATGTGTATGTGGAAATCGACGTGGTACTTCTTCACGATCATGTCGACGAAATACACGCTTGATGATGTGCGAAGCAATTCGGATTACACAAAATTCGATGAGTCGATAATTGCTGATCGAGTTGGACTGTGGTTTCAGCGGGAATCTGACGAAACCATCGACGGGTGCTACCTAGCGTTTGCGGCATCTCAAGGTTCGGTGTGGCTCAACATCGAAGCAGACGCGGGGACGCCGCACCAAGGCTCTACCTGTGGACTTGTCGAAAGTTTTGCATTGCAGCTTGTTTCGTCCTTGCCCCGATAAATCTCCGAGAGTAGGTCCAGTGGAGAGTCAGGAATCTGGCGAACTGTTCGTCGATCCGAAAGTGGCCAAACCAATGGTTGCAGCGTGTGACGCATGGATAGGTGAACTTAAGCTGATGGTCGTGCTCTGCGAGCGACTCAGCGACGTCAAAGGCATGGGAACTCTGGAATCGGGACGCGCCTTGGCGGACAAGTTTGCAAAGAAGGCCATTGGTGGCGAGGACTCGCTGGAGAAATCTCTCGACAGCCATATCGCCGTGGTGAAGGAGATGCGAGCCTACTTCCAAGCCTGCATCGACCGCTATGAATCCGTGGACACGGAGAATGCCGCCGCCCATGGGAGGCTCGAGATCCCCGGATAGGCACAAAAAATCTCGCTGAGCCGGAGGGCATCCGACTCAGCGAGACTGTGGAACGACTAGGCGGTGGGCAGAGACTTCAGCGAGGTGACCGTAGCGTCCACGGCGCGCGCTGCTTCGGCGCCCTTCTTCACGAAATGGGTGCTGAAGTAGTCGACATGCTCGGCATGCTCGTGGAAGTTGTGCGGCGTCAGAACGACCGAGAAGACCGGAACATCAGTATCAAGCTGCACTCGCATCAAACCATCGATGACGGCGGTTGCCACAAAATCGTGGCGGTAGATGCCACCGTCGACGACGAGGCCAGCAGCAACAATTGCCTGGTAACGGCCCGTCTGCGCCAAGCGGCGCGCATGCAGCGGGATCTCGAAAGCGCCCGGCACCTCGAAGAAATCGACTGAATCGCGGGCATAGCCCAAACCGACTATTTCGTCTGTGAATCCGTCACGTGCACGGTCCACGATGTTGCGATGCCACGTCGCCTGAATGAACGCGATGCGCTGTCCCTGGATGTCACTCATAACGACAAAACTACTGCACCAGGAAGCGTCGTCGCGAATGCATGTCTCAATCCTGCTGCCGCGGGAACGCCGTGGATCGCCCCCAGCCTGCATCGTTGGTGAGGTGCTCGAGCAGCGGCTGGATTCGGTAGGGAAGAGGATTGGTCAGCGCGATCGTGGTGGTGGAATGAGTGACACCCGGAAGGCTGACGATCTGCTCCGCCAACTTCTGCAGCGCAGCGTGGGTGGAGGTGGCTACGCGCACCAGCAGATCTTCGCGTCCCGTGGTGGCATGAATTTCGATCACCTCGGGCAACTCGGCCAAGCTCCTCGCGATGGCGCTGATCTTTCCCTGCTCCAGTTCGAGGCCCACAAATGCCTGGATGGGGATGCCAACTTCGGGGAGATCGAGATTGGGGCGGAACCCGGTGAGGATTCCGCCTGATTCCATGCGCTTCATCCGAGCCTGGACAGTGTTCCGGGCGACTCCCAACGAGTTTGCGAGTTCGGCGACACTCATGCGCGAATCCTTGCTGAGCAATCCGAGTAGCTGGACGTCGAGCTTGTCGATGCTGAGCACTTTGTGAACCTTTCTTCAGTGATCGAGGTCACTGGATGATCGTATTGCTTAGTTCAATAGATTTGCATTGACCAAATCGTAGCTCAGGAAGAGCATTGGTTCTACGAATTGCTCAGCGGAACAGTTTGCGTAGATCACTGTACCCATCGACGATTCGTCTCGATCTCACGCCTGTGTCGTACAAGTCCTTTGGAAAGGTCTATCTCACAATGACTCTCACCGCCGAGCCTGTGAACTCCGCCCACATCTCCGACGACACTGCCGGCGTATTCGATCGCGCAGACTATCTTCGCGATTACCCGCACGAGCAGGTGAGCTTCTTCCAGGATCCGGCGAGCGGACTCAAGGCGATTGTTGCAATCCACTCCACGACGCTCGGGCCGGCGCTCGGCGGCACCCGCTTCTACCCGTACGCGGACGAATCTTCCGCTGTCACAGACGTTTTGCGGCTCTCTCGCGGAATGACCTACAAGGCCGCGGTTGCGGGTGTTGATCTGGGCGGCGGAAAGGCCGTCATCATCGGCGACCCGGCAACGGCGAAGTCTGCCGAATTGCTCGGCGCCTACGCAAAATTCGTTCAGACACTTGGCGGCCGCTACATCACGGCCGGAGATGTGGGGACCAACTCGGACGATCTCGACGTGATCGGGCTCGGAACGGACTTCGTGGTGGGGCGCAATGCGAAGGCGGGCGGCTCGGGCGACAGCGCGCCGATGACGGCACTCGGCGTTTTCCAGTCACTGTTGGCGGCTGCGCAGGCTCACTGGGGCTCGCGTGATCTGGCCGGAAAGACGGTGGGCGTCGAGGGCACCGGCAAGGTTGGGTACGAACTCATCAAGCTGCTCCTGGCCGACGGCGCGACCGTCCTGGCCACTGATGTCAACGCGACGGCACTCGACCGCGTGAAGGCGGATTTCCCGCAGGTGCAGATCGTGGACAGTGTCATCGACGCCGATCTCGATGTTTATGCGCCCTGCGCAATGGGTGCGACGCTTTCGCACGCCACAGCAGAGGCAATCACTGCCGCGGTGATCTGCGGCGCAGCCAACAACCAGCTGACCGAACCCGAGGTCGAGTCCGTTCTGAGCGAGCGCGGCATCACGTGGGTACCTGATTATGTCGCCAACGGTGGTGGCCTCATTCAGGTTGCGGGCGAGCTGAAAGAGCATACGGCTGAGCAGGTCAGGGCTCAGGTGGAGAAGATTTTCGACACGGTAGCCGAGATTCTTGCCAAGGCGAAGGCTGAAGCAATCCTCGCGGGCGATGCAGCAGACTCCGTCGCCGAGGCGCGTATCGCACAGGCAGTTCGTTTGCGCACGGCGAGCTGAGACGCCCCGCGCGAGGTCATTAATTCGGCCGGTCCCGGCTAGTGTGGAACCAGACAAGCAGATGTGCAGAACTGGAACACGCGAGCCGGGACCGGCCGCAGTGCGTCGAACGCCCTATCCGCTCCATGTCCGACGCCGGAAGGGCCTTTGATGACCGAACAGTACGTTGTGTGGACCGAGAACGATACTGAGCGCCGTGCGCTCTGGGGGTCCACGAGCGGGGCACCGGCCCCCAAGCGGATACTGGTCGCAGACGACACGATGAAGGCGGACGAAGCCTACCGATTGGCGTGCGAGGGAACAGCCCTTCTATGGCGCGGTGACTTCCAGAATGCGCGTCAACTGTCCAAGGCTGTGGCTGCCCGGATGGATCGCAAACCGCGCAGAGACTCGGATGATCCGGCACAGGCCTTCCATCTTCACCGCCAGACACAGGGCCGGCGCGCACAGATTCTCGGCATGCTCCTGATTCCCCTCGACGCGGATCTCTCGATCCCATTGCGTCGTGCGCCCGACGCCCACGTCGCGTTCACCGAGGCATTCGGCGTCACGGATCAGCCGTCGGTTCGTTCGCTGCGTGATCTGTTGGGTGCAGTCGGCGCGCACGAGTGGAACCGCAAAGGCGTTCTGATTCCCGCGTTGGACGCTCGGATCCATCCGGCATTCGGAGTGTTCTCGCCCGTGCGCGGTGAGTACATCGACCTGGTGGCCGCTGCGCCGTTGCCGTCGACTGAAAGCGCTTTCGACATCGGCACCGGCACGGGGGTGTTGGCCGCTGTGCTCGCTGCGCGTGGAGTCACAGAAGTGACGGCGACGGATCAAGATCCCCGGGCCCTGCAGTGCGCGCGGTCCAACCTCGACAGGTTGGGTTACAGCGATCAGGTGACAGTGATCGAGGCGGATCTGTTCCCGGAAGGTGTTGCGCCACTAGTAGTCTGCAATCCGCCGTGGATTCCGGCAAAGGCAACCTCACCGATCGAGTACGCGATTTACGACCCGGCCGGAGCGATGTTGAAAGGCTTTCTGACCGGAGTGAGGGATCATCTCGCGGAGGGCGGCGAGGCCTGGCTGATTCTCTCCGATATCGCCGAACACCTTGGCCTGCGCACGCGGACCGAACTGCACGCGATGATCGCAGCAGGTGGATTGACGGTGATCGATCGCATCGACGTCAAACCGACGCACGCCAAGGTGAGTGACCGAACGGACGCTCTGCATGCCGCGCGTGCGCGTGAAACCACCTCGTTGTGGCGGCTTCGTCGGCGCTGAATTTTCGACGTCAGGACGGGTCGTCGAACAGCGTTTCCTGAGTGGGGTCGGCAAATAACCCCATTTGTTCTGGCTGCGGTTTTGCCGGCGGATCCGACTTGGCATCGGGCAACACAACCAGACGAAGTGCACCGCGCAGGCGATCGACCATGCGTTCCCACGTACTGACCTGATCATTGAATCCGGCGGCTTCTTCAGCGTCGTCGCGGCTATGTGCGTCGACGGCTTGGCTCCGCAACTGGATCTGCCACTCGTTGCTGATGTGCAGCAACTGCAGAATCAGGTCGCGGTCGCGTCCGCACACGTCGGCGACGGCCTCGAGGTCATCGGCAACATCGAGATCGAGATGAAGCAGCGTCTCGAGTTCCGGCGGCAGATCTTCCATGGTGAGCTCAGGCTGAAGTGTGCCAGACTCGCCGCCCTTGTTCGCGAAGAAGAGATCGCCGCCCAAGCGCGACGCGAACTCGTCGTCGACGGTACGAAGGAACGACGTCAACGAGGCGCACGTATCGGTGAGATGTTTGGGCACAAACGGTGAGCCCGCGACTTCGAGGAAGACGGACAACCTGTCGTCGATCAGAACAAACTTGATCCGGGACCATTTGCGGTTGAGGTCCGCGATGACCTCGCTGGCACGGGTGCGATCGCTGATGTCCTGTACCAGCGGTGAGAACAGTTGAACGTCAAGCGAATCCGAGAGCGGTCCGACGAACATGACGGTGGAGCCGACGCGAATGGGGATGTCTCCGTCGCTGTCGCGTTCGGGGAGACTGCCGAGCATGGGAACCAGGGCAAGGGTGACAAGTTCTTTGAGATGGTCGACGTCGTTGGGCAGGTACGCCGCACCGGGATCGAGCAGCGGTAACTCGTCGACGGTGGTGACCGACGGATCGAAATCCGGTGTCAGCTGATTGCCGGTGAGATCACTGGACAGAAACGCAGGGTGATGGACGCCGAAAACCGTGCGAAATGCCGCAACGGTCATCGAAGCCAGTTGGTCCGACCAGTTCTGCCTCTTGTCGACGCAGAAGGCGGGGGAGCTGTTGTCGGTATCGGGACCGTCCGACGGGGGAGCCCAGCCGAGCGCGACGAGAGTCTCGAGGCCGGACTCGTCGAGGGCGAACCGCGGGTGCAGAAAATTGTTGGAGGGAACCTCACACCGCACCATGTCGGTGTCCCAGATCAGGAACTGGACGCAGGGCGCTCCGCCTTCAGCGGTGTCGATGTCGGAGGTTGCAGCCTCGACAGCAAGGACGTCACCGTCCACCATGATCGAGATGTGGTCGGCCAGGCGTGCCTGAAATTCCGCCCACGCTCGGTCGACACTGATATCGAGGTCGAATCCGTGCACGGCCATCAGTCACCTCCTAACGCAACGCTGAGACCTATACGGTAACGCGAGGTGCCGACAAAGCAGCTGTTTGCAGGTAGGGGATGTAACGCCGGTCACCGTGATAGTTCACGGTGAATGTCTCAGTCTCCGCTGGACGGGCGCTCTGAATCAATGGTGACGACCGGGATTCCCGTGCTGGTCGGGACCGTCGTAGAAGTCACGGTCCCGGACGGGCGCGCTCTCGACGGCGTCGCTGACGCAGGAGTGGACGAAGCAGGCGTCGATGACACCGCAGTGGTGGAACTGGTGCTTGATACAGCGGTGGTGGACGTTGTCGTCGACGCCACTACGGATGTCAGCGGTACGTTGCGCGGGGCCGTGAGCTCGGGTGCGACCTGCCACGTCGGTGTCGGTGGAATCACGACGGTAGGTACGACTATCGAGGTGTAGAACGAGGCAGGTTCGATATCCGCAAGTGAGTCGACGGTGACGGTGGAAACCAGCGCTGGCGGGGTGACGATCGGGCCGCCGCCGCCGAATGCTCCGGCTGCTCCACCGAAGAGGAAGCCGGAAGCGACAGAAATGCCGGCAACTGTGAGCGCGCCGACCATGACAGTTCTGTCTCTCATGCACAACCTGTTCTCCGGGAGCAGTACGCAAAGCACTGTAGGCGAAATCGAACAGTAGTGGCACATCGAAAACTATTGGGTGGGACGCGAATAAGTGTGTTGTAGAACACAAAGGCCGCTTCATGTGCAAAACCCCGGGCGTTGAACGCCCGGGGCCTCGCGGCGAAACAGGCTATGCCGGGATGGTCAGAACCTGGCCGGCGTTGATGAGATCCGGGTTGGCAATACCGTTGGCATCGGCGATGCGCTGGTACTGGTTGCCGTCACCGTAGAAGCGTTCGGCGATCGCCCAGAGGGTGTCGCCGCCCTCGACCGTGTAGGTCTGCGCTGCCGGAGCGGCGGGAGCCGGTTCGGGCTCCGGTGCTGCCGGGGCGGGCTCCGGGGTGGGCTCAGGTGCGGGAGCTGCGACGGCGGTGTCAGTGGACCACAGGATGCGGTCGCCTGCGGACAGAACGACGTTGCGATCGTCCTGCACCGAGAGGGAGACCCCTTCGTTGCCGGAGGTCTGCGATGCCCAGACTGCGTCCCCGTCCTTGTAGAGGACGAAGTTGCCGTCGGCCTGCACGTCCGCGCGGTTAGCGCCCGATCCGTTTGTGCCGGCTGCCCAGACTGCGCGGCCGTCCTCGGAGAGAACCAGGTTGCCGTCTTCCTGCAGGGTGAGGGCGTAGGAACCGTTGTCGGACTTGAGTTCCTGGCCGATAGCGAGACTCTGGCCTGACTGCAGTGTGCTCACACTGTCCCTTTCCAAATCTGTTGCGGTGGGGTCCTGCCACGCAAGCATCACTCGCCAGTTACCTTGCGGTGAGTGGTTGCGTAGGCGGTCCACACTACGTTACCGGAGAGTTTTGTGGAACGTCCGACACACATACTTGAATTTCGGCGAGCGCGATCTCTCTGGTAGTGAGCAGTTTTGGTCGCCGAGAGATTCTTCCGAGGGTTGACCTGGGCGTCGATCAATCGGTCTGGCCTGAACTCTCGGTGAACTGCGTGTGACTCTCAGCTTATCTTCAGTAATCGCCAGGAGGGGACTGATCGGACAACGCGGCCAAAGTCTCGCTGTGCAGCACCCGGAGCAATTCGCGCTCGACCGCGGCAAATTCTGGCGAGGTGATCATGTCCAGTTCGCGGGGACGCGGAAGTGGCACGTCGACGACGCGTTTGACCGTGGCGGGCCTTGCGGAGAGAACGACGACGCGATCGGACAGATAGATGGCCTCACGAATGTCGTGGGTGATCATCAGAACTGTCCACCGATACTGCTGCCACACATCCTGGAGCCAGGACTGCATTTCGGTTCGGGTCAACGAGTCGAGGGCGCCGAACGGTTCATCGAGCAGCAGAACGGGCTTGCCCTGAACTACGGTGCGCAGCAGGGCAGCCCGCTGGCGCATGCCTCCCGACAGCTGCGACGGAGTGGCATTCTCGAAACCCGATAGTCCGAAGGCGGCAAACAGTTCTCGTGCCTTGTTGCGTGCGGTTTTCCGCGGCACACCCTGTACTTCGAGTCCCAGTGCGGTGTTGTCGAGAACCGAACGCCACGGAAACAGGAGATCCTTCTGAGGCATGTAGGCAGTCGGGATGCCGCTTCCCGAGTCCGGTAGACCAACGGAGACGGTTCCCGACGTGGGTGTTTCGAGTCCGGCCAAGACATTGAAGATGGTGCTCTTGCCGCATCCACTCGGTCCGATGATCGACACGAATTCGCCTGGGGCAGCGTAGAACGACACGTCGTCGAGAACCTGTCGCGTGTCTGCCCGGGTGCTGAATTCCTTGCTGAGTGAGGCCACGTCGACAATGCGTTCGGTGCTCATCGCGGTGTCCTTTCGCTCAGAGCCCACGGCGCAACGACGCGTTCCACCGCAAAGGTCAGTAGGTACAAGGTGACACTGATCAGAGCGGTCACCAGAACCGCAGCAAGGACCAGGTCGGTGCGGAAGGAATTCTTCTGGGTGCTCATGTAGATGCCCAAACCGGAGGTCGCGCCGACGTATTCGGAGAACACCGCCCCCACGACGGCGTAGGTGATACCGATGCGCAGCGCCGTGAAGAACCGTGGAATTGCCGACGGGAGTCGCACGTACCGGAATTCTTGCCAGCGCGAGGCACCCATGCTGCGCAGGAGGGCACCGGCTTCACGATCGGCCGCGGCAAAACCCTCGATCAAACCGATAGTCATCGGGAAGAACGTTGCCAGCGCGATCACCAGAACCTTCGGCAACAGTCCGAATCCGAACCAGATGATCATGAGTGGGGCGATCGCGATGATCGGCAACGTCTGCGAGACGACAAACAGTGGAACCAACGCGCGCGAGAGCCATGGTGAAAAGTCCACCACCACAGCAAGAATCCATGCGAGTGCCAAAGAGACGGTGAATCCGATCAGCGTCACCTGAAGCGTCGACAACGCATGGCCGGAGATCACGTCGCGGTTGTTCCACCCCTGCGAGAGCACTCGGCCTGGCGACGGCAGAACTTGGGGACGGATACCGCTGACATCGACGTAGATCTGCCAGGCCGCAACGAGCAGGATCACCACGGCGAGCGCAGGCAACGCTCGCCGTGTGACGGATCCCCATCGAGTCGCCACTTCAGGGCGCGTCGAGGTACTCATTGGTGAAGTATTCCGACCAATTCGGTTTCTGAGTCAGCGTATTGCCGTCCGGGCCTGCCAGTAGGCCGTTGTCGAAGAGGAAACCCGAATAGCCGGACCATGTTTCGAGATTCTGGGTTCCGACAACGCCGTTTGCGTCCAACATGTAATCAGCGGCAAGCATCCGTTGGCTGTCCCGCACGAGGTCCTCGTCGGTGAAGGCGCCGGGATTGGCATCGATGAGATCCTGTGCAGCGCGATCGGGATCCTCGGCGGCGGTCTGATATCCGCGCTGCACGGCCTTGACGAACTTGGCAGCTTCCTCGGGGTGATCCTTCATCCACTGCTGATTACCGTTGATCACAATGGAATACGCGTCGGGAAATCCGTAATCGGTGTACTGGAAGTAGCGCATCGGGGTTCCGTTGCGCTCCGCTTCGAGACCTTCCCACGCAAAGTAGGACACCGTGAAATCAGCCTGCCCCGAATACACGGCTTCGTAGGCCGACGTACCCAACGTGACGGTCGTGAAGTCGCCGGTCCCGCCGTCATTGCGAATCACCTGTTGCAGCGTTTCGACCTCGCCGGGATCGCCGAAGCCGGCGTAGACCTTGCCGTCGAGATCACGCGGACGGGTGATGTCCGATCGGTCGGCTTTGACGCCGATTCCCGTGGCACGGTGCTGAAGTGGCGCGATGACGGAGACCGTGTCCGCGCCCGCAGCGCGAGCGAACGTCGCCTGGCTCTGGGTGCTGATCCCGAACTCGGCGTTGCCGGCATCCACCAGGGTGTCGGGGGAGGTGTTGTTGTAGGGAAGGATCGACACGTCCAGTCCGGCGTCGTCGAAGTAGCCCTCCTGCATCGCGACGTAGAGCCCGGTGTGGTTGGTGTTGGGAGTCCAGTCGAGTGCAAACCGGATGGCATCCGAAGATTCTGTGCCACTGGAACATCCACTGATCATGGTCAGTGTGGCTGCGAGAGCTGCGGTCGTGGCGAGAACACGCCTTACCGAGATCATGACGCGGGCCAAGGCTGCGGGTGCAATGCCGAATCCCAGAACATCAGCTCGAATCGACTTGCGATTCGGAACGCCTCGCTCATCGCTTCTCGATCTGCTTCGGTAGCGGCGTCGGCTGCTGCGTCGACGAGCTCCCGTGCCTTCGCGACGGACTCGTGGAACTCCGGCGCGTCGTAGGTGCTGACCCACTGCGCGTAGGGATGCGTCGGATCTGCGTCCAGAACTTCCCGCGCTGACGCGGCGAGGTCGCGCCCGACCTCGGCGTAAATCCAGAAGCAGGGGAGTACTGCAGCGGCCGAGACGGCGTACGGCGCGGTGGCGGCAGTCGCGATCAGATAGGACACGTATCCCAAGCAGGCTTGTGAATGCTCGAGCCGACTGGTCTCGGCCGGCAGAATCCCGCCGGTGAGAAGGCCGTCATGCAGTGACGACTCGACCGTGGCTGCCGTGGATGCGGAGTTGGACCAGAATCCCGCTGCCTGCGGGTTCGGGGCGTGAGCGGCAACAAGAGACAGCGCTTGGGAGTACCCCTCGAGATAGAGCTTGTCTTGCTCGATGTAGGTGCGGAACGCGTCGAGCGGCAAGGTGCCGTCGCCGAGTCGGCGCAGGAATTCGAGTGAGTCGATGGACTCACGCAGCACTTTGGTCTCGTCCCAGAGGCGGTCGGTGAATCGGTCCGAAGTCGATTCGATGAGCGCCGTGTTCGAGACGGACGTATTTTCGGCAGAACTGTATGCAGGCTGTGTGGTAGCCATGACATCCCTTCGTCAGCATTACCTGATCAGGTTCCCGGGTTTGATCTCAGCCCCGCCCATGCGGAGCACCCCGTGTCAGAACAAGGCGACCTTAACACCGCCGCTTTCCGTTGCTCGTCCCCACCTCTCGGAAATTGGTAGGTTTGGGACAGATTCTCTCAAAGTCGAGGTCGTGAGGAGATTCAGGCATGGACACCGAAATTCGACCGGGAGACACAGGCGAGAGCACCCTTGTCGTCCACACCCCAGCCGGTGACGTCCGGGGATATGCCGATGGTTCGGTTTTCGCCTGGAAGGGTATCCCGTACGCGGCCGCCCCGACCGGGGAGCGAAGGTTCCGAGCGCCACTACCGGCCGAACCATGGGATGGCGTGCGGGATGGCCGCGCCTTCGGTCCCATCGCACCGCAGGGGCAAAGCCCGGCGGTGCCGATAGATCGGGCGTTTGTGGTCGACGAGGATTGTCTGTCCGTCAATGTGTGGGCGCCACGACCAGACGGCACGCCGCGGCCGGTCATGGTGTGGATTCACGGCGGTGCCTATTGTCTGGGTTCGGCAGCCCAAAGCATCTACGACGGTCGGCACCTGGCGGAGACCGGTGACGTTGTTCTCGTCTCGTTCAACTACCGCGTCGGCGCGATGGGGTTCCTTGACTTGTCTTCCTTCTCGACACCGGACGTGGTGTTCGAGTCGAATTGTGGCTTGCGCGACCAGATTGCAGCGCTCGAGTGGGTGCGCGACAACATTGCTGCGTTTGGCGGTGACCCGGGCGAGGTGACGGTATTCGGGGAGTCGTCGGGTGCCGGTTCCATCACGACGTTGATGACGTGCCCAACAGCCGAAGGCCTCTTTCATCGCGCGATCGCTCAAAGTCCACCGGCCACATCGGTATACGGCCGCGAACGCGCCCGCGCGGTGGCCATCCGCTTCCTCGAACTGATCTCGATTGCCCCAGGCGATGCCGGCGATCTGATCGACGCCGATCTCGAACTGATCATCAAGGCCGGTGACGAACTGGTCAACGAAATCCCGACCCGCATTCCAGGAACCCTCGCCATGGCCCCAGTGGTGGATCGAGATCTGGTGCCGCACTACCCCGTTGCAGCTTTCCAGAAGGGGTACGCCCACAGAATCCCACTGATCATCGGATCGAACAAGGACGAGGCGTCGATCTTCAAATTCATGAAATCGCCGTTGATGCCGGTGAGTGCGCAGTCGGTGGAGGCGATGCTGCAGGCGCTGGCCGACGACCACCCGGACATTTCGCCGACGCGGCTGGCCGAGATCATGTCCGCCTATCCTGATCACGCCAAACCCAGCGGCGCCTTGGCGCTCTCGCGTGACGCGGCGTTTCGGATGCCGACACTATGGATTGCCGACGCGCATGCACGGCACTCGCCGACGTGGCTCTATCGATTCGACCACGCCACGCCCATGCTCAAGGCCGCGCGCATCGGAGCCGGGCACGCAACCGAATTGCCGTATGTATTCGGCAATTTCGGAACCCTGGACGTCGATCCGACATTCTGGTTGGGTGGACGCAAGGCTGCAATGGAGGTGGCCGGTCGGATGCAACGACGGTGGCTGGCATTTGCCCGGCATGGAGTGCCGGCCGCGCTCGACGGGTCCAAACACTGGCCGCCGTATGACGAAGAGGCTCGATCCACGCTACTGATCGATTCGCCGGACTCGTTGGTCCACGACGCTGACGAGGTGCTGCGCATCGCCTGGGGGACCGAGGTGATGGGATTCAAATAGCGGTCAGGGGTGATCGAGTTCGCGCAGCACCGGAAGCGCCGCGCACACGATCGCGATGACAACGATCGGAATCGACAGTGCCACAAAGGTTGATGCAATACCGAGCTGATCGAGAAGTGGGCCGACAACGAGGTATCCGAGTGGACCGGCGGCGTAGGCCGTCGACGTCATCACACCGACAACCCGGCCTCGCATGTGCTCGGGGCTGCGAGTCTGCATGGCGTAGTTGGCTATCGGCCCCACCGGGCCGTACACAAGACCTTGCAGGCCCGCCAGGACCAGAATCACCCACAACGGCGGGAGCAGGGCCATCGCGAGCATGGCAACGCCGAGCACGCCGACTGCACAGATCATGATCAGTCGCCGAGACATCAGGGGAGCAAGCGGCGCGTACGCCAAGGCGCCCACGATTCCACCGATCGCCAACGCCATCAACACCGACCCGAGCTGTGCGGGTTGATCGAGCTCGGTGAAGTACACGGGGAAAACAACACTCTCCACCGGCATGTACAAAGCCACGACGGCCATGTCGACCAGTGCCAGAGTTCGGAGAAGCTTGTTGTTCCACACGAACTTCAAGCCCTCGAGTGTGCCGTGCCAGATGGACGCCGGACGTAGGCCGGGGTCTGGTGTTCCGGCGTCGGCCAGACGGATGAAGGCAACGACGATGATCGAAAGCACGAACCCCGCCGCAGTCACCCAGAGGGTGCTGACCGCGCCGATCGTGGCGATCAGGACGCCGCCGACTCCGGGACCGATCAGATACGCGACGTTGTAGTTCGCCTCGTACAGGCTGTTGGTCCGATCGAGCTTCCACCCCGCGGCGCGCGTCGCCGCCGGCAGCATCGATTCTCGCGCTGCCATGCCGGCCGGATCGAATGTTGCACCGAGCGCAGCGAGAGCGGCGATCACCGGAATGCTCAGACCTGAGGTGACCGCGAAGATGGGAATGGCCGAAGCCGACACAGCGGACAACGCGTCGGACACCAGCGAGGTGCGCCGACGACCGAATCGATCGACGAGAGTGCCGGAGAACAAACTTGCGATCAGTAGTGGCACGGCGGCGGCACCGGCAACAATTGCCGCGTCGGTGGCGCGCCCGGTGCGCTCGAGAACGAGCCAGGGGATGACCACCATGGAGATGCCGTTTCCGATTGCGGAGAACAGCGTCGCGAGGTTGATCAGAACCAACGGAAGGTAGTGGATCTGTTCGGACGTGCCCGCGCGTCCGAGTCGGGGCGTGACAGTCACGGACATTCCTTCCGGGCAGCGGGGCAGCAAAAGTGCTGTTTCCACCAACACTGCCCGACGCGCGTCATGTCCGCGACTGATTTTTGACGGCTCGCTCGGCCTCGGGGTCAGTTATCCCCGAGGCAACAAGCGAGTTACAGGAGGATCTGAAACTCCGGATTCTGCGCGACGAACTTTTCGACGTACGAGCAGGACGGGACGATCTTCTTGCCGTCCGACTGCGTTTGTGTGAGGGCTTGCCGCACGACGACGGCAGCGAGCCCACGGCCACGGAACTGCGGGTAGGTGACGGTGTGGTGGAAATCGCGCACACCATTCGATTCGGAATACTCCGCAAAACCTGCGAGTTCGTCGTCCGAATAAATATCGAAGCGGCTCTCGTCGACGTTGTGCACGATCTTGTCGGTCATTGTTGGTGGCTCCGTATCGGTGAGGGATGTCTCCTCGACGGTACCCGGGTCTGTGGACGGCGCGGGAGGCGCTTCGAGTCAGCGCTCTTCGATTGCTGCTCGCCCAATTGGACAGCCGTTCAAAGCTGATCGTGTAGGGCGTTGTGTCGTCAGAAATAGGCTGTGTACTAGGGATTCTTGGTGTGAAGATGCATGGGAAAACGGCGATACACATGATTTGCTACCGTAACGATCCCACCTGATGAGATAGTTGAAAAAGATTTTTTCGCAACCGGGCGTGTTGCTCTCATGGAGGCCGAAAAAACGGGCAAATCGCAGGTCAGGCCGACTGGCTCCAGATATGGACCAATGTCGTGAAGGCGATGGCCTTAGGTCTCGAATAGGCACTGACACGGCAACGTTTTCCAGAGCGCAACCCAAACGAAGCCTTGGGGGGTTAGCGTGTGCATCGTCGGGGATAAACGAAGCGTTACAGGGTCACCGGAAAAAAGGTCTCGGGTGTATCCAGGCAACGGGCAGTCGTCACATCGTCGTCGAACACTTCGAGGAAGGAACGCACATGATTTTCGGACAGCGTGAGTCGAACAGTTACCTGGCTGCAATATTTTCGTACGACTTCCTCGATGAGCACATCGGATACGAGACGATTGCACGCATTCACCGCGGCGAGATCGATGACTGGATCCGCGACCTTGCGGCATCCGGACTCTTTTCCGCGGCCGAGGTTCGCGCGGCAGAACTCGCGTGGCACAAGAACCCACGACTCCTTCTCGACGCGCTCCTCGAAGATGCGGACGAAGTGTCGGTCAAGCGGTGGGAAATCGCGTGGGCGCGACTCGATCGCCAGTCACATAGCGTTCACCCGGCGCCCGTCGCCGAGCACGGTTGAAGGGCAACTGACGACTGAGGTCGTCAGATGACGTCTGCCTCGCCGCCGTCGACAACCACAACCTGCTGATCGCTCAGCACCCTAAACGGAATCCGTTCTTTTGTAAGTATGACGATTGTTCGTGCCGTGGCCGCAGGATCCTCGAGTACAGAACCACCGCCGTGCGGAACAATCGCGAAATCGACGAGTCCGAGCCCGGTCCACACCGGCTCGATTCCGCACGTGGCCAGTACATCGGACGGATCATCGGTGACGTCCAACCCGGTCAAGGTCGGTGTGGCCACAGCAGCGCCGGCGCTGTATCCCGCGTAGGCAAGATCTCCATTACGGACAAGGCGTTCGAGGACGTCGTCCGCTCCCGTCCGCGCTAACTGCGCCCGCAGGACAAAGGTATTTCCGCCGCGGACCCAGACGCAGTCGAACGTCCGCAGTGCGCGCTCCAGTGCGTCGGGTGAGTGAGCGTAGTCGCGGATGTCGAGTTCCTCGGCGTCGTATCCCGCTCGGCGTAGTGGCGTCAGTTCGCTGGTGACCGCGGACGCTCGGGCGGCGGCCGGCCACGCGTCGGCGGCCGCCGCGATGACGGCGATCCGAGCGCCAGGGCCGACCAGTTCCGCGAAGCGTGTGTGGTGGTCGCCGAACCGGTACGACGCCAGGAACAACTTCATCGGACGGCGTGGTTCAGATCGTGAACGCAAGGTTGTCGAGGATGCGTTTGCCGAGCGCGTGATCGCCTACGATCGTGACCTCGTCAAGATGATCAGCCGCGCGGACCCGTCCGCAGGCAAGTCTCGTGAAGAGCGCGGAACTCATCCGCACGGTCACGGTGGGCGGCCCATCGAGCGTGGGAACCAGAGCGGCGCGACCGTCGACGGCGATGTGTAGTTCGCGGGCCAGCGGGCCGCCGAGATCGAAGGTGATGCGAGAGCCGTCCGGTGCCTTGCCCCGTTTGCCGACAACAAATCCGAGGGAACTCGAGATTTCCTTGAACGCCATTTCCGCGCGCGGACCGCCCTCGTCTCCGGGAGCGCTGACGGCGTCGCGGATGTCGAGCTCGTGGAGCCAGCAGTCGAACAATCGGATTCGCATGAAGCGGCCGTACGGCGCCGGGCCGACGGGAGTGGAAGACTCTGCATTCCAATCGGATTCGCTCAAAGTGCGAAGGGTAGCGGTGCGAGCAGACGTGATCTCGCGGTACTGCTCGAGTAGTTGCGGTGACGGGACTCGTCGAAGTCCCTCCACCCAGCGCTCGTTGAATGCGCCGATCTCGTTGTGAACGTGGGGGAGGGCGTGAACGTTGACGTCTGTGGTCGGCGGTTCGATTCCCGAGAGAAGCGATTCGGTTCCGATCAGGTGCGCGGTGATGTCGTGCACCGTCCACCCCGGCAGATTGGTGGGGGAGAACCAGCCGTCACCGTCGAGGGCGGAGAGAAGCGAGTCGATGACCTGCCATTGCTCGATCAACAAACCGGTGACGGATTCCTGGGGCCAGTCGCTCATAAGACTTTTCTCCGTAGATTTCGATGGTTCACTGACTTCTCACTGTAGGGCCAGAAAGTTCGGCCGCCGATCCAACGGTGCCGTTCTGCCGAAATCGAATCGGACCGCGCCGCCTTGTGATAGACCGGGGTGGACGGACGAGAAGCTGATTGAGGAGTGCGCGTGTTTCCTGGAAATTTTGTTGCTTCCACACCGGACAAGCCGGCGATCATCCGTCCGTCGACCGGTGAGTCGATCACGTATCGGGAACTCGACGAGCGATCGATCGCACTGGCCCGGCATCTGCGCGGGCTGGGAATGAAGCCTGGCGATCACGTTGCACTCATATCGAACAACGACCTGCGTGCGTTCGAAGTGTATTGGGCCGCACTGCGGTCCGGCTTCTACATCACCGCAGTCAACTGTCATCTGACGGCGCAGGAGTCGGCGTACATCGTCGACAATTGCGAGGCGAAAGTACTGATCGCGTCCGCTGGAGCAGCACACGCTGTTCCGACAGATCCGGCGCTGACGCCGCGAGTTCTCCACAGATTGGCGTACGGGGGTGAGCTGGCAGGATTCGAGGACTACGACGCGGCTGTTTTGGCGCAATCGACGGAGCCTTTGGATTCGCAACCCCGCGGCACCGACATGCTGTATTCCTCGGGAACAACCGGTCGCCCCAAAGGGATCAAGGGAGACCTCCCGGAAGGCGAGGTCGACGTAACGATGGATCCGTTCACCGCGGTGTTCGCACCGATGTACGGATTCGATTCCAGCACAGTCTATTTGTGCCCGGCGCCGATCTATCATGCTGCGCCGCTGCGGTTCTGCGGAGTCATCAACTCGGTGGGCGGCACTGTGATCTTGATGGACAGCTTCGACGCCGAGACGGCGCTGTCTCTGATCGGCGAGTACGGCGTCACGCACAGTCAGTGGGTGCCGACGATGTTTGTGCGGATGCTCAAACTTCCCGAGGAGACACGACTCGGATACGACGTGTCGAGTATGAAGGTGGCCATTCATGCCGCGGCGCCGTGCCCGCCGGAGGTCAAGGCGTCGATGATCGACTGGTGGGGTCCGGTGATCAACGAGTACTACGCGTCGACGGAAGGCGCGGGCGCGACATTCATCAACAGTGAGCAGTCGCTGTCGCACCCAGGTTCGGTCGGTCGCGACGGAGTAATGGGAATTGTCCATATCTGCGACGATTCCGGCGCGGACCTTCCCGTCGGTGAGATCGGCACAGTCTTCTGGGAACGTGAGAAGCTGCCGTTCCGCTATCACAACGATCCGGAGAAAACTGCGTCCGCGCAGCACCCCGATCATCCGAACTGGACCACGAGCGGCGACATCGGGTACATCGACGACGAGAGGTTCCTCTATCTGACCGACCGGGCGGCATTCACCATTATTTCGGGTGGCGTCAATATCTATCCGCAGGAGTCGGAGAATGTTCTGACTCTCCATCCGAAGGTTTTCGACGTCGCGGTAATCGGAGTTCCCGACGAGGAGATGGGCGAACAAGTCAAGGCTGTCGTCCAGTTAGTAGACGGAATTGAACCTTCGGCAGATGTCGCCGAAGAATTGCTGAAGTACGTGCGCGATCGCGTTTCGCATTTCAAGGCGCCGCGTTCCATCGACTTCGCCGACGAATTGCCTCGAACTGCCACGGGAAAACTTGTCAAGCACAAGCTGCGATCCCACTATGTGAACAGTTGACCAATCGTTACACGATTGTGCGGAGATAGTCGGCCAGTACCGACGCGTGGCTGTGGGCGAGGTCCTTGCTCGCCGTGAGCAGCACGATGGGGCGCGTGTCCGCTGTGGGTGTGACGCGCTCCAGGTACTCGCGGACGGGACGTGCGTCGAGTTCTGCGAGATATTTCGCGGAAAACGTGTCGAAGCGAGTCGCGTCGTGGCCGTACCACTTTCGTAGTTCGGTAGAGGGCGCCAATTCCTTGGCCCAGTCGTCGAACGGCAACTCGTCGCGTCGTATCCCGCGCGGCCAGAGTCGATCCACTAACAGTCGCACTGACTTTTCGGCGTCGGACATTTCGTAGACCCGTTCTACGACAATTTTTCGACGCTTCACGATCGACACCTCATGCATCGATTGTGGTTCACATCGTGGAATAGGTCGACACCTCGATGTGATGGGGCTCACATTATAATGACTTGTATCTAGGTAAAGATACTGTTCGGACTCGATTCAGATGAAGAAAGTAGTTCTCCGTGTTCACTTTCCACGGAGAAGTCTGGCTAGTATCAGTCACCATTCACCCAAAAGCGGGTCATCTTCCGCTCATCCCATGTTGGCCGCCGCTCATCGCAGCAGGCGAACCACCAACCGCAGAAGGTAATGGAACAAATGGAAACATCGAAGAGCGCACAAGTGCGTCCGTCGGTCGGCGTCCCTCGGGAGTCGAGTGACGGTGAGCGTCGGGTCGCGTTGGTGCCGAAGATCGTCGCGGCTCTGATCGGTAAGGGCGTCGACGTTGTTGTCGAGTCCGGTGCCGGTCTGGGTGCCTTGATCCCGGACGAGTTGTACACCGCTGCCGGCGCGAAGATCGGCGATCCGTGGACCGCCGATGTTGTTGTCAAGGTCGCGCCGCCGTCGTCGGACGAGATCGGCAAGATCAGCTCCGGCGCGAAGTTGATCGGGTTCCTGAACCCGCGCAACGCGGACAACCGCATCGCCGAGCTCAAGGCTGCCGGGATCGAGGGGTATGCGGTGGAAGCTATTCCGCGTATTTCCCGCGCCCAGGTGATGGACGCTCTGTCCTCGCAGGCAAATGTGTCCGGCTACAAGGCTGTATTGCTGGCGGCGTCGGAGTCGACGCGATTCTTCCCGATGCTCACCACGGCCGCCGGTACGGTCAAGCCCGCGACGGTGCTTGTTCTCGGTGTCGGTGTTGCCGGTCTGCAGGCACTGGCCACGGCGAAGCGTCTCGGTGGCCGCGCCACCGGCTACGACGTGCGACCTGAGGTAGCCGATCAGGTGCGCTCGGTGGGCGCTCAGTGGCTCGATCTCGGTATCGACGCAGCCGGTGAGGGCGGATACGCCCGTGAGCTCACCGACGACGAGCGCGCGAAGCAGCAGCAGGCTCTCGAAGACGCCATCAAGGGTTTCGACGTCGTGATCACCACGGCGTTGGTTCCGGGTCGTCCCGCTCCGCGTTTGGTGACCGCGGCCGCTGTGGAGGGTATGAAGCCCGGCAGCGTTGTCGTGGACCTCGCCGGTGAGACGGGTGGAAACTGCGAGTTGACCGAGCCGGGTCAGACCGTCGTCAAGCACGGCGTCACGATTTGCTCGCCGCTGAATTTGCCGGCGTCGATGCCCGAGCATGCCTCGGAGCTGTACTCGAAGAACATTTCCGCGCTGATCGAACTGATGTTGGTGGAAGGCGCACTCGCGCCCGATTTCTCCGACGAGGTTCTGGCCGGTGCGTGCGTCACCCGTGAAGAGAAGGGCGCCTGATGTACACATCGTTGTTGTCGAATATCGCGATCCTGGTGTTGTCCGGGTTCGTCGGTTTCGCGGTGATCTCGAAGGTCCCGAACACTCTGCACACCCCGCTGATGTCGGGTACCAACGCCATCCACGGCATCGTCGTCCTCGGCGCACTCGTGGTTTTGGGCAAGGTACACGATCCGTCCATCGGACTGCAGATCATCTTGTTTGTCGCACTTGTCTTCGGAACGGTCAACGTTGTCGGTGGCTTTGTGGTCACGGACCGCATGCTGGCGATGTTCAAGGCCAAGCCCGCCGCCAAGACTGTTTCGAAGGATGGTGACCAGTAATGGAATACCTGGTCAATGGTTTGTACATTGTCGCGTTCTCGATGTTCATCTACGGTCTCATGGGTCTTACCGGCCCGAAGACCGCGGTGCGCGGCAACCAGATCGCCGCTGTCGGCATGCTCATCGCCGTCATCGCGACGCTGATTTCCATCCGTGACACGGAGATGGGGAACTGGATCCTCATCGCGGCCGGTCTGATCATCGGTGTTGTGCTCGGTGTTCCGCCGGCGCTGCGCACGAAGATGACGGCCATGCCGCAGTTGGTGGCACTGTTCAACGGTGTCGGCGGCGGTACTGTCGCGTTGATCGCGTACGCAGAATTTCTCGACTCGGACGGTTTCACCGCGTTCCAGCACGGTGAGTCCCCGACGGTGCACATTGTCATCGCATCGCTCTTCGCTGCGGTGATCGGTTCGATCTCCTTCTGGGGCAGCGTGATTGCGTTCCTGAAGTTGCAGGAAACCCTGCCGGGTCGCCCGATCGGCATCGGCAAGTTGCAGCAACCCCTCAATGCTCTGCTGCTCATCGCCGCTGTTGCGTTCTCGGTGATCATCGGTATCAAGGCGATCTCCCCGGAAGGCCCGACCAGTTCCCTCTGGATCGTCGGTGTCCTCGTACTTTCGGGCATCCTCGGCTTGATGGTGGTGCTGCCTATCGGCGGCGCCGACATGCCCGTCGTGATCTCGCTGCTCAACGCCCTCACCGGTTTGTCGGCTGCTGCAGCAGGTTTGGCGCTCGACAACCAGGCCATGATCGTGGCCGGCATGATCGTCGGCGCGTCGGGCACCATCTTGACCAACCTCATGGCGAAGGCCATGAACCGTTCCATCCCGGCTATTGTTGCCGGCGGTTTCGGTGGCGGCGGCGGAGAAGCCGCATCCTCCGACGGTGTCGTGCGCACCGCGAAGGCGACCTCCGCGGCCGATGCTGCTATCCAGATGGCGTACGCCAATCAGGTGATCGTGGTTCCCGGTTACGGTTTGGCCGTGGCGCAGGCTCAGCACGCCGTCAAGGACATGGCGAAGTTGCTCGAGTCGAAGGGCGTCGAGGTCAAGTACGCCATTCACCCCGTTGCCGGTCGCATGCCCGGCCACATGAATGTTCTTCTCGCCGAGGCGGATGTCTCGTACGACGCGATGAAGGAAATGGACGACATCAACGACGAGTTCTCCCGCACCGACGTCACGTTGGTGATCGGCGCGAACGATGTCACCAACCCGTCGGCGCGTAATGATCCGAACTCGCCGATTCACGGGATGCCGATCCTGAACGTGGATCAGTCGAAGTCGGTCATCGTGCTCAAGCGTTCGATGAACTCCGGCTTCGCCGGTATCGACAACCCGCTGTTCTTCGCCGAGGGCACGTCGATGCTCTTCGGTGACGCGAAGAAGTCCGTCGCCGAGGTCACGGAAGAACTCAAGGCTCTGTAAGTTTTTCTGCTTCAGAAAAGGGCGCCTACTCACGAGGGTGAGTAGGCGCCCTTTCGGTTTACAGGTGGATGCTCCGATCGCGGGAGAATGCGATGGCTGCCGTATCCGGTCGTGCTGCTTCACGTTTGGCGGCGACCGGCGAGTGCTCCATCAGAATGGCTGCCACACAACCCCAGGCTGCTGCGATCAGGAGCCCGGCAACCACACCGAATATTCCGCTCATCTCGGTGGCGACCACACTGACCGCTACCGCGGCAACAGCTGAGATGCCCAGTCCGACAATGACGGGCCGCCACCGCGGCGCAGAGATCAGAACCGCCGAACCGTACAGCGCTGCTGCGGCAACAACATGCCCGCTGGGAAGCAAGGCCGTCGGCGCATCCGTGAGCCATGAACCCAGCGCAGCACTGGTCAGATTTGCGCCCACCCCGAGCATGAGTATGGCGCCGATACCGTACGGCAATGTGCGGATCATCGAGACCGCGGCGAGGGCGGCGGTGGCCGTCAATACCGCCGTGACGTCCACGATGCGGACGATCTGATCGGCAATGGATCTCAACGATTCCGGAACAGTGACCGTCGGTGAATCAGGTCGGAGAAAGTACAAAATACCGAGCGCTGCGGCACACAATGCGGCAAGGGCGAGGAAGCGGGTTGTAGCGGATGGGGAGTGGGGGGCGGAGGTCGAGACGGTCACATGTCCAGCATCCCTGCTTTGTCTGTGACAAGCGTGAGGATCAGCTGTGATCTCGGTGGGTGGTCGAAGAATCGCGACGAACGACACCGGCGGACAGTGCTGCGACCAGCACACAGAGAAGTGGGATGAGCATCGCTGTGGTGAGTGGCACAATCTGTGTCGCCCAGCCGATCGTCGCGGGGCCGGCAAGAAACCCGATGTAGCCCAAACCCACAACCCGAGACATGTTGGTACCAGCAGATCCTGAGCCCAGGTTGCCGGCGGTCGTGAAGATCTGGGGGATGCATCCGGACAGTCCGGCGCCGAAGAGTGCCCAGCCGAACAGCGTGAGCGGAAGCCACCCGGACAGAACGACTGTCAACATTCCCACCGAAGCGATCATGGCGCCGTAGCGAACAACCGCGACGGGGCCGAGTGCGGCACTGATTCGATCTGCCGTGAATCGGCCGACTGTCATCATCGCCGAGAAAGCTCCGAAGGACAGGGCTGCAACGGCATTCGAGACGCCGAGATCTTCCTTGACTTGTAGTGCACTCCAATCGTTTGCCACACCTTCGGCGAGCATGAGGACAAACGCCAGTGCGCCCAGTGCAAGCACCTTGGCAGAGAAGTGGCCGTGCGGTTGTTCCGTTGCGACGTCGTCGGCGTGGTGCAGGGCACGGGGCAGCAGTGGCCGGGAGCAGATTGTGACGGCACCAAAGCCGACCAGTGATGCGGCGGTCAGCGTAACGGAGGGTGCAAGGCCGAGTGCCAGAGTGCCCGCTCCGATGACCGAACCCACCACTCCGCCAACAGAGAACATGCCATGGAATGCGGACATGATCGGCCGCCGGTACAACTGTTCGGCCTCGACGGCTTGGGAATTCATCGAGACATCCAAGGCGCCGTTGGCAAAACCGAAAGCCACCAGTGCAGCGCCCAATTGCCACGCGTTGGTGGCAAATCCCGGACCGAGCACGGCGGCGGACAGGCCGGTTCCCGCCAGGATTACCATCCTTCGGCTCCCGTAGCGGTCGGCGAGCGGGCCACTGAGCTGCATGCCGGCAATGGCGCCCACGGCCAGCAGGAGAAGCAGAGACCCCAGCGTGGAGTGGCTGATGCCGACGCGGTGCTCGATCGACGGGATGTGCACCACCCACATCGCGAGCAGGAAGCCGTTGATACCGAAGATGCCGAAAATGCCGGCGCGTGCGCGAATCAGAGTGGGAGAGGGGGCGATGCTCACCGTGACAGTCTGCCAGGGCTGAGAGTGCGTCACAGATGGGCGAGTAGGACCGCGGGGTCGGCGAGCATCGACGCCACGAGCGTGAGGAACTGCGACGCCTGTTGTCCGTCGAGGGCGCGATGGTCGAATGTCAGCGAGAGCGTCGCAACATGTCGAATGACAATCTGCCCGCCGCGAACCCACGGTCGCTCGTTCACGCTCCCCAGAGCGAGGATGGCAGCCTCGCCCGGATTGAGGAGTGCAACACCACCGTCGACGCCGAAGACCCCGACATTCGTGATCGTGACCGTGCCGCCGGTGAGATGCTCGACGTCGGTTCGGCCGGCGCGGGCCGTCGACGTCAGTTCGGTGATGAGGCGTGCAATTTCTCGTAGTGTCAGGCTGCCTGCGTCTTTGATGTTGGGAACGAGGAGTCCGCGGTCCGACGCCACGGCAATTCCCAGATTGATCCGTGGATGCTCAACACTGCGTTCGGCCGCCTCGTCCCACGTCGCATTGATACTCGGGTGCGACGCTATGGCCGTCACCAGAGATTTCGCGGCAAGAGTCAACGGCGTGACCGAGCAGTTCTCGAAGTCGGCGGATGTGCGCAGTGTGTCTAAGAGTTTCATCGACGCGGTGACGTCGATCGTGACGAATACCGTTGCCTGGGGTGCGCGGGCGCTGCCGGTCATCGCCCGTGCCATCTCTCTGTGCTGCGCGGGTGCGGGCGGGACTCGCTTGCGTCGGCGGCTTGCATGAGCCGTCTGCGGCCCGTAGCCGACCAGGACAGGCGGAGTCGACGTACTCGCACCAGCCGAGTCCGTACTCTCGATGCGAATGATCGCCGCCCCCACTGCCACGGACTCGCCGGGTTCGGCAAGAAGTTCGGTGACAACTCCGGCGTACGGCGACGGAAGTTCGACTTGTGCCTTGGCGGTTTCGACGTCGGCAATCACCTGATCGATGCGCACGTGTTCGCCGACATCAACGTGCCACGACACCAATTCGGCGCTTGTGAGACCCTCACCGAGATCGGGAAGTCGGAACTCCGCGGTAGTCATGCGGCCAGCACTTCATCGAGTGCGTCGAGGATTCGATCCGCGTCCGGTAGGTGGAACTGTTCGAGTTTGGCTGGGGGATAGGGGATGTCGAAACCCGTCACGCGTCGCACAGGAGCCTTGAGGTCGTAGAAGCACTCGTATGCGGCATGCGCGGCGATTTCGGCGCCCATCCCGAGAAACATCGGTGCCTCGTGGACGATGACAAGCCGCCCGGTCCGTCGTACCGACTTGTCGAGCGTGTCGAAGTCGATCGGGGAGAGCGATCGAAGGTCGATCACTTCGAGGTGATGGCCTTCGTCCTCGGCGATTTCCGCTGCTTCCAAGGCTGTAGCCACCATAGATCCGTAGGCAACAACAGTGGCATCGCTGCCGGGGCGGATTACCCGCGCACTGTGCAGTGGCAGTGGCGGTTCCGCGCTCAGATCCACCTCAGCCGAGTCCCAGTAGCGCCGCTTCGGTTCGAGGAATACCACCGGATCGTCGGACTCGACGGCTTGCCGGATCATGTGGAACCCGTCGGCCGGATTGCTCGGGTACACCACCCTCAGCCCCGCAGTGTGGGCGAAGTAGGCCTCCGGTGATTCCGAATGATGTTCCACGGCACCGATTCCGCCGCCGCTGGGGATGCGAATCGTGATGGGTGCGCGCACCCGACCCTGGGTGCGGTAGTGGATCTTCGCGACTTGCGAGACGATCTGGTCGAAGGCCGGGTAGACAAATCCGTCGAACTGTATTTCGCACACCGGCCGGTAGCCGCGCAGCGCCAGGCCGAAAGCGGTTCCCACGATGCCGGATTCGGCGAGTGGCATGTCGATGACTCGGTTCTCGCCAAAATCCTTCTGCAGTGCATCGGTGACCCGGAAAACGCCGCCGAGCCGGCCGACGTCCTCGCCGAGGATCACGACATGGTGGTCACTCTCGAGTGCGCGTCGTAGCCCGGTGTTGAGGGCGGTCACCAGATTGACGAGCGTCATGACACGACCTCCTGATTGTCGAAACTTGCCAGATACTCCTGGTGCTGCGCACGTTCGTGATCGATCAACGGATGGGGTCCGGTGTAGACGTGATCGAACAGTGCCGAGGGCGGTGGATCAGGAAAGCCGATTGTGTTGCGTCGTAGAACGGAAGCGACTTCGTCGGCAGCCGAGGCAATCTCGGTGGCTACCTTGTCATCGAGAAGTCCGCGCGAGGTGAGAAACAACCGCATCCGCTCGATCGGATCGCGGGCCCGCCACTGCGCCATGTCCGTGTCGGAGCGGTACCTCGATGGATCGTCGGAGGTGGTGTGTGGACCCATGCGGCAGGTGATCGCTTCGATGAACGTCGGCCCGCTTCCCTCACGGGCGTGGGCCAGCGCCTTTCGAGTGACTGCCAAGACGGCGAGTACGTCATTTCCGTCAACGCGATACGACGGAATGCCGTAGCCGTCGGCGCGGTGTGAGATCGGTGTGCGGGACTGCAGTGAGACCGGTTCGCTGATGGCCCACTGATTGTTCTGACAGAAGAAGACAACGCCGGCGCGGAAGCTGGCGGCAAATCCCAGTGCTTCGGCGATATCGCCCTGGCTGGTGGCGCCGTCACCAAAATAGGCGATGGTGGCGATTTCTGCGCCGTCGAGGTGAGCACCCAGTGCGTAGCCTGTTGCGTGAAGTCCCTGGGACCCGACAACGATTGCCGGGTTGGTCACATTGAATTCTTCTGGGTCCCAGGCAGAATGGGCACACCCGCGCCACAAGACCGTCAGCGCGTGGGGCGGAACTCCGCGGCAGTAGGCGACGGCGTGCTCACGATAGGAGGTGAATGCAAAATCGTCAGGCTCCAGAGCGCGTGCTGATCCGACCTGCGCGGCTTCCTGGCCCAAGAGCGGTGCCCATAAACCGATTTCGCCTTGGCGTTGAAGTGTTACCGCGGTGGTGTCGATTCGGCGACTGATCACGAGGTCGCGGTACAACGACAGGTAATCGTCTCGATCCAGGTTTGCGATCAGACGGTCGTATTCCGGTCGGCACACCCGCGCGCCGTCCGGTTGAATGAGTTGGACTGGATAATCGAGGTTGTCGATCATCGTGAGTTCACCTCGGTTTCTGCTCCTGCCCGACGCGCCTTGTGGGCGATTCGAGCAATCCCGATGCGATATTCAGTTTTTCGGTGCTGTACTTCCAGCATCCCCCTCGACGCAGAATCCGCAAGTACTTGCGGGTTTCGAAGAGGGACAGACCGTCACAGTTTCCGAACCGGTGGGTAACAAAGGTGTCGGAACCACCCGCCGCAACGATTTCTCCGGCTAGCATCGGTGCGGTGAACGCAGTCGGACTGAACGAAGATGCTGTTTCAGGGTGGATCGCCGAGCTGGGCGTCGGCGCCACCACGCCACTGACTTTCGAGAGGATCGGCAACGGTCAATCCAATCTCACGTATGCCGTCACCGATGCCGGCGGTGCACGGTGGGTGCTGCGCAGACCTCCGCTCGGCACCTTGTTGGCCTCGGCGCATGACATAGTGCGTGAGCACCGAATCCTGTCGTCGCTGCAAGGTACGGCCGTCCCGGTGCCCAAGATCATCGGAATCACCGAGGATCCGGCTGTGACGGATGCGCCGCTGGTTCTCATGAGTTACGTCGACGGGGTTGTCATCGACGGTGTACCGGTTGCGCAGAAATTGACGGTAGAGCAGCGGCGGAATGTCGGGTTGGCGTTGCCCAAGGCTCTCGCCACTATCCACGGAGTAGATCTCGAAGAGACTGGACTGGAAGATCTGGCCAGTCGTAAGCCGTTTGCGGAGCGGCAGCTCAAGAGATGGTCAGCGCAGTGGGAAAAGTCGAAAACCCGAGATATCCCCGACGTGGAGCGGCTCGCGGACATTCTGCACCGAAACATTCCCGAGCAGACCGAAGTCACCCTGGTTCACGGCGATTTCCACCTCAACAACATCATCACCGATCCGGCTCGAGGCCAGGTGCTGGCAGTGGTGGACTGGGAACTGTGCACGCTGGGTGATCCACTGGCGGATCTTGGTGCGCTACTGGCGTATTGGCCCGAAGCGGGCGACAAAGTTGCCGGGCCGTTCATGGCGTCGACGCTCGAAGGTTTCCCCACTCGCGACGAATTGGTCGACGCCTATGTTGCCGCCACCGGTCGCGACGTGTCGGCCGTGGGCTACTGGCACGTGCTGGCGCTGTGGAAGCTGTCGATCATCGCCGAGGGAGTACTGCGCCGCATTCTCGACGACCCACGCAACCGCGCCGAGCACGGCGGTCCGACCTCGACTCTGATCGACGGAGTTGTTGCGCGCGCAGTCGGGACCGCCGAAAAGCTGGGATTGCACTAAGCGGGGCTGACTTCATTGGCAACAAGCGAACCGGCCGCCTCTTTGATCGCGGCCGGTATCGCGACCGGTGTGCGAGTGACTGCGTCGACGTAGACGTGGACGAACCGTCCCGTGGCAGCGGCGACCCATCTCCCCGCGGCGTCTTCGTGGAAGATCGCGAGCGCGTACACGATGCTCTTGGTGCCCAACTTTTCAATCGAGATGCCGACCTGCAACTGCTCCGGGAACGTGAGTTCACTCAAGTACCGGCACGATGTCTCCGCTACAACCCCGATGGCCGGCAGCGTGCGGATGTCGACGCCGGTGGCGGACATGAGCCACGCGTTCACGGCTGTGTCGAAGTACGAGTAGTAGGTCACGTTGTTGACGTGGCCGTAGTGGTCGTTGTCGTCCCAGCGGGTCGGTACCGGCCAGCGGACGGGAAACTGCTCGATCGAGATGACGGTATCTGCTGCGCTCACGATCTCGACCTTAGCGAGGTCAGTGGACCACTCGTCAGCACGGCTCGGACGATCAACCCGACGAGCAGTGCCCAGAATGCCGATCCGATTCCCAGAACGCTGACGCCGGACGCGGCGATGAGGAACGTGACCACCGCACCTTCACGTTCGGTGGCGTCGCTGAGCGCAGCGGTCAACGACGCTGCCAAGGTTGCCATGAGTGCAAGCCCGGCAACGGTTTCCACTACACCGGCTGGTGCCGCAGCAACAAGAGCTGCGACTGCGGCAGAACCTGCGGCCAGCACCAGGTAGGCCCAACCGGCTGTGCTCGCCGCGATCCACCGCCGCTTCGGATCAGGGTGCGCCGTCGGCGCTGCCGCGAGGGCGGCGCTGATCGCGGCGAGGTTGATGGCGTGCCCGCCGGCGGGGGCTCCGAGAACGGTGCCCAGGCCGGTCACGATCATGGACGGTCGCCACGGAACCGTGTATCCGAACGATTTCATCACCGCCACACCGGGGATGTTCTGCGACGCCATCGTGACGATGTACAGCGGAATCGCGATTCCGATCAGCGCCTGCCACGACCACGACGGCATGGTGAGATCGACGCGGGGAATCATCGCACTGACGTCGAGCGTGTTGTTGTCGGTGGTCGTCAGGCTGATGCAGATCACGACGGCTGCGGTCAGAAATGCCAGTGGAACCGCCCACCGTTTGGAGAACCGTTGTGCCGCAAGCCAGACCACGATGACCGGCACTACAGCCAGCGGTGCGTCCCGGACCGCGAATATCGGAGCCAGGCACAGGGGGAGGAGAACCCCGGCGAGCATTGCCTGTGCCAGCGGTGTCGGGATCGCCGCGATGATCTTGCCCAGTGTCGGCCACAGTCCCGTGAGAACAATGGCAATTCCGACAACGACAAATGCGCCGACCGCAGCAGGCCATCCGCCGTGCACCGCGCCGGCGCCGGCCAGCAGCGCCGCACCCGGCGTCGACCAGGCCAGGGTGATCGGAATCTTGTACCGGCGGGAAAGCCACAGCATGCCCAGTGCTTGAGTCACACACAGAACCAACAGACCTGATGCAGCCTCGGTGGCGTTGGCGCCCACGGCGCTGAGGCCGGTGAGGAGTACTGCGAACGAACTGGTGAATCCCACGAGCGCTGTCACGATCCCCGCGCTGATGGGCTGTGCGTTGCTTACCGTCGCTTCCGGTTCGGTCGTAGATGGGGAGTCCGACATGGTCAGTGATTCTGCCCGACGCCGGAGCAACGGTTCTCAGCGATCCGGTCGGATGGGCGCTGTGACCGCTTTGCCGTAGATGAGGTGAGTCTGCGCGTGCCACACTTCCGGATGGGCGGCCAGGTGATCGATCAGCACCCTCTGCAGATGCGCACTGTCCCGCACGGCGACGTGGAGAAAGAAGTCTTCCGGTCCCGAGACATTGAACAGCGCAAGCGTTTCCGGAAGCGCCAGCGCATCGGCAGTGAACCGGTCGACAAGATCGCGGCGGTGGGGACGCAATTGCACGGCGATGATCGCCTGCATCGACCGGCCAACGGCGGCCGGGTCGACGACGGCATGGATTCCGCTGATCGTTCCGTTTGCCCGCAAGCGCCGCACACGTTCGTGGCACGAGGACGTCGCCAGACCCACTCGGTCGGCCAGAACCTTGTTGGTGATCGACGCATCTTTCTGCAATTCGGCCAAAATCTTCCAGTCCACCGAATCCAGAGGCTCATTTTTAGTCATCTGCCGGATTGTATCCGGATCTGTTTTGAACTGCCCGGATCTGGTTGCACACTCCCTCTATGAACGCATGTGTCGAATCCACTCGGGCGTGAGGCAATTCGTATGAGTCTCACCGAGTGGCTTGCTTTTGGCTCCCTACTTTCCATCGTCTTGTTCACACCTGGCCCGGATTTTGTCCTGATCCTGCGCCATTCCCTGGCAGATCGTCGGACCGGTGCCGTGGTCGCAGCTGGCGTGATCACGGGATTGGTTGTCCATACGGCCGCCGCGTCGCTCGGCCTGTCGGCTCTTGTCGCGACTCGACCGCAACTGCTCTCGGCCCTCACCTATGCCGGCGCGGCATATCTGACCTGGTTGGGGATCTCCGCAATTCGTAGTGCATTCAAAGCTCGAAGTGGTGGCGACACGTTAGTGGCCGCGTCGGAGCCGACCCCGCCGCTGCGGGCATACCGTTACGGGTTCCTGTCCAACCTTCTCAATCCGAAGGCGCTGTTGTTCTTTCTCGGCCTGCTTCCACAGTTTGTCGAACCAGGCGAGGGCGCGGGCCTGCGTACCCTGACGTTGGCCGGCGCCACAGTGGTTGCCGCTGCGCTGTGGTGGGCAGTCGTGGTGGTGCTCGCGGCAGGTGCCGGACGTAAGCTGCGCCGACCTGGCGTCGGAAAGCGCATCGACGTGGTGAGTGGAGTCCTACTTGTCGCGCTTGGTGCTTTCTTCGGTGTTGCTTGAGACGATCGTGCAAGTATGAAGGACATGACTGCACCCGTTCTTGTCGATGTCACCGAACTGGCCTCACTGATCGAGGCCGGCGCCGCGCCGGTCCTGCTCGACGTTCGCTGGGCGCTGGGTGATCCCCACGGCGCCGAGCACTTCCAGTCAGGGCATATTGCCGGAGCGGTATTCGTGGATCTCGACACCGAACTGGCCGCTCCGGCGTCGAGGGAATCGGGGCGTCACCCCTTGCCTGCCATCGAGGACCTGCAGGCCGCGGCACGTCGATGGGGAATCAACGACGGAGATTCGGTGGTCCTGTACGACGCGACGGGGAACACCGCCGCGGCGCGCGGGTGGTGGCTGTTGCGATGGGCCGGACTCGCTGATGTCCGTCTGCTCGACGGTGGGTTGCAAGCCTGGGAAGCGGCCGATTTCCCGGTTGCGGTCGGTGCCGGTTCAGCAATCACCGAGGGCAACGTGACGCTCGACGCCGGACATATGCCGGTTGTCGATATCGACGAGGCGGCCGGGTGGTCGGCGAGCGGTGGTGTGCTTCTCGACGCGCGAGCCGTTGAGCGGTACCGCGGCGAGGTCGAGCCGATCGACCCAGTGGCCGGGCACATTCCCGGTGCGGTCAGTGCACCGACCGGTGAGAACATCGACGGCAATGGAAAGTTTGCCGGCACCGTAGCCTTGCGTGAGCGGTTCTCCGCAGCGGGTGACGGGGACCGCTTTGCCGTGTACTGCGGATCGGGAGTGACTGCGGCGCATCAGATTGCGGCCCTGGCGATAGCGGGCTACGACGCAGCCTTGTTCCCCGGTTCGTGGTCGCAATGGTCCAACGACAGCTCGCGCCCGATAGCCACTGGAGCGTAGTTCTCAGCTGTCGTCTCGTCTGATCAGTGCGGGGACGAAGAACCAGAGCGTGGTGAACATGACGGCGGCGCAGGCGGCCAGAATCTTTGCGCCGACGCCACCCACAGCGATCTCGGCGATCAGGAGCACGGTGCCGGTCATGGACGCCGCGAGAAAACCGGTGCCGCACAAGGCAAATCGGTTGGATATGGTCAGGATGCGCTGACGGTATCCGCCCCGAAAGAGGACTCGATGCCACACTGCCGGTGCCATCAGTAGGCCGAAGGAAATGGCAACCAGCATGACCGTGACCAAGTGAATGGTTTTGATGTACGTCGATTCGTCCTCGTAGCGCTCGGTGAAGGCCACGGCCAGCAGAAACGCGAACAAGATCTGAACACCGGAGAGAGCGACTCGTAGTTCTTGCAGCAGCTCGTTGAAGTTCCGAGCGAGTTGCACGGGAGGGCTCTCCCCGGTGTCGTTCATAGTGTCGAGTTTGTCACGCCCGCGAGTATTCAGAGGCGCGTTGGATCTGTTCGGCACTGGGGCGGACCCCCGTGTACAGCGCAAACTGCTCGGCAGCCTGGAGTGCGATCACCGAGGCGCCCGTGATCACCGTCTTGCCGAGTTCTTCTGCCAGGAGGATCAGGGGAGTGTTCTCTGGCATTGCCACCACGTCGAAAACGACCTGCGCGCCGCGCACCACGACATCCGGGAACGACAGCGCGTCTGCTTCGGGGCCGCCCGCCATCCCGATCGGAGTGGCGTTGATCAGAACGCCGGGACGCAGATCGTCGAGGTCTTCCCGCCACTGGAATCCGTACTGCGAGGCGAGCGCGTCACCGGCAGACTTGTTGCGCGCCACCACGGTGACGTCGGTGAAACCGGTGTCGCGAACCGCCGCGACGACGGCTTTGGCCATGCCGCCGCTGCCGGAGACCGCGACGGAGAGTGATGTGTCGACCTTGTTCTCGCGCAACAGGTTTGCCACAGCCTGGTAGTCGGTGTTGTAGGCGTGCAGGATGCCGTCCTCGTTGACGATGGTGTTGACGGAGTCGATTGCGGACGCGCTGTCGTGCATGACGTCGACATGAGCGATCACCTGCTCCTTGAACGGCATCGACACTCCGCAACCGCGGATGCCCAGTGCGCGGATACCGGCAACCGCTGCGGGAACGTCAGTGGTGGTGAATGCCTTGTAGACGAAGTTGAGGCCCAATTCCTCGTACAGATAGTTGTGGAATCTGGTGCCGATGTTGCTCGGTCGTCCGGATAGCGACATGCACAGAAGTGTGTCCTTGTTGAGGTCGACAGTCATGGCGTCAACTCTAATCCGGGCTACCGTGAACTTCAGGACCGTGATGAGACCCATCCACGCCGGGATCTGCTCCGAATACGAGGTAACCGATCCCACGCATCACTCGTACCTAGCAGAACCGAGACGCATATGGTCACTGACAGCATCGAGGAACACCCGGCCGCGCAGTCACGGCCGCGTCGCAGGTTTGCAGCCCGTGCCATCTCCGGTGTACTTGCCGTAGCCGTGGTTCTGGGGGTAGGCCAACTGGTCGCCCTGCTGATCAATCCGGACTCCTCGCCGTTCTATGCAGTCGGTTCGACCACGGTGGATCGAACGCCGGCATGGGCACGCGAGTTTGCGATCGAGACCTTCGGGACCAACGACAAACCCGCGCTCTTCATCGGAATGTCGATCCTGATCGCGCTGCTCGGCGCACTAGCGGGCGTACTCGAGCGTCCCCGACGCCCGGTGGGTAGTGCGATCCTGATTGCTCTCGGATTGGTGGGTGTCTATGCGGCCTTGAACCGTCCGACGGCTGACGCGATGTACGCGTTCCCCACGATCGTGGGTGTTGTTGCCGGCGTCGTCACGCTGAGGTTGCTGATCGGGCAACTCGACGTAGCGCCCTCGCCTGGTATTCCCGAGACGTGGCTGCCGCGTCGACAGTTTCTGATGCTGGCCGGGGTTGCCGTTGCCGTCGCTGCGGCGGCCGGTGCTGCCGGAAAGTTCGTGGGGCAGCGCATCGCCGGGGCTTCCGCGAACCGTGCGGACTTCGTCGTTCCGACTGCTGCCTCGGCAGCGCCACCGATACCGGCCGCCGCGAACATCGGTGTTGCCGGTGCGTCGACGTACATCACCCCCAACGACGATTTCTATCGGATCGACACGGCACTTCTTGTCCCGCAGCTCACGACGGACTCGTGGGAACTGCGCATCCACGGCATGGTGGACCGCGAGCTGACTTTGTCGTTCGACGATTTGGTCGCCCGGACGCCGATCGAACGGGTCATCACCTTGACATGCGTGTCCAACGAGGTGGGCGGCAACCTCGCGGGCAACGCCACCTGGATCGGCTACCCGATGAAGGACATCCTCGAGGAAGTGGGCGTGCACCCGGACGCGGACATGCTGCTCTCGACCAGCGTCGACGGATTCACTGTCGGCACCCCGGTTGAAGTGGTGACCGACGGACGCGACGCCATGCTTGCCGTGGCGATGAACGGGGAGCCGCTGCCGTTCGAGCACGGATATCCGGTCCGTCAGGTCGTGCCCGGTCTGTACGGTTTTGTCTCCGCGACAAAGTGGGTCACGGAGTGGGAACTCACCAGGTTCGATCAGGTGGACGCCTATTGGACGCAACGAGGATGGGGTGCGCAGGCGCCGATCAAAACGGCGTCTCGGATCGAAGTTCCGGCGTCCTTGGCGCCCGTGAATGCCGGGCAGATTCAGATAGCGGGAACAGCGTGGGCCCAGCATCGCGGTATCAAGGCGGTGGAGGTTCGTGTCGACAACGGGCCGTGGCAACCCGCAACCCTCGCGCAGGAGTATTCGATCGACACATGGCGTCAGTGGTCGTGGATGTGGGACGCGGCGCCGGGGTTGCACACCGTGCAGGTCCGAGCGATCGATCTGGATGGAAACGTTCAGGTCGAGGAACGGACTCCGCCCATCCCTGGCGGTGCAACGGGCTGGCACACAAGGTCTTTTACGGTGAAGTAGGTCAGCAGCGCGCTTCTTCGAGTTCGCGCAGCGTTGTGTGGTCGGCTCGGCTGATCGGTAGTCCGTAACTCACGGCTACGGCGAGGTACTTCCAGGCGTAATAGCAGTGGTACGCAGGATTAGGTGGGAGCCACTGCGCGGGAGTGCTGTCACCTTTCGACTGATTGTCACTTCCCTTGACTGCCAGCAGGTTCAATTCCGTGTCGTTGGCGAACCGCAGGCGCAGGTCCATCGGCCACGTACTTGCCCCGAAATCCCAAGCCGCGGCCAGGGGATAGACGTGGTCGATCTGGACTGCACTTGCCTGGCTGCGATCGAACACGATTCGATCACCGGAGTACGGATCGGTCATCACACCGGACAGTACGACGCAATCGCGGGTTCCGGGCTTGAACGTTGTTTCCGAAAGGTCCTGAGCCAGAACGTTGTTACGGGTATCGCAGCCGTCGTGACCCATCGGGGCGTCCTGGTCGTCGGACCATGCGGGGCCGAAGACACACGCCTGCCCACTCTTGCAGCCGCGCTGATATCCGCCGGGGTGCGGGCGCTGATCGACGACGGATACCCGGTTGAGCAAATCCTCGAGCTGAGTGGTGGTGGGGCTGCCCGGTGCAGAACTCTCGTTGCCGATCCAGCCGCAGGACGTAAGCACACAGGCGAGGATCGTGACCACTATCGCCCACGAACCCCTGCGTCCCACCGTGCCCCTCTCGCTTGACCCTCGCACTTGATCGAGATTCAATCACCAGGTTCCGACAGATCGGCTTCGGATGCGTGGTCGAACTCGATTACCACTTTGCCCGCGCTGTGCCCACTCTCCACAGCAGCAAGTGCTGAGCCGGCCTGCTCGAAGGGAAAGCGCTGCCTCACGGCGGGGTCGAGGGAACCATCGGCCACCAACTCCGCGACCGCCGTGAACACCGCGGTGGTGCGCCGACGTTCTACTCCGCTGCCGCCCAGTTCGGTAGCAGCGACGGAATCGGCGATGCTGATAAGCGGGGCGCCCGGACGCCGCAATGAAGCGGCCCTCTGGAGAGTCTCCCCGCCGACCAGATCGAAGACACCGTCGACCCCGCTGGGCGCGAGAGCGGCAACGGCATCTGCCCACAGATCACCGGAGTCCACCCACAGCGATCCGGTTTCCTCGACGGCGTCCTGCTTGGCTGCGCTGGCCACACCGAGCACAGTGATGCCGCGCGCTCGGGCCAAGGTGAGCGCGCTGGTCCCGACTCCACCGCCCGCGCCGAGCACCAGCAGCGTGGCGCCGGCCGCGAGGTCTAGATCATGAAGGGCGTCGAACGCGGTTCCGCAGGCAACGGGTATCACGGCGGCGTCGGCCCAGGACGCCGCGGTCGGTTTGCGTGCGGCCTGGGAGGCATTGAGCACGGTTGCCTCGGTATATCCGCCGAATCCTGTTGCGGTGGAGCCGAAGACCTCGTCGCCGACGTCGAACTCCGTGACCCGTGGTCCCACGCTGGTGACGACACCTGACACCTCGCGGCCGAGCACTGCCGGCAGTGTCACCGGCACGGTGTCCTTGCGGGTTCCCGCCCGGACCTTCCAGTCCGCCGGATTGACGCCGGCAGCGCGGACGGACACCACAATCTGCCCGGCGCCAGGTGGCGGCAGGGAAACGTCGAAGAACGATTGAGTCTGCGGACCGCCGTACTCGGTGAAACCGTATGCCAGGACCATGACAACAGCCTATGTCGGTAGCACCTGATTGGATGGTCGGATGCTGCATGGACTCTGGTCACCGGGATCGGGGCTCAAACTGTGGGTAGACGGACACGAGGGCGCCGGGGTCGATGATCCCCGCGACCCGGTCAGTGCTGTCCTGCACCGAAAATTCCGTCATCGAGTGAGTATCGCGATGCCTTCCGTGCCGGGTGGGCCGCTGCAGAGTGAGTACGCGGCGGTGGCGCTGGCGCCGGGTGATGCCGTTGACCTGCTGCTTCGGATCAAACCTGCGGACGACCGGGTTGCCGGCGACCTGCATTACCTTGTCCACGTTGTTCGGGGGATCGAGCGTTGGGTGCGGGCAGGGCGGGTTGTTCCCGAACTGGGCCGTGCCGAGGGCAGTTGGTGGCCGCGCTGGCGGCTGCTGATCGACGAGCGTCAGCGCGCGTGGCTGGGTGAGTTGGTTGTTGCGATGCCCCCGGTGCAGCGCGCAGTGGGATCACCTCGAGCCGTTTTGGACGACGTTGTTCTCGAACTGACCGATTCGGTTGTTCGCCGAGTGCTTGGCGAGTCGGTCGACACTCCCACGACCGGGCTGTGGGCGGCATTGGTGCGCGGCGACGCGTTCGACAATGCGGAATTGCGAGTTGCGTCGTCTCTGACGGAATGGCGCGGCACTCTCACCGCACATGAGCCCGACTTGGTCCTGCGGTTGATCGAACCGGAACTGAGCGAGGACGCCGATATCGATGCGGAAGCACTCTGGCGACTGCAAGTGTGCCTTCGGCCGGAAGGTGAAGCCCCCGAACGGATCAGGCTGCACCGTGCCGATGCCGTGCGCCTGCAAGTAGGTAGCCGCAAACTCGAGGAAGCCATCGCTGCCTACCCGCGCTTTCGGGATGTGCCGCGCGACGACGACAGCTTGGACCTTCTACTGCCGACAGCTGTGGTGATGGATCTGGTCGGCCACGGCGCTATCGCCTTGCAGGAGAAGGGAATTACGCTCCTACTGCCTCGGGCGTGGAGCGTCGTGTCGCCGTCGTTGCGCGTGAAAGTCACCTCGGCGTCTTCACCGATCGTTGCCGAGAATCGTACGGTCGGCCTGGATCAGTTGGTGGAATACGACTGGGAGTTGGCGCTCGGAGACAAAGTGCTCACGCCGGAAGAAATGGCGCGCCTGGTCGACGCGAAATCGGATCTTGTTCGCTTGCGCGGTGAGTGGGTCCAAGCTGACCGGGAGGTGCTTGCCCGGGCCGCTCGTTTTGTCGGCGAGCGCCATGCGAGTGGCGACCGGGCCATCATCGAATTGATCAAAGACCTGATCGCCGACGACCTCAAAGACCTTCCCGTCGAAGAAGTGACGGCAACGGGGTGGGCGTCGGCGCTGCTGAACAATTCGGTCGAACCGGCAGAGGTTCCGGTTCCGGCAGAAGTCAATGCCGTGCTGCGGCCCTATCAGCGGCGAGGGCTCAACTGGTTGGCGTACATGAGCGCTCTCGGGTTGGGTGCGGTATTGGCGGACGACATGGGGTTGGGCAAGACGCTCCAACTGTTGGCGCTGCTTGCGCACGAGAAGTCCACGACGCCAACGCTGCTGGTGTGCCCGATGTCGGTGGTCGGCAACTGGCAACGCGAGACGGCGCGGTTTGTTCCGAGCCTACGGGTGTACGTCCATCACGGTTCCGATCGCGCAACGGGCGCGGCGCTCGAGGCCGCAGTACGCAGCCACGATCTGGTGATCACAACGTACGCGTTGATGACGCGTGACGTCGCTGCCCTGAAGGATCTCGATTGGCGACGCGTTGTGCTCGACGAGGCCCAGCACATCAAGAATGCCAAGACATCGCAGGCACGCGCCGCTCGCAGCATCCCAGCGGCACATCGCGTCGCACTGACCGGAACCCCGGTGGAAAACCGTTTGGACGAGCTGCGATCCATCCTCGACTTTGCCAACCGTGGTGTGCTCGGTTCGGAACAGATGTTCCGCAAACGCTTTGTCGTGCCGATCGAACGCGAGAAGGACGAACTTGCCGTTTCGCGGCTGCGCGCCGTCACGTCGCCGTTTGTCCTGCGGCGAGTCAAAACCGATCCCGCTGTCATCTCCGATCTTCCGGAAAAACTCGAGATGACGGTCCGCGCAAATCTCAGCGAAGAGCAAGCTGCTCTCTATCGCGCGGTAGTCGACGACATGATGGCCCAGATCAAGGGCACGGAAGGTATGAAGCGCAAAGGCGCAGTGCTCTCCGCTCTCACCAAACTCAAGCAGGTCTGTAACCATCCGGCGCATTTTCTTCGCGACGGATCTGCGGTGATGCGCCGCGGTCAGCATCGTTCCGGCAAACTCGGATTGATCGAAGACATCGTCGAATCGGTGACTGCGGAAGACGAGAAGGTGTTGCTGTTCACGCAGTTCCGCGAGTTCGGGGAACTGGTGGTGCCCTACCTGTCCGAGCGGTTCAGCACGGGGGTCCCGTTCCTGCACGGCGGTGTGTCGAAGGCCGGCCGCGACACCATGGTCGAGGAGTTCCAGAGTGTCGGCGGTCCGCCGATCATGGTGCTCTCGCTCAAAGCCGGCGGAACGGGACTCAATCTGACCGCCGCGAATCACGTTGTCCATATGGATCGGTGGTGGAATCCCGCGGTCGAGAATCAGGCCACCGACCGTGTGTTCCGCATCGGTCAAAATCGAAATGTCCAGGTCCGCAAGATGGTCTGTGTCGGGACATTGGAAGAACGGATCGACACGATGATCGACACGAAGAGCGAATTGGCCGAGCTGGCCGTCGGAACAGGGGAGAACTGGGTGACGGAGATGAGCGTCGAACAGCTCGGTGAATTGCTCCGACTTGGTGATGATGCGGTGGGCGAATGAGTCCGCGCCGTGGAGGTCCCGATTTCAGTGAATACACCGGCGCGCGTAAGCGAGCGGCGCCGATCAAGTCTCGCCCCGCTTTCGGTCGGACGTTCTGGGGCAAGGCATTTGTCCGGGTCATCGAGCAGATCGGCGACAAGGGCCGGGTCTCGCGAGGTCGAACTTTTGCTCGCTCAGGCAAGGTCTTGCCGCTCGATATTCGGCCGGGACGCGTGACCGGTGAGGCGTGGGGGACACAGCTCGAACCGTTCACCGCCACTCTCGCAGTCAGCACTCTCGACAACACGGATATCGACGACATCATCACCAAACTCCGCCGGGTCCCAGGCTCATTGGCCTCGCTGGTCTCCGGGGTGGTTCCGGACATGCTCGCCGCGCAACTCCTGCCGGACGGGCCGGGCGCGTTCCAATTCGACTGCACCTGTCCCGACGAGGGATGGCCGTGTAAACATGCTGCGGCCGTGGCCTTCCTGACTGCCGAGCGGATCGATACCGATCCGCTGCAACTTCTGATCCTGCGCGGGGTCGATCTCAGCGATCTGATCGGGGGAGTGGAAGACGAGACCACGATCGCGGTCGACGTAGAAAGCTGGTTCGGGGACTCGTCCCTTCTGCCAGGATTGCCGCGAGTCGAATTCCGGGCTGCGATAGACGATCTGGACGTGAACGCGTTGCGGGCCTCGGTGGCTGCGCTGGGATTGGATGTGGCACAGCAAAACGTCGCGCTCGCCGAACTGCGGGCAATTTACCGGCAATTGGACTCCTGAGCTCAACCACTAGGATCCCGGTGCCTGTTCCAGTATCGTGAGGTGGATAGGTCCGGTAGGGACCTGTCGACGATAGATTCTTTCACTTCACGAAAGGGGCAGCCGCCGTGATGCCCGTACATCTGCGCGACAGCGCTATACCCAAACACGAGCAACTGCGAAACATTCTGCTGCACAAGTGCACCCGCGAGTTGCAGCCGGGCGACTTGATGACCAGTGAGCGAAACCTGATGCAGGATTACGGCGTCAGCCGAATCACGGTTCGTGAGGCGATCGGTCAACTTGTCAACGACGGATATCTTGTGCGCGTGCGTGGCAAGGGAACCTTTGTCGCTCACCGCCAGGTTCAATCCAAACTGCACCTCGCGTCGTTCACCGAGGAAATGCGAGCCCAGGGACACGTTCCCACCACTGTGGTCCTCGTCAACGAGGAAGACACCGTGCCCGATGCCACGGCGTCGGCGCTCGGAATGGAGCCGGGATCGTTGGGCTACCACGTCAAACGCCTGCGCTTGGCAGACGGTGAACCGGTGAGCGTCGACGACGGTTGGTACAACCCGCAGCAATTGCCCGGGCTCACCGACCTCGACCTGACCGGGTCGATCTACCGTGCGACGGCCGACAAGTACGACAAGCCGATCGACCGCGCGGAACAGACCGTCAGCGCCGACGGTGCAACTATCGAGATCGCCACTCTGCTCGGGACGAAGAAGGGGGCACCCGTTCTGTACTTCGATCGAGTGTCCTTCAGCGAGGGCGCGCCGATCGAGCACACGTGCAGTTGGTACCGCTCCGACCGTTATCAACTGCAGATGGAAGTACAGGGAAACGAACGAGCAGGCACACGCGCCTGATCACAATCCGAACAGCAGGCGGGCGCATCCTCTTTCGAGGGTGCGCCCGCCTCGCTCGTATTCAGGCAGACCAGTCGAACAAGATGTCGCCGGTCTTCACTTCTTCTCCCACAGAAGGGGATTCGACGGTATCGGGTTTGGAGTCCATGACTACAACCGGGCAGATTGCCGAGTAGCCGGTGGTATCGATGAACGCCGGATCGAAGCTGACGACAGGGTCGCCGGCCGCGACGATGTCACCCTCGGATGCGATGAGCGTGAAGCCCTTGCCTTCGAGTTTGACGGTGTCGATTCCGATGTGAACCAGTACGCCCGTTGCCTTCTCGCCGAAGATGACGAATGCGTGGGGATGGAGTTTAAGGATCTTCCCGGCGATGGGTGCGACAACGGTGAGGTGGCCCTGGTCGCGGGCGGGTTCGAGGGCTACCCCTGATCCGACCATCTGCTGGGCAAAAACCGGGTCGGGAACGTCGGCAAGTGCGAACACACGGCCGGGAAGCGGAGCGAGGACGGAGACGGTCACAGGATGTCCCCGATGTCCTCGGCGAGGATGTCGGCCTCGGGTCCGACGATCACCTGGACGACGGAGCCGGCCTTGAGCACGCCGTGCGCGCCTGCGGCCTTGAGAGCGGCTTCGTCGACCTTGGCGCCGTCCTTGACCTCGGTGCGCAGGCGGGTGATGCACGCTTCGATTTCGACGATGTTCCCGGCGCCGCCGAGGCCCTTGATGATTGCTTCCGCTTTCGACATTGCTGCTCCTGTGTGTGGTCGTAAATGCGTCGGTTGTTGTCGCTGGTGAAGCACTCTGGCTGATAGCGGGACGTGAGTCAACACGTAACTTAAATCACATTCCGGTCTTGACATCTGCGCTTCATCAGGCAAAACTACAACTGGTTATGACCGGACAGTACCCGTTAGCGGTGCAACGCCACAACAGTTTCGGCAAAACGATTTTCCGGCTCCTCGCGGTGGGCGAGGCGTCCACTTCACGTACCTAAACCAGCAGGCCGACCCGTTGCGGCCCAGCGAGCAGAGAAGGTCAACGATGACGCTCGACGACACTCCCAAGAAGGAATCAACGTTCTTCGCCGGCGTACAACGCCTCGGCCGAAGTTTGATGTTGCCCATTGCCGTTCTCCCGGCAGCCGGCATCCTTCTGCGACTCGGCCAGGACGACCTGCTCGGCCGGTTCAGTCCGCTCGAGAGCGCGGCCACGGTGATTTCCGCTGCCGGTCAAGCCGTGTTCACGTGGCTGCCGCTGATCTTTGCCGTCGGCATTGCGATCGGGTGGGCCAAGAAGGCAGACGGATCCACCGCCCTTGCCGCAGTGGTCGGGTACATAGTGATCGACGGTGTCTTCAAGGCCATGTCGCCGATCGTTCTCGAAGGAAAAACCGATCCCAACGGGGATCAGTCGTTGATCAATTACGGCGTACTCGCCGGCATCGTGATGGGTCTACTCTCCGCAATTCTGTGGCAGCGCTTCTATCGAACAAAACTGCCCGACTACCTCGGATTCTTCAACGGCCGACGTTTGGTTCCGATCCTGACCGCCGTTACCGGCCTGCTCGTCGGCGTCCTCATGGCGTTCTTGTACCCGCTGTTCAACTCCGGACTGAACTGGGTCGGTGAAGCAGTTGCCTCGAATACCGTTGTCGGCGGCGGCATCTACGGCGCAGCCAACCGTCTGCTCATCCCGACCGGCCTGCACCACATCCTCAACTCGGCAGTGTGGTTCCTGATCGGCGACTACCAGAACGCCAGCGGTCAGATCATCCGCGGCGACCTCAACCGGTTCTTTGCCGGTGACCCCACTGCCGGGACGTTCATGACCGGATTCTTCCCGATCATGATGTTTGCCCTGCCGGCGGCGGCGTTTGCCATCTGGCGCAATGCCAAGCCCTCTCAGAAGAAGCTTGTCGGCGGCATCATGCTCTCCACCGGCCTCACCGCCTTCCTCACTGGCATCACCGAGCCCCTCGAATACTCGTTCATGTTTGTCGCGTGGCCGCTGTACGTCATCCACGCGCTTCTGACCGGTACGTCGATGGCGTTGGTCAACGCACTGGGAATCCACGACGGATTCACCTTCTCCGCCGGTTTCTTCGACTACGTCCTGAACTTCGGCAAGGCCACCAACGCCTGGATGCTCATCCCGATCGGACTTGGGTACGCGCTCATCTACTACTTCCTCTTCAGCTTTGTCATCAAGAAGTGGAACCTGCGCACCCCAGGCCGTGAGGAAGAAGCCGAGGTTGCGGCAGGCGAGCCTGATGCTGCGCTTCTCGAAGCCGAAATGGCGCTCGCTGCCGAAGGCGACACCCGGACCGACGCACCACTCGTCGCGGAAGTGGAGAAGAAACTCGACAAGGAACTGGAAGGGCGCTGACACATGACAACGGCAACAATCACCGAGCGGAACCAGATCAGTGCACTCGGAGTCAGTGCCGGAGTCGTCTGCGCACCCTGGTTGAGTTTCGCAGTGCCCGAACGTACTTCGGCGCAGGATCCGATCACCGGCGAGCCGGAGTCCGAACTGGCCAGAATTCGAGCGGCGCTCGACACCGTCAGTGCGGAACTCCTGCGCCGCGCCGAATCCGTCGACGGTGTCTCCGCGGACATCCTGACCACGTCGGCGGCGATGGCACGGGATCGGGCCATCGTCGGCGCGGCGCAGAAGAACCTCGAATCAGGTCTGCCGACAGCACATTCGGTGACGGTTGCCTTCGACGGATTCTGCGCCAAGCTCGACGCGGTTGGCGGGTACATGGCCGAGCGGGCAACAGATCTGCGTGACCTCGCTCAGCGGGTGGTCGCAGTGCTGCGCGGCGAACCGATGCCAGGAATCCCCAACCCCGGTTACCCGTACATTCTGGTGGCCCGGGATCTGGCGCCCGCCGATACGGCAACGCTCGGCGACACCGACGTGGTCGGATTGCTCACCGCAGAGGGCGGGCCAACCAGTCACACCGCCATCCTCGCCAAGTCGCTCGGCATTCCGGCGGTGGTGAACTGCGCGGATACCGATCGGCTGATCCCGGGCGCTGTTCTGATCCTCGACGGTTCGAGCGGGACGGTGACGATCGATCCGAGCCCCGAGCAGTGCAGTGAGGTCGCCAGGGAAGCATCGGCCCGTGCTGCTCGCGCCGCGACTGCACGCGGTCCCGGACGTACCCGCGACGGTTTTGCCGTGCGCTTGGCGGCAAACATCGGGACCGTGGCCGATGCCGAACGTGCGGGCGCCGCCGACTGTGAGGGCGTTGGCCTGTTCCGTACCGAATTCTCGTATCTCGGTCGCCACGATGCACCCTCCGTGGCGGAGCAGACCGCAACGTACAGAGCTGTTTTCGAGCACTTTGCCGGAAGCGCCGTTGTGGTGCGGACCCTCGATTCCGGTTCCGACAAACCGTTGCCCTTCCTGGATCTCGGGGTCGAGGAGAATCCGGCGCTCGGAATTCGGGGGCTCCGCGTGGCAAATCTGTATCCGGACACTCTGGTAACCCAGCTCGACGCACTGGTTGCGGCTGCCGATGCAACCGGCGCGGATTTGCGCGTCATGGCACCGATGGTCGCGACGGCCGATGAAGCTGCGGGCTTCGCGGAACTCGCCCGATCCCGTGGGGTCGGCAAGGTGGGCGCGATGATCGAGGTTCCGGCTGCGGCCCTGCGCGCAGGAGATCTCCTCGAACATCTGGATTTCCTGAGTATCGGAACCAATGACCTGAGCCAGTACACCTGTGCGGTCGACCGGATGACGGGCAGCCTCGCACACCTGCTCGACCCGTGGCAGCCGGCAGTCCTCGACCTGATCGCGATGGTCGGTCAGGCCGGAGCCGTCGCAGGCAAACCTGTTGGTGTGTGCGGGGAATCGGCGTCGGATCCGCTGTTGGCGCCGGTGTTGGTCGGTCTCGGGGTGTCGAGTCTGTCGATGTCCGTCGCAGCGATCGGGGCCGTTCGCGCGGAACTGTCGGCGCTCGATCTCGAGGTATGCCTGCAGATGGCGTCGGCGGCTCGTAGTGCCCGAACGCCGGTCGACGGCAGGGCGGCGGTCGCGAGCATCAGGAATTCCTCGTGACCGAGTCACTCGTGCTGCGCGGCACCGTTGTCGGCGGTTCCTCCGGGAGCATCGACGACGGCATCGTTGTGGTCGACGGTGAGCTGATCAGCTGGGTGGGGGCGGCAAAGGACTATGCCTTAGCTGATGGCCCGGATCCCGCTGATGTTCCGGACGCAACCGACTGCGTGATTCTTCCCGGGCTGATCGACGTCCACAGTCACGGCGCCGCGGGAGCGGGTTTCCCCAACACCGACGCGGCGGGCGCCCGAGTGGCCGCGTCGCATCACCGTGAGCACGGGACGACCGGTCTGTTGGCAAGTTTGGTGTCGGCGCCCCGTGCGGATCTGATGCGCCAAGCCGCGATGTTGGCCGACCTGGTTGAGGACGGCGAGATTCTGGGTATCCACCTCGAAGGGCCGTTTATCAATTGTGTTCGATGTGGTGCCCAGGATCCCGCAGCCATAGTTCCCGGGGACCCTGACCTGCTCGAAGAGATGTGCAACGCGGCCCGCGGGCACGTGCGTTCGATGACTCTGGCACCGGAGACGGAGAATTTCGAGAAACTGCTCGACGTCATGCGTCGACGCGAAATTCTGCCCAGCTTCGGACACACCGACGCCGATGCGGCGACTACGTCGACCCGGATCGGACAGGCGGCTCGCAGCGGTCGGGTGAGCGCAACACACCTGTTCAACGGGATGCCGCCGTTGCATCACCGTTCGCCGGGTCCGGTGGCGGCGTGCCTCGCGGCCGCCGGGAGAGGAGAGATGGTGGTGGAACTGATCGCCGATGGAGTGCATCTGGCTCCGGAAACGGTGTCCATGGTGTTCGATACCGTCGGCGCAGACCAGATCACGCTGGTCAGTGATTCCATGGCTGCCGCCGGAATGGCCGACGGAAACTATCAACTGGGCGCTCTGGATGTGGTGGTGAGCGGTGGCGTCGCCAGACTTGCCACATCCGACGGTTCGGACGGGGCCATAGCCGGCGGAACGGCACGACTGCTGGATGTGCTGCGTAGCACCGTGTTCGACAGCGGAGTTGCACTCGCCGATGCCGTCACCGCTGCCACTCGTACCCCGGCAACACTGCTGGGACTGCACGATTCACATGGATCGCTGACTGCCGGCTACCGCGCCGACATCCTGGTCACCGATCGTCACCTGCGCCCGGTGCGCGTACTACACGGCGGTCGGGCCGCCGGAAAGGAAATCTGATGGAAATTGTCATCATGCCTACCCCGCTGGAGGTCGACTCGACGGCAGCAGACATCGTCGAAGGCTATGTCCGACGCGGTGCTACGACGCTTGGGCTCGCAACAGGTTCGTCGCCGATCGGGACGTACCGCGAGCTGGCGCGTCGTCACCGGGTGTCGGGACTGGACTTCTCGCAGGCTCAGGCATTCTTGCTCGACGAGTATCTTGGACTGCCGAAAAGCCATTCGCAGTCGTACTATTCGGTGATTCGCGCCGAATTCGTCGACCACGTCAATCTGGATCCGGAACGGGTGTTCAGCCCAGACGGTGAAGCAGCAATTCCCGATGCCGAAGTGGAACGCTACGACCGTAGTATCGCCGAAGCCGGGGGAGTGGACGTCCAGCTGCTCGGAATCGGCACCGACGGACACATAGGTTTCAACGAACCCGGTTCCGCCCTGTCGTCGCGAACCCGGGTCAAGACGTTGACGGAGCAGACGCGAATCGACAACGCTCGTTTCTTCGAGCGTCCTGACGATGTTCCTCATCACGTTCTCACCCAGGGCCTCGGAACTATCAGTGATGCACGGCATTTGGTGATGATCGCGACCGGCGAAGGCAAGGCCGACGCGATTGCTGCAGCCGTCGAAGGCCCATTGACGGCATTTTGCCCCGCATCGATCCTGCAGTGGCATCGCCACGTCACGGTGGTCATCGACGAAGCTGCTGCCGGGCGGTTGAAGTTGGCCGACTACTACCGGTACGCGCTCGAGAACAAGCCACCCTGGCAGTCGTACTGACATGAGCGCTCTCGAACTTGCCGTTCAGGATGTTCGTGGGGCGCAGATCGCACTCGCCGTGGGGGCGGCGCGTGTTGAACTCTGTGCGGCACTGGGGGCAACCGGTGGTCTCACCCCCAGCTACGGATTGATCGAAGCAGTTGTGGCAGTGGGTGTTCCGGTGCATGTCCTGATCCGGCCACGGGCTGGTGGATTTGTATACTCTGCCGACGAGATGGTGGTGATATGCCGTGACACACGCGCCGCAGTGGCAGCAGGTGCGTCCGGGATAGTGATCGGCGCTCTGACCGAAACCTCCGCGGTCGATGTCGACGCGATGCGTTCGATCATCGACTGCATCGACCCGTCAACTGTCGAAGTCACCGCACACCGCGCCGTCGACGTGGTGCCGGACAGAAATGTGGCACTCGACATCTTGGTGGATCTCGAAGTAACCCGGGTCTTGACGTCGGGCGGTGCCCCGACCTGCGCCGAAGGGCTGGCGGAGTTGGGGACCCTGGTCGATCACGCCGCGGGGCGGATCCAGATCATGGCCGGTGGCGGCGTCCGGATTCCCGATATTGCCGCAATTGCGGCGACCGGAGTCGACGCGATCCACTTGTCCGCTCGCGCGATCGTCGAAGGTTCCGGTGGGCCGGGCGGTGGTAGCGGTGGATATGAGGTCACCGACCGGGAAATTGCGCTGTCCGCGGCTTCGGCCCTAGACATACATGGACATCCAACTATAGGATGGTAGACATACTCGGCGCTGCTTCTCGGGCAGTCCACAACGAGCAAGGAACGGGTTAGCACAATGGTTGACAATGCGGCAGTTCAAGAGTTGACGCACTTCGTCGGTGGCAAGCGGGTTCCCGGAGCTTCCGATCGATTTGCAGACGTCTTCGATCCCAACACCGGTAAGGTTCAGGCGCGCGTCCCGCTCGCAAGCAAGGCCGAAACCGAAGCCATCATCGCCAATGCAGAAGAGGCGCAGAAGGTCTGGGCTGCTTTCAACCCGCAGAAGCGCGCCCGCGTGCTCATGAAATTCCTCCAGCTCGCTCAGGCTGAGATGGACTCCCTCGCTCGTCTCCTCTCGTCCGAGCACGGCAAGACCGTCGCTGACGCCAAGGGTGACATCCAGCGTGGCCTCGAGGTCATCGAATTTGCCGTCGGTGCTCCGCACCTGCTCAAGGGCGAATTCACCGAGAGCGCAGGCACGGGTATCGACGTGTACTCGATGCGTCAGCCGCTGGGCGTCGTTGCCGGCATCACGCCCTTCAACTTCCCCGCGATGATCCCGCTGTGGAAGGCCGGCCCGGCCCTCGCCGCAGGTAACGCCTTCATTCTCAAGCCGTCCGAGCGCGACCCCTCCGTGCCGCTGCGCCTGGCCGAGCTGTTCCTCGAAGCCGGACTGCCCGCTGGCGTGTTCAACGTGGTCAACGGTGACAAGGAAGTTGTCGACGTCCTGCTCACCGACGACCGCATCAAGGCTGTCGGTTTTGTCGGCTCCACGCCGATCGCCCAGTACATCTACGAGACCGCCGCAGCTCACGGCAAGCGTGCACAGTGCTTCGGTGGTGCCAAGAACCACGCGATCGTCATGCCCGACGCAGACCTCGACGAGGTTGCCGACGCCCTGATCGGTGCCGGCTACGGCAGCGCCGGTGAGCGTTGCATGGCCATCTCCGTTGCCGTTCCCGTCGGCGAAGAGACGGCAGATGCGCTGGTTGCCAAGCTGAAGGAACGCGTCGCGAAGCTGAAGATCGGTCGCAGTGACGACGAAGGTGTGGACTTCGGTCCCCTCGTCTGCCAGGACGCCCTCGACCGCGTCAACAACTACGTGCAGATCGGCATCGACGAGGGCGCAACGGCAGTCGTCGACGGCCGCGGCTTCACCCTCGAAGGCCACGAAGGCGGATTCTTCGCCGGCGCAACCCTGTTCGACAACGTTACGTCGGATATGCGCATCTACAAGGAAGAGATCTTCGGACCCGTACTTCAGGTTGTGCGCGCTGCCGATTACGAAGAGGCACTGCGTCTTCCGACGGAACACGAGTACGGCAACGGCGTTTCCATCTTCACCCGTGACGGCGACACCGCGCGTGACTTCACGGCCCGCGTCAACGTCGGCATGGTCGGCGTCAACGTGCCGATCCCGGTCCCGATCGCGTACCACACCTTCGGTGGCTGGAAGCGCTCCGGCTTCGGTGACCTGAACCAGCACGGTCCCGACTCCTTCCGTTTCTACACCAAGACCAAGACGGTGACGCAGCGCTGGCCTTCCGGCAAGAAGGAAGAGACCAACCACTTCGTCATCCCCACGATGAACTGATCGGAACACTTTCCATGTTTACTCTGACCGATGACGAGCGGGCGATTCGTGACACTGCCCGCGACTTCGCGGCCGAGCATCTGGCACCGAATGCGGTGGAGTGGGATCAGACCAAGCATTTCCCGGTGGACGTTCTCCGCAAGGCGGCGTCCCTGGGGATGGGCGGGATCTACATTCGCGAGGATGTCGGTGGCAGTGAACTGACCCGCGTCGACGCCGCTCGGATCTTCGAGGAGCTCGCCAAGGGGGATCCGTCGATCGCCGCGTACATCTCCATCCACAACATGGTCACGTGGATGATCGACCAGTTCGGCAACGACGAACAGCGCCACAAGTGGGTACCCGGACTCTGCTCGATGGATCAGTTGGGCAGTTACTGCCTGACCGAGCCCGGTGCAGGTTCCGACGCGGCCGGCTTGAGCACCAAGGCTGTTCGCGACGGCGACGACTACATCCTCAACGGTGTCAAGCAGTTCATCTCCGGCGCAGGGACTTCCGATGTCTACGTCGTGATGGCCCGAACCGGATCTGCTGGTGCCAAGGGAATCACGGCGTTCATCGTGCCGAAGGATTCGCCTGGCCTGTCCTTCGGTGCCAACGAGATCAAGATGGGCTGGAACGCACAGCCCACTCGTCAGGTGATCATGGAGGACGTGCGCGTGCCCGCCGCCAACATGCTCGGCGAAGAAGGCAGCGGATTCCGCATCGCGATGAAGGGCCTCAACGGCGGTCGCCTCAACATCGCGGCGTGCTCGGTGGGCGGCGCACAGGCGGCGTTCGACAAAGCCGTCGGATATCTGGTGGACCGCAAGGCTTTCGGTTCGGCGTTGATCGAATCGCAGGCTCTGCAGTTCCAGCTCGCCGATATGCGGACCGACCTGGAAGCTGCGCGAACCCTGCTGTGGCGCGCTGCCGCAGCTCTCGACGAGGGCGCACCCGATGTCGTGGAACTGTGCGCGATGGCGAAGCGCTTCGCGACCGACAACGGTTTCGACGTGGCCAACCGGGCGCTACAGCTTCACGGCGGGTACGGCTATCTTGCTGAGTACGGGATCGAGAAGATCGTTCGCGATCTTCGCGTTCACCAGATCCTCGAAGGCAGCAACGAGATCATGCGTGTGGTCATCGCTCGCAGTGTGATCGCAGGGCAGGGAAAGCAGGGAGCAGCATGACCGAAGAGAACGAAGTTCTGATCGAGAAGCGCGACGGGCTGGGACTCATCACCCTCAACCGTCCCAAGGCGATCAACGCGCTCAACCACTCGATGGTGACGGCGATGGCCGCGGCACTCGAGGCCTGGAAGTCCGACGACGAGGTCAAGGCCGTTGTCCTGACCGGTGCAGGCGAACGTGGCCTGTGCGCGGGCGGCGACATCGTCTCGATCTACCACGACGCCAAGGACGGCAAGACCGGTTCGCTCGACTTCTGGCGCGACGAGTACATCCTCAACGCCGAGATCTCGAACTACCCGAAGCCGTACATTGCAATCATGGACGGCATCGTCATGGGCGGAGGTGTCGGAGTGTCCGCACACGGCGACGTCCGCATCGTGACCGAGCGTTCCATGATCGGAATGCCCGAGACCGGAATCGGATTCATCCCCGACGTCGGCGGAACGTACCTGCTCTCGCGCGCTCCCGGAGAGCTGGGAACACACATCGCGCTCACCACGGCACGCTTGAGTGCCGGCGACGCCATCGCGACGGGATTCGCGGATCACTTCATCCCGTCCGAGAACATCGAGACGTTCATCGAGGCGATCGCATCGTCGACGGTAGAGCAGGCCGTTGCTCAATTTGCCGAGCCCGCACCGGTTTCGGAACTACTGGCACAGCAGAGTTGGATCGACGCCGCGTACTCGGCAGACAATGTCGTCGCGATTGTCGAGCGACTGCGCGCCAGTGGAATTCCCGAAGCGGAGAAGGCCGCCGAGCAGATTCTCGGTAAGTCGCCGATCGCGCTGGCCGTCACGTTGCGTTCACTTCGTCACGCCAAGGGTGCCGACAGTCTCGAAGACGTTCTGAACGAGGAGTTCCGGGTGTCGACGGCGTCACTGAGTTCGCACGATCTCGTCGAGGGCATCCGCGCACAGGTGGTCGAGAAGGACCGCAACCCGCAGTGGCTGCCCGCGACCCTCGCGGACGTCACCGAAGCCGCCGTGGACGCGTATTTTGCGCCCCTCGGCGAGCAGGAACTCGGCCTCACCCCTCAACCGCAAGGCAACTGATCACCGCCGAAGGAGCATCACTAATGAGCACCATTGGATTTATCGGACTCGGACACATGGGTGGACCGATGGCGGCCAATCTCGTCAAGGCCGGACACACGGTAGTCGGGTTCGACCTGGCGCCGGCAGCCCTCGAGCAGGCGGTCAAAGACGGTGCATCGGTAGCGGATTCGGCTGTCGATGCGGTGCGCGACGCAGACGTCGTCATCACGATGCTGCCGAGCGGTAAGCACGTTCTGGGGCTGTACGACGATCTGCTGCCCGTCGCTAAGCCGGGCACACTGTTCATCGACTGTTCGACGATCGACGTCGCCGATGCCCGCGAAGCACACGAGCGGGCAGAGGCCGCCGGACACCGTAGCGTCGACGCCCCGGTCTCCGGTGGTGTTGTCGGCGCAACCGCCGGAACCCTCGCATTCATGGTCGGCGGATCCGAAGAGGACTTCCAGGCCGCGTCTCCGTTGCTGGACGTGATGGGCCGCAAGGTCGTTCACTGCGGCGACGCCGGTGTCGGTCAGGCCGCGAAGATCTGCAACAACATGATCCTCGGTGTCTCGATGATCGCGATCAGCGAAGCATTCGTGCTGGGTGAGAAGCTCGGACTGAGCAACCAGGCGCTCTTCGACGTCGCGTCCAACGCATCGGGACAGTGCTGGGCGCTCACGTCCAACTGCCCGGTACCAGGACCGGTGCCTACCAGCCCGGCCAACAATGACTACCAGCCGGGTTTTGCGGTCGCGTTGATGGACAAGGATCTCGGTCTGGCAGCAAATGCCCTGCGTACCAATGGTGTTGACGCCGAACTCGGTCTCAAGGCTGCTGAGCTCTACAGCCAGTACCATGCCGCGGGTGCCGGTGGTCAGGACTTCTCTGCCATCATCAACGACATCCGAGACCGTTCGACCGAAGGACAGCAGTGACCGACTTCAACACCATCATTCTCGAGCGTAAGGGCCGCGTCGGCGTCATCACGCTCAACCGTCCCAAGGCGCTCAACGCACTCAACTCCGAGCTGATGAACGAGGTTGTTGCCGCGGTAACCGACCTCGAAGCGGACAACAACATCGGTGCCATTCTGATCACCGGTTCCGAGCGCGCATTTGCCGCCGGCGCCGACATCAAGGAAATGCAGTCCAAGACGTACATGGACGCGTACGTCGAGGATTTCTTCACCCCGTGGGATCGAGTTGCCGCAGCTCGCAAGCCGCTGATCGCCGCAGTTGCCGGATACGCACTCGGTGGCGGTTGCGAACTCGCGATGCTCTGCGACTTCATCATCGCCGCGGATAACGCCAAGTTCGGCCAGCCCGAGATCAAGCTCGGAGTTATCCCCGGAATCGGTGGCTCACAGCGTCTTACCCGCGCGGTGGGCAAGGCAAAGGCCATGGAAATGTGCCTCACCGGACGCAACATGGACGCCGAAGAAGCCGAGCGCGCCGGCCTGGTGTCTCGCATCGTCCCGGCGGCAGATCTGCTCGACGACGCACTGAAGACGGCAACCACGATTGCCGAGATGTCCCTGCCGATCGCGATGATGGCCAAGGAAGCGGTCAACCGCTCCTTTGAGTCTTCCCTCGCCGAGGGCGTCCGCTTCGAGCGTCGGGTCTTCCACTCGACCTTCGCTACCGAAGATCAGAAGGAAGGCATGGCCGCATTCGTCGAGAAGCGGTCAGCTGAGTTCAAGCACCGCTGACAAGTCCCCACGATCCTGAAGGATTCTGCTCGCTCAGCGAGTGAAATCCTTCAGGATCGTTGTGGTTTCACCCCTCGAAATCGCCAGCGGTCTTCCGCAATTCAGTGAGGATTGTCACTAATTGCGTGAGCTTGTCCGGTTCCAAGCCTGGGTTCGCAAAGACCTTGGCATTCAGCAGTTCCGTAGCCTCGAGCGCCAGTGCTCGGCCGGAATCCGAAATCTCGATGAGTGTTGTACGACGATCGCTGGGGTGGGGGACACGTCGTACCAATTGCGCTTTCTCGAGGCGATCCACCGCATTCGTGACGCTGGTGGGGTGAACCTGCAAGCGTGCGCTGGCCTTCGTCATGGGCAGTGCGCCCGACCTCGTAAAGGTGAGCAGTGTCAACAACTCGTAGCGAGCGAACGTCAACCCCAGCGGTTTGAGCACTTCCTCGACTCGCGCCATCATGATCTGCTGCGCCCGCATCACCGACGTGACAGCGGCCATCCCGTCGGCAACGTCACTCCAACCGTGCTCGGTCCATTGCCGATGCGCCTCTTCGATGGGGTCGATGGGAAGCGGCGAAAGGGGAGGCATACGTTCGATCATCCCATGCCTGCCAGAGCCTGAGCGCCTTGTCTGATTATGTGTCGCGGGCCGTCACATCTGTAGAGTCCTCCGAGTGATTTCAATCCTCGTCGCGGGTGGCGTCTCGTTGTTCGTCGCTCTGTTCTTGACGCCCTTCCTCATCCGGGTGTTGTCCAAACAGGGGCTCGGGCATGAGATCCGCATCGACGGTCCGCAGAGCCATCAGGGTAAGCGCGGTACGCCGTCCATGGGCGGCATCGCGATCATCGCGGGCATGTGGGCCGGGTACCTGGCTGCCCATGCCATCGGTTTCGGTTCGCGTCTGCCCAGATTGTCCGCGTCGGGATGGTTGGTGCTGGCGCTGGCAACTTCCTTGGGTGTGGTCGGCTTCCTCGACGACTTCATCAAGATCCGCAAGAAACGCAACCTCGGATTGAACAAGACGGCGAAGACCGTCGGACAGTTGGCGAGCGCCATCATTTTCGGTGTGCTGTTTCTGCAGTTCTCCAACAGCAAGGGCGTAACGCCCGGCAGTCAATATCTCTCCCACGTTCGAGATATCTCGGTGTTCTCGATGGGAACCATCGGGTTCCTGATCTTCTTCTGCGTGCTTGTCTTTGCGTGGTCCAACGCCGTCAACTTCACCGACGGTCTCGACGGCCTCGCAGCCGGGTCGATGGGCATGATCCTGGGCACTTACGTTGTCATCGCAGGATGGCAGTACCGGAACTCCTGCGTCCTCGATCCTGTTGCCGGGTGCTACGACGTTCGCGACCCACTCGACCTTGCGATAGTTGCCGCAGCGGCGGGTGGGGCGTGCCTCGGGTTCCTGTGGTGGAACGCGGCGCCGGCTCAGATCTTCATGGGCGACACCGGTTCATTGGCACTCGGCGGTTTGGTTGTCGGTCTTTCGGTCACCACACACACCGAACTACTGATGGTCATCATCGGCGCCCTGTTCGTGGCCGAGATCCTGTCGGTGATCATCCAGGTGCTTGTGTTCAAATCGTCCGGCCGACGCGTATTCAAGATGGCCCCGATACATCATCACTTCGAGTTACTCGGTTGGCCCGAGACAGTGGTGATCGCTCGCTTCTGGATTTTCGTGGCCATTTCCTGCGTGATCGGACTGGCGACCTTCTACAGCGAATGGTTTGCGGCTGCCGGCTAGACCTGAGCCGTGCGGCTAGTCGCCACTAGAGCGATCAATCCCACGGAAACACAGGCCGTCATCGTGACGGCGAGCGCAGTACTGGTGTTTCCGAGCAGTCCGACAGCCGGGGCGATGGCAGCGCCCACACCGAACTGGAACGCGCCCAGCATCGCGGCAGCCGTTCCGGCTGCTTCTCCGTGACGGGAGAGTGCCAGTGCCGGGGCGTTCGGTAGAACAAATCCCACCGCGCCGAGCATGACCCACAGCGCGATCACAAATCCGATCAGGCCGCCAAGGTCGAGCGCCGCGACGACGATGACCAAGACTCCAGAGGCAACTGCAGTGACAAGCGCCGACCGGGTGATCTGCTGCGGCGTCCAGCGATCCAGCAGACGGACGTTGACCTGTGACGCGCCGATCAGTGCAATGGCGCCGGCGCTGAACAGCAGTGCAAACTCCTGCTGATTGAGGCCGTACTGGTCCTGATAGACAAACGAGGCACCGGAAACGTACGCGAACAGAGACGCCATACCGACGCTGGAGACCAGCGTCAGGACCATGAAGGTGCGATCACGGAGAAGCGATCCGTACATCTGGAGAACTGATCGCACGCCGCTGGCGCGCCGCTTCTCGCGGGGCAGAGTCTCCGGAATCCCGAAGGCGCCGATCATGGCCGTGCCGACACCGATCAATGCAAGGACGACAAAGATCCCGCGCCAATCGAGCGCAACCAACAGTGCGCCGCCGATGCTGGGGGCCAGAATCGGCGCGACGCCGAGAACAAGCATCAGCCGACTCATGACGACGGCTACGGTATTGCCGCTGTACAGATCGCGCACGATCGCCATCGTGACCACAGCGGCAGCGGCCGCGCCCATGCCCTGGAATACCCGCAGAATGCCGAGAACAGCAATCGTGGGCGCAAACACGGCCAGCAACGACGCGACGACGTGCACGCCGATGCCGGCGAGCAACGGCTTCTTACGGCCGAGAGTGTCCGAAAGCGGGCCGACGAGCAATTGCCCGAGGGCCAGTCCGATCAACGTTCCCGTGATCGTGAGCTGGACCGTCGACGACGAGGTGCCGAGGTCGTCGGCGATATCCGGCAACGCCGGTAGATACATGTCGATGGTGAAGGGGCCGAGCGCCGTCATGGATCCGAGAGCAAGGATCTTTCCGATGCTCGGCTTACGTTCAACCGTTGTCGGCGAAGCAGCGGGATCCACGGGTGGTGCGGTGGCGGTCTTCTCGGCAGTCACGAAGCAAGTCAGCAACAGGACGGTCCGATTTGTTCCCGTTGGTCAGGGAAGCGTTTGGAACGACCCCGACCCGACGATTTCGTCATCGGCTTCCACGGTGTAGTTGTACGTCGTATTCGGGGCGAGACTGGAGACGATGCTCAGCGTCCGCAGCCCGGTTCGCGTTGTGTAGTTGTACACGTAGAACGGGCCTTGGGTGGCTGTCACCCGGAACGTAGTCCGACTGGTTCCGGCAGGAATAGTGACGACTAGATTTGCGCCGATCCTCGTCGGAGTCAGCGTGTAGTTCCACACCGCCGGTGGTGGCGTTGTCGTTGTCGTTGTCGTAGCGACCGGCGTTGTTGTCGTGGTGATCGGGGGAGGGCTGGTTGTTGTTGCTGGGGTGGTCGTCGTGGTTGTTGTTGTCGGCTGGGTTGCAGTCGGCTCGGGTGTAGCGGCGACCGTGGTTGTGGGAACCTGATTGTTCGGGGCGTGATCGTCCAGGTGACGCGCGAGAACCGTGCCGAATGTGCCGGAGAGGTTGTGGCCGAGGCCGGCGGGAGACTCGAGATCCGTCGTAAAGCCTTGTGCCGAATACCAAGCCGACCCCTTCTGGGCGTCGAGCACGGCGTTGTAACCGTCGCTGACGTTAGTGCCGTTGTCGGCGGCCCCGGTGTACCAATGCATGGGAAGGTCGGCGATCAGACCGTCGGCAAAGGGCTGCGCCGAGACGCGTGGCACGCCGCCGCCGCCGAAGACCACAGTGCCGCCGCCGTCGATCTTGCTCGAGTACTTCGGTAGGAAGAACTGAGTGATGAACTGGGAGCCCCCGCTGTAGCCGACGAGCCAGATGTCCTCGGTGTCGATGTTGTAGCCCGTTTCGAGAGTGTCGAGCAGGTTTGCGACAAAGTCTGCGTTTGCGCTCCCGTTTTCCCACCACGTAATTTCCCCGGCAGAGTCCGGGGTGCGCACGGGGACAGTGATGTAACCCCGTGAGCGGGCTTGTGCCACGATGCCCGACGGGCCGCCGAGGCTGTACGACGAGGTGGGGTTCGCGAATTCGTACGCCCCGTCTCCGTGGAACTGCAGCACCAATCCGGCGGCATGGTCCTGGGGAATGCCCGCGGCGTACACGTGGTATTTCGACGAAAGACCGTTCGACGCGGTGAACGGCTGGAAGGTCCGGTCCGAATAGGCCATGCCGGTGCCGTTGGTGCTCTCGGCCGAGGCGATAGGTGGTGCAACGACGATCGCAGCGAGACCTGTCAATGTGGCCAGTGCAGCTGCGGCCAGGGCAGTCGCGGCCGTAAGTCGTGCTCGGGGCATCGGTGCTGCCTTTCGTCTCGGGGGCATGGCGTAACTTGCGTCACTCCAGCCCCGAGTGAACCATGCCTGTTCTGGTACGGCACAGTCGGTATTTCCCAAGCGAGTACCCCTCCTTTGGCGGCCAGTAACCCAGCAAACAGGGGGCTTCGCCCCCGTGCGCCTTTCTGGTAGTTCCCGCTACCGGAAAGGCACACAGGGGCGTAGCCCGAATCACGCTGATCAAAACTGTGGTTCGGCGGCGGCATCGAGGGCATAGTTACTTCATGACGCGGGTGTGGCCGAGTGGCTAGGCACCGGCCTGCAAAGCCGTTCACGTGGGTTCGAATCCCGCCATCCGCTCGAATGACAAGCGGGGCCGACAAAAGTCGGCCCCGCTTGTTTCTCGCCGACCATCTGGCGAGTGTTCTGCAACGATCAGCTGTTCACCGGAATAAGCTTCAAGGCCTTCTGGATCGCTGCAAGGACGTCGATGACTGTGCTGAGCGTGCTGATGGAACCCACGAATGTCCTCCGAGTGTTGAAGTGCTCGGCGTTGTGCCGTGCAGGAGAAAGTTAGCAAGCCTGACGGCTTTTTGGGCGGTTTGCCGCTTTCGGAAGAATGAAATCTGGGTCAACATACAAAAACTGGCCGGACTCCCCGAAGGCCGGCCAGTTATTTGTGAAGCGTGGTGATCAGCTGAAGGCGGACACCGCGGTGAAGAAGGCGATGGCAGCGGCACCGAGCTTGAAAACCTTGGTGATGTCATCGAGGGTGACGCCTTCGGGCAATACGTCTTCAACAGACTGCATGTCGTAAGTCCTTACGTTTGTGGGAACTGTGGTCCAGTACCGCTGCAAGCAAGATACCTAACGTCACGCTTCTGTGGACGGTGGACTGGGTCACAAATGCAACGAATTGCACTTAAAGTCGTGTTATGACGCGCCCGGTGCCGAGATTACGAAGGTACACACGCTCTGGATTGTCGTTTGACGTCCGCGACGAAGGCCCACTCGACGGACCGGTAGTTGTCCTACTTCACGGCTTTCCGCAGGACTCGACGTCTTGGGATCGGCTGGTGCCGTTGCTCCATGCCCGGGGCTATCGGACGCTCGCGCCGGATCAACGTGGCTATTCGCCGGAGGCCCGGCCGAGCGCTCGGAGTGCGTATCGCCGCAGCGAGCTTGCCGCCGACACTGTTGCCCTGATCGACGCAGCCGGCGCCGCCCCGGTGCACCTGGTCGGCCACGACTGGGGAGCCGCCGTGGCTTGGCAGGTCGCGGCCGAGCGCCCGGACTTGATCCGCACCTTGACGGCGTTGTCGGTTCCGCATCCTGCGGCGTTTGTCCGAGCATTGCTGACCAGCAGTCAAGCCCTGCGATCCTGGTACATGCTTGCCTTCCAGCTGCCGATACTTCCGGAATGGATACTGCGCCGAACCGCTGACACAATCATGGTCAAGAGCGGGCAGAGCCTCGAGTGCGCCCGCCGCGATCGGGACGCGATGGCCATGCCGGGACGCCTACGCGGTGGCCTGAATTGGTATCGCGCGTTGGCGTTGAACAGTCCGAGCGCGGGTTCCGGGCGCGTCAGCGTGCCGACACTGCACATCTGGAGCGACGGCGACATCGTGCTCGGGAGAAAGGGAGCCGAGCTCACGACGCGATACGTGGACGGCCCGTACCGATTCGAAGTTCTTCGCGGCGTGAGCCACTGGATACCCGACGAGGCACCGCAGCAACTGGACCGGTTGCTCGCAGAGCACCTGCAGAATTGACCGCTAGCGGCCGACGTCGGATCCCTGAGCGTCGGCGATCAGAATCGCAGCGTCCTCGGGGAGCAGGTAACCGCTGTCGACGGCACGCTGAGCGGCGTCGGAGAAGGCAGTGACGTACATGTCGTGACTCGGGTAGAGCTCAGTGAGTGTCGCCGCGTCGAAGGCGACCGTTGCGCCGTTATGAGGCACATGGGTTAGTTCGCCCGTCAATGTGGCAATCGGGACATCGAGTTGAGGAGTGCGCACGCCGCCGGTCGCGTTGCCGTGGCGGTCTCGCACCACCGCATTGTCGGCAGTGTCGATGATGGGTGCTGAGGTGGGTGCCGCGCCGCCCGCAGCCCACTGACGCAGCCCGCGCAAAGCGGCGTTGGCGACGTAGCGCTGCGGCCCGTCGTTGACGATCGGGAACAGGGCTGCCAGATCCCTGATGTCGGAGAACTGTCGAACATACTGTGGATGAAGGATTTTCAGAGAATAGGCGTCGGAGTGCGCTGTGCCGGCGATTTCCCAGGTTCGGATCATGTCGGTGTCGGGCTGACGAGCCGCGACAAAACTGGTGGGTCCTGGTCCACCGCACAGTTCGAAAAGCTCGGTCTCGGTGATCAACTGGAAAACCGGAACGTCGAGATCCGCGCGCACGCGGGCAGGCGCCGGATCCATGAGCATCATGCCGTCGCCGAGCGGAGCTCCGATACCTCCGCGCGCGTGAATGATCATGCCGTCGAAGACTCGTGCATGAGAATGAACGGCGTTGACGTAGGTCAGCATGCGGAAACCTGACTGTGACTGCCCGGCTGCGAGCAGTTGTGTCGGAATCAGGCCGCCAAGCGGATCGACATCGCCGGGCGCACGTAGGGCAGCGCCGACCTGAGAAAAGATGTCGTAGGAGTAATGGTCACCGGGGTGATCAAGTGCGCCGTAACGCTCGGGATCCCAGGTGAGAAGGCCCACGACCCCGTCGCCGAGGCCACTGCCTCCGGTGCTGGTGATTCCGGCAGCCTGCGCGGAAACACCCACCCACGCATACCCTCTCGTGATCTCCTCGTTCATGTGTCCGAAGTCGACATCGATATCGGTGTTGCCACTGACGTTGAGCCACTCGACAACCACGGTTCCGTTGAACCGGCTGGGGTCGGTAGGTGTGCGTACAAGGATCCGGGTGGTAAACCGTGCGGTGGGTCCTTCCGTTACCGACCACTGACCGTCGGACGCCCAGTCTTCTGCGGCGACGTACGACGCGGCGTCGCCGCTGACAAAAAACTCTCGTTCGACGTACCCTGCCGCCGCGATATCCAACGATGTTGACGTACCGGGGAACCCGTGGGATCCGCCGCCGATCGGTCCGGAAACAAGTGCAGATCGGTTGAGATGCAGAGTCATCGCGAGCGGGCCCTCCGGTTTTCGGCTACAACCGACGAGTTCGGTTCTCGCGGATGATCACACAGTGGAGGGCCCGTCGCCGAGACTTTTCCCGATGAGCGGGACGCGTCAGCGCGCCCCGAATCGCTCCTCGACTTGCTCGGCATTCAGGCCGAACTCCTCCAGGGTGTACTTGTGTGCAGGTTTGCGTGCACCGGAACGACTTTCGTCATGCATAGCCTCCATCGACTGTTGTGCGGTGGAGGTCAACGGAAGGTCGAAGTGGGTGTAGATGTTCTCGACGGTGGCGAGTGGATCGGCAACAAAATCCTGGTAGTCGACGTCGATGAATTGGGCGGGGTTGTGGTGGGCCCGTGCCGCGTCGAATTGTTCGAGCCCTCGGGCCCACAATTCGAGCTGGCTCTCGCCGATCACCTTGTCGGTGAACGTGTTCGACCACCCCTCGGTGGCTTGCGCAGCGAGGCTGCAGACCGACGGAATGATTGTCGTGGGGGAGCGGTGGGTCTGAACGATCAATGCGTCCGGGTACACAGCCATCAGTTCGTCGAGTGCAAACAGGTGGCTGGGGTTCTTGAGAACCCATCGACGATCCTGATCCGGGAGACCGATCAGCTGCAAGTTCTTCTTGTGGCGCGCATAGGCATTGGACCATTCCTGGCCCTTCAGCCAATTCGAGTACGTGGGTAGGTTGGCCAGGCACTCGTACGAGACCGACTTGAAGGTCTGCCGGAGCAGTTGCCAGCATTCTTCGACTTCACTGGCAGACATGTAGTGCACACCCATGAACTCGGGGTGTTCGACGTGGTGTTGGCCGAACGTCTCCTCGATCTTGGCGAACACCGGGTTCGATGCCCACGTATCGCGTGGCGGGCGAGGCTGCGGAAACTCCGTCAGCCACATTTCGAGACCCTGATGCGCGGGGTCGACCGTCAAGAGTCGGTGCAGCGCGGTGGTTCCGGTGCGGGGCAACCCGGTGACAAAAATCGGGCGTTCGATCTTGACCTCGGCGTGCTCCGGATGCTGCTTCCACGCAGATTCACTGAGGAGGCGGGCAACAAGTGCACCGCGGAGGAAAACGCGAGAGATTTTGCTGCCGAACGGAGTCAGGTCCTCGTCGCGGTCGTACGACTCGAGGAGAACCGACAGAGCTTCGGTGTAATCGTCGACGCCGAAATCGGTGAGCCCCGTCATCTTGGTTGCGGATGCATGAAGATCTTCGACGGTTCCGACGTGTGTGCGCTCAGCCATGATGCTCCTAGTGATGGAATTCGCCGCAGTTGACGTCGATACATTGACCGGTGATGGCGCTGGCCATCGGCGACGCGAGGAAAATTGCCGCGTCGGCAACCTCGTCGGTGGTGGGGAGGCGCTTCAAATCGGTGTTGGCCGCAGTGTGCTCGTAGATCTGCTCGACGGTCATACCGAACTTCTCGGCTTGATGGGCGAAGTAACCTTTGAGGGTGTCACCCCAGATGTATCCGGGTGCAATCGAATTGACGCGGATTCCCTGTGGGCCGAGTTCGGTAGCCAAGGACTGAGACATCGCGAGCAGTGCCGACTTTGCCATCTTGTAGCTGCCGTACCGTTCTTGAGAGTGTCGCAGAACCATCGAGTTGATGTTCACTACCGAGCCCGTCGACTCCGCCAGCGGCGCTGTGAAGAGTTGTGTCAGTCGAAGTGCGCCGAGAACGGTGAGTTCGATGCTGTCGCGGATGTGCTGATAGTCGGTGCGCGCCAACGGCTTCATCGACGGCACGGAAAAGGCGTTGTTGATCAGCGTGTCGACTTTGCCGTAGGCGGAGAGGGATTCGGCCACCAGGTTTTCGGCGGACGCCTGATCGGTGATGTCGGTGGCGACGGTGACAGCGCGTCCACCCGCGTCGACTATCTCCTTGGCGACGTCGTCCAATCGTGACTGCGTGCGCGCTGCGAGAACAAGATTCGCACCCGCCGAGGCACACCGTAGTGCCAGAGCACGGCCCAGTGCCGGGCCGACTCCGGAAATGACAACTACTCGGTCCTTCAGTAATTCGGTCATCTGTTACCCCAGCATTCGGTTGTCGATGGCGGCCTGGCGCTGAGCGATTCGCTCTGCCCATTCATCGGTAGTGATGGCGTTGGTGTCGAAATGTGGTAGGTGTTTCGGAATATCCTCAACGGCAACGATTTCGACGGTGGGACCGTCCTCGGGTGTCAGTTCACGCGAGACCCGCTGCCAGCGGAACTGCAGGATCCCGCGCGGGTGGCCGACAGTTTCGACCCAGTTGGTGACGCCGGGATTCTTCTCGCTCACCACCATTCGGATCTTGCCGTCCGGGTCTACCTGAGCCTGGCCGTTGTTGAGTGACGTTTGGTGATTGATGTAGTCGAGCGAGATGTACCACAGGCTGCCGAGTTGGAAGCCCTGATACGGCGCATCCGAGGCCGGAACGGTGATGATCATGGCCTGATCGTCGGTGAGTTCGTAGTGCCCCACCGAGGAGTACTGCGTGGCAAGACCACCCGGGGTCAGGCGAGGTTCGGTCATGGTGTTGACCGGGAGCTTCAGGTAGAACCACTCCGGGAACTGCAGCCACGTCTTGACCCGTGTGACCAGTGCTTTCCCGGCCCGCGCAAAACGCTTCTCGGTTTCCTCGGCGGTGAGCGGCGCGGGCGCCGTGCCGATCGAATCCGTCCGCTCGATCCGGATGACTCCGCGTTCCTGGCTCCAGTCGCTGTACACCTCTCGCGCGACGAGCTGTGACGATCCCGGTGCAAGGGTGTAGTAATTGGCGCGGCCATCGGCCGGTCCGGGGCCGAACCACACGACAAAACTGCCGTCGTCGGCGATCTCGAGCTCGCGGTCGTCGAACGCTATCTCGCTACCGGGCACGTTCGAGTTGGTGTAGTTGCCGCTCAGGACCTGGAAGCTGAGATCGGCTGTGGTGCCGCGCTTTCCTGTGACCTTGTATTCCTGATCGTCGTTGATGCGGGCGCCGAAGTACATCGTGTCGGGGTTGTCGAGCCCCATTTTCGTGAAGGGTCCGGTTCCCTGGATGAAACTGGGGTGGGTTTTCTCGGCGGCCCAGGCTGCGTGCATTGTCGCGATGACTCCACCTGCCAGGTACTGGTAGCCCTCGAGCAGGTCTTGTTCGGATCTGATGTGCGGGGCCGTCTCGATGAGTTTTTCGGCCTCGGCGATGGCCTGGGCAAACGGGTCCGTCAGCACGCTGGCTCCTCACAGTTCCGGCAGTGTTGCCGGCCCAGAGCGTCGTGGTACAAATATGTACCTATGGGGTAGATCTTGGTATTCTGACAATAGAACGCGTTCTAGGGAGTGGTCAATGGCTGAATTCGAGAAGCCGCATTCGGCGGGCCGTCAGTCTCCACCTACCGAACGCGTCGTGCAGGTGCTCGACTACCTGGTGGCGCGTCCCGACCAGCGTTTCGGGTTGTCCGAACTTGCCAGGACGCTCGAGATCAGCAAGCCGACTGCGCTGGGAATCCTGACGGTGTTGGCGGATCGTGGGTATCTGACGCGCGACGACGCCGTGAAGACCTACGGGCTGGGTCCGGCGCTGATCGCGGCGGGCCGGGCGGCGCAACGTGGATTTGCCGTCGGCCCGATTGCCCGGGCTCAGCTGGAGAAACTGAGCGCTGAATTCGATACGACCTGCACTGCGTCGGCGGTGGTCGGCGACCGGATCAGCGTTCTCGAAGTCACCGGGCCGGAAGGTATACGGAAAGCGGCAAAGGTCGGTCAGGTGTATCCGTTCGCTCCGCCGGTCGGATTGATGTACGTGCTGTGGGGAAGTGATCATGATCTCGAGAGTTGGCTGGCGCGGGAACCGAGCCTTCCGGTGCGCCTCGATCGGGATCGGTTGTTGACTGTGGTGCGCGACTGCCGTGATGCTGGGTATCTCGTGGAGAGTCTCGATCCGATCGGTCAACGCCTGCATACGTTGATGGCAGGTGTTGTGACACATGATCTTCCGTCCGAGGTGCGAGAATTGCTCGGCGAAATGGTGTCGAGTCTGGGGGAGCGGGTCTATCTCGGGCGAGACATCAGCTCGGACGACGAGCATCCTGTTTCGTTGATCGCGGCTCCCACGTACGACGCCGAGGGTCATCAGGCGTTGGTGTTGACGCTCTATGTCGGCGGTTCGATTACGCGTTCCGAGATCGAACGACGCGCAACGGCGTTGGTGGCGGCTGCTGATGCCGTGACTGCGGAGGTGGGCGGGCGGGTTCCGGTTCGCAGTCATTGACCGCTAGGTAGAACGAGTTCTATTCTGTGAATGCGTTCATTCTCGAACCAGTCCGGTACAAAAATGTACCGGCACCGAGTAGGAGCTGAAGCGATGCCCGCACTCCAGACCCCGCCCGCCTACGAGCTGTCCCACCTACGGGCGCTCGAGGCCGAGGCAGTCCACGTATTCCGGGAAGTTGCCGCGACTTTCGAAAAGCCGGTGCTTCTGTTCTCCGGTGGCAAGGATTCCGTGGTGATGCTGCATGTCGCGGCCAAGGCCTTCTGGCCGGCGCCGTTGCCGTTTGCGGTCATGCATGTCGACACCGGGCACAACTTCGACGAAGTAATCGAGTTTCGTGATCGAACCGTGGACCGGTTCGGATTGCGCATGGTGATCGCCAGCGTGCAGGACGACATCGACGCAGGCCGGGTCAGCGAGGAGACCGGCGTCGGGGCGAGTCGCAACCGCCTGCAAACTCACGCACTGCTCCGCGGTATTCGGGACGGGAAGTTCGACGCCGTATTCGGTGGGGCTCGCCGGGACGAAGAGAAGGCGCGAGCAAAAGAACGAGTGTTCAGTTTCCGGGACGAATTCGGCCAATGGGATCCCAAGATGCAGCGACCGGAACTGTGGAACCTGTACAACGGCAAACATCGTAAGGGCGAACATATTCGGATCTTCCCGCTCTCCAACTGGACCGAACTCGACATCTGGCAGTACATCGAGAGCGAGATGATCAATCTTCCGGAGATCTACTACGCCCACCGAAGGCAGGTAGTGCCGCGGGACGGAATGCTGTTGGCGCGCACACGATTCCTCGAACTGCGGCCAGGGGAAGAATCGTACGAAGCGCTGGTGCGTTTCCGGACTGTCGGCGACGCCACCTGCACTGGGTGTGTGGAGTCGTCCGCCGAAACGGCCGCCGCCGTCGTCGAAGAAGTGGCCGCGAGCCGGATCACCGAACGCGGAGCAACCCGGGCGGACGACCGAATCTCCGAGGCCGGCATGGAAGATCGAAAGAAAGAGGGGTACTTCTGATGCCGCAACTCCTCCGAGTCGCGACCGCGGGCAGCGTCGACGACGGTAAGTCGACGCTCATCGGCCGATTGCTCTACGACTCCAAATCGATCTTCGAAGATCAACTCGAAGCAGTTGAGCGCAGTAGTCGTGAACGCGGTGACGAGTACGCCAACCTCGCACTGCTCACCGACGGATTGCGCGCCGAGCGCGAGCAGGGCATCACTATCGATGTGGCACACCGATATTTTGCCACTCCGCATCGCAAGTTCATCATCGCGGATACACCCGGGCATGAGCAGTACACCCGGAACATGGTCACCGGTGCGTCGACAGCCGACCTCGCCCTGATCCTGGTCGACGCGCGCAAAGGTGTGCTCGAACAAACACGCCGGCATGCGTTTCTGTCGACTCTCTTGGGAATTCCGCACCTCGTGCTGTGTGTGAACAAGATGGACCTCGTTGGGTGGTCGCAGGACCGGTTCGAGGAGATCAAGGAAGAGTTCCGGCAGTTCGCGATCAAGCTCGACGTCCACGATCTGTCCTTCATCCCCGTATCGGCGCTGTTGGGGGACAACATCGTTGCGCGTACCGAGAACATGTCCTGGTACGACGGTCCGTCGCTGCTGCACCATCTCGAGCAGGTGCACATCGCGTCGGATCGCAATCTCATCGATGCGCGATTCCCGGTGCAGTACGTCATCCGTCCGCAGCAGCAGACCGATGCAGATCTTCACGACTTCCGTGGATACGCCGGGACAGTAGCCAGTGGAGTCTTCAAGCCAGGCGACGAAGTAGTAGTTCTCCCTTCGGGTTTCACGTCGACGGTCAAGGCCGTTCACGGACCGGGCGGAACGGCGATAACCGAAGCTTTCGCGCCGTCCGCCGTCTGCATCGAGCTGAGCGAGCATCTCGACGTCAGTCGCGGAGACCAACTGTGTCGGATCAACAACCGGCCACAGGTAGGCCAGGAGATCGACGCAATGATCTGTTGGCTCACCGACCAAACCACACTGTCGGAGAACAACCGGTACTCGTTGCTGCACACGACTCGTTCGACCAAGGCACAGATTGTGCGCCTCGACTACCGCCTCGATGTCAATTCGCTGCACCGCGACGAGAACGCGGAGGCGCTGTCGCTCAACGAGATCGGGCGCATCGCCATCAAAACGCAGCAGCCGCTGATGTTCGATCCCTACCGTCGTAATCGCGTCACCGGCAGCTTCATCCTCGTGGACGAGATCACCGGAAATACCGTCGCAGCGGGAATGATCAACGGCCCGACGCTCAAGGATTCACACGTCGTCTGGCACAGCTCCGAAGTCTCCCGAGAGGAGCGCGCGACAGCAGGCGCCACCGTGTGGCTTACCGGCCTCTCGGCTTCCGGGAAATCCACGATCGCAGTGGAACTCGAACGCAGGCTGGTTGCGGCAGGTACCCCCGCCTACCGACTCGACGGGGACAACCTTCGACATGGACTCAATGCCGATTTGGGATTCAGTGCACAGGACCGCGCCGAGAACGTGAGGCGGGTGGGATCGGTGGCGCAGTTGTTCGCCGATTCCGGCGCAGTCGCCGTGGCTTGCCTGATCAGTCCGTACCGAGAGGATCGGGACCGCGTCCGCGCTGCTCACAAAGCTGCAGGTCTGCGTTTTGTCGAGGTGTATGTCGATACTCCGATCGAGCAATGCGAGGCGCGGGATCCCAAAGGCATGTACGCAAAGGCGCGGGCGGGGGAGATTACGGGCTTCACCGGCGTCGACGATCCCTACGAGGTCCCTGAACACGCCGAACTGGTAATTCGGCCCGAAGACGGAACGCCTGCCGAACTGGCACAGCGAATTATGGAAGTGTTGGCGCTGTGAGTGAACCAACGCACAGCCGAACTGCCGACGCCGAGTTGGCGAAGCACTTGGCAGAAGCCGCCGGAGCCATCCTTCTCGGTATTCGAGCGGAGGGTCTTGGCGCCGGCGACGGCCGGGAATTGGGCCGGCGCGGGGACAAAGCAGCCGACGTCTACATCCTCGACCAGCTGGCCGAGACCCGTCCAGATGACGCAGTCCTGTCCGAAGAATCCGCCGACGATCGCACCAGGCTCGAAGCCTCGCGCGTGTGGATCATCGACCCTCTCGACGGATCCAAGGAATACGGGATGCCCGCTCGCTCCGATTGGGCGGTGCACGTCGCGCTCTGGGAACGAGGACACGGCATAACTGCGGCGGCGGTGTCGCAACCAGCCCTTGGGCAGGTGTACTCGAGTAACGACGCAGTGTCGGATGCACCGGCCAACCAGCCACTTCGTATTGTTGTCAGCGGCTCGCGCCCACCCGCGTTCACCGATGCGGTGGCGGCCGAGCTTGGCGCAGAGGTTGTGCACATGGGCTCGGCTGGTGCCAAGGCGATGGCCGTCGTGCGCGGCGACGTCGACGCCTACCTGCATGCCGGTGGGCAGTGGGAATGGGATTCGGCTGCGCCCGTCGGTGTAGCCCAGGCTGCGGGGCTGCACTGCAGCCGCATCGACGGTTCGCCGTTGTCGTACAACGAATCTCATCCGTATCTGCCGGACCTGGTGATCAGCCGACCAGAGCTGGCCGAGCCGATCCTGCGCGCAATTGCCAAGCACTCCACGGAGTCTGCCGTCAGCGGACGCGTAGCCATGGCGCGCGAGTACGTGAACGCGTTGCTCACTCATGACGCAACGAAGGTCCGTTTTGCCGCTGACGCCTGGCGGGTCGAGAACGGTCAGCGAACCGGTGACACCGGCGCTTTCATCAGCAACGAGCTAGAACAGGGGCAGCAATATCGCGGAATCGTCGCCATACGTGAACTCGCGCTGCGTGAGTGGGGCGAAAGCGTCGTAGCGCGGTATCTGATGGACCTCGGAACCCCGGGCCAAGCGCCTGCTGTCACGGTATTCATCACCGAGTACTTCGGAATACCGGCAGGCGAGATCGAAAGCATCATGGCAATTATCGAACCGCACCCGAAAAAGGATGACGCACAATGACACCCGACACTTTGGTCACCGAATTTTGCAAGGAATGGGCCGACGCGGACATCGCGAAGATCGTCGACTACTTCACCGATGACATCGTCTACCACAATATTCCGATGGAACCCGTGGTCGGGCGCGAGGCCGTCCGGACGTTCATCGAGCAGTTTGTGGGTGCCTTCGGCAACATCGACTTTCAGACCAAGCGTCAGGTCTCAGGCGGTGACGTAGTCATGAACGAGCGCATCGACGTCTTCAGCATCAACGGCGCGGAGGTAGCGCTACCGGTGATGGGCGTGTTCGAAGTCCGTGACGGGAAAATCAGCGCCTGGCGCGACTACTTCGACATGGCGCCGATCACGGCGGCAGCCGGCCAGGGCTGATTGTTCACTACGCCAGAATCGGGTGTGGGTAGTCCGGTGAGCGGTGCTGGAATCGGGTGATGGCCGGATTCACGATGACGCCGTCACGGATTTCGATGGCCCGCTCCAAGGTCTCGTCTGCTTTCCACGCCGTCTCGCCCGCCATGACGGCAGGTAGGTAGGGGAGAAGTGATTCGCTGATCTCCCACGATGCGGAGTTCCACAGGTACGACGGGCTGTGATCGACGCCGTAGTAGGTGATGTTGTCACCGACGATGAAGGTCGGCTCCGCGAACGAGGTGGGGCGAGCCCAGCTGAATCCCATTCCTTCGTCGCACGAGACGTCGACGATGAGGCTGCCGGGCTGAAAGTTCACGAGGTCTTCCTCGGTGAGGAACGTCAGCGGTGTATCCGTGTTCTGCAGTACACAATTGACGACGATGTCGTGCTCGGCGAGGAAGCCGGGAACAGGCACGCTGTGATTGTCGATCATCACGTGACTGCCGCGAACATCGCCGTTGTTGTTGTCGAACGAGACCATCCGAGCCGAGTGGATGGGGGAGCTGACGGCGGTGACGCCGCGTTGGGTCAGCACGTCGACTTCATGGATACCATGCGCCTTGAGTGCCGTGACGGCGCCGCGGGCGGTGGCACCGAAACCGATGACGGCAGCGGTGAGGCGTCGCCCGTAGTCGCCGGTGGAACCGATCAACTGCAAGGCATGGAGAACCGAGCTGTAGCCCGCCAACTCGTTATTCTTGTGGAAGACATGCAAATTGAAGGATCCGTCGCTGTGCCAGTGGTTCATGGCCTCGAAAGCGATGAGAGTCAGCTTCTTGTCGATCGCGATCTGGGTCAGTTCGGTGTCCTGCACGCAGTGCGGCCAGCCCCAGAGCACCTGGCCGGTGCGGAGTTCGGCGAGGTCGGCCGCCAACGGTTTCGGTAGGAGAACCACATCGGTTTCCGCCAAAATTTCCTTGCGCGTGCGGATTCCGGCCACCAGGCCTGAGAGGGTGTCGTCTGAGTACCCGAAGGCATGGCCGTAGCCCTCTTCGAGGTAGATGCGCGAGCGAAGTTCAGCGTCGATCCGATCGAAATGGGCAGGGTGGATCGGCAACCGGCGTTCTGCCGGTTTGCTCGACTGTCCGATGACTCCAAGGGTGCGTACGTTGTTCAATTGTGTATCTCTCGATAGGAGCAGGTAGAGATGTCAGGCAGGAGCCTGAGGGAAGAGCAGAAGCCGCAGGAACGCTGGCAGAATGCCTGGACCAGGACCGCCTGAGGGCGTGCTGGGTGCGCTGCTGTCGATCGCCGACGGCGTCAGAAAAGCGCGTCGGTACCAGGCCAGTCTAGCCGGGTTCGTTGATCGCCCGGGGTTCGGGCATGCGACGGTACGTTCGAGTGAGTAAGGGCTATTGCGCGCGCAGGTGTGAATTCAGCACGGCCAGTTGAATTTTGCTGGCATCCGAGTGGACTTCGCGCCCTTTGTCGGTGACGTCGATGAAGACTCCGCGCCGGTCGGCCTCGCACAGTGCTCGTTGAACCAGTCCGGCTTTCTCGAGACGGGCGACGCTGCGGGAGAGCGCACTGGGACTCAGGTACATCTCCGAGGCCAGATCCTGCATCCGTGGACGCTCACACGAGGTGTCCATGAGTCGGTCGAGAGCCTCGAAGTCGCTCATGCTCAGGCCATGCGCAGACTGCATCTGGCGATCGAGTTCGCATGCGATGTCGTTGTAGCTGGTCGACAGCGAGCGCCAGGTGTTGCGCAATTCGGATTCCGACGTCACGACCGCATTCTAGTTGAAGACTCGATTACGTGCAATTGCATTAAATGCTTGTGCATTAAGTGCATGTGCATCTATTCTCGCTGACGTGACTTGCACAGACTCGACACTCAAACCATTCGATTCGCCGGAATCCCCGGGTTCTACGGAATCCACGGATCCGGCCACAGGGGAGGGTTGGTCCCTCAAGCTGTGGGGCATACTCGCGGTGCTCTGCCTCGTGTTGTTCCTCGACGGTCTCGATGTGTCGATGGTGGGCGTCGCTCTACCGTCCATCGGCGATGAACTGGGCCTGTCCACTACTTCGCTGCAGTGGATCATCAACGGCTACGTCCTCGGATTCGGCGGACTGCTGCTGCTGGGTGGACGCACCGCCGACCTCCTCGGGCGTAGGAAGGTCTTCCTGATCGCTCTCACCGTGTTCGCAATCGCCTCGCTGGTCGGTGGCCTCGTCGACAACGGAACACTGCTGATCGCATCACGATTCGTGAAGGGGCTCGCTGCCGCCTTCACCGCTCCGACCGCGATGTCCATCCTCACCACGACGTTCAAAGAAGGTCCGGCCCGCAACCGGGCACTGTCCGTGTTCTCGGTATTCGGTGCCAGCGGCTACTCGTCCGGACTGATTCTCGGCGGGCTGTTGACCAGCGCCGGTTGGAGATTCACGTTCCTGATGCCGGTGCCCTTCGCTGTCATCGCGCTGATCGGTGGGTACTTCCTCATTCCGCGGGACCGTCCCGCGGACAACGGCGGACACGACCTGGTTGGCGCCGTCACGTTGGTGACGGGAATGCTGCTCACGGTCTACACGATGGTCTCGGCCCCGACTCGTGGTTGGGCGCACCCGATGACCTTGGGGTCGTTTGCCGTGGCAGCGGTACTCTTGGCGACGTTCTTTGTCGTGGAGAAGAAGGTGGCACATCCGCTTGTGCGCCTTGGACTTCTGCGCGTCGGCAGCATCGTCCGCGCGAATCTCGCCATCATCGCGCTCTTCGGGTCCTATCTGAGCTTCCAGTTCATGATGACGATCTTCCTGCAGTCCGCCCTCGGCTGGTCGCCCCTGAAGATGGCGATGGCACTGCTCCCCGCCGGCATCATCGTTGCCTTCGGTTCGCCGTTTGTCGGACGGTTGGTCGACCTGTACGGCAGTGCCAGACTCATCATCGCGGCACTGACGTCGCTGAGCGTCGGGTACCTCTGGTTCCTGTTTGCCGGGAGTGATTCACCGTCATACGTTGTGGCAATTCTCCCCAGCGTCATTCTGCTCGGCCTCGGATTTGCCTTGGGCTACACCTCGATCATGGCTCAGGCAACCTCTGGCGTCGACGACTCGGAGCAAGGTTTGGCCTCGGGTCTGGTGAACACGTCGGCTCAGGTCGGTGCGGCCCTTGTGCTGGCACTGACGACGGCCCTGGTGACAGCCGGATCGCATACCGTGACTGGCGCGGGCACTGCCGGGTTCCAACAGTTCCATCCCGGACTGATCCTGGTTACCGGCGTTGCGCTGGTGGGCTTGGCCATCACCGTTTCGCCATTGGTACGGGGAAGATTGGTGCGGGGAAGATCGGTGCGTGGCAAGCGCGCCGATGCGGAGAAGGAGTTGACGCCCGTCTCCTAGCAAAATAGTTCAGCCGCGCAGGAATTCTCCTGCGCGGCTGAACTATTTTCGATCGTGACTAACGCGAAGCGGACCCAACAGCACTGTCGAAGTCGGCAGTGCTCGCTTGCGAGCCGAGGATCATGGCCAGGCGCACCAACATGCCTTCACGATCAGCCGGCTCGGCCTGATCGAGTGCGTTGGAGAGTGCCAACCACACGTGCTCACGACGGGCATCGTCTCCGACCGCTGCAGCTGTCACGGACACTGCCGCGTCGAAGTGGGTTGGCGCAGTTCCGGCGGTGAGATGCTTGGCTACATCGCCCAATTGTGCGGGATCGCTGATCCGGCACAGAACCAAACCGTCGGGGCGGATCACGAAGATCTCGCCGACGCGAGCACCGAGTGCAGCCGCGAGGTCGCCGCTAGCGTCGTCGACCGTGGCATCGGCACCGCCCACGGTGATGACCCGCACGGTTTCCGGTGCAAGTGCGCGAGCAAGAACATCGGCCTGCGCGGCAAGTTCGGAAGCCAATTCAGCCGACAGGCCGAAGGCCAGCACACCGAATCCCGTACCGCGCAAACGATTCAAGGAGGTTTCCGAGCCGTCCGCCGAGACCGCGACGATCCTGTCTTCGAGCGGATCACCGGGCAGGACGCCTTCGGTGCCCGGAGCGGTGGGCCACGTCAGCGGTGAGAGGTGGGCGTGCGTAGCGCTCGACTGGCGCGGATTGATCAGGTGCGCGAATTCGCCTCGAGTGGTGGCGAGTTCGAGCACCGCGTCGCGGGTGGTTCGGTGTCCGTGGCTACCCGGGGACATGATGAGCGTCGACTTGCCTGCATTGTCGACGTTCTGCTGCCACGCGCTGCGACGTTCCGTCGAATACGCGTCGAGGATGGCGGTATCGGACGCTCCGTTGATGACGGAGGCCAACTGCCACACCAGGGTTTCGGCGTCTTCCATGCCGGAGTTGAGGCCACGAACACCGAAGATAGGGACGAGATGCGCTGCGTCGCCGGCAAACAGCACGCGGCCGTGCGTGAAATCTTCCAAGGCCAGTGCATGAGCGCGGTAGAAACCGAACCACTCGAGGGTCCACGGGATGTCGCTCTGCAGCCATTCGAGGTGGCGCGTGATGCGGTCGCGGATGCGATCTTCCTGCGTCTCCGCTTCGGGATCGTCCGACGCGTCGAGTTGGTAGTCGATGCGCCAGATGTCACGCGGCTGGCGGTGCATGATGATCGTGGAACCCGGGTTGCTTGGCGCGTCGAACCACACCAGACGCTCGGCCGGTAGTTCCGATTCCCAATGAATGTCCGCGATGACGTAGTTGCCCTCGTAGCTGTTGCCCTGCAGGCGGATTCCGCTGAGTTCGCGCATCTTGCTACGGCCACCGTCGGCGGCAACGACCCAGGCGGCACGCAGTTCGCGAGTTCCGAACGCGGTGTCGACGGTCAACGTCACCTCGTCGTCGCCGGTTGCGATGCCCGCGATCGACGACGACCAGTGGAAGTTCACGAGGGGGTGAGCGAGCAGCTTGTCCGTCATGATCTGCTCGAACTCGGATTGCGACACGTTGACCATGGGGCCGCGCGCGTCGTGATCGGCGGAGGCCATACGGAAGTGCAGCACTTCCTGATCACGGTAGTAGCTCCGGCCACCCACCCACGGCAGAACGATGTCTTCGAGTTCGGCGCCGAAGCCGAGACGCTCGGCAACTTCGAGGCTGTGCCGCGACACGCAGATCGCGCGGCTGCCGAACGAAACCTGATCTGCCGCTTCGAGAATTGTGACGGGAATGCCGCGCTGGGCCAAGCCCATGGCAACGCCCATGCCGACGGGGCCGGCTCCGACGATCACTACCGGGAGCGCGTCGGCCGACGGAGCCAGGGACGCAAAATCCTCGGCGGCGTACTTCTTCGGATGAAAGTAAGTCGACATGATCACGAGGCTTTCTGTGCGGCAGAAGGTTCGGGGAGCAACAGGATCGAGACGAGGCTGATCACGGCGATTCCCACGAAGTAGACGGTGATGGCGAGCGACGTGCCGAATCCGGCAAAGAGTGCGGTGGCGATCATCGGGGCCAGGCCGCCGCCGAGAATGGCACCGATCTGGTAGCCGAGCGACGCTCCGCTGTAGCGGATGTGGGCGGGGAACAGTTCGGCGAACAGCGCGGATTGTGGGCCGGCGCAGCAGCCGAGCGTGAAGCCAAGGCCGATCATGGCAAACAACATCGCCGGGATGATCGCGGTGTCCATGAGCGGGAAGAATGCTGCCGCGGCGACGACCAACGCGATTGAGCTACGGATATAGACGGTTCGGCGTCCGATCGAGTCCGACTTGTGCGCGCTGAATGCCATTCCGGCCATCCAGAAGGGGCAGGACGCGATGAGCAGGAACAGCATCGTGGTTTTGCTGAATCCGAGTTCCTTCTCGCCGTACTTGAGGACGTACACCATGTACGCGTACGCGATTCCGTTGGTGGCGATGAAGGTGCCACCGGCGAGCAGTACGGTCTTCCAGTGCTTGGTCAGCACCTCGAGGATCGGCAGTGTCTCGGCAGGAGCGTCGTCCTTGGACGCGGTGAACTCGTCACTTTCCTCGAGTCCGAGTCGAATCCACATCGCGACGCCCACCAGAACAGCGCTGAGCAGGAACGGAATTCGCCAACCCCAGGAGTTGAAGGTGCTGTCGTCCATGAACGCGGCGAGCGGCAGGTACACGAGGTTGGCCATCAGCACACCGGCCGGAACGCCGATCTGCGGCGCCGCGCCGTAGAGGCCCTTCTTGCCTTCTGGTGCATTTTCGGTCGCAACCAGGACTGCTCCACCCCATTCGCCGCCGACGCCCAGGCCCTGGATGAAGCGGAATGTCACGAGAAGGACGGGCGCAAAGACACCGATCGAGTCGTAATTCGGCAGCAGGCCGATGGCAACGGTCGCGCCGCCCATCAGGAGCAGCGAGAGTACGAGCATGGACTTGCGTCCGATGCGGTCGCCGAAATGTCCCATCACGATTCCGCCGATGGGGCGCGCGATGAATCCTACGGCGAGTGTAGCGAAGGCGGCCAAGGTTCCGGCGAGTTCGGACGTGCCGGGGAAGAACTGCGTGCCGAGTACAAGCGCCGCAGCGGTGCCGTAGATGAAGAAGTCGTACCACTCGATGGCGGTGCCGACAAAGCTGCCGAGGGCGGCTTTGCGCGCTTTGGCGCTCGCGGCAGCGCGCACCGTATGCGGCGTGGCGGTGGAGGTCATGAATTGCCTTTCGACATGAATATCGCTTGAAGACACAATGACGCGCGCCACAACACTTGAAAAGCTAAAGAATTGGAGGTTCTTCCACGGAAAAATGATGGAAGGAGAGATTTGTCCTGGTCGGGTCGTTATTGCCGATCGTCCTGCTGTGAAACGAATTCTATAAAACTTCGTGCCACTCGACTGAGGCGTGCGTGCTGGTGCCAGGCGAGCACTACGTCCACCGAAGGAACTGCGGGCGATCCGATCGTTTTCACGACTACCTCGAGACCCTCGTACGTAATGTCCATCTTCGGGCGCTGGAGCAGGAGCGTCCAGCCGAGACCGCGCCCGACAAAGGCTCGCGCCGTCTCGAAGTTCCCGGTTCGGTAGGCAACGTCCGGGACGAACCCGCCGAGGCGACACACGTCGAGTGCGTGTTTGGTGCTCGGTGGTGCGTTGAGGAGGACCATCGGAAACTTGGCGAGATCAGGGAGATGAATGGGGTTCTCCGATTGCGCCAACGGGTGCTCGGCGCTCAAGACGATCAGAGGTTGTCGGGTGGTCAACGGAATCGTGCGCAGTTCCGACGAGAGATCCAGGTCGTACGCGATCGCAAGATCCAACTCGCCGTTTTCCAGATGGGTCTGCAGTCGGTTCTGGTTGTCCTCGCGAAACTCCACCTGTGTTGCCGGGTAGGTGCGTGTGAAGCCGGCGATCATCGACGGCAGAATTGTCGGCCCCAATGCGGGGTAGCACCCGATCGCAATGGGCCCGGAAACGGTGCCGGCAGTTCCGAGTGCGTCGGACTCGAGTTCGTCGGCCTGTTGCAGGAGGGCGCGTGCGCGCACCAGAACGGATTCGCCGGTGCGAGTGAGTTGAACGCCGAATGATCGACGACGAACGCACAGTTGAACTTTCAGGGCGCGTTCGAGTTCGGTGATGGACGCTGACAGTGCCGAGGGGGAGAGGTGCATGAGATCGGCGGCAGCGGTGATGGTTCCGGTCTCTGCTACCGCCACGAACGCGGCAAGCTGACGCATCGTGTAGGTCGGGGCAGAATCGCGGCGCGGCATGCTGCCAACGGTAGTCGCTGAGAAATGAGGCCCGAAAAATGTGGCACCGAGACGCGCAGCCGGTAAGAAAACCTGCGCTGTCGTGGTGCCCCCGGCAGGATTCGAACCTGCGGCCTTTCGCTCCGGAGGCGAACGCTCTATCCCCTGAGCTACGGGGGCGCACCGATAAAAATCGGTGTGCCGACTTGGGCTGCGTTAGCGTAGCGCATCACACCCGCATGTGGTCAAACCGGCCCCACATAAGAATGCGTCGAGCGTCGGTAACTAAGACATCCGTGCGGTTTGCACCTAGGCTCGCCTCTGGGCACAGGTTCGGGCGGACCGCTCGGGCACCCTCGTGAAGTACGGGAGTCGACGATGACCGATCATCAGTATTCCGACGACGATCTCGAGCTGGACCTGCAGTGGTGGGCAGCCGCGAACTATCTGACCGTCGCGCAGATTTACCTGCAGGACAACACTTTGCTGCGAGAACCGTTGCAAGCGAAGCACATCAAACCCCGACTGCTCGGGCATTGGGGAACCAGTCCGGGTTTGTCGATGATCTACACGTTGCTGAATCGGCACATCGTTGCCACCGACGCGGATTGGCTGTACGTGACGGGGCCCGGACACGGCGGACCGGCATTGGTCGCGTCGACGTACCTGGAAGGGACGTACTCGGAGATCTATCCCGACGTACCGGCGGACGGTGAGGGTATTCATCGGATGTGCCGACGGTTCTCGGCTCCGGGCGGTGTGCCGAGTCACGTCAGCGTGCAGACTCCCGGCAGCATTCACGAAGGTGGCGAGTTGGGGTACGCGCTCGCACACGCGGCGGGCGCCGCGTTCGACCATCCGGACTTGTTGGTGGCATGTGTCATCGGTGACGGTGAGGCGGAAACGGGTCCGTTGTCGGGATCGTGGAAACTCCCGGCCTTCCTCAATCCGCGTCGCGATGGAGCGGTGCTGCCGATCCTGCACGTCAACGGCGCCAAGATCGCGGGACCGACGGTGTACGGGCGCAGCAGCGACGAGGATGTCCAGGCGTTTCTCAGCGGTCAGGGGTGGGATCCCGTTGTTGTGTCCGGAGATGATCCCGGTGCGGTCTTCCCGCAGTTGTACCGAGCAATAGTCAATGCTCACAACATGATTCGTGATCGGCAGGCGAAGGCGCGCGGCGGCAAGGAGTGGTCGGGTAAATGGCCGGCGATTGTCCTGCGCACGCCCAAGGGGTGGACAGGGCCGCACACGGTTGACGGGAAATTGGTGGAAGGTACCCACTGGGCGCATCAGGTGCCGCTGTCGGGAGTGCGCACCAACGAAGCGCACCTGCGCCAACTCGAAGAATGGATGCGTTCCTACCGGCCGGACGAGTTGTTCGACGCAAACGGATCATTGCGACCCGACCTGGCCGCGTTGGCCCCTGCCGGCGACAAGCGGATGGGCAGCACGCCGTACGCCAACGGTGGGCGCCTGCGCGTCGACCTTCCCGTGCCGGCCCTCGAGAAGTACGCGCTCCCCATCGAATCGCCGGGTTCGACGTTCCACGAGACCACCCGGGTACTCGGAGAATTGCTCCGAGACGTCTACGCCGCCACCGAAACCGACGACGGCGGCGGAATCTTCCGACTCTTCTGTCCGGACGAGACGTCGAGTAACCGACTCGGCGCCGTCTTCGAGACAACAGAGCGCTGTTGGCAATTGCCGATCACCGAATTCGACGACGGACTCTCCACAGACGGACGAGTCATGGAAGTGCTCAGCGAGCACCTGTGTGAGGGTTGGCTCGAAGGCTATCTGTTGTCCGGCCGGCACGGAATGTTCGCCAGCTACGAGGCCTTTGCGATGGTGAGCGTCTCGATGCTCATCCAGCACGCCAAATGGCTCCAACATGCAGTCGAATTGCCGTGGCGCGCTCCGGTGGCGTCGCTCAACGTACTGCTCACAAGTACGTGTTGGCGTAACGATCACAACGGTTTCAGCCATCAGGGCCCGGGAATGATCGACGCCGTGATTCCTTTGGCGCCCAGTGTTATCCGTGTGTGGCTGCCGCCGGACTCCAACACGTTGCTGTCGATTTCGGATCACTGCCTGCGCAGCACTGATCACGTGAATCTGATCGTCGTCGACAAGCAGCCACATCTGCAGTACCTCACGCTCGAGCAGGCACACGCGCACTGCGCTGCCGGTGCTTCGGTGTGGGAGTGGGCGGGAACGGAAGTTCACGGCGACGAGCCGGATGTTGTGCTCGCGGCAGCGGGAGACGTTCCGACACAAGAAATTCTTGCCGCCGCCCAACTGCTCCGAGAGCACACTCCGGACCTACGGGTGCGGGTGGTCAACGTCGTCGACCTCATGGCGTTGCTGACGCCGACCGAGCACCCACACGGATTCGGTGAGCGAATCTTCCTCGATCTGTTCACCGCGCAGACCGACGTCGTGTTCGCGTTCCACGGCTACTCCCGCGCAATTCACGAGCTCATGCACGGGCGGCCATCGCCGGAGCGTTTCCACGTTCGGGGATTCAGTGAACAAGGAACCACCACAACACCGTTCGACATGGTCGTGCTCAACAAGATGAGCCGCTACCACCTGGTGATCGAGGCACTACGACGCTCGAAGCGGCGAACGGCCGGATCTCCGGAGCTGGCCGAATTCTGTCGGTCGCAGCTGGAGAAGCATTCCCGCTACATCGTCGAACACCTCGAGGACATGCCGGAAATAGAAAACTGGACCTGGTCCTGAAGTAGATCAGGACCAGGCCCAGTTCGGGTCTGGAAAAGAGCCGGATTAATTCATCGGCAGTGGAGCGGCTCCGCGCGCGGCCAGCATGCTGGTCATCAGTGCGGACTCGCTTTGCTGCGTGTCGACCATCGTCTGTGCCAGGGACCGCACCGGGCCCTCGGTGGCATCGGCTGCGGCGTACTCCATCATCGGGAGTCCGCCCTCGTGGTGACGCAACATCAGCTGCAGGAACAGGACGTCGAGTTCGGTGCCGGACGCGGCGCGCAGTGCGGCCAGGTCCTCGGGTGACGCCATGCCCGGCATGGTGTCGACCGGGCCCGAATGATCCATGTCCATCGTGCTCGAGGTCCCGTGCGAACTGTGCCCGGACGAGTCGGACGACATCCACTCCATGTACGGGCCGACCTTGCTGAGGGGTTGGTCCCACATCGTCAGCCAGGCCTGCATCTGGCCGAGCTGATTCTGCTGCGTGGTCAAGATGTCGTAGGCCAACGTGCGTACGTCGTTGTCGGTGGACTTCGTCAGCGCGATGGATGCCATGTCGACGGCCTGGCTGTGATGCACGCTCATGTCCTGCGCAAAGCCCACATCGACGGAGTCCGATGCCGGGACAGTCAGTGAGGACTCGGCGTCTGGACCCAACATGTTGGTGAGCGCACCAAGGGCGAAGCCGATTGCGATAGCGCCGATCAACCCGATGATCAGCAGCGCGGTGCGCTGACTGGGCTTCGACGGCTGGTCGGTGTCTGGCACGTTATCCACCCGCGGGAATCTGCTCGTCGGTAGCTGCCGTGGTGCCTGCGCCGTCCATCGGAACGGCGTCGGGGCCCGGAGCGGTGGGATCGAACGGTGACGTTTCCGGACTGAACAGCGGGTTGGAGCAGCTGGCGCCGACCTCGGGGTAGGTATTCGGGTTCTGGTTCAGCGCGGTGATGAACTGGTCGATGCGCTCGTCGTCGGCGTTGTCGACTTCGAGGCGATGGCCCCACGACTGGAGCGAGATGGGGCTGCTCTGGCCCGGGTACGGCGACATCAGCATGTAGGACTTGCCGCTGACGCGTGTCGCCAAGCTGTCGATCTGGTCCTGGTCGACAAGATCGGGGTTGTACGAGATCCAGATGGCGCCGTGCTCGAGGGAGTGGACTGCGTTCTCGGTCCGGATCGGGTCTGCATACACGGTGCCGGTGCAGTTCGCCCACGTGGAGTCGTGCGGTCCACCGAACGGCGGGGTCTGGTCGTAGGCGACGCGCTGCGTGGCCTCGACGTGCTGACCGGCCGGGTACTCGATCTTGAGGACACCGTCGATCTTGTCGGACGGATCCTTGTTCTCCGAGCTGTACTTATAGGGCTCCAGCGCCTGCTGCTCCTCGACCTTCGGCCACAAGTTGACGGCGAGCACTGCAATCAGTGCAAGCACGAGCGCACCGGCGCCGATCGTCAGCCACGGGATCTGGCGAGGGGCGGGAACGCCTCCCTTGCCTTTCTTGGCCGGACGGCCACCCTTGTTGGCAGCCTTGATGGCTTTGGCTGATTTGGCCCCGGATTTATTATTGGGACCGCGACTATCCGAACCGCTTGGCATCGATTGGGCTCTTTCGGTGTGTGGGCAAATATGCAGCAGACCCTCCCGTCGGACGTACGTGACGGTAGCTCGGGCATTACCACTGTACTTTCCGAGTCTGAGGGCAATCTGGGAGAGTGGCGTGCGACACGCCCAAATCGGTCGTCAGCCTACCCGCAGGCGGCCCGGCGCGAGGCGAGTCTCCACCTCGAGTGTGCAGGCAATAAGATGAATACCTGTGACTCCAGCTGACCTTGCCGAACTGCTCCGCGGAACCGCTGCGAGCGTCCTAGCCGAACGCGGCCTCGACGTCTCGGTGCTCCCAGAAACCTTGACAGTCGAGCGTCCTCGCAACCCCGAGCACGGCGACTACGCCACCAACATTGCCATGCAGGTAGCCAAGAAGGTCGGCACGAATCCGCGCGAGCTGGCGGGCTGGCTTGCCGAAGCCCTCACCGCAGCCAACGGAATCGAATCCGCCGAGATCGCCGGACCTGGCTTCCTCAACATCCGGCTGGACAAAGACGCCCAGGGCGCGATCGTCGTATCGGTTCTCGAAGCCGGTCCGTCGTACGGCTCGGGCGATTCCCTCGCCGGCAAGAAGATCAACCTCGAATTTGTCTCCGCCAACCCCACCGGACCGATTCACCTCGGTGGAACCCGTTGGGCCGCAGTCGGAGACGCGCTCGGACGCATCCTGTCCGCGCAGGGCGGCCTGGTCACACGTGAGTACTACTTCAACGACCACGGCGCCCAGATCGATCGCTTCTCGCGTTCGCTGATCGCCGCGGCCAAGGGCGAACCGGCACCCGAGGACGGCTACGCCGGCGCCTACATCGCCGACATCGCTCGGACCGTCATGGAGCAGCGCCCGGACGTCATGGACCTGCCTGCCGACGAGCAGCAGGAAACCTTCCGCGCCATCGGCGTCGATCTGATGTTCACGCACATCAAGCAGACGCTCCACGACTTCGGTGTCGACTTCGACGTGTACTTCCACGAGAACTCGCTCTTCGAATCCGGCGCAGTCGAAAAGGCAGTCGAGTCCCTGAAAAGCTCGGGCAACCTGTTCCACGAGGACGGTGCCTGGTGGCTCAAGAGCACCGACTACGGCGACGACAAGGACCGCGTTGTCATCAAGAGCGACGGCAACGCTGCCTACATTGCCGGTGACATTGCTTACTTCCAGGACAAGCGCGCCCGCGGCTTCGATCTGTGCATCTACATGCTCGGCGCCGATCACCACGGATACATCGGTCGGCTAAAGGCCGCCGCTGCCGCATTCGGTGACGACCCGGACACCGTCGAGGTCCTGATCGGACAGATGGTCAACCTCGTCAAGGACGGCTCCGCCGTCAAGATGAGCAAGCGCGCAGGCACCGTCATCACCCTCGACGACCTGGTCGAAGCCATCGGCGTCGACGCGTCGCGTTACGTCATGATCCGCTCGTCCGTGGACTCCAGCATCGACATCGACCTCGATCTGTGGACCAAGACCAGCAGCGAGAACCCGGTCTACTACGTCCAGTACGCGCATGCCCGCCTCTCCGCGATCGCCCGCAACGCCGCAGACCTCGGACTCTCTGCCGACGCGAGCCACCTCGCCCTGCTCACGGTCGAGCAGGAGGGCGATCTCATTCGCACGATCGGCGAATACCCTCGCGTCGTGTCCAGTGCAGCGAACCTGCGTGAGCCCCACCGTATTGCTCGCTACCTCGAAGAACTCGCGGGTGCGTACCACCGCTTCTACGGCGCGTGCCGCATCCTTCCGCAAGGCGACGAAGACGCAACCGACGTGCACCGCGCGCGTCTGGCACTCTGCGCCGCCACCAGGCAGGTCCTGGCCAACGGCCTCGAACTGCTCGGCGTCACAGCACCGGAGCAGATGTGAACGCGCACCCCGCCGGCCCCAAGCATGCCGAGCAGTTGCAGGCCCCCGGTCTGCCCGACCGTCCCACCAGTCCCGAGGCTTTCGGTGAACTCTCGCCGCAGGTGTGGCCGCGCAACGCGGCTCGCGGCGACGACGGCGAAGTAACCCTGGCAGGTGTCAAGGTCAGCGAGCTTGCCGAGAAGTACGGCACGCCGCTGTTTGTCATCGACGAAGACGATTTCCGTTCACGCTGCCGCGACATGGCCCGAGCATTCGGCCCGGATGCCAAGGTGCATTACGCATCCAAGGCATTCCTGTGTGGTGAGATCGCACGCTGGGTTGCCGACGAAGGTCTGTCACTCGACGTGTGCTCCGGTGGCGAATTGGCAATCGCACTGCACGCCGATTTCCCGGCCGAGCGAATTGCCATGCACGGCAACAACAAGTCCGTCGCCGAACTGACGGCCGGTGTTGCTGCCGGTGTCGGTCACGTCGTCCTCGACTCTGCAGTCGAGATCGAACGCCTCAACCGCGTCGCCGGTGAGGCCGGAGTTGTCCAGGACGTGCTGATCCGCCTGACCGTCGGCGTCGAAGCGCACACCCACGAATTCATCTCCACCGCACACGAAGATCAGAAGTTCGGATTCTCGTTGGCCGGGGGAGCGGCAATCGACGCAGTGCGCCGCGTCTTTGCCGCCGACAACCTGCGCCTCGTCGGACTGCACAGCCACATCGGCTCGCAGATCTTCGACGTCGACGGCTTCGAGGTGGCAGCCCATCGCGTCATCGGGCTGCTTCGCGACGTCGTCGCGGAGTTCGGCGTCGAGAAGACCAAGCAGATCTCGATAATCGACCTCGGTGGCGGCATGGGAATTTCGTACATCCCGTCCGACGACCCGCCGCCCGTCGACGAACTCGCAGCCAAGCTCGGCCACATCGTGCGCAACGAATCGGCACTGGCCGGACTGCCCGAGCCGACACTGGCCGTCGAACCCGGCCGCGCCATCGCCGGACCAGGCACGGTGACGCTCTACGAGGTCGGCACCATCAAGGACGTCACGGTGGGCAGCGCACTGACACGCCGCTACATCAGCGTCGACGGCGGCATGAGCGACAACATCCGCACATCGCTCTACGGTGCGGAGTACGAAGCCAAGTTGGTCTCACGTACATCCGAGGCCGATCCTGTTGTTGCACGTGTTGTCGGAAAGCACTGTGAATCCGGTGACGTCGTCATTCGGGACACCTGGATGCCCGAGGACGTCGGACCTGGTGATTTACTTGCGGTAGCAGCGACCGGTGCATACTGCTATTCGATGTCGAGCAGGTACAACCTGCTCACCCGCCCAGCCGTGGTGGCGGTGCGTGACGGAGTTTCACGCGTGATTCTGCGGAGGGAAACAGTGGAAGATCTGCTCAGCTTGGAGGTATCGCAGTGACGAGCCAATCGGCGCATCGCGCTATCGGTGTGGCCGTTCTCGGCCTCGGTAACGTCGGAAGTGAAGTCGTCCGCATCATTCGTGAGCAGGCCGAGGAGCTCGAAGCTCGCGTCGGCGCTCCGTTGGAACTGCGGGGAGTTGCCGTTCGTCGTATCGGCTCCGACCGCGGAATTCCCGAGGACATGCAGACGACGGATGCAGAATCTCTCGTCGCCCGCGAGGACGTGGACATCGTCGTCGAGGTGATCGGCGGAATCGAGCTGCCGCGAAAGCTGATCCTCTCCTCGCTCAATTCGGGCAAGTCCGTCGTCACCGCCAACAAGGCGTTGCTCGCGGACCACACCGGTGAATTGGCGGAGGCAGCCGAAGCGAACTCGGTCGACCTGTACTTCGAGGCGGCTGTCGCCGGCGCGATCCCGGTCATCCGCCCGCTGACGCAGTCGCTCGCAGGCGACCGGGTCAACAAGGTTGCCGGAATCGTGAACGGCACCACCAACTTCATCCTCTCCGCGATGGCCGAAACGGGCGCGGACTACGAGGAAACCCTCGCCGAAGCCGGCCGCCTCGGATACGCGGAAGCCGATCCGACCGCAGACGTCGAAGGCTACGACGCCGCAGCAAAGGCCGCGATCCTCGCGTCCATCGCGTTCCACACCCGCGTCACCGCCGCTGACGTGTACCGCGAAGGAATCTCCACCATCACCTCCGCGGACCTGGCGTCGGCGAAGGCACTCGACTGCACGATCAAGCTGCTCTCGATCTGCGAGCGGATCGTCACGCCCAAGGGCAAGGAGCGGATCTCCGCGCGGGTCTACCCAGCGCTTGTTCCGCTCACTCACCCGCTCGCCACTGTCAACGGCGCATTCAATGCCGTTGTCGTGGAAGCGGAAAACGCCGGCCGGCTCATGTTCTACGGCCAGGGTGCTGGCGGCGCTCCCACCGCTTCCGCGGTGATGGGTGATCTCGTGATGGCGGCGCGCAACAAGGTTCACGGTGGCCGCGGCCCCCGCGAATCCAAGTACGCCAAGCTCAAGGTCGCTCCGATGGGCGACATCCTCACGCGCTACTACGTGAACATGGAGGTGGCGGACAAGGAAGGCGTGCTGTCCGCAGTCGCCGCCGAGTTTGCGAAGCACGGCGTGAGCATCTCCGTCGTCCGTCAGGAAGGTGCCGGCGCCGGCGCTCGACTGGTGGTCGTCACTCATGTAGCAACCGACGCGGCTCTCTCCGAAACCGTGGCGGCCCTCAACGAACTCGAATTCGTCACCGCTGTGACCAGCGTGCTGCGACTGGAAGGCACTGAACAATGACCGGCATCGTCAATCCCGTCCACAAAGCTTGGCCGGGACTCATCGAGGCATACCGGGATCGTCTGGCAATCGGCGACAACTGGAAGACCGTCACCTTGCGTGAGGGCGGCACCCCGCTCCTGCCGGCCGGTCATCTCTCCGAAATCACCGGTTGTGACGTCTACCTCAAGGTCGAGGGCCTCAACCCCACCGGTTCGTTCAAGGACCGCGGCATGACGATGGCCGTCACCGACGCCCTCGCTCGTGGCCAGCGCGCCGTGCTCTGCGCCTCCACCGGCAACACCTCTGCCTCGGCTGCCGCGTACGCCGCCAAGGCCGGAATGACCTGCGCCGTCCTGATCCCGCAGGGCAAGATCGCCATGGGCAAGCTCGCTCAGGCAGTCATGCACGGCGCCAAGATCATTCAGGTCCAGGGCAACTTCGACGACTGCCTCGAACTGGCACGCAAGACCACTGCGGAGTTCCCGACCATCGGTCTCGTCAACTCTGTGAACCCGGTACGCATCGAAGGCCAGAAGACCGCGGCATTCGAAATCATGGACGTCCTGGGCAAGGCTCCCGACGTTCACGCACTCCCGGTCGGAAACGCCGGAAACATCACGGCGTACTGGCGCGGATACTCCGAGTACTACGCGGACGGTCTGACCACGGTCAGGCCCCGCATGCTCGGCGTGCAGGCAGCCGGAGCCGCACCGCTGGTCAACGGTGCGCCCGTCAAGGATCCCGAGACCATCGCCACCGCAATCCGGATCGGTTCTCCCGCATCCTGGAACGGCGCTGTCGCGGCCAAGGAAGAGTCGAACGGCGCATTCCGCGCCGCAACCGACGAGAAGATCCTCGAGGCCTACCGTCTGATCGCTGCCACCGAAGGCGTTTTCGTGGAGCCGGCGTCGGCAGCGAGCGTTGCCGGGCTCCTCGCAGCCCGCGCCGAAGGATGGCTGGAGCCCGGACTGACCGTCGTGTGCACCGTGACCGGTAACGGCCTCAAGGATCCCGATACCGCTCTGAAGGGCATGCCGAACGTCGAGCCCATCGGTGTTGATCCCGTTGCCGTTGCGGCTGCCCTCGAGCTTGCATAGTGTCCGTGGACTCGTCAACCACTCCGCGGAATCCGGTATCTGACATGACCAGAACCCTGCCTGTCGGTATTTCGGTGACCGCACGCGTCCCGGCCTCGAGTGCAAACTTGGGGCCGGGGTTCGACACCCTCGGCTTGGCTCTGGGGCTGTACGACGAAATCGTGGTCACCACAACGGATTCCGGCCTGAATATCCAGGTCGAAGGTGAGGGTGCCGCAGACGTGCCCTGGGGCCCTTCGCATCTGGTCGTTCGGGCCATCGAGCGCGGACTCGAAGCTGCCGGTGTGTGGGCCAGTGGCCTGGATGTGCTGTGCCGCAACGTGATCCCGCATTCGCGTGGGCTCGGTTCGTCCGCGTCGGCGGCAGTGGGCGGACTTGCTGCCGCAAACGGATTGGCCCGTGCACTCGACGCCGAGATCGGTCTCACCGACGAGCAGTTGGTCCAGTTGTCCTCCGAGTTCGAAGGGCACCCGGACAATGCGTCGGCGAGTGTCCTGGGCGGCGCAGTGGTGTCGTGGAGTTGCCCGTCCATCGTTGATGGCGACGAGCCGATCTACTCGGCCGCAAAACTCGACGTTCATCCCGATATCCGTGCAGTAGCACTGGTTCCGGAAGAACGATCCTCCACCGCGCACACCCGCGGACTGCTGCCCGAGATGGTTCCGCACCAGGATGCGTCGTTCAATGCAAGCCGCAGCGCTCTGGCCGTCGTCGCCCTGACGACGCGTCCGGATCTGTTGATGGCAGCCACCGAAGATCGTCTGCATCAGAGCCAGCGCGCGCCCGCGTTGCCGTTGACAACACGATGGATCTCGATTCTTCGTGAGGCCGGTATCGCGGCTACCGTTTCCGGCGCAGGCCCCACCGTGCTCGCGCTGAGCACGGAACCGTTGCCCGAGCAGTTGGCTGAGGCGGCGCGAGCCGACGGTCTCCGAGTTCTCGAACTCGAGATTGCTTCCGGTGTCGAGGTTCGTCCGACCCTGGACTGAGTTGGCTCCCGCCCGGTTGCCAGGGAAGTGAAGTGACACACGCGGGTTTCGGATAATCTTGCCGGACTCGTGGATCGGCGCTATCCTGGCAATGTCCGTACATCGTGCGCGTCAGTCGCCGGTGCATCATCAAGGGGCCAAACTCCTACCCAGTCGGGAATTGGGGTCCACAATCCTTGACGTGATCCTCGCACTTGTACCTTCTCGGGAAGGTCTGAATCCTCGACGGCACAATCCGTCGATGTTTCGTCAGTCGCGGCAGGTGTGCGACAGCATGTCGGTTTGAAACAGGGGCGGTTCGAGCACCGGTTTCCGACGGCCATGTTGATGACGGGCAAGCCGGTAGTTCTTGACATGCAACTCTCGACATGCAACTAAGTACGGCACCTCCGAGTTCGGTAATCAATCGAAACTTCGGGACGAACCCTCGACTCTGCGCCGCGCAAGTGAGGGAAGGAAAGGACCTCCGTGACCGATACGGACCTCATCGCCACCACTGCACCCAAGGCGAATTCCGCTGGGGCGCAGTCAGGCGACAATTCTCAGGCGTCATCTTCAGCACCCAGCGGTGCGGTGGCGACCTCCACGAAGCGTGCCGACGCACGTCGTGGCGCCGGGCTCTCCGGCATGGTGCTCACCGAACTGCGCAGTCTTGCCGGTGAACTGGGCATCAAGGGCACTTCCGGGATGCGCAAGGGCGACTTGATCGCCGCGATCAAGGAACGTCAGGGCGGCAGCGCCAAGGCGGCACCCGCTCAGAGTGAACTCACGCTCGACGACGCACCGGTTACCCGCACACGCGCCAAGAGCACCCGCGCCGCGCGCACCGAAACTGCCGAAGCTCCGGCTCCTGTCGAAGCTCCCGCAGCCGAGCCCGCCGCAGCAGCACCAGCCACGCGTACCGACACGTCCGAAGAAGCCGAGACGGGAGCCCCTCGTCGTGGCCGTCAGCGTCGCGGCGCTGCACGTCGCGCCGGTTCACCCGACCAGGGCGAGCTGAACATCGAGCAGGAGTCGGCACCGGCCGCTGTAGCACCGGCAAGTGAAGCACCAGTCGAGCGTAAGCAGAACGAGCGCGCCGAGACCCGGACCGATTCCGATCAGTCCGGCTCTGCCGAGCAGACCACCGAGCGTCCCCGCCGCGAGCGCAACAACCGCGACAACCAGGGTCAGCGCGACAACCAGGGTCAGCGCGACAACCAAGGTCAGCGCGACAACCAGGGCCAGCGCGGTAACCAGGATCGTCAAGACCGTCAGGATCGCGGAAATCAGAGCAATGCCGGCCAGAACAACGCCGGCCCGCGCACTGACAACCGCAACAACGGTCCGGACGACGACGAAGAGGGTGGCCGCGGACGTCGCGGACGCCGCTTCCGTGAGCGTCGTGGCCGTGGCCGCGAACGCGGCGAGGGCGGTGCACCCAGCGAGTCACGCGAGACCGAGATCCGCGAGGACGACGTCCTGCAGCCGGTAGCCGGCATCCTCGACGTACTCGACAACTACGCGTTCGTGCGTACGTCGGGATACCTCGCCGGACCCAACGACGTCTACGTCTCCATGAACCTGATCCGCAAGAACGGTCTGCGCCGCGGCGACGCCATCACCGGTGCTGTCCGGGTCTCCCGTGACGGCGACCAGAGCAATCAGCGTCAGAAGTTCAACCCGCTGGTGCGTATCGACACCGTCAACGGTGGTGATGTCGAGGCTGCGAAGAAGCGTCCCGAGTTCAACAAGCTCACGCCGCTCTACCCGAACCAGCGTCTGCGTCTCGAGACCGAGCAGAACATTCTGACGACGCGTGTCATCGACCTGGTGATGCCCATCGGTAAGGGCCAGCGCGCCCTGATCGTGAGCCCGCCCAAGGCCGGTAAGACCAGCGTGTTGCAGGCGATCGCCAACGCCATCGCGACCAACAACCCGGAGTGCTACCTCATGGTCGTCCTCGTGGACGAGCGTCCCGAGGAAGTGACCGACATGCAGCGCAGCGTGAAGGGTGAGGTTATCTCCTCGACCTTCGACCGCCCGCCGGGAGACCACACCTCGGTCGCCGAGCTCGCCATCGAGCGCGCAAAGCGTCTCGTGGAAATGGGTAAGGACGTCGTGGTTCTGCTCGACTCGATCACTCGATTGGGTCGTGCGTACAACAACTCGTCGCCCGCGTCGGGACGCATCCTCTCCGGTGGTGTCGACTCCACGGCTCTGTACCCGCCGAAGCGTTTCCTCGGTGCTGCCCGCAACATCGAGCACGGTGGCTCGCTCACCATCATCGCTACCGCGATGGTCGAGACCGGATCCACCGGCGACACCGTGATCTTCGAAGAGTTCAAGGGCACCGGCAACGCCGAGCTCAAGCTCGATCGCAAGATCGCCGAACGTCGTGTGTTCCCGGCTGTGGACGTCAACCCGTCCGGTACGCGTAAGGACGAGCTGCTCCTGAGCCCCGACGAAGCCGCTGTGCTGCACAAGCTGCGTCGTGTGCTGTCCGGGCTGGACTCGCATCAGGCCATCGATCTGCTGATCGACCGTCTGAAGAAGAGCAAGAACAACCTCGAGTTCCTGATGCAGGTCTCCAAGACCGCACCGGGCGCAATCGACGACTGATCTTCGGTCACGAAAGAAGAACCCCACAGCCGATTTGGCTGTGGGGTTTTTCGCGTCTGTGGAACAAACTGACGGGGGAGTGCGTTATGGAATTCGTACAGCCCACTTCCTTCAGAAAGTTCAGACGCGGATTACCGGCTCTACCACCACGTCTGGCATACTGAACGGCCGAGTCCGGTTCCGGTTCACGATGTCGATTGGCGACGTCGACCCGGCGACCATTGAAAGGGACACCATGAAGGCAGGAATCCACCCAACCTACGTAGCGACCACCGTCGTTTGCGGTTGCGGTAACACGTTCGAGACTCACAGCACCAAAGAGTCCGGACGCATCAACGTCGAGGTTTGCTCGCAGTGCCATCCCTTCTACACGGGCAAGCAGAAGATTCTCGACACCGGTGGACGCGTTGCTCGCTTCGAGGCTCGCTACGGCAAGCGCGCAGACAGCAAGGTTCAGACCGAAGACTAGCTGTTCCGCCGACGCCCGATCTGCAATTGCGGATCGGGCGTCGGCTTTTTTGTGCCTGCACTCGGTTTTGCGCGTTTCCCGGGTAGTAGCGTCGAATTATCTTTAAGCGCGCACCGTAGGAAACGAAAACTCAGAGCGGAGCGAACCATGGCAGGCGCAACCAAGCCCTCGGCCATCGACGACATCCTGGCAGAACATGCCGGTCTCGAAGCGCAGATGTCCGACCCGGCGCTGCACAACGACCCGACGGCCGCCCGCCGTGTCGGAAAGCGGTTCGCCGAGCTCTCGCCCATCATGTCGACGTACAACAAGCTCACTGCTGCGCAGGACGATCTGGAAGCCGCGCGTGAACTCGCTGCCGACGATTCCAGCTTTGCCGCGGAGATTCCGGACCTCGAGGCCGAGGTCGCACAGCTCGAGCAGACGCTGACCGATCAACTTGCCCCGCGTGATCCCCACGACGGTGACGACATCGTCCTCGAAGTGAAGTCGGGTGAAGGCGGCGAGGAGTCGGCACTCTTTGCTTCCGACCTGGCCCGCATGTACGTCCGCTACGCGGAACGTCACGGCTGGCGCGTCGAAATCCTGGATGCGACGGTCTCCGATCTCGGTGGATACAAAGAAGCAACCATTTCGATCAAGAGTAAGTCCGATACCCCAGACGGCGTATGGGCACGACTCAAGTTCGAGGGCGGCGTTCACCGCGTCCAGCGCGTGCCCGTCACCGAATCGCAGGGACGTGTGCATACTTCCGCCGCCGGTGTCCTGGTGTACCCGGAACCCGAAGAGGTCGAACAGGTTCAGATCGACGAGGGTGACCTGCGCATTGACGTCTACCGCTCGTCCGGCAAGGGTGGCCAAGGCGTCAACACCACCGACTCCGCGGTGCGAATTACTCACCTGCCCACCGGAATTGTGGTCACGTGCCAGAACGAACGCTCGCAGCTTCAGAACAAGGCCCGCGCCATGCAGGTGCTGGCCGCTCGTCTGCAGGTTGTCGCGGAGGAAGCCGCAGACGCGGAAGCTTCCGCCGGACGCCAGAGCCAGGTCAGGACCGTCGACCGCTCGGAACGTATCCGCACCTACAACTTTCCCGAGAACCGCATCACCGATCACCGCATCGGATTCAAGTCGCACAACCTCGACGCCGTTCTCGACGGAGAGCTTGATCCGCTCCTCGACGCACTGGGCAAGGCGGACCGCGAGGCCCGCCTCGCAGCCGAATAGGCGGGCGACATGACAACTCGTGAATTTCTCAGGCGTGGCAGGCTGTACGCGTGAGCAGACTCCCACTCCGTTTGGCGCTGATCGAGGCAGCCAAAGAGCTCGACGCGGCCGGCGTACCCAGCCCACGTAATGATGTCGAACTGCTGGCGTCGCATCTGCTCGGGGTAGAGCGCACCCGCCTAGGCCTGATTCCGTTGGTCGACCCCGAGGTGATCGAGGCGTTCAACGGCATGGTGGCGCAGCGCGCGAAGCGAATCCCGTTGCAGCACATCATCGGCAGCGCGTCGATGGGCAATATCGACGTTGCCGTCGGTCCGGGTGTGTTCATCCCGCGGCCCGAAACCGAGTTGCTGATGGGCTGGGCACTCTCGTTCCTCGAAGGATGCGGCAGTAGGCCTCCGGTTGTCCTGGACCTGTGCACCGGCTCGGGCGTGCTTGCGCTGTCCATCGCCGAGGCAAGGCCGGACGCTGTGGTACATGCCGTGGAGAAAGAGCCCGCCGCGCTGGCGTGGGCGCGTCGCAACGCCGCGGACCGTGAAACAGCGGGGGATACCCCGATTCATCTTCATCAAGGTGATGTCACCGATCGCAATCTGCTGCAGGCTCTCGAAGGCAAAGTCGACCTCGTCGTCTCCAACCCGCCGTACATTCCCGAAGGGGCGCAGCTGCAGCCCGAGGTCATGGATTACGACCCGCACACGGCTCTCTTCGGTGGTCCGGACGGTTTGTCCGTCATCAAACCCATGATCAGCAACATCGCACGCTGGCTGCGGATCGGCGGCGCCGCCGGGATCGAGCACGACGACACCAACGGCGACGGCGTCGCGGCACTGTTCTCCGGTCGACGGGTGTTCGGCGAAGTGGAGCAGCATCCGGACCTGGCCGGTCGCCCCCGTTTTGTTGTCGCGAGACGCGTCGCCACCGACGTGGAAGCCCAGCGTGAGCGAGACCACGGAATGCCGAGTGACAGGATGGTCCAGTGAGCACCGTTTACGACTGTAGTGAAATTGATACCCGTACGGCAGGTCTAGCTGCCGCTAAGAATGCACTCAAAGCCGGCCGCTTGGTTGTCCTTCCGACAGACACGTTGTACGGATTGGCTGCTGATGCGTTCGACAGCGAGGCCGTCACGAGCCTCCTCCGTGCCAAGGGGCGCGGCCGGGACATGCCGGTTCCCGTTCTGGTCGGATCCTGGAACACCATCGAGGGACTCGTCTACAGCGTCCGTCCGCAGGCACGCGATCTCGTTCGCGCATTCTGGCCGGGCGGGCTGAGTCTGGTTGTCGAACAAGCACCCTCACTGGCCTGGGATCTCGGCGATACGCGCGGAACGGTCATGCTTCGCATGCCGTTGCACCCCGTCGCATTGGAATTGCTGCGCGACGTCGGACCGCTTGCCGTCTCGAGCGCCAACATCTCCGGACGTCCACCGGCCACCACGGTCGACGAGGCTCGTGATCAGCTAGGCGGCTCGGCCAGCGTCTACCTCGACGGCGGACCGGCAGCACACGCGGTGGCGTCGACGATCGTGGATCTGACCGGCGACTCGCCCCGTATCCTGCGGGTCGGCGCCGTGTCGGCGGAAGATATCGCAGACGTGTTGGGCACCACGCCGGAAAGCCTTGTAGAGGGAGTTTCGTAACGATGGTCGGTGCCCGCCAGAACACGGGTGATTCTCCCCAGTGATCACGACGCACCAGGCCACCGAGATCCTCGCGCAGTCAAGCGGGGGAACGGGCGTACCGATCCGAGAACTCCTGCTGGTTCTGTGCACCGCTGCTGTGGTCACCTATCTGGCTACCGGCGCAGTACGGATACTGGCCATTCGCTTCGGAGCGGTGGCGATACCGCGCGACCGTGACGTCCACGTTCAGCCGACGCCTCGTCTCGGTGGTGTCGGAATGTATGTGGGTTTGGCTGCCGGGCTACTCTTCGCGCAGCAATTGCCTGCTCTGACACGAGGATTCGAGTTCGACAGTCATGACGTTCAAGCGGCGCTGGTGTCCGGCGGTGTCATAGTCCTGGTGGGGATCATCGACGACAAGTGGGGACTCGACGCCCTCACGAAGTTCGTCGGTCAGGTGACTGCCGCCGGAATCATGGTGGTGATGGGCGTCAGTTGGTTCATCATCTACAACCCGTTCGGTGACGGCGGATCGACCATCATTCTCGACCAGATCCAATCGGGCCTGTTCACGGTTGCCGTTGCCGTCGCAACTATCAACGCCATGAATTTCGTCGACGGTCTCGACGGTCTGGCGGCGGGACTCGGCCTTATTGCCGCGGTCGCGATCCTCCTCTTCTCGATCGGACTCCTGCACGATCAGGGCGGTGATGTCAGCGTGTACCCGCCGGCGATGATCGCCGCTGCTCTCGCCGGAGCGTGCCTCGGATTTCTGCCGCACAATTTCAATCCGGCACGGATATTCATGGGTGATTCCGGATCCATGCTGATCGGACTCATGCTTGCCGCGATTTCGACGTCCGCGTCCGGCCGGATTCCGCTGACGGCCTACGGCACGCGCGATCTTGTCGGTCTCCTCGCGCCGTTGCTGCTGGTCAGTGCTGTGATGTTCATCCCCATGCTGGACATGCTGCTTGCGGTCATCCGCCGCACGAGGGCAGGTGTGAGTCCGTTCAGTCCGGACAAGATGCATCTGCATCACCGGTTGCTGCAGATCGGTCACACCCATCGCCGAGTTGTGCTGGTCATCTACTCGTGGGTGGGGGTTCTTGCGTTCGGCGCTGTGGGATCTTCGCTGCTGGATCGACAGTTGGTTGTTGTCCTCGTGGCGGCCGGGTTACTTGCGGCATTCCTGTTCACGGCGATCCCGTCACTGCGCGATCGCCGGCAGGAGCGAGGGTAGGGAACTTTTCCGATCCATTACCCTTGAGCATCGTGACGAACACCCCGCAATCAGTGCCGGCATCGCAGCCCATTCCCGATTCGACCGCAGCAATGCGCTCCGCAGTGAAGTGGGGCGTGATCGGACTGGTTGTGCTGACCATTGTCGGTTCCCTGCTCGGGTGGCTGATCGGCGGTAAGGAAGGCCTGTACGGCGCGCTTCTCGGCGCCGCCGTCGGCGGTGGGTTCATTCTCTTCACCGCACTGGGTGTTCTTCTCACGTCGAAACTGCCGGCCCTGACCGCTGGTGCAGTTCTTCTCGGGACCTGGTTGCTCAAGATGATCCTGGCAATTGTGGTGCTCGCGATTCTGAAACCGCTCGACTTCTATGACAAGACGTCGTTGGTACTGGTCATGGTATTTGCGTTGGTTATCGTCCTCGGGGCGGAAACATACGGTGTTCTCGGAACCAAGACGCCGTACGTGGACCCCACCCCGAGCGCCCCGGTCAACGACGAAGAGTAGTACTACAAATCGTAACGAACCGCCCCTTCAGGTACCCCATCTACACAATGTCGTAGATGACTTGGTAGGGTCAGCGTCAAGCGAGAGCAAAGGCAGGCTAGGTAACCCTCAGCCGACGATGCCATGTGCTCGCAGGTGGCCGATATTCTGGGCCACTGAGTCGACGAGAGTCGCCGACACCGACAGAAGCCAGGCCCCCGCGAGGGTTCTCCAGCAACTGACGAATGCGCGAGTCGAACTTGTCGACTTGTAGATCGTCAATGTCCGATCGAACCGCAGTCAATGATGGCTGCGGACCGACTACGGGAGAGAACGCTGAGCGTCACCACCCTGGCCGCCGTGGAGTTCCACGCGCCGTCACTAGACGATTTTTTCCCCGAATCAGTACTGATTCACGCGGGTCCGTTCGAGCTCGACCGACTGATGCTCATCCGCATTCTGATGTCGGTGTTGGTAGCAGCGTTCTTCGCAATTGCGATGCGCAGCCCGCGGTTGATTCCGCGTGGTGTGCAGAACGTAGCCGAGATCGCGTTGGACTTCGTTCGCGTGCAGATCGCTGAAGACGTTCTCGGTAAGGAACAGGGCAAGCGATTCCTGCCCGTCATTGCCACGATCTTCTTCGTCGTCATCGCCAACAACGTCTCCGCGATCATCCCCTTCTTGAACATCTCACCGAACGCGCGTATCGGTATGCCGTTGGTTCTCGCGGCACTCGCATACATCGTCTTCAACTACGTGGGCATCAAGAAGTACGGCTTCTTCAAGTACGTGAAGAGCAGCATCGTTGTGCCCGGCGTTCCGACTGCCCTGCACTTCCTGCTGATCCCGATCGAGTTCATCTCGACGTTCGTCCTGCGCCCCTTCACGTTGATGGTTCGTCTTATGGCCAACATGTTGGCCGGCCACATCCTGCTGGTGCTGTTCCTCGGAGCAACGAACTTCTTTGTCCTCAACGGCGGCTTCCAGGCACTCTTCGGTGTTGCCTCCCTGGCCGCGGCTATCGCCTTCACCTTCTTCGAAATCCTGGTGATCGTGCTGCAGGCCTACGTTTTCTCTCTGCTGGCCGCGGTCTACATCGACCTCGCCTTGCACGCCGAAGATCACTGACCACACCACATTTCAGCTACACCAAGAACTGAGCCTTTCGTCGACACCGGCGAAGGTCAACTGAAAGGGAATGGAACACCATGAGCGTCGCTTACCTGGCACAGGAAGTTGCCGAGCAGACCATCACCAACAAGGGTTATGGCGCCATCGGCTACGGCCTCGCGGCAATCGGCCCCGGCATCGGTATCGGCATCGTTGTCGGTAAGGCAATCGAGGGCATGGTTCGCCAGCCCGAGATGGCCGGACAGGTTCGTACCACCATGTTCCTCGGTATTGCATTCACCGAGGCCCTCGCGCTGATCGGCCTCGTCGCCGGCTTCATTTTCTAAGAGACCGACATGGCAGCCACCATTACTCTGCTCGCGGCCGCTGAGGGTGAGACTCACAACCCTCTCGTGCCCGCGACGTACGACATCGTATGGTCCATCGTCTGCCTCGTCGTTGTCGGTTTTGTCTTCTGGAAGTTCGTACTTCCGATGTTCCAGAAGGTCCTTGCCGATCGCACCGAGCAGATCGAGGGCGGGATCAAGAAGGCCGAAGAGGCACAGGCCGAGGCAAAGGACGCGCTTGAGCAGTACCGCGCGCAGCTTGCCGAAGCTCGCACCGAGGCCGCGCAGATCCGTGAGGAAGCGCGCACCCAGGGTCAGCAGATCATTGCTGACATGAAGGTTCAGGCGCAGGAGGAGAGCGATCGCATCGTGGCCGCAGGCCACAGCCAGCTCGTCGCCCAGCGTCAGCAGATCGTCGCTGAGCTCCGCTCGGATCTCGGCAAGACCGCTGTAGACCTGGCCGAGAAGGTCATCGGAGAGTCCCTCGCCGACGACGTGAAGCGTGCCGGAACGGTTGATCGATTCCTCAACGAGCTCGACGCCGTCAGCGCTGATTCAGCCAGGAAGTGAGCAACATGTACGCAGCGAGCCGTGAATCCTTGGCGCAGACGCGTTCTGCGCTGAGCAGCGCCCTGGGCGCAGTCTCTGCAGGTGCCGCTACCGCGGCCGCTGCGCAGGCTGGGTCCGAGCTCTTCTCGGTGGTCGAGGTACTTGACGGCCAGCGCGCTCTTCGCAGCGCGCTGGCTGACGCTTCGGCACCGGTCGCTGGTCGCCAGGGCTTGGCTGAGCAGTTGTTCTCCGGAAAGGTCGGCGCGGAAGCGCTGGCAACCGTGAAAGCAGCTGCAGGCCAGGATTGGTCAGCGGGCCGCGACTTGGTCAACTCGCTCGAACTGCTCGGCCGCGAAGCTCTGCTTCGCGCCGCAGCCGATCAGGGCCAGTTGGACACCGTCGAGGACGAGCTGTTCCGTCTCGGCCGCATCGTGGCAGGGGATCCCAGCCTGGAGCAGACGCTCTCGGATCTGTCGGTTCCCGCAGCCCGCAAGCGTGAGTTCCTTTCGCGCCTGCTCTACGGCAAGGTCACCGCGGTCACCGAGGCACTTGCCGGACAGGCCGTCGGCCGGTTGAAGTCTGCACCCGCAGACACTTTCGACCAGCTGTCGAATCTTGCCGCCGCGCAGCGTGATACCGCTGTTGCCCACGTGCGCAGCGCTTCGGCGTTGAGTGCGGAGCAGACGGATCGTTTGACGAGCACACTTACCCGCACCTACGGGAAGCCGGTAACCGTGCACGTCGAGATCGATCCCGCACTTCTCAGCGGCTTGGTCGTCCGGGTGGGCGACGAGGTCATCGACGGTAGTGCAGCGGGACGACTCGCAGCACTGCGGAAGAACCTCAAATAGTCCTTCAGCCGAACACACACTCCAGATCTTTTCGAAGACCAGATACCGAGAGCAGGAAAAACATGGCGGAGCTGACGATCTCCTCCGACGAGATCCGTAGCGCGATCGACAACTACACCGCGAGCTACTCCCCGGAGGCCTCCCGTGAGGAGGTCGGCACAGTGACCGACACCAGTGACGGCATTGCGCACGTCTCTGGCCTGCCTTCGGCTATGTCCAACGAGCTGTTGGAGTTCCCCGGTGGAATCGTCGGCGTCGCGCTCAACCTGGATGCCACCGAAATCGGTGCAGTCATCCTGGGTGACTACCAGAACATTCAAGAAGGCCAGGAAGTAAAGCGCACGGGCGACGTTCTGTCGGTTCCCGTCGGCGACGCTTTCCTCGGCCGCGTCATCGACCCGTTGGGTGCTCCCATCGACGGCCTCGGCGAGATCGAGAGCACCGAAAACCGTGCACTCGAACTGCAGGCCGCTTCGGTGCTCGAGCGCCAGCCGGTCGAAGAGCCGCTCCAGACCGGTATCAAGGCTATCGACGCCATGACCCCGATCGGCCGCGGCCAGCGCCAGCTCATCATCGGCGACCGCAAGACCGGCAAGACCGCGGTCTGCATCGACGCGATCCTGAACCAGAAGGCCAACTGGGATTCCGGCGATGTCAACAAGCAGGTTCGCTGCATCTACGTTGCCATCGGTCAGAAGGGCTCCACCATCGCGGGCGTCAAGGCTGCCCTCGAGGAGAAGGGCGCGATGGAGTACACCACCATCGTTGCTGCTCCGGCTTCTGATTCCGCAGGCTTCAAGTGGCTCGCACCGTACACCGGCTCGGCCATCGGCCAGCACTGGATGTACCAGGGCAAGCACGTTCTGGTCGTGTTCGACGACCTGACCAAGCAGGCAGAGGCGTACCGCGCCATCTCGCTGCTGCTGCGTCGCCCGCCGGGACGTGAGGCATACCCCGGTGACGTCTTCTACTTGCACTCCCGTCTGCTGGAGCGTTCGGCGAAGCTGTCCGACGCACTCGGTGGCGGCTCGCTGACGGCTCTGCCGATCATCGAGACCAAGGCAAACGACGTCTCGGCATACATCCCGACCAACGTCATTTCCATCACCGACGGCCAGGTCTTCCTCGAGTCCGACCTGTTCAACAAGGGCGTTCGCCCCGCGATCAACGTCGGTATCTCGGTCTCCCGCGTCGGTGGCGCTGCACAGACCAAGGGCATGAAGAAGGTTTCCGGTTCGCTGCGTCTGGAACTGGCTCAGTTCCGTGAGCTCGAAGCGTTCTCCGCCTTCGCATCCGATCTCGACGCTGCCTCCAAGGCTCAGCTCGAGCGCGGTGCCCGTCTGGTCGAGCTGCTCAAGCAGGATCAGTACAGCCCGATCCCCGTCGAAGACCAGATCATCTCGATCTACCTCGCCGGCGAAGGCACCTTCGACAGCGTCCCGATCGGCGACGTCCGTCGCTTCGAGAAGGAACTGCTCGAAGACCTCAAGCACTCGGCTGCAGGCGTTTACTCCAGCATCAACGGCGGTAAGGCACTCGATGCCGACAACGCTGCTGCGCTGATCGCTGCAACCGACAAGTTCAAGGAAGGCTTCATCGCATCCGACGGAAGCCGGGTCGTGAACGAAGCCGAGGCCGACGCTCTGGGCGCAGACGAGGTCGCGAACGAGCAGATCAACGTCAAGCGCAAGACCGTCAGCAAGTGACGCACGCGCCCATGACACTGCGAATTCCGAAGGGAGAGTGATTGATCGATGGCAAGCATTCTCGAATTGCGGTCCCGTATCAAGTCGGTCAACTCGACCAAGAAGATCACCAAAGCACAGGAACTGATCGCGACTTCGCGTATCACGAAGGCTCAGATTCGCGTCGCCGCATCCAAGCCGTATGCCGAGGAGATCACGAAGGTACTCACCGAATTGGCGAGTGCGTCTGCTTCGCTCGATCACCCGCTGCTCAACGAGCGTCCGGAGCCCAAGCGGGCTGCGGTGCTCGTTGTCACCAGTGACCGCGGCATGTGTGGTGGCTACAACTCCAACGTCCTCAAGCAGGCAGAAGAGCTCATGGCTCTGCTCCGCACCGAGGGCAAGGAGCCGGTTGTCTACGTGCTCGGTTCCAAGGGACTCGGTTACTACACCTTCCGTGGCCGCGACATCGGTGCTGCGTGGACGGGCTTCTCGCAGGATCCGGGTTACTCGGATGCCGCGAAGGCCAGCCGCCACCTGGTGGAGCTCTTCATGGCAGGTTCGGGCAACCAGGTCGACGCTCCGAACGGCGAAGGCACCATCGAGGGCGTCGACGAACTCCATATCGTCTACACCCGCTTTGTGTCGATGCTGACCCAGACCCCCGAGGTTCGCCGTATGGCTCCCCTCGAGGTGTCCGTGTCCGAAGAGCGCATCGAACTCGGCGACGACATGCTGACCAACGGTCACGACGACGACCACTCCACCGGTCCCGTCGCTGACTTCAGCTTCGAGCCCGAGCCGGAGAAACTGCTCGGCGCACTTCTGCCGAAGTACGTCAGCACGCGTATCTTCTCGTCGCTTCTCGATGCTGCGGCATCGGAGTCGGCAGCCCGTCGTACCGCTATGAAGGCCGCGACGGACAACGCAAACGAACTGGTGAACACGTTGAGCCGTCAGGCCAACCAGGCTCGCCAGGCCCAGATCACCCAGGAAATCAGCGAGATCGTCGGCGGCGCCAACGCGCTCGCCTCGAGCGCAGGAAGTGACTAGCACATGACCGCAGCAGTAACCGAAAACAACGGGGCAGGTTCGGCTTCGGCCGTAGCCGGCCGCGTCGTGCGGGTCATCGGTCCCGTCGTGGACGTTGAATTCCCGCGTGGCGCTGTTCCTGAACTGTTCAACGCCCTGAACGCCGAGATCACGCTTCCCTCGGTCGCCAAGACGCTGACGCTCGAGGTTGCTCAGCACCTCGGTGACAACCTGGTCCGCACCGTCTCCATGCAGCCCACCGACGGCCTGGTCCGCGGCACTGCAGTGACCGACTCGGGCAAGCCGATCTCGGTTCCCGTCGGTGACGTCGTCAAGGGCCACGTGTTCAACGCACTGGGCGATTGCCTCGACACACCCGGCCTCGGCCGTGACGGCGAGCAGTGGGGCATCCACCGCAAGCCACCAGCCTTCGATCAGCTCGAAGGTAAGACCGAGATCCTCGAGACCGGCATCAAGGTCATCGACCTTCTCACCCCGTACGTCAAGGGTGGAAAGATCGGTCTGTTCGGTGGTGCCGGCGTCGGCAAGACCGTTCTGATCCAGGAAATGATCACGCGTATCGCTCGCGAGTTCTCGGGCACCTCGGTGTTCGCAGGCGTCGGTGAGCGTACCCGTGAGGGCACCGACCTCCACCTGGAAATGGAAGAGATGGGCGTCCTCCAGGACACCGCCCTTGTCTTCGGCCAGATGGACGAGCCGCCCGGAACGCGTATGCGCGTCGCCCTGTCCGCACTGACGATGGCGGAGTACTTCCGCGACGTTCAGGGCCAGGACGTCCTGCTGTTCATCGACAACATCTTCCGCTTCACGCAGGCAGGTTCCGAGGTTTCCACCCTCCTCGGCCGTATGCCTTCGGCAGTGGGCTACCAGCCCACGCTTGCGGACGAGATGGGTGAGCTCCAGGAGCGCATCACCTCGACCCGTGGTCGTTCGATCACGTCGCTGCAGGCTATTTACGTGCCCGCCGACGACTACACCGACCCCGCGCCGGCTACGACGTTCGCGCACCTCGATGCCACCACCGAGCTCTCGCGCCCGATTTCGCAGATGGGTATTTACCCCGCTGTGGATCCGCTGAGCTCGACCTCCCGCATCCTGGAGCCCGGCATCGTCGGTGCCGAGCACTTCCGCGTTGCCAACGAGGTCAAGCGCATCCTGCAGAAGTACAAGGAACTGCAGGACATCATCGCCATCCTCGGTATGGACGAGCTTCAGGAAGAGGACAAGGTCCTCGTGGGCCGCGCCCGTCGTATCCAGAAGTTCCTCGGCCAGAACTTCATCGTTGCCGAGAAGTTCACCGGTGAGCCCGGCTCCGTCGTGCCGCTTCGCGACACCATCGAAGCCTTCGACCGCGTCTGCAAGGGCGAGTTCGATCACCTTCCCGAGCAGGCATTCAACAGCTGTGGTGGACTCGACGACGTCGAGGCTGCAGCCAAGAAGATGGCCGGGAAGTAGTCCACGATGGCTGAGATGACCGTAGAACTCGTTGCCGTCGAGGAGCGCTTGTGGTCGGGTACGGCGACGCTGGTCAGCGCTCAGACGACTGAGGGCGAGATCGGCATCATGCCTGGGCATGAGCCGGTTCTCGGCCAGCTCATCGAGGGCGGCACCGTGTCGATCACGTCTGTCGACGGTGAGCGCATCGTCGCAGCAGTTCACGGCGGTTTCCTGTCGGTGACGGCTACCACCGTCACGATTCTGGCCGAGTCCGCGGACATGGCCGAGGACATCGACGTGAGCGCTGCCAAGGCAGTACTCGCTGACACCCAAGCCGACGACGAGGCGATTGCGGTCGCCAAGGGTCAGCTTCGGGCAGTCGAGCGCGCGTAGTTAATCAGAGCAAAGCCGCGACGGGAGCCGACGAACAGTGACATTCGGAATGACTGTGTTGATCATTCTGGTTGTGCTGCTCGCGGTTCTCGTCGCGGCTTTTCTGTACCGTCTGGTGATCCTGCGCCGCGGTGGTACGGCAGCACTTCTTCGTGTTCTGCCCTCTCCGGGGGACAGCGGGTGGCGACACGGAATCATTCGCTACGGCGAAAGCTCCTTCGTATTCTTCAAACTTTCTTCTCTCCGGCCCGGTCCGGATTCACGTGTCGACCGTCAAGGCATCGAGGTCGAGAGCCGTCGCTCTCCCTCCGGTACCGAATTCGACATCATGAGTGACGACATCGTTGTCCTGCGTCTGCGTGATGGGTCGTCGAACTACGAAATCGCTTTGGACAGTGGAGCGTTGACCGCGTTCCTGTCCTGGGTGGAATCTCGGCCAGACGGGCGTGCCCGCAGGCGACGTACCGCCTGACCGGAGGTGCGGCGTCAGGCGCCGGCGCCTGGCTTCCAGAGAACATCACCGTTCGGATTGGCAACTCTTCCCATGATGAAGAGCAGATCCGACAATCTGTTGAGGTATTTGGCGGGCAGAACGCTCGTGTCGTCAGGGTGCGCATCGATAGCCGACCACGCCGCTCGTTCGGCTCGGCGAGATACGGTCCGAGCAACGTGCAGTAGAGCTCCCAACGGCGTTCCGCCGGGCAGAATGAACGAATTCAGCGGTGCCAGTTCATCATTGAGCTCGTCGCACCAGCCTTCGAGGCGATCGATGTATGCCTGGGTAACGCGCAGCGGCGGGTATTTGGGATTCTCGACGACCGGGGTGGACAGGTCGGCTCCCGCGTCGAAGAGGTCGTTCTGAATCTGTCGAAGTATCGCCGTCAGACTCTCCGATGGATTGCCGAGGGCCAACGCAACACCGATCGCGGCATTGGTTTCGTCGCAATCCGCATATGCGGTCAGGCGCGGGTCGTTCTTGGACACGCGCGAAAAGTCGCTCAGTCCTGTGGTGCCGTCGTCGCCGGTCCGGGTGTAGATCTTCGTTAGGTGAACACTCATACGCCAACGGTACCGGCGCGGAGTTTCGACGGTTGTGGCTCTAGGCTGTGAACCGTGAGTGAGCACTTTCTTGTAACCGGGGGTAAGCGCCTCGAAGGTGAAGTTTCAGTCGGGGGCGCCAAGAACAGTGTGCTGAAGCTGATGGCTGCAGCATTGTTGGCCGAGGGCACTACCGTCGTGACCAACTGCCCAGACATCCTCGACGTTCCGCTGATGGCGGACGTGCTGCGAGGCTTGGGGTGCGAAGTCGAACTCGAAGATTCCGAAGTTCGGATCACGACGCCGGCCGAACCGAAATACCACGCAGACTTCGACGCCGTGAAGCAGTTCCGCGCATCGGTCTGTGTCTTGGGACCACTCGTAGCGCGCTGTCGACGGGCCGTGGTTGCCCTTCCCGGTGGCGATGCGATCGGATCCCGGCCGCTCGACATGCATCAGTCTGGTCTTCGACTTCTCGGTGCCCACAGCGAAATCGAGCACGGATGTGTTGTGGCGCAGGCCGATGACCTGCACGGTGCAAACATCCGCCTCGTATTTCCGTCGGTCGGTGCTACTGAGAACATCCTCATGGCTGCCGTTCTCGCGCGTGGTGAAACGGTCATCGACAATGCGGCACGTGAACCGGAGATCGTCGATCTGTGCAACATGCTGAACCAGATGGGGGCAAAGGTCAGTGGCGGGGGTTCCACGACGCTCACCATTCAAGGTGTTCGCAAACTGGAACCGACCACACACAGAGTCATCGGTGATCGCATCGTTGCAGCAACCTGGGGCGTCGCCGCGTCGATGACCAGGGGAGATGTACGCGTTCGTGGGGTCAACCACAAGCATCTCGGGTTGGTCCTCGACAAGCTGCGAACTGCAGGCGCCGAAGTGACACCGGAAGTCGACGGTTTTCGAGTTGTCCAACGTGAGCGGCCCAAAGCCGTCAACTTTGCGACGCTCCCGTACCCGGGATTCCCGACGGACCTCCAGCCCATGGCCATCGGACTGGCAGCAGTGGCAGAGGGAACGTCGATGATCACAGAGAACGTCTTTGAATCCCGTTTCCGGTTCGTGGAGGAAATGATCCGTTTAGGCGCAGACGCCCGGACCGACGGTCACCATGCCGTAATCAGGGGAGTGCCGGTTCTGTCCAGCGCGCCGGTGTGGTCTTCGGACATTCGCGCCGGAGCTGGACTTGTTCTTGCCGGCTTGGTGGCAGATGGCGTGACCGAAGTGCACGACATCTTCCACATCGACCGCGGCTATCCGCGCTTTGTCGAGAACCTGCGTGGACTGGGCGGGATTATCGAGAGGGTCAGCACCGAATAGTCGGGGTGCTCGGGGTCACATCGGGCAGTTGTGCGGCTTAGTTGGATTCAGCCGGCACGGAAATCGCTGTGACCTCGCAAATCTTGTCCAGTCCAGTAGAGCGACCAGGCGATTTGTTAATTCGTTGAAGGTTCGCGTAACTTATTCCAAGTCAGAGCGACACGGACACCGACTCCCGCTTCACAGCGAGTGACACGAGGTTGTACGAAGTGCCTGGCCAAAATTCGAAGTAGTTTCCATCATGTATGGTTGTGCTTCAACCCCAGTTCTTCTTCACGATGTTCCGGTTTGCGCCGGTGACTTCGATGGGATAGGCTGGAAAAGTTGCCCCGGAGCGAGTGGCCTGAAGGTTGCGGTGATGGTGTGCGCGTGTTCTTTGAGAACTCAACAGTGTGTCGATGAATGTCAGTGCCAAAATTATTTGGTACTTCACATGTCGAATGAT
>NZ_NSDY01000003.1:0-490710 GCF_002300185.1 Rhodococcus sp. ACPA4
CCGCGGCGCTCTCCCGATGCTCCGCATCGGGACCGGAAGCGGCTCGCTCCGCTCCCCGCCAGGGAGCCGCTGCGCGGCTCGCCGTGGGTCCAGCCAGGCTGCCGTCGATCGAGTCGCTTCGCTCCTCTAGATTCCTGAATCATATTTGTCACCAAAGGATTTGATCGGAACGTAAAATCGGTACCCAAGTACCAAACGAGGCTGAGGAAGGGCGGAGTGGCACGAAACCACGCTCTCTCCCGCCTGCCAGCTCATCGTCGTCATGCTCTCAATCATACAGGGCGCACTCCAAAATTGCAAAACAATTCGAAAACACGAAACACTGAAAAATTAAGCACCACAACAATATTCGAAACTCAACAAAACTTCGATGTGCACAACAGCCGAAACCAGCACTGCACCAAATGAACACCCAAAGTTTATGCCACACAACAATATTCAAGAACACCCAAAAACCGGTCCCCAACCCACCCCGCAACAACCGAGCGAACCCCGCGGCACTCCCCCACCACCTGATGGAAACCAGGACGGACACCTGTCGGTGACAGCGAATACTCTCCCCGCATGCCCGACACACAGCAGATAACGCAGGCTTTGTCCGAGATCGTCGAACTCATCGCACCCGGCTCGAAGCCGAGCCAGGCACGATTGGCTGAAGAAATCGCCGGTCGTGGAATCGCGGGCACATGGGCTCCGTCCAGTGCGTTGCTCCGTGCCCTGTATCCCGACGGCCCCGACATCCGCGCGGCCGGCGGACTTTACGAGGCCGGCATGGCCTATTGCGATTGCAACGACACCCCTGGCATGATTCGCGAATCCCTGATCGAGCTGCCCGCCTGCCCAGCAGCACTCGACTGGGACTGGGTCAACGAGTTCGACGAGTCCGACGACCGCTGGGACCCCGAAGAACTCGAAAACTTCCTGTGGCCACTCGCCGCACGGTGCCGCGAACTCGGCTCCGCGCTGATCATCCTCGACACCGGCTCGGACGGCTACGGCATCGGATTCGTCTCAGCCGACCACATCGACCGAATCGTGAAGTTGGCGCAGATCGCGAACTGCGACCTCAGCGTCGTACACCCGGGCGTAGAAACCTTCCTGGTCTGACCGAACACAACCACACCGGTCATCGAAGCCGTCCAGCAATTCATCACGACTGGTCCACAGACGACAAAAGACCCCGCACCAGGATTGAACTGCTCCCCGCAAGTCGGAGAGGCGAAATAGGAGTCTAGGCGGCGAGGGCCTGGGTTCGGTACTGCACCGGGCTCAGGCCCTCGAGCTTTGTGGAGATACGTACGTGGTTGTACCAGTGGATGTACTCGTCCAGCGCCGTAGCCAGCGCATCGATATTGAGATATCGGACGTGGTGAAAGACCTCCTCTTTGAGGTGGCCGAAGAAATTCTCGATCACAGCGTTGTCGAAGCAGTTGCCCTTCCTCGACATCGACTGGGTCGCACCGGAATTCAAAAACACCCGAAACCGCCACACACGAGTGATCAACACCCCCACCACCGAGCCCGAACACAACGCCCAGCACCACCCCGCCGGCCCCACCCCACCGGCCCCCAACTCGCCGGCGCCCCACTCGACGAACACACCACCCCCGGGACGTGTCATCACCGCAGGTCACAAGCCCACAACACCACAACTCCCCTACACAAACCTGTCTTCCTCCGCCGCACGCATGAGCTTCAATACGGGCTTCTTCGCCACCTGCCACCCGGCGTGAACCAGCACTGGTGGATGCGCCGATAATTCCGTTGATCACGGCATCATTCGGATGACCGTACAGAAGTAGGGGCACAGCATGCGGCGCGTAGCTATCGCGGGGTGCATCGCAGCGTTGGCGATCGGATTGAGCGCATGCAGTGGTGGTGGCGCAGCCGCCGGAGCCGCGTCGAATTTCGTTCCGAACCTCCTGAACGCGGGGTTCGGTGACGGGTGGACAGATGAGCAGACCAAGGAGGCGATCACCCCGCCGCAGCGCATCCAGATCACCGGGAACCTCGACCTGACCGAGACGGCCGAGTCGATCGGATACGGCCCAGCGGAGCAGCGACTACCTATGTCGTCAGGTGCGGTCACCTCCAGTTTCCCGACCACGGGGAATAGGGTTCGCATGTTCACCGCCAGGGATAACGTTCTGCATTTGAGCTGGATTTGCGAGTGGGTCCCGGATGATCCGGATGCTGAGAATTGCCAGGATTACCACGTCGCCTTCGATATCTCAGGGTCGGAACCGGAGGTTCTGGCAGCATCAAACTCGGTCGAGGATCTGCTGTATGAGCTGCCGCGGTCGACGACTCTGAGGCATCCGCGGGTTGTGGTCACCGATCCGTCCGAACTGCCGCGGTCGGTGATCCATACGGACAAGGCCACCGGGGCAACCACAGCGTTGCTGCTCGCCGTCGCACAGCCGCGGGAGACCTCCGCCAACGTCTACTTCGTGGTGAACAACTCACTGAAGCTGTACTTCGGCGAGCTGGAGCCCAGCCGATAGACCGCGACGCGAAAACAGAAGACCCGCAACAAATCTGAACTGGTCCCCGAAAGTTGGACTGGCGAAATAGGACCAATCGAACTACCCAACGGCCTGGACCGGCCCGGTTGCCGCGGGCCGGTCCACTACCAACTACCGATCCACGTTCACACGAACCACAACAACGCGATACGCGTGGTGATGGCCAGACCCTTCGGCAGGCACTGATCGAGCGAATGGGCGATCTTCCACCGGATCTGCTGCGATCGATCACCTGAAACCAGGGCACCGAGATGGCTCAGCACCGGGCGATCACCACCGCACTGGGCGAGCCGGTGTACTTCTGCGATTCGCGATCACCGTGGCAACGCGGCTCGAACGAGAACCCCAACGGTCTGCTGCGGGACTACTTCCCCAAGGGCACTAACCTGAGCATGCATTCGCCGCAGCATCTCCCGGCGGTCGAGAACGAACTCAATCGCCGACCCCGCCAAGTAATCCAAGACTGCACTCCCACAGAACTATTCGAGTCACGGCTAACCTCAATCCACGTCACCTGCTGCAACGATGACTAGAACCCGCCCCGTCGTCAACAACGTTCTCACTCGCGAGCTGGGCCGCTCGCTCGACGCGCGACAGTCCGTCTCGTTCGTTGAGTTCCGAGTCTTGCGGCCTGTCCGTGCAGAGGGTGGCGTGGGCAGGCCACGACGGAGCTACTGGCTACCCGGTGCTTGTGAATTCAAGTTGTCGCGTAGTGCAAGGGCTGCGTAGGTGGCGCACTGGCCAGCGTGTCATTCATGTTGACCGTGTCCTTTTCGAGCTCGGGGAGTTGACCAAGGCTCCAGAGCTCGCGCGGAATTAGTTTCGCAAATTCAGTCTGCATGAACTGGTGGTGCCAGACTTCAGTCGTGCCGCTCTCATCCGTTACGTGCTCCACCATGCGTACGAACCGCGCCGAAGCTGTGAAATGTCCGCTTACGGCCATTTCTTGAATATGACAAGATGCCCTATAGTGTCCACCTTGCACTCGCACATTCTGGCGAAATGTCCGATATCTTCCTTTGTAGCGGCCGATTCTCGTGCTACGGATGGTCGAACTTCAATCAGAGGGAAACATGACCTTCCAGATCGACAGCGCCAGTGCGGTTCCCGTTCCATCGCCTGATAGCCGTTTGGGAGGGGACATATGAGCGTCGGAGGTGACATCGATCCCGGAATGGGCGAAGCGCCCGATGGCGATGACGCGGAGGCGCAGTTCCAGGCGGATCTTGCCGCCGCCGAAGCTGACGAGAACCAGAACGCGATCGAGATAGAAATGGCTGTTCTCGGCGCAAGTCGTGCTGCTCTGGCTGCCGACCCGGCGCTTGCCCAACAGCAAGCGAGACCGCTCGTCGCCGTGGCAGGTGCTGTCGCGCCAGTGGCTGCCGACGTCGCCGTGGATCCAGTACCCGACCCCGACGACGATGCGCAGAACAATGCGCTCGCCGCTGTGGAGGCGGTGGCAGCCGAGGCTCCGCAGGCTGACCGCGACTACAACCTCAATCGATGGGCGCTGATGTTCGGCGCCGGAGGCACGCTGGTTGGCCTCGCATCGATGATCTACACGGCAGTGAAGGATCACGAGAGCGGCTCAACCGACCCGTCACCCAACGTGCCACCGGCGGTCGATGCGCAGATTTCGCGACTGTGCGCGCTCTGGGGCACCGGAAGCGACACGGCCTTCTGGACGCACCTCGCCGATTACGTCGACCACGACGCGACGACCAACGACCCGCTGACCTTTGGCGACCAGGTGCAGTTCATGAACTACACGATCGACCTGTGGCCCGACACGAAGGGTTGGATGTGGGACACCGCGACGGACCGAGCGCGGGTGGTCTCGGACCTCATTGCCGAGTACGGCAAGCAGAAGAAGACCTCTGACATGTACCGGCTCGTCACGACCTACCAGCATGTCGACGCGTCAAGCGGTGTTGCGACGGTGATGCCTCGCGCTGTGGCGGCAGCGCGTCTGCGCCTGGCCCTCGCGGTCGTCCTCTATCCGGTCGTACCCTCATGACCGAGCCGCTCCATATGCAGACGGTCGCCGACCAGCTCGCCCACTACCCGACAACTGCCGGATATTGGGCCGGCTTCGCCGACACCATCACCGAGTCAGAGAACGTGGCCCCCATCGTCACGCTCCAACAGCAGATCGATTTCTGCAGCATCACGATGGCGGCCAACAAACCGACGACGACGTGGACAACTGAGCAGGTGATCCTCGGCGCGATCTACACGGGCTACGACGGCACCAACACGACCGTTCTGCAAGACCTGTGGCGTGCTCAGCAGCAGAACAGTAGCCAGTTCTTGCCGGACACGGTCGACCCCGGTATCGCCTACATCGGGCACCCGTCCGTCTACCAGGACAGATACACCTCAGCGCGTGTGCTCCGGCTCTCTCTGGCGATCCGGAACGGCATTCGGCTGTCCGCAGTTGTAGGGGGGCAGGGTCGGTTCCGTACAATCCGAAGGGGGGAACGTCGCCTGCCTCGCCTGGTGGCGACTCCGCCTCCGGCGCCATCAAGTCGGCACTGTCGCTTGCGGCAACGCTGTCCTTCGCAATGCCCGCACCGTATGGGGCGATTGCGGCAGCAGGCTTCGATCTCGTGTCTTTGTTCGTCTCGCCGGGAACGACCTCGACGGAGGTCATCCTCAAGGAATTAGAATCGGTCAAGACACAGCTCGAGGAATACATCGCGCAGGTCGCATTCGATAAGGACTTCGCCGACATTTCTATCTGCGCCGGCGCAGTCAAAGACCAGTTGAACATTATGCAGGCGATGAACTGGCAGGCATTTCCTAACCCAGGCTGGGTTGCGCTGCTGCAGGACAACACCCAGCCCGGCGCCTCCTGTGCCTACACCGCAACCGGTCAAATCTGGGAGTTGTGGCTCACCACCACCGAACAGTTGGGCGCGTTGGACGCATGGGTGGCAGGTGAGTCGGTCGTCCTGATGTGCATGAAGCTGCAGATTCAAACCGCCGCGACGTTGGAGGCTCAGGCTCGAGCGAAACTCGACTGGCAAGGTGTCTACGACCAGCAGGTCGCCTGGTGGACCTTCTACAACATCTTCAAGCAGGAGGTCGAGGAGAAGTCGGCTGCGGTGCTCGCCTGGATCATCGACCAGATCGACGATCGGTTCGTGCGGGTGAGCGGGGTGCACGATGACTTTGACCATATGCTGGACCGTGGCGAAACATTCACCGATACCGGCGCCGGGGACGACCCCCAGGAAACCCACTTTCTCGCGAGTGGCGGTTCGGACTTCCCTGGTCCCGATTACGCGCCGGTCGCCGACACCCACTCCCTGGCCGGAGCGACGATTAGCCCGGTGACCGCCAATTATCACGCCTACATGGGCGCACTCGGGACGGATCTCGACCGTTGCTATGCCGGCGCAACCTCAGCAGTGAACGCTTGGACGGCCGCAGCGCAGACATGGCAGATAGCGCTGCCCCCGATAGCACCTGACAAAGCTCCGGCGGTAAAGATGGAACCAGGCGACGGTACCCCCTGGCCAGCTGGATCCGAGGTGAAGTATTCGTACGCTCTCGGGAACTCGCGCGGCGTCGCGACGCCATCGTTGACCGATGATCCCCATGGGATGCCAACGAACTGGACCATGCCCCAACCGCCGCCGGCCGGCTGCTATCCGACGCTGACCTTCGATACCGCGACGGACGCCGAGCTCGGTGGGGTGACCCGGTACCTCTATCGCACGCTCTACCAGGGCACCCCGTTGGCTACGACACTTCAATGCATCGCTGCGATGCCGGTGGCCCAGGCCACGTTCACAGACGACTTCGTCCACCCACCGAGCGGCTGACGCCGACTGCCGGCAAGCACTTCAACGACCGATTTTCGGCGCCGCGCAAGCCTCATGTCACGTACCGAGTATCTGTTCGCTGTGAACGACGGTCGAAAACCGGTTCTGGCCCAATTTCCGTGACGGCTCCACCTTCGCGCCGCGTGTCGTTCCGGTAGGACGTGGACCGTGCGGGAGATGATCGTTCTAGTGTTCTGACCTGCGTGTCCTTCTTCCGCATCTGGCGGGTGTCGACATCGATTCGGTCGATGCGGCCGCAGGTGGGGTCCGTATTCGTGCGTCGCCGCTGTCGACTTCGGCTAGCTGTCCGACGTGTGGTGTTTCGTCGAAACAGGTCCACAGTCGGTACGAACGAACGCTCGCTGATACGGCTATAGCTGGCCGATCGAGTTACGTCGTATTGCGGGTGCGTCGGTTTCTGTGCTCGAACAGCGGCTGTGACCGACGCACATTTGTCGAGCAGATAGACGGACTGACCACGGCTTACGCACGGACCACTCCGCTGCTGCGTGAAATCCTCGAGAAGGTCGCGCTGGCGTTGGCCGGTCGAGCCGGATCGAGGTTGGCGTCTGCGCTGGGAGTTTCCGTCGGACGCTCTACCTTGTCACGGCTGGTCCGAGCGTTGCCCGACCCTCCAACCGGTGTGGTAACGGTGCTCGGTATCGATGACTTCGCGCTGCGGAGACGATATCGGCATGGGACCGTTCTGGTCGATATGGACACTCACCGGCCGGTCGATGTTCTCGCCGACCGGAAAGCCGGCACCGTCGCCGAGTGGCTCATCGCGCATCCCGGAACCGAGGTGATCTGCCGCGACCGTGCCGGCACATATGCCGAAGCAGCACGCACCGGAGCGCCCGAGGCGATCGAAGTCGCCGACCGCTGACATCTATGGCACAACCTCGCCCAGGCAGTGGAGAAAACCGTTGCAGCCCATCACCATTGCCTGAAAAAGGAGCCCGAGTTAGAGCCTGAACCTTCGATCGAACGCACCTCGTCGGAGCAACTGAGGATAGTCGCCGACCAGGTACACGCCACCCGTCAGGAGAGTTCGATACTCGCCGTCCGCACGAAGAATCGTTTCCAGGCGGTCACAACTCTCAAGAACGAAGGCATAGGAATCGATGCGATCGCACGGCAACTTGGATTGGCACGGGAAACAGTGCGCCGCTTCTACTACGCGAGCAGTGTTGACGAGTTACTGGGAGCACCGCGGGCGGGCCGGCCCACCTTACTGGACGAGTTTGCCGAGTACCTGCACGAACGGTTCAACGACGGGCACACCTCCACGGCTGCGCTCTACGAAGAACTTCGAACACGTGGATATCGAGGCAGCCACAGAACGGTCCGCGACTACTTGAGACCTCTGCGCACCCTCGGCGCCGTGCCGGCCAGGAGACAAATTCCGAAGGTCCGGCGAATCACCTCGTGGATGTTGCGTCATCCCGATAACCTCACTGCCGACGAGCAGATCGGACTCAAACAGGTCCTCACCAGCTGTCGACATCTCGAGGCCACCGCAGGGCATGTCAAATCGTTCGCGGAGATTCTCACAGAACGCCTTGGTGCACAACTGAACTCGTGGATGTCAGCCGTCTCGGCAGATGACCTTCCACACTTGCGCCGCTTCGTTCGAGGGCTCGAAACAGACCACGCTGCGGTACTGAATGGACTGACTCTGCCTTACAGTTCCGGCGCGGTCGAAGGGCATGTCAATCGGATCAAGATGCTCAAACGGCAAATGTACGGACGAGCCGGATTCGACTTGCTCCGCAAACGAATACTCCTCAGCGACTGATGCTTTCAAACTAAATCACGGAAAGTGGGCCAGAACCAGTTTTCGACCGTCGTTCACAGCACTCATCGAAAGTTTCCCAAGAACGCCCTGCAATACTGCACCGATCCTCGCTGGAGTCTTCTACCCAGTCCCTGTTCGACTTCTCGTTGAGTACTGCGAGCGGGGCTCTAATGGCCACGCGATGCTGATCAAAAGGCGAGGATCGTCGAACGCATGAAAACTTTCCAAAGCTTCTGGTGCACAACATGTTTAGGTAAAAACTTGGGCGCAAGCTTGCATCAGTGCGAACGATCGGTGAACGATCGGTGCAATTCTAATGTTTCAGTTTGTTGCTCGCGCCATTCGTCGCTTGGTTCCGCTCGTCTCTCCCCACCCCTGGAGTCGAGCGCGAACGCTGTGGCTGGGATCTAATTCGAGAATCTCCTTGATTCGATCAGTCGATTCCGACCTCTGAGCCTGGAAAAGCGCGCCCGCCAGTGTTCGGCGTACCCTGACCTCAGGGTCATGGGCAAGTTTGACTGCTAAGCGCTCGTTACGAGTGCTATCACGACTACAGAGAACTGCTGCAACCTGCCGAAGAAAAATACTAGCGCTGGCCGCGAGCTGACCAACTGGGATGTCCGCAGTTAGTGATGCGGGTAGACCGTTCAGTACGTGGGCTGCCGAATACAGGTCGTCCTCTTTGCCACTGTGAAGGAAGTCAAGTGCTTGATCCCGGATCCACACGTACTGGTCATCGTTGTCCGCCGAACTGAGCGCGAGAAACAATCCTGGGCCACGCATGGACTTTGGTCCAAAATCTACATAGTCCATTCCGGAAGCATCATTCGGGAACGCATCGTCGTGGGCACTCCCGTCCTTTTCGCCATCGACGAACGCAGCACACCACGAATAGACCTCTGCTCGAGTGGAACTCGGCAGGGTCGCGACCAAGACACTCGCGCCGACCAGAGCACTTCGCCGGTTCCGAGCTACCTCGCGGTTGTCATCCGCCACTGCCAAGAGCTTCCGCAGGCAAACATCGCGATCGGAAGTATCAAGCCCCCTGACCAACGCTGCGTCAGCACTTACTTCGATTCCAGAGTTAGCGTGACTTGAATCCGGCTCAGGACGTTCAAGAATCCGATCCCGGGCAGCATTGGCCGCAGCACGCACCTCAGGACTCTCCGGCGCGATTTTTTGCAGGATCTCCGCCGCTGGATAGCGGCCGTCAGCCGCAAGCTTTCGCACACGATCTTTGAGCCCCGCACGCTCAACGTCAGTTAGAAATGAACTGACGTCAGGCATCCCGATAACTCTGTTGTATTGCTCTGCGCCCAACAGAGCGAGGGTATCGGCCATATTCAATGCCATTAGAGCGTCGTAGGTGTCATTTTCCGCTAGATTAAGCAGCCGTTCCAGCGCCGCCAATGTCAATTCGGGGTGAGCGGTCGCGATCGCTACGCATGCGCTGGCGTGCGCGGCGTCGCTGTACTGGTAATGATGAGGCTTGCGAGGTACGTCGCCCTGGAGAAGATCTAGCACCTCCTTTGCTTGTTCGACAGTCCCCCTCCCGGCCAATGCACAAACACTCTTGGTGGCTTCGAGCGACAGGGACTGCTGCAGGTCTTGGAGCAATTTCCCAGCTCGACCACGCCGAACCAGCTCCATAAGTTCACTCAGCCGCGCCGACGCGACGTTGTCATCGAGTAGATCGACCTGTCCGCCGAGTATCTGACACAGAGCCCGCAGCTCCCACCACGGTCCTCCGTCCAGCGAGCCGACGGGCAGAAGATGGTCACCGGCCACCTCGATGAGGTTGGTGAGTTTCTTTGCGCTGCCTGCCCTCACATAGCAAGCGGCAGCGCGGTCTAGCTGCGAATTCTTCTCGTACAAGTCACCAAACAATTCCCACGCTTGACCTTCCTCTGCCCAGTGCGCGGAAACAACGCTGTCGACGAGCCACCGTCGTGTGGCGACCATCGCCGCAAACGCTGGCTTGCGCACAATCTCATTGAGGGCATTCTCGCGAACATTCCGGTACCGAGGAAGGAGACGCTGATCGGGAGTGATTCTCAAAGACTGCGCTGATCTATGCTCCTCGTCTGGACCAAACGCTAGAAGACCGTACGCAAGCTTCAACCTTCTCAATGAGTACAACCACCACGCCGCATCCTCCAGCAATCCGGCCTGTACTCCCACATAGACGGCATCGCGCCAGTTCTTCTCAACTTTGCGTACGAGGCTCTTGGCGGTGACTGCAGGAGGGTTGAGCGAACGACGCCGCGCTTCCCGGGCATGTACGAGTGCAGAGAATCTCTTATCCGCTATTTTGTAGTTGCCTGCCTGCCAAAACAGCTGATCACGTTCCTCCGAATTGTATTCGGCCACGAGAAGCCGCAGCCGGATCGCCAAGTCCTCAACGCCGCGAATCGACAATTTGTCCGACTGCGCAATAGCGCCCTTGAGCAGGGCATCAATCTTGGGAAGATCATCGGTTCTATCCACCAGCATCGATTCTCCCAGGAGCAATACAAGAAGAGGTTGGTACTCCGGAAGGAACTTCGCTGATGTGTCTTCAAGGGCATCGCGGAGTACATCTGCTCCGCCGATGGGACTGCCGGCGGTCTCTGTTGCCGCACGTATCAATGCGACATGTCGCTTGACCTCGTCCGACCCCTTTCGTGGTTTACCGGTCACTCGGGAGACAAGATCCTCTCCGGCAAGTTCTTCAAGTTTCCTACTCAGCAGGTCAGCTGTGTCGTAGTCGGCGTGATGGAGGCTAACCGCGGCAATACCACCAGCAAGTGCTGCGGCCTCCTCAAGCAGCTCGGCTGAGAGCAGTGAATTAAATTGTCTTTCACGTAGCGAAATAGCATGTGACCGGAAGCCTTTGTCATGAAGAACCTCTGCAGCACGCGCAAAGAAACCGGCAGCTTTGTGCGGATCGGAATCGTCGATTGCCGTCTCAGCCTCGTGAATCAACTGGGCGACATCGCCAGTCTCCAGCGGACCGCCAAGTAGGTGCTCAGCCTGCAGCACTCGGTCGGGAGGAGAGGCAGGAACTCCGCGTTGAGTGACGTCTGTGCAGAACCCCTCGGCCGTCTCGCGGGTCCAGAACTCCGCTACGATATCTTCACGCCGCCGGAGAACCGCGTTGAACGCCTCTGAACCCCAAAGTCGTAGTTTGAGCTTCGGATATTTCTTCTGGAGGGCTTGACGCTCGTCCTCGAATTCCGTCCGCTGGACTGAGGAGCTAACTGCCACGACGAAGCGGTAGACCGACGCTTTGAACGGCAGTTCGCCCGCGACGAACGTCTCGACCGCCTTTCGGAACTTGGCCCTAGTAAAGGATTTACCGAAGTAGTCTTTGCATTGCACAACGCTGTATCGGCCGTCTGGCTCCTCAATGGCAAGATCGATTCCGTGTTGCGTTTGCCCCTGTGTGCCGTACCTATGAACCTGAACGTCCTCAATTCGGATCAGTTCCTGACTCACTCTCAACGTGAGTTTTTCGAACTTCTCCCACCCAATGTTAAGATCCAAGTCACCGCCATGTAATCGATGACCATGCATAGAGTTCGCAGGCAGCAAGAAGACCTTACCTGGATCATCCATAAGCGCGACCCAGTTTTCCGGCTTGCTTGCCGGGGCCTTTCTCGCCGTCACCTTTTTCACAGGAGATTTTTTAGCCGAAGCCTTACCGGAGGTTGCCTTCTTCGCCGCAGCCTTGCCCCCAGGCACCTTCTTCACCGGAATCTTCGTTGCCTGAGCGTCGTGGAAAGCTTGCTCGATCTCGGCCGAGATCCGGCCGCGTGCGGACACTTCGTAGCCCTCTCCGATCGCCCATTCACGAATCTGCCTGGCAGCCGTCTTCCCTGAACCTGCAGAACCCCTCGATGCTACCGCCACCGTGATCTCCTTCTTTTCCAGGCAATCGTTGAACGCACAGTAACCGCTGACTTCTGTCGGCTACTAAGAAGCCCATCCGAGTGATACCGAATCGCACCGGCGAGTCCATTGAATCCCGCTGTGCAAAGAACACCAGGCACGAGAATGCCAACTTCCATTGCTGATTCCGGGAACACAACAGACACGGAAGGCGGCAGAACGGCTCGAGGGACCATCGCGAAGCGCATGAGCTCCGTGCCCAAGCACAGCCCGCAGATGGGATTGCGCCGAGTGTCACCGCCTCTGAATAGAGTTGCTGCATGAACGGATGGTTGTTTACGTCGGTCACTGGAACGACTAGTTGGCAGAGCAACACGGGCTACGACGACGTACTCGGTACTCAATACCCGTACGACAGCGGCGTCGCCTATCACCTTCAGGTGCAGCCGGGCGACGCGATTCTGATCCGTGAAGACGACGTAGTTATGGGCGTTTCCCGTATCGATCAGATCGACACGATGCCGGGAGTAAAGCGACGGAGGCGGTGTCCGGCCTGTAGGCGCACTGGTATCGAATCTCGAGTCCGGACCGCGGACTGGGTATGCACGCATAAAGACTGTGGTAAGCGTTTTCCGGAGCCGGACGAGGTTGACGAGACTGTCATCAAATATATCGCGCGTTACCGCACCCACTGGCAGGCGTTGGATGGCGCGATCAGTTTCTCGGAGCTGAAGCCATGGTTGTCCGGTGTCGCACAGAATGCGATTCGCCCATGCAGCCTTGACGCGATCGCGAACCTTCTGGCAGGTGTTAATGTCTCACTGCCCGAAACTAATACGCCAGGTCCGGCGTTGCCGATCTCGGGTGGTCGACGGCTTACGGAGATCCACGCCCGCGTAGGCCAGGGCAAGTTCCGAACTGCACTGCTACGCAAATACGGACTGTCCTGCGCCGTAACCGGACCGTGCCCAGCGGAGGCGCTGGAGGCGGCGCACCTTGTTCCGTTCGCTAAACACGAGACGCACGATGTCGACAGCGGTTTGCTTCTGCGTTCCGACATCCACCGCCTGCTCGATGCAGGCTCCCTGGCTATCAGCCCAGACACCGGAGCCGTCGAGCTCTCCGCGGAGCTGTTGAACTACCCCGCCTACCGTGACCTCCACGGCAAGCAAATAACCCAGAAACCTACTCCTGCTGCCTTACGCGCAGCTTATGGTGCCCCCGCCTAGCTGGTGGCGAGACTCCGGTCTCGCACTCGTTAGTCTCAGGGTCCGAGGCTCGGTTCCTGGCGGCGTAGCAGTCGCAAGGCAGCCCGTTCCAGGAGATCGTCGTCATTGCCACCGCTCCACTGCACCACTTCGATCGGGGGGCCTGATCCACTCCGTTGAGCTGCCTTACAGTTCGACAGCGGGGCATTCGTGACCAAAAGTGTCGGGGTGCCGGTGCCCGCCGCCATGGTCATAAGTTCTCGGACGTACGGCACAGTCAATGTGCCCTGCAGGTGCTTCACTTCGACATTGATCTGGTTCCCGTCCGCGGACAGGACGAAATCGGGCATAAAGCCACCGCGGGGTGGGAAATCGGGTCGTCAGATGGCGGCTGATCTGCTGCGGACTCCACCGTTGTCCCAGTAACTGTGACACGGTGTCGAACAATTCGGCAGAGGATTCGATTAGTCGCTGACGATGGCGTGCCCGCGGAGAGACGGCCCGTCGGTGGGCTTCGTGGGGGCGATATGTCCCGGAGGGTAGAAGCGTGCGTCGAAGTTCGCGTGAGATCGTCGACGGCGATCGGTTCAACTGTGTAGCGATCTGCCGGATACTCAGCCGTTCGTGTCGTAGATCGGCTACTTGAATACGTTCGTCTTCCGATAGGAACGCGGGCTGATGGCGCGGACTGCGAGTCGGTCCAACGGAGCGACGGTCCGTACCAGTTGTCCGGCGCGGTAGACCGAATAGCCGCGGGCCCGGTTGGTTCCGGACGAGCGGGATACTCCAACTTTGCGGGCGGCGGCGCGGATGCTCCATCCACGGCTCCGCAATTCGATGAAGCGGCGGCGCTTGTCGGAGAGTGGGCGCCGGCCTGGCCCCTTCGTGACACACGACGAGACAACATAACCCCCAGAATCTCAGGCCTGTTGCAACGATCGATTGAGACCACCACCCCTCGACTCAGACGATCGAGAGCGTGCACAACGACTGCACGACATCAACATCCATGTGACTGTTCGGCTGAATGGTCAAGCCGCGTCCGACCGAGGCAAGCTGCTTGGTGCCCTCCCGGATCTCGCCTGGCTCTTGATCGATCATCCTCAAGGTCGCGCGTTAGGCGATATGAGTGCCGTGTTTACCGATCCCGATGCGATGCGCTCCGAGATGTCCCGCCAAAAGAAGATGTTCGAGGCTCAACTCCAACGGTTGATACGGCTACGCAATGCCGCGATGCACGGAGGACCGACATCATTGGCAGCGTGCGCGTCGGTGCGTCCATTCCGCGTATGCTCGCCTTCCACTCCCTCACACTCGTCTCCCGAGCCCTTCTTGAGGCCGTCCCAGTCGCAGAGTTCTTCGACCGCTACCGCACCAGAAACACCGAGCTCCTCGACCACATAGCGCGGGCGGTGAACCCTCTGGACTCATCGTCAGCGATCCAGTGCTTGCGATCGCCCGCTATCAGGTGGACACGGAAGCGGGGGCTTCCTAAACTGGAACATTTATCAAACTACGTCGCGGTAAACACTCGCCTCCGTGTCTGCAAGTGATCGCGTCAGTAAACGATGGGACACAACAGTATCCGTGTGTTTCGGTGCTGCGCGCGCCGGTTCCTGTGCTCGACCACGTCGCCGCCCCGGCTTTCATACCCGACGCGGGCGACTGGTGCGGTGAACGTCTCACACTCGAGGAGCCCGCGCAGCAACGGGGTGCATCGGGCATACATGTCGATCAACCCCTCGATTGGCTCGCGAACGTTCGCGGCGGGGGCAGTCGGTGGTGGACGAATCGAGTCCCGTCACATTAATTTTAGCAATGTGGTCCGAACTTGCCGAAGCCACAACACTTCCCGACGCCACCGCAGTCGCAAAACCCTCATCGGTCGCGACATGCCAGTTCGGCGTCACGACCCGCCCGATTCCCGAATCCGGGGTCACGTCGGTCGTCGGGGTGATGCGGGTCGAGATGACGACGGCGTCCGGCAGCGCTTCCACTCGAAGCTGTTCGCGCGGAAGCGATTCCCATTGCAGGCCCTGCGTCTACGTTCATGAATGTGGCCCGGATAGAAACCTACTCCGTATGTGGTCGCGAAACGGTGAGAACTACTGGCCGGAGACTAACCGCGTTCACCTGGGAAAGACTCGCTGCCTGATCGCCCAGAGCTTTCAGCAACGTGCCGGGCATCAGTTTCTTCGCCTGTGTCTTGCGGCGATCCCCCGTGGCGTCCCAGAGTTCAATTGGGTACCACCCAACGAGGTAGATTCCGGCATCTGTTCCAGCTTCCGGTAGGTACCTGTCCGACAGCTGATCTTCGAGCGATGTCATGATTCCCGGATTCCAGGCGCCTTTCACCTCGATAACCAATTTCACAGGCGTATCCGAAGCCATTGCAGTGCCGTCACCCGGCGGCGGCAGCGTATCAATGAGGATGTCTGTGCGATCCCCTGCTCCGTATGCGTCTGTGGGTTGAACTAGAACCTCGCGGTTCACCGCGACACGGTGACCAGCGAGTCTCAGCGTCAGCTCGTGTGTGAGGTATGCACACAGTGCCGCTTCAGGTTTTGGCCGCCAGAGGTCGGGGATGGCTTCAACCTCTGGGGTCGTCGCGGAGCCTTTTGTCCGGCGCTTACCTGGTGTTCTGTCCCACAGAAGTTCGCCGTGGGAGGGAAGGTCGCCTTGGATTTCTCCTAGGATCTCCTGCACGACGTCCAACAGGTCCATGCTAGTGCGGATCACACGCCGTGCCGGGTCCTGCAGCACTCGGATCACATCGTCCACTTGCACTTGGCTCCAGTTCGCCGCAGCATATTGTTTTCTGGCCGCGACAAGTGCCGAAGCAACAGAGAGTCGATCCGGGTTGCGGCTCGCCAGTCGCCGCAGCTCATGTACGGCCTCCCGAGTTCCCCGCCGGCTCAGTTCGAAAAGCACACCGTCCCTCCAGCGCCGTGCCTCGTCGTCTGGGGTCACCCGCCTCACACCGAGATGGAACACGTCCTTTTCTGGGATATACAGAGTGCTGAGCCACAAATACAGGTCCGCCAATTCAGCCTCATTGAGAGTGCGTTGGACTATCTGAGTACTTTCGCTCCCCACACATTCCTCTGTCAGTTGGCGACTGAGATCTCTATCGGTGCTTACGAGGGCTTTTACTCTCTTCCAGTTTGTCTCGGCATCCACGGTTAGCAGCGCACATGCGGCCAGGACCGCCAACCGTCCGGACGTCGCTTCTCCTGTGTGATTCTCCAGCGTGATGTCTACAAGACCCGCCGCAGGCGCACTGCCAGCTTTCAGCAAGGAGACAAGGAGGCTGTACCAGGTGCGCACTGCAGCCTCGCGTATGTCATCGGTATCGGCCAGACTTAGCTGCTTTTCTGGACCTGACTCCGCGCTAAGACCGCCTCCGTTTTCATTGCCCTGAATGATGCCAAAGTATGCAGATAGTTCAGTAAGGATACCTTCTACGGCTGTTCGCAATTCCACAGTCCAGGTTAAGTCCACGGCGTTCAGTTCAAACGGCTGGCGCCCCTTCGTCAGCGCTGCCGAAACAAGTTGCGTGATGCGCCGAGCGAGGGCTTCGGGTGCGTGAACCGCTGCCTGGCGTAGCAGGTACTTCCTTTCGGTTTCATTGAAACTGGTTGACGTGCCTAAGTATTCGGTGAGGATGGCGGCGGGCCACGAATGCCATACCGCTGGGGGCAACTCGGTAAGGCGATTTTCGCTGTATAGCTCGGCCAGGAGCGCATAGCCAGCCCAGGACCTCTTGTCACCTGTGGAGTGGACGAGCCAAGAATCCGCGTGGTCGTGTTCATCAGTGAGGTAGCGAAGCGCGAGCTCGGGGAGGTCAGCCAACTCATCGTTCAGGGCGGCGGCGCACGTCCAAGTGCGGATGCGGCCGGTCAGATCTTCTCTCTGGCCCGTCTTGGGATTGAAGCGCAGGCCCCAAATGAACCGGTACACACTGTCGTTATCGCCGGTTCTCGCCTCTGAGAGGAGTCGGGCTAGCTCTGCAAGGTGCTCGTCGGCTTCGGGATTGAAGTTGTGCGTAGAACGTCCTTGGCGTAGAGCGTGGGCAAGCGAACTGTCGAGGGCTATCGGTTCGAAACTGGACTTCAGATACGGCCAGGCAGGGTGTTCTTCGTCGTAAGCCAGTTCAACTGCTTGTCGATCGTCGCGCGGAAACAGATAGGCTGCGAGCTCGCCGTAAGCGGCGACGAGTGACTTGTCTCCACACGTGGCTGACTCGACAGCCTGCGCCAATGCCCAGGTAAAGTCGGTGCCGTCCAGTAATTGATTCCGGATAGCCGACTCAGGTATGAAGGCCCCATCCCATCGCAGTGCCGAGCGAAATTTCCAGTCTTGCAAGATCATCCATGTCGCTTGGCGCGGATCGCGTCCTAGACGAGCAGTTTCCTCTACGAGGGCCTGCGCAAAGACCCTGCGGAGCCGCTGAGTTTCGACGGGCTCTTGTCCTTCCTCGTCGGGCTGCAGGCAATCTGGGATTCGGACTTCGCCATGGCCCTCGAATAGTCGCAAAACGATCTTCGCCAAGATCTCGATGTATTGCATCGTGTCCGGGCTGCGGAGAGTGCGATCGATCACGGATTCGATCAGGGAGTTTTCGATCCGGTCGGAGGAGAATACGAATCCAGTCGTCGGCGCCTTCGGATCGAGGACAGCTGTCTTCGCCCAGTCGAGAAGATCGGGCAGGCACTCATTCGCACAGCGGCTGGGTATGTTCCTCAAGAACTGGGTGTAAGCGTTGTGCACATGCGGGGCGGGTGGTCGGAGCGCTGCGAGCATCGTCGCAAGGTCGAGATGCTCGGGCCATAACAATGTCAATACCGTGCCCCGCAGCTCATGGTCGGGATCAGACAGCACCGCAAAAGAGGGGTCGTCGAGCGAATTGAGCATGCGCGCGAGCACCGGCACGGCATGCGCAGCATCGCAAGCGAACGCCGCGCTCGCTGCGAGACGTCGCTCGGTCTGGTGCCATGCGTTGTTCTCCGCCAACCGCAAGAGTGCGACGGCCAGTCGCGGGTGTTGTACGTCAGCCTCCTGCGCCAGTTCGATGGCCAACCGAATTCGCGCTGTGGTCTTCCAGTCGGGTGCACCGTCGTTCGGGGCGGTCTCAAGTACGTCAGCAAGTTGGTCCGCCAGGCCGGGGTGGTGCAGGTCCCAGCGGGATAACTGCCAGCGTGTGTCATTGAGTTCGATTTGCGCTGCGCGTTCAAGAAGCCTGCTAACAGTCAGTCGGCGGACCTCATCAGAACGCACCAGTGCGCTGTGCACCGCAAGGCTTTCGGGGTCGGCGGCGGCCAACCAATCGGTAGCAGTGGGGTTCATGGCCACCAACCATGCGGCGGTTTCTCTCAAAGGCGCAGGGATACTCGCCGAGTCGCTGTCTGGCGTACCGACGAGAAAAATACTCTCAAACTGTCGTTGTGTCGTTCCCCGGTCGGTGAGGTAGCGGGCAGCGAGATAGGCGGTGACGGACGAGTGACGAAACACCACCCTGTTGTCATCGGGCACAGTGAACAGTGCCGTTGCCAATGTTTCTTCCACCACTTGAGGAGTGGCCTCGTATGACCCCGCGGCCGTCCACTCCCTCCCACCCGCCAACGCATCACCGGGTAAGTCGAAGGCACCAGCCCCGAAGGCGGTGCCGCGCCATACCGTCCGGTGGCCGGACAGCAACATCCAGGCGGCAATTCGTCCCGCAACCGCAAGTCGCTGCTGAGCGGTCGCAACCACGGCTCGATTCAGTCGATGGAGATCGGGATCCTCGACTAGCCGATGAACACCGCTGGCAAATATCTCCTCGGGTGTGTCAGGCAATCGACCGGAGGACTTGTAAGTGAGGACGAGTAATTCCAGAGTCAGCGGAATGCTTGCCAGCACGGTCGCCCTTGCTGCCTCTGCCTCTTCCACCAGAATTTTTCCTGGTACACCGGCGCTATCAGCCAGAGCTTCCGCCTCTTCTCGAGTGAGCGGAGCTAGGTCGACGCATCTGCACGTCCCGAATGCTTCAACCAGCGCCAATGTCATTGGCACCGGGTAGTCGGCCGTCCTACAGGCCATAAGAAACCGGACACGAGTGTTGTCACGGCTTTGAAGGGCCTTCACTAATTGCTTAGGCAGGCGCCGAAGAAATGAGCTCTCATCAGCTTGGTCCAGAACCACCGTGAGCACTCCTGTGGGTCCGGTGGCGGAATCTCCTGCCAGGGGCAACGCGTCAAGGTAGCAGCGCAACTCCTCTACATACGACGATTCGGTCAGGTCCCCACCAGACACCCACAGACATGCGTCACTCTCCCCGTCCCAACAGTCCCCCACCCGAGGTAGCTCCGAGGTGAGATCGACCAGAACCGAGGTCTTCCCCGCCCCCGGCTCACCTAGCACAACCACTGCCCCGGACGCGGCAACAACAGATGGAAGCGCCAAAGCGCCGGCCTGCAGTCTTTCGGCATCTACGATGATCTCCTCATCGCGCGAGCGAAATGCGTCGACCGTGCGCAGAATTGGATCTTCGGTGGCCTCTACCGCGCGGACCCTGCACACACGCGGCACGTGAAAACCAAACACATCATCCGTCATGCCGGAATTCTGTCAGCAACGCCGATCTCGTATCGCGACGACCGGCAGGACGAGTGATCGTCCTGCCAGCGGGATGAATCAAGGGTGAAAGTAACGACTCCACCAGTTGGAAGCTCGGCACAACTCCGCTCAGATCTTTTGTTTCGACCGAGTCCTGGTGCAATTCGCTCGCAAACACACGCAAACACAACAGTCGCTGCTCCCGAATTCACCGACACGGCCATATACGCCGTGGTGGTCGGTTGCACCTTCGTGTGCCGCCAACTTCTTGTGTTATCTGAGAATCGTGTCTCGCGATTTCGCTGTAGGTCAACCGTTTCCGCTGTTCTGTCACCGGATGCCCGGAAGAAATAAGTGAGGCAGTCGCTCGACCTGTTTGGTGGCGAAGGTCCACAGAATCCGCGAACGACTCGATTCGCTCACACTCCTAGCCTCCGAACTGATTGCAGCACTCAGTGATTAACTGATGTGACCCGGCACCGGGTGCAGCTCATCCTGAACTCTCGGGAGCATTCGGACACCGACGTAAGTTCTGCTGCCCTAAGTGCTCAACAACGCAAGGTCTGAGTTCCCGGCGACCACGAGAGCGTCAACCAGGGCTTGCCATTCCGGGAGTGTCCCGTGCTCCTCTGCTGCTGCGCGGATCTCTTTCAGCCATTCATTGGATAACCACGATTGGGCGACCGCGACTCGGTCGCCTTGGATGCAAAGGTCTGCAACCCAAGCAAGGCCGCGGGTGGCTTGCTCCCTTATTGGCAGCATGCGTACGAGCCGGATCAGTGCGTCGACGCAGCGTTCCTTGCCCCTGCCAATAGGAAGCCATCGATCCACTAGATCGGTGAGTTGAGTTGGCTCGACCCAGTCGATGGGCGGGCCGGACAGTTCGTTGTACATACCCTCCGTCCAGGCCGGTGGGTTTGGCAACAAGGCCGCCGCGGCCCAAGAGCCCCAAATCCCCTCGTTGTACACACTGGGTTCGTCGTCCGCGTAAGTGAGGGCGTGTGTGAGCAGCTGTGGCCACGCGCTTCTCGCCGCTACGGCCAGGACATTGTTCTCTGCACCGGCAGCAGCGAGCCCTTGGAGGATAGTCGTCAGCAGCCCCGACACGCTTCGCAGGACGTCGAGATGTTCGAGTATCGGGCTTACGTTTCCGTCCGCTGCGTAGGACTGCAGCAGTACACGCGCTGCGACGAGCGTGTGCATCCCTCCGTGATCCGGAGTCCAGCCTCTATTTTTGTGTCGCACCATAGCGCTGCGTTGGACCGCAAGCAGATCGGCCAGATATTGCTTGGCGTCGTTCGCGGCGCAGTGATTGGTAGCTGCCGCGGCACCCAGTCCGCGAATCGCGGGGTCGAGAACTGCGATATCAATCGATTCGCCGTTGAGTTCCTTCAAGCGCGAAATGACGTCACCCTCGATTCTCACCCTTGGATTACGTTGGTTGTCGAGGCTCCACGGTCCGATCTCGGCGCGGCGAGCCGATTCAATAATCCATGCGAGTGCGGTCTTGTGGATGCAGGTGTCGCCGACACACGATGATTTCCAGAGCACGTCACAGCCGCGCGCGAGGAAGAGGCGTGTCTCGAGCGGCGCCTTCTCGGCCATGGCGAGGCCCACTGCGGCGACGCTGGCGACCGTCACGTTTGCCTCGGCGAGGGCGGGTTCGAGTGCTGGTGTCAGCAGGGCAGGTAATGCTCGTGCGACGGCTCGGTCGGCGCCGAGTTCGAAGTATTGGCCTTCGAAGCGTTGGTCCTCGGCGTCGATGAAGGTGGCAGCGACTGACATCACGAACTCGACAGCGAACACTCCTTCGTCGCCAAGAGCTTCGGGCTCGCCGTTGACGACCTGGTCGATGGCTGTCCGCGCAACGTGTGCCACGGCGTCGCGGGGCCTCATGTGCAGGTTGAGCTGTTCGGCGTCGAGCAGCGTGTGAGCAGCGGCTAGGTCGCTGGCGACCTCTGCCGCGGTGGGCAGCTCGTAGCCGTCTCGGAACTTCGCTGATCTCCCGTAGCGGTTTTGAAGACGCAGGACTGCTTGAAACTGCTCTTGCTGTGCGACGAACTCGGCTTGTGCTGCAATCACCTCGGACGGTGGGACGACTTCGACGTACACGTCGTCGCCGTCTTCGGTGAGCTGGTATCGGGATGCATCCAGGTTAGCGGCCCAGTTCAGAATGAGGTCTGAATCAAGGCCTTGTCGGAGACCATTGGCGACGAGTTCGTCACCAATGCCGCGGAGTTCGGCTCGCCGTCCTTCATCGGCGTGAGTGATGAGCCAGACGGACACTTCTCGTGGGGTCCATTGGCGGCGTTCTGGGTGTGCGAGGCCTTCGGAGGTTGCTCGGAATCCGTGGTATTCGTTAGTCGCACGGCTGAATTCGAGGGACCAGACGGCGGGCTCGGCGAGGAACCTGTCGAGTTGGTTGCCGGCCTTCTCGATGTTTCGGGCGAACATGCCGTAGAGCATCGCTGGGGTTGCGAGGTTGTCGCAGCCGGTGAGCAGGTATTCGGCGAGGCGCTTTGGGCTGACTCCTATGTCGAGGAGTGTTTCGGCGATGCGTTCCATCGCTGCGAGGGCGCTCATGCAGGGGTTGGGGCCGACGGACGTTCCTCGGTACCAGGCCCAGACCGAGCTGTCGCCAACGTACTTGCAAGGTTCGCCGGTCAGATTGAGCGTGATGCCCGACGAGACTTCGTTTACCTCGGCATTGTTGCCCGACTCTTCCGCGAGTTCTCTATTCTCGTAGTACGACTGGCCGAGTCGTGAGGTGGATTCGACTCCGATTCGTGCGGCGTGATTGAGCACGTTGTTGAGCACTCTGATCGATGTAGTGAATTGTGCGGCGTTGAACAACTGCAAGAACCCGCCGAAGTGGTACGCGGAGAACGGCGGACTTATGGCCGTCCAGCGTCCCTCGTGACCGCGGATGCCTTTCTGAAGGTCGTCCCAGGTGTCGGCGGCGTCTTCGTTGATGTAGTACGCCTCGACCAATAAGGCGAGGAGCTCGGGATCGCGCTGGGCGATACTCCGCGCACTCCACGGTGCATCTACGGCTGGGGCGAGACACTCTGGCTCGTCGGCTGCGAGCATGCGCAAGCATGTTTCGATGTCGGTATTGATGTCCGGACCGAGTAGCGCCAACGTTTCGACGAACTTGTCGTCGGTGATCCGGTAGTCGAGGGCACTGCGCCGGCGTCGACTCGTAGTTCCCCAGCCGAGGGGGTCGTCTTCGGATGCTTCCTGGGGCGGGAATTGTGCCCAGAATTTCAACAGTCGCGTTCGGAGCGCTTCACGTAGGTCGTGACCTGCTGGCTCATCAGCAACGACGAGCGCCTGGATCCAGTTCGTGAGCACTTCGAACGCTGGCTCGGAAATGTTCCAGGGTTCTTCCTGATCGATCAGGTAGCGCACGACAGGTGCCCCGAGCACCGGGTGGATGAACCCGCCGAAGGAAAACCTTTGTTGCACAACGCGAATAAGGTCGGGCAACTGTAGACCGACAGTTCCGGTGTCGACTGCGGTCTTGATGCACTCGTAGGCGCACGGTGTTTCGAGGACTGCTTCGATGGGAACATCTGCCCACCTGACGCCGTGCGCACTGGCGATACCCTTGAAATCCGCAACCAAGCCTCGGAAGGATTGTTCGGGTCGACGATCTGGGTCGAGAAGGTGGCCTTTGCATGCGAGGGTTACGGCAGAGAGGGACCACCGTGGTACGTCGGCGCCCTGAAGTGTGGCGGCGATCTGTTCGGAGCGGACGAGGTGGATGGCGGCCGCGTAGCGGCGCACTTCGTCGTGCGCGAACTGTGGGTGCCGGCGGTAAGAGTTGTAGGGGGCAAGAAGATGATCGGCGCGCAAGGCATCGACAGCAGCAGGATCGAGAGTCCCTGATGCGAGCGGCGTATCCGGGCCTGTCAGTGCTGATGCTGCAAGCGTGAGAAGGACTTCTTCGCGTGCTTGCGGTGAGCCGTGGCTAGGGCGCCCGTCGCCGCGGACGACTTTTCGCCAAATGAGATCTAGGCACTCCCATTCACTCATCGGGTTGTCGAGTACGAGGCCAGTTCGGGACAGCAGGTCGAGTACGACAAGACGCCTGAGGAGAGATGTCTTGGGTAGGTTGCGTAGGAGACCCCGCAATAGCGGAAATCGTTGTGCGACTTGATCTAGTTCGCCGTCATCAAGCTGTTCGACGACGAACGTTTCTGTCGACTGTTTGCGACCGATGTCCATCTGTTCGCGGACGAACTCAGCTGCGGAGTCAGCAGAGACTGCTACAACTCCCAGCCCGGCGTCCGACGCGGCAGAGAGGAGCTCTCGCAGGAGACCAGCTGACCGTTCGACGGCGGCGTCTGCGGCATCGATGACCAGAATTCGATTGGGTGCCGAGAGTTCGGCCATCACTGCGCCGACGGGTACTCCGAGCATGTGATGAAGTTCAGCGCTGGTGTTCGGCAGTTCCCGGAAGTTGACGACGACTGCTTCGAACGACCCGCACTCGGCTGCCTCGAGATCCGTGACGGTGGAGAGCGTCATTGCGCTCTTGCCGGTACCTGAGGAGCCGGTGACGACGAGCGCACCGCGCTCGGAAGCGACCCTCCGCAACTCGGCGGCGAGGTCGGCACGCCGTTCGGTGAACGGCAGGGAGAGCGGGGTTGCGCCGGCGGTGTCGGTACCGAGGGCGCTTCGCACTGCGCCGAATGCCACGGCTCGATGCTGGTGCAGGACATTCCATGCCTGCTTTGTTCGGGTGGACGGGGCATCGAGAAGCCGGTGGGTGTCTGTCCGCAGCAGATTCAGGTCGACTACAGCCCCCAATGGGTCATACCGTCCGGCGTTCGCCGCAAGACGGTCCCGAAGCCCGACTCCGTCCGTCGTGGCCGAGGCAATTCCGTCCAGGGAGGTAGCGACTGCGGCCCAGTCTGCTTCGTCCGGGCTTTGCAACTTGAACCCGATGATACGAAGACGTCTCAGGAGGCCCCAGGTCAGTTCGAGCACCTCGACGTCAGTGAATGTTCGTCCGTTGGACGAAACCATCTTGCGCAGGTGTGCGTAGCGCTCGCGGACGGGTTTCGACCACCGGCCAACCGTTTCCGACGCGGTGTGGAAGTCGTGGGCGTTGCTAATTGTCCGGGCGATGTCGCACAACTTGGCGACTTGTTCCCATTCCGTCTTCCAGCCCGCAACCGCCACGGCGACATATCCGTTGGGGTGTGCGGCCACTTCGTCGAGCAGCAAGCTCACCAACTTGACCGTCGGCGCATCACTGGGCACGAAGCGCGGCGTTGCTCGACAAGCGACAGCAAGTTCACGGTCACCGGCGACCACGAGGAGATCGTCGACCGGATGCGCGGGCCCGGTTTGGAACGCCAACGAAGTGACCGCGAGATCGTTCGTTTCGCTGCGGCGACTGCTGGCGAGCATGCTCGCCAGGTAGATGACGGCGACGCGGCGGGCGAAGGTAACCCCACCCCCACCGGTCGAATACGTATTCGCGCCAGTCAGAACCGTCTCTACGGGGTCGTCGGCGGGGTTCTCGTTCGCGCTGCTCATCGCATCTCCAGATTGTGGTTCACGCGCGAATGCCACCGCTTCGCTTCGAAGAACACTCTAGGACGCTCCACCGACACACCCCTGGTCATGTCGCGCAAAGTAAGTCCACCGCCGCATACCCGGGTGCGGTTGTGTCGCAGTGCTGACTTCAGAGCTGAATGTCGTGAGTATCGACGGGACCTGCGTTAGGAAACTCGACCCAAACACCGGTTCCCAAGATCAAGCTCCAACCCAGTCCGACGAGCCTGCGCAGAGAGTCGAATCATCATCACACCCAGTGCCGTTGTGCGCCATACTATCCCGAATCGACCAAGGAAAATCGCCGAAGGGATCGTTGAGATCGACATATTCAAGACTTAAGCATCTCGATGCGTGTAGGCATAGGGTCGCAGCGCAGACAGTCGCTTCGCGTCATCCGGGTGCATAGTCATCTGCTTAATCTGAGAGAACGCACGATCAGTAGATCCCGGAGCGTAGCCGGCGAACGGTGCCGATGGCACAGGTGTCGCACTGTTGGGCTGACGAAGAAGATCGGGTTGCTCCCGACGGATCGCCCACGTTTTCAGGCATTGTTCGAGTACGACGCTCACAACCTCCGCCGCAGATCGAAGAATTCCCTCCATAGTGATGGCGGCATCTTCTGACAATATGAGGTCACGGATCCCCGCTATCTCGCGCATCGCGGCTCCCTCCGGCAGTTGAGGATTCCTCGGAAGCGGCCGATAGAAACTCGGCGGCCTGTGTTTACCGTGGTTCTCGTGAAGAACGAAATTCGCCCATCGCGCTCGATGTACCAACGCATTTCGCATGTTCATGGTCCATTCCGACCAGTGTGGCGGTCCCGCGTCTCTCACCGCCTCACGCAACACCTGCAACAGTTCCTCCTGGATAATCGCGCCCCCGGTACCGACGTTCGTGAGTTGCTTTCCTAGCTTTGATTTCGGGACGCGCGGCCAAAGCTCGACGTCCCGCGGTCGAACATCTGACCATCCTGCTTTCACAAGATCGGTGTCGATTGCCCCGACCGCAACTATTGTCGAACCCAAGGTGTCAAGCGACGATCCGATGGCCCGGAAGAATGCCGCCGGTTCGGCCTGCATTGCCGCGTCACGTCGTCGATCAACGGCACTGTGGGGTCGCATATCGGGAGCGTTACCACCGCTACGTATGAGTTTCGACCGCAGCTGAATATCAGTAGTTTGGGCGCGTTCCTTATAGGCATCTAGATGATTTGCCGCGTCCTCGAGGTTGATACGAATCGCTCGTGGAAGCGAAATGAAATAATGCGACATCCATGCTCGATCGTGATCATCGAGTTCGTCATACGTAGCCCACCAAGCGATGCCGCTGATTGTCTCATCGAGATCGCTGTTGATCGCTCTTTCGAATGCCGCTATCGCGTCGAGAGCACGCTGGATCGGTTCATTGAACTCTGCCATCGTGCAAGTGTCTCAGCACTGCGGTTAATCACACGCGAAAACCCGTTCCTATCCACTTTTCGTGATGGCTTGCTCCGCGTCGCCCAACGTTCCGACATGAGTGAAATTAGCAGAAAGTGATGTTCTTGCGTTCTGAGAAAGCAAGCCGCGCAATCACCAATCCCGTGTCCAATTTCCGGAGTCAAGGAATATCGACCTCTGGCCATGTGGCCCTCATGTATTCGGTCGATGTCCCCGTGAATACTCGCCGACGCGCAATGCGCGAGTTCGTGGATCAAGATACGAGCGTCGAGCATGGACGGGTGCATCGAGATCACCCGGCGCTCCGGAGTTAACCCACCAACGGGATACGCGAACGACCTGATGAACCCGAGTCCGCTCGCGTCCGAGGGTTCGTCGCCACCCGCGATGACCTCGACGGGCACTGAATGAGGGAACGCGTCCTTCCACCACACACTCGAGGTCACCGCCTCAATGAAAGACACCGCCCCATCGAGCGCGATCGACTCCCACTCACCGACCGACTCTTCAGCCGAATAACACCAGTCAATCAGACAAACCCTATTCAGACGGAACCGTGCGACATTACCGAGCCTGCCAGGAGCGAACGGCGCCATCCAGCCCCTGGTTCGGCGCCGTCGACAAAGTCCTCCAAGGAATTTGCGCTCTGCATCGTCTGCACAGATTTCACCTTCCTGCCATGAATTGAAATAGCCGTGGGCAACGACGCTTTGAGGTGATCGCTGAGACGAATAGGTGTCGGTGGTTGGCGGTAGCGTCATGCCAACGAAATCCTGACATCACGAAGGAGAATCATGTTCGATCACGACGTCGACTACCCGACAGCGGTCGCCAGCTACGACGACGAGGGCGTCGCCGCCGCGATCAAGTGGTGCGTCGAGCATCTGGAGGACGGCGACACACTGTCGGTCTGGACCTCTCTGAAGTCGAACCTCAGAAACTGCGCTGAGTTGGAGAGGTTCGTGCAGCGCTACCGCGACATCGAGCACATCACGGGCCGAGGTCACGGAATGCCAGCCGGCTCCGGTCCCGTCCTGATGGCGTGGCCGGACATGAAAGACATCGGCGAACTCGTCCGCTACAGCCAAGGCATCCGGGCGCTGTGCGTAATCACCTGGAACGAGGATCAGATCCGCCCCTGGGTCGCAGCGATGAAGCCGGACATCCTCGGCGACGGCTCCGCGTGGAAGAGTCGATCACCCGATCTCGATCCGATCGTCGTCGAAGCGCTGAAGGGCCTGACGCTCACCGTGAACCACAACAACACGATTTCGGCAGGTTTCGAGAAGGATCAGGTCGTCGGAGTCCTACTGGCACTGCGTAACGCACGAATCCCGATGGACGCCGACGCAATACAGGGCTGGGTACTCGCCCACGGCTGGTCCGGGAAAAACCCCGACCGACTGGCGCAGTATGTCCGCGATATCAACAGCGGAAAACGCCCGCGCTCCCGGAGCGTTATTCGTGCCAACTACATCGACTCACTGCGTGAGCGGGTGGAGTCGGGAAGCGACGCCAAGTAGCGCAGTCTCGCGAGGGGCAGCGATGCGGTCTGCGAAAATGTCTATGATGACAAGAATCGATCTCACGGTCCTGCGTGACGAGCTGACACAGCCGATCTCACGCCTGAGCTCGTGCACCCACAAAGAACTTGATGCCGAGTTCTCGAAACTGGGCCTGATCGAACCCCCAGGGGACGGCAGGACCAAAGCCGAGCGGGTTGCAGCAGTACAGGCAGCAATACCTGACGACGATCTGGAACGCGTTGCCGCGGAAATCATTAACCGCGACATGACCGATGCCGCCGAACGGAACAACATTCAAGATGCGCTATGGGCAGGCAATGACGTCCCTCAAATCCTGAAGCGGACGCGACGTGAAATCGCTGCTGATCTCGATCTCGAAGACCTCGTTGTCGATCCCTCCCGCTTCACCCACATGCTGGATCAACTATGGGTGCTCGGTGGAGAAAACCCACTCATTGGCATTTTCGGTGCAGTCCCTGCATTCGGTAGCCAACCCAGCCTGCGGGAGCGAATCGAACGCCACGTCTACCAGAACCCTGGTGACTGGCCGGCTGAGAAATTGTTCGAAGAACTGGGCGCGTTCGAGGCATCCGATCGACGCTTCGCACTGTTCCTGGAGCGGCTGGTTTCCCACCAGGTCGTCCCCTACGAAGCGACACAACGCAAGATCCTCGAAGTCATCAATCCTCACCTGCGCAAGAACCGGTTAGAGCTACGCGAGAGCGGCACCGACGGCGGATATCCCGTCTTTCGGCTGGTGCCGACCGGACTCGCACCGATGCGCCGACCAAAGAACCTCATCTTCGCGTCGTCGACAAAGCCTGACCTGCGCCTCAGTGACGCTCTCGACAACGACATCGAAATTCTCAGCAGCGAGTCCGACGTCCTCGTCTTCGACGAGCCGGTCGGCGACGACGGTATTCGCTGGCGAGATCTGCAATCCTGGTGGAGCCGAACACATCCGGACCAGACCGACATCGAAGCCAAGAACGCACTGTACAAACGTCTTTACGACTCTCTCCCTGAAAGCTCCCCACCCCAACAACTCCTGTTCACGCTCTACCACCACATCTTCCGTGACTCGATACCCGAATTGCCCGCGCTACTACCCGAAGTGTGGCTGCACTGGGACCCACAGACTGTCAAACAGCGCGGCGCCGGAGCGATGTTGAAGTTCAGGATGGACTTCTTACTGCTATTGCCCGACCACCGCATAGTTCTCGAAGTCGACGGCAAACAGCATTACACCAACAGTCGGGGCTACGGTGACCCAGCCACTTACGCGGAAAATGTCCGCTCAGATCGAGAAATGAAACTGTGCGGATACGAGGTATTTCGCTTCGGTGCCAGCGAACTTCAAACCAGGGAACAGACCGAGCCAATGCTCACAGACTTCTTCCGGACCATGTTCGACCGATACAAAGTGGCAACTACCTGATACGACAAACCTGCGTATCGGCACCGCACCCGAAAGCGTTTAACGCGCAGTTCCCGAATTACCCGACCCACCAAACAGACTGATGCACAGCACTTATAGTGCCCCGCGGCATTCCTATGATCGCAACAGCTGACACCTCCGAGGACCGAGCCGATGTTCAAGCGTTCTTCCACAGCCACTTCGAGGGGATCGCACCCAACGCTGTCCCGGCCGTCGAGCACGATCATCTGTACGCACCAGTCATCCTCATAGTCTGTGAGACCGGCGGCACTGGAAGAGCTCTCGCTGCTTCATTGTACTGCCGCACAAACGACGTCGCCGGCGTCTTGATGGGTTCTGTTCGGCGGCAACCAGTTCGAGGCCGCCCGGAAGGTTGCTCCGCTGCACAGCAATCTCGATTTACTTGCAACCGACCCGGCAGCGCGTAGAACCGGTCTCACCTCATCTCTCATCCAGGAAACCGAAAAGCGGCTAGCGGAAAGCGGTGTTCGCGTCTGATTCAGCTGTGTCACCAACGATCTCAACTCTGAGCAGCTTCGTCCTATTACCAGCGTCATGGTTATACCGTCCTCGACGAGGGTGCTCCACTCCCACCGCTAGTGGGATACGGCAAGTGGATCTTAGGCAAAGACGATGTGACGTTTCCACTTCTACAAGAGAATCGCGAATCTATCCTGACTATGTCGGCCACCACGAGAACCCTGGCTTCCGTTCCCGTGGGGTTACGAAAAATCAGCAAGGAAGGAAAGATCACCGTCGTCATCCGCCCCGCGCTGGGCAAAAACACCGCCCGACTCATGCGGGCAGAACCCGACTCGATCAACGACTGGACTAACCGCCAGACGGCGAAACATTTTTTCCAGCTAGAGATTTCGGCGATGAAACGTCTCTGAATATTCTCACCTTGACGCCCCGGAAGGTTCCCACAACCGTGGTCACAGCACCGTCACAGAGGAAGGCACGGGTATTGCGAACCGGTCGGGCAACCTCCGACCAGTCCCATCACCCGCAATCGATTTCGCTACAGCAGATTCCGGCACATTGCGGGCTCGGGACGCCCTCAGATCGGCAAGCAAATTCGGATCCGGCCTCGACGCGCAGCAAAAGCTGCATTCGCGGCTATAGAACTTACATACCGGTGCCCGCCGCACGGGAAGGGCATCGTCGTCGAGACGCTCCGGTCATCCACACTGCTTTGCTAGGAGACGGTGAAGAGTCAATGCAGAATACGAGTTGCAGCTCTTGCCCTCGTCGCGCCCACATAAAGCTTCCGATGCTCCTCTTCCGTCGGGTCCAGCCCGCCAGCCAGAATTCGTACTTGCTCCTCGGTTAGTCGAAATCCCACCAGATCCCATTCCTGTCCCTTGGCCTGGTGGGTAGTCAGCCCGGGAATCAACTGAGCCGAGCCGACGAGTCGCTGCTGGATCAGACGGAGCCGACCTGTGTGAGCGGGATGCGGATTGCGCAGTACACGAGGCGACACCCCACGCAACGCTGCGCGGAGAAGCTCGTACGCCTCAATTGGCGCTCTGGCGTGCGCTGTACTCAACACGTCCATGATCACTTGCATGGCGGGTCTCAGCGACGGGAGGACTTGGTCGTCGGTAATGGCCAGGGAGGTTAGTGCCTCGCGCAGATAAGTGGCGTCTGTCCCAAACACCGTTCGCGTGACGTGGCTGAGCACAAGAGTGGCGGCAGCCTCCTCATGCGTCCCGCGAAAGCTCTGGAACGCGAAGGGCAGGACGCTCTCACTGAGCTCCCAGAGCGGCTTCCAGTTGAGTGCGAGAACTGCGTCGCAGCCAGAAACCTCAGCTGCGGCGAGTGCCGGGATGACGCCCGGGCGGCCGGCGCGCAATTCCTCGGCGAGAGAGCGTTGCTCTTCGGTCGTCCAGCGAAAAGATCGGGTCAGGGGTAATACGCGAACGCTGCGCCGTGCGACGAGTTCCCGGACGGCCTCGGGACGGGCTCCGCGAAACACGTATAGCGCTTGCCACGGATCGCCGACGAAGGTCGTGGCAATGCCCGCCTCCATCGCCATTTCGATAATCGCCAGATCGAGATCGTTTGCGTCAAAAACCTCGTCGACAATCAGTGCGCGCAGCCGCTGACAGAGGCGGTCACGGACGTATGCAGCGAACTCGTCAACCTTGATCGCAGCTTCCAAAACAACCCGCACATCGTCATGCGTACAGATTCCGGACAATAAGCGGGGAACGATCCCGGTCGCGGGGATGGCGGGCCGTGCCTTCCTCACCCATCCCTGCTCAACCTGCACACGGTTACCGGCCAGACTCAGTCGGTAGGCGGTGCGGTTGAAGGTTGAGCCGCTGAAGGTGGACCAGCTGTCATGTACATCGAGCTCAGAGTGCCCGTTGGGCCACTCGATAATGCCGTCGCGTAGGAGATCGTGGAGCAAATCGCCGATAAGTGTGTCGAGGGTGACGATTCGGTGTGGAGGGGTCAGGGCTGCCGGTCCCCAGAGCCGTTGAACTCGGCGCTTCAGTGTGGAGGTTGCGGCCCTAGTGAAACTCACAGCCACGACGGCCCGAGACGGGTCGCCGGCGGGATCGAATCGATGTGCCGCGAACCGGTGTGCGGAGACGCTCGTCTTGCCGGTTCCGGGGCCAGCTTCAATGAAGACCGCGTCAGATCTCGACCCCGCGGCCAAGAGTTGCTCCTCAGTGAGCCCTTCCACCGGCCCGTCGGAAGCTGGGGCAGCCGACGAGGTCACGCGTCGCTCAGAGTACTGGGGACTACCTGGTCCACAGATCCGATCACATCTACGGGCTGCACGGTCAAGGGGTCGCCCGCATCCACCGGGATATCAGGATCTGCCGGTGCGTCTTCTACTGTCTCGGTTATCGGATCAGGGTGCAGGCCCTCGAACAGGAACTCGAGTACTTTGACGAGAGGGGAGGGGACGGTGACTCCGTTCACGCCGGACTCGCGGAGCTCGCGGAGCTTGGCGGCGAAGGTCAGTGCGAACTCGCCCTTGTCGCTAGCGCCAGGACCTGCGGGCACGGTGATCTTGTCCGCGGCCTTGTCAGAGCCCTCGGCCGCGACCTTATGAGAGCCACGGAAGATCCTGCCTATCGAATCAGCGTTCACGACAGGAGGTACGTCGAGACCGACCTCGGCGAGAGCTTCCTCGATCAGGGTTTCGTTTCCGGTCGTCATCTCCGGCTCCAGTGTCGGGTGACAGTGCTCCACGCACAGCACGTCAGGATCATGGTCGGGCGCCCAGTACGGGTCGCCGGCCAGGGTGCCATCCCACTTGTCGCTGTCGCGGAGCACTCCGATCCGTCGGCACAGCTCATGACCCCGAGTGGCGAGCAATCGGACCGCCCACGGACCGACCTTCGTGCCCATCGGCACGATGCTGAGTGAGTCGATGAACGCCTGCTTATGGGGGTCGTCATTAGCCCACACCCACCCGAATTCCCGCATCAGAGCTGCCTCGGTGACGCCCTCCACCAGGAGGAGGCGCTCTGCGAAGAGCGCCGCTGACCGTGCTGCATCGAGATGGAGTCGTGTCTTGCGCATCGTGTCGGCCGGACCTTTCATCGGACCGGCCGCGATCGTTGAGATGGCCCGGGCGACGACAGAACCGTCGCGGTGGTCACGGCGCATCACAATCAACTCGGCCGGATCGCACGCAGTGATGACGTCGGTTGCGTGGCTCGACAAGATGACCTGCAGTTCGGGCCGTTGAGCAACCTGGCGACGCAGATACCGAACCAGTGCGTGCTGCAACTGAGGGTGCAGGTGGGCTTCGGGTTCCTCAATGAGCACAGTGACGTGAAAGGCCTCTGACTGGAAGATCGAGTCCTCGAGGCTATCGTTGTCGGCCCTGGCCTGCCGGAGTCGAGCAGCTGCTTCGGCTACCTCCTGATTTTCGCCGACGAGGTTGTTGTTGCTGGTGTCCGGCATCGTTTGCACAGGATCCGGTGTCCCACCGTCGTCTGCGTCGCCAGGCATGCCGGTGACACCACCGGCAGCCGCTGCGGTGGAGTCGGGGATCGCGGCCAACGTGACGGCGATATGGAGCAAGTTCACGTACCCGAGGCCAGCAACTTCGAGGGGCATTGCGTGGTCGCGACCTTCGAGCATGCCGAGCATCAGCTCGAGGACACGGGCGAGATACCGATCATCAACAATCTGTCCGCGGATGTACGAGTGCACGGGTGTCACCCCGTCCGCAAGAGATCGAAGTTGCTCGGAGACGCGCTTCTCCAACGACTCGAGGAGCTTGTTGGTGGCGAGGTTTTCCAACAAAGCAGCCGCGTGCGCGCGTAGACCCGATAGGTTCCTGCCCTGTCCCAGATTCTGCTGCTGAGATCGGAGCAGCTCCACCAGAATGTGCGCCTCACGTCGAGAGAGTTCGTCGAGAGGGTTGCGCCACGCAGGCAGGAAGATGAACGGGAACAGGGTCTCATGGTCGCTGTGAACAAGGGGCTTGGTGGCGACCTGGCCGAGGCTTCGGTGCAGGGTCTTGGCCCATGTAGCGGCAACCGTGCCCGGGGCTGTGCGGCCGCTTTGCGCCTCGAGCATCCTGTCGAGCGGACCGGCGCTGGCTACGTCCTCGGAGTAGCTGTACTCGACATCGACCTGGCGTTCTGGGTCGCCTAGGTTGGCCGACGACGGTCGAGGCAGGCGTGGGAAGTGGTTGCCGTGAGCCATGTACAAGGCGTCACTAACCGTGGTCTTGCCTACGCCGTTGGCGCCAATGAGCACCGAGAATCGGCCGGGGAAATCGACCGAGATCTGCCGCTCGGCGCTGCTTCGGTAACCCTTGACCGTCAACCTGCTCATCCGCATGGATGTCATCATGTCAGTCTGGTTTCCTCCGCTCCGCACACGCCGCGCCCGATTCAAAGCCTGCGACTCAAAGTCTGCGACCACCCGGCTCGCGTTCGCCGACACCGACGCCGGAACGTTCCGTCGCCTCTCCACCGACGAGCGCTCCGAGTTCGCAGCGTGGACCACTGCAGACTGACCTCAGAGCTGGATGCGCCGCCATGAAACGAGGGGTCGGTTTCGCTCTCATGAGGCGTGCAACGGGTCGGCCGAGTCATCACCCCAGCCCACAGCCTCGGTTATTGGTCTCGTTGCACCTTCACACCCACTTCGACGGGTGTACTTCGGATAACCCTGGCCGGTGATCCCGCAGCAACGACATGATCTGGAACGTCATGCAACACCACACTTCCAGCACCAATGACAGAAGATCGTCGACGATCTGGTGCCGGCTGCCAAATGCCGGCCGCCTGGACATGAATCAGATTGACATATTCACCCAGGTCGCCAATTCGGGAACCTTGGCTATAAGTCCCGCTCCCGCCGGGAGAGACCCCGATCCGGTGTTTCGCCACCAAGGAAGGGACGATGGACCTCTATGAGACCGGGTACTGAGGTAGACAAGGGAGCCGCTGGGCTTCTCGATGCGTGGGCCACTTACATCGACAGCCTGCTCGATGCCCAATGGGATCTGATGATCGGACATAGATGGGACCCGGCCCCCGAATCACCATTTGAGAAATACAGGACCCACCTGACGACGAAGAAGTTCGGTCCGACCGGCGCATGGAACGGCTCCGAGGCAGCCTCGGCTGGACGCCTCGCCACCCTGATGCTGGCAGTATCCGGCCACCACCTCGAAGGTATCCGCGCCCTTCTCTCAAGCCGACAGGTCGTCTTTCCTATCGCTCCCCTTGCTCGCTCCATCGTTGAGGCGACGGGCCGAACACTCTGGCTGATCGATCCACGGGTGGCCAACTCGCGAGACCTCGCAGCTCGAGTCTGGATGATGCAACTCGACAACGCGACCAGACAGATCAAAACCACAAAGGGGTGGAAGGATGCCGACCAGAATGCACTCGACACCATGGTGAAGACCAAAAAGAGGATCCGAGGCGTCGAGATTCCCACCCGGTTCTACCCGAGCGAGATTGAGAACAACAACGGGGAGATCACCATTCGCGACGAGCAGATGCCCGGACTGAGCGGTGGCCTCAAACACATCGCCGCTGCTATGGGGATCGAAGACTGGCACACGCCGATGTACTCCTTCCTCTCCGACGCCACACACCCAACGCCGTACGCCGCATTGGCGACATTGCGGCCCTCAGCCGACAGCGGTGATACCGACCTACACAGGTTCGGATCTCGTAACATGCATCGCGAATACATGATCTTCCAGGCCGCCGTGTACGCATATCAGCAGTCTTGGCTCATAACGACGTCGTATTTCGGACTCGATACGGACCCGATCATGAAAATATGCGACAGGGTGAACGAACTGCCGAAGCCGGGTAAATAACTCGACGACGAAGCCGAGATGTCCTCCCGTCGGCCGCAGAAATCTGGAAACGCAGGACCCCTACCGCCCCGTGATACACATCCGGATATGTACTTCACCGCCCTGCACCGCTTACTGGGATACCAGCCCGGTCCGATCACCGACGAGATGATCGACGACGCCGTTGCCGCCGGACTCGGTGAAACCGCCGACCTCGACTGGAAATCGGAATTGCCACCGACCAGCGGGCTAACCAAGCCCGATTTCCCGAAGGACATCGCCGCGATGGCCAACAACGGGGGCGGCATCATCGTCTACGGCATCAGAGAAGACCAACGCAAGGCCACCGGCCGGCGTGATGTCGGCGAGCTGACCGAAAATCACGAACGCACACTTCGGAGCGCCGCGGTCACCGCGATCACCCCGTCGGTCTTCGGACTCGACATCCAGACCATCGGTGAAGCTGGCAACCAGGTCGTGGCGATCGTCGTCGAACCTAGCGTCGACAGCCCGCATCTGATCTACCGAAACGAGTACTTCGGCGCTCCGATCCGCAACGACGCAGACACCGTCTGGATGAATGAGCGCCAACTCGAGATCATGTACCGCGCTCGCTTCGACGAACGCCGCCACGCCCACGACGCACTCGACCATCTCTACGACGAGCAATCTGCTGGACGAGATACCGATCAGCGTGCGTGGCTCATCGCCGTTGCGCGCCCCCGCATCCCTGCTGCCGGCCAGACCCGTCCGACCCTTGCGGACGCACAAACGATGTTCGACGACGCCAACAGCCACGGATTTACTACGACGGGGATCTCGCCCCTAGGATCGGTCTTCCGCCAGAACCCCCGCCCTGGACTGCGCCGATGGATCTCGCCCAATACGGCCGACAATGATCACACCAGATGTAAAGAGGCGTGGGCGAGCATCCACCACAACGGTTCCGTCACCCTGGCAGCCGCGATCGACGGACAACGCGCAACCGGTATAGTCCTTGCAGCCGATCACGTCGATTACGCAGCCGTCGAGCACGCGGTCGCCGATCTCATGGCTCTGGTCCGCGTCGCCGGCAAACGATTCGGAACGAACTAATACGAAACTCGGGTCGGCATCGAATGGGCCGGCGGCACACCTCTGATCATCCAAACCGCTGATGAAGACAACGAGTCTGATACCCGTGGTTCTCTCCCCCTGTCCCGGTACAGCCCCGTCACCACCACCGTGCTCGCTCTCACGGACGACGCCGACTACCTCCGGCAGCTCCGAGAACTCGCCGAAGACTGCATCAACCAGGGTGGCATCACCACACTGCGCGTCATCCGCGCAGCTGAACCGGCCTCGTAGAAACGTGCTGTATCTGGTCATACGCGCAGTTAGTCCGGTTTTCGTCTGATCCCCATTTGTGGATTCGGTGTAGTCCGTATCGACACATCATCCCGATGGTTCCCAAACGGGAACCAATTTGTGCGATTTACGGAACCGTGGGTGTAGCTTGGTCCCATGGAACCCCAACTGGATGCAAGAGCCCTTGAAATAGCGCGAGCCGCAAAAGCCACCGCAGAAAGCTACGACTCCACCTTTGCCGCATTGACGGCCATGCTGGCAATGAACCCGATAGTCAAACAGCTGCTTGCCGCTGGACTGACGCATGCGAATGTGGCCCGCACGGTACATCTACGCAAACAACAGGTCGGCATCATCGCTCGGACACCGTTTCATCCGTTGCCGCTGGCCACAGCACTCTCGGTCGACGCGTGGTCACTCGGTGCCAGCCTGTGGGGAAGGAAGGAGTCCTTCGACCAGGCCGTCAACCACGCACTGGAATGGGATTCCGAATTACTGGCCGAGACCGCACCAGTGGGTGATCACGCCGCTGAATACGGCATAGTTTCATACGACGACGAGATCAGCGCATACCAGTGCGCCTATGCCCGCTGCCACTCCTCAGGTCCGTACACACCACGAGCAGAGGACCTTCGCGACCTTCGAGTGGGCGCTTTGCGTGCCGCCGTTGCCGGCGCAACCGACGACGATCTCCGTAGCGCCGAAGCCTCGATCATCGAATTGGTGAAAACGTCTATCGTGCCGGAGATACCGAATCACACTTACGATGCCGTACGGCGCTACCCGATCGCCGATCGCGGGAAGCCCTGGCTCGCAGCCCGTTTCGACGCACGTGCAGCGCGTGAGGCCGCCGAGTTGAGGCAATACGGATGTCTTCGACCCACTCTGCCCGACGATTCGCTCGACCCGCGGGTCCTCGCACGCGACATTATCGTCTACAACTTCGGTGATGCCCGCGTCCTCACCAGCAACACAAATCCCGAAACAGGGTGGAACGGCAGCAGCCGCGAGCGGACCCTCAAGGAATTCGCGGACGAGCTCGGTGTTCGATGGGACCAATGGCAAACCTTCAGCCCGGAGAAACGTGATCCCGACGACGTCGAACGCGAAGTCACCGCTGCTCTCACGGCTTACCTCGCCCACACGCAACGGATCTGATGATGTACCTCGCCGGCTACTTGATCTCTTCACCGCGCCGGTGGCCTGGAGAGAAGTATCCCCATCTACTAATTCGGTACCGCAGCGTAATCGATCGAAGGGCAATAAGAAGTGCGCAGGAAACGGTTCATCGTCTCGGCATCGCGACTGCTCGCTCCCGTGCTCATGTCGGCTTCGATGGATTCCTGCCACGACATGGTTCCGTCGGCAATGTCGACACAGGCCCAGACCATGACATAGGCCAATTCCTCGAGGGCTTCGCGCTCGAGAGGAACATTGCGTCGTAGACCGTAGTCGGTTGCGGACGCGGTGGTTTGTAGCTGTTGAACAAGGCTTTCAGTGATACCGATAGCTTTCAGTTTCCGCATCAATGAACTGTCGGTCGACTCGTATGTCGAATAATCGCTCGAGGCCTGGCCGGTCGTGGATGCCGATAGACCGTGCTGCGCTGTGGTCGCATCGTCCTTGCCGAAAGCACCACCTTGCCACAGCACAAGCCCCGCAATAAGTGCTACCAACGCGGCCGCAGCCGCGACAACGCGAAATCGTTGCGCGGCAGATGAATGTCGAAGGGGCTGCGGCGACGCCGCGTCGTGCTTCGCGCGGAGATCTTTGTCAGCCAGAGCGTGCAACCATTCGAGTGGCAGTGCGGGGATCTCTTGTGGCCCTGGTATTTCAGGGATCGTTGCCAACAGATTCCCTGGCGCATATGCCGTCGTCTGAGAGTTCGTGAGCGCTCCGGGAAAAGAAAGGGAATGTGATGCCCAGATCGACAGCGCAGACCGACCGAGAGGAAACCGCTCACGTCCAGGTCGCCAGTCTTCGGGAGCACTGTAAATGTAGTACTGCTCGTGGTACTCCTCGCGCGGTGCAACGGCGATGAATGTCCGTGGAGGAACGGGTAGCCCGTAGGCGCGAGCGAAGCACTCGATCCCCTGATTGCCCTGGACATCCCGACCACAAGAGAAGACCACTACCCCCGGTCGCAGACGCTGCGCCTGAATCAGGTTGTGTGACAACGTCATCGATACTCCTTCGTTCAAGCCACGGCTCAGGGCCCTCCCGCGCGGCGCCCTTGTTTCATCAACGAAAGACGAAGACACCGTTACAAGGTGCGGCAGATTCTTGCACCGACGACAATCGCCCGTCCATCGACAGTGACTTCGCGGCCAGTCGACAACGAAAACACCTGACAATTAACAGATCTCAGGATCGTCCCACTTCTCAGCTCGAACCACTCGCAGAAAAAATTGCGCCCGTGGTGCGGCGGCTACGACAGGAACGGCACCAGCGGCAGATTGAAGAACCAATTAGCAAGCCCGCTGAAAATCGGCTCGAGCCACGGCCGGATCTGAGGGCCCATCCACCAGTACGGATCCGGTCCACCAGGAGAAGCCGATGCAGCCCCGCCGCCGAGAAACAATGCCAGGCCCACCGCGGCGACGACAATCAGTACCCGCACTCGTGTCATACCCGGGATATCGCCCCGCAGCCCCCGGTCCGTTACCGGCGCACCTCCCAGCGCCGGCCACGAAGTGTCGGTGTTCCGCCAACGCATCGACCGATCCCCGAGACAACCCGAATTTCCAAGCCAATCACCAAATTCCGACCCCACGCGATGACGCGCCCTGCCAACGCCGCGTGAAGAGCCACCCAACACCTCAAAGGCGACGACAATGCGATCCGATGACGGGTGCTCGACCCTCACCCCATATTCGCACCGCAAACGCGATCAACCCGACTGACCCCAGGCCAGCCAGACACAGCGGATCGGTGAACTCGGCGATGACCATGCGCGACCGATGCACCGACCAGGTCCGAAATAGCGATGCCACTAGCGAGATTGCACGGCCACTGTTGGGAACAGCTAGATCAACGCTGCGGAGTACGTCAAGATGCGGCGGGAACAATGCGCGGTCCACACCGCCAATTCTGCGCAGACATGCTGCGCCGTATCGACACTCGAAGCAATCCCCCGCGCGCCTCACTCACGCGCAGAACTACCCACCAACGAACCGCGACGAGCCACGCACCTAGTCACACTGATTCATCTCGTCCAGAGTGTCAGCCTGATCCATGCAATCGCTGTAATCTTGCAAGTTGGTTCCGATCTCATCCAGATCGTCACCCAGTTGATCGACAGCAGTGAAGAACATGACGATTCCCACGATCCCGAAAATCGCCGACAGCGCACTAACAATGGTTCCCGATATGGCGGTCTTCTTGTTGGTTGCCTTGTTCTTTCGACAACGACTGATCCCAGCGAAACCGAGCGTCAGTCCTATGACTCCTAGAATGAAACCGATGAAACCGGTAATCGGCATCAAGCAGAAAAGAAGCCCCACAATACCCAAGATCAGGGACGCGAGCCCGAATCCGTTCTTCTCGGGATTGACCACGGTAGGCCCTCCGTACCCCGGCGGAGCCACAGATTGGCCAGCGAGGCGAGTTTGATCAGTCCACTGATTGCCATCCCACCATCGTTCGATCGTGGGGTTGGTGCTGTCCGCATACCATCCCGATAACGCGCTCATAATGCATCCGATCTGCACAGTAGATGTGATCGGAAAATCGGCCAGAACACTCACTGCGTTACAAGCAATTTCGAAATCACTCCACGACCACCGTTCGGACGTCCACACCAATGCTTCCGCAGCGGTAGCAGATACTCCCCAACGGAACGTAGCTCCGCGATCTCCTGTTGACGACGATTGAAAAGTAGTCCAGAAACGACCGATTGAGACCACCCGGTCCAAAACTAGACCACCCAACCAAGATCGAAGGCATAAGGACCGGACACATAGCTGACACTGCGTGCGCGGGACATCCCTGACACTCTCGAGGGTGCGAGCGATGAGCGTGAACGAACGATGGCTGGAAATCCTGCTGACCCCACTGTGCGACGGCATCACACGCCGATACCTGCCGCCGCTACGGCGTCTCGCGATAGTCGTTCTATGACTATCGCCGCCGGCTGAACACCGAAGGCGCCAGCGCCCTGCAACCGAGGTCTCGTCGTCCTCGCACCTCACTGCGGCAGACGGACCCTGTGGTCGAAGCGAGGATCGCGGGCGATGCGGACGGTCAACGGCATTCCGAGCGCGAGGCTCACCTCCTGTAGATTTTTCTCGGCGCCCTGTGGTGTCCGGCGGCAATGGAAAGCCCTCCCCCAGGCGGCTTTCGATGCCTTGTGGCGGAAGGCGTTTCGCATTCTTCACCCGGGCGGGTCCCTGTCTCAGTCCCCTTGAAACAGAATTTGAGATATACCTCAGCGCAGGCACCGTTGCCATTGCGTGCGAATCTCCGAGGGCGTGCCAGCGAGATCGACTGACATGACTCGAATCCGATGGGTCTCGATCGTGAACTCGACGTCGACGGACTGCTGGCCCTCTGTAAGCGCGAACAGCAGGACCCCTTCGGTGGTCTGACCCAGTGATTGTCTCAGTCGGGCCTGGACACTCACGTACGCATACAGTTGGAACATGTACGTTGGCCGAATCTTCATCGCCCCAAAATGATTCCCGAGGGCGCTGGTGAATTTGGTTTCTATGATGATCCGCCGGCCGGCTACCTGGTTGTCGAGCACAGTGTCGGTTTCGAGGCGTGGGATGAGGTCAAGTGCGGCGGCGTCGCCTGCTGCGCCCCAGCTGAGATGAGGGCGTGACACGCTCCACTCGGCACGGTCGAGGCTGTGCGCGAAATATCCGTTGACAGCCTTCTCGAACAACCTGCGTAGCTGCCCATGGTCTCGACTCAGCACCGGTACCGAACGCCCACCTGCGAGATGGGCGGGCACAGCCATCTCGAGAACCAGCGTGGCAGCATCGATGACTCGTTGATCGGCCCGATCATGGTGCCCGAGACGGTCCTTGGAAATCTCGATACGGGTCGGCGCGCGATCTGTTACCCCGAGACGTTGCATTCGGAAAGCGGCGGCGGTGCACCGGGCGGCCAATTCCTGCGACCTGACGACACGGCCAGACCACCGCAGCGCCGTGCAGATGAACTGGTTGCGTGGCGTGTCGACGGTGAGTTCGTCGAACCGGCAGGCGATGCGGCCCCGATCCATCAGCCGGTTCGCACTCGTCCGAAGATGGTCGATGCTGCCCCGAACACGAGTCATGTCTGCCGACCGGGTCCGGTATGCGGGTGTGAGGTTGTTTCGCAGGCGTCGTTCCACCTCGATGACAAGAACATCAGCGATGGCATCGACGAGGTCGGCGTCACGGCTGCCGGACAACAACGATTCACGTTCGTCAGTGCGCAATGATGGGAGCAGGTTCGAGGCGTAGACCAGTAGCAACCACAAACTGCGCACCGGAATGCGTGTCTGCCCCTGACCAGCGGTGATCACCGTTGCGTCCTCACGCGAGCATCTCGGCGACAGCGCCTGTCGCGGTGCCGGGGTTGTCGAACCAGTATTCGGCGAGCAGCGGCGCGATCTCACTTTCGACTACGCCGACGAACCAGTCGCGACCGTCCGACTCTGTCTCTGCGGGGGTGAAGTAGCTGTGCCCAACCTGGAACGCTGACCCGAGTGCAGGATCGGATCTGATCTGGGTGTTGAGGTTCTCCACCTTCGTACGGATCAACTCGACGAGTTCTGGATTGTTCGGCAATCTCTTAGCCACGAGTGCCGACCAGGCAGCAGTGAACGCCGGCTCGAGTGTTTCAAAACAGAAACGGCGCCGCAGAGCGAAGTCGACGAGCGCTAACGACCGGTCGGCGATGTTCATCGTCGCGACAATGTAGAGGTTGTCCGGGAGGTGGTACTGCTCATCGACTGTCCGTGGGTACGACAGGACGAGTGCGTCTTTCGGACTCCGTTTCGTGCTTTCGATCAGGGTCAACATCTCACCGAACACTTGCGCGGGGTCGCCTCGGTTGATTTCCTCGATCACGAGTACGTGCGGGATGTCCGGCTGCATGCGGGCACGCTCAGCATGCTGCAAGAGGGGACCATTGGTAAGGACAAGTCGTCCCTCACCGCTTTCGTTTGCTGTCGGACGCCAGCCACGAACAAGGTCTTCGTACGAGCTGTTCGAATGGAACTGTAGAGGTCTGACCGCCATCGGCGACTCGGACCCGATCAGTGCGTATGCCAGTCGCTTCGCCATCCATGTCTTGCCGGTTCCTGGTGCGCCCTGCAGCACCAGATTCTTCTTCCCTTCCCACCGTTTGAGGATCTGCTGCAGACGTTCTCGACTGTGGAACGCCCCTTCTTCCACGATGTCCGCAACCGAGTACGGGCGCGCGGTCGGCATCTCTGCGCCGTCGTAGTCGGTGTCATCAACAGTGTCATCATCGTCATCGGCTGTTGCACTCGACGACTCCACGCTATTGGCGCCGGCGGACGTTGCGCGTGTGGACTTCGGCTTCCGCCACTTCGGACCCCACGTGCCATGGTAGTAGTCGACCGCCCCGCCCTCCTTCGCTCGCACACGAGAGTCGATCTCGTGAAGATCCGCATCGACATCATCAGTACTGCCTTCGGGCAGATAATCCGGCGCCAATGCGTCACGGAGAAGCCGCTTCTGGTTGATGTTGACGATCGGCAGGAAGTACCGCGGATGGAACACATACAACAGCGCCTGACGCTGTGCCGGTTCCTTGTGTCCCGGCGAGTCGAACACCAAACGCTTCATCTCCGCCGGGTTGTCAGCCGCTTCCCGCTGCACTGCTGCGTCCTGCGACTTGAAGTACTCGACAAACTCAACGAGGAACGACAACTGCGCCCACCCCCGCTGACTCGACGCCTGCCCGCCGTGGAAGACACCGTCGACAAATGCGTCCACTACCGGCTGTGGAATAGCGACCGGGGACCGCATTCCGTCGAGCACACCCTGGATGTACCCGATCTTCGTGCTCTGCTTGAAGTTCATGACAGGGAGGACATTCAACGCGTAGATCTCGGCGAACAGCTGACGCGCGGGATCCGATACGTCAGCGAGTTGGACCGCCAACTTGTCTGCGAACTTCCCCGTCGATACATCGGGTGCCACGACATACGCGCGATGCAGCTCGGCGAGGTTCTGCCTAGTCCACACCTCACGCTCAGGCGTGAACAACGAACCGTCAGCCAGCAGACAGTTCTCGAGGATCTGCGCAGCGATGTCCTCGACAGCAATGGAGGCGACCCGATCGAAGGTCGGTGCGGTGCTCGTCATGCCTGCATTATCTCCACCAGCTCGAAATCAGAGTGCAGGCGGCTCCAACAAACTTAACCGGTAGAGCGTGGCGTATCCCGCCTCGCTCCCCAAGTCCACCGTGCAGTATCCGGTGATGGACAACTGCGCCACCCACAAGACGGCCGAAGTCCGTAAGTGGTTGGCGGCGAACCCGCGAATCCACGTCCATTTCACCCCGACATCAGCGTCGTGGATGAACCTCGTCGAGGTGTGGTTCGGGATCATCGACCGCCAAACAATTCACCGTAAGACCTTCCGAAGTGTCCGCGAACTGACGAGCAAGATCACAGACTTCATCAACGGGCGAAATCCCTGGGCGGAGCCTTTCGTATGGGCGAAAACTGCCGAACAGATCCTGGCGAAAGCTGACCGTAGAACAACTTCAAACTCGGGGGACTAGATTCTCAACAATCGACGCCAAACCGAAACTCTTACACGCATTACCTTTACAATCCAATTCGTGCTCGACCGTGGCGGCAATTAAAATAAGAAAGATGGTCCACCGGATGACATATCCGCCTAACTCACCCTCTGGTCACCCTGGCAAGGAACCCAGGCCGCCGGAATACTGGCTTTCCCAACACCAGGCGCCCCCAATCGAACAATCGCAGCCGTACGTGCCGAAGTCGGATCCGCAAGCCGAAAAACGATTTGTGGGCGTTCCACCCGTCGGGTATACGCAGGCACCCCCACCGTTACCTACTAACTACATGCCCAACATTATCGCAGCCTTGCTCGCATGCCTCGGAATCATTATCGGCAGCCTCGGGCCATGGGCAACCCTTTTCACCTTCTCCAAGGCGGGAGTAGACGGCGACGGCGTTCTCACACTGATCCTCGCCGTCGTTGCGGCAATCACCCTGTTCACCGTTCTCTCCCGAGGTGGTACAGCAAAGTTCGGTGATCGGTGGGTCGCACCAGCTGTCGGCGCAATTACCGTCGCGATTGGAATCGTGGATGCCATGAACCTATCCAACCTGGAAACTACACTCATGCGGACGACCGTTTCTCCCTCGGTCGGATGGGGTCTTTGGGTCGTTCTCCTCTCGGGCGCTGCGTTATGTGTCACTTCCCTTACAGTCGCGCAGATTGTGGGGAAACGCTCACGCTAACCTTGAAGATCGAAACCAGTTGCAGCCGTCAGTCGATCAATTTTTGCGATGGAGTGTTACTGGTCCCAACCCAGGATTTCGCGGCAACGAGTAATTTCACCCCGCCAACAGAGCGGTGAAATCATCGGCACGTCGTTTTTCGATTGTCATCGCGCGATCGCCCCCAGCATGTTCATAAACGCAGGCGTTGAACGGGGAATCCGCTGAGCACTGCTTCGAGGAGTACACGCGATCATGCACACTCACCATCATGAGTAACGGACGCAACGCCGACCCCGCGATTGTCGCCGAGAAGAAGACTCGAATTCGCGACAACCACGTGGCGGCTTTGAACTCGCTCGCGGACCGGATCGCCGATGCTGTCGGACTTCCCCACGGGCACGTGCCCTACGTGGATCCGGACCAAGGCGGGACCAAGGCGAGAGTCCTTGCTCTGCTGGATAATCCGTCGACGAAAGCCGAGGCCGGTACCGGATCCGGTCTGCTCAGTCTCGACAACAACGACCGCACTGCACGCAACTGCCGCGAAGCCTATGAACGTGCAGGCATCTCCTGGAGCGATGTCGTGCATTGGAACGTTGTCCCCTTCCCCGTCGCGGGCGCCAAAAACGGTGGATCCACCCCGGCCGAACGGACCCAAGCAGCGCAGTGGACCCGCGAATCCGTCGCACTGTGCCCGAATCTGGAAATCGTGCTGCTGTTGGGCGTCGCCGCAAGAGACGGTTGGGAACGCGCCGGCATCGAACGCGACGTGTATGTCGTACCCGGAAACATTCCGCACTGCTCCGATCGGGGCTTGAACACGCCCGGCGGACGAGAGCGATTCGAAGCAGCGATCACCGAAATAGCCCGGATCCTTTCCACCGAAAACCACCACACCAGCAGAAAGCGGACATCGATGAACGAGACGCCCTCGTCAAGCAATTCACCGTCAGACTTCACTCGACCGGGCACTACTGCACTGGACGTATTCGAGGGCACCGGCCCCGGCAACGAACTCGCTGTCTCCGTCGAACCGGAAGGCATTCTCGTTGCCGGGAATCCGGAGGTCGTGGCCGGATATCTCGCGCGCCTGACCGACCTCGCCGGCGAAGCACTCGATGTTTCCGGCGTCAGCAAGACCTCGATGGCCAATGTTGCTGCCGCCGCCGTCGGAGTGAAAGCTATTGCCGCCCAGGCCGGGCAGTTCGTGCGACTGTCCCCGGACAGCGTCCAGGCATTGAAGACGTACAAGGTGTTGCCCGGTGACAGCGGCTTTTTCCGAATGATCGTCGTCGACGAAGCAGGAAAGTTCCGTCAGCAACTGCAGTGGCAGAAAGTGCCCCTCGGCCCCACCCAAGCGTTGTCCCTGCAGCTACTCGCGGTGCAGGTCGCGCTCGAGGTGGCCATAGCGTCGGTGAACGAATCGATCGCCCGCGTCGAGGGCAAAGTCGAACAAGTCCTCGTCCTCGCCCAAGCGTCCCGCGTCGGTGACGTGGTCGGTCATTTCACGACATTGGATCGGCTCGTCACCACGCTCGACGAACACGGAGCACTGCCGACCGCGGACTGGGAATCTGTTGCCGGTCTCCGCCCCACCCTGAATGTGACGATCGAACGCCTCCGCGAACACGTCAAACGCACCTTGGCCGGGTTCGATGCCACTCGCCCGGTCCAAGACCGCGCCGACTACCTCCGCCGGGCAATCGAAGAAAACCGACTCGGCGAATCCCTGCATCTGTTGGTCGTCAGTGAGCAGTCGCTGTATCTGTGGCAGCGGTTGCGGATCGCCCGCGTACAGGCCACCGAGCCGCAGCATCTGCAGATGGTGCTCGACGACGCACGCACAGTGCTGGCCGAACATTTCGAGCGTGACGGCGAACTGTTGCTGCACGCGCGGTCGGAGCTCTCACACTTTGCAAAAATGCACCGACTCGACGGGTTCCGGTGGGGCGCCACCCACAATCTCAAACACGACATCGTCAAACTCAAGGACGACCTCGACGATTTCGCGCAGGCCCGTGGCAGTCAGGTCATGGGATGGACCGAACACGAGAGCCCCAGCGTTGTCGACGCATTGGCGGAGGTCGGAAGTCGAGCAGCATCCGCCGGTGGTGCCGTCGCCGGTGCGGCCGGAAAAGCGATCGGCGCCGGTGTCTCCGGAGTCGGATCCGGACTCGGGTGGGTGGGCCGCGGGATCGGCAACCTCGTCGGTTCAGGAAACCAACACGCGGACAAAGCCGAGATACCCACGCCCACAACAGAACATCATGCCGAGAGTGCAGCCACCGCATTCGCACAACCTGCGACCGAGCAGAACGGCAACCGAGACGGAGACCGAGATGATTTGACCTCCGAATCCTCCACGCTCACAAGGAAAACCGACCCCATCGCGCCGTCTTTCGCCCCGATCGCCTACGACGACGACATCCTGCAACTCATGCTCTTCGGGCACCTGCAAGTCGGCGACAAGCTGAGCTACCACGACACAGAACGCAACCGAACCTACATCGCGACGGTCAAACGAGACGGATCACTCGAAGTCGACGGAAAACGCTACGGCCCCCCATCAGCACCCTTGACCGAAATCATGGGCCGACAGCGACACGGCTGGCGGGACTGGCAACTCGCCGACGGACGTCAACTTCGACAACTGCGGCGCCAGGCGCTTTCGGACGTGTCCCGATAAACATGTCCAGATGACTTACGGAACACCGAGCCTTCGGCACCTCTCTGAACTCTCGGAATAAGAGCAACGAGCCATCCGTCGAGTGCATCCACAAATGTGGCTGGAGGTAATCAACATTCGGACATTTCACCTGCATGGACATGCCGATCACCTTCATCCTCGACCGGTCCGCACCTCTACAAGGCTCTGCGCGTCGACCTCCCCCGCTCCACGTCACAGCACGCCGCAGCCCTGTAGCCCTGTAGCCCTGTATGACCAGACACCGATCCGCATCAGGAGGTCCCGAATGACCGTTGCACCCGACGAACACACCCCGTTGACATCAACACAGGTCGCATCGGCTCGCCGTGCAATTCGACTGTGGCAACGAGCCGAAAACCAGAATATTGATCTGCGCTCAGACGCAGACTTCGACATGTTCCTGGCCGATCATCCGGAACTGAACGAGTCGATCCGCGCCGCGCACACAGTGCAGTTGTCGTTCCGACACCGTCAACTGCAAGTACCGGCATTTGTGCTCATTGCCGCGCACTTTCAGCTCTCACGCAGTGACAGTGCCGGAGCGGATGAGGTCTACACCCGGTTCGACGAGCAGGTTGGCTTCCGGGCTGCGGACTCTACTTCCGAATTCGGGTTGTATCTGAAAATCACCCGATTCGCGGGCCTCGGTCCGCGAGTTCTGGGAGATGCGCATTCTGACGTCGCCGAACTGCCCGCAGACGGCGTCTGGGGGCCGGTATTACAGGTCCAACCGCTCGCAGACGGCATCGTCGCGGTCGAGACACGGCGCCGTATCGGACTTCTGGTGTCCTTGAGCCGGATCGTGGAGATGCCGAAGAGTCTGTGTCCTGACGGCGTGGTGGACGGCCAGTGGGTGTGGCTCGATGATCGGTCGGCTGATCTGGTGCGGCTCGTCCACGCCGACGAGCTCGGTATCGCAGATGGTCAGTTCGACGAACTCGAACTGACCGTCGCTCGTCGGCTGCCACTTCCGTGGGCACGGTGGAAGGCCGGCACAGGCACCCGCACCGTGACGGTGCCATGGAACATTACTTTCTCTGTGCAACAACGACTTACCGCTGTCATTGCATGGCTACCACGAGGTTCCGGTCGCGAGGAAGGCATCGACTGGCTCGTCGAGCAAGGGCTCGATCGTGAGGAACTCCGTGACCAGGTGTGGGTGAACCCGGCCTCCCAGGCTTACAGCACGGAGCGATCGAAGTGGACGGAGCACGCCTTAGATCGCGTCTGCGAGCATGCGGCACGGCTGCACAGCGAACAGAATCGAGCGAAAGACACCCTGATCTCGCGGCTCGTACTCGAAGGCTGGACACGACACGCCCTGCATATCGGTGCATCGCAGGAACAGGTTGACACCGCCGCGGACAACGGCCGAACGCGATCGGAAGATCGGCTCACTCGAACAGTCCGCCAGCTCAATCAGGAGGGGAAGCAACGATGACTGACGATCACGTCGACCATTTCTTCATCGAGGGCCGAGCGGTGACGGAAAACCCCGACGCGGTAGCAGGTGCCCTGCACGGCGGGCTCGAAGCAGTCGCAGGATCGCGGGCAATGATCGTCGCTGAGAGCGGGGGCCGAGCCGGAACCCAGCGCCTGGGTACGGTCCCGGAATATGCAACGCGCGTATGACCGCGAACTCGCTGCGCTGAAGAGTCCTGGTGGCAAAGGTTCGAAGGCGAAAGCAGCCGCGGTCGCACGGGCGAAAGACGAAGAACATGTCCGTCAACGCGCTCTTGCGCGGACCCGAAAAGCACAGGAATACGCAGAGCAGGCGCACCGCCACAGCGCCGAAGCCGAGTCACTTCTGGGGAACGTCGACGACGTGCCGGGCGCGCTCGAATCGCTGGCGCAGGCCAAGGCGTCGCACGAAGCAGCACTGCGCGTCCTCGAGATCAATCGGGAGGCCCTGAGTTCGTTGGTGAAACGCCGAAATTCGTAAAACCTGCGTGGGATCTGTTGTGCAATTGACGAGCCCAGCGGCACTGCAACACCACGACAACCACGTCCATATGCTGCTGCGAGCCACAAGATCGTCGGTGCACACCCCTACAGTGCACCTCGTGGCTACGAAGGTGAACTGGGCAGCGATCACAGCCGAATCGATCCTGACGGCAATTGCCGATCACGATCGGAAAGGGCAACAACAATTCCTGTCCGACGCGGGATTCCGCCCATCCACGAACTTCAGACTGGTACACCAGGGACGCTTCTACGACTCGAAAGCGATCGTCGGTGTCGCCAACGGCCATGCCACCACCACGTTTCTGCGTAGCGGTGACTTCACCGGAGGCAAAGCTGCCGTCGTGAAAAATTTGGATGCACTCGGATTTATCGTCGACTACCGCGACGACGACGGCGCCACCGGCGGACTGCTGTGGGACCTGGCCACCACCCGTACCCACACCGACGGTGTCGTCCGGGCCCCGTACAAGTACATCGTGCTGCTCTGGGCCATCGCCCGCCGTCAACGCGGTCTCGACCCGGCACCGGCGCTGCGGGATATGCGTACCGAACTCGGCACACTCCTGGCCCCATTCGCGGTCTCCGACACCGCCCCTGACCCTGAATATCCGTGGATCGCGTTGGACGGACATTCCTGGTGGAACCTCCGTATTCCCGAAAACCTTCGCGATGCACCGCGACGTCACCTGCGCAGCCGCAACATCGCCGACGACCTCCGCGGCGGACTCAGTCAAGCGGTATCCGACCGGATCGACACCGACCCGCAATGGACACGTGAAGCTCTCGCACTCCTCACGAATTTGATTACCGAATCCGGCGCGCCAGGCTCGATCGACGAACTCCGGTCCAACCTGAACCTCGCGCCCCTCACCGTCGCGCTGCGCTACCCTCCGAAGCCATCCGCTCCTCGCCGCGAACATGTGGAGGTTTCAGTGCAGAGGCGGCCGGTCGAACGCAACGAAACCGCCGAATTCACCCCTACTGCACCCGATCCCGAAAAAGAACGACGCTCACTGCGACGCGAAGCGGCCCTACAGAACCTGTACGTCGCATATCGCGAATCCGCGGGTTGCGTCGTCAGCTCACGCACCATCACGATCGACGACCGAACCGAAATACCCACAGTCCTGTCGATCGACGTGTTCGACGACACCGCCGAAACCCTGATCGAAGCCAAAGCCGACATACGGCGTGAAACCCTGCGCACCGCACTCGGTCAGATCCTCGACTACGCCCGGCACGTCCCGCACCAACACACAGCTCTCCTGCTGCCCGAATCGCCCGCGGCGGACATGACTGCGCTGCTCTACGACCACGGCGTCGACGTCATCACCCCAGTCGGTGCGGTCGCCGACTCCGACGGAGTGATCACCGCGGTCGACTCGTTCACAGTCAACAGAAGTCCACGATCACTGGCCGTCCTCGCTGCCGACGACACACTGTGGAATGACTATTCGCAGGCGGTCATCGAACTGCACCTACCGAATAGCACCGTGCAAATCACCCCGACCGACCCGATCACGGCGAACGATCCCAGCGACAAAGTCATCGGTAGCGACATGCTTCCCGACGAACCGCTACACATCCTTGCCGCGTGCCACCCCGGCGAAGATCCTCAAAGCTCCACCGCAACTACCCGTTACCGGAAACTACGAGACCACCTCCATGCCCGCGGATACACCACCTGGGACGCTACCGGCGGTAGCGTCGACCTCGCCTACAGCGAACCAAGTATCGCAGTCGCAGGCCTTACCGACACCGAGGCCCAGCACATCGGGGCCGACTTCGGACAGGTCGCATTCTTCACCCTCACCAGACATCATTTGGCTCTCCGTGCCTGCACCAGCCCCCGCACCACGATTCGTCGCTACGCTCTCACCATGTAACCGCTCGTTTCAGCGGTCGGCCACGAACAAAACAACGTACATCCCACTGCCCCCGAGGACGCACGCCGATGCATGTGTTGTTGAAGCCAGGCCGGCCTCGACGGCCACACAGAACAGGGGACCGACGAGGCCGAGAAGATGCTGAAACCAGCATCAAAACTTACATTTCGACCATACATGTAAACATCATGATGCGATGGCTAGACGCCCCAATTCTGTTGAACGCTCACCGCCAGTACCGTCACCGCCAGGGCTTGATCGTGCTCCACAGCTGTTGCGAGACCACCGCGATGGCCAGACCCAGACCCATCTGTGACTCGCCGGACCGCAGGTGACGGCTCGGGCTGTAGGCGACGATGCTGGCGAAGGCGCGAGACATACGCGGCGCCACTTCGGAGTTTGCGCCCCCGATGCCGTGGTTCGCGGGGGCCGGTGTCTGCGGCGTCGATCGGCCAGTCGACGACGCGCAGGAAGTTGGCAAAGTACACAAATTCAATCACCGGATCACCTGCCGTAAACCTGCTCAGACCACGATCCTTTCCGATCACAGATTCTCGGTATGAACTGTTACGTCGAAACCCACTGATCGCCCTTCGGCAGGTTTGGTGCGCGTTGTGACCATCGTCCTGTCCGACCGAAACCGGCACTATATGCTGATCGTTCCGTCGAACTGGACAATCAGCAAGGGAGTACATGCGGTGGATCCGCTGCGTGTCTCCACCTATGGAGGCGGCGAGAGCCTTCATGAAAAACTGCTCGAGCTGATGGAGGGCGCTCAGAAGCGGATCTGGATCAAAGTTCCGTGGTGGGATGCCTCACCACCAGCCCGACTACTGGCTAACGCCGCAATCTCGGCGAAACAACGCGGTGTGGATGTGGTCCTTCTCTGCCGTCCCGAGGCCTCGAACGATGCGATTCTCAGAGACCTCAGACGCGCCGGTGTTTCCATCACGGGTATCCGGTATATCCACGAGAAAGAGCTCATCGCCGACGATGTAGCGGTCTCGCACTCGATGAACTTCACTCAGTTGGAGATCGAGCGAAATCAGAACTCGGGCTTCGTTCTCCAAGAACACGATGTGGTCGAAGCTGTGGAAGCCGGCTTCCTCAAACTGCTGGAGAACCAGGCCGCTGCGAATGTCGGTGATGAGAAGTGGACGCCGAGTACGGTTCTCATCCCGTCCGATCTGCAGAAATTCTTGACCCGGTACGACCGTCTGAATCCGTTGCAGTCGAAAGCCGTGCCCGCTGTTTTGTCGACTTCCGGGCACGTGATGGTTGTAGCTCCTACGAGCTCGGGAAAAACCCTTATTGGAGAGGTGGCAGCCCTCCGTTCGATCGTCACCGAAGGTAAACCGGCGGTCTGGCTTTTACCGGCCCGAGCACTTGCAGCCGAGATCGGTGACACTGCCAAACGGTGGAATGAATACGGAATTCGCACAGTCGAGCTCACCGGCGAAACCAGCATGTCCAGTGACGCAGTTCGCAACGCACAGTTGTGGGTCGCGACGACCGAGAAGTTCGAGGCGCTCTACCGTCGATCCTCTCTGCGCGACTTCATCGCGAAGGTGGGCTGCCTGATCATCGACGAGGTACACCTCGTGGGAGATCCCGAGCGTGGTGCGACCCTGGAATCACTTATTGCACGGCTACGCGCTGCCGAGGAACGGACGAGGATCGTGGCGCTGTCGGCGACGGTATCGAATGCCGATCAGCTCGCGGAGTGGTTCAACGCTCAGCTCATCAGCTCCGCCTGGCGGCCGACCAAATTGATGACCCAACTCATTCCGTACAAGGCCCCGCGGCCTGGGGCGAAGCGGGAAGAACACGAAGCGGCGAAAGACCGAGCGCTCCGTCCACTCCTACAAGATTTGCTCGCACCCGCTCCCCCAGGGTCCGAGGTGATCGACGCCAGAGCCGTCAGTGACGGCGGGGGTGTCCTGGTCTTTTGTGGCAGCAAGAACGGTGTCCGGCGAACCGCTGCACTGGCTGCGGATGTGCCCTTCCGCAATATCGAAGACAGCAAGCTCGTCGAGGACGCCTTCCACGCTGGTGTCGGCCTCCACTTTCGAGATGCACCGAGAGCAAACCGCGCGCTCAACGCATTCAAGGACCGGTCGATACGAACCCTCGTGGCAACATCCGGTCTGTCGACGGGCGTGAATACGCCGGCAAGAGCCGTAGTCATTCGCGACCTGGAACTGGGCATGTCTGCCCTCGAAGTCAGTCAGGCGCAGCAGATGTTCGGTCGCGCCGGCAGGGCGGGACAGGAGCTTGAAGGCTTCGGCTTCATGCTGGTGCCCCATGATCAAGAAGCGCTCTGGCGTCGGAAACTCGACGCCGGTTACACGGCGCACAGCCGAATCAGCGATCGACTGGGCGATGTACTCCTCGCTGAAATCCTGCTCGGATCGATCACGGACAGAGTGGGCGCGTCCTCCTGGTTCGAGGAGACCTTCGCGTACGCCCAGACGGGTGAACCGCAAGATGTCGATGATGCGCTCGATCACCTCGTCCGGCGGGGTTTCGTGACCGAATCCGAAGCAAGACTGACGGTCACCGAGATCGGCGCACTGACGTCACGGTTGATGATCGATGTCGAATCGGCGGGCGAACTACTGACAGCGCTGGCAGAATCGCCTCTGCCGACTCACGCGAGTGAGGCCGAAGAGTTCGTGTTGCAGATCATCGCCACCCACGTCGGTTCGCTGCGGGAGTGGCCGGTGAACCAGAAGGTGTACGACGCCATCGTCCAACACATCCTGGTGACATGGACGCCGCGTGTGACAGCTCGTGTGGGAAAGAACTTCGGATCTCGATTCTGCATGGCCGCTGCGCACTTGGCGCTGCGGGACCGACAGAAGCTCAACGCGAAACCGCCACAAGGTATCTTGCTAGCCGATTTCAGGCGTGCGATCGAAGACATGCCCCGTTACCTGGCCTGGATTGCGGCACTCGGCTATATCGGCACAGGGACCTGGGCATCGGCAGTAGCGGGGGATCTGGCACGGCGACTGTCGTGGTGGAACCTCTCACCGCACCCAGAACGAGGCTCGGGTCGTCTTCTCTGGATGCTCGAACGCATGCTCGCCGCGGAGAACCGGAAGTTGCAAATGCAGGGCCTCTGGTCTCGCGCCAGCGGCGCAGGTTTCTCGAGTCCGGATCGTCTCAATGCGAAACCTCGAGATGTTGATGTTTCGGCTGAAGGTTTCACAGATCTGTTGCACGGCCGCGCAGATCTAAAACTGGAATCTCTTGTCGGACTGAGCCTTCTGGTCAAGACCGCGGCAAAGTCATCGCGGCTAACGGCATTGAGCAACACCGGAGTACGGCGGGCTGTGGCAACGGTGCAACCGGTCCCGGGGCAAATTGAGCTGACAGTTCCGGCGTCTCGAGACTCCGGCCAGATCGCCGTGGATGCGTTTCTCTACACACGCGAAGGAGATTTCGCTTATCAGAACCTGATCGCAGACCTTCCCCCGGATCTAGAGTCTCTGGCCCTCGACCCGAGGGTAGAAGCGAGCCGATTGGTGGACCAGTTGGATGACCAAACGGTGGTGGAACCGCGACTGGCAGGCTTGCGGCGACTCTTGATGAGTGATCGAAAAAAACGGTACAGATCGGCGCTTCCATTTTTGTCACCCGATCCGCAACTACGACACATCGCACTCGCCCTCGCCGAACACGAAGTTGAACCTGAACTTGTCATCGTCAACCTTCGCACGAACCTAAGATCGTTTCTGGCGAGAACCAACACCGCTAGCCCGCGACTTGCATCGACAGTGCTGCGTTCTGGCCGCGCCTCGGAACAAGAGGTTGAACTGACCCTGTTGGCGCTGGCGGGCTCGCTTCAGATCGAGACCGGCGTAGCGACCGCTGCCGAGAAGCTAGTGGCATTGGTCCGCATTGACGACGAATGGAAACTCGCGATGTCATCGACGTCAAACTTTGTACGGGTCGAACCGCTGATTCCCGATTCGCTTCCGCAGGTTCTCAGCTCGGTCCAACCCCGCCGCGCTGCCCCAGAGGTAGCCGCGACACCGCGGTGCGGGTGGATGCGAGATTTCGCACCTCCACAATGATCGACTCGCATCACGCCCACACCACTGCAGGAAGGGCCGCCAGGCAATCATCCTGGCGGCTCTTCCTCGTGCGGGTCTCTTGGCGTCTACTTGAGCTCGATGGTCATCGATCCGATCTCGTCCTGACCCAGGAGCGTGGAGGCGACCAGCGTCACGGGGGTGGTCGTGTCGGACAGCTCGTACGCGATCGCGTTAGGGACAGTGCCGCCCTTCTTGATCTTGCTCGTCTGCGAATCGAGGAACGCAGCATCCGGCAGTGAGCAGACACTAAGCTTGTTCTCCGCGTTGGGGTCGTTTTCCTGGTATGCAGCGAAGAGGAATATCCACGCCGTCATCGAATCCGTCTCCTTGCCGGAGACGTTCGTCGTGTCGTACCAGAACGCGACGACGGGCTCCTTGCCGTACTCGTTACCCTTCTCACCTACTTGAATCGTCTTCACGTCGGTGATCTTGATCATGACGTCCTTCGTCGTGAGGACGTTGTCCTCGAACGACACCTCGGCAGGAGCCGCGGCCGGCGCGTTGGCGGCGACTGTCGAGCCCGGCGTCGGTGCGGCAGTCGATCCTGCCGAGCTGCAGCCGACGAGAGCGATAACCGCGATGCCGACGGTCGCGATGGTGAGAGAGAGCTTGCTGATGCGGTGCATGTGACGTCCCCTAGTAAATGTCAAGCAATGATCAGAAACCGATGCTAGGGCTAGCCATGGCGTGCGTCCCTCGAACAGCTGCATCGTGACCGTAGTCACCGACATCACGCCCGGATCATGCTGCACGCCTTTTCACAGAGTTGGAAGACACGCCCAAGTAGGCGATCAGCGTTCGATTCCGCGGCCACATCGTGATCTGCGCTGAAGGCACGTGCGTAGTGGAACAGCATCTGGCGGAATAGCCCTCGCGTGGGTTATTCGACAGAGATTCTCGACACGAGTTATCGACAGATCCGAACAAATCTGACCTGCGTGAATGAGGTGGCCGTTCAAGCGTCGTAAACCGATCGGTTTTCGACGCCAGGATGCTAGCTGATTCCCTTCACATGGCCTTGAGATGCGCAGCAGAACTAAGTCATCTCGTCGATTCTCAAGACGTCGGAACAGCTCTCATTGTCGCAGCGTCAGTACGTCGATGAATCAGAGAGAGTGCCGAGAACATCCAGTGCGGCTTGTTCCGACATTTGCCATTCAAGTCGGGGTTCGTGGGCTACCGGATTGCGAAAAGCGCTGAACAAACCCTTTGCGAGGTTGGCGACGCCAAGTTGCTCATCTCGGTCCGTTCGTGTGATCAGGTTATTTATCACCAAAACTGGCTCCTTTCCACACATCGTCGCCTCGATCAGTCCGTATCCGTCACCTTCCGTATTGGTCATCTGCCGAATTCTGCTGCCCAGCCCCTTTATTGCTTCGAACACTGCCTCGTAAAAGTCTGTTCGCAAAAGCTCGGTACAGCAGTATGCCAAGACTGCGTCGTGTGCATCGCGCCGAACGAAGAGGTTACGAAGGTGCCGGATCCTATCCAACGCTTCACTGTCGGTGCGGGCTCGCTTCGCAGTTGCGACTTTCCCATCTTCGCGAACCTTCATTCCGGCTAGGGATAGTGCCTGGGTCAATTCGTCCCTGGCTCTGTCTGGCTGTGCTTTTCGGGCCATCTTTCTGCCTGCGTTTCAGCGAGAATCTGATTCACCCGAGCTCGTGTGAGGCCGGTAATCGATACCAAGTCGGTGATGCGGACGCCGCTGCGATGAAGTTCTCGGATCGCGTAGTTGCGCGCGGCGAGCACCTCGGCTCGATTTGCCTCGATCTCGGACAGGAGTCCCAGGAGGGCGTTGAGGCGCTGGCGCGGATCCTGAACCGACATCGCGAGGTGAGTTCGGGAGTCCATGATGGCGAATCGTACTGCAGAATGTATAGCGCGCTTGACTCAGCAATGTATAACGCGCTATACATTACTGGTGATTAGACATACTCTTGCTTCGCGGCGCTCGACCCTGACGACCTACCTGACAGTGGCCGCATGATGCGGAATGTCGCCCCAGATACCTTTGGCAGCATGGATCCCAGCGCTCCGCTCTCTCTTTTCACTGCAGATGAGGTGGTGGAAACTCCTAAGCGGCGGTCCGCTGCTCTGCGATACCCAGGAAGTAAGTGGTCGCTGGCTTCCGAAATCGTCAGCCACTTCGGTGAGCACTACCACTACATTGAGCCCTATTTCGGATCTGGGGCGGTGTTCTTCACCAAGGATCCCAGCGGCCATGAACTCATCAACGATGCGCACAGCCTGGTCGTGAACTTCTTCCGCGTCCTGCGCGACCGAACTGACGACCTTCTGTTTGCGCTTGAGACCACGCCGTGGAGTCGAGAGGAGTACGACGACAGCCACATTGTAACTGGGGACGAGCTTGAGGACGCCCGCCGCTTCGTCACTCGAATCTGGCAGGCGCACGCATCGGATCTCGCCAAGAAAACGGGCTGGAAAAATCGGGGCTCACGGCAGCGAGCAGGTGGCATGTCACTCCGCTGGCAGCGCGTGCCGAGTGAATTGTCTGAGCTTGCAATGCGGCTCAAAGACGCAGAGATCGAGCACCGTCCTGCGATCGAAGTTATCCGCCGCTTTGCAACCCAGGACACGCTTATCTACGCCGATCCGCCGTACCTGATGGAGACTCGGACCCAGAAGATGTACGCCTCGGAGATGAGCGTCCAGGAACATGTCGAGATGCTCGATGCCCTGGTCGCACATCCCGGGCCGGTCGTCATCTCGGGCTATGCCAATCACCTATACGACGAGAAGCTGACAGGCTGGAAGAAGATCCTGATCAAGCCCCCCAAGGTAGAGAAGGCAGCAGAGCGCATGGAAGTGCTTTGGGTCAAAAAGTGATGACCCCGGGGGCGTTAGGTCCCGGCCACGCCCCCGGCCAGTAATCCTCAACTTTGTCCCTCAAGTCGTGAACGGGCGGTTCGGAAAGTTCGAACTCCCCTGTTCGCCATTTCTCCCAGCCGATAGGTGGGTAGAACTTCAGTTGCCCCCCTGAATTGGCATACCACTGCCACAAGCGATGCGGCCTGCGGTCGACTTCGATATACCCCGCGACGGATGAGGGCTTGCCAGCGCCAACCTCTCGGCCCTCCACAACCCACTCAATGTCAGAGGACGCAAACCAGGTCAGAATATGAATGTCGAACGCCGCCATCTCAAACTTGCGCCACCGGGAGTCGTGCGTCAGCAGCAGGTACTTGCTGGCATCGATGTCGTAAGTTCTGCGCACCTTCTCGTGCCATGAACCGACAGTCCCCACCAGAATGGGGCCTGCCGCCTCAGGATTCGTCTGCCAGTGGATCCCCTCGGCCAAGAGAGCATCAGTCAGGTACTTGGCGGAGTTCGAAAGCTCCATGAACCAGCAGCAATTCTTAACCGGTTGAGCACTCGCCATCTTGCATGAGACGCCCCACTGCTCGCGGCGGGCTCCGCCCGGGACAGCAACGTCGAAGACGCCCTTGTCCTCGTTTGTGAATCCTCCGAGTACGTATGCGGTGACCCGCTCGAAGGACAGAAAATCGGGCATAAATCCAGCCTTCACTCGCTGCCCAGAGCCATCGCGAAATGTGCTTAGGAGCAAGCGCATCTGCTCGGTTTCATCCTCAGTAAACGGTCGGTCGCGCACTGCCTGGTAATGGTTCATTCCGCGACAGTAGCTAATTGCTTCTGCAACACATCCCACCGCCCTAACCAACTCCCGTAGTAGTCGTTAACGAAAACCACATACAGAATTCAAAATCTGATCGGCTGGGCGAATCGCACCGGCGAGTGATGTACCCCGAGTTTCCGGAGTTCGTTTGTTTTACTTCTGCAGCTCAGCTCGTTCCGGACATTGGCCGGCTTTCGGGACGTACCTGTCTTCGTTCGGCTTTCGGGTTCCGCTCGCTAGCACCAGTCTTGGACACACTCATGACGAGCCGAGGAGTGGTCCGCAGTTGGGACGTGGGGGGTATGCAGGGCGCGATCGACTCCGCAGACACCCCGGCGGTAGCTGGACTCCGTGCATATCCGTAGCGGTTCCCGGGTTCCCCGGTTTGACTGAAGGTCAAGAAGTCGAGTTCGAGTGGCGTCAATTCGACGAGCCGGTGGACGGTTACGACTTTTACACCGTGCGGGCGTGGTCAGTCGGCACCGAGCACTACACACGGCCGGGGCCGTTCGGCTCCAGGGCTTGGGATATCGATCCCGACGGGACCGATCACGAGATCACCCACCTCGACAACACGATCCCGCCCCGGATCGGCACCCCAGCAAGCGGCGTCGTCACCACGTGGAATGACGACGAAGGCTGGGGAGTCATCGACTCTGCGAACACCCCGGGCGGCTGTTGGACCTTCTACAGTGCCCTACACCCCGACGAAGTCATCAATGCTCAACCGGGCGACAGTTTCAGCATCGGCGGAGGAATCCGTGGTCTCGACGTCGGCGAGCAGGTCGACTTCGAATAGGAGCCGGTCATCGACCAGGACGGATACACATTCCGTGCGGTCAAGGTCAGACCACAGCGGGAGATGAAACGGTCGGCGTTGTACGCAAACATCGAGTTAGCCCGTACCGAGCGGGTAACCATCCGAACTATTAGCCGTCGCCTCACGTGGCACCGGGGTTTCTCTCGAACTTCGCCCTAATTTCGATTCTTTTTTAAGTCCTCGTTCGTCCTGTCCGCATCGTCATTCTGCTGTACGACAGTCGTCCCGTAGTAATTTATCTTGGTCGAAATCATTACTTGCGATGCCCCGGGGATTCTTGGCGGTCGATTCAGGATCCATTTCAGTTAGGGAATCCTTGAAAAGTGGCGAAAGCTCGAAGCATGGCACAGAACTCCGATTCCTGACTTAAGCAATCTAGAACGTCATCCTCTAGGACACTCTTTTTATCGGGATCATCCTCACGGTTCCAGAGTTGAATTCGATCGTCTAAATCCTGAATCCTCCGAGCCTTTGAGGTAATTAGAGACCCGCGATTAAGTTTTAGCTTACGAATGGTGTTCTTGCCTCGCTCGCTTCCTAGCGAAGGGACTATAACCGGCCCAGAGTGCTTGATGTGGTCTGCCGGATCATCCTCGTACGGATTCAATAGCTTAAGATCTTTGTGATCCTTCCAGTAACTACCCTTGTTGGTGTTACATCTAGTACAACACCAACCTAGATTTTCCCACTGGAGGACGAGGTCCGGAAAGGACTCTTTGGGCTTAATATGCTCAACTGCAGGATACGAACCATCATCGGGATCGACTTCGCAATACATGCACTTGTTCCAACATTCAGATTTCAACGCATCCCTTAATTCGGCCTGGCTCCAGGGACTGGGTTTACTGCCTTTTTTGGCAACCATATATTCAAGGGTTTTCTTTTCCTGATTTTTCGCTAGCCAGACCGGAAGGGGCCCCTTGGTTATCTTGATCAATTGTGTCCCTCGCCGATCGCCGCGACTGCGGCCGGGAACTGTCGGTCGAGACCGAGCTCTATCAATTTGGACCGTAACTGTCGCAGATCATCTCCGGTTGCCTCCTCGGGGATGCTTTCTACAGCATCGGCCACCGCTTTCTGCGCCCATAATGGCAATGCCGTCTCAAGACCCAGAACGGACTGCAACGTCTCGTCGGCCGTTCCCGAGGCATTTAAGCGGTCGAGCAATTGACTGCTGATCTTGTCATCTTCTCCGAAGCGGCCGAGCGCGTACACGGCGCAGTCCCGCGTCGAGGTGACCACAAAGGGGCTATGTGTCGCAATAATAAAGGTTGCTTGGGGAAATGCTTCGAGTAGGGCAGGCACAATTATACGTTGAAGTTCAGGGTGCAGGTGATTTTCTGGCTCATCAATACAAACAGTAAAGGAGGGCGAGTGCTGCCCGCGTAAGAAAATTTGCCAGGAAAGCTCTAACATGGCGGATAGGCCACCCGAGGCGGCCTCAATCGGAAATTCACCGGTCGCGGTTTTCAGAAGTAGCTCGCCGTTTTCTACAATTAGATTTTCGAATTGCAAATCTTCAGGAAGGAAGGAGCCCAATATATTCTGAAAACCTTCCCATATATCTATCGCGGGGAGAGTTTCTCTTACTACCTGATTTCCGTAACCGTGTAGAGCGGCAGAAATTAGCGCTTCTTTCATTCTATACAGTGGCGGATACTGGCTCGATCCTCCGGAGTAACGTGACTGCACCTCGCTTGCAAATTGCTGCAGCATAGTATCCGCCGCAGAGAATCGAGCTGGCAGGCTTTCAAGCGGCCGATAACTGCTTACTGAGCGATGAGAAGAGATAAAAATTCCTGGGACAGGTTCCGTACCCGTATAATGCACATTTGACATTGAGATTCCAGGCTCCGAATGGTGCCAAAGATTCGTATGTACGCCATTGCTATAGTGAAGTTGGCCGATCTGGATCGCTGCTGGGTTCTCAGAAATTTTAGTTTCTTGCCCTTTGCTGACCAGTTGCGCGTTCCAGTTGAAGTGGGGGGCGAAGAGATTTAACAGTGTAGTCTTTCCAGCCGCATTGGCCCCGGTCAATATTGTGAGGCGTGGGTGTATTTGTAATTCCACAGAGGAGAACTGACGCCAATTCGAAACTGAAAGATGCGTTATAGTGAGTTCATTCCCAGGCCGTTCAGCATCCATAGCCTCGACGAGGTTCTGGAGTTCTATCCATTCTTTAGTTGATGGGTCTTCCGGATCAGGCATCCATGCGGAGGGCGGGGTACCTACGGTCCGACTTCCTCTGTCGGTTAGACGGATGCTCCCACCAAACTCTCCGGAAATCATCGACTGACGTTCCAGTAAGTCGAGCGCCTGGTACATCGATCGACGAAGATCCGAGTTCGAACTCCAATTCGGATCGTTCTCGTTCGCCACCGTCATGGTGGAGTTCACGTCGACTGCGTTACCGTTGAAGATTGCTAAGGCATTGATAAGGCGACTAGCTGATTCGCCGAGTTGGATCCAATCCATAACGTAATCATACTGCGTCGAAACCAGTACCCGATTTCCTAGCCTGGAAAGACGGTCGGGATCCGACCCCGGAAGGCGATGTGAGATGACACCATATGGCTTATGGCTCGGCCCGCTCGGTGTTGCCATCGACGTTTTCTTAGCTTGACTGAACTACGGGATAATGCCCTGGTGATAACGAACTGACAGCGGGCCAGCGTGATTCAAGCTGCTGGTCCGCTGTCATCAGAGTCAGGGTCCTTCGACAATCAGTCGCTGGTGGCATGCTGACACTGGACACGTTCAAACCCGTTCTACAACATCTCGACTCTGACCGGCATTGAGGGCGAATGTCCTGATCACGGGATTATCTGGTCATCGTTCGGACCAGTGGTCGGTGTTGGTCACAGTGCGGCTCGCAGGGGTGTGGTGATGGTTGCGCCGATGTCGGGGATGGTTCGCCAGATGACCGATCCGGCGTCGTCATCGCTGATCTCCATGCGCCCTGTCTGCGCTGAAATCCTTTGCCGCCGGCCGCGACTTCGTGCTTCAGCCCAGACACACGTCCGTGTCCTTGTTCCAGCCCTGTGTATCCGACTACGCGAGATTCGATGCGTAGATCCGGCCCGTCCCAGCGTCCATTGTTTACGACTAATACGGCGCCCTTCGAATCGTGCCCGGGCGATCACGGTGTGTGTATGGGCTGATCGCCTCTCCGGATAGTTCGAGTATGACGAGGCCATGGACTTCGAGCAGGATTGCTGCGACTTCGATCACGGATGATTCGGGCTTGGACACGAGCCCGATTTTCGCGAGGTTTGCGCCTTGTTCGGCAGCTGCAAAGTAGTCCGAGTCTCGGCATCTCGATAACGGCGGCGTGTCCCCCACCTGCGGTGACAGCGGCGAGTAGTCCAATGGGGACGGATGCGGCGCCGTCGATGCTGACGACGGTCCCGCGGGCAAGTCCTCCGTGTGGAAGTAGGTCTGCGATTGGGGGTGGTACCGGGAGCATTCGAAGCGTCGACTGCGCGGTGTCCACGATAGGTGTCGGCTCTCGCTCGCCGACTGGGTGCAGCATCACAGAAGGTGTGACCGGTTCGGTTCCGTCGGATCTGGCAGGTATCGACGCCATCGTTCGACGGAGGTGTTCGAGCTTTTCGGCCTTGTCGAGTGATGTTTCCTCTTGTGAGGGAGGTGCGGTCATTTGATCCCCTCCTCCAGCTGCGCGATCTCCCCTCCACAATTCCACAATTCTCGCTCATACGTTCGAATCTCTGCCTGGATGGATGCAGTTCTCGACACACTGACGAACTCATCTCTAGATAATCATTTCTCACTGCTTATCGGATGAATTCTTTCCCTTTCAAATTAAATAACTTTAATGCGATCTCGCATTTCGGCAGCGGCCCGAGAGGGCCGCGCCTGTAGTAGAGTTACGTCCTAGCCGAAACAGCAGAAAAGGCTTTTGGATACCAGCTCGCCAGAGGTACCGAAAGCGCCTTGATCCTGTTATGGTTGGTTTCCGGTCACGAAAAGCGTGTCCGTTTTCATACCAAATTGAATGGAGATCAATCAACAGATGTGCACTTTTTCTGTAGGTAAAGAATTCAATTGTATCTATTTCATTGGGAGAAAATATGTCAGAAGATTATAGAGAAGATATTAATCAGAATGTGGTCGCTCAAATGGATTGGACTCGTTGGTGGTCCTTAAAAGAGTGGGCCAAGATAGTTCCTGGCGGCAGAAACATGCCTCAAAGGATTCGATTGCTGCTTGGCGGCTTTGGGTGGTGGATTTGGCCCGTTGTGCAAGTGCTTCCTGGTCCTGACTGGCTCGCCTACGCTGCATTCGTGCTGCTCAAGGCATATATTCTGCCATTGGCTGTTTGTGCGTTGTTGGTGTTATTTGGCTGGTTGACCAGGAAGTTTTGGCGGGCTTGGCAACAGCGTTTTTAGTTGATGTAGTCGCAATTTTCATGGGTCTGGGGCATTTTCGATGCTCACTCCAGGCCCTTCTGCCCGGATTGGGGCTCCGCCCGCTAACGAGCACTCGAAGGTGGGCGCCTCGACTTGCCTTGCTGGGTGGTGATTGTGCGGGAGCGACGGAGGGTGAGTCCGCTTGGTGTCGCGGTAGCTCTGGTTTGGGGTGGTGAATGAGAATCAGGTCGCCACATATGACCGATCAGCAAGGGTTATTGCAGGTCAGGACCTTAACTTTCGCTTCGGTCGGGTCAGTGTAGCGACCTGGTGCTCGTCGCGCTTTTGATGGTAGTTCGAGGGTCTGACAGGTTTGGCGGGGTCGAGTTCGTGGCCAGCAGGTGTGAGTCTGGGCGAATCCAGCTTTTGTCGCTAGTGCGACGATGTTTTTTTCGGTGGTGTGTGCGCCGGAGTATGCCTTTGTCGGGTTTCGGAACGGCGGCGAATATCTGTCGTTTGTTTCGGTCGTCGCGGCGGCCTCAGGTGATGTCGATTTCGGTGGCGCGATCTCCACCGAACAGGAACTGGTCGTGAGTGTGACTGACATCGTCGCGTTGTATCTCGATCCGCCGGAAAACGCGATCCTCGTGTGCGTGGACGAAAAGTCATAGATCCAGGCGTTGGATCGGACTGCGCCGACGTTGCCGATGCAGATCGGGATCCCGGAGAAGCAAACCCATGACTACGTCCGTAACGGCACCACCATCTTGTTCGCTGCGTTGGAGACCGCAACCGGAAAGGTGACCGGGATCTGCCGGCCCCGGCACCATCACCAGGAGTTTCTGGTGTTCCTCAAGCACGTTGCGCGGGCGTATCCGAAGCAGGAAACTGCACCTGGTGATAGACACCTACGCCACCCACAAGAAGGCCGAGGTCCGCGAGTGGCTGGCGGCGAACCCGCGGATCCACGTTCATTACACCCCGCCATCGGCATCGGCATCGGCATCGGCATCGTGGATGAACCTGGTCGAAGTATGGTCGGGATCATCGAACGCCAAGCGATCCACCGCGGCACTTTCCGCAGTGGCCGCGAACTCACGACGAAGATCCGAGAGTTCATCAACGGGCGGAATCCGCGGGCACAGCCGTTCGTCTGGACGAAAACCACCGAACAGATCCAGGCGAAAGATGACCGCAGAACAACTTCGAACTCGGGGCACCAGTTTCCGAACGCGTTGCAGAATTCCCTGACAACTGCCGCTGATTGCCCGCTACCGTTCAAGAACAGTCGTAGGACTCCACTGCAACGACTCGATCAAGCGGTCTTCGAATGTCAGCCCCAAAAACCGACCGTGAACGGGACTTGTGTACTGAGCCCACCGAGAAGGATGCCGTGTTCCTGGGCCCACGTGCATAACTCCAGTATGTCCAGCCTCGGATAAACCGCGAAGTGCTGAATTCACAACATCAGCCCAGTGCCGGACTCGCCAACCTGATGGCGCGTTTGTGCCCCAGGCCGCAACGGCGATCGACGACTGAGACGCTGCGCTTCGAACTCTGCACCCGAGGTTTTCAATATCGACGGCGCCAGTGAGATAGCCAAGGTCCTCGGACGAGCGGGTTCGCACTTCAATTAAATTGCAGATCGTAATTTCTGTCGCTCCGACCCCTTTTCGAAGCGTTTCGAGGTTCTGCCAAGACCTCGTCAGCGCCGTCTCCCGCAATGGCGGGTTGCACAGCACCGCAACAATTTGAGCATCCTTACACCGGCCTACGAGATCATCCACCGGTCCATCTTTCCCCAATGTTGTGCCAACCCGTCATCGACACACACTCGCCCAGGGTTATGCCACTCCCACAGACGGAGGTGACTCTGACCGCAAGGCCAGCAACAAACCCGGAACGAACCGCACGCACGCAGCAGAGCACTTCACGAAGCCGTTGTCCGTCGATACCGGATGCACCGAATGCCCCGACGCGCGTATGGACGACTAGTTGCCACCGGAGGGAACCAGCCAGGATCGTCCGGTATGTACCGCGTCTCTGGTGGCGCAAGAATATCTTGATCCGCACGGCTTCTATCCGCAAGAGCCATCGACTTATCTGAGGACGATGACGATCAGGTTTACACGCATGCCGGGGCAGCCCATGCCCGAATTTGCCGACCGTGGCGCACTCGAATGGTTCGATGGCCCTGGAGTCAGCATGCGCCACGCCTTCCATCAGGACTGTCATCTCGTCGTTGTCACCCATCACGGCCGGTGCGAGAGGAGCCGGATTCGGTGATCCTCGAACGAACAAGGTGGTCGAAGACGCTGCTGTCGGCACCGCCACCGACCACTACACAAACCTTGGCTACGACGTCGAAGATGTCGGCGCACGCAACCTCGGCTGGGGCCTTACTTGTATCCACGTTTCCGGAGACATCCGCGAGTGGAGGTGAAAGGTGTTTCAGGGCCCACCCCGTCTATTCTGCTGACCAGAAATGAGGTCCGTTCTGCCTACGAGGACGAGACCTGGGAGCTCGCGGTGGTGACTCGAGCTCTGACGAAACCGACGCTCGCGGTGTATCTAACCAGCGAAGTTCTGGAGCACGCAGAGAGCTTCGTCTATCAAGTCGACTTGTAGGTGGCGGCCACCAAAAGAAGGTGTGGCAACCGATTGACGACGCACGTAGCTCGATGCCTGCGAACAGAAATCAGTGTCCACGGCGGGCAGTCGAATTATCCTCCCCGAGTTCATATTTAAGGTACCCGGCTAGACAAGTCACCAGTGCCTGACAATCGACGGTCGTGGTTGGTCATCGCGGCTCACTTTGCGCGAACCAACTACCAACGATCACTTTCCACGACATCTGACGACGCTCTTGCCGCGGAAAGAAACCCACTCAACTGTCTTAGCGAGACAGAGACCTCCTACGAAGTGCACCGCGTGGCAGGACACGGGCGGACGAGGCGTGCAGCAGGTCATTCCGAGGACCATGCCCTCCTACCTGGATTGCAGAGCGACATCGGATCAACGCTCGAAACTACGATCACGAGACCGGACTTCTGAATTACGTACTACGGCAGGGTATGAGGTTTGATGTCCTCGCTCGACCCCATCTGCAATTCCGTGTACTTACGGCTCGACCCCCGACTGAGGTCGACAGGGTACCGCTGCTCGTTCGCTGCAAGCTTGGCGCTGGCTGCGTCAAGAACGTCGACACCGATGACCTTGGCAAGGCCTATCAATGATGTTGCAACGGAGCGCAACCGGCGCGCCAACTCCACCTCGGCCATTCGCGACGGCAACGCTGTGTGTGTCGATTCTTCCCATTGGAAGACTTCGAGAACGAGGCCTGTCGATCCATTCAGTCTGCACACCGCTTGAGCAAGGGAAGCTGGAGTTCCGGAAATCGGGCACGATTCCGAAGTCTCGGTGCGGGACAGAGCGAGGCTGAATGCTTCGGCCGGATCGAGGGACAAGACATCGTAGAGTCGCAGCAGATAGAGCGCGACGTCGCCCACTTCGTTCCGCAACCGTGTGTGGGCGACACTCGTGAGCTCGATAATGTCGGTGCCGGCTTCGAAGAGTGGATCGATTTCGAGACAGAGCTCTCCGACTTCCCCACCCAACGCCATCGCCAGATTCTTTGGTGAGTGAAACTGTTCCCAGTCCCGAGCCATCGCAAAGTCACGCTGCGCTGAGATCAAATCGTCGAGAGTGCTCACGACGTGCCACTGTACTTCGGTCGGTTCTCAGCGCAGCCATCATTGTGGTGGACGCGGTGATCCGTTCGACGGCCGCGACACGGAAGCACACGTCATTCGTAGCTTCCGAGGAGCCATTGTGCTCGTTTCGGAACGGAAACACGACACGCTAAGCCGGCCGCAGACATCGCACACCGGCTATCTTCCATGATCGTTGCACTCGGGCAGAGACGAACTGGGAGCGACCCAGTACAGGCGGCCGCAGTGGCATAGGTCCTACATAAGGTGTGTACCCCGCGGGTAGCCCCGGTGACTGAAGAACAGCCAGGGCATTCGACTAGATTGTTCGATGCGGCCCGACGGACTTCCGCTGTGATTCACAGCTACGGACATGCCCCCACCCGCACGACTGGATTCGTGCTGCCTTGGGGACCTGACCGTGACGTTGTTTCGTACTACCGCCGACAAGATTGTCGGCATGCCTCACCCTGAGTTGCTGGCTGAGCAACTGCAGGACGCGATGCGTTGTCGTACCGACCACGGTGTAAGCGAAACGGAACTGAAGTCTTGGAGTGCTGGCCTCCCTGGGTTCGCACGCGAACTGGCCGATGCCGGTCTCGGTGGGGTCGACATGCTCGTCGAGTATCAACTCCCGTTGACGTCGCAGCGCGCTGACGTCGTACTCGCAGGGACCCATCCTGATACCGGCGCACCATCGTATGTCGTGTTCGAGCTCAAAGGGTGGTCGGCCGCGCACAAGTATGAAGACAGCACTGATCTCGTGGAGACTCCCGAGCTTCCCGGTAGACCTAGGTTGCACCCTCGAACTCAAGTGCAGAGTTACTGCGACTATCTCGCCGATTTCGCGACTGCCCTCGCTGATCAGCCGGACCCGGTAGCCGGAATCGCCTACCTGCACAACGTGACCGACCCCGGAGCCGTCACCGAGCTGCGTTCATCATCGACTGGGCACACCGCCCGCCTGTTCACCGCCGCAGATCGCGACGACATGCTTACCTTCCTCCGAACACGTCTGAACCCAAACAGCGGAACCGATGCGGGCGATGCACTTCTGCATTCCCCGACCTCGCCGTCACAGCAGCTCCTCGCCGTTGCCGCTGCTGAACTACGCGAGCGATCGCAGTTCCATCTCCTCGGCGAGCAACAATTGGCAGTGGACCTGGTCCTTCATGCCGTCGAACATGCCCGTGGCCTCGACACCAAGCGAATCATCGTCGTCACCGGCGGTCCTGGCAGCGGTAAGAGTGCCATCGCCCTGTCCCTCGTCGGCGAGCTCGCCCGGAGCGGCAGCACTGTCCTCCATGCCACCGGCTCACGCTCGTTCACCCAGACCCTGCGGAAAGTGGCCGGCGCCCGCGCTCCCCGCGTGCAGAAGATGTTCAAGTACTTCAACCAATTCATGACAGCTGAACGCAACGGCCTCGACGTTCTCATCCTCGACGAGGCCCATCGGATCCGCGAAACGTCCGTCGACCGCTACACCAAAGCCGAACTGAGAACCAACCGCCCTCAGATCGATGAATTGATTTCCGCCGCAAGGGTTCCCGTATTCCTGCTCGACGAACATCAAGTGGTCCGGCCAGGCGAGATGGGCTCCCTCGAACAGATTCGGCGCCACGCCAGGACTTTGGGACTTGAGACGCAGCACGTCCATCTGGGAGAACAGTTTCGCTGCGGCGGCAGTGAGGAATACGTGCAGTGGGTCAAACGCCTCCTGCATCTCGGCGACGAGAAACCCTGCCAGTGGACGGGCGATTCACGCTTCACCGTCCGAATCGCTGACACCCCACAAGAACTCGAGAACCTCCTCTCCCTACAACGAGAGCAGGGATACTCTGCGCGCATGACAGCCGGATACTGCTGGCCGTGGAGTAACCCGCGCAAGGACGGTGCACTCGTCCCCGACATCCACATCGAAAACTGGTCCAAACCGTGGAATAGCAAAAGCGACAGGCGAATAGGTGATGCTCCCCCAGCACCGCTTTGGGCGACAGAAAACGGTGGATTCGAACAGGTCGGATGCATCTACACAGCCCAGGGATTCGAATTCGACTGGAACGGCGTCATCATCGGCCCTGACCTCGTGTGGCGCGACGGCAAGTTCACAACCGTCCGCACGGCGAACCAGGACCCGGACCTCCGTAACTCCACGAAAATCAGCGATGCGCGGTTCGACAAGCTGGTCCGCAACGTCTACAAGGTGCTGCTCACCCGCGGAATGATCGGCACAGTCATCTACTCCACCGACGAAGAGACAAGGAACGCCCTGCACAACTTGGTAAACGAAAACTACTGAACCACTAAATAACTGAATAACCACACGACACATACGAGCACGGCCCGACAGGCTTCCGCTGCAGGACACGCCTCCACCCGATGCGAAACGGGATAGGCGCATGAGCGTTGACTGCATGGGTACTGGTCATATCGAAGGACTACCCAGACCACTGGGACTTCGCGCAACAAGACGGATTTTGGGACACCAGACCACGAACCAAAATCGAACCAGGCGATGACATCTTCTTCTGGATGTCCGAAACCGGCCTCATCGGATGGGCCCGCGCCACATCCGCAACGTTCGAACTAAACGCCACCCATCCGCCAGCACACTGGCACGACGTCGCCACCGGCAACTACCGGTGGCGATTCACACTGCAAACACAAAGCTCAACGCCGCTGCAGACCCCCCGATGGAAAGAACTGGCCGCCGCAACGGGCATCACCGTCCCCGCGAGCAACGGACGCATCGAAGTGAAAGACCCCGCCGGACAAACGTACCTACGCGCTCTGTTCGAGCAACTCCCCGAACCCGATCAACCCCTGCCCGGTGATCCACGCACCTACCAGCCCGGCGACGACCTCCGCACATTCGCACAACGCGACGTCGCGCAGCGACGAGGACAAGCACAATTCCGAGACTCCTTGATCGACGCCTACAACGGCAGCTGCGCCATCACCGGATCCACAGTGCTCACCGTCCTGGAAGCCGCACACATCGACCGCTATCACGGCGACCACACCAACCACGTCAACAACGGATTGCTCCTTCGCTCCGACCTCCACACCCTGTTCGACTTTCAACGCATCACCGTCGACGAAAATCTCCATGTCCGAGTAACGCCAGCACTACTGGAAACCGAATACGGCAGCCATAACGGTGTGCCGTTGAAACTGCCTGCAAACCCGAACCATCACCCCGATCGTGACGCACTGCGCCGCCATCGCGAAAGTTGCAGTTGGGCCGTTCCCGAACCAACCAAGAACTGACCCCCACACCGACGCCGGCGAGTTCGGGTGAGGCAGCGATCATTGTTTGTTGTTCTCGTCGCCCGAATCCGCTCCCCCGGAGGGACTCCCAAGAAAGCGTGGGCGTCACCTCTGAATTCCAGGGCGTTTCATTCCCGAAACCGCCGGGGCATGCCGTCGATGTCAGACTTCACCCGTACAGTCGTCGCAGATTGAGATCGATCCAGAAAGACTAGGGGCGCAGGGATGGGCGAAGCGCGGGCGTGGGTATTGACCTCAGCAGTCGAAGGCGAGCGGAGCTGGCACGGGAACGATGGCTACGCCGACGTACTGGGAGTCCGGTATCTGTACGACAACGACGTGGCGTACTACAAGCAAGCGTCAGTCGGCGACCTAGTCATCGTTCGGGAGTCGAAAACTGTATTCGGCGTATCCAGGATTGACACAATTGAACACGCACCGGGCGAGAAGCTCCGCCGTCGCTGCCCCGTCTGCGGAAATGCCAGCGCGGAGTTACGAAAAAGAACCAACGGCTACGCCTGCGGCAATCGGCGATGCAGCGCCCGTGCAATCGAGCCTGTCGAGCGATACGAACCTGTCGAGAAGTATGTCGCGAGTTACGGAATAGGCTGGCGGGCGCTCGATGGTGCAATCTCGTATGCAGATCTCGAACCTCATCTAACCGGCGCTTCGCAACACTCGATTCGGCCGTGTGACATCAAGGAGTTAGAAAAGCTCCTTGACGATCTCGGTGTATCCGTTCCGCCCGCGCAGGCCGGTGAACTCGATGTCAAAATCCCTGGTGGCAGGCGCGACAGTCGAACGAAAGCCCGCAACGGACAGAATGAATTTCGGAAGGCTCTGTTGCAGAAGTATGGACTGCACTGCGCAGTCACCGGCCCCTGCCCCGCAGAGGCTCTCCAAGCAGCACACCTACGCCCGTTCGCCGAGCACGAAACACACAGTGTCAGTGAGGGAATGCTGCTGAGGTCCGATATCCACCAGCTGTTCGACGCCGGCCTGATTGCAATCAATCCGATAACTATGACGGTCGCAGTCGCCCCTACCCTTGCCCAATACACCGATTACATGAAGCTTGAAGGCGCAAAAGTGGGAATGAACTCGATAGACGTAGAGCTCCTCCAGCAGCACCATGCCGAAGTATCTGCTCTGTGGTGAGAGTTCGCCTCGGTTGGGCCTAGCGCGTTGTGACAGGATGCGAAAACTGCCTTGGGAGCAAGCCGTCGGGAGTTGCTCACTACTGGAGTCGATATGGATGCAGATCTGGTCCCACCGCGGACTACGGGCGCACGGCATTCGAGGCGATCGATGCACAACTTGACGCGCTGTTAGCAGAGCGCCCCCACAGACTAGCGAAGAAAAAGCATCGACTGGCTCGTCGAGCGGTTCAGCACGACGCTGTCCAGCGATAGCCGCAAGATGCCAGACCTCTCGTTCCTGACAGCCCTACAGCTGGTTTCCGATCCCGAACATGTTGAGGCACAGTCAGTACAACTTCTGCTCAATCACCTGCCGCACACGACCCGAGTCGAACTACTGCAATCCATGGTGCAGGCACTCATTGGCGAATACAGGAACGGCCCTACCTCTGCTGCTGTGGCGGCCGGGTGAGTGTGTGGCGTGCTGGATCGGTCCTGTAAGCCCAGGTCACCGCACTTGCGATACCGGTTGACCCATGTGGAGGCGCATTGGCGGGAGATCCCCATCTCGGCGGCGACGTGGGCAATCAGACGACTCTGACACCGCTCGACGAGTCGTCGTGTTGGCGCCGGCGAGGAGGGCGTCGATGCGGGTGATCTGCGCAGCAGGCGATGTCGGAGACATCGCCTGCCGACCCCTCAGCAAAAAACGACGTCTCGAACCCCTCGAGTTCGTGGGGTTCGTGACCTCGTTATATGGCAGTTCGTGGAACTACTTCCTCAACCTCGAAGGGGACATGTCATCCACACGTCACAGGGCTGTTTTGGTCGGCTCAGGTGCGGTAGGCATCGGCGCGGTGCGAAATCGCGGTAACCGTGACCCGACGGGATCGCTCATCGATCAGATACAGCACCCGGTACGAGCCGCGACGAGCCGAGTAAGCCGGCACCAGCGGCGGCGAGAGCGCCTTGCCGACCCTGTGGGGGTTCTCGAGCAGCGGCCCGGTGATGAACTCGTACACCGCGGCGGCGACCTTCTCGAGAAAGGTTTGCTTGAGGGAGCGGGCGGCAGAGCGGGCCACCGCCAGAGTGTAAGGCACGTCGGAAGTGCTCACTCCCGAATCTTGCCCAGGAAATCGGCAAGACCTGCAGCGTCGAGGGTGTCACCGGCCTCGACGTCGGCGATGCCGGCCAGATGATCCGCCAGCAGCGATTCATCGGCCAGCACGGCGATCGTCTCGCGCAGCGCGTCGTAATCGTCGGCACCGAGCAGCACCGCCGCACGGTGCCCGTTGCGGGTGATCTCGAACCGTTCATGTGTGCGCTCGGCCTCGTCGACGAGGCGGGATAGTTGCGCCCTGGCATCAGCGACCGGAAGAGTTGCCATGTACACAATTCTAGCGCATATGCCCGGACAAGGCATTGCCGAACCGAGTGCGCGCTCAGGAATCTGCCGCACAGCGCCGAGCGCCATCCATACGGACAACCCCGCCCCCTCCCCGAGCCAGGACAGATGAGGGACTCCGTCAAACCGAGGGCACATCAGGCGTCGATCAGGCTTGGATCGACATTCGGATGTCTCGGAAGCCGTAGGGCGTCTGCATCTTCGATCCGTCGCCGCGGAAGACGGCAACCTGCAGCATAAGTTGCCAGAAGCCGATCTGTTGCGCCGAGGGGAGCGTGATCGTCGTGATTACCTCCACCTCCGTATCGACCCCGGCCGTTGTCTGCGTCTCCATCGAGAAGGTCTCTGTGTATTTGGTCGAAACGCTGGCGGACAAACCTTCAAACTCCAGTCCGAAATCTGCTGAGATTTCCATGGAGGTCGACTGGGAGAAGGTCTGCGAGTTGGATTCGGAGGTGCCCAGCATCCGGCGGATATCGTAGCTCCCACCGGCCGGCGAAGGGATATTCTCGATCGACTGCCAATAGGGTTCTGCGACAACGAAATAGAAGGGGGAATTGTCCGGCCTGTCGGGGAAGCTGGAGTCATTGGCGACGGCCATCCAGGGGACGACGGCCACAGCACTAACACCTGCGTTCAACTTCGTTCCTGTCGGCTCCGGCGTATTCGGATCGGGTAACTGTGCGTCCAGTTCGAGCGTAACTGCCGGCTGTTTCAGCAGCAGCGCATAGTTGGGTATCGAACCATCTTCCGGATCAGGCAGGAAGGTCTGAGGAATGACCAACATCTCGGCATGGTCGAGTCCGGACTGCGCAGTCGCAGTCATCACTGACGAGTAGAGGCTCCCACTGTGGGACGTCCAATATTGTTTGGCGGATGACCAGGTCAGCTGGCGGTCGACGAGTCGAACAAGGTCCGCCCGGACGCACCAATAGGCAGTTGGATCGGGATGACTTCCGTTCTGCCCCCAACAAAGTCCCATCGCTACATACCCCGTCGGCGCGACTGGAACAAAGTAGGCAATATTGTTGGGGTTTTCCGAGTGCTTGTCGTCGGCAATCCAAGAGAAGCCTGTTGGCTGCGCTAGAACCGTTGGATCGCTTGTATTAGGCGCGAACAGGAGTGTTCCGGGCGGCGCGACCTGTCCGTCCGTCTTGCCGTTGGCGAACGGCAAGGCTGTTGTCATGATGTCACCGAGGGGGCGATAGGCACCGGGCACCTTCGACGACTGGCACTGGAAGAAGGTCGCGTTTGGCGGAATTTGAAGATGCGTCAAGGCCGACGTCCAGATTGACCGGAAACGGCCGGAATTCTTCTTGTCTACCTGTACCATCATCGGCCCGAAATCGATTCCTGGCGCGGTGTTGGCTTTCTGTATTTCCGCGCGAACGGCGGCAGATGCGGCATCGTCAAATGCGCTATTGGTCTCGATATTCATGATTTCCCCTCGACGGAATTGTGAAACCCTACAGTTTGATATCCCAGATCGACTGAATTCGATTGCTGGGTAACAGCTTCGAAACGATCAGGTCGATGCCGCCGTCGTTTGTAAGTGACCACAGTGGTGCGTCACCCGGTCGCGAGAACGAAGTCCCTGCGGACACCGATCCAGCGCTGAGGGCCTTCACCACGGTCACGGCTCGCGGTAGCTTGGCTGCCCAGCGGCATGAACGTACTGTCGGCGCGCGCGGAAGGTAATCGGTGGCCGTAACCGCCACGGCAATGGAGAGCGGTCCGATAAAAGTGTGGAAATGTCATCGTCATCCGGGCCCGCCACCAGTGTGGGTGTGGCGGATGGAGAACTGTCACGAATGTGTACGCCCTTCCAGTTCGACCGCGCGCGTACGGAATGTGCAGGGGCCACGGGCAGGCACCCACCAGACGGAAGATATATGACAAATCGTTTATACGTAACAGTTTCCGTGTGGCCATTTGAGGACACCGCTATCCAATGGACACTATCGCCCCACGTTTGGCGGGGCCCCGTACGGTCCATGCCCTCGACGCGCCGAAGCGGACGCCTCAGATGATCGTGTAGCCGAGTTCATGCGCCGCGGTGTAGATGCGGTCGGCCAACGCCGGATGACTCAACGGCTGCGAGAACTCCGGAAGAGCAGGGAATGCGTCGGTAGCGCGTTCGAACAACTCCATGCACACGGTGCCGGCGTACCGGCCCCGGTAGATGATTCCATCCAGATTGTCATGGGCGCGGTGAATTGTCCTGGCCCAATGCTGGGTTCGGCGGTGCGCTGCCGAATCGAGCGCATGGTTCCCGCCGACACGGGTTGCCCACACGCCGGTACCGATTCCGGACACATCGAGCAGGCGCAGTGACCTCACGAGCTTTACGCCTGTCAGGAACGGTTCGCAGTGCCGCCTGTCAATGGTGCGTGAGGATTGGAATGCTTCGGCCAGAGCACCACGGGGATTGCTTGCGCCGTACCAAATTCCGTATCTCGCCCGATCGGCCGGAGGGAGCGGATGATGATCGAACCGAAGGACCGGCCCGAAGGTGCGAAGTCCGTTCCAGGCAAGGACGTGGGGGCCGGTGGTGCGGTGCACCCGCCAAATCACGTCGCCGGGTTTCCACTCGATCACCTCGTCGGGAAGAATTCCCGCATCGCGGAGGTCCTCGATCGACGGCGGCGCAGGTAACATCGACGCCATCTATGCGGATTCCCACTGCGCCGAGGTGATCACATCGACGGCCTGGCTGATGTCGTCATCGGTTCCAGCGCACCCGGACAGCCACGCCACGATCGACACCGGATCTCCCTCGACGATCAACGACTGCTGTGGCGTAGTGAGCAACGCCTGCACAGACAACGGATGTATGTCGCCCTCGAGCAGCGGAAGGATCCGGTCGAGGTGCGGTACCTGACCGATAGAGGTGAACTGGGCGGGCGGAAGCAACCGGTTTCGGCCAGAGGCGAACGCCCACAGCTTGTGTTCGGCGAGGAGTTGGCGGATCCGCGCCGGCGTGACGCCGAGCCGCTCGGCGGCGTCCGGGATGGAGAAGGATTCGTGCACCAAGTTCTGCATGCGAATATCGCGATCGACCCGCGCCGACGCCGCCGCCACCGGATCAGCGACAAACCCGGCATCGTCGAGAATGTGTGCGTCGTGAGCAGAAAGTACTGGCGCGGTGGCTCTGCGTTCGGAGGCGAGGCCTTCGAGGATATGCCAGAGATGACTTCGGTCGAGGTCGGTACCGGTGACCTCTTTCAGTGCGTCTTCGAAGGGAAGGTCACCGTGCAGGAAGCGGTCTTTAGTACTGCTGGTCGCTGCGTCCGACATCTCCACACCTTTCGTTGATTTTCGCACGTAAATCAATGATAACGCACGGGAGAGGCGGACGGCCACCGATCAAGACCCGCGGCTGCCCGTGGCTACCGTGCGGACGATCGGCATCCGCCCGTTCGTAGATGCCCGTCGCGATGCCATCACTTGTCGGGATGTGCATGAACCTGTAGCTCCAGCTCAACAATCGGCTCATCATCTCTATCGGTGTGAATCTGGCCGGCTGCTCGTTCGCTAAGACGAGGTCTGTGTCTGTGGTCTGCGTCGGCGAGTGCGGCGTGTCAGGACCACCAAGTGGGGTTGCGGAGGTAACCCATCATCCAGATCACCCATGGTCGGTACTTTCGGCTCGACCCTCACAGTGAGAACATCGGCGGTAATGGACCCGACCGAAACAAGATTTGACTTCGATTGGCTGCGCGGTGGTTCCGCGGTCGTACAACAGAGCGCCCTGAGGTACCTGCACCGATTTTCCGGGTTGTGGCCAGTGTGAACACTCCGAGAATGGCCGTGACCAGTCCGGTGGCCGCGCAGGCAGCATCGATCGCCGGCGTCCATGCACCTGTGGGCGACACAGCGGACAACTGTTACCGCCATGGTGGCCGCGCGAAGAGGGTCAGCGTGACAAGGACATTCACCGGTAGTGGAGAGCCATACGCAGTGGGCGATGATCGCCCGCGGAAAACTGGAACCCCTTGTATATAACGACACCCGCAGATCATCCAGATCCGGTATTTTCAACAATCTGACAGTGCCCCGATAAGGATTCACCGCTGTGTGGACATTGTTCGCATCCACGTGCTTTTTCGTATTTGTCACTGATGTCTGCTTATATCTGAGAAGCACTTCGAACATCCACCTCGAAAATGAGTCCATTTCGGAAATGGATAACCCGCAAGGCGGATGCACCACACACTCGAATTAGCCAAGCAACAACCCTCTACGCGCGGGCGGAAATTCGCCACGCGACAGGCACATCACTCTGATGGAGGACACGACTATGACCATGCCGCCGCCCGGACCCCCCATGGGCCCGCCCCCCGGTTATGCCCCTTACCCCCCAATGCCCGAGCAGCCGGTGAAACAGAAGAACACCATCGGCTTGATCGCCGTCATCACCGCAGCACTCGGCTTCGTCTTCGCATGCATTCCCGGCGCCCTCATCGTCGGATGGATCCTGCTCCCCATCGCCTTCATCCTCGGCATCGTCGGACTCTGCCAATCCGGCAAGGTTAAAGGCACAAGCATCGCTGCGGTCATCGTCGCGATCATTGGCACCCTCGTCGGTTTCATCGTCTTCTTCACCGTGGTCACAGATGCTGTCGACGAAGCATTCAGCGAATCAGACCTCTCGGCAGCCGAACCCAATTCCACCGGCGGGTCCGCGACGAGCGGCGAGAGCAAAAGCACCGCTGGCAGCCGGGACAACCCCCTTCCCATCGGCGCGATGGTCGCCAACGACGATTGGGACATCGTCCTCGGCACTCCACGCGAGGCCGGCAACGAGGTCAGCGCCGAAAACCAGTTCAACGATTCGCCGAAGCCCGGAATGGAATTCTGGATCGTGCCGGTCACCGCGACCTACACCGGTGATGACACCGGGACCGCCTGGATCGACCTGAGGATCAAGTTCGTCGGCTCGGACAACAAGGCGTACGGCGACAGATGCGGCGTCATCCCCGATGATCTCAGTGACGTGGACGAGGTCTACCCCGGAGGCATCGCGGAGGGAAACACTTGCGTTGCTGTTCCGGCCGGAGCCGACGGGCTATGGTCGGTATCTGCAGGGTTCACGGGTAGCCCCAGCTTCTTCACCACCAACTGACCCTGCGGTTCACATTCCACTGTGTTCGGCCCGAAGCCCCATCAGGCTCGGGCCGAACATATTTGATGTGACCGCGAACCTAGCCCGGAAACTCTCGTGCGACCTGCACAGCACACACCAGCAACCTCCTGAATCATCACCCTTTGCCCACCGCGCATCCCGACCTCGCCCCAGACCCGGCCGACCTTCGCCGACACACATACGAGGTTCTACGACGCCAACAGCCACCGATTTACCACAACAGTGGTCTCGCCTCTGGGATCGCTCTCCCGCCAGAACCCTCCGCCCAGGACTGCGCCGATGGATCGCCCCCGGCACGGCGGACAACGATCACCAGATGGAAAGAGGTAGAGGCGAGCATCCACCACGACAGCCGTCACCGCCGCAACCGCAATGGGGCGGACAACGCGCAACCAGCGGGGTAACGCTGGACGACAAGTGGCCACTGCTGGGCGCATGCACAGGCGACCGCATGGCTGCGACTGTGGACTGGTCTGGGACGAACTCCCGAACGATCGACGCCTACGCGCGTGGATTGCCGAGCATCTGCGGATGTGTGAGCGGGAGGGTGTTGAACCGAACGCCCGGCCTCCGTAGACCGAGTATCGCGCCCACCGACTCCGGCGCCGGGCTGGCGAATGCCACGACCAGGCAGCAGTTTGTGTCGGTGAGACTGTTTACGACTATCCCATAACGAAGAGCTGCGCTACTCCAATCACGTTGGCCGGTGACGATATACGCCTGATCGGCGCGGCAATGGGCATCAGCGTGGGCTCGTTGCAGACGTCGCGACATTCGCCCGGCGTTCCCGACGTTTGCGATATATCCACCTGCCTGGGCGGGATCTTGCCGACAAGTTCGGCCGCAGCATGGGGACCATATCCACGCCCAGCGCGGCGCGATGCTCGCGGCGGCAGGAACACCATGGCGATGGCGACATTGACGGATGACGAACGTATCGCATTCGACGAATTCGGCTGGCCAGAAGAAACTCTGGCTCAGCCGCGTCACTCCCGCACGCCTTCGGTAACGACCGAGAAGACCCGAAAAGCGAACCTGAAAGGTTGAAGCTAATTTCCGGTTAATTCCTCGATATTGAACCATGACGGTTGATATCCAGCTGTCGTGCACGCGGCGAGCGCCTGAGTGTATGAGGTCATGGCATCAGTCACATCATTATCGGGAGCAAATCTTTTATCAGCGGCGTCAGCAAAATGCTGCGCCTTACGATCCGCGTCTTGAATCATCTTTGTAATTGCTAGGCGGATTTCCGAACTGGCTTCGTTGATGATTTTCGATCCGTCTTCATTTTCGCCGTTCGACGCTACCATTGTTAGATCAGTTAATTGTCGAGCGAGGGTAACTGCGGTCATCGAGGAATCTTTCCCTTGAAGAAGGTCCTTGTACGTCGCATAGATACCCAGCCCCCAGCGTTCCAGGCCTTCGTCACCGATGCATACGAGCCGGTCAACTTGCGATTCGGTCGACACTTTCGCGGGTGTTGAAGTGCTCGTATTTTTCGTGCTACTCGAGGTCTCTGGTATCGCATTGGAACTTTCGGCCGAGCACGCAGTCAGCAACATACCGGCACAAGCGAGGGCTACTAGATGGCTAGACTTGATCACGGTCGTCCTTAGTGAATGGTGCTCACCAAATTGAGCATTGGTCGATTCTGATTGCAAATTCAACTGCAATCAGACTGCACAATACCGTACAGTCGCTAGTCCGCTGCCAATTACGCCGTGCAGGAAGGACCTCGATGCGTTTATGCTTCCCTGCCGCACAAAGTCGCCGTCGGCACGGGCGCAAGTTCGCAACACTCAGGGCGGGTTAGCTAAATTCCACCGCAGTTATCGGGCTCGGTCACAATCAGCTCCATGACCGATTCTGACGCTCAACGCACCCGCCCGATTGCGGTCGGTTCTCGGGTCACCGTAATCCCGACACCCGGATCACGGACCGGCGTAACCGAACCGCAGGTCGGGGTCGTGGTCGATGACTACGCCGGTACCGTCCTCTGATCTGGGTCGGGACTGGGCGCCGGTGCTGCGGTAGGCGATCGCCCCCGACGACGGCCATTTGGTCTTCGCCGCCGAGGGTGGTCTCGAGCCCGCCTGAATCCTTCCGAATCTCATCGAAGAAGATCACGGGACATTAGGGGCGCGACTAATAGGCGTCAGTGCGAGAAGATGCTGTTCACTAGCTTTCAGTGTGCGGCGTCGAACGCATCGATGACCTCGGCTTTGATCCGCCCGCGTGGGGAGACGTCGAAGCCGTTGTTGCCGGCCCAGTCGCGGATTGCTTTGAGTTGCTCGGCGGATCGGCCAGACCCCGACGCTTTGGCCGCGGTCGAGGTTTTCGTACGGGGCTTGCTGGCAAAGGAGACCTTCTCCGCGACCTTGATGTACGGGGCGAATACCGCTTCGATCTTGTCGGCATTGGTGGGGCGTAGATCGATTCGATAATCAGCTCCCTGGTAGGAGAAGGTGACTTCGTGTTCCAATCCGGTGTCGATGGGTTTTCCGTCGAGGTCGTCGATGAATTGGCGAATGAATATTTCGGCCACAGAGAATCCTTGTCGTTGTAATGCTGAATGAGTATGTCGTTCATGTTATCTGCAGTATCTGATAATTCAGGACACGCCTGATGCCCTCGGGCATGTCGTTACATAGTGCTTGCGCCCCTCATGTTTTCGACATGCCTGGCTGGTACGCCTGGGAGCGGGCGATACCTACGTCGTAGTCGTCGACGTACTCCCCCGTCCCCGGGGTGTAGATGCCACCGACGCGGTCGGGGTCATACGCCATGAACACCACGTCGGGCCGACCGCCGTTGAAGGTGCCGAACAGCTGGTAGTCCCAGCCCTCGGGTGCGTAGTCGTCGTTCCAGGCGAGCCGTGCGACAGGCACGAATCCAGCGTCCGCATACATATCCGGCAGGACGGTATCGAAACAGTCGAGTCGATGGCCTCCCAGCCGCGTGGCCTGGCGGAGCATCGACTGCACTGACCTCGGATATGCGCAGTCCTTGTGCGCGAATGCGGAGACGATTTCGTCGTCTTTGAGTGCGACGCCGGCTTTTCCGTCGTCGGTGACCAACAGTCGCATCTGCCGGTATTCGGCTTCGTCGTAGACATGGACGGAGGCGGCGTGCGGATTCTTGTGGGTGAGCTCGAGCATCTGCTGGCGATAGACGCCGGCGTCCGCGGATGCCAACTCGTAGAGCGTGGGAGCAGACAAGTTACGCGTCGCAAAGCCGGCGCGTTCCGCCTCGGGAAGAGTGTGGTCGGCGACCGGTCGAACCTGTTGTCTGTCAATCAGAAGCCGAGTGCTTGGGCTTCCTCGATCTTCGGATCCGTGTAGCGCGCCTCGATCGCCTTCCGCTGGTCCTCCGGTAGTTCCGGACTCCAGCCGTACTGCCTCCAAAAGCCCTCGCGGCGTTCCTGCGTCATCGGTTCGTCCATCGTGTTCCCCTTTCTCGTTGTCATTGTCCGCCACGCTGGTTCGTACGCGGCGCAGTGCCTCGGTTTGTTCGGCCCGCAACTGCTGCCCAGCGGCCAGACGCCGCTTCAGCTCGGCCCGGCGCTCCGGATCAGATTCGGCAGCGATCGCAGTGCGGAGTTCGTTCTGGCCGCCTGGAGTGGAGTCGTAAAGCCCGCGGGTGTCACGATATGCGGCTTCTGCCGCGACTACACGCCGGTGCAGGCGCGCTTGGCTGGGGTTTTCGTTGAGCCTGGCGCGGGCAGAATCGATGCGGGCGGCGGCGTTGTCGAGACGCTTGCGGATGTGCGGGGTGCAGCGTGGGCCGGGTTTGGGTTTACACATCGGCGGCTCGATCGCTGACTGCGTCGATCAAGGCGGCGAGATTGCGGCCGAGCTGCGCGATGCGTTCAGGGTGCGGTGCGGCTGGATCGGTCAGGTAGGTGTCGCGGCGCAGCTCGATCATCACCGAGGAGACCCGGTCGTCATGGCCGTAGTGCAGCAGTGGCACGTACGTTCCGCTGTAGGGCGTGTTCTCGGAGATCTCGCCGAGAGACGCGAAAGCGCCACGGGCGCCAGCGATCAGCCATTCCGGGGTGTGCCGAGGGTCGGTGCCGATGCACAACGGTGGCCGCGGCGCGGCGGAGTCTTCGAACGCGGACGGTTTCTCCGGATACGAGTGCAGGTCGATGACGATCGCCTGCCCGAAAGCGCTCAACCGGTCCTCGACGGCGGCGGTGACAGCGTCGGCGTAGGGACGAAAATATGCCTCGATCAGTTCCGCCCGACGGGCGTAGGGTTCGGCGCGCAGCGGCGCCCCGGAGCAGGTCCGGGTATAGACGGCGCCGCGGCCGAACGACTCAGCCGGATCGCCGTCGGGGAACCGTTCCGGGTCGATCACCAGGCGCGATAGATGGTTGATCACGATCGTGGGCCGCACGCGAACATGGGTGATGGCGGCGAGCGCGATTTCGTCAGTGGCGGTGTCGGTGGCCTCGTCCAGCTCGTCGGCGAGTTTCTCGTCGGTGAGCATCAGGTCGGCGCGGATGTCGGGCGGGATCAGGCGGGAGGAATGCGGAACATGGATGACGACCGGCGATCCTTCATCGCCTGGCAGCACCGTGAAGGCGTCCGGCACTGATCCCCCGTACGTGTTCTCGGAGCACTCTGCCTGCCGGCAGGCAGTGACACGATCGTCGGGACGCGAATTGTGCAGGCGAGCATGCTGTTCGGCGTCATCGGAGTTCGTGGAGTTCATTCTGTCGTTTCCTTATTCGGATCGGATGCCGTCGACGTGCAGGGACACAGAGGTGTGGTGCGCATCCGCCGGGCGCGTTCCAGTCGGCGGGTATCGGTGGTCGCGGTGAAGGGCTCGGCGGCGAGCGTCTGGTGGGAGTGAGATTCAGACGATGACGTCGACGCAGGGCTGTCGTGGCCGGCGCGACGCTGAAACCTTCTGGTGCGGTATCGGATTTCAGGGCCTGAACTCGTAACAGACCGCGATCGATCTCCCCGATACTCAACGCATTCGGCCGGTGTCCGACATAAAACAAGCCCTCGGTGTGCGGGCAGGCGAACACGGCCATCCCTTTAGCGCCGTGGTGTCGTTTGCAGACCACCTTCGCATCACCCCGTGTGTGATAGCCGCGGTGACCGCACTTCTCACATGACGTCCATCGGGCAGCAGGGTTGTGGGCTCGTGGGGTTCATACGGCACGTCCGATCTGGAGATTGAGCCAGTCCGCGAGCCACACGATGGCACTACGTCCGGCGTTGTCGACGACGAGGGCGTTGTAGTTGGTGTGTGCACCGGAGGTGAAAAAGTCCGCGGCACGCAAACCTTCGTCGACCAAGGACGCGAGGTCCTCCGCCCCTTGTGACTGGGAGAGCTTGACCAACGAGTTCGACAGTTGCGGCAGATCCAGGTTCTCCGCCGCGGTAGTGATGCTCGTGGAGACCGTGTTCGTCTGTTTACCCAGCAGTGCCGGCGGGGTTTTGGTGGCCTTGCCTGAGAGCATGTTCATCGCCACCGACGCCAGGTCCAGGCCGACCGGAACGAGTCCGGTCATGGCTGCGGCTGCGCCGAGGGAGTCGGGCAGCTGCCCGGGCGGAGGAAGAAGCTTTTCGACAGCAGCCCAGGCGATCTCCTGGATCTGCCCGACGATGTTCGCCAACTTGATCACATCGACATTCGCGAGGATCGACGTGACGAGCGCCGCGATCTGGGTAGCGCCGGAGGGATCCGGGATGACCGAAAGCACCTGCGAGACCCATGTCAGATCAACAGCTGCCGCCATCGTGACCAACGGTGAGAACTGATTGTTCAGCTGGCCCGCGATCTCGTGGGCACCGCGGGCGTCGAGTCCGGCGACCTTCTGCGGCAGCAAAGCCAGATTGGTGAGGATGCCGGGCATGTCGAGCGAGGTGATACCGGTGGCGACACCCAGAACCTGATTGACCACCACCGTCGGTTTGAGTACCGACAGCACGCTGATTGCGGAGGTAAGTGCATCGGAGGGCGTCGACGCGAGTGGAGCGACCAGTGCGCCGAGAGACTCTGCGGCCTTCGTCAGGGTCTGCACCTCCGCCGACGTCGACGGCAGCCGCAGCGATTCACCGCCGTCACTGCCGGTGAGCGTGGTCGCGGTGTCAGCGAGCGTCGTGGCCGTGGCGAGCGCTGCAGTGAGATCGGATTGCCCCGCGTTGGTGAGGACTTCGGACGCGTTGTATTCGGCGGTACCAACAGGTGCGGCCTCGAGTTGACCGTTCGCGTGCGGATTCGCCGCTCCGGAGTCGAGGAGGTCCGCCAATGGAGCGAGGGTCTTCGCGATAGATGTAGCGGCCACGGCTACCTGTTTGAGGTCGACGACCGGTTCTGCGAACTGTTGCCTGAGAGTGGCCACATTCGCCGCCAGTGCAGGCAAATCGGCCCCAGAGAAGTCCGATGTCAGCGCGGTGGCGAGTTGACTGTTCCCGCCGGCCGATATGTCGGTCGCGGCGCCGCTAGGGCCCTTGGTCAGGATCGAGCCGAGCGAACCGAGTATCGGGCTCGCACCCTTCTCGATCGAGCAGTACAGGTCTCCTGGATCGCAGATCGAGGCGACACGGCCAGAAAGGGCACCCATCCCCTGTGGGCGCGGGTCGGCGATGCCGCGGCCCGACGTGCGCGGGCCGACCGTCGCAGAGCCTGTCGTTCCGGCACCAGGATCAGCGAGCAGACCGACTGCGAGGACTCGACCAGCGTCCACGGGGCCCTTGCCATTCCCGATCTCGGACGCGAGGTCGCCGGCAGCGTCCGCGCCCTGCGAGTAGCCGACAATAGTGAATTTCGTTTTCGGGCAAGCATTCTCGACCTTCGACAAGACCTGCTTCGACTTGGTGAGGGCGTCGGCTTTGCTGTCTGCATAGGTGCGACCGTTGTCGAATGCGCGCGCCATATACGGCAGCGTGTAAACCTCGGCGTCGCTGCCATGCGCGCTCTTGAGAGCATCGGCCACAGGCTTGAGCATGCCCACCGGCTCGGCGGGGTCGGCGCTCTCGTTGGTCTCCCAGGTGCCGGGGATGAACAGGTTGAATGTTGCCCCGCATCCGGATTGAGCGGAGGCGATGGCCGGTGCGGTGAGTGCGACCGAACTTGTGGCGACGGTGGCGGTCACCAACAGGGTGACCGCGCGGCGAGCTTTCGGACGTGGGAGCGCCATGTGCACCTCATCTACCAGGGGACAATGCACCTTCCGGTGTGCACCGCCGATGTCCCGTCAGCCGCGCCCACCTTTCAGGTGAGCGCACACAGTGACGTATCTGGGCGCGCCGCATCAACCCGCCTGTGGATAACTCTCCGTTGACATTGGGCCATGACGTTAGTTGTCGAGCCCTCACCGATCAGGTGCAGTCGACGTGCAGGGACAGATAGACACGTCCTTGCCCGTAGGACGAGTTCCAGTCGGCCGGCGCATCAGCGGTGGCCGCGATGTCGACCTGGTCAGGGTTCGACCAGTCGATCGAGTGCAGGGCTTCGAGGAACTGGTTTGTTGTGTCGATGTCTCCGGACAGGTCCTGCTCGGTGTTCTCGACGGTAGAACTTGGGACGGTCTGGATGCCTTGATCTTCCAGCCGTGCGGTGCCGAGATGTCCACGACGAGGTTCTCGCCTGTGCCGGTGCAGCGGGCGGTGATGTCCTCGGGTTTCGGGGTGATGATCTCGATGTCGGCGTGCTTTTCACCCAAGCCGATGATGATGGACCCGAGATCGTCAGTCGAGTCGGTGACGATCGTGCCACTTCTGGAGGCGGATACACCGGTGGCGGCGCGACTGTCGTCGCTGTCGCACGCGGTCAACGCGGCGAGGGCCCCGATGGCGGCTGCGACAGCGATTGATCGTCGGGTTCGCTTGGCTGAGTGGTTCATTGGAGTTTCGTCTCTCTGAAGAAGAATGTCGTCGCGGTCGTGGGGTCAGCTGATGCTGTCGACGAACCAGCGGCCGTCGATGTTCTTGGTGGTGATCGTCTGTGGGTATTGCTCGGGGGCAATGCCGGGACGCATTTCCGCGAGAACGACGGAGTAGACACCGGCTGTGATCGCAGTGATGCGCACGCAGTGCGTGGTTCCTACGGGAACGGAGTCGATTCCAGCTTGAATTTTTTCCGCAAGAGGTAGCGAGGTGTCGGGGGTGGCCAGTGCTCGGACGGCGTCTGCGGAGCGGGTGATGTAGTAGGCGTGTTCGAAGGCTGCGATAACGCCCGCGCCTGTCTTCTGATCGCCTTGGTCGGTGCGGCAGGCGCTGGGGTCGGCGACTGGTTCGGTGCTGACTGCCGGCGGGGTGACCGCCAGGGCCGGCATCGATGTGGGAGCTACGTCGTCGCTCTGAGCGACCACCGGCGCGGAAGTGTCCGATCCGGAGAACACGCGCAGCAGGAACCAGCCGAGTAGTGCCGCAACCAGCAGTACTGCTGCCGCGCATCGCAGTAGGTAGGGGCGCCGCGGCGACTCGCCCTTCGGCGAGCGTGGTGCTTTCGGCGCTCTTGAGGGCTTCGGCGCTTCGCTGGCTTTAGGTGCTTTGGATGTCTTCGGTGAGCCGGTTGCGGGTCGAGCGGCTTGCGGTATCCCCGCAGGTGCGCCGCCGAGCGTATCGATCACTGCTGGATGCCTCGTCGTCTTCGTGCTCAGTATCGACTTCACGTCTGCGTACTCACCTTTCGTCGGTGTCATCGCCATTGGCAGATCGGGGCGGACGGCAGGTGCGCCGCCTGCCCCGACCGAGCTATCCGTTGCTGTGGGTTACGCCTGTGCGCCGCCGCCGATTGCTTGGCTGATCAACGTGGATGCCAGACCCGGTGAGGCGTTCTGGAAGAAGTCCGTCAGAGCTGCGTCGACCTGCTCGATGACTGCCTCGCCGCCGGGTTGCCCGCCGACGAAGTCGCGGACCTGCGCATCGAGGGCCGATGCGGAAGCGACCGTGTCGCGGACCGTGTTGGCTGCGAACTGCCCGACCGGTCCGGAATTCTCCCACTCGGTGAGGACCTGCTGGGTCTGCGCGGTCACTGCGGGCTGGTCGACGTCCGGGATCTCGATGTCGACGGGTTCTCCGAGTTCGCCGGCACCGTATGCGGTTGCCGCCACGAATCCACCGATTCCCCCGCCGACTGCGCCCGTGAGGAAAGCCGGAACACCTAGTGCCAGTGCGCCGATACCTACGCCTGCGCCGGTTCCGGCCAATCCTCCTGCCACCCAGCCGATTCCGGGGACGAATACGTTGCCCAGGCCCATTCCGATGTTGCCGCCGATGGTGCCGCCGATCAACGCTCCGCCCGTCGCGAACGGCGCTGCGAGCGCTAATCCGCCGGTCAATGCTCCACTGGCTGCGCCTGCGATCTGCGCAGCGGACTCACGGCTTGCCTTGTCGACAGGGACTCCGGTCGAATTCCAGAACGTTGCGACCATCGACTCGACGACAGAGGTCGTGTTGTTGGTCCTTTCGAGGTCGGCGTCGGAAACCCAGTTCGGCTGCGCGATATGGAACGTGCCGAAGCGGAGGGTGTCACGCGGAGCGATGATCGGCGCGATGATCTCGACCGGACCGGGGAGGTGAAGCTGGCTGTAATCGATCGGTGTGGCGTCGTAGTCAGCGGGCGGGGTGTAGGTGTTGGTGTTGTAGTCGAAGTTCTGCAACGGCTGGTACGTGATGTTCTGGTACTGGGCGGGCGGTTCGACCCAGTAAGTCGGCGCGGGCTGCGCGGGAACGACAGGGGCCGGAGCGGGAACGTCGGAGGTGACACCGGACTGGCCACCGCCCTGCGCGATGCCTGCCTGTCCGCCGCCGTCGGTGATTCCGGCTTGACCTGGTGCGGCCAGCGCGGAGGGGGCGAGGGCGACACCGGCCGCGACCGCTGCGCAGGCTATGACAGCGACAGCGCTCTGACGGGCGGCACTGCGGTGGCGGTGCCGGGCGCGGGGCTGTGCGCGGCGAGCGGCTCGGTTACCCGCGGTGATGTCGATACTCATTGTGGTGCCTTTCGATGAGGAACTGCTGGTGGAGGCCGATATGCAGGGTCGAACGGCTGTGCCGAACGACAGTGGGTCAGCCAGCGGCGTGTGCAATCAGTTCGACGACTGCCCCGGCAACGACAGTCAGGGATTCGGTGGTCGTGGAGCGAAGCTGGGAAGTCGCGATCCGCTCTCCCGACGCGAACAACGGCTCGAACGGCATCCGACGAACCGAATGGACGCCGACCTCAAGGAATGCATCGACGGCCTCGATCTCGACCATCGGAGCATCACCTGGTCCGTCAGTAATAACGACGATCGTGCGGGCCAAGATGTCTGATCCCGCGGCAGCAGCGAGGTCGAGCAGCATCCGGTGCGCAGCAGCGGCAGCATCGCGGCGCAATGGCACCGGAACGACGAGGACGTTCGCGTTCGAGGTCGCCCACTGCCAACTCCCGGCCAACCGATTGTTGCCGGTATCTGCGATGAGAATCTCGCGATGCTCGGACAGAACATTGGCCAACGACTCGACGTCGTCGTATCCCAGGGCGGCACCGTCGAATCCGTCGAAAATGCCGGCCACGACGTCTTCACCGCCTGGCTGACGTGAGAGGAACCGCGACAGCTCGGAAGGACGGATACTTCCCGGTGCTGCGGCCTGCGCGGCAACTAGTGCGAGTACATCCTGACCGGCGCGCGGTGGAACGGAGACGCGGTCAGCGAGGCTGCCCCCGACCTCTGCAACATCCGCGCAGACCGTACTTCCAGCTCCCCGATGCTGAGCGATGACAGCGTTCAATCCGACTGCGATCGGGGTCTTGCCGACACCCCCTTTCGGGTTGGCCACTGTCACGATCGAGAACCCCGGAATCGGACCGGTGATCGCAGCGATTGCGGCGCGGTGACGCATCTCGGCGGACTCTGGTTTCGGTGCCAGTCCCAGGTTCAGAACGGCATTGAGTCGACCCCGAATACCTGTGCGCGCGGGTTCGCTTGATCCGGGCGTGATCTCTGGAGCAGCGAGTACCGACATCGCGGGACGCGTGCTTCGTGTCGAGGCGTGAGCCTGTGAGCGACGGACGCTTGTATCGGGGTTGGGACGCTGCCACGGGACTGGTGGGCGCTGCTTCTGCACGTTGCCTTCCCGCCACATTGTGTCGGGGGCGGAAACTGGCAGGTGGCCGATGGGGGCCACGGACATCGTGACCGGTTCCGGTGCAACATCGACCTGCGGAACTTCCCGCCCAGCAGCCGCTGCGATTGGCCCTGTCGGCAACGACCGCGAGACATTCCCGTCAGGCTCGACGGTGAGGTAATTCGTGCGTCCTGCTTCGTTCACGACGACCTCTACCGGTGCACCCGCATCAGCTGAATGCTTGCGGCTGTACGCAGCGATCACAGCGTGGATTGACTGCCCTTTGTCGGCGGTCAGGTCCACCTCTTCGGCCCCTGCCCCGCGCGCGACGGCGGTCCGCTCGCCGGTGATCTCGATGGCAAGGGCCGACATCAGGCGTTCGTTCCGCTGAATGCAGCGACGCCGGAGAGTTCGTTGTCCATCTCCGAGACGATGGTGACTGCTTTGTCGAGTGCCGCCAGAGCGTCCTCTCGTGCCTTGCCTTCGGGCAGAACCTCGATGATCTGGCGGCGGGTCGCGACGGCACTCTTGATCTCGTCGAGGCGCGGCTGAGTCAACTCCTGCTCTTCGCTGAGCTTGGCGAGCCACGTCGGGACGCCGTCTTTGAGGACCTTGCGCAGTGCGGTGATGACCGGATCCCCGCCGCCCTTGGTCGGCGCGAAGGGACCACGAAGCAACGTGATGTCCTCGGTGGTGGGGGTGATCGACTGGGAGATACGACGAGCCATGGCGATGGACCTTTCTTGTGGTGTTTCGAGGATTTCGGGGGTGGAGCGTTCAGGGGGTCACACGGACTCGAGGACCTTGTCCGGCTCAGGTAGGAACACCACTTCGTGCGGCCCGTAGGTGATGTGGTTTTTCACCCGTCCGGTGCCGCCCACGGTGATCGTGGTTTCGGTGACGTCGCCGGTGTCCTTGTTGCGGATGACGGTCACGGCGAGGACGGTTGCCTCGTGTTCGGTTCCGTCCTCGCCGGTAACGAGGATCGTCGTTCCTTCGGTCACCGAGTGAGCCGGAATCGCATCGATATCGTCGTGCACGGCTGCGGCAGGTACGGCCTGATCCGTGCGGTCTTGGCCGAGTTGCGTCGGCTCCGGGGCGTAGCCGCGTTCGCGTGCTGTCGTGGCCATCGAGCGTTCGGATTCGACGAACTGGCGCAACTCTTTCGAGTAGAACGCGATCTGCGGTTCCACCTGTGGCCGGAGCCCGTTGATGATCGCCTTCTCGGAGTCCGAAAGCTGATTCCACTTGTTCGGGTGGGGGTCGACGTTCGGGGTCCACCACATCTGCGCATCCACGGGGGAGCCGTCGTTGCCCAATGCCACACCACGACCGGGAACGGAGGTGTCGATTACGCGGCCGACTTGGGACTCTCCCCACAGCATCATCGCGCCGTCCTGCGAAAGATTGCCGAGCGAAATTCGGGTGCCGAAGTTGTCGCGTGCGTTACCGGAGGCGCCGCCGAACAGTGACGCGTCGGGACGCTGCACACCAAGCAGCAAGCGGATACCGGCGGATCGTGCGAGTACCGCGAGATCGGCCCACGCACCGAGCGGATCGAGTTCCTTGAGCATCTCGCGGGTCTCGTCGTCGCCGGTCTTCGCCAGTCGCTGCCACTTGCCGGAGAGGATGAAGAATTCGTCGAGCACGGTGATCAAAAGTGGAAGCTCCGAGGGCTCGATCTTCTTCACGTGCACGTAGTGATTGCGGGCCATCATCTCGCAGTGCAGCGCGCGCACCAGCATTGCCGAGCGGACAGCGTCGTAGACGATTGCAGCGCAACCGGGATACCCCTCGAGTCCGTCGAGTTCGATCATTTTCGGATCGACGCCCAGGAACGGAATTCCGCGGCGCGCGGCTTCTGTGAGGAGTGTGCGGATAACCGACGTCTTGCCGCCGCCGGTCGGTCCGACGATCAGGCAGTGCGGCTTGTTCGACTTCGTGGAAATGTCCCAGAACATGGTCAGATCCGATGCCGCTGTCGCATAGGGAAGGTGGCGCAGATTCTCGTCGACGAGTTCGAGTGGATGATCGACACGCGTCGGTAGCGGAGCACGCAACATCATCAGAAGAAAACCTTCGGACGGGAACCATTGTGTCGCCCAGGTGCGGCCTGACTCGTGGGTTCCGGCGAGGGAGGTGAGAGCCTCGTCGATTTTGCGCTGGAACCCGTGCACGCCGCTCGACATCGACTGGCTGTAGGTGATCTTGTAGCCGGTCTCGGAACCGTCGTCGTCGTACGAGTCGACAGTGACGGCCGCGTCCTTGAGTGGTCCGCCCACGAGGACCTGTTCGAGGACCCGGTGGCGATCGGAGCGGGTGTCGGGTTCCACGTGCTTACGGGTGATGACGATCTGATCGCGGTGCGCTTGATGAGTAACCGTGTGGGTCCACTTCCCTGATCGCCGGTTTACGGAAGCACGTACTGCACTGGTGAATTCGTCCATCTCTTTCGGACGGATGATCGCTCCGCAGGGAAGTTTGATCTTGGCGCTGCGCAACGCGCTGACACCGGACGGGAATCCGACGGTGACCTTCACCGGAAGGTGCCGGGTGGCTTGTCGTACGTGGGCATCGAGCCGAACGCGGTGACGGTACGAGATGAACCGCACGACGTCGAATGCGATCAGTGCGAGGGTAGCGAGCAGGAGAAGCCAGCGGTATCCGTGAATCGCCACGGCTGCGATAGCGCCCTGACTTTCGGGTGTTTGCCCAGTCAGCTCGACAATTCGTGGAGCGTAGAACGCGAAAGCTGTTGCGATGATGATGAATGGCGCGATCGCGCTGTACTTGCCGACCGCAGGTTTCTCCGATTTACAGGGCTGTCCTGTTGTCTTCTCGGAGCTGAACAGGTCGACGAGGAAGTCCTTGAGGGGGTCGTGCTGACCTCTGCCCATCGACTGCTCCTTTCGCTCGATTCGCACCCCGTTACAGGTCGCCGGTGTGTGGTGGGAGCACTTTCGCAGAGTCGGGAAAAGATTCTCAAGGCGCCTGTGGATAACTTTTTTTCCTAGCCTGCAGCCGACGCGCTGACGCCAGTTCCCCGCATGCTGATTAACAGCACCGAAACTCCGTCGATGACAGCTCGAACCGACACCGATTGCGGCACTGGATAAGCCCGCCGCGAACCGTGGAATCCACCGCCCAACAAGAGGTGAAACGGCGGCGGAAATGATCTTGAATCGAGTGCTTCGAGGGGTATTGCGAGGCACTGAAATCAAAGCGCCGAATACACCTCTGCGCACCGTCCGCAGTCGCGAATGTCGGACCCGAGACGCAGCTTCGTCAGTCACCTTTCAACCCTGCCTGAAACGGTTCTCGATCACCCCGATGGCGACTGTTCGCGCCCTGATCTTGGTTCGGCGATCAACACCCGAAAGCAACCCTCTGACCAGCAGTTCCCGAAAAGAGTTGGCGCGGAGCAATTTTCATGAGTACACTGCCGCTTTCCGGCCCAGAGGGCCGGAAAGCGGCAGTGACCCCCGGAGGGGGAGGTGTGAATACACCTGTTTCACACACCATTTCGGCACGCCGCAAAACTACCCCGTGAAACTACCTCACTTCACACCTGCCGACGCTGGTACGTGAACGACAGCTTCCGCGGGCGCCTGACCGATGAGTTCCCTCTTCGCCACACCCCCACACTTCGCTCACTCATGGCGGCGTTCCCACTCCTTCGCGACGGGCTTCATCACACCCGCACATGAGTGGTCGAATCCACCTCTGCGACAAAGCCCTTCCGCAGGACTTCGATGGCACCATGCCGGAAGAGTATCGACAGCCTCATCGCCACCACTGTCGACACAACGCTCGGAACCCGGCGCGACCATCTCCGTCCACACCCTCAACTGCTCTACCGGTCAGGACTTTCATCACCACGTTGACGAAACCCCTCTCGGCAACGATGGAAGGACCCGCAACCACTCGACGGAAACCGGCATACACGAGCCGAAGAACCTCGCGCTGAGCATGACTCGTCCACCACAGCGCACGGAGTAACGCCGAACCCGATGCGCACTCACGGGAATCGAAGAAGTTATCCACAGGCGGATTGAAGTCGAAGCACCACTTCTTCTATGTTCCCGCGCAACCACATTCGTGGGATCTGGTTTTCAAACTGTTGGAGAGTGTTCATGTTTTCTATCGCTTCCACCGTGATCGACCTGTCGATCGCGACGGCGCACCCACCTGCCGCTGCGGATGTCGTCACTCTCGCGCAATCGACGGACGTCAACACCGGCGGGTTGCGTGCGTGGATCAAGGACAACGTGGTGTTCACGATCCTGATCGCACTCGCGTGTGTGGTCCTGGTCGGCGGACTCAAAGGCAATCTCTCGAGAGTCTTCACCGTCGGCGGCCTGGGTCTGTTCGGACTCGCGTATCTCGGGATCGCGACCTCGGAATCCGCCGCCACCGGGATCGGGAACTGGATCCTCGGCCTCGTCGGCATTCAGACGTAGCCCCTCCCGATGTTCACCCCGAGACCACACGAACGGAGCACACAGTGATCGACAACGACGACCTGATGTACCGCGTAGACCGGCACTATCTCGGTCCGACCGGTTATCCCCTGCCGGTACGGATCCGTTACACCGCCGGCCTTGTCGGTGCTTCCGCGTTCGTCGTGGTGTTCGTGATCGCTCGGGGAATTTTGCATGTAGCGCTCGGCTTCAAGACTCTGATGGTGCTCGCGCTGATCACGGTCTGGATCACTACCCGCATCGCTAAGTTCGTCACCCCCGACCGGCCGCTGCGCTCGGTGCTCAAGGCCGCTCTCAACGACCTCGCCGCTCCGCGTCCACCGAAGGCAGGCAAAACCGTGTTCGTGTCCCTCCCGGCACGGCTGACCAGGCGCGCATCCACGCCAGAAGCCTGTGCCCATTTCGACGGTGAGGATCACCGATGACCGCCTCCGACAACGATATTGCCGCACTGTTCGACCCGAAGGTCGAGGATCCGGTTCCGGTGATTCTTCCAGGCTCGCTACCGCCGTCGTGGGCAGCTGCGCAGTCGAGTGCGCGCCGTCCTGCACAAGCGTGGTCCGAAGCCGACCCGACACCGGTTCCGGAATACGACGACAACGGCGAGGACGACTACGGCGAGGACACCGAGCCGACACCGTTCACCGATCCCGAGCAGATTGCAGAAAAAGTCATGCGGCGTCGTGGTCGCCGCGGCCGGACTACGAAGAAGGCACGCAAGTCTGCCACCGACCGCGAGAAGGATGCCGCGAAGAAGCGGGTGGAGCGCGAACGCAAAGCTGTCCATCTGAAACTGACCGGCACTTCTGCCAACATCACCCGAACCGCGACAACGTCGACGGCGTGGTTCTGGCAGCAGCAAGGACCCTGGAATTTCCGCACCACCGGTAAGCAACGGCGCTTCATCCAGGACGAAGCGATGATCTTGACCAACCTGCAGAAAGCAGGCGTACGCACGCTGCACCGCCGCTTGGTGCGCACCCCGTTCCCGGTGACGCAGTGGGCGATCGACCACAACGCCTGGGCCACACCTATTCCTGATGTGCCCGGCGCACTGTCGTGGGCGGACTACCTACGCGGTCAGCAGCACGCGATGTTGTGGTCGAACGCAACAATGAAGGGCCGCTACTGGGGCATCGAACTACCCGAGCGTTCCGGACTCGGGCAGGGTTTGGATTGGACTGCTCGAACTCTGCGGTACACGGCCAACTGGCCCCTGTTGGGCCGGGTCTGCACGTGGGTAAACCGATGGGCCGACGACGCCTTCGAGCGCGAGCAGAAGGCACTCGCCGATCACCTCGCCGCGTTGGAGCGGATCATGTCGGGCCGCGGCGCGAAAGCTGTTCCCGCGTCCCCTACTGCGATCGATTACCTGCTGCGCCGCTCCGCGACGATCGGTCTCCCTCTCGAAGCGGGTGGAGCGATTGCGGGCGCCGGCGATTGGGAGGAGACCGACGTCGCGGCCCTCGAAGATCTCACCGACCTGTCCCTGACCCCGGGTGATGGCTACACCACTGTCTCCGGTGTGGTCGACGGCCGCACGTACACCGGTGTGGTGATCGTGTTGACGGTCGGGCGCATGGCACCTTTGCCGATCCCCGAGCGGATGCTCCCGTGGCAGATCATCGGCGACCCTTCCGGGGAGCCGCTGGAGTGGTCGGATCGAATCGAACTGCACGACAAGGCATCGACCATCCGCAAGATGCGCTCCCTCACCGGCAAGATCGAGAGCCAGTTCGACCACTACACCGTCGAACACGATCAGGTGCCGCCGAAAGAGTTGGCGCAGCAGCATGCTCGCGCGCAGAACGTGATCTCCGACGTCGAGGAGGACCATTCAGGGCTCTCGACGCGCACCACCGGCTGGTACCGCGTCGCCGTCGTCGGCACCAGTCCGGACGATGTTCGGCAGAAGGTCTCCGCTCTGCAAGAGATGTACTCCCCGCACATCGCGCTCGAACACGAGCACGGCCAGTACCAGTTGCTACGCGAGTTCATTCCCGGTGAGCCGCAAGCGAACATCGCACATGCTCGCCGGATGGACGTCGAAGCGGTCGCCGCCGGCATGGCCACGGTCAGCGACCGCATCGGTGACCGTCGCGGAGTCGTCCTCGGCGAGACCTCGTCGATCTCTCCACGTCCGGTGATCTGGGATCTGTTCGCCGCTCACGAAAGGAAACACAAGTCGGGGCTGACTCCGATCGTCGCTGTGCCTGGATCGGGTAAGACGTTTCTCGCCGGCATGATCGTGTATCAGGCAGTTCGCGCCGGCGCCTACGGCGTCGTTCTCGACCCGTCGGGGCCGCTGTCGAAACTGGCGAGCCTCCCCGAATTCCGCGATATCGCCCGCGTCTACGCACTCACAGGTCGGGACTCACGCGCGGGAGCGTTGAACCCGTACCGGGTGATCACCAACCCCCGGCGCGAGGATCCCGAATACGACACCGCCAACACCGAGTTCGCACGCGACGCCGATCCGTATGCTGCGGCGCAATCGAAGTTCGATGCCGACACGCGTGCCGCCGAAGCGGAACGTGTCGAGGTCGCTGTCTCGGTCCTGAAGATGATGCTCACCGAACGTCATCTGCATCAAGAGCACACCGAACCGGTTCTGCATTTGGCGGCGAACATGGTCGGCGGCGATAGCAACCACAACCTGCGCGAAGTGCTGGCCGCGCTCGAGACCATCAGTGAGAAAAATCCGGATCAAGCGGTCAGGACCTGCGCGAGTGGGCTGTATCAGCAGCTCGACTTGATGTCGAGGCTCACCGAAGCTCGTGTGCTCTTCCCCGAGGAAGGCACGATCGGCAGCGGTGGCGATTCCTTCGACAACGACATCCGGCTCACCATCCTGACGATGCCTGGTCTGCAATTGCCGCCCGAGGGCACACCGTCCTCGCAGTGGACTCCGCAGCAGCGGATGACCGCGCCCCTGATGCACATGGCTGCCTGGCTGGCCAACCGTCTCGTCTACGAAAAGCCGCGCCACGTCCGCAAAGTGCTCTTCCTGGACGAGAACAAATACCTCGAATCCACCGGTGCCGGCCGCACCTTGAACCTGCGCATTGCACGCGACTCACGCAAGTACCTTCTCCGCGCGCTCGTGTGCTCGCAACTCCCGGACGACTTCCTCGGATTGGACGGCAGCGACGACAAGACCGCACTGACCTACGAAGTGTTCGTCGGCGACGTCGGCGGCGATCCCCATGCGATCGCGGGCGCCCTGAAACTGCTCAAACTCCCTGCCGGGCAAGGCTTCGAGCAGTTCCTCGCCGAATTGGGCAGCGGCGGTGAAGACACTCTCGACGAGGACACCGACACCTCGTACCAGGATCAAGCGCGACGCTGGATGATCCGGATGGCCGACGACGTCGAGTTGGTGCGCTCGAGCTGGATCCACTACGTGCATCTCGCGCACGTCTTCGAGGCGCTGAACTCCTCGTCGTCGAAGAACGCTCTCGGCGGGCCAGCGTGATTGCCCTCGAATGCCGCCCTGTGCCAGCGATTGGGAACACCCAAGTTGAGCCCCTTCGGGGGCGCGGTCACCGGTTGGGTGGGCGTGTGGGGCACATCCTGGCGGTTCTGGCGTTGTTGCTGCTGTCGCTGATCGGTGGCGGTGGGATCGCATCGGCGGGCGGATTCGACTGCAAGGACGTCCCTACCCCCGAATATCCGAACTCGGTCATGGCGTCGGAATTCGATTCTTCGAGCAAGAACCGCGCACCGAAAGAGAGCGGCACCGGCTACGAGACCTACGGGTGGGCCGGCCTGTCGTGGCACACCTACGATCTCGGCTGCGGCAATGACCTGGTCAACGCGCCCCGCGCCGTTGCAGACACGTCAACAGGCAACCTTTTCCTGGCGATCGGCAAGGGATTCGCTGCCGCGGCATTCTGGCTCGACGACCAGACCAAGACCGGCCAAGCCGCTGAGGATGCCGGCATCGCTCCGGCGATGGTTCAGTTCGACCAGATCGTCTCCTCCATCGCCGACGGCATGTTCGGTGTCTACGGGATGTGGCTGGGTATCGCACTGACCGCAGTTGCGGCGATGATCCTGTGGAACGCGCTCAAATCCAATGCCGCCGCTGTCACTCGCACTGTCGCTATTGCCGGAGCCGCGTTGGCGATCGGGGCGTTGTTCGTCGGAGCACCGCAGAAGGCGATTCAGATCGCCGACGACACCTTCGGATCGATCATCACCGACACCCAAGGGCAGATGCTCTCCGTGTCCGGAAACGACGCAGATCCACGCAACGTGTTGGTCGACAAAATCTTTCTCGACGACTGGCGCAAAGGCTGGTTCGGAACGAACTTCAACGACAACGAGTTGCAACTCGGTCCGAAACTGCGCGACACCTTGGCGTTTTCGTACGCAGAGCAGCTACAGATCACCGATGACAACGAGGCCGCAAGCGAACTGGCCGATAAGAAGGCAAAGGATTTCGAGGACAACATCATCAAGAAACTCGAGGGCCTGAACCTCTCCTACAACCAGTTCCAGGGCAAGGACTCCGGGCGCACCGGCACCGGATTCATGGCGATGATCAAACTGATGATGCCGTCCGTCCTGTGGATCGGAGCCTCGATCCTCAAACTGACTGCGCTACTTGCCATCAGGCTAGCGATCCTATTCGCGCCGATCTGGGTTCCGCTCGCTGCTATACACGGCGGCACCCTCGCTCGGGTATGCCGCGCCATCGCAACGGCATACATGTGGGGTGTGGTCGGCGCAGTCGTCATCGCCCTCTACTTGATGGCGCTGGTCAAGCTTTACGACACCGGCAACGGGATCGTCGACGATACGTGGCGGCTATGGTTCATGATCATCTTGACCGCGGTGTGCTGGATGATCATGAAGCCGTTCAAGCGGATGTCGCAAACAATCACCCAGAACAAAGCCGGCCCACTCAACCGCAAAGCCCGCGGCGCTCAGTCGATGATGAAAAAGACATTCTTTGCTGCAGCGACGGGTGGGACGGGAGCAGTCGCAGGAGTGGCCGGTGCTGCTGCCGATCGAGTCTCGCAGAACGTGAAAGACCGCTACAACACCAACACTCGAGACGGCGAGGACAGCGGCGAGACACTGCCACGCCCTGAGGGACGCGAGCTCAACCAACGCCGCCGCCAGGAAGTCGACCAGTCCCGCGTCGAAGCACGCAAGACGATGGATCGCCAACAGCGGCTGACGAATTCGCGACGGGAATCGGACCACGACGCCGCCAAGCGCGATCTCCAGACGAGTGAGCCCTCCGAAACCGACACAGACAACGCAGCGGTGAAGCCTCGGATCCAGCTGCCAGCGACCAACAGGGGCAGCGTGGTCGCTCACCAACCCGTGGGATCCGAGAGCGGCTCTGCACGCAGTTTTTCGTCGGTGAGTGAGACCTGGGACGGCGGGCCGCGCTCGAACATAGCGCCGACCAAGGTGTTCACTCCAGTCTCTGCCGATACCTCCGTGGAGAGTTCGGTGCCGAGACCCACACCCCGGTCGGCCCCGTCGACGCCGCCTCGGTCGACGGGGCGGTTGTGGACGCCGTCGTTGACCTCCGTAGGCGCTGCCGACCACGGTCAGGGGTGACAGATGTCCACCAGCACAGCCAATCCCGTACTCGCGCCGATCCGGCGATGGGTGCTCTACTCACGGACCAACCTGACGATCACGATCGTCTCCGCGTTCGCCGTGTTGTTCGTCGCCGGATCACTGTTCGGCCAGTCCCCCACCGCGGCGAACACGGCATCCGCAGCGGATATCACCGCCACCACGGCGACTGCGTCTGCCGATGCGGCGGTCGCCGGCGACCTCACCTACGACCTGGTCGAAGTCACCGAATCCGCCGCCGCAGGAAAGTCCGTCGCTGCTGTCGCAGAGAGCGCCCCGGCCACAGCGATGACATACGCGCACACCTACGTCGACCAATCGCTCTCCAACAGCGAATGGAAAACCAAGCTCGGCAAGCACACCGCCGACGCACCTAGTGCGACCCTCGTCAACGCCCGCCCGCTTGTGCCGGTGGCGATCACCGGGCCGACGCGGAGCGAGAGCGTGGCCGGCACCGGCGGAGAAAGCGCCGTGCAAGTGACCGTGCCGACGCAGGTCGGCAACCTACGCATCACCCTCAAAACAGCTGAATCCGAATCGGGTCCAGTGTGGCAGGTGCAAGCACCACTGCCGACGCTCGATCGCAGTGAGGTCGACAAGCTCGGCGCTCCTTCGCTGGCCAGTGCCCCGACTTCCGAGACGGTCACTACCACCGCGGCGCCACGATCGACGACCAGCTCCCCCGCCGCGTCGACATCGACGCCGGAACCTGCAGCATCGACACCCAGCCCGACGACAAGTCTCGAGCCCGCACCGATCCCGGTGCCGGGGCCTATCCCGAGCCCCGATCTCGACACCCCGCTACCGGGGACGCTGTGACGCGCCGGACGGTGGCGCTGATCCTCATCGCCGGCACCACCGCTGTTCTGGGGTTGTCCGGGTGCGCGCATGATCCGGTCATCCCGAAGAACCGCTGCGGCAGCACCTCGTCGAGCGAGAGCGACACAAGTGAATCACCAAGCAGCAACACGGAACTGAAAGCGTCTGGGCCGATCACCCAGCCCACCAAAGCCGGTACGACGACGCAAACCTCGCCGTTCGGGCCCCGTTGGGGAACCGAGCACAAAGGCGTCGACTTCGCCGGGCCGGTCGGTACCCCGATCTACGCCGCCCTCGACGGCATCGCGGTCAAAGCGGGCCCCTCCGGTGAAGGTCCCGGCGTCGGATTCGAGAACTGGATCGTCATCGATTCGCTCGTCGACGACCAGCCCGTAAGCACGGTTTACGGACACATGTTCACGGACGGGATCCTTATCATCCCTGGCCAACAGGTCAAATCCGGTGACCATATCGCCAACATCGGCAACGCCGGTGGATCCACCGGCCCGCACCTGCATTTCGAGTACTGGGAAGGAGGACGATTGCAAGGCGGATTCGCGATCGACCCGATGACCAAGCTCGGCGGAGCGTCCTCACCTGCTGGTGAGGACGGCGGCGGCAGTCCGAACATCGCGCTGGTCGCATCGTCGTCCTCAATCGACTGCGGCGACGGATTCGGCGTCGCCGGCGGCGGGGATCTCAAAGCCGGATCAGTTCCTCCCGAGATGGAGCCCTGGTTCCGCACGGCGGGGTCGTTGTGCCCGCAGATCACACCGTCGCTACTGGCTGCGGATGCGAAAGCAGAGTCCGGGTTAGTTCGCGGATTGGAATCCACAGACGGCGCGAAGGGCATCACGCAATTCATGGACCCTACGTTCACCGTGTACGGCCAGGACGACGACGGGAACGGCAAGATCTCGATCTGGGATGACGGGGACGCGATCATGGCTCAGGGCCGGTACTTCTGTGACATCGCAAAGAACGTCGACGGCTGGATCGCCGACGGATCCGTCACAGGCGATCCGCGTTCGCTCTACATCGCCGGATACAACGGCGGCGAATACTCCGTCAAAGACGCCGGCGGCATGCCCAGCGGCGGCGACTACACCACCCAGACGCAACCGTACGTCGCGAAAGTCCTTGCCTACGAAGCAGAGTTCGCGACACCTGGAGGTAGCGGCGAGTTGGTCGTCTCCCCCGGATCTGCTTCCGGTTCGCAGGTCGTCGAAGCTGCACGCCAGTACATCGGCACCCCGTACGTGTGGGGCGGCGGCAATATCAACGGCACCACCGGCGGCGGGTTCGACTGCTCCGGACTGACCAGCTACGCCATCTACAAAGGCAGCGGAAACCAGGTCACGTTGCCTCGCACTTCAGAGCAGCAATGGACAGTCGGCGTCGAGATCCCGATCAACCAGGTACAAGCAGGTGACCTGGTATTCGGCGCATGGTCAGGATCCGGTCCCGGCCACGTCGGAGTCGCGATCGGAGACGGCCAGATGATCCATGCCCCCACCGCCGGGGACGTCGTCAAACAAGCTCCGTTGCAGAGCGATATGAAAGCCCGGAGGGTCATGTGAGTACCGCACGCAAGCTCGTTCTCCTCGCCATAGCCGCAGCGATCGTTGCGGGGTTGGTGTTCTTCTTCGCCGACTTCGGGAGCGAGGACACTGGCACCGCAACGCCAGCCCCCTCCTCGGCGACACCGTCCACGGTCACGACGACCACGGCGACACCCTTCCCAGCCGTCGATGTCCCATCGGACCCGGATACCCACGCAGCGGAAGACACTGTGCGTCAGGCGCTCTCCATCGCCTTTACCTGGTACCCGGCCACCGATCGCAGCCCCACCGACGCTTACGCGCGCGCACGGAACTGGTTCACCGAGTCTCTCGCAGAGTCGCTACTCGTCGACATCCACACCAAACGCGGACCCGGCGCGCAATGGGGACAGTGGGCTTCCGACAACGCGAAAATCGTTGCCGACGTGAACGTGGGCTGCTCGGGCTGCCCACCTGACACCGACACCCTCATTCACCGCGTGGCCAGCATTCACCAGACGGCAATCGTCGGCCACGAGACCACCACGGTCACACCGGAGACCACCGTGTGGGTCACGCTCACCAAGGACTGTGACCAGTGGCTCCTCGACAGCATCAGATACTGATCGACACACACGCGACCAGCGCACCAAAAGTGAACGCTCGTCGATCGAGTAAGTCCATATCCACAAAGACCTCAGCACCCAACATCGCACAGGCACAAACGGTTTCAGAACTACCGGACGCACAGAATCCGGCAGTTCACCATCGAAGGAGAATGCAAATGAAACGCACCACACGGACTATTGCTGTCACGCGCATGATCGGTATCGTCGTCGCAGCAGCCTCGCTCGGCGCCGGACTCACCGCATGTGCAGCCGACAACGTTGTTAACGATGCCAGTCCGCAGTCCGAAACTACCTCTGCCGCAACTCAGATGCCTGCAATCGACGTCAACGACAGCGTCGACGTGCGCCGCTACTACACCGTCGAGTCGATCGTCAGAATTGTCACGGGACGAGGCGGCGACAAGACGATGGCGCTTGGCGCTCTCGCTGCCGCGGAAGCCGAGAGTGGCTGGTACGCGGGCAACAGCGGCGGCGGGCCAGGGATGACACGTACGGTCGATGTGTTCGGTTGGCAATCCAGCTATCCGGGTGGCACAGAAAGTGGCCAGGCGACGGAGGCAGCCGTGCAGCACTTCATGGACGTCGCAGCGACGGTGCCGCCCGAAACCCGCAACGATCCGGTCGCCTTCGCAGTCGCCGTCCAATTCGCAGATCCGCGCGGCTATGACCCCGGTAAAAGAGTGTTCTCGCGGGCAAGTACGAACAGGGACAGCGTTGCCACCGAATACACCGCGAGCCTGCCTAAAGCCGACGCCGCGCTCCAACAGGTGCAATAGAGGGCCGAGCATCCACGCGACCGTACACAGTAGCCATTGACCTTGCTGGACCATAGAACGGTCATGCCAGGTGTGCAATCGCCAGCAATCACGCAGCGAAAGGTCTGCAACCGTTGATTGTTACGGACCCTTCGCGCGGGATGAGACTGTACCTGTGAATTCAGACCAGGTCGCTGGTCCGCTTGCGAAAGGACTACTGACTGATCAGTTCAACGGATTTTCGATTCTCGACACTCTCGATGCGCATATCGACTCGTGAAGCCTTTCGAGCGAGATAGATCCCACCGATGACTAGTAGCAGTCCACCGAAGACGCCAATCAACGGACCATAGACCGTGCCCCACTGGATGAGATTCCTGTACGTGATCGCGCGTTCAAGTTGTTCATGCTGTGTCGCAGCATCAAGCCTAGGTGCTACGTCTACAATCGTTATCGCTTTCGGATCATCGACAGATGTTCCGAAGTATTGCTTATAGTGTTGCTGCACTTGGACAATCGCACCTGAAACTGGCTCTATCGAGAGGTCGCGAGTTATGCCGTAGAAGCGCGTCATAGTTACCGGATCAGTTCCATCCCTGCCCCAATTGGATGCAGGCAGGGTGAATTTGCTGCCGATCGCCACGGGCTCTATCTCTTGCCGAAACTGGTAGATACGAACGCCTTCCAGGTCGGATTCACCGACGAAGTCTGCGTCATAACTCGCACGCAAGGTCGTATCAAAATAGGGATATGACTTCTTTTCGGTGGCAAACGGAAATTTGAACTGAAAACCCTCGTGCACAACAGTTTCTGCGGGTCGATCCATGTCAGTCTGGATCGATCCCGGCGGATCCGCGAGTGCTATCCCAGATGTTCTGTCGACAGTCAATAGGTCGATGCTTGCGTTGACGATGGCGGCGGTTCCAGATCGATCGTCACGCAACATTTGAACGGCCGACTGCAGTGTGACGACCTCGGAGTTGGACGGGTCTTGCACGCTGACACGCTGCGAAACAGTAATCGGGACAGTCGGTTCGACAAGTAACTTTCCATTTGCGAGAGCTGCTATGTCTAGCAGTTCCGCAGTTCCAGTTGAGACGGTGGCAGCGTCGATACTCAGCGGAATCTTGACGAGCTGCCCTGCGGTATAGGTGTAGACAACAACGCTAGCGGACAACAAAGACGATCCAATGCCGATGACAACACATGCAGTTGTGTAACGAAATATACGGAGGTTAAGCGACATTCGGTCGAGACTAGCGGTTCCGTCTGCTCATCCAAACCACTACCAACTGGTTTGGGTGAACAGCTGCCAACCGATTACGGTATTCGTCGGTGCCGTTGGGGACACAAGGTCAGGAGGTGCCGCATAGTGGCAGAGAAGACGGTGGCGCGTGCCGTCGAGCGCATGTTTCGAATCGCAGTCGGCGATGAAGCACGCTCTCTGGACGGTATGGCCAAGGCGCTCTCCCGCGAGCGCGGTCGACCACTCATCGTTCTCCACGACGCGAAACTGCCCCCGGGCGTGTTCGGCCAGTGGGTTCGCCGTCCGGACCATGACGAAGTCTCTTGCGCTGCATGGGTTCATGCCCGTGATCGAACAATTGCGCATGAGTTGGGTCATATTGCCTTGGGACATTTCGGCCGACCTGCAATCGATTTGGCCACTGATTTTCTTCCGGCGTCGGCTCATGACCTCGCGACGCTGATGCTTCGTCGTGACTGCACCGACACGTATTCCGTTGAGGAAGCCGATGCGGAAGCGTTCGGAAGTTTGCTTCTTCGGAGACTTCAAGACACGAGAGGTTCGGGTAACCCTGCAATTCGATCGCGCTTGGACGAGGCGCTCGGATGATTGCGGGTATTGCAGCGGCACTATTGGCGGTGACCGCTGCGACGAGGGTTCAACGCTGGTGGTTCTCACGGTCATTGACACTTGCCGGATCCATTGTCGTACTGATCTGTATGTCAATCCATATGGCTCTCAACATGAAACCCGTTGAGCAGTTCGTGCGGCAAACTTTTGGCGCGAGCATGCCCGGCACCATAAAGATGCTTCTGGTCTGTGGGATTTGTGTAGGAACAGCGATCATATTCACGAATGTGACGAGCTCTGCGAATCCCAAGAAGATCCTCTGGATTCACATATCTCTCTCGTTGTTCACTGCGATTTTGTCGTTCTACTTCTTCTTCAAAACGCCTTGGCCGGCTTCGAATCCCGATAACCAAACCTTCGACAACGAGTACGCCTTCCTACCCGGATACGCGGAAGGTCTGATGTTGGGAATGACATATCCATTCTTGCTGTGCCTCCTCGTGACAATCGTTACTATCAGGCAGGCCGACCGACGAACGGTCACTGGCCGCGGATTGATCATCATCTGTCCAGGTGCCGTCGCGTTAACCACGTACGCAGCACTCAGAATCGGCTACCTATTTGCCACGCGCTATGGCTGGATCGATCCAACTCCAACACCGTTCGCAATCTCTAGAGTCTTGGCGATAGTCGGGGTGTCATTCATTGCAGCAGGAGTGCTTTCGGCCTTGATCGACAGTTTCCTCGCGGCGCGATCCGAACAGAAAATGTTCTCCGAACTCCATAGCGAACTGATAGACCGCTGGCCTGGCGCCCAGCGGAAATCAGAAAGAGGCAGTAGTGCGGCTGATCGTGTCGCAGATCGGGCTGCCGAGCTCCTCGATGCACTCAGCCTGGAAGCCAGGCATCGCGACCTTCCCCAAGAAGGGCCACAAGCGCAAGAAAGCACCGTGGCTGCGATCGCTCGATGGTTGATCACCGGTCGCATCCCTGATGGCCTCGGCTCTGCGGATCTCAGGCCCCGGCCCGGCACCACTGACGTTCAGTGGGCGTGCATCCTTGGGGATGCGTACACCCGTGAAAGCAAGCAAAGATTGGCGTCCAAGCAATGACAGAAACACCCGATCTCAGTAGCAAACGCCCCATCGACCGAGCCGCCCGAATCTTGACTGAAGTTGGCGCCCCGTGGGTTATCAACATAGCGACATCGCTGGTGATCGGTCTTGCGATCGGCGCCCCCGGATGGGGAATCTTCGTCGCTGTTTGTACCGGTGTCGTTCCGATGAGTGTCATTTTGTTCGGTATGCGGAAATCCACAATCGGTGATCATCACGTCACCAAAATCAGTGAACGTCACGCTCTGATCGTCGTTCTACTCACCGTGGCGTTGGGTGGGCTGATCATCCAAATCCTGGCGCACGCACCGATCGAGATGATCGCTTTCATGTCGGCAGGACTGATCGCACTCGTCGTGGCCGCAGTGATCACGAGTGTTTTCCACTGGAAGGTCAGTATTCATACCGGGGTCTCGGCTGGCGTGACAGTCGTTTTGGCCCTTGCGCTTTCACCGTGGTGGCTTGTCGCACTTGTTTTCACTCCACTAATCGGTTGGTCCCGCGTGCATCTCGGTGACCACACCAAGGGTCAGGTGATCGTCGGGGCGATCGCCGGAGCTGTGGCGACAGGCATCACGTACTCGTTGATCGCTTAGGACGATTCCTCGTCACGACGGATCATCCGGCGGAAGGGGTTGTATGAGCGCGCCGCGACCTGCTGATTCTCGGATTCCCGTAAATCTTGAATCCAAGCGATCTGTTCCTTGACCTCTTCATAGGTCTCTTCGTCGCCAAAGTAGTCCAGCGGTACGTGGAACACCCCACATATATCGCGCACCGTCTCAATTCCTGGCGATTGACGTTTGCCGCTCAAAAGTTGGGACATGTAACCAGTCGTCATCTTGCCGCCACCAAACCGGATCATATCTACAACTTCGGTTTGGGTGTACGGGCCTCTGTCCTTGGGATGGACGGTGTCGAAGAGGTGCCGGAGCCGTTCAGCAAAGGTGCTCATCGATCCGTCCTTTCCCTTCAAGAAGCGAGGCGCTGTCGCCACAGGTCATCCAACGTTTCTCCGATCTTCCCAAGCGGACCGTATCTAATGCAACTTGCAATAGTAAGTTTCGGGTTTTAGGCTGACCTCGACCGCGAGAGGGAGCAATGGTTGGCAACACCGAGTTCAGCAAGCCCACACCACGATCCACAAACCGCGCCCTGATAGCGGAGGTCGCCAAAGAACTGCATATGTCTCGAAGAATCGTCTCAGGCTGGGGTCTCAGGGTCTCGATTACGGGCCCTGAAATGCGAAGCGCGAAGCTCCTCGACCGAGATGCCGAGAGTTCGAGCCAGCCTCTCTGCCACGACATCGGACAGAGATATTTCGCCGCGCTCGACACCGCCGACGATGGGCGTCCTTACACCCGCCTGACCACCAAGTTGCGGTTGAGTCAGACCCTTGAGGACTCGCCAGTCCCCGGGAAACCTCTCATCTTTGGGCACCTGCACAACGTCGGAGATTTCGAGACCAAGCTCGACGACAACAGTTGCCAAAAGATCTACCTGAGGAGACGAGTCGGCCTTCTCCCAACGCCTGATCGTGGTCTCGCCGATTCCAGCACGCCGTGCGAGCTCGGCTCGCGAAATACCCATGGAGCGGCGCGCAGCTACAAGGTTTTCAGGGGAGAACCCCCGCATCACTCGTCGACTCACAGGCGAAGCCCTACCAATCTTGTTTTCATCAGTAGACACTGTGCCGCCTCCTCGTTACGATACGCATCTGAGACTATTTTTAGATGAATGGTTTTAGATGGCGATTGCTAGAACAGCCGGGACGGACATACCAGTTGTTCGAGCGGCCGCCCTAGCCCAGAGCCATCCACAAAACAAAGACGTCCCCCGGTCGCGCCAACGACCGAGGGACGAGACCAAACGGGGTACAGCCCGTCCAGCATTTCTTCCTATGCAGAAAGGATTCTGCGATGTCTATCTTAGTTGACCGTCCAGGTGTCAGCGGCAGATCTGGTGCCCTGTTTGCGCCACAGCTTTCGACTCTCGCGTTTCGTCGGGTCGCGGCGCAGCATGTTTCGATCGACGGCCGTTGCGATGCTTGCGGTTTCACGGTTTCGGAGCGCACTCCGTTGTGCCCGGATGCTGCTGTTGCGTTGCGTGAGTTGTCCCGCCGGGACGGCGGTCGCTCCCACCGCGTTCAGTTGTTTCATTACGCGACGATCGATCTTCTTCGGATCGCGGGTGTTCATCATGAGGATCGCGTGGGCAGGTGCGCTCGCTGTGGGTTCGTGTTCACCGCCGAGTGTGACGTGTGCCCGACGTTGCGGGCTGTCCGGAGGGAGCTGGAGGTTCGGGGCGTGGTTCCGGTTGTCGGTGCCGAGCAGGGTAAGGGTTTGTGCTCGGGGAGGGCGCGGTCGTGGGAGATGGACGGCCGCAGCGCGAGCGAGTGGCGCCGCGCGATCACCACGTGTGAGGCGTGTCCTCTGCTGGCGCAGTGCCGCGCGGATATGAATTCTGCGATCGAGTGCGGGGCTGGCCCTCGACGAATGATTCTGGCGGCCAACGCGTACGACAATCACGGCAAAGTCGTCGATCGAGATCGGTTAGAGCTGTATGAGTCGTTGACGAGAGCGTCTCGCCCGCGTTCGACATCGACGGCGGCGGCGTGAGTTCCGCGGTTCCACCGCCAACGGTGTTGGCGTGTGCGATTGATCCGCAGTCGTGGGATCTCGATGAGGGTTCGTACCGTGCTGGGTTGGATGCGCGAGCGGAGTGTTTCCGCTGTCTGCGTTTGGCGGAGTGCCGGCAGGAGTTGTCCGCCATGGTCGATGCGGGGACGCCGCCGCAGTCGATGGTGTGGGCGGGTGTTGCGTTCAGCCATCGTGGCCGTCCACTCACCTCGGACGCAGCGTTGCGTTCGTACTATCGGCGCGTCGACGGTCAGCGTAGTTCCCGACGCGGCAGCGCGGCGTGAGGATTCAGGTGGGGTTGGTCGATCAAACAACGACCTCTCTCATCGACAGTCCGGCATGCGATGTGCCATCCGTACTGGTTCTGCACACCTTCGAGTCAGCATGGACGGTGTACGGAGTTCTTGCGGACATGAAAGGGCACTTACCGGTTCTGGATCGCTATCACCGGGCGTGGGTCCTCGTGGAAGTCGCTGGACGACTCCGCAGCCGCCAGTCCTTCGTCCGCACCAGCGCCCACCCGGGCGATTCTCCAGACGTGCACGGCTTGATCGACGTCGACTCACGAGCGGTCCTGCATGCTCGCGACCTCATCGACGCTCACGGACCGTTGACAGTCGCCCCGTCCCCCACGGCGATCCCCGCACCATTCCTGCTCTCTTGCCTCGAATTCAGTAGCCCTTGCGCGATTAGGCCGCCGGCTTTGTTCGACGCCACCCGATAGGACACTTCGACATGAGTACCGATCCACTGCTCGTCAACCTCGTAGACCGAAACCGACCTCTCTCCGAAATCATCCTCGACCTGAGCACGGGGGCACTTCCGTCCCCAGCCTCAACAGGTCTACCGTCCCAGCGATGGTCGTGGATGGCGGATCTCCTCACCCACCCGCACTGGGGAATGACGGCGGTCGTTGACGGACTCGACCACATCTGCGCACCAGTAGCCCAGTTGTGCCGACTGACCGCCAACGCGATACATCCATTGAACCTGCGCCAACTCTGGGCAGCCGAGCAACAACCCACCGCTGAGATGCTCGCCCTGCACTCACCCAACAACACCGGCCATTGGGAAGTACTGACCGCGGTCCTCGAATTGCTCACCGACGGACTCGACCACTGCCAGGGAGCAGACGTCTCCGGCGTCGAAGCTGTCACTGCAGCGTTCACCGCCGTCATCACCTCTCAACACCCCGACACGGCCCGCACAATCATCATCGCTGCGATTTCACGCGCGGCACACCCCGTACCCGTCGAATCCCCGAAAACACCTGTACGACTGGAAGTTGCATCATGACAACATCGACGTACACATCACCGTTGGTTGAATCCATGATCAGTACCGCCGCTCGCTCCATCCTCGATGAAATCGGGATCGACTGCCCCACCGCGTCCGAGTCCGCAGAAGTACGTCAGCTCGCTGAAACGATTGTCCGAGAGACTGTCGATGCGCTCGCGGGACCTCGGAGACTGTCCGTTGGTATGCGTGAGAGCCTCCTCGACGTCGCTGATCTCGTGGCCACCGACGCGGAGACTGCCTCGGTCGATCAGATTCACGAGGTTGCGATCGCGCTGCGTGACCTGCTCGATCTCCACATCCCGGTGAGGGTGGATCGACAGTGATGGCGCTAATTCTCTCTGGAGTACTGGGACTGGCAGGTGTTGCAGGCGCGGTGCTTTCGCTGCGCACCGCGCATTTCTGACACCTCGCACGCCTGCGCATCCAATACCTGAACTTTGAGGCCGTCTCGCCTTCACCACGACGTGCCTCGTCCCGCCGCGCCCGCATCACCGAACTCGGCCCTACACCTAACGAAAGATGTCACCCACCACCAAGCATCAAACGTTGAAAAGCCTTGATATCCAACTCAATACACGCAGTGCTCGCAGAGACGACGAAACCCCCTTGCGGGGGTCCGTAACGATTCGCCGAATCAACACAGAGCCTGGCCGGGCTCTCGCCACCACTGACTGAAGACGAAATATCTGCTCCGCCTTCGGTACTGCAATTTTCTTCACTCACATGAAGGGACTTACCTGATGACAGGTAATACGTCTCAGGGTATCGCACGCCCTGAATCAGCGCCAACACTTTCACAACACGACCCCACCGGATCGGTCCACGCCCTCGACAGTCGGCCGGCAACGCCCATACCTGCGCTACCGACTGATGACGAATGGGACCGCGTGGTACGTCAAGCCACCGAAAACGTTGCCCGCATAGAAACACTCAACGCAACAAGCAACCAACGCGGCAATTCCTGGGCCCTCCCCATCAAAGATGGCCAACATGCCCGGACCCCCATCTGGACCAGCCGCACCCAATGGCAACACCAAGTCCGCACACTCCTCAACTCCCCCACCGGCGCCCAACTCTGCAAATCTCACACCGTCAGCACCGAAACCGTATTCGCTGTCGCCGTCACCCACGCCCACTACGCCGAAAGTAAAACCGGCCGCTCAATCACCGCCTCCCGCCGCACCATCGCCACCCGCGCCGGAGTCAGCGTTAGCGCCGTTAAACGCGCCAGACGAGTCCTCACAGGCCTCGGAGTCGCCACAGAACTCGTCCGCGGCCGCTACCTTCAAAAAATTGAATCCATGGCCGCAGAAGCACACCACGGGCACAGGCAGTTCCGTGCAGCGTCCGTCTGGGCACTGATCTCGCCCCGCGTCGCTGTCACAACTATCACCGCGCCCTTCAAGAGGTCCAGAAAGCGCTCTCGCGCAACACTTTGCGTCGCTGCACACCGCGCCCGCACAACCTCTCGAACTTCTCCACAACCCGGCGGCCGTGGCCCCCTATCCCCCTCTGGGGGATTTGTTCTTCCATCTCTTGTTTTGAAGTTCTCACCAACGCACGCGCACACGCGAGCGGGCAAGCCGAAGAACTCACAAAGATCCACGCCGCACCCAATCGAGTTGCAACGCACCGCCGCTCAGCTGATTTCTCACATTCCAGCGCTGAAAACGATCAAGCATGTCGGCCAGATCTGCGACGTGCTCGACCAAGCTGGCATCGACACCACCCGATGGACGGGCCGTGATATTGCCCGTGAACTCACCAGAGACACCCAATCTCGGGGCTGGGTCTGGCCTACACAATTCACACGACCGATTGCGTTCCTGCGCTGGCGACTGGCACACATCGACTGGTCACAGCCTTCCCCGGCCGAACGTGCCCGCGACAATGATCGGGCTCGACTGGCCGAACAAGCAGCGCGTCGACACGAAGCGTACGAGCGAGATTCACACATTGCTCACGCTCACACTCGCGCCAAGATCATGCGACAGCTGCGGGAGCAACTCTCGACGAGAACGCCCGCATGAGCCCGAGCAATCCGTCAGTCGGCGGCCGCAAGATCCTCGTCATCGGCAAAAATCAGCCTTCCGTCATCCAAGGCGATAGCCCACCGATGTACCGGAGCCCAATCCCGACCCACCGACTCCGAATCGATCACCATGTCCGCGTAATCCTCAACCACCACACCGGTACATGCCACGCCGCCGCTGCCGGGGCCAGGCGCAGTGACCTTGACCCGAGAGCCAACACCCGTCGCGCTATTGGTTCGGCCGTTCTTTTCGTTCATTCACGGATCCTCCACCGACCACACCCACTCGCGCGCACCATCCATCACACACTCACGACAGAACTACTGGTAATGAGGGCGCGCGTAGCGAAGTATCCCAAGATGCCACTGCCCAGCTGTTTGCCTACATCCAGGCGCCGAAAACAAGAATCTTTCCGACCATTTACCGACTATGCCCGATGCCCGCATTACCCGACGTTTCATTTCAGCCGGCAACAGCCACGGATGTCGGGTGCGGCAGCACTGCAACGAGTGAACAGCGAAAGCCGCCCCGAGAAGGTTTGAGGCGTCACCCAACGCCGGGCGTGCTTCGGTAAAGTTTCTCTCTGCATTTCGAATCCGAGATCGGAGTGCACCCTGCCCGCCATCACGCTGCCACGCAGAAGTCAGCGGGCCGCTACATTCTGCGCGCCGTCTCCCCAGGGTTGGCGCGCACGACTCGCCTGGCCGGTACTGACGACCGGCCAGGAGGATCACCTTTCTGGGCAACATTCGTTCGGTAAAGTCCAGTCTGCGTCCGACCCTCCAACGTCGATGCACGCCTCACCCGTGATGCGGTCACTCGTAACTCGGGTGAGGCATTTATTCCCTTCATGGACTGCCGCGCACGTCGCCTGAACCGTTAACCCCGGCCGATGGCAGTCAGTGTTGGTGAATTACGCCGTCGACGCGCACCGGAATCGGTGACCCGCCACTATCTTGGCTTGCCCGCCGGCGAAGTCCGTCGAGAATCTGATCGGTGGACAATCGGCGAAGGGACATCGCCACCGCATCCATCGGAAGGCTCTCTTCCTCGGTCATGTACCCCGACGCAATCAGCACTTCTTGTATCGGTGCATCGAACAATATGGCGACCCGTCGCAACACCTCCGGGGACGACGGAACTCGCACCATTGACGTCCACTGTCGAATCACAGACGGATACACTCGGAGCGCTCTCATCTCGCAGCTTCCTCATTGCTCGTATAGCTCCGCGCATCGATCTGTTCGCGACCCAGATGCTGAAGCCACTCTTGTTCGTGTGCGTCCTTTTCCCACGGGGTTATGGGATTGTCGGGACAGCAAATTGCGGGCAGTATCGACAACGTGCCGCGAGTGATCCCCCGAGGACTATGAATCAATTGGGGATAGTTCAGCGTTCAAGTGTCTGTTACCTGACGAAGACTGGCATTCGGCACTCAGTGCCGTATATCGTGTTTTTGCTCTCGCAGACTGCTGAGCCAGTCGCGTGACGAGCCGCCCCGCCGGCGTGACATCCCCCAGATCGTTGGCGGGGCACAAGACTGGCGCACCGCTTTCCGCCTCGGTTCTCGGTGCGCCCAGGACTCGCCGATCTGCTGATCACACACTGGCCGGCGAGTCCCACTCGGCCGTCCATCCCCCAGCCGGAGCCTGACAGGCATCACTCCCCAGGACCGTTCGCCGCATTAACCTGCCCGCGCGTCGACTCGGCATGGAACGGGGACCTTAGACCCTAAGCAATAAATACCGACCGGCTTATTCTTTTCGAGCACGAGCTTCGTGGACCGATGTGCTTCGGTCCGGGGAACGTGTAGGCCTTGTCGGACTGCCCGCAAAGTCGGCCCGACAAGGCCCCGATATCCGTTCTGTCCATTCCAGGGGGATGGACAGAACGGAGTTGCCACGAAAGCAGCCATGCCCCAAGAACGTCGAAGCAAGATCGACACCGCAATTATCACGGTCGCCGCATGTACCGCAGGCGGATTCGTTGTCGGCGCAGGCCATGATCCTGGCAGTGAGCGTTTTCCTCGGGGGAGGACTTGCCCTCGCGAGCTACATCATCAAAGGCGGCTGACTGCCCGCACCTCAACCATATTCGGCCGGCGCTGAACATGTTTACATTCACCAGTTTTCGGCTACGTTCCTTGCGCGACGGTGGATCTTCTCGGGCGTGGGGTCCGTCGCCCACGGCCCGCCTACCGGCTGTAACTCGCCGGAGGTGGGCCCCACAGCTGCGCATCGGCCGACTCGGTGCGTACGGCTCACCGGCGCGACACGTCCACCTCCTGCGTCGGTGAGCTCTTCCCCTGCTGCGACGAATATCGTCCGTCCCTAGACAGGCTTGGATTTTGGTCACCCACTTGAAGAAATCTCGTCAAAACCTGCATCTGCTTCTCACCGAGTCTTACCGTGGACATGCAGGGATCCGCTATGAGGGGAGTGGATCTCGGCGCGGATAGTGGGTCGCTGTGCTGTGTGCTCAGCGCGGACGACAACGAGCCCCGATCTCAGGCATGAGGTCGGGGCTCGTGGCTTTCGCAGATGGAAAGCCGCAAGGTAGCCGAGCCGCAACAGTGCCAACCCGGCCACTGCACCTACACAACGCGGAGGTGGGCGCTGATGCTGGCCAGCTGCTTAACCAACATGTCTCGACGCTCCGAGAGTCTCCGGATTGCGTTGTCGTCCTCGGCGAGCCGGGCACGGTTCAGCAGGAACTGGCAAGTGTCCAATTGATCTCTGACAGTAGTCATTGCCGTCACCTTCGATCACTTGTGTAGGTACGTTCTGAACCTGCCAGTGGAAAATGCGATATACATGGGCCAAAGTACCTACGTAGGCACCTGTTTTTCGGATCCGACATCGCAAAAGCCCCAATCTCATTGCGAAGCCAAGGGATTCGTGATTACTGGTACGTAAATGGCGAGGCCGAGTTGCTGGCCGCTACTTTCTATGCGCCCCTTCAGCGAGAGTTGAGCATACATCTCCACTGGAGAGGCGTCAGGCCTCGCCGGTTGCGACCCCCCGCTCCAGCGGGGCCTGTCCATGCTCAGGGTTTAGATCTCGCATTACCGGCGCCTGGCTGTACCGCTAACCTCACGAGTATGGGGCTTGCCGCACAAGGGCCGCTTGCTGGCTGTCTCTCTCACCAGCGGTGGACGGGGGAAGCGCATCGTTCGGGGTGCGAATCGCCCGCTGGCGTGCCGCGCTCACAAGTTCGATGCTGGAGGTGAGGCGCCGCGCCGCTCACCACTAGTTTTGAGCTGAGCCCATCTCTCGATTTGGGGCTTCGACGTCCTCTTCAACTTCTTGTCGATGATCAACTTGGTCCGCGCTGCATTAATCCGCACGTCAGTGACATGAGCAGCGCCTGGTGGTTCGAGTCTGTCATGACTGATCCTCCGAATCTTCACTGCAGACATCACCATGCGAGTACTTCATAAACAATGATGTCCGCGGCGGCCAACTCATCCGAACCGGCAAGAGTGCCGATCACCATCTTCCACACCATCGAACACCTCTGGAGTCACCGCTCCATGACCGATGAAGCGCCGCAGAGGTATCGACCCATCCTCCTCAACACATTGCCTGTCCTTCACAAGCCAACCGGCGAAGTTATCCACAGCGACTTTGCCATCAGTGCCAACTGCCGTCGACACTGAACGCAAAATCGTCCCCCAGCAGAGTCGGACTCCTCCTCATCTGCCAGGTAAGCGTCGTCAATCCGGCAGATGAGGTACCCACTTGCCTACTCCACAAGGACCTTTCGGTTACCGACGTACAAAAGACCGATTCCAGTCGCCGCACACTAGCGCTCGGGCTCGCCATGTCCATGCTCGGAGCCGAACCTTTAGAGCTCACGGTTCCCTCACTCGCATCACCGACTCCCCTGGGCTGCATCGACGTCCTTGCGGTGATGACCCCGGGGGCGTGGGAAACAACTTCCGACGCCGATCCCAGCGTTCCCGTCGGAATGCTCGCAGCGGTGGGAAACGTGTTGAAACGACGTACGGCGACAAAGTTGAGCCGTTCTATACCCCGTACGCTGCTTTGGCGTTTGATCAGGGAAAGACTTACGGCGACAGCAAGACAAACGGGACTGCCCCCATCGGCGCTCGACCCAATCCCGGAACACCAGCGAATGCCTGCGCGATGGACATCCACTCACCTGCCACATGGCCGGTGACGACGAGGCCTGTGTCCGCGATATTGCGGCGCTGGGTGACAACAAGAGCAAAGTCCCACGCCGAACCGGAAACACTATTCTGGCCGCACTCTGGTCCCCACCGCCATTCGTCTCCGTCAGGCGCGGTCAACACAACACCGACTGGCTCCGTGGGCGCCTCCATGCCGCGCAGCGCATAGCTGAATGCTCTCGTTTGCACGCCGAGGTGGCAAATATGTCGAACCCTAGCGGTTGGCTGTCGCTCGATTGCCAGCGCATCGGCTATGTCCTGCCCATGTGCCCAGGTTTCCATGAGCCGCGCCGTAATTGACGATGCGAGGCTCATAGACACGCCGAACCACGGCACTCGTCGAGTGTCCTCGGTGGCGTCAAAGACAGTGAGGAGGTTCTGTCGCGCTCGGTGGAGCCAATCGCGCGTCGCCTCGACGGGTAAACCCCGCTGCTGCTCAGCGATTTCACCTGGGAAATCCTGCGCACTCGCCATCAGGCTGTCAGCTAGCTGTGAGAACTCGGTGGGGTTACGCATGGCAAGTGTGGTTGCGTCGTCGAAATAGGCGAGATGGTTCAGTTGGTCTTGAACTGTCCACCCTTCAGCCGGCGTCTGTGTCATCCAGGACGCATCGTCGGCACCCTCGATCATCGACTCAAGCTCGGCGGTTTCCTCCCGGAGATCGGCGAGAATCTGCTTCGTTATCCTGGACATGTCATTCCTTATGTGTCTGACGCAATTGATGTTTGAGGACCTTGCCTAATTGAGTTCGTGGCGGATTGCAGGCCCTCGAGGGGCAAGTCCGCTCTGCCGATCACTAGCGACACCTGCGAATGACCCTCCGCGATACCGCATTCACGAAATGCGGTTCCGCCGCACTCTCATATGGAAGCTCGACCATCACCCACTTGGCCGCATCCCCCAACAGCGTGATCGATCTGCAGATTTGGCCGCTTCCCGCCAAGGGTTGGATCGACCCAGTCTCAGCCGTTTCCAGCTCGATCAACTCTGCCCGGCGCGACACCGCGAGAACTGGCTGCGTTCACGCACGGGAGTTCGAGCCCTTGGCCCTTCCTCGGACGCAGCCCGTGTCGCCCAGTGTCCCGACTGGACAACGCTGCGAACCCTTTTCCTGGAATGCCTTTCGGTGAACACGTTGGAGCTGACGGTGCGGCGCGATCTGTCGCATCACAGGTCGTTCCGTCTACCGAGAGAAACTCCAAGAAGATGACTATCCCTACAGGGCGGTGAACGGCGCCGTGAGAGACAGGGTGGCTCCGGCGTCTACTTTGAGCTGAAGTCCGGTGACATAGCGGGACTCTTCCGAGGCCAGAAACAGGACTGCAGCACTGATATCGCGCGGCTCGACCCATCCGGTTGGCATGGGGTGCGTCGCGGGGAAGGCCTGTTCGGCTTCAGCCCTGGTCGGCGACTCGAGATCCGGACGGAACGCCTCGTATATCGGTTGGCTGTACAGCATGTCAGTAGCGCAATTGGTCGGATGCACCACATTTGCCCGGATCGAATCAGGCGCAAGCTGCAGTGCCAGATCGTGAGTGAAGCGGGCCACGCCCTGTTTCGCGTGGGAGTACCCTGGGCCGCCGGCGCCTCTCGCGGGATTGTCCGTCCCTCCCTTTCGTACCAGACCCGCGATCGACCCGATCGTAATAATCGACGCCCCCGCCGACAGGTACGGGTATGCGGCCGAAACGGTGTTGATGACACCTACGAGGTTGACGTCGACTGCATCGAGGAACGCGCGCCGCGCAACACTCGCGCCCATTGGGCAGATTCCGGCGTTGGCCACCACGATATCCAGGTGACCGAGCTCGTCCACTCCTCTTTCGAGGGCTGTACGTAGCTGCGCGGCCTCGCGCACGTCGGCGACCGCCGTCACTGCCCTCTGCCCCTCCTGCTCCACCAACCGTGCCGTCTCCTCCAGGTCCTCCAGCGAGGCCAACGGATACCGGTTCGTCGGGATATCTGCGCAAATGTCGACGGCAATGATGTTCGCACCGTGCTTCGCCAACGTAACTGCATGACTGCGGCCCTGCCCCCTAGCGGCACCCGTGATGAATGCCACCTTGCCGTCTAGCTTCTTCGAACTTCTGTTCCCGCTCATGCCGGGGGTCCTTCGGGTCGGAACAGGAGTCGGAACTGCTCTGCGTTGTAGATGTTCTTCCGCGCCAGCTCTTCACGTGGGTCGGAGATCTTGACCTTCGCGGCCGGGCGCGCTGCGATTCGGTCCGACCATGCCTTCATATTCGGATAGTCCGATCCCGTAATTCCATGCCCACCGGCAACCCTCGCCCAGGGGTAGGTTGCAATGTCGGCAATCGAGTACTCGCCGGCGAGATAGTCCCGATCCCGGAGATGATCATCGAGAACTTTGTACAGGCGTGCCACCTCACCGACGTATCGGCTTCTCGCGTAAGGGTTGTCGATACCGTGCTTCGGGGCGTGCGAGACGAAGTGGGCGGCTTGACCTGCCATAGGTCCATGGTTCGCTACTTGCCAGAACAGCCAACACAACGCTTCCTGGCGGCCGCGGGGGTCGGCGGGCAGCAGCCGGCCGGTCTTTTCAGCGAGATACTGCAGAATCGCCCCTGTCTCGAAGAGCGCGATTGGCTCGCCTCCGGGGCCGTCATGGTCCACAATCGCCGGGACCTTGCCGTTCGGGTTGATCCGAAGATACTCGGGCGTGAAATGGTCCCCGTCCTTGAGTTCGGTCCAGATGATCTGGTATTCAAGCGAAAGCTCTTCGAGTGCGATCAGAACCTTTCGCACATTCGGGCTCGTGTAGTAGTAGAGGTCAATCATCGAACAGTGCTCCAGAAGAGTCGATTACGGACGGTCAGATGTCGTACTGCTGGGCGATCCTCAACCGAGTCTCACCACTCGAGGAAGGTGCCGTCCATGTGCTGGAACCGGCCCGAGTTCTCGGGCGTGAGGTTGTCGATGTTCTTGATCAGGCCGGCAGCTGACTGCTCCGGGGTGATGTAGGTGTGCTCGCCGGGGAAGTCCTTGCTCAGGTCCGTCGCAACCATTGCCGGGTGGAGCAACAGCACGCTGACTCCGTCCTTGGACAGGTCGTGATGCAGATTCAGCCCGACCATGTTGGCTGCGGCCTTAGAGATCCGGTAGCTATACATGCCGCCAGATGTGTTGTCGCCCAGGGATCCGACTCGGCTGGTGACGATGCTGACCTTCGCGCCCTTGTTGAGCAACGGTCGCACCGCCTCGATCGTCCGCAGCGGACCGAGGGTGTTGATCTCGATTTGCCTGCGAATCAGGTCGTAGTCGAGCGACCCGACCTCATCAAGCCACATCACACCGGCGACATGGAACACCGCGTCCAGCTTGGCACCCGCGTCGGACAGCCGCGCAGCGAGTGCTTCGACCGACTCCTGCGAGGTGACATCGACGTACGGCTCGACTGCGATTCCGTCGGCGGCAAGATCGGCGCCGTCGAACAAGCATGCCGCGATGACGTTATCGCCGCGATCGTGCAGCTGGCGGGTGATCGCGTGAGCGATGCCCTTGTCGGCACCAACAACCAAAACAGTTGACATTGTCTAGCACTTCCTCTCAGGCAGAGACGCCGGCAACGGCGTCCTGCTCAGTTCCAATGATTTTTTCCGCAGCGAGCGAAGCGATTTCGTCGTTGCTGTAACCGATTTCCGCGAGGATCTCGGTGTTGTGCTGACCGAGCAGAGGCGCCGCCTTGGGCGCATCTGGAACCGTGCGCAGGAAGCGGGCCGCCAATCGTGCCTGCCGCAGACGTCCGGCCGTGGGGTGCTCGGATTCAATGATCGGTCACGCGGGGGCAGTTTGCCGCGGTCGGTATGCCGTGAGCGAGCTTTGTCGGACCCACCCCGGGCGGCACGGGCTAATACCGCGCGCAGCTCCTTGAGATGTTGGGTGTGATGCTCGACGATGCTTGCGAAGGCGTCACTATTGCGGTCTGCGGCGGTGCCGATCGGGGGTGCTAGCGATGCCATGACGTCATGTCTCCTCGGGTTGGTGCCGCATGTCTGAGGCTGTTGAACCGCCCCCGATCGAGCGATCCAGCGGGACGAGTTTATTAATTAACGTTCATAAATTTAAGGGCAGAGTACACCTGCAGCAGTCATGGGTAGCCCGGTCGGGATCTACTGTGGTGGCCAGCTTGAAACCGGCCGATCTTCGAGCCCGTAGGGATTGAGTTAACGAAGACTAACTGCCATTAGGGTACCCGTGATCAGCCAACCCGTCTAGACCCCTTCTCCCTCAGCAGGTTTCGATGAAGGCGATAATCCAGACACAGGCAGTCGATCCGACGCACGTAACCCGATCCGGGCTGAAGACCGCCCACCGATCGAAGCCCATACGCGCCGCCGCGGTTAGGCGATGGCGGAGATGAACCTGAGGGATCTGCCATGCTCGCCCCACCCAGGGGGTCGCGAGCCCGGAACGTGCTAAATTAATGAACGTTAATTTATCATGCTATGCTGGAACCCATGACACGGTCAAGAACCTTGACGAGACCGGCTGTAATCGACGCCGCGTCGACGCTTTTCGCCACCCGCGGATACCGCGGAACATCAATGAAGGACATCGCTGGCGCGGTAGGGGTGTCCGCGCCGAATTTGTATAACCACTTAGAATCCAAGCAAGACGCTCTCGTGGAGATTATGAACACAACGATGGATCGTGGCCTGATCGCCATGAACCGTGCGCTTGCGGGTGTCGACGATGTGAGCGAGCAATTATTCAAGGCGACCGAGTCAATCGTCCTGCAATTCCTGCGCCACCCCCACGATGTGACGGTATGCGGTACAGAAATCTACTGCCTGGAGGAGACTAACCAGAGGGTGATCATCGAAAAGCGACGGCGATACACGAGCCGCATCATGGAGATCATTGAGAACGGCTGTGAACAGGGCCGATTTGCTACCGAGGTTCCCCGAGTTGCAACGTTTGTCGTCGTAGAAATGGGTAACAACGCCAAGTCATGGTTCCGGCATAGTGGAGATCTCCGCGATATCGATCTCGCGAAGCATTATGGAGAATTCGCACTTCGCATCGTCGGGGACCGCGGAAGTCTGCCGCAATAGTGGAATTGCGCGCGTTAGTCGGGCCGACTTGCTCCGAGCGCCGCGCCAGCTTGCGCTGCTGCCACGCCGACTCAGCCCGGCTTCCGGATTGCAGACAATTAACTCTCGGCGTCCTCGATGGCCCTACCTCCATCCACGAAATACCCAGCGGAGAAGCCGGCGGGACGGACACCCACACCGCAGTGCATACCGCGACCAACTGTCACCGCGCGCTGAGCGAGCGCACCGGTCACTCCCGCAGGCCAGGCGCGAGCACATCCTGTTGGACGCACTCGACAGCCAACACCGCTACCCCCAGGGGACACGACCCGAGGGCGGTCCGATCGAGTCCGATCGTTCACCAACACCGCCAAATTGGGCGAGATTAGTGTAGGACGAGCGCGCCCGTGGACACTAACTCACCCGGTGGCCGCACCCGCGCTCCGTGGTTCACGCCGACCGTGGTCAGCCCCGGTTGTATTCGACCATCCAGGCGGCGATCTGGGTCCGTGAGGTGAATCCCAGCTTGGCGAGAATGTGCTCGACGTGTCCCTGGGCGGTCCGTGGTGAGATCACGAGCTTGGCGGCGATGGCGCTGTTGGTCAGACCCTCGGCGACGAGCTCGGCGACTTGTAGCTCACGTCGGGTCAGGGTGGTCGCGGTCTTGCCCGTGGCGCCCCGTGGCCGAGATGGCTCGGGTAATTCGGCGGAATCGTCCAGAGCGTACGCGGCGGCCTCCTCGAAAGTGGCGGACGCAGCCCTCCGGTAGCTCGCGTCATACGCCTTCGGCCCGAGTGCCCGGCGGGTCCGTCTCTCGCACTCGTCGTGCTGTGCACGCAAGCTCGGGAGGACGATTCTCGGCAGGCCTCCCGTCTGTCGCATAGCCTGCGCGTAGCCCAGCAACACCGCGGACCTCGCGTAGTTCTCGTCGGCCGCGGCGATCCAGGCCAGGTACTCAATACAAGGCGCGGCACTGAATGAGTCACCGACGGACCGCAGTAGTCGCAATGCCTGCTCTATCAGCGCAATCGCGCGCTGTGGATCGGTCTCCCACACCGTCAACCCGAGTGCCCGCACGGCCCACGCCCGGAACACGATCTCGCCGCGCGGCTCGGTGATGTCCAGCACCCGAGCGAGGTAGTCGGCTGCCTTCGCTGATTGCCCGAGTAGTCCGCTGGCCACCTCGGCGCCAGCCAACGTGGCGACCCGCAGGAGATTCTCGTGGGGAGGGCAGGCATCGAGCGCCTCGTCGAAACATGTTGCCGCGGTGCATATGTCATTGGAGCTTAGCGCCACATTGCCGGCTGCATATAGTGCCGTCGCGGCGGCGTTGGGATCGTCGAGTGCCGCTGATGCCGCGCGCGCCCAGCCGATCCATTCGGCGCCGGTCGCGATGTCGCCCCGAAACCCCCTGAACACCGCGCCGAGGCTCACGGCCCGCACCCACTCCGTCCCGCGAGCAACGCCCTCAACGGTCAGGAGTCGTTCGGTCCAGCGGACGCCCTCGCTGAGCTTTCCGCTGGTAAGCCAGAACGGGTACAGCGCGGCCGCAATGCGCAGACCGACCACCACGTCACTAGGCTCCGCCATGCAGGCATCCAACGCCTCACGAAAGTTCTGCTGATCCAGTTCCAGACGAGCGATCCAATCCAGCTGGCGGGGCCCTATCCAGTCGGCTTCCGCCCGCAGCGCCAGGCGCTCGTACCAATCTAGGTGGCGTCGCCGCATCTGCTTGTACTCGCCGGACTCCGCCAGCTTTTCGAGACCGTACTCGCGGATGGTGTCCAGGAGCCCGTACCGCCCCGCCGTGGCAGATCCCTCATGGATCAGAATCGACTTCTCCACCAGCGACGCGACCAGATCGAGCAGCATCTCTGGCGACAGGTCGGCGCCGCAGACCTGTTCTACCGCCGTGAGCTCGAAGCTGCCCGCGAACACGGACAGGCGAGCCCACAGCTGTTGCTCCTGGGGCGTACACAACTCGTGACTCCAGTCGACGGACAGCCGGAGGGCCTGCTGCCGCGTCGGGGCGGTGCGCCCGCCGCGGGTCAGGAGCGCGAAGCGGTCGGTGAGCCGTTGCAGGATCTGGTCAGGTGACAGCGCCGCCAACCGCCCCGCCGCTAGCTCGATCGGCAGCGGCAACCCCTCGAGCCGGTGGCAGATCCCGGCCACATCGGCCATGTTGTCCTCGGTGAGCGCGAATCCCGGAACGACAGCGGCAGCACGTTCGGTGAACAAGGTGACCGCGTGGTAGCTGGGCAGAGCTGCCAGGTCGAGCTGACGGCCAGGAGCGGGCGCGCTGAGCGGCGGAACTCGCAGCGTCACTTCCCCGCCGATGCCGAGGGGTTCTCGACTGGTGGCCACGATGCGCAGCTCGGGGCAGTACCTGAGCAGCGTCTCGGCCAGTTCCGCGACCGTGTCGATCACCTGCTCACAGTTGTCGAGCACCAGCAGAATCTGGCGCGGCTCGAGGAATTCCGCGAGGACCGTCTGCAGCGGCTCGTGAGAGAAGGACTTCAGCCCGAGAGCGGACGCCACCACCCCGACCACCAGCGACTCGTCGCGGAGGTCGGCCAATTCGACAAGCCAAACCCCGTCGCGGAAGGCCCGCCGGACGCTCGTCGCGATCCGCAGTGCGAGCCGGGTCTTCCCGACGCCACCGATTCCGGTGAGCATCACCAAGCGAGAGGTCGACAGCATCTCTTTCGCCTCGGTCAGTTCGCTGCGGCGATTGACGAAACTCGTCAGCTCCGCGGGCAGGTTTCCCTTCCGGCCCCGAGTCGACGGCCCGGTCGGCGCGGGCCCGCCACTCGTCGACGGACGCCGATCGCCGCCCTTCGGAACGGCTGCGGACAGCAGTGCCATCTCGTCAACCGGAAGACCGTGGCGGAACTGGATCTCACGCAGGACGTCCCCAAGCTGTGCGGCCGTGGGGCGGGCGCCCGGATTCGCGGACATGGCGCGCTCGATGGCGGCGGCCACGTCATCGGGGATGTCGAGTTCACGCAGGTCCGGAACGGGCTCCGAGGTGATACGCACGAACTGCGCGACGACCTGCTCGCCGCTCCGGCGTTCGAAGGCCGCGTGGCCGGTGAGGGCGCAGAACACCGTCGCACCGAGGGCGTAGACGTCCGCGGCGGCACTGGGCGGGCCACCGCCCAGGATCTCGGGCGCGGTGAAGGCCGGGGTGGCGGTGAACGTGCCGGTGGAGGTCTCGAATCCGTCGGGGATGTGGGCGATGCCGAAGTCGGACAGCGCCGACTCGCCGTAATCTGTGAGGATGACGTTCGCCGGCTTGATGTCGCGATGCAGGATCGCGAGCCGGTGCGCGGACTCCACCGCGCCGGCCAGCTTCACGCCGAGTTGCAGCGTCTGCTCGAGTGACAATGGGCCCTGCTCGCGGATGCGCACATCGAGCGATCGCTGCGCGTGATACGGCATCACGATGTAGGGATGGCCGCTCGCGGTGGTGCCGACCTGCAGCACGTTCACGATGTTGGGATGGCCGGTGAGCCGGCCCATCGCCCGCTGTTCCCGGACGAAGCGCGTCCGATTCTCCTCGTCGAGGTCGGCGGTGAGCACCTTCACGGCCACGGTGCGGTCCAGGGTCGTCTCGGTGCAGCGGTACACGACGCCGAAGCCGCCGCGCCCGATCTCGGTCGCATCGGTGAACCCAACGGCATCCAGCTCCGATGTCACCGATGGGGGTACACCGCGCTGAGTAGCGAACGGATCGTCACCAGGCATCGATCATGCCGATCTATCGCCTGCGTGGCGCTCTTCATAATGCGACACGGCACTCACCTCACGGGCAACTACTCAGATTCCATACTGCCACCCGATTCGATATACGGATACCACCTGCACAGTTCGGACACTGGGCGACTGCGGCCAGAACACCCGTCACAGGGCGCCCCGTCCAACATGCGACTCTGCTTCCATCCCTGCCCTGGCACAGAACGCACCAGTCAGCTAGGTCAGCGCCGACGGCCTGTCTTGGCCGCAGAACGTCGACAACCGACGGGTAGTGTCGAAGAAAGCGCAGACCGGGATCGGACCGCTGGTTGCATAGCCGCTGATGTATCCGCGACCAGAACATGATCCTCGGTCAATGTCAGGTTGGCGCTGATTCGTCGTCGCCCAGCCGCGCCGAAGCCAGATCTGTTCCGCACTGCGGCGCGGACGGTGCCGCCGAAGCGCCTCGCCGTTTCGGCCAGCGCCGCAATCACTTCCACTCCACGCCCACTTCGTGTGCCGTGAGCAACCCATACCAGTACATCGTCACCACTGCGCATAATCACCTGAATTGCGTACGCAGTCAACAGGATCCAGGGCAAGACGGTAACCGCGTTTGACCACAGTCTGCACCGCTTCGGGTGCGCCGAGACACGCCCGCAATCGCGCCACGGCAGTTTCGACGGCGTGAGTATCAGTGCCACCACCGGGCAGAGCGGCAAGGAGATCCTCCCTGGAGACGACGCGACCAGGACTCGCACCAAGGGTTCGCATCAGCGACATCGCCGCGGGCGACAGTTGCCTCACCGCTCCGTCCACGACTACGCAACCGCTTCTAACACTAATTTCATGCGCACCGGCCTGAATTTGATTGGCTCGCAGCGGAATTTCCTCGACAATATGCCTGGCAAGTGCGCCCAGACGGGAACGGACAGGTCCCGTCGTCGGAACGTTCAGTGCATCCAACGGCGCCGATGCGACCGGTCCGACACACACAGCCGTCACCGACCCGCGCATGGCACCGAGGACCTCGTCGAGTCGTCCTGTACTGTCCGCACGCATCACCAGCGACGAAACCGCCGCCGCACTGGTAAAACTAACGGCATCAATTCCGGCAGAAGCGATTGCGTCGATCATCCGATCGAGAAGTGTCGGGTCTTCCGGTGGCTCCCAACGGTACACAGGGACCGCGATGACTTCGGCACCCGCGTCCCACAATGCCTGACAGAAATCAGAAATTGGTTCCCACTCGGTGGTGGCGCCGCGCAATTGAACAGCAATACTCTTGCCCGAGACGCCCTCGGACAGAAGATGTTCGAGAACCTCGGCCGAAGACTCCGAAACCGGTGACCACTCTTCGCGCAAGTCTGCCGCATGGATTGCACCCTTCGCCTTGGGACCCCGAGCCAGCAGACGCGCCGAACACAGTGCCGCGCTCAAATTCTCGGCCTCGCCCCAACCGTCAGCAGCCTCGAGCCAACCCCGAAATCCGATTCCGGTGGTAGCAATCACCACCTCGGGAGGATTCGAGATGATCTGTTGTGTAACGCGTTCCAGCTCACGATCGTCGGCGAGCGGGATGATGCGGATCGCCGGCGCGAACATCACATCTGCGCCCCGTCGGGTAAGGAGTGACGCAAATTCCTCGGCGCGACGCGAGGCCGTGATGCCGACGGTGAATCCCGCCAACGGCATATCGTCATTCACGAGGCAGTCTCGACAACGCAACCGGTGCTGCGCACTTGAACTACGCCGGCACAGACGTGAACCTCATACACCGGAAGCGATACCGACTCGTCGTCCAATGCCCGTCCGCCGATCAACGAGAACGCCTGCTTCAGAAACGCGGACAACACAATTGGTTCACCATTGCGATCACCGACCAGTCCACGCGATATCACAGCGGCGCGGCCGTACGGATCGAAGTTGCTCACGGCCCGCAAGGTGCCAGCCTCGAGCCCTAACAGCGCTCCCTGCTCCCCACTGCGAAGCAACACGGCAACTCCACGGCCCGTAATCAGGTGACTCAGCGGGCACGCCGACGTCCACTCGAGTCGCTCTGAAGCCGGCTTGGCGATCCGCACACTCATCGAGTCCTCCTCGTGTTCTGTTCCTTCTCGAGGACTGGCATCACGCCACTTCGCCGGGGAACCAGCCCGGCCGCTGCTCCTACAGCATTCGGAGGTAGGTTCTCATGCCGGTTGACTGCTCAACCAACGTGCGCCGATGCTCCGAGAATCGCCGAACTGCATCGTATTCATCTGCAAGTCTGGCTCGCGCCAGCAGGCACTGACAATTGTCCAATCGATCCTCGAGAGTCATCATCGCCACCGATCGCCGGCGTAGGTACCTCCTGAACCTCTCACGGACGTGAGCGTTGCGCACGGGCCCAAGTACCCGGATGGATACCTATCTCTCAGATGGCCGCAAAGCCGCAACCTCGTCGCCGGGCTCGAGCGCGGTTCTACCGCAGATGTGCAGAGTCATCATGAGGCTGCAACTTCGGCCTGCCGGCGTGTACCTCCGCCGTCCGCCGGCTGGCCGATTCCAACCCTGTTTTCTTTCCACCAGTGCGGATTTCCCAGCCCCTCCGCAGTGCGGAATTCCCAGGAGGCCATCACATGCCCATCTCCCCACCTGGATTTCCCCGGTCGTGTATCCCGAAGCGGCCGGGCTGAGAACGTCCACTCCCGAGCTGCTTCGCGACGCCGTAGCAGCGGATCCCAGCCGCATTTTCGTCGTCGAGGAGAACCACCGAATTTCGGGTGCAGAACTATTCGACGCCGTCACCCGAATTCAGCAATGGTTGCAGCGCAACGGAGTACAGGCAGGTGACTGCGTGGGCATGCAGTTCCCGAACTGGTGGGAGGCTGTGGCCGTGGCCCACGCGGCCTGGGGTCTGGGCGCGGTTCTGTGTCCGATCCCGGTGAACTACCGGTCAACCGAGATTCGCGCCGTGCTCGACGCCGTCACCCTCGCCGCCGTCGTAATCCCGGATACGTACCGGGGCGTCGACCGCGTCCAGTCGTTCGACGAGGTTCAGGCCACCCGCACGCTCGCCGCGCCGGTGCTGCTGCTGGTGATCAGACCCGAGATGGCTCCGGTTGCATACTTCCGCACAGGCGATTCCGCACCGATCCTGCATGCCGACCTCGACGCGATCTCTCTGCTGATGTTCACGTCCGGGACCACCGGACGCGCCAAAGGTGTTCTGCACAGCCATCGCACGTTGTTTTCCAAAGCGAGGTTTGCATTCTGCCCCAGAGTGATTCGATTACTGCATTGATGCTCCTATAGTTGTCAACTCGCATCGACACTGGTCACGGGATTGTTGACGAGGTGGTAGACCTCGCGGATGACGTAGCGTTTCAGGCAGCGGATGATGTCCCTTTTGGCCTTTCCTTCGGCGGTGCGGCGTGCGACGTAGATCTTGGTGGGTTCGTGAAACCGCATGCGTACGATGACTGTTCGGTAGATGGCCGCATTGAGTTGCCGATGGCCGCCGTGGTTGATCCGGTATTTCCCAGTCGTCGTCCCTGAAGACGCCGGGATCGGACTGATCCCGGCAAGCTTGGCAAGCGCTGCTTCGGACTTGATTCGCTCCGGGTTGTCACCGAACACGATCAAGATCTCTGCTGCCGTGTCGGCGCCAATTCCGTATGTTTGAACGAGTTGCGGTGCAGTGGTTTTCACCAATCCTTCGATATGTTCGTGCAATTCGGCTGCCTCGTGATCGAGTGTGAGCCAGCGACGAGCCAGACTTGCAAGTGTGACCCGGATGCTGTCCTCGGGTGAATTGAGGTACTCGACGATCAGGGCTGCGCAGTGGCGGGCCAGCATGATCTGCGTCTTCCCTGCTGTCTCGGAGCGCAAGGCTTCCGGTGCATGCACCAGCATCGCTTTCAGCGTCACCATTGTCGTGGCGCGGGCCTTGACTGCGGTGTCATGTGCGACTTTGAGTTGACGAATCATTTCGACAGTTCCGTCGGCGGTTTTCGGTTCGGCGGTAGCGAACCCGGCCCTCACTGCTTTCGCTGCATTCTGGGCGTCGATCGTGTCCGATTTCCCGACCAACCGGCGTATCCGTCGATCCGGTCGGGCGACTTCGATGACGCGGTAGCCGCGGCGCCGAACGAACGAGGTCAATGCACCACCGTAGGAGCCGGTCCCTTCGATGCCGAAAGCTATCGGTTGTCCGAATGACTCAGCCCACGAGAGCAACTGGAAGAATCCGTCCGAGTCGGCAGGAACGCTGATGGTCGATAGCAAACCGGCCGTGGTATCGAATACTGCTCCGACGTGAACGTATTTGTGGGTATCGATCCCGACAACAACATCGCCTGATTTCGCGATATCTACAGCTGTGGTGGTGGCCATGACGGTTCCTCCAGTACGTCGATCCGATCTACCATGGGTTGCACACTGGCATCAGGCCCGATCGACAGGACTGTCACGGGGACGCTCGCAAACCGACCTCCAGGCTCCTTATCAAGTCAGATCGGACGTGATGCCAGTGCCGTGCGCCCAACCAGAGGGCTGACAGATCAACGCAAAGACACCGAAAGGGTCACTCATAACAGGAGTCAAGCCGCTCTGGCTGGGACTTTGCCGAATCTACGCGCATAGACCGGCAGAAACAGACTGACAGTCATAGCATTCGCCGATCGCTCCCGTCGACGGGACGAGGCCTGAGTCGTGCGCCCGGCGGGTGAACGCCGACGGCACAAACAGTCTCACTGTCGCAATGAATCAAAGTGCCGGGTGTCGGAGCTCGATTCGAAATGGCTATTCCCAGAGCATTCGTCAGAAATGTCGCCGTCTGAGAAATAAAATATCAGTCGACTACCGGCAACTCGCCTCGAAACGTATCCAAGACAATGGCACAGTAAACCTTTCCTTCGCACGTGGGATGTTCTAATCATGCATGTTGCGGGCGACCCCCACGTACGCTACGTCCATTCCAACGCGCCTGGTCGGTGGTCGACGACATGCAACGGGGAAGGCCTCACCGGGTCACTATCAGGGGGCCTGCGCCGCCGTCCCGGCCGTCATGCCATCAGGACGAAGACCCTCGCATTGTTTGATCGGTAGATGTCGTCCGGTTTGGGTGCGAACGAAGACGCCGCACAGGGCTGCAAGCACCCCGCCGAACGCGAAGATGACCGGATAGGTCACAACACCCGGCCACTGCTCGGTGAGAGCCGACAGAATGGCCGGTATCGCGAAACCAAGATACGTAAGCGAGTAGAACACCGCGGTGAGTCCCGCAAGATCATCCGGGCTGGAAATGCGTTGAACCTCCAGTAGTCCGGCGACAAGCGCCATACCGTAACCACAACCGAGGACAGTCGCCGCGAGTAGCGCGCTCACGAGCGTCAGAACTGTTGCGGCCCAAGCAGCGAGCAGCATCCCGACGGTCAGTATTGTCAGGGCAACTATGGATCCGCGTGCGCCGAGGGGACTGTCGATTCTTCGGGCCGCCGACTGTATGGCAAACCCGGCTCCGAGTGCGAGCACCGACATCAGTGCGGACAGGGCTATCGGAAGGCCACCGCTACTACCGGCCATGAGTGATGGGAGAAGCGCGTAAGCGACGCTGGCGGAACCGAATACCCACGGCGCTACCGGAAGGACGATGAGCAAAAACCTTCGGTGTGATGCCGCGCGAACTTTCAAAGCGTCGACAAGCTTTCCGCGTTTGTCCGCGAAGATAGGCATACGCGTTTCAGGCGCCGCGAACATAGCCACGCCGACGGCCAGGCAAATCGACACATGAACCAGATAGGCAAGGTGCGTGGGCCACGGCGCCCACTGAGCAAGTACACCAGCAACACCGGCACCCAGTCCGAATCCTGAGGTGAGTGCCATTGCTGCTCGCTTCGCGCCCGATCCGCTCGACGAACGCGGATCGCGCGCAGACAACTCTTGCACCCAACTGCCACCCACTGCCATACCGATGCCCAACGCAATACCGGTCAATACTCGGCCTACGAACAGTAAGAGTGCCGAATCGGAACCGACTGCTATCAGCACTGATCCGATGGCAGCGATCGCGGTGGCAGGAAGCATCACTGGTCGCCGACCCACTCGATCCGACAACGGACCGCAAATCAACAGTGCAGGAACGATTCCTACGACGTAGGCGAAGAGGAAGGTGTACACGGTGATGGTTGAAAATCCATGCTCCAGCCGGTACATGACCAGCAGAGGAGTGAATTCGTTTCCGCCCCACGCAACGGCAAACATTCCCGCTGCGACGAGAATCCATCGGCGACTTCCGTCTACTGCGCCGGCCCGATGCTGTTCAACCTGCCCGGTCACAGCGAAGTCCCCAGGTTCCATCCGTGAACTCGACGCATATCCCGATCTACCGCGAGTTCGAATCCGTTGACATCACTTGATTCAATCAGGCCTATCAAGCGTGAGTGATCCTCGACGATACCGCTGACCTGTCCCGGATCGCGGGCCGAAGAGTCGGTTGCCATCCTCCGTTGCCGCTCATGTAAGCCCAGGTAGAACTGCTCCAGAAGGGAGTAGCTGACTGCATGAACAATGGCACCGCGCAAGTCCGCATCAGCGGCACTGAATTCCGACATATCGCCGGTCTCCGCAATCCCGCGTTGACGAATCACGTTCGAACCGAACGTCGTAGACAGCTCTGCTCGGGCTCGAATGGACGCAACCGCAGTTGCGACGCTCCTCCTCTCGACCAGCTTACGTGCAGAGACGATGTGCTTGGCCTCATTTTTTGCTATCTGAATCACTAGCACACCCTTGTTCAAAATCACGGTCTTCTGCTCGGTGTAGGCATCGAATACTGCGGCGCTGTGCTCGCGTCCCCAACCGGACTGCTTGAAGCCTCCGAACGGCGCCGAAGGACCGAGAACGTGGTCGGTGTTGATCCACACCGTGCCAGAATTGATCTTTCGAGCAATGTCGTGTGCCTTCGAGACGTCCGATGCCCAGACGTATTCGGCGGTTCTGTCCGGGAAACCCCAAGCGGCAGTGTCATCTGCGGTTAATGCGACCTACGGAGCTGGAGTCAATCGGCGCAATCCCCATGACTGGAAACCCACAACGTACAGCAGGGTCCAGAGCACTAACCAGTCGATGAACCCAAGCGCGTTGCCGTACAGGCTTCCGGCGATCGGGGGTTCATGGAGGATGTGCCCGGCGGCAAACTTGTAGTAGAAGAGGAAAGTGGCAACCCCAAGGGTGAGCGTAACGACGGCCCGAACGGCGAAATTTACAGAGTCACCGTATCGAGTGGGCCTATTGCCGAACGCATTGGCCCACAAAACCATCCAAAGCACCCAGCAGACTCCGATCTGCGCCGGGAACTGGTTGATGACAGCGCCGAGCTCATCGACATTCGATTGACCGACCAAGAACTTTGCTACGGAAACCATGACGAAGTACAAAGCTGTACCGAGGGCAGCGTTGCCGATCGTAGCCGTGAGCGGCATCAACCAACGTTTGCTACTGGATGCGAACGAACGCCATGGCCAATTGTCGAGCGTTTGACCCGTGAATATCACGCACACCACGATCGAGTAGAACCATCCGAGAACCGTATCGATGGACATCAAAGGATTGGTCGCCGATAGCGACACGGCCGGGAGCCCCAGCGTGAAGTACAAAGCCAACGTCGGGATCGCTACGAAGGCGATCTCACAGAGTCCGGCCAACGGTTGCTTCATGCCCAGTCCGGTCCATGGCCAATGATTCCAGTTGAGTGCCGCCATTACCCACGTTCCGAATCCGAACAAAACGAAGAGTGCACCAGCGAAGTAGCCGAGTCCGGCCTCGCGATCGGATGCAAAGTCCGGGTACAGTTCGCCGAGGCCGGGAGAGAGTAGCCAGGTGGCTGCGATTCCGAACAGCGCTGTGGAAACAAGGACGACCGAACCTCGCCAGGGCTGAGGAATTCTGTCGAATCCTGCGAATTCACAATTGAATCCGATGAATACGATGAATACGATTGACCAGAACAATGCAGCGTTGAACGGGAGTGGGTAGAAGTCCCACGGGCTGGTCTGTGGGTCGGCAAGCAGATACCACGACCCTATCGAAAGTGCCACCACCACGATCAGATTCAACAATCCGAAGAGCGGCCACGGGTGAGACTGCGTTGTGCTCACGGCAGGAGATATCGCTGAGTCTACGGTAGTTGTCAATGTAAGTGTCCTTCGAAAGAGGGCAGAAATGTCCTCGCGATGAGACGCGGCTATCAGTGAATTGGACGCGTCGTGGAGTGGCGTTGTAGTTCGGGGCGAAACCTAGGGGTGCTCGCACTGTGGTCTCGACAGATACTCTGACTGTCTGAAAATGTGAAAGGTGCTGTCCGGCAATCGTTAGTAGCCGAACAACACCTTCGCGTGGGTTACGGTTGTTATGTCTGTTGGGCCAGGGCGCGCTGACCGGTCAATGGATCGATGTACACGGGGCCGCGAGCGACGATCCGTTCGGCGACTTCGTTGATTTCGTCGTAGTCCGGGTCGTACGACATTGCTTCCTGCCCCTGGTACCCGAGCTTGGCGTTGACATCGGGGTTGAGATAGTACGCCCCAGCGATCAGATGCGCGACGAGGTCGAAGTCCTCAGCGGGCAGACCGGATTCGAGACTGCCGAGCGCATCTGCCGGTGTGGAGGACGGGAGGGCACCGACGATCTCGATGAACCGATCTTTCTGATCGTCCCGAACCTCCAGTGCACGGGGCAATAGATCTGTGATGACGCCGGCCTCGGATGCGGACGGCATCCCCAAGCTGGCATCGGCTGGAATGACTGCGTCACAAACCCATCCGAGCTGGGCGGTGATGGAGAGATAGTCGCTCATGATTTCGTCCCTTCGCGCTCAGCGCACTGCAAACGACAACTGCTGCTCGCGAGCAGCGGCGATCGCATGTTCTGTGGTTCGGAGTGATAGTGCCGCAACAGTTCCTGTTGGGTTGACGCATCCCGATGTCGGCATCACGCTGCCGTCGACGATGAAGAGATTGGCTACATCGTGTGCGCGGCCGTGACCGTCGACAACCGAGCGCCCGGGATCAGTTCCCATGGTTGCCGTACCGAGTAGATGCCAGCCGGTCTCGCGAACCACGGACGCGACGATCGTCTCGTAGGCGCCGGCCTCCTTCATGGAGATCTCGGCTTGTTTCTGGTTGAACTCGAGGAGTTTGATCGTGTTTTCGGAGGCACGGTAGTGAAGTTTCGGTGCGGGTAGACCATCCGAATCTGTGAGTGTCGGGTCCAAGGTCACGGTGTTGGATTCGTTTGGGAGGTCTTCCGCGATGATCGACCATCCGGCGGTGTGTCCGAACCGACGATCCACTTCCTTGTGAATGCCTTCCCCCCAGGCGATTCCGTTGAAGGGCCACGCTCCTGTGGCTGCGAGCGGACCACCGGTCCCCATCAGCTGCCATTTCGCACCGCGGACGAAGTCCCTGTCGGGGTGGGTCTCTTGGAACTCGAGCGAGTACGCCCGTTGCCCGTAAGGTCCCTGCCAGCCTTCGAAGAAGTCGTCGAAAAGCCCGACGACGACGCTGTAAGGGTGCATCATGAGGCGTTTGCCGACCTGGCCCGAGGAATTGGCGAGCCCGTTGGGGTGCGTCTCGGATGCGGAATTCAGGAGCAGTCGCGGAGTTCCGATGCCGTTGGCGCCGACAAATACTGTTCTCGCCGGCTGAAAATGCGTCTGCCCTGTGGTGCGGTCGATGTAGGTGGCGCCGGTGGCTAGGCCGGCGGAGTCGGTCTCGATTCGAACGACGCGTGCGTTGGTGACCAGTTTGGCGCCCAGCGACGTGGCGACGGGCCAGTGGGTCCGGTCTACCGAGGCCTTGGCGCCGTCGAAACATCCCCACAGGCAACTTCCACGCCGGACGCAGGGCAAAAGGTTGTTGTGCTTGACGGAGGCGATGGCGTTTGTGCCCTGCCACCAGTGCCAGCCCAGGCGGTCGTGGGCGGCCGCGACGCGTCGTTCCATATCTCCCAGGGGGAAGGGCGGAAGTGGCGGCTCGTGGTACGGGTAGGCGGGATCGCCCGGCATTCCGGAGACGGAGAAATCCTGGTCTACCCGGTCGTAATAGGGTGCGAGTTCGTTGTAGTCGAACGGCCAGTCGTCTGCTACTCCGTCGAGTGTCCGGACCCGAAAGTCGCTAGGCTTGAATCGATGCCATGCCGCGGCATACAGAATTGAGCTGCCCCCGACACCGTTCCACATCAGGGGTGCAACGTCGGATTGCTCGTCGTTGATTGGGTAGTCAGCGTCGGCTTGTCGTCTGTTCGGATACCAGCTGAAGTGCCGGTCCTTCGCCAGTTCGAATTCATCTGTGGCGCTTCGTATCTTCGTGTAGTCGGGGAAATCGCCTTGCTCCAGGCAGACGACGGAAAATCCCTCCTCGGCGAATCGTTTCGCCGCGACGGCGCCACTGGGTCCGGCACCGATGATCAAGACGTCATAAATGGTGTGATGTGAGGCTGAAATGGAGATTCTCCCTCTACTCGTACGGCCCTCAGGGTCTACTTGGGTTTTGGTGAGTGCTGAGTTTTAGTTGCGTGCTGATCGGTGAATCAGAGTGGCGCACTCGCCCAGTCGCCAGTCGAACGCAACGATTCGTCGAGGCCGATCGAGATATGTTTGACCTGCGTGTAGCTGGCGACAGTTTCCAGACCGTTCTCTCGCCCGATTCCGCTGCTTTTATATCCACCGTGAGGTGCCAGTGGCGATTCGGCCTGCCAATCGTTGACCATGACGCCACCTGCCTGGAGCTTTCTGGCGGTGGATAGTGCGCGCTTGATGTCGCGGCTCCAGATACACGCGAAGAGTCCGAACTCGGAGTCGTTAGCTTGTTCGACCAGGTCATCCAGATCGGTCCATGTCAGAACAGAGAGCACCGGACCGAACACCTCCTCGCAGACGATCCTGTCGGTACGGTCGACATCTACGAAAACGGTCGGCTCGATAAAGTAGCCACCCGGATGGGTTCCGGCCGGCACTCCGCCCCCGTAAACCAACTTGCCTTCGGCTTTTCCGATCTCGATGTATTCACGGACGCGTTCGAGTTGCCGACGAGACACGAGCGGACCCATTTGAGTCCCCGGTTTCAATGTGTCACCAATACTGATGGTGCTCAGACGTTCCTTCAGTTTGACGAGAAATTCATCTTTGATTGCCTCGTGCAGGAACAGCCGTGTACCCGCGACACAGACCTGGCCGGCATGCGAACAGAATGCTTGGACGGTGCCTTCGACGGCGTCGTCTATGTCTGCGTCCGCAAAGACGATGTTCGGGCTTTTACCGCCGAGTTCGAGGTTAGCCTGTGCCATGTTGTCGACCGCGAGGTGTGCGACTGCCTTACCTGTTTGGACCGACCCCGTGAAGGTGACGCCAGCTACGTCCGGGTGAGCGGCGAGAGCTGCGCCGACATCGGCACCGTGGCCGGTAACCAGGTTGAAGACGCCCGGTGGGAATCCGGCTTCGTGCACCAGTTCGGCGAATCGCAACGATGCCAGCGATGTGTCCTCGGCCGGTTTGACCACCACAGTGTTGCCTAGGGCCAATGCGGGTGCTACCGATCTAGCTAACAAGACCAGTGGGTAGTTCCACGGAATAATGTGGGCTGTGACGCCGAGCGGCTCCAGGACCGTCATGCTCAATCGATTGCCCGGCAGCGGGATGGTCCTTCCACCGACGGTAGGTGCAAGTCCCGCATGGTAATCGAGCCAAAGCGACACAGCGCCGACAAGGTCTTTGGCTTTGTCCAGGTAGTGGCCGCTGTCTACCGCTTCCAGCCACGCCAGTTCATCAGCGTGCGTTCTAACGAGGGAACTGAGCTTTTTCACCAAGTCGCAGCGAGTTAGGACGTCCGTAAATTGCCACCCAGTTGCAGCGGCCTTGGCAGCTGCAACTGCGTCGTCGACGTCTTCGACGGAGCCACAGGGAATGGCTCCGATCACGCTTCCGGTGCTCGGGTCTACTACCTCGAGACTCTGCTTGAGCTTGGGTGCCGTCGCACGGCCACCGATGTAAAGGGCGCCTCCGTCCACGCGTCGGTTTTCACGATCAATGGTCAACGAAGACAAAGTTGAAGTTGCAGCTGAAACAGCCGTTGAGGTCATGCGATGGTGTCCTTTTCAGTCGGAAGTGGCGATTTCGTCTGATGTGGTTGCGGCGGAACAGATTGCCCAGATCGTGGATGAGTTACGACTGGATGCGACACAGTTGTCTCGGAAGGATCGCCGCGATCGAGGTGTCGTTGATCGTCAAGCAGTCGAGCCGGAATCATGAGAATCAGAGCGCCACCGGTCACTAGTAATAACGCGACCGCGTAGAGACTGATTGTGGTGGTACCTGTGATGCTCGACAGCCAGCCGACAGCCGACGTGCTGACAACTCCGGATATGTTGCCGACAGAGTTGATCAATGCAATACCAGTCGCGGCACCTATTCCCGTAAGAAACGCAGCCGGCAGGCTCCAGAACGCTGCTTGAGCGGTCGATGCGCCGGCAGCCGCAATAACAAGGCCGATCATGGCGACCGTTGTGTTGTGTGCCCCGAGGCCCGTCAGGACAAGTCCTGCGGCTGTCACCCAGCACGGAAGCGAAGTGTGCCATCGACGTTCACCGTGCTTGTCCGCGTGAGTGCTGTTCGCAATCATGGCGACCACTGCCGCGAGGTACGGGATTGCGGTCAGTAGCCCGATTGCAATCCCGCCGGCGACCCCCGAGTCGCTGATAATCGTGGGAATCCAGAAGCCAATGACGTAGATCCCGAGCGCTATGCAGAAATAGATGGCGCTGAGTAGCCACACCTTCGGGCTTTTGAGTACGTCGAAGACCCGATTGTGTGTAGCTGTGTCCTCGGTGAGCGCCTCCGATGCAAGCGTGTGTTCGATGACTTGTTTCTGGCGCAGAGTGAGCCACTTAGCGTCTGTGTAACTGTTGTCCAGCCATTTCAACACCGCGAAGCCCAAAATCAGCGACGGGATAGCTTCAATCAGGAATACCCATTGCCAACCGTGAAGTCCGGCTGCGCCGTTGAAGGACTGCAACAGCCAGCCCGATAGAGGACCACCGAAGATCGAAGCGACCGGGATTGCGGAAAGAAACAACGCGAACACGCGTCCACGGCGGTGCACTGGAAACCATTGTGTGAGGTAGAACAGGATGCCTGGAATGAAGCCGGCCTCGGCTACACCAAGTAAAAATCGAAGTGCGTAGAACATTTCGGGACTGGTGACGAATGCCATGGAACCCGATATCAGTGCCCACGTCAGCATAATTCGTGCGATCCAGATTTTTGGACCGACCTTCTGCAGGATGATGTTGCTCGGCACCTCGAACAGGATGTAACCGACAAAGAACATGCCGGCGCCGAGTCCGTAGACCGCCTCGCTGAATTGCAGGTCTTCGAGCATCTGGAGTTTGGCGAAGCCGACGTTGACACGATCCAAATAGGCGGCGGCATAGCAAACGAACAGAAAAGCAATCAACCGCCGAGAGACCCGTTTGTACACAGCCTCGGTTTCAGCGGACGACGGTGGTGGGTTACCGAAGAGAGAGGAATCAGCCATGATGAATCCGTCCTTTTGTGGTTACACCCGACAATGACTAGACCAGCGCTCTGCGATCCTCGACGCGTCGCGCCTTGTGGTCTGTACGATCGAATGTGTTGGTGGACACGGTCTCTACGGACACACGCAGTCCCAGAGTCGCCTGCAATTCGGCACTGACGACTGCCTCAAAACGCTCGATTGCAGTGGGTTCGGTTGCATCATGCTTGCACTCGACTTTGACGAGCATCTCGTCCATTGATCCGGTCCGCGAAACGATGATGCGGTGTTCACCACCGTAGTGTTCGACGTTGCGCAGAACATTCTCGATCTCTGTCGGGTACACGTTTTCACCGCGAATGTGAATCATGTCGTCGATACGTCCGTAGATCCCACGGGGAAGCTTCGGATAGGTACGGCCACAGGGGTTTTCCTCGTATACCCAGCTGGTCAGATCACCAGATGCGAGCCGAATCATCGGCTGTGAGGTCCGTTCGAGATGGGTATATACCGCAGTGCCTTCGCCGCCGTACGGAACCGGCCTGTAGTTGGTTGGATCGCATACCTCATGATGGACGATGTCCTGGTACAGCAGCATGCCGTCCGGAGTCTCGGCGGTAGCTGATGCGCTCATGAACGGCGTCATTTCTGCCATCGTCCCGCAGTCCACGACGCGTGCACCGAAGGCAGACTCGATCGCGGTGCGAACCGAGGGTATCGATGCGCCGGGTTCGCCGGAGAAGAACATCACCTTGATCCCGAATTCCTTCGGATCAATGCCCTCCTGCACCGCCACCTCGGCCAATCGAAGCGCATACGAAGGAGTTGCATAGAATCCCTTGGGCTTTGACGCTTTCAGCCACCGAACGGCCCGTGCCGTCATCCCTGGCGCGCCCGCACCGAAGGGGAATGCTCTGCAACGCAACCGTTCTGCGCCGGCAAGGGCACCCCACGAGCCGAGATAAAGACTGAAAACGGCAGCGATGAACACCGTGTCCCCTGGCCGTAGTCCCATCCCCCACATCACGCGAGCGTGATTGTTCGCGACCGTGTCCCAGTCTTGCCGACTGACAGCAAAGGCGGTGGGGGTGCCTGTCGTCCCCGACGAGCCGTGGATGTGGTGGATCTCGGACTCCGGCGCGCAGAGGTAATTGCCGTACGGTGGAGAGTCCAACTGAGACTGCCGCAGTTCAGCTTTGGTGACGACGGGTACCGATTCGAAGGCCTCGAACGAAGTAATATCCTCCGGACTGATCCCGGCGCCATCCCACTTCCTGCGGTAGAAGTCCGATGTGCGGTAGGCGTACCGCATCACCTCTCGGAGTCTGATGAGAACAGCCTCGGCGCGCTGCTGTGGATCCATGGTTTCGCGGTGGCGGAACCAGTATCGGCTATCAGTATTGGGGAGATAGTCGTTGTTGTACCGTGTCGGAAAGGACCATTCCTCCATCGACAGTTGCTGGGTGCTGGTCGCTGCGGTCCCGATCAGATTGCTTGTCATGAATTCTCCCGGCGTTCGATTTCGATGTCGTTCCATGGCAGTAGTGCTTGGTAGTCCGGTACATATCCGAGCCCCTTCTGGGCATCGGGCGAGATTGCATCTCGAGTGACATCAACCTGGATCACTGCGGGTGCGGCGTCGACAGCCCGTTTGATCGCATCAGTGAGGTCGTTGGGGTCAGTGACGCGTTCGCCGTGCGCACCCAGTGCACGGGCCATCGCGGCGTAGTCCGCATCGCCCAGTTCAGTTCCCGCGATCAGTCCGTAGTTGGTTTGCTGGTCGTAGCGTTCGATGTTCCATGCGCGATTGTTCGCGACAATCACGACGATCTTCGCGCCATGCCTGACTGCTGTATCAATTTCCATCGCGTTGAAGCCAAAAGCGCCGTCGCCGTTGAACGATAGGACTACTTTCTCTGGGTTCTCGAGTGCAGCGGCGATCGCAAACGGCACACCGATTCCTAGACAACCGAACGCTCCTGCGTCGAGATAGGCGGAGCCCGATGCACCGAGACGCGCAAAGCTGAGAAGATCTCCGCCGTCAGCAACGACGATCCCGTCGTCGAGGCCCAGACTCTCTGTCGCCGCAAAGATTTGATTCGGATGCATCAATCCATCGGCTCCCGACTCGGACTTGCTAAGCCCTTGTTTGTAGCGGCGTGCCCGCTCAACGTGTCGAGCTCTCAATTCGTCTCGCCACTGAGTCTCTGGGTCGTGGCCTCCGCCGACCAGGAGCGCAGTGATCGCGTCGAGCACCAGGTCAGGCGAACCAAGAAGCTCGACCTCACCGCGACGGTTGTCGATCAGTTCGGCGGCGGTGTCACTGATTCGTAGAATCTTGGCGTTCGGAAACGCTGCGGGTGAGCCGTAGCCAAGTTGGTAGTCGAGTCGACGTCCCACCGTAATAAGGAGGTCGCATTCGCTCATCACTGCCGAACGCACCGCACCGACGAAACCTGGATGATCCTCCGAGACAAGGCATCGACTTTCCTGCGTGTCGAGGTAAGCAGCCCCGGTCACTTCCAAGAACCGCTCAAGTTCGGCGGAGCACGCTCTAGCTCCACGACCGGACACGAGTGCAGGTCGGCGGCATGAAGCAATGAGTGCGGCCGCGCTAGCAGTATCCTCAGCCGCCGGGACGGTGCGTCGACGAGAAGTCGGGCGGAGGTACTCGGACAGGACAGTCCTCGGAGCGACTGGTGTTCGCAAAACATCCGTAGGAATCTCGATATAGACGGGTCCCGGGTCGCCCCCGTCGCCCTCGGCAAGTGCCCATGCCTCGCTGAGTTCACGCAAAACCTGGTCTGCCTGACGCAGTGTGCGCGCACGACGGGTGATCGGCTCCATGATGGCGGTATGTGGAATATCCTGCAGGGCACCCATATTGGCCTGTGGACGTGGTGCGCAACCACCGAGCAGCAGCACGGAGGCTCGGGAGACGAAGGCGTTGGCAACGGCAGTCACCGTGTTGGTCACTCCTGGCCCTGCCGTCACCAATGCGACGCCGACGGTCCCTGTCAATTCGGCATGCGCGTGGGCCATGTGCACTGCAGCAGCCTCGTGCCTAACGTCGACGATTTCGACGTTCATACGGGCCAAATGATCCCAAATTGGTTGGATGTGCCCACCTTGTAATCCGAACACACGACGGACTCCATGTGCATACAGGAACTGGGCGGTCAGCAGTGCGGCGGAGGCCGGCTGAGGATCCGGATTGGAATTGGAATTGGCATTCACCCGAATTTCACTTCCTTGCTTCTAGTGCATTGGCTCACATTCAAAAGTTGATGTGCTGACAGTCACGTTAGCATTCTGAATTCAGAATGCAACATTCCGAATTCAGTTCGATGGCATACAGAACTCGGAGTTCAGCTACTATGTGGGGTGTACCAGCACTAAGAAGGGAGCGCACGATGACAGGACTTCCACTTCCGCCCTCCCGGACCGAGCAGGTGTATGACGCAATTCTCGACGAGATTTGCCGCGGCAAGCTCCCCCCTGGCGTCACCCTGCGGCAAGAACTACTAGCCGAACACTTTCAGGTCAGCCGACAGCCAATCCAGCAAGCTCTACTACTCCTCAAATCGCATGGGCTCGTACGTGATTCAGGAAAAAGGGGCCTCGAAGTAGTGCCGCTTGATGAAAAATTCGTGGTCGATCTGTACGAGATGCGGGCAGTAGTCGATGGATTGGCAGCTCGTCGCGCAGCATCACGGATCACGCCCAGCATCCAACGACGTTCCGAAGAACTGCTTCGCGAGGGCGCTCTAGGCGTCCAAGAGGGTTCTTTCGCCCATATGATCGCCGCTGATATGGAGTTTCATCAGCATCTGCTACAGGTAGCCGACAACATGCTTCTGTCTGAAAGTGCTGCCGTGCTCTATCGCAGTGTTCGGCGTGTCATGGGCGAGGTACTGCGCCAGAGTGGCACTCCGCACTGGGTATGGGCTGAGCATGAGGGCATTCACGCGGCAATCGTCAGGGGCGATGCCGACCTAGCCGAAACTCTGGCACGTGAGCACGCCATACACGGGACTCAACTCATCCTCGGCGCAATGTTCGGTGACAGTACTCATGTTCAGGCCGCTGTCGACGCATAAGTACATTTCCAACCTGGTGATCACTAGATCGCCCTTGCCATAGATTCCTCGAATCCTGATGCAATGCACAGATTCTCGAACTGTCGACATGGCTGCAAACGACTCGTCAGATACCCGGGTAGTTTCCCTCCACGCGGAGGACAGTCGCGTTCTCCGCTGGATCGAGATACACCCGACGATGTCGGTGACCTTCGCGACCAAGTCGGGGTCGGCGGAGAACTTGAATGCCTCACTGCGCCATGGCTGCACACCGTACTCGCGTCAGATCTGTGCGACCGTGCCGTACCCGATTCCCAGACGTGCTTGAGCAAACGCCAACTCAATCATGCAACCCATATTCTCTTGAGCGGCGGCACCAAGGTCGCGGTGACGAGACTGTGTGGCCGACGGGACCGCAGGTCGTCGTCGAGGCCCGCCAACCCGTCGACCTTGTAGCGGGCTGCGCAAGGCCAGCTCTATATCGCCACCATAACGCAAGATCAGCGGCCTAATCTCCATGCGTGAAGTATCTCCAGACCATACGGTCACAGAACTTCGGCGTGTGACCCGGACCCGGACCCCGACGGTGGCCGCGTTGCCTAAAACCCTGCACAGCGTGACGCGGGTCCATAACGCTGAACCTGGCCGTCGTCGGTGCCCCCGACGACGCCAAACCGCTATCCCCCGATTAGTCTCTCGTCACTCTGGAGAGTCCTGCCACACAACGGGGAAAAGATTACTCTCTATCCGGGTACCTGGAATCATCGGCGGAACCGAGAACCCACCAATGGTGGAAATGTGCTCGAAGCTGGAGCCTGGCCTCGGATCCCACACGACATCGTCGCCAGTGAAGATAGTTGTCACGGCACGACGAGGTCGGTCTGTGCGATTTGGGGGCGATCCGTGCACAGTCTTCGGATGGTGCAGCAATGCGTCCCCTGGCTCCGCTTCACCGACAAACCAACGAGAGCTGTTGTAGGTGGCCGAAAAATCGGGCAACTCTGGATAGGGCGATCGGTCATACACCGCGACCACCTCTGGATCACCGCTGAAGCTACGTGGTCGGTAAACCGGCCCGAAGTGTGATCCCTTCAGATAGTGAATCGCTCCGCTGCTGGCGGTGACGGTGTCAAGGGGAACCCAGATTCGAAAGTACTGATCACCGTCGATTGGTAGATAGGGATAGTCCTGATGAAACGGCGCACCCCGACCTGACCCCGGTTCCTGCGCGAATACCTGATCATAGAAGAACCGCAGCGATCGCATCCCAGGGTGAATCTGCTGTGCGATGTCCTTTGTCGGCCCATGGAGGGCCCAGACATCGAATGCAGGATCCACGAAGCGTGGAAACGCCTGCGAGAAGAACCGAGGTTGGCCGGGCTCCGTATAGTTCTGGGAGGTGTCGGGGACGTCAGTGAGCAGCCGAGCCACCGCACTTCGAAGGTATTCGATCCAAGCCGGAGAAATCACGGATTTGAGCAAGGCGACACCATCAGCGGCGAATGCTGCCCGTTCCTCATCGGTGATCACACGAAGCAGGCTGTCGGTGGGATGATCGGCGTTGTTGTCAATAGTCATTTGAGTCCTTGTCTAGTTCTGGGCATGTCGCCGAGACGATGCGGCCTGCCCTCTGGCCGTAGTTGCAGCTCATGTCTGCCGTGGTCCGGCCTTGCTGATCGGAATCTTCGTCTGCTCTTAGTTGGTGTCCGGACACAGCGACCCAATGCACTGCCAGCTGAAGGCACCGTTCAGTTGGCAGATCCAGATCCTCCGGTGTCGAGCCTTCACGGAAACTACGGCCCCACTCGATAGGGTGAATTACCCTACACGACAACATAATTCAATCAATCCCCAATCAACCACGCCTCGTGGACATTCGGAATCTCGTCCAGCGTTTGCCTCTTGAAATTGTTTCACACTTAAGTAGTTATTTTTCAAATATATTTGACTGCGATACTTTTCACACCTAAGCTTATGTGATCTGAAGCACAAACCCCGAACCGGGTGCAAGCTCACCGTATGCACAGAAGAGATGAGACCGATGGACGATTTCTTCAGTTGGACCTCACGGCGAATCATCCTCAGGGATAGTCGCAATCTCCCGACAACGCCCGATCGGGAACACTATGACGCTGAGGGAGTCTGCGATCCGCCTCATCGCGAACTGGACGTAAAGCTTGTGGTCGCCGGGACACAGTGCCGCTTGGTTTCTTTCACGCACACCAGCCAGGACTACGTTATTTTGGCCATTGGCTCGGTCAATGGCCAGCACAATGTGCCAGTCAGCGTTGTCGACGAGGAATCGTTGCTGATCGAGGTGAGTCGCAGATCAACGTCATCCGAGATACTGATCGCAATTCCGAACGCCCTGGTCGGCACGAATCTCGAAGTGCACCGCGAACGCTTGCTCGCATCCCAGGTTTGCCGGGGTGGCCCAATCCGGCAAATGCTCATAGCAACGGGAGCACATTCAGTTCTGGTGCCAATGATGGAGTCGACCGCCCACGTCGCGTAGGACGTTACGCAGCGATACGGAATTTCAAATGCGCCAGCAAATTTTCAACCAATCAACTAGTACCACGCGGCAACCTCGGGCCGACAAACGTTCAACGAAAGTTGAACTCCACTGCGGGCACGTTCATCTACAACCGATTGGCTATGTGAGTCGAAGACCGAAGGTACTCTGCACCTTAATCCGTGAACTTCGCACACCGATCAATGAGACTGCCACACTCATCGCTCCCCCTGCATCTTCGCGCACCGTGCGATCGCCCATGCGATTATGTCGGCCGCCAAGTGCGTACCACTGAGCGCATCGATCTCGCGGATTCCCGTGGGGCTGGTTACATTCACTTCCGTAAGTTTACCTCCAATGACGTCAATTCCAACGAATACCAGTCCACGCCTGACGAGTTCGGGGCCGATGGCGTTGCAGATTTCACGATCGCGAGCGGTCAGCGTGTCGGGTAGTACGCGCGCACCGGTGGCCATGTTGCACCGAAATTCGGTGCCACCGCGATCGACGATTCGGCGAACAGATCCGATCGGCCGACCCTCAAGAACGATCACACGGCGGTCTCCCTCCGTCACCACATCCGGAATGAACTGCTGGACGACCACATGATTGACGCCACGATCAGTGGCGGTGTCAAGTATTGAATGCAGGTTCGGATCGTCCGGCCTCAGGAGCATGATCCCACGGCCGGCCATACCATCAGTGGGTTTGAGAACTGATGTGCCCCAGGAAGATACAGTTTCACATATCTCATCCCTATCCGAAGACACAAGGGTAGGGGGACCCAACTCGGGCATCCGCAGAGCAAACAGCTTCTCGTTGGCGTCGCGAAGTCCGGATGGTGAATTGATCAACATCGTCTTCGCCGGGTCGACCAAGTCCAGAATGAATGTGGCACGCAAGTACTTGCCGTCAACCGGAGGGTCGGTCCGCATGAAGATCGCGGCCACTTCGTCGAGTCGAAGCCGGAAAGGGACATCCGTGGTGTACCAGTCGGTATCGGCGATCCACATGTTCTCACTCAACACCGCCGGGCGAAGCGTCACCTCGCGACAACGCGCGAAAGCATACCCTCCATCGATGCCCAGCTCACCGATGGTCGTGGCCAGCACGCGATGACCGGCCAACTGAACTGCTTCCATCAACGCGATTGTGGTGTCATGCGCGGGTTTCAATGTGGTGAGCGGATCCGCAATGAAGACGAAGTCCATCCGAAGCCCGGAGCGCGCTTGCGGCGCACAGAGTTCCGCACTCATGGGGCAACCCCGCTCCGGCGATGCCCGGACCAGCCAGTCCACGCAGTAGGAATCAACCCGCTGTGCATGGCACGCATAGGCCCTCGCTCCCGTGCGGTGACCCCGAACCGGTTATGGTCATCCATCGAATCATCACCCCAGACCGCCGCGTACCCGTCACGATATCGACTCTCGCGGAAAACCGCGTCGATGTCGGCGAGGGTATCCCACTGGACGATGGTAACTACGGGGCCGATGGGTTCGGACGAGTCAGTCAGCATCACTGACACCGCCTTCGACGAGACGTCACCCAAGTCTACGACCGTGGTGGGCAGACGCCACCCCATCCGATGCTTGACGTCATCGGGAACCCGCCCACCCAGTAGTACCCGTCCACCGCCGACTACCAACTGGTCGATTCGACTGAAAGCCCGCCCACGAAGAGGCTCCGCAGGAAGAGGAGCAGCTTCATTCTCACCCAAAGCCAACTGGCCGAGAATCGCGGCGATTACGTTCTTCGCGACGTCCCGGTGAACGGCCACCGTGTGTAAACCGAAAGGACCGCCCGAGCTATGAACCCGAACGGCTTGGGCGATTTCAGTGGCCATCGTTTCGAGCTTCGCTTCTCCAATTCCGGGATAGACGATCGCGGCATTTCCTCCTGCGCCGAGAGTGTGCAGAGGGACATGCGTCCGACGACCAGCGCGGCTGGCGCGACTTAGAGTGGACTCGTTCGCCCGCACATGCAGCATCTGGAGCGCTGTACTGCTGATGAGCGCAGCGCCCACATCCACTCCAGTGCCTTGCACAATATTGAGAACACCGGCCGGAAATCCCAACTGGTCAGCAATGCATGCGACCGCCACCGCTGACAAGGCTCCACGCAGCGATGGCTTGACGACCGCAGTGTTCCCGGCAGCCAGAGCAGGAAAAACACTCAACATCATCTCCGAAAATGGTGCCCCCCAAGACAGCACATGACCTGAAACACCCGCTGATGTTGAACGGTCGCGCAGGATCTCCTTTGTCAGGATCGAGCGAGCGATCCTCAACGTCGATTCGACAGCGGCTAGCGAATCGGCGAATCCGAGACCTGTCTCGATCGACTGAAGGCGCGCCAGCCCGTCCGCCTGATCAGCTAGCCGGTGCAGCAGAAGGGCCAGTAGCTGATCTCTGCTCTGTGTGTCTGCCCATTGCCCCGGTAGCGCTTCGGCAGCAGCCGCAATTGCATGATCGACGTCGAACCGCGAGGAAAGAGGAACCACTGTGGTGATTGTGCTGTCGGAGGGATTGCGAATCTCGTACTCGTAAGGAGCTGCCGGGAACACCCACTTGCCGTTTATAAGGTTTCGCCCGTAGTGAGCATGAGTCGGTAGTTGCACGGCTTCCATCAACATGATGGGTCCTTCCGGATTCGGGGGTAGTTCGGTTAAGCGATGAAGCGGTCGAAGAACAGTCGGCCCGCAGATGCGTTGCGCTCGCGCACGAGCAGACGCATGGCTGCGTCGACCATGCCGGCCGGGCCGGCGAGATAGATGTCGTGATGGGCGAGATCGGTCCAGTCGTCGGCAACGTGGTCGACCACCCGACCTGATCGGGAATCTGCAAACATCTCCCAGGCTGGCGGATTGTCAGCACCAGAATCGGCGTCTTCGACGGACAGGGCGACCCGAGCGCCGCGCTCCTTCAATCGAGCGAGCCGATCGAGGAGCACGATGTCCTGTGCTTGCCGTGCGCCGATGTAGAGGTCCACCCGTCGCTGAGGGTTCTCGACCAGGAGGTCCTCTGTGATCGCAAGGATCGGTGCCAGCCCCGTGCCACCTGCGATGCACAATGCCGGCCGGTCAGAATCTGACTGGGAGTAGGCGCGCCCGTAGGGTCCCTCGACTAAAATCTCGTCACCGACCTGAGCCTTGTCGAATAACCAACCCGAGGCAGCTCCCTCCGGCTTTGCGCGGATGATGAATTCCACTGTCGTGGAACCGGTAGCGTCGGCAGGGTGTGCCATCGAGTACGCCCGCCGAACCCCCTCTGGTGACTCCAGGAGCATGAACTGCCCTGGTAGGTAGTCGAGGGGTGCGCTGAAGTCGAGCGTGAAGAGGGCGGTGTCGGGCGTCAGCGCTTCTCGCCCTACGAGGCGGGAAGTCACACGTTCAGGAATGGGTTCTCGACTCATTGCCGGTCCGTCAAGGACCGGTGCCTTGATCGTGCAGTTTGCCGTGGGAATCGACTGGCACATCAACACCCGGTTGCCCCGCCGCCGATCACGCTCGGAAAGTCCGGCGGCATCGGCCCAGAGGGTTTCAACCTCGCCCTCCACGACTTGCGCACGGCAACTGCCGCATCCGCCGCTGGCACACTCGTAGGACAGGGCCAATCCAGCCCGGAGGCCGGCCCGAAGAAGAGTTTCTTCGGGCCCGCACATCACGGGTTCCTGACGCCCATTGAAATTCACTGTGACAGTCATGGACTCGTAGACCTCAGTTGGCTTCTGCGTGCAAACCGGTGGACTCGAGAAGCGAATGCCATTCCTGGCGAACAGCATCGGCGATGTCGGCCGCGGAACGTCCGTTCGGGGAGGCGATGATTCGCGCACCGGCGTCGATCATCTTGTCTCCGCGTTCGGACCAGTCATTCAGATGCCCTTGGAGCACTTCGAGATTTCCTGGATCGGCGGCGGTCAAGAACTTGACCAGTGCGACCGACCACCGTTGGCTCCGCTGGCTGTCACGCCAGAGGTTTTCCAGTATCAGCGAGTCGAGTCGTGCGCCGAGCTCATTGGCCTGGTGCACGAGCTGGACCAGGAAGAGCTGATCTGCGATCGCTTTGGTCACGAGATTGGTCGCCACGAATGCCCGATCCCAATCGAATTCGACCAGTGCGTATTCGAACGCTGCCCGGATCGGCTGCCAATCGGGGTGCTTCGTCCAGATTTCCTTTTCAGCGGTACCGAACCCGCGTTCGGGATAAGTGAGCTGAAGCTGAGTCGTGCGATACGCAGTCAGCTGGACCCGTCGTAGTTGGTCCGCGGTTTGGAAGGCAGCGCAGTTTCCTACGTAGCTACTCATGGCGAGTTGCTGAATGTACGCCGACAGCATCTGCTGGCCGTGCACGACGTACCGGGTCGGGGCAAGCGCCCCCGCCAGCAACGTCAAAGCCTCGTCCGAGAGGGCTTCGTCGGACTTCTCGCTGTCGAACTGGGCGATCAATCCTTCGACGTAAGTTTCTTGGTCGTCCTGTTCGGCGACGTAGGTTCCGTATGTGACGGTGTCGGGATCTCGAAACGCGTCCCAGTCGGGGACCGTCAGCTTCATCGAATCCCGGTGTTCGCGCAGCCACACGTTGCCGTGAACATCGGGGCCCATCTCGAGTGGCACGGTCCCCGTAGTGTGGTTCATGTTGTGCGTGAGCACTTCGTACTCGGTCGGACGTCGCCCGAGATTTCCGAACGCGCTCCAGGTCTTGAGACCGCGCGAACGGGTGCGGAGCGACGGTGTCTTCTCTGTCATGACTTCTCCTGTCCAGGGTTCTGGAAGAACCAGACGTATTCATCGGTGCGAGTCTTGAGGCGTCCCTTGAACGAGGGCATGTCGATCTCGAGCGCGGCCAATTGGTAGCTCTGACCGAGATGTTTTTCCAAGCTGGACTGCGTCAGACGGCACGCACCGCGGGTGTGAATGCGGACGTAGTCCTCGCGGTCGAGGACCAGGACATCCTGTCCAGGATTGTCCTCCTCGATCGCGTCGATCACCGCCTCCGCAAGGTTGCCGGCCCGGATGACGGGGCCAACGAGGTCAGGAGACGATTCGTCTGAGGCATCCATATCGACAATGGCCATGAGTGTTGAACTCCTACTTCAGTGTTGCGCCTGGGCCGGCGACTTGAGACGAACTTGGATGACGCCGTCGACGATGCGGACGTCGTGCCTGATCAAGCAGGTATCACGGGGGTTGATCCCGGCCCCGGTCAGTGCGTCGAACTGCCACTCGTGGGCCCGGCAGGTCAAGACCCCGTTGTCGAACTCCCCCTCGATGAGCGAGATGCTCTGGTGCGGGCAGATTCCGTCATACGCACGGACTTCACCGTTCACCTTCATCAGGAGCACTTCGTCGTCCCCGACGTCGAATGATTCCATCTCGTCGTTCCACAGTTCATCCTCGGATATCAGGTCGACGAAGTCGTTGTCCTGACCGTCAGCCATTGCTGCTCACCTGCTCACGAAAGCGGACGTCGATCCATTGCAGCGGCGGAATGGATCGTGTGCCCAACAAATCCCCCAGGGTCTCGTCGGGTGTCATCACAGTTCCATCGAGAAGTACGTCGTATCCCGGGCTCACTTCAGGCTCCGGGATACGACGCCCTACCGCATGCACTGCTATCTTGCAGGCAATTTGATCCCATGTGTCGTCGGTATCCACGGCAACGAGATGTGGAACGAAATCACCGATGAACCGGCCAGTGATAGGAAAGGGTGCCATTTGAATTCTCCTTGCCGAACGAATTGATTCGAGATCTAGATCGAGATCTTTTCCTGTGCAACAAATTCCGTTGCAGCTAAGGAAGGCGAGGCCAAGTAGTCCTTCGCCCAGGCGTAGTTGTATACATCCTCACCCATCACCTCCGGCGTCAGCCCCATATAGCTCAGCCCGCCGGCGAGATCAGCTGGAACGATCTGGCCGTCGATGACGCGGTCGATAATGTTCTGGTGGCCGGCATAGCGTTCCGGATCTTGTTCGAAGCACCACTTGGAAATCGCGGAATCGAAGTGGTAAAGCCGCCCGTTGTAGGTGAGGCTGTGGTCGGCGAGGTCGTTCAGAGAGAAGGCCGATCCAAGCGGAAGCTGAGTCAGATTACACAGCGACGGAAATGTTGCGGGAAGCGTCTTCTCGATCTGATCGGTGTTGACATTCTTGATGATCTCGTCCCACATTCCGCCCCAGTTCTCTTCCCAGGTGGGGTATTTTTCCCGCAACCATTCGCGCTCGTCTTTGGAGACACCGGCGTTCGGCTTCCAGAACAACGTGGGGCGCCAGAACCAAGTCCCGAGGTGCATCGCGTGATGGCCGTGCTCGAGTGAGTACATGAATTGATCCCAGTACCAGGGTTTCTTCAGCCCGTAGTCCTCTAGAATCCGCTCGTGATGATTGACGATCCACTCGAGCATGAACTCCTTGAAGCTCATCTTGCGTTGATCAAGAGGCGTGTAATAGTCCATCGCCGGACCGGTTAACGTCTGAAAAAGCCGGGTGGAGCGCCAGAACGCGATATCGAGAGCTTTCTGCGCGCGGGCGGGATCATGCTCCATCAGGATCGATAGTGTTGGGAAACCCTGCTGGGCGTGCCGTGCCTCATCAGTTTGTATGGAGGACAACAGGTTTGACCAGTTTATATCGCCGGCGGCCATCGCGTCGGCAGCCAAGGCGACGAACTGAACGTTGGTGAAGCCATGTTCGACCGTCAGGCTCGTCGCCAAAGCAGCTTCGACGCAATCCGCGTTGAGCATTGCGTCGTCGAAGAAATTCTTCACCGCGAGGACACCCCACTCGTTGGTGTGGAATGCCTTCTGCGACCAATCGAATCGCGGGTCCTGTTTGAGCAGGTCATGGGAGAAGCGCAGATCGAGCTGAGTGTGGCGAGTCTCGTCGAGCATTCCGAAAACACCTAGATTCCGCCAGCGCGGGGTCGGTGCGAATCGGCAGAAGCGGCTCTGCATGGTCACAGCCATATGTTCGACCATGCAGGTGGTACCCATATGCAGGTGCGACGCGGCAACGTGCGCGGGGTCGAGCTTTTCGTAAGTGCCGGAGCGCACCAGGGCGTTGCTGACAGCCTTGACGCCCGATTCCTTTTCGCGCTGGATGCGGACGTAATCGCGATACGAGACCCGGAAAGGTTCGTCCCACTTGTCCCAAGCCTCCGTCGGTACGTCCCCCGCTCCACTCCAACTCGTCGGGAACGCCACAGCCGGATCGACATAGCTCAGTTCCCAGTCGAGGTCTCGCGAGATGTCGTACCAATCGTCCCTGTTCAGTAACATATTGTGCTCCTTCTGTTGTGACGGTATGGGCGGTGGCTTTTTGGATAATTCGATTCCGAAGTACGGGACAACCCCACATTCGCGCCCCGAGAATTTCATGAATAATTTGTTCGACGCTCAGCCCAGATAGTCTGATCGCTCAATTCAAACTTTTTGACTGGGCCAAGGGACATCGACGTTCAGTATCGGACGCTGCTTCGCGTAACCCCGCTTAGACAGGCGCGCACTCCATACACGCATTTCGTCCCCGGTCACGACAGGTCTAACCAATCTATCCGTCGAAGTACAGCCGGCAGAGTGGACAAGAATCGGTCATGACGCTCACCTTTGACAGCCTTCCGGCCGGAACAATCGTTGAAACTGCTCTGCGTTGTAGACGTTCTTTCGTGCCGCTTCCTCGCGCGGGTCCGAAACCTTGACCTTCGAAGCCGGACGCGCAGCGATCCTGTCCGACCATGCCTGCACGTTCGGATAGTCCGAAACCGAAACACCGTGCCCTGCTGCAACTCTCGACCACGTATAGGTTGAGATATCGGCGATCGAGTACTCCCCTGCCAGATAGTCCCGGTCGCGAAGCCGCTCGTCGAGGACTTTGTACAAACGTGCAACTTCGCCGGTGTATCGGCTCCGAGCGTACGGGTTGTCGATCCCGTGTTTGGGGGCGTGCGAGACGAAGTGGGCTGCTTGTCCGGCCATCGGGCCGTGGTTGGCGACCTGCCAGAACAGCCAACAGATCGCCTCCTGCCGAGCTGTGGGGTCCTGCGGCAGGAGGCGTCCGGTCTTCTCCGCAAGGTAGAGCAGAATTGCCCCTGTCTCGAAGACCGAAATTGGCGCACCGGTGGGGCCGTCGTGGTCGACGATGGCCGGCACCTTCCCGTTCGGATTGATCTCGAGATACTCGGGCGCGAACTGGTCACCTTCTTTGATGTCGGTCCAGATGATCCGATATTCGAGGGACAGCTCCTCGAGCGCAATGAGAATCTTGCGAACGTTAGGGCTTGTGTAGTAGTAGAGATCAATCATCGAACGACGCTCCACGACAATTGGTTTCGGACTCTCAGATGTCGTACTGCTTGCGGATACGCTCCAGGTAGTCCACGAGGTTCGGCTTGGTCTGGACGTACCCGGTGCCGAGCCACTGCTGCGGCTGATCGGCGATATGCCGCAACGTCGAATACAGCGAGGCATCGATCGAATGCACCTTGTCTCCGAGGAAGAAAGGCTTGTCATCCAGGAAGTCCGACAAAGCGTCGATGTCTGCCCGGAAGAACTCGGCCACGACCTCCTCGCTACGTCGACCCATGCCCTGGCCGTTAAACCCGTCCAGGATGCGAGCCCGGAACGCATCCAGCCCCACGCGCATCTCCGGAGTCACCTCGGCACCTTGAACGATGAATGGGATGTAGGTTTCCCAACCGGCGTCGTCCTGCCAGCGCGCCTGGATGATTCCGCTCCAGTAGAGGTGCTCCTCGATCAGGCGGTGAAAGGCAAGGGCCTGCGCCAGCTGCTGCTTGCTCAGGTCGACGTCGAGCTTGTCACCGAACTTGTTCTTGAGGTATTCGATAATCGTGTTGGAGTCCCCGACCTTGGTTCCGTCGCTGTCCACGATGTACGGGAGCTTGCCGTGGGGCGAGTCCTGATCGAGAGTCGCGAGGTCCTGAGTCTTGTACTCAAACTCGATCCCGGTGAAGCTCAGGTAATTGACAACCTTGGTGACATAGGGGCTGATATCCGGGATTCCCCAGGCGGGAACGTATCCGTAAACGGTGATCATTCTATGTTCGTCCTTCTCTTTGGATGGGATTTAAACTCGTCGGCTAGCACTGGTTCGTTGGGGTGCTCACCATTGGAGGAAGGTTCCATCCGAATGCTGGAACCGACCCGACGTCTCCGGCGTCAGATTGTCGATGTTCTTGATCAACCCCGCAGCCGCCTGCTCCGGGGTGATGTAGCTGTGCTCACCCGGGAAGTCCTTGGTCAGATCCGTCGCCACCATCCCCGGATGCAGCAACAACACACTGACCCCGTCCTTCGACAGATCATGATGCAAATTCAAACCGACCATGTTCGCCGCAGCCTTCGAAATCCGGTAGCTGTACATCCCACCAGAAGTGTTGTCGCCCAACGAACCAACACGACTGGTGACAATACCGACCTTCGCACCCTCGTTCAGCAACGGACGCACCGCTTCAATCGTGCGCAACGGACCCAAGGTGTTGATCTCGATCTGCTCCCGAATCAAGTCGTAATCGAGCGAACCGACCTCATCAAGCCACATCACACCGGCGACATGGAACACCGCATCGAGTTTGACGCCCTTCTCCGACAAACGCGCCGCCAACGCCTCCACCGATTCCTGCGAGGTGACATCGACACCCGGCTCGACCGTGATCCCGGCGGCCGCGAGATCGGCACCGTCGAACAAGCAAGCAGCGATCACATCCTCACCACGATCATGCAACTGACGTGAGATGGAATGAGCGATACCTTTATCCGCACCGACAACCAATACTGTGGACACTGTCAACACTTCCCTTCAGGCAGAGACGCCGGCGACGGCGCCCTGCTCGGTTCCGATGATCTTTTCCGAAGCAAGCGAAGCGATTTCGTCGCTGCTGTAACCGATCTCCGCAAGGATTTCGGCGTTGTGCTCACCGAGCAACGGCGCACCCCGCGGCGCATCCGGGACGGTTCCGAGGAACCGGGCCGCCACTCGCGCCTGCCGCAGACGACCGGCCGTAGGGTGCTCCGATTCGACGATGATCTCCGCCGCCTTGACCTGCGGATGCTCGATCACCTCGGCCCGCGTCAGGATCGGCGCAGCCGGCACGTCATGCTCGTCGAGCAACGCCAACCACTCCGCAGAACCCTTGAGCAACAACACCTCTTGGATCAATTCCAAACGCTCGTTGATATGAGTGGACCGACCCACCGCCGTCGTGAACCGCTCGTCCTCGATCCACTCCGGATGCCCGAGAGCCCTGCACATGCTCTGCCACTCACCATTGCTGTTCGTAGCGACAGTGATGTAACCGTCCCCCGTCTGATAGATCAGATCGATGAAACTACCACCCTTCGACAACGGCACCGGCTGATCCGGGAACGTGTACGCACCCATATCCGACGCCCACAGGAACGAGAGCACCGCCTCGAGCATCGAGAGCCGAACATGCTGCCCTTCCCCGGTACGCTCACGGGCGAACAACGCCGCCGTAATCGCCTGCGCCGCAAAGACCGCGCTCAACTTGTCCGGAAGAATCGTGCGAATCAGACGGGGCCGTTCCTCGTCGGAGCCCGCCTGGACGGTCGTCAGACCGGTCAACGCCTGGATCAGCGAATCGTAGACCCGCTGCCCCGACGCCGGACCACGCTCACCGAACCCGCTCATCGACAGATACACCAGGTTGGGATTGACGGCCGACAAGTCGTCGTACCCGATACCGAGACGCTCGACGACACCCGGCCGGAAGTTCTGCACCACGACATCAGCAGTCGAGACCAACTTCTTCAGTACCGCAACACCTTCCGGCGTCTTCAAGTCAACCGTCAGCGACCGCTTCGACCTGTTGACATTGACGAACATCGCCGACATGTCACCGGACCGATTCGGCAGTGAACGAACATGGTCCCCCTTGCCGGGAACCTCCACCTTGATGACATCCGCACCCTGGTCACCGAGGATGCCCGTGGCCCAAGGCCCCGACATCATCGAACACAGGTCAACGATCTTGATTCCGCTCATCGGGCCGCTCATGGATAACGCCTTTCCTCTTGCTGAAGATCGCATGGATCGTGTTGTCAGACACATACGAGGTCTTGCTGTGACTCGCTTCACTCCATAGTATGAAGAAATCTCTTGCTCGTCAATTGTTTCGACGTGAAATATATTTCGGCTAGAGTGTCCATAACGAAAGGACCGAGCGCCATGCCCAATCCTCGCCCTACACTGACGATCCAAAGAGTTCACGAGGTTGCCCGAGAAGCCTTCGCGAGCGACGGTACAGATCTCGTCGGAGTCGAAGTCGAATGGCCAGTGCACAAGCGCGGCAGCATTTTTCGGCCCAACCTCAATGATCTTCAACCTGTCATGAACCCACCTCTGCCGAATTGCAGTCGTATCACGATCGAACCCGGCGGGCAGATCGAACTATCCGGCCAACCAACCGCATCTGGACCAGCCGCATTGCACGCAATCGATGAAGACGCCGCTGTTCTTCATCACCGCCTCGCAACGCACGGCCTGGTTGCAACCGACCTCGCCGTTGACGATCGTCGTCCGCCGTATCGAATTCTCGACCTCCCCCGATACCGCGCAATGGAGAATTTCTACGCACATCGAGGCCGGGAGGGAACCTGGATGATGACCAACACTGCGTCGGTACAAGTCAACATCAGCCATCTCGCTCGCCCGGGAAACCTACGCTGGGATTTAGCGAACAAGATCGGGCCACTGCTTATCGCCGCCTTCGCGAACTCACCCGGAATCGGGCCGGACGGAAATCGCTGGCAATCACTCCGCCAAGCTATCTGGAACGGCATTGACCCAAGACGAACCGCTCCGGTAGTTGCTGGCGATCAACCCGAAATCGACTGGGCACACTACGCGCTCATGGCAGACGTGTTCTATATTCAGGGTGAACCCGAAGGTCTTGGTGTTCCCCCTGGGCTGACTTTCATCGATTGGATGACGATGGGGCACCCCTCGGGGTGGCCAACCGAATCCGACCTCCGATACCACCTGACAACCCTGTTCCCTCCCATCCGCCCCCGCGGATGGCTCGAGTTCAGAATGATTGACGCATTGCCACCCGAATGTCGAGCGGCTGCAATCCTTGTCGTCGCAGGTTCAATGGAGGAGAAAACGGCCGAAGAGCTGTACGACGTACTCCCCGATACCCGCGAGCTTTGGACCACAGCCGCCCGAGACGGACTCAACAATTCAGTGCTCAGGCCTGCCGCTCAACATCTGCTGGAAACAGTCGAGCTGAACCTACGTCGCAGTCCGATCCACGCATCTGCCGCGGACACCGTTGCTGCGTTCATCGATCGCTACACTTCGCTCGGGCTAGCACCTGCACATATGTGTGGAGACATCGAAATCGACGCCTTCCCTCTGGTCAAACACCCAGCTATAGCACCATGACTGACTACGTGATCATATTGTGGACGCAAGTACAAGAACCGGCTCGACCGCGTGCCGCCCACAAGTTCCGGCCGAAGCATCCATATGGACACCCACACACCGCCCGCCCAAATGGCATCGTGCGAATCTCATCGAAGAACGGGCTCGCGGCAATGCTGCACTAACTATGCACAACGGCTGAAACTAGGACGGCCCTTACTCGATGTCCCGAGGGAGGCTTGAACCCTGACAGAAACGTCCCGCGCAGGCACACGCCTGGACGGCTTGCCGCAAGCGGCCTTGATATCAAATACATTGTAGTCGAACGACTTAGGGCTGAATAGTGGCATCGGCTAGTGGGGGCATCACATGACCAGCGAATCACCAGCTGCTTGCACGCCTGAACGAGGCGACGGCGTTGATCGCATTGAGCAGGCATGGGCGCGCGAACGACCGGATATCGACGCATCTTCAGTCGGCATCGTCTCGAGAATTTGGCGCCTAGCTCGACACTTGGAACGAGAACGTAATAGATCTCTAGCCGAACACGGAACCGATCATGCGACAGTCGAAGTCCTTGCGGTTCTGCGCCGCGCAGGAAAGCCATATCGTATGACAGCCGGCCAACTCACAAACGCCGCATTGATTTCCGCGGCAGGTATCTCGAACCGTCTCGACAAATTGGAGCGAAGTGGGCTCCTTAGACGGAGCTTCAATACGAATGACCGCCGTCGCGTCAACGTGCAATTGACCAAGAAGGGCGTCGAGTTCGTCGACAAGGTTGCTTCCGACCTCATGGACCATAACTCTCAACTCATAGCGCTAGTCGACAGTGCCGATCACGCTAATCTGCGCAAACTCCTCAAGATTTTCTTGACACAGTTCGAGGATCCGAATTCTGACCAAGATTGACGCGCGAATGCTCTACGGACGCAAGTGAGTCCAGAGTCGGGCTTGAATAGTTCCGAAGTTTTCGAAGATGATGAGATGCCCCGAGTTTTCCGAGTTTTGTTTGTTTTGCTTCAGGCATTAACGGACCTGCGCGAGGTACACGATGCCCGACGTATCCATCTTCAGTTCCGCCGAGAATCCCTCGATCTGTTGAAGTCTGGCCGTTGCGTCGCTCAGGTCGCATCGGACCTGGATGTCACCGAACAGACTGCACACAACCGGTTTGGCCAGGAATGACATCGGTGTTTGTGTGTTCGAAAACGATACGGCTCGCAACGACCGAAGGCGCTGGCACAGAAGAACTCACACCGGCCAGGAAACGTGGTGGAGCACGGCTACGGCGAAGAGAGCCACTGGCGCGAAAGGACTTTCGAGAAAAGGATGCGCATGCCCACCGTGCCAGACTCCGACTGAGAGGATCTCGCGGAACAAATTGCGGGTCAAGGGCATTCCGTCAAACGTCAAGTGGTGCCCTGAAGCCAATTGGGACGACGCCACGGAACTAGGTGCACATCAAAGTCTCCGGGCCCCGGCGCGTTTCACGCCTGCTCGATCGCACACGAGCCGTATCAGCGGCCCTACGCGTCGAGGGACCTTCGCAGACTGATCCAGCGCAACGATCCCGGTTGCAACCTCGACCGCGACAGCGATATACCTCTTACCTGCCGGCAATGCAGTCACCGTGCAGTCGCTTCTCGCCGATCCGGCTGCAAACGGGCTGATCATATCCGGTGCGTAGCGCTGAGGCGCCATTGACCGAAAACCTGTCGAATTCTGTTTCCTAGGAAGAGGATACGTTGTTCATCAGACCGCGAATTCGGTTGATCAACAACCGCCTGGCCGGTGAGACTGGTGGATTCCCTTCCCCCGTGCGCGCATTCATCGTCGATGATGACCACGGACGTCATCATCAGAGTGCGATCACTGCCACGATGGTTACTGTGAGGCCGGTTTCCGTGTTGCGGAATTCACCGACGCAGCATCTCGTCGGCGGTGTTGAGACCACCAAACGCTGACAATCCTCCCGATTTCGACTTCGGTCCAGCCATGTCCTACGGCTTCGCAACGCGTACATCTTTCCCACATCACCAGGAAAATCTCTGGCCGCCAACGTAAGACGCTCGACTGGGGGGCATCCCAGCCGAGCGTCTACGTGACCTGACTACCGCGTCACTTAAGCAGTGTTTGCGACAACTCTTTTCAGCCTCCACTTGATGCGCAAGTGGGCCCTTGAACACTAGATTCGGTCGGCCAGCCTTCTCGCAGCCAGTTGGATAGCTTCCCACACGGTTGCAAACGGGGGCGAATACGAGAGATCCATCGTTGCCAAGTCGTCTACAGTCATTTCCCCCCACAGAGCGGCCGCCGCCGTGTCGATGCGCTTGGCAGAGTTGTGACCGCCGACAATCTGCACACCGAGGAGCCGTCTACTGTGCCGGTCGGCAATCACTTTGGTTGCGATTGTCGACCGCTCCCGCATGTAGCCGCTAGCCGTACCGCCGACAGTGACGAGCGATTCGGGGTTGAAGCCAGCCTTGATCGCTGCATCCGTGGACATCCCGGTTCGGCCTACTTCGACATGCACTTTCGCATTGGTGAATCTGGTTATGGCCGTGGCTAATACACCGGCAAATTGCTGCTTCCCACCCACGACGTTATAGCCACAGATCCTGCCCTGCTTGTTAGCATGCGTGCCGAGCGGCGCGAAGATGCGGTTTCCGGTCAGCCTGTCGATGACCTCGCAGCAGTCCCCTGCTGCCCAGACGTTTTCGGCAACGGATTGGTTTTCATCCGGCAAGTATCCGCCGAAGTCACCGACAGGAATACCTGCGTCGGCCCCCAATTCTGTTGCAGGTCTGACACCCAGTCCGAGCACTACCACGTCGGCAGGATAGGTCTCCCCGTTGCTCGCCGTCAGTGATCGCACCCTTCCGTCAACGACCTCGACGCTCTTGACCGTGCAGTCGGACAGCACCTGCACGCCGCCTTCCACGATCGAGTTCATGACCCGTTCGCTCATGTCGCTATCCAGATTGCTCATCACCGCGCTCCGGGTGATCAGGGTCGTTGCGAATCCGCGATCGAACATCGCTTCTGCCATCTCGACGCCGATGTAGCCAGCACCGACAACGATCGCGTGTCTCTCCTTGGGACTGGATTCCGGATCGGCCGATGGTTCCGGAAGCACGAGGTCGAGCCACTGGCGGGCATCGTCCAAATTCTTCACCGGATGTATACCGGTCACCAATTGCCCGTCATTCCCAGTGGCCCATGAGGGGATTACCGGGTGAGCGCCGGTTGCAAGTACCAACTTGTCGAAGCCAATGGTTTCCGCGGCGCCGGCAGTATCGACGTACGTCACGGTGCGTGCCTCGAGGCTGATGCTTACGACATTCGCGTCCAGGCGAAGATCAACACCCATTTCTCGGTGTCGCTCTGGAGTGCGCGCACTGAGCGAATCTTCGCTGTCTACGATCCCGGAAACCAGATACGGAATTCCACACGCGGAGTATGAAGTATCGCGGGTCTTTTCCAACGCGATTACTTCTACCGCGCGACTGTTGCCCTTGGCCGATCGCAACGCTTGGTGAGCGGCGCTCATTCCAGCGGCGTCAGCACCGATAACGACGATGCGTTCGGGACGTTCCTGCGTGGTCATCAACGGACCTCTGCATTCGCACACATAGCCGTTACCCACGACATGGTGCTCGTTGCAAGACGTGTCCCGCTGAGCGCATCGATCTCGCGAATCCCCGTGGGGCTGGTTACATTCACTTCAGTGAGCCAATCTCCGATAATGTCGATTCCGACGAAATGGAGCCCACGTTTGACGAGCTCCGGGCCGAGGGTTTTGCAGATCCTGCGATCGCTATCTGTGAGTGTGTCGATCTCCACGCGAGCGCCAGCGGCCATGTTGCAGCGAAATTCGTCTCCCACTGCGATCCGGCGGATAGCACCGACTGGGATTCCACCGAGAACGATGACGCGTCGGTCCCCCGCGTCGACTTCGGGTACGAACTTCTGGATCACAACATGTTCGGTACCGCGAGCGGTAGCAGTGTCGAGGATCGAGTGCAGGTTGGGGTCGCCAGGACTGAGCAACATTATCCCACGTCCAGCCATACCGTCGGTTGGTTTGAGAACGGCCTTACCCCACTCACGCACCGTTTCGATGATCTCACTGTGATCTGCGGAGATGAGTGTCGGCGGGCCGAGCTCCGGAAAGCGGAGAGCAAAAAGCTTCTCGTTCGCATCCCGAAGGCCCGAGGGCGAGTTCACCATCAGTGTTCGCTCAGGATCGACCAGGTCGAGGATATATGTGGCCCGCAGGTAGTCGGCATCCACCGGCGGATCGGTCCTCATGAACACGGCTGCGGCGGTGTCGAGAAAGATCTGCCCGGATTCGGTCGCGACGAACCAATTCTCTCCCACGACCCACTTGCTGTCGATGAGTACTGCAGGCTGCAGGGTGACGTCACGAGTCTGCGCCGTTGCCCGCCCAGCTGTCACACCCAGTTCGGCGATGGTGGTCACCAGGACACGATGTCCTTGCGCTTGAGCTGCTTCCATCAGCGCCACTGTGGTGTCGTGCGCCGGCACCAGCTCACTGAGCGGATCGGTGATGAACACGAACGTGAACCGTGAATTGACCGTATCGGTACTCGCCGCAGGAGTGGTTGATAGTTGACTCATGGGATCTGTCCTGTTTCTCTGAGCGGGCGGCAGTCCACGCACCATCAAATAGTGCGTGGACGAGTGGCTGTCGGCTCTTGCCTGCACGAAATGCCTTTTCTGACAGTCATATCGCGAGAGCCGACAGCCGATGCGTATCAGCGCTTGACGCGCAGCACCCTGAAATTGGTGTACTCAAGGATTCCGTGGATCGATTGCTCGACACCCAACCCGGACTGCTTGATTCCACCGAACGGTACATCTGATGTCAGCACAGGATGCTGATTCACCCAAGTGGTTCCCGATTCCAGACGATTCGCGACACCAACGGCGCGCCCCTCATCCGTCGACCACACCGAGGAACCGAGTCCGAGATCCGAATCGTTGGCACGCGCGACGACGTCGTCGATATCGGTATAGGTGAGGATAGGAAGGACAGGCCCGAATTGCTCTTCCTTCACGAGAGGAACAGTGTCGTCTACCCCGCGAACAAGCGTAACGGGATGGAAGTAGCCTGGGCCATCAGGGATTTCGCCTCGGAAGTAGACGTCAGCTCCACACGCAGCCGCATCGTCGACATATCCGCGAACCTTCTGCAGTTGAGCCAGGTTCTGGATCGGTCCCATGTCGACCCCCTCATCGAGTCCGTTGCCGACCTTTACCGTCTTGGCGACCTCGGCAAGTGCCTCCTCGATCTCTGATGCGAGGTGGGCTGGGACATACAACCGCTTGAGACCTGCGCAAACAGCACCGCAGTTCGACAGTGCCGCCCAGTAGAGGTCATTCGCCATTGCAGCAACGTCGACATCGTCGAGCACGATTCCCGCATCATTGCCGCCAAGCTCCAGCGTCAACCGCTTCAACGTCGGGCCTGCACCGGACATAATCGACTTGCCAGCCCGCTCGGAACCGGTGAAAGTGATCTTGTTGATGCCCGGGTGAGCGGTCATCGCACGCCCGAGGTCGTCGCCGCCACTGAGCACCTGCAGAACCCCAGCAGGAAGCACCTGTTGGAGTAGTTCACCGAGTCGCAGAGTCGCCACCGGCGTCAGCGGAGAGGGCTTGAGAATAATGGTGTTTCCGGTAACAAGCGCCGGGCCGATCTTCCACAAGGCCAACAACAGTGGGTAGTTCCATGCGGTGATCGCGCCGACTACGCCGACAGGTTCACGGCGGATCTCGATGAATTCGTCATTGTTGTCGCGGTAGATTTCGACCGGGATATCGGTGCTTGCATAGCGAGTAAGCCCACGCAGCCCCGAATCGATCTCGCCTGCGGCTTTGGCCAGAGGCTTGCCCTGTTCAAGAGTCACCAGCATTGCGAGTTCGTCGATGTTGGCACGAATCACTTCGACAACGCGCAGAACGATTTCCTGCCGCGCCGCAATACCGAGCTCTCGCCAGCTTGGAGCAGCACGCCGCGCTGCTGCGACAGCGGTTTCCAGGTGCTCGACTCCGGCGTCGGGGACCGAGATGAAAACCTCACCGGTCGCGGGGTTGATAACGCTGTTGACGGTGGAAGTCGTCACGACCTCGCCATCAATGGTTAGTCCGGGAGCCTTATCTGCTACCTCGGCGGGGGTGATACTCATGCTGGGGATCCTTCCGGTCGGAACAATCGTTGAAACTGCTCTGCGTTGTAGACGTTCTTTCGTGCCGCTTCCTCGCGCGGGTCCGAAACCTTGACCTTCGAAGCCGGACGCGCAGCGATCCTGTCCGACCATGCCTGCACGTTCGGATAGTCCGAAACCGAAACACCGTGCCCTGCTGCAACTCTCGACCACGTATAGGTTGAGATATCGGCGATCGAGTACTCCCCTGCCAGATAGTCCCGGTCGCGAAGCCGCTCGTCGAGGACTTTGTACAAACGTGCAACTTCGCCGGTGTATCGGCTCCGAGCGTACGGGTTGTCGATCCCGTGTTTGGGGGCGTGCGAGACGAAGTGGGCTGCTTGTCCGGCCATCGGGCCGTGGTTGGCGACCTGCCAGAACAGCCAACAGATCGCCTCCTGCCGAGCTGTGGGGTCCTGCGGCAGGAGGCGTCCGGTCTTCTCCGCAAGGTAGAGCAGAATTGCCCCTGTCTCGAAGACCGAAATTGGCGCACCGGTGGGGCCGTCGTGGTCGACGATGGCCGGCACCTTCCCGTTCGGATTGATCTCGAGATACTCGGGCGCGAACTGGTCACCTTCTTTGATGTCGGTCCAGATGATCCGATATTCGAGGGACAGCTCCTCGAGCGCAATGAGAATCTTGCGAACGTTAGGGCTTGTGTAGTAATAGAGATCAATCATCGAACGATGCTCCAAGATAGTTGGTTTCGGACTCTCAGATGTCGTACTGCTTGCGCATACGCTCCAGGTAGTCCACGAGGTTCGGCTTGGTCTGGACGTACCCTGCGCCGAGCCACTGCTGCGGCTGATCGGCGATGTGCCGCAGGATTGCATACACGGTTGCATCGATCGAGCGCAGCTTGTCTCCGAGGAAGTACTCACTGTCGCCGAGGAAATCCGACAAAGCGTCGATGTCTGTGCGGAAGAACACGGCGACGACCTCGGCGTCACGGCGACCCATGCCCTGGCCGTTGAAACCTGTTACAACGCGGGCCCGGAATGCATCGAGGAATGCACGCAACTCCGGAGCTACTTCCCCGTCACCGACGATGCACGGGATATAGACTTCCCAGCCCGAGTCCTCACGGTAGCGCGGCTGGATGATTCCGCTCCAGTAGAGGTGTTCCTCGATCAGGCGACTGAACGACAACGACAACGCACGATCTTTTGCAGACAGATCGCTATCGAGCGAGTCGCCGAACTTGTCCTTCAAGTAAGCCAGGATCGTGTTGGAGTCGGCGACCTTGGTTCCGTCGCTGTCCACGATGTACGGGAGCTTGCCGTGGGGCGAGTCCTGATCGAGAGTCGCGAGGTCCTGTACCTTGTGCTCGAACTCGATCCCGGTGAAGGTCATGTAGTTGATGACCTTGGTGACATAGGGGCTGATATCCGGCACCCCGAAAGCCGACGGGTAACCATAGATGGTGATCATTGTGTCTCAACATTTCTGCTCGTGTGAAAAGAGTTGCAGGACAATCCACAACGGCGACTTACCATTGGAGGAAGGTTCCATCCGAATGCTGGAACCGACCCGACGTCTCCGGCGTCAGATTGTCGATGTTCTTGATCAACCCCGCAGCCGCCTGCTCCGGGGTGATGTAGCTGTGCTCACCCGGGAAGTCCTTGGTCAGATCCGTCGCCACCATCCCCGGATGCAGCAACAACACACTGACCCCGTCCTTCGACAGATCATGATGCAAATTCAAACCGACCATGTTCGCCGCAGCCTTCGAAATCCGGTAGCTGTACATCCCACCAGAAGTGTTGTCGCCCAACGAACCAACACGACTGGTGACAATACCGACCTTCGCACCCTCGTTCAGCAACGGACGCACCGCTTCAATCGTGCGCAACGGACCCAAGGTGTTGATCTCGATCTGCTCCCGAATCAAGTCGTAATCGAGCGAACCGACCTCATCAAGCCACATCACACCGGCGACATGGAACACCGCATCGAGTTTGACGCCCTTCTCCGACAAACGCGCCGCCAACGCCTCCACCGATTCCTGCGAGGTGACATCGACACCCGGCTCGACCGTGATCCCGGCGGCCGCGAGATCGGCACCGTCGAACAAGCAAGCAGCGATCACATCCTCACCACGATCATGCAACTGACGTGAGATGGAATGAGCGATACCTTTATCCGCACCGACAACCAATACTGTGGACACTGTCAACACTTCCCTTCAGGCAGAGACGCCGGCGACGGCGCCCTGCTCGGTTCCGATGATCTTTTCCGAAGCAAGCGAAGCGATTTCGTCGCTGCTGTAACCGATCTCCGCAAGGATTTCGGCGTTGTGCTCACCGAGCAACGGCGCACCCCGCGGCGCATCCGGGACGGTTCCGAGGAACCGGGCCGCCACTCGCGCCTGCCGCAGACGACCGGCCGTAGGGTGCTCCGATTCGACGATGATCTCCGCCGCCTTGACCTGCGGATGCTCGATCACCTCGGCCCGCGTCAGGATCGGCGCAGCCGGCACGTCATGCTCGTCGAGCAACGCCAACCACTCCGCAGAACCCTTGAGCAACAACACCTCTTGGATCAATTCCAAACGCTCGTTGATATGAGTGGACCGACCCACCGCCGTCGTGAACCGCTCGTCCTCGATCCACTCCGGATGCCCGAGAGCCCTGCACATGCTCTGCCACTCACCATTGCTGTTCGTAGCGACAGTGATGTAACCGTCCCCCGTCTGATAGATCAGATCGATGAAACTACCACCCTTCGACAACGGCACCGGCTGATCCGGGAACGTGTACGCACCCATATCCGACGCCCACAGGAACGAGAGCACCGCCTCGAGCATCGAGAGCCGAACATGCTGCCCTTCCCCGGTACGCTCACGGGCGAACAACGCCGCCGTAATCGCCTGCGCCGCAAAGACCGCGCTCAACTTGTCCGGAAGAATCGTGCGAATCAGACGGGGCCGTTCCTCGTCGGAGCCCGCCTGGACGGTCGTCAGACCGGTCAACGCCTGGATCAGCGAATCGTAGACCCGCTGCCCCGACGCCGGACCACGCTCACCGAACCCGCTCATCGACAGATACACCAGGTTGGGATTGACGGCCGACAAGTCGTCGTACCCGATACCGAGACGCTCGACGACACCCGGCCGGAAGTTCTGCACCACGACATCAGCAGTCGAGACCAACTTCTTCAGTACCGCAACACCTTCCGGCGTCTTCAAGTCAACCGTCAGCGACCGCTTCGACCTGTTGACATTGACGAACATCGCCGACATGTCACCGGACCGATTCGGCAGTGAACGAACATGGTCCCCCTTGCCGGGAACCTCCACCTTGATGACATCCGCACCCTGGTCACCGAGGATGCCCGTGGCCCAAGGCCCCGACATCATCGAACACAGGTCAACGATCTTGATTCCGCTCATCGGGCCGCTCATGGATAACGCCTTTCCTCTTGCTGAAGATCGCATGGATCGTGTTGTCAGACACATACGAGGTCTTGCTGTGACCTGCTCCGCTCCATAGTATGAAGAAATCTCTTGCTCGTCAATTGTTTGATCGTGAAATATTTATTCAGTTGAGTATCCACAACGAAGCAGTCTAGAAATATTCCACGACGATTGATGCACTTGAGGACCAATCTTCAAGCACAGCAGCATAATTCGCCTCTAACTGCCGTCCGGACCTCCGACAACAACCCCTATGCCGAACAGCCGTCGCCCCAAGAACGAGCATGGAGGGTAGCTCGAACTTCCCGACCACCGCGACCAATAGGGTCGGTACGCGTAAGTGACGGCACTGACGATCAGTTTCAGGACCACATGACAATCTGATCCGGATCCGCCTACCAATCAGCCAAGGCGTGTGCAGCGCACTCGGCCTACGTACCACTACGGGCAGTACGGTCTACCAGGCATTGCGGACCAGCAACAGCGATATCGGATTCTGTTGCCTGGAAATGGGTTTCAACCACATACCGGCGCTCAGGCATGCCGATGTCTTACTGTGACGATCGTGTATGTCTGCCCGATCGGTACCCGCGATACGCCAGAACAGGACAACCCGAGTAGCGACCCGTTGCGGCAATTGCTTGGTGCGTCAGCCATTCATCCGCCTCACCTAAACCAGTCACAGATCTATCAGCTGACCTGCATCAACCTGACACACATCGATCGCACGTCTGGTCGTATGCCCTCGCTGAACATGACGAGCTGGCACTCGTGAACAATGGCGTTCTGATTGCACCGGTACGCCGATCGATATCTACCGTCGCCACAACTCGTCGTGGATCGCTCCCGAATTAGCAGCCGAATTCATTACGGCCGCAATCACCCGAAACGGCACTGTCCAGCACACCGTCCACGCGGACCTCTGCACCTCGATGGCTTCCGGATTGAACGATGCCTACGCCGCGAACCCGGTCCGGCTTTAACGCCGGCCGAATCCGCCCGCGATGCCGACCGTTTGCTTCATCAAGAACCAATCGTCGAATCGCAGATCAACTGATCGCTAGCGTCTCGCTTAACTTGACAAACATCGCAGGGCGCGATGGCACGGAACAAATACTTCGACTCGCCTATCGACAATCGAGCTCTGGCTGCGTTCGGTGCGCGCCCGCGCACAGTCAAGCATCGTCGACTCCGACAGTTTTCCGCCCACATATTCATTGAACCCAGCCGGAGCGCAGCAGGCGCTCAACGCTATGCATGTGATACGCGGTCCAATCTGCGACTCAGTTGGCCGCAGAGCCCTCATCTGGGTTCTCGAATTGGGTCAGCAGCAACTTGAGAAGTCGTCGAAGTTCCGCCTGGTCGTCTGCACCGAGGCGCGCCAAAAGCTGTGAATCGTGGTCCATGACATCGGCGGCAACCTCATCAACGAGTTGAACGCCCTTTTTCGTCAGTTGCACATCGACCCGACGGCGATCTTTCGGGTGAAAACTCCGCTTCAGTAGTCCACTACGCTCAAGCTTGTCCAAGCGATTCGAGATTCCCCCAGGAGTGATCAGCGCTCCTTCGGAAAGTCGCCCGGCCGTCATCCGATACGGCTTACCCGAACGCCGCAACATTGCCAGCACATCGAGCGTGACGCGGTCCGTTCCGAGTTCCGTTAACCGCTCGATCCGTTCACGCTCCAAATACCTTGCAATGCGCCAAATTCTGGTCACGATCCCCACGGAACTAACATCGATGTCTGGCCGTTCGCGCGCCCACGCCTGCTCGATACGATCGACCCCGTCGTCGACCGCATCACAATCCGTGATAGAAACCTCAGCAGTCATGTAAGCCTCGAATCCGCATAGACGCAGTATACGACGGATAAGAAGTTCACGTCTAAATTATGTGGAACGCTAATTTACCTGACGGAAATTTTTTGCTGGCCAACCGTACTTCCCTACGAAAACGACGTGGCTATGGGCGTGAATCAAGGTTTGCCGAAACATGACCGTAGCCCCAGTACCCTCCACGCTTCTGTGAAGGGGTGGCTGCACCGGCCAGTGATCGTAACCGCAACCGAACGGCTCTTTCGAGGTCGACCACGTAGCCGCCCGGCTCGCATCCACGATGCGAGTGATTCTGTCGCATTGACAGTTGCCAGCCGTGCTACCGGGACCCTATCTACAGCGAGAATGGCATGCCAACAGCCGTGTCCAGGAGTTACTCACGCTCTCCCGGACTAGCCGTCAGCCACTGAGATTCGGCCGACTGCACGTGCGGGCGCCGCGAGTGTCGGTAGTCAGGTTCGGATCCCACGCTGACCGTCCGACACCATTGACCCACTTCACTGAAGCGGAGTGGACAACTGCGGATCGGTTGGTTCTGCCGAGGCCAAAACTGCTGACAAGAATAGTTCGTCAACCTCTGGCCATTCACTGGGCCATCGGTTGTGCAACAACCGTTCTCGAAGCGAAGCCACCAGATTTGTCAGCGCGGGTCCCTCGTCACAAAGCAGGCGGACCAAGCCGAGCTGGCCACATCTCGCTGCGAGCGGGACCAACGCCGCCTCCGCTTCCTCGTCGCCATGCGCCGCGCACAGCGCGGCCACCTCGAGCAGACCCGCGCGAAGGGCTGCGCGGGGACGGTGTTGCGCTCGCATCCTGGCTACCAGCGCGGACGCGAGTTCGAGTGCCTCGACCGCGTCGTGCGATGTCTTCTCGGCGAGCAATATTCGGATGGCCGCATCTTCGTAGAGTTCAGTGGTCATCTCCAAGGTACCGTTGAGCGGGGATGAGTCTGTCTCCGCGGCTGCTTCTCGTCGGACGGGCAGGGTTGCCGAGATATATAAGGGTGGCCTGCCCATCGGATAATTGGGATAGGAACAACGGTGACGACACCCAGATGGGGGGCGGACCAATTCCCTCGCTAGACCAGCACCTTTCGCACTACCTCCCGATCGCACGTCGTGAATCGACCACTCCTAACCCAACTTCCCTGTGCGGCAGCGATATTCAAGTCAGCGACATTTTTCAGGACGACCGACAGAAACTCGACATCCTGAGCGGCGAGTTGACGACACTGCTCACGCTCGACCAAGTGCCATGTGGGGACTGCCGCACCTGTCTGACCGTGAATTCACTTATCCCGCGTCGCGCTAGGTCGTCCTTGCAGAGGGATCAAGGAGTCGGTCACCAATCCATCTTCTGGATGTCGGCCGTGCCCTCACCGTCGAGACCAGCACCTTCGCAGTGGGAGGTCTCGACCAGACAGTAGTTATGGCGGCACTACTGCGCGGTAGCGATTTCGACCGTTGCAGCAGGTGCCGACGCGTTGGGTATGCCGATCAAGTCGCGATCACGCATGGCGACGAGGGCCAGGATCGAAATCACGCCTGTCCCGGCGAAAAGTACCGGTGTATAGATTTCGCCCGTTCTGGTAACGATCCATGTCGCGATCAGTGGAGCGCTTCCTCCGAACAGGGCGATGGGGAGGTTGTATGCGATGGCGATGCCCGTCACTCGGACCTGCACTGGGAGCAAGTCGCACATTGTCGTGCACGCGGATGACGCAGACACGCCTAAGGTTGCGGCTACGGAGAGAACTGGCCAGATGAACGTATTCGGCGCGGCTGTCAGCGCCGCCAGGAAGAACCAGATCATCGACGCAGTAACCTACGACGATGGCATCTTGATGGTGACGGTACCGGTTGCCGAAGCACAATCGCCGGAAAGCACGTCGAGGTCAAGAAGGCAATTGACAAGAGCGGCAAGAAGAACTGAATGATTAATTGGGATTCAAAAGGGTACCGACCTGCAGTCTCCTCTCTCCACAGTCCCAGACACTCTCCGTGTCGGGCAATCACTCCTCGGCCCGTGGATGCACAGGACCATATTGGGTTGCAGCGATGTTCACGTCATTTCGGCTCGTATGCGCCGGGATTGCGTATTTTGTGGACATTGCGGGCCGGCGGGGCGTGTTGCCCGGTCGAGGTCGTAGGTAACCGGCTCTCCGTCTGACGAGGAATGAGTTCGAGGATCGCGAGCTGCGTTGGTTCCGTGAAAGATGTCCAGTGCCGCATGCGTGTCCTGTCGTCGTCGGGTTTTGCTGCTGCCAACGTCGCGAATCGCTTCTCCAGTCGCGCAATTATTTCCACTCCACGCCCACTTCGCGTGCCGTAGGCAACCAATAGCCGTGAGCAACCAATACGAGTACACCATCATCTCTACGCATAATTACCTGAATTCCATACGCAGTCAACGGGATCCAGGGCAAGACGGTAACCGCGTTTGACCACAGTCTGCACCGCTTCGGGTGCGCCGAGACACGCCCGCAATCGCGCCACGGCAGTTTCGACGGCGTGAGTATCAGTGCCACCACCGGGCAGAGCGGCAAGGAGATCCTCCCTGGAGACGACGCGACCAGGACTCGCACCAAGGGTTCGCATCAGCGACATCGCCGCGGGCGACAGTTGCCTCACCGCTCCGTCCACGACTACGCAACCGCTTCTAACACTAATTTCATGCGCACCGGCCTGAATTTGATTGGCTCGCAGCGGAAGTTCCTCGACAATATGCCTGGCAAGTGCGCCCAGACGGGAACGGACAGGTCCCGTCGTCGGAACGTTCAGTGCATCCAACGGCGCCGATGCGACCGGTCCGACACACACAGCCGTCACCGACCCGCGCATGGCACCGAGGACCTCGTCGAGTCGTCCTGTACTGTCCGCACGCATCACCAGCGACGAAACCGCCGCCGCACTGGTAAAACTAACGGCATCAATTCCGGCAGAAGCGATTGCGTCGATCATCCGATCGAGAAGTGTCGGGTCTTCCGGTGGCTCCCAACGGTACACAGGGACCGCGATGACTTCGGCACCCGCGTCCCACAATGCCTGACAGAAATCAGAAATTGGTTCCCACTCGGTGGTGGCGCCGCGCAATTGAACAGCAATACTCTTGCCCGAGACGCCCTCGGACAGAAGATGTTCGAGAACCTCGGCCGAAGACTCCGAAACCGGTGACCACTCTTCGCGCAAGTCTGCCGCATGGATTGCACCCTTCGCCTTGGGACCCCGAGCCAGCAGACGCGCCGAACACAGTGCCGCGCTCAAATTCTCGGCCTCGCCCCAACCGTCAGCAGCCTCGAGCCAACCCCGAAATCCGATTCCGGTGGTAGCAATCACCACCTCGGGAGGATTCGAGATGATCTGTTGTGTAACGCGTTCCAGCTCACGATCGTCGGCGAGCGGGATGATGCGGATCGCCGGCGCGAACATCACATCTGCGCCCCGTCGGGTAAGGAGTGACGCAAATTCCTCGGCGCGACGCGAGGCCGTGATGCCGACGGTGAATCCCGCCAACGGCATATCGTCATTCACGAGGCAGTCTCGACAACGCAACCGGTGCTGCGCACTTGAACTACGCCGGCACAGACGTGAACCTCATACACCGGAAGCGATACCGACTCGTCGTCCAATGCCCGTCCGCCGATCAACGAGAACGCCTGCTTCAGAAACGCGGACAACACAATTGGTTCACCATTGCGATCACCGACCAGTCCACGCGATATCACAGCGGCGCGGCCGTACGGATCGAAGTTGCTCACGGCCCGCAAGGTGCCAGCCTCGAGCCCTAACAGCGCTCCCTGCTCCCCACTGCGAAGCAACACGGCAACTCCACGGCCCGTAATCAGGTGACTCAGCGGGCACGCCGACGTCCACTCGAGTCGCTCTGAAGCCAGCTTGGCGATCCGCACATCGATGACACTCATCGAGTCCTCCTCGTGTTCTGTTTACTCTGTTCTCGGAATCTATTCCTTCCCGAGGACTGACATCACGCCACTTCGCCAGGGCGCTCTTCCCTGTACAGAGGAGACACCCGGACCGCAACAACACCATCCCGGCTGCTGTCCTACACCACGCGGAGGTAGATCCTCATGCCGCTTGACTGCTCAACCAACGTGCGCCGATGCTCCGAGAATCGACGAACTGCATCGTAGCCACCTGCAAGTCTGGCTCGCGCCAGCAGGTACTGACATTGTCCAATCGATCCTCGAGAGTCATCATCACCACCTCCGATCGCCGGCGTAGGTACCTCCTGAACCTCTCACGGACGTGAACGTTGCGCACGGGCCCAAGTACCCGGATGGATACCTATCTCTCAGATGCACGCAAAGCCGCAACCTCGTCGCCGGCCAGAACCCGGTCAGCAGCTCGAACGATTCCGAGCGAAACCCTGGACCGGGCCCGAAAGCAGCCCAACCGTGGATGCGGCGGTTCAGCCATGAGGGGCAGCTCGGCACGGCTAGTGGGTCATACGTGTTGTGTGCTCCTCACTGATGACCCATACTCTTCAATTTACCCGAGTCTGGGGTCGCCGCCATTTATCCGAGCCCGATCACCCACCCGGAAACTGGACAGCCTTCGAGGTGCGGCGTCAACCCATCGCCTGCTCCACCAAGGGCGGTTGCCGCAGCTGAGGAGCGCCAAGCGCGTTCTGGATTCGGGTCGCGGTGTCCTCGAGTCGACGTTGCCTACCCGCCCGCCGCAAAGCGATAACGACGCGGGCCTTGGTCAATCGCGCACCCCGCGCAGGCGTCGGTGCGATCGCGAGTATCGCGCGGGCGTCCGCCATGGCGAGGTTTGTGTGAGCGGTGCCGGCGAATGCGTTGAGAAAACCCGGGTACTACTCGCGCAGGAGTGCACGCAGTTCCACGCAGTTCTTGGGTTGCCTTGGTGCGCCGCCCGATAGCGTCTTGGGAAGCGCAGGCGAAGACCGTGATGCCCGCGCAAGGTCACTGTCGGCGGGCAGCGTTCGGTGCGCGTACGCGTCGGTGCGCGTCGGTGCGCAAAATGTTCGCCAGCGTCATCGCGTTCACATGGTCGGACTTCTTGCGTGCCATCGAGTGCCGATCGCGGTAGCGGGCCACCGCCATGGGATTGATGGCATGGACTTTCTCCCCGATCCGCGCAATCCGACGACCAGCAGACCTCGTGAGTTCTCGATCGCCACGGGAATCGGATCGGTGGAAGTGCCACCTGCCTCGGCGAGCAACCCGAGCAGATCGCCGAATCCTTCAGAGCTATCGTCGATTCGACGCTTTGCCACTAATAGCCGTCACCATCGACCACCACGACATCACGGTGGTCCTCCGCCCAGTCGATCCCGCAGAATAGTTTCACCAGCCCCTACCTTCCTCCGACGACTGATCTCCTTCGCGTGGCTGCACCCAACGAGAACGCGCGGCTTAATGACGAGGCTCGATGACCTTCCCTCCGATGAGCCGTTCGCGATCCCAGCAATCCGCACGGTTCCGGTCTTCCTCTGAGAGCTCCAAAGCTCGTGAACTACGAGGTGTTGACCGTGCGGACCGGTTTGAATCACAAACAACAACTGTGACAACCAGTACCCAGGTGATGGCCCCGACACGCCGCCGGCGCCGATCTATCAGGAGGGATCGCATGTCCCCTGGGACAAGGCAGGCATCCATCGGTCGTGCGGGACCATCACCTCAATCAGTCCGCAACCCACCTTCCAGACCTAAGTGAGCCTGTATCGGACTGCGCAAGCAGCACTAGAGGATACGAGCATCCGAACAATCACAGCAGAGAAAACATCGTTCCACAGTTACCATTCGGATGTCATTAGGGACAGGGCCACCGGAAACGCAAACTCACCTCCATCGCAGTCAAACACGCACCCGTATGGGCGCTCGACTGGCCGACGAGATCATCGCCGCTCTCAGCACACAAACGGTTATAGCGCCCGGCAGCAATGCAGCGGAAATTGTCCTACCGAAACTTGCCGAATCTCTCGAAAAAGATTCTGCTGCAACGAAAGGACATCCGCGATGATGTCGAGAGGGTGCTCGCTGACCACCCTCTTTCCTAGCCGGTGACCCACAGGTCTGGCTCTTCGATCCGCAGTGAACACCCCGCACGATCAGGAAACCGCAAGCTCAAACGCGCCCAGTTCCTATCCGCGTTCGCGGCCCTGCACGACTCGACCAGTCGCTCTGCTACGACTGCAAACGGGCTGAAGGCAAGAAACACAATGCCGCTCTGATCTGCCTCACCAGACGCCGCTGTTGTGTTCTTACGCGATGCTCACGAACAAGACCCTTACCAAACGTCTTCCGCTGCAGCAGCTTGACGGAAACTACAGGTACACACCACTGCCCGTGATCCGCGACATCACTGCGCCGCCGTTGACCGTGGATACACACCACTGACAATCACGGTATGAACCTTTGCAGTTCGCGCCGATCGTCGTGCGGTTTCAGTGGACTAGATGAGAACAATGACTTGTCCCAAGGATTCGTATGAGGACTGCGGCATCCCTCAAGAACTCGACAGCAGCCCGGTTGGCGACGAGATAGTTGTCGTTCCGACGTATAGGGCGGTGACGTTCTCTAGGGCTGATGCGATCACCCGGCATCAGCAACGTACTTTCGCCTCAGCCGATTCGATGACGCTATCCGCTTCCGAAATCGGTGGGAATCCGTATCGCGCAGAGGTAACGTGGTTGCAGAGGTAGCTGCAGTGAAAGTGAAGGTCCCATGTACCCCGCCAACAAGGCAAACTTGGGTGACCTTCCCCATTCGTTGACGAGTTTCGTCGGCCGACGGCGTGAGATATCCGAAGTGCGGCATCTGATGTCCGTGTCACGCCTCGTGACGTTGACAGGCGTTGGGGGTGTGGGAAAAACAAGACTCGCACTACGGGTCGCCGTCGACTCACGTCGAGCATTCGAAGATGGCGTCTGGCTGGTCGGTTTGGGGGAACTGAACGATACCGGCGCAGTCGTGGATACAGTTTCTGCCACATTGAACTTGCGCGAGGGCGGGGGCACTTCGCTCGAAGACCTTCTCGTCGAGTACCTAACATCGAGGAAATTGTTACTTATTCTCGACAACTGCGAACACCTCGTCGAATCGATCGCCGACCTCACTTCGACACTCCTGCACAGCTGCCCAGACCTCCGAGTTCTAGCGACCAGCCGGGAACCCCTGGGAATCGGGGGCGAAGCCGTTTTCCGAGTACCTCCCCTCACCATGCCAGAACCGGATCGTCAGCCCACGATCTCCAATGGACTCAACAACTACGAAGCAATAAGACTCTTCGCCGAACGCGCTGCGACAGCTGCCCCGGACTTCGCCATCACCGAACGAAACCAGGATGTAGTCCTGACCATCTGCCGACGTCTCGACGGACTGCCGCTCGCGATCGAATTAGCAGCAGTCCGGCTCCGCGCGATGTCGGCGAATCAGATCCTGCAACGTTTGACAGACCGCTACGCACTGTTGACAAAAGGCAGTCGCGGAGCACCAGCCAGACAGCAAACACTTCAATGGTGCATTGACTGGAGTCACGACTTATGTTCGCACGCCGAACGAGAAATGTGGGGCCGTCTTACAGTGTTCTCGGGCAGCTTCGAACTCGATGCGGTCGAAGGAATCTGTGCTGGCAATATGCCACCGACGCAGGTTGTAGACGTAGTGACGTCCTTGATTGACAAATCGATCCTGATACAAGAAGGCGTCGACGGAACGATCCGGTACCGACTGCTCGAGACGCTGCGCGATTACGGCATGGAACGGCTGCAGGAGACGTCGGAAGTCGCATCTCTATTGCGACGACACCGCGACTGGTACGAAAGGGCGGTGATCGAAGCAGAGAGAAACTGGATCGGTCCGCAGCAGATGGATTGGATCGCAATGCTCAACGCCGAACAACCCAACGTCCGTGCGGCGCTGCAGTTCTGTCTGACCTGGCCAATCGAGGCGGAGGCGGGACTTCGCATGGCAAATGGACTGTATCCGTACTGGCGCGCGCGGGGAAAGCTGCGTGAGGGCATCCGATGGCTCAGGCAGCTTCTGGCAGTTGCGGATTGCAAATCCGGTTTCGAGCGAATCAAAGGCCTGTATGTACTGAGCGTCATGTCAGCACTGCACGGCGATGCGGATTCTTCATTGCTCAACGCGCAGAAGGGAAGCGCACTCGCTGCCCAGGTCGATGATCCCACCGCCACGGCGCTCATGGCTGACGCCGCCGGCCATCATGCTCTGTTCACTCACGACTTTGCAGGGGCCTCCGCGCATTTCGAATCCTCGCTCGCAGCATTTCGCACAGAAGGTCATATCCTGTACATGATCTGGTCGCTTCTAGGCCTCGCCGTATCCAGCAGTGCGCAAGGGGATTGGGCTCGGAGCGATGAGTGTCACCGGGAAATACTGCAATTGACTGAGTCATGCGGCGAATCCGTCTATCGGGGATGGTCACTCTTGGGCGCAGGAATCGGCGCCTGGAATCGGGGAAACTTCTCACGTGCAAAAGAATTGGCCGAAGAAGGGGTACGACTCGCTCGATCAGCGGATAACCGGCTAGGAGCAGCCGGATGCATAGAGGTTCTCACATGGATCGCTACGGATGAAGGTATCCCCCGGCGCTCCGCGACACTGATGGGCATCGTCGAAGCCATCGCACAGACGGTCGGGAGCCCTAGCGCTGTCTACCCGAACCTCCTCGTCCACCAAGAGCCGTACGAAAAACGGGTCCGCCAATCGATGGGTGATCGCGCGTTCACCTCGGCGTTCCGCGATGGATTCCGTATGCGATTCGAAGACGCCGCAGCATTCGCACTGAACGAGGCAACGGGTGGGTTCAGAGCGCCTGCAGTGTCAAAGACCACCTCCCTCACACGCCGCGAAAGGGAGGTGGCCCAACTCGTCGCCCAGGGAATGACCAACAAATCGATCGCAGCCAAGCTCGTCATCTCACAACGCACTGCACAGGGGCACGTAGAACATATTCTCCGCAAGCTCGGATTCACTTCCCGCAGCCAGATAGCGGCATGGAGTATCGAACAGTCTCAGAGCGCCGAGCCTGAGTAGCGTAAGCCACCTTCAGAAGCGAAATCCACAGCTGTTCTGATGTCACTCGAACACTCGGTGCGGAGTCTAGTCATGAGCCCCGCCAGGGATCCGAAAAGCTCTACTGATCAAATTGGGGCGAGTGGGACGAGCCGATATTCCCTCTACAACGGCTGCACAGTCGCTACGAACGAACGCTCGCCGGTGCGGTCACCGCCATTCGGGCTGCCGCCCGGCCCAGCAGTGGATCGTCGACGAGGGTGTCGACCGTCCAAAGATGCTGCTGCTGGTGTTATTCGCGCGATTCACGAGCTGTGCGCAGAAGTCGGTCGCCGGATGTAACGCGGCCGCTGCCGCGCGCGGGTAGGCTGAATAACTGAGTTGCTGCGCTGACTGCGAACTGGTGGGCGGTCGGAGCAGATTATTGGATGTCGGCGGCATTGTTATGGACCGAGGTCGTATCCCTTCACAGAGGAGGGCAAGTCGTCGATGACGGACCACGATGAGCCCGGGCCGCTGGATGGCTTCAGCTCGGAGATCAAAGCGGAACTCGAATCCGAGGGGTTCGTGGAAGTCGAGGAAATCGGCCGTGGCGGTTTCGGGGTTGTTTATCGGTGCCGGGAGCCTTCGCTCGAGCGGACCGTGGCGATCAAGGTGTTGAGTTCGGGTCTCGATCAGGACGGCTATACCCGTTTTCTGCGGGAGCAGCGCGCGATGGGGCAGTTGTCGGGGCATCCGAATATCGTCAATGTGCTGCACATTGGTGTGACTTCCACGAGGCGCCCGTTCATAGTGATGCAGTATCACCAGCAGAGCTCTTTAGACGAGGCTGTGCGCCGTAGAGGGCCGATGCGCTGGAGCGCAGCGATCCGTATCGGTGTGAAGTTGGCGGGCGCCTTGGAGACCGCTCACCGGGCTGGCATCCTGCACCGGGATGTCAAACCGGGCAATATCCTGTTGACCGACTACGAGGACCCACAACTGTCCGACTTCGGTATTGCACGTATTGCAGGCGGATTCGAGACCGACACCGGCACCATCACCGGATCCCCAGCGTTTACCGCCCCAGAAGTTCTCGCTGGTGAGCCGCCAACGGTTGCGTCCGACGTGTACGGCCTTGGTTCCACACTGTTTTGTCTCATTACCGGGCATGCGGCCTTCGAGCGGCGTTCCGGCGAGCAGATCATTGCCCAGTTCCTGCGTATCGCCTCCGAGTCGGCGCCGACGATGCTTGCGGCGGGGCTTCCTAGCGATCTTCGTGAGGCCGTGGAGAGAGCGATGGCGCGGGATCCGGACCGACGCCCAAGCACCGCGGCGGATTTCGGCAATCAACTCCGCGAGATCGAGCGCGCGCACGGGTTAGCCGTTGATGAGATGGCGCTCACGGCTGGCGAGGACGCGGGTTCCGCGCTGATCCAACCCGCGCCGACCGTCGGCTATGTCAGGACTGAGGTGCACCGGGGCCCGGGTGACTACGACTCGGTGTCACGGCTGCGACCGCCCAGCGCAATGACCAAGTATCGTCCTCCGAGGTCGTCGCGCGCTCTGGTCGTGCGGACTCGGCTCGCCGAGCGTCTGCAGGATGCGGGTCGGCGACGGTTGGTGTTGATACATGCGCCGGCAGGTTTCGGAAAGAGTACTCTCGCTGCGCAGTGGCGGGAGGTTCTCATCGAGGACGGTGTTTCGGTGGCATGGCTGAGTATCGACGCCGACGACAACAACGTGGTGTGGTTCCTCGCCCATCTGGTAGAGGCAATTCGACATGTCCGAGACGACCTCGCCTCCGACTTGGGGCAGATCCTCGAGGATCGCGGCAGCCAGGCTAGTCGGTATGTACTGACGACGTTGATCGACGAGATCCATGACATTGGGGAGCCGTTGACTGTCGTGGTCGACGACTGGCATCGGGTGAGCAATCCGGAGACGGTGGCAGCCATGGAGTTTCTGCTCGAGCACGGTTGCCACCACTTGCAGGTGATTGTGGCCAGCCGCACTCAAACAGGCTTGCCGTTGAGCAGGATGCGGGTGCAGGACGAGGTGGTCGAGATCGATTCCGCCGCGCTGCGCTTCGATGTTGCCGAATCAGGTCGTTTTCTGGTCGATCTCGGTGGTCTGTCGCTGGAACCGCAGGCGATCGCCGACCTGTGCGATTCCACGGAAGGATGGGTCGCAGCCCTGCAGCTCGCTGTTCTGTCACTGCGAGGACGGGAGCATCCCGCAGAGTTCATCAGTCACCTTTCAGGCAGGCACCGGGGTATCGCCGAGTATCTCGTCGAGAATGTCCTCAACACGCTCGAACCTGACATCGTCGACTTCATGCTGGCGACGTCGGTGACCGAACGTATGTGCGGTGACCTGGCTGCCAGGCTTGCTCAGGTGGGCAACGGGCAGGTGCTCCTCGAGCAGATCGAGGACCGGGACCTGTTCTTACGCGCTCTCGACGACGAGCGTAAGTGGTTCCGCTACCACCACCTTTTCGCCGATTTTCTTCGGCGCCGGCTCGCACGAGACCAGCCCGAGCGAGTCGCCGCGTTACATCGTGAGGCAGCGCTTTGGTTCGCCGACCACGATCTTCTCAGCGAGGCGGTTGACCAGTCTCTCGCAGGCGGGGACGAGGAGCGGGCCGCCGATCTTGTTGACGGGATGGCGTTGATCGAGCGTTCGCAGCTTGCCTCGGCATTGGGGCTGATCGACAAACTGCCAATATCAGTGGTCGCCGGACGGCCGCATCTACTGATCGCGGCCGCTTGGGCGCACGTGCTCCTACACCACGAACGCATCATCATTGATCAGACACTCGACGCGCTGAACGTCAGCCTTGCCGCCCTCCCCGATGAGGCCGGGGCGACCGCGGATCTTCGGGTCGAGGCGGCGCTGGTGAAAGGAATTGCGAATCTGCTTGGCGACCACATCGACGGACTACTCGATTTGGTGTCGGACTGTGTCGCCCGGAAGAGGACCCTGCGCCCGTTTGCGCTGGCTGCTGCCGCGAATGTGGCTTCTTATGAGGCAATTCACCGATTTGAGTTCGACGCGGCCCAGCGGTGGCAGAAGTGGGCCGAGCCGTACCACGCGCGCACCACCGGCCCGTTGAGTGCCGTGTACGGATACTGTTTTTCCGGACTCGCAGCCTTCGAGATGCTCCGCGTCGACGAGGCAGAACGACACTTCCGCCGTGCGTACGAACTGGCCGGGCGCTCAGGCGGCTCGCGGTCATACTCGACACAGCTCGCAAGCGCGATGCTCGGTGACCTGCTCTACGAGAAGGGATACGTGGACGAGGCCGAGCGGTTGCTCGATGAGAGCCACCAACTCGGATCCGAGGGGGGAGTGGTCGATTTCATGCTCGTCACATATGGGACCGGGGCGAGGATCAAGGCCATTCGAGGAGACCTCGTGGCAGCGCGCGACCGACTGGACGAAGGGGCCGCGATCGCAGCGGCATTGAAACTGCCACGACTCACTGCGCGCATCGAGAACGAGCGCACACGGTGGAATATGAAGGCCAATATTCGGTCGCCCGTCCGACGAGAAGCAGCCGCGGAGACAGACTCATCCCCGCTCAACGGTACCTTGGAGATGACCACCGAACTCTACGAAGATGCGGCCATCCGAATATTGCTCGCCGAGAAGACATCGCACGACGCGGTCGAGGCACTCGAACTCGCGTCCGCGCTGGTAGCCAGGGTGCGAGCGCAACCCCGTCCCCGCGCAGCCCTTCGCGCGGGTCTGCTCGAGGTGGCCGCGCTGTGCGCGGCGCATGGCGACGAGGAAGCGGAGGCGGCGTTGGTCCCGCTCGCAGCGAGATGTGGCCAGCTCGGCTTGGTCCGCCTGCTTTGTGACGAGGGACCCGCGCTGACAAATCTGGTGGCTTCGCTTCGAGAACGGTTGTTGCACAACCGATGGCCCAGTGAGTGGCCAGAGGTTGACGAACTATTCTTGTCAGCAGTTTTGGCCTCGGCAGAACCAACCGATCCGCAGTTGTCCACTCCATTGAAATGAATCGGGGCTCCGAGGGACCCTGGACGTGCCTGGGATACGGCACGTCCCAGTGATCGGCTTCCGTGGTCCATGGGAGTGAGCGGCCGCGGTGTCGGTATCAGTGACTGCTCAGCGATCGATGGGTCAGACGGTTTCGAGGGTTTGCTCCGGGGCGGAGACACCCGAAGTCCGTGACTGTCCGGCAATCCCGATACCGCCGAGCAGGATCAGCGCGATGCCAGGGACGATGAACCACCATGTCAAGGTAGTGGCCGCCTGGCTCGCGGTGGGGATGTTCGCCGCCAGCTGGAAGTTGCCGACGTTGGCCTCCATGCCAGCAACGAGTGCCTCGAACCTGGGAAGGATGGCGTTGAGCTGCGCTATGCCGGTCGCGACGTCGGAAAAGTTCTGCCCCATGAAGTCTTGGAACTGCCCTGGATCCATTTTCAAGGCGCCGGCCAGCGCGGGCACGGTCTGGGTTTGGAGTTGGTCGGACATCGCCGCGATCACAGTCATGTCCGACCGCACGGCTGCCACTCCCTGGTCGGTGACCACCGGGCCGAAGGCCACAGTGAGATCGTCGACGGCCTTGGCTTTGGCGGGAACGGACAACACCAGCGGGGCGATAACGAACATGAGTCCCACGGCGAAGCCTGCCACCAGTGCTGCCCGAGACAGACCCGGTCGGCCGCGAAACAGGGCACCGACGGTGAGGAGGAACAAAACAGCGCCGGGGATCAGGAACAAGAACGGCACCACGGTACTGGGGAGGAAGTTCGTGGGGATCTGATCGGCGTTGCGGAAGTTGGGCGCCTGCGTTTCCAGGCCGGTCACCAGGGCATCGAATTTCGGCAGGATCGTGTCGAGCTGGTCACTGCCGCTGACGACGTCCGGGAAATTCTGGTCCATGTAGTCATGGAACTGGTTCGGGCTCATAACGAGCGCGTTCGGCAAGGCGGGCAGGGTCTGCGACTGCAGCTGATTCGACATCGCCTGCACCATGTCCATGTCGGCCCGGGTCTGGGCCAACGCCTGAGGCTCGAAGCTGGCACGCAGGTCACCTGTGAGGTGTTCCACGCCCTGGACCTTGATCATCATGTCGGTGACGAGCGGGAATAGAAACAGTACGGCGCCGATGGCGGCGACGACGCCGAGCACGACGGATCGTCCTAATGGCATTGCTTTGCTCCCTTGATCATTCATCGGCACAGACCGCTCGTACGGCCCGAAAACGTCCGGTAGGTAAGTGGTCGATCAATTCCATTCGCGTTGCGGTGCAGTCGAATACGTTAGCCAAGCGGTTTGTGGCAGATCCAATTTAGGAAAAAACCAAGCCTCGCAGCCTCTGAGTCCACGGAGATGGGTGGGTGTTAGCCGAGATCACCGTCGGCGACGGGATGTTCCGTCGATAGTTATGGTGGTCGACACTTCGAGTCGTCATCCGACTTCGACGCCGGAAAACCAGGTACGTACACACACTGCACTGACAGAATGCAGCTGCAACGAGCGGAATCAGTCTGATGCGTCGTATTCTGCGACGCGCATGAAGGCCCATCGCGCCTCGATGCGAGCGAGTGCAACCCCTCACACGAAGTGCAGCACGGTGAGTGACAGTTTGTGGGCACGAAAAAAGCCGAGCCCCGCGATGACGAAGTGAAGGGCCAGGGGTGGCAGGTCTATGGGTTCCTAAGTTGTTTGTATCGGATCCCCGAACGTCCGGAAGATCCCTCAAATTGACAGTGAAATGTCCGACGGCCGCCACCGAGCACCGTGAGGTCGTTGTTTGCAGCGCGACTAGCAGAACGTGAGGATCAGTTCCTTCACTTCCTGGGGATAGTGGCGGGCAGCACGGCAGCTGCAGGCGAGTCGTAGAGGCGATCCTCGTACTTTTGTTTGGAGATTCCGAAGCTGATTCCTCAGGTCCTCCACCGAATACGGACCACCGCCGGAATAAGTCCACCAAGAGGTCGTCTTCACGTCTTTCTGTGTGACCGTGTAGGTAGAATTCATCGCGGTTACGCCGGTATGATTTTGGTGTGGTTCGTCGCCGCCTTCGCGTAACTTTTCAATGTGAAGTCAGCGGTCAGCACTTCACTGAAAGAGGGACGGCGTGGGCCAGCAAGTATTTTGCGGGCAGCCAAATGATCGCTTGGTCGATTAATCGATTCGACGCATGTGAGCAGATCGTTCCTGAAACGCAGCACGGAAAAGCTGGAGCTTTCCGAGTCTCCATGGACGATTGTGCTGTCGTCGGCGGACGCTAACCCGGCGATTTGGATATTCAGGTTGAACTGATGGGTCCAGAACCAGGGAACCGAGGCATACGGTCCACTGTCGTGCATCAGTCGACGTGCCACGTGCCGGGCGTGATCGACGGCATTCTGCACGGACTCCAAACGAACGCGTCGGCCCGCATGGACGCTGGGAAAGTTAGCGCAGTCTCCGATCGCGCTGATGTGAGGGTCATCAGTGAGCAGTTGGCCATCGACTTCGATCCCGTTGAATGTGGCAAGGTTAGATGCCTGCGCTAGTGCGATGTTCGGTTCCACGCCTATGCCTGCAACAACGGTGTCGGCGCGCAGGACAGCTCCCGTGTCGAGCTCGACGCCGGAGACTGCCCCGTTTCGCATGGTGAGGGCCGTGACCGCAACGCCATTGATCAGGGTTACACCATGTGACCGGTGTTCTCGCGCAACACAACTCGAAACTGCGGGATCAACGGCTCGCTGCATGATCCGATCGGAAGCCTCGACGACCGCGGTATTGTGCCCCGACGCTGCTGCTGAGGCGGCGACCTCCATGCCGATGAACCCGCCACCGATGATCACCACGTTCTGCGATGGCCCCTGCAGGCGTTCGCGGATTGAGTCGGCATCTGCGGGAGTCTTCAACGTGAAGACTCCCTGTGCTCTTCCTCCTGGAACCGTGAGAGATCGAGGCTCGGTGCCCACCGCAAGTATGAGATGTGCGAAGTCGATTTCCGTACCAGAGCACAAGACGACACGGCACTTCTCTCGGATGATCGCCGTGACAGAGTCTCCGGTGAGCAGTTCGATACTGTGGCGTGAATAGAACTCCTCGGGGCGGAGCGGGAGAGCTTCAGCCGGTGTGTGGCCGGCGAGGTAGCCCTTGGAAAGGGGCGGTCGCTGGTACGGCAGGTCGGGCTCATCTCCGATGAGGACGACCCTGCCGGCGAAAGATTGCTCACGTAGCGACACCGCCGCCTGGTGCCCGGCCTGTCCCGTTCCCACAATGACGATGCAGTCCTCTGAGGTAAACCGATGTGTCTGCATGTCAGTATTGGGTCGACGGAAGTACGACGACAAGCCCGTCGATATCCGCGGTGACGGGGAGTTGGCAGGACAACCGACTTGTCTCCAGGCGAGGGGCGAGTGCATTGTCGAGCATCTCGTCCTCGACCTCGCCAATGTCGGGAAGCGCGATGTCGGTGCTTTCGACATACACATGGCATGTCGCACACATGGCGTTTCCCCCGCACTCGGCAACAATCTCGTCGATACCGGCGCCCAAGGCAGCTTGCATGACACTGGTTCCGTATATCGCATCGACAATGGTTTCGGTTCCGCCAACGAGACGAAAACTTATCTTAGGCATTGAATTTCGTTCCTTCAGGTGTGACTGTTCTGACGAAGGGCGGACCGGGTGTGCGTACCGCTCATGGGCGCGCAGCACCCGGCGCCGGCGCAGGCTCCCGGACGAACCGGAACCTGCCCCGGCACTAGGTGCGTGATCAGCGCGGATAGATCTTGAGGGGCACGGACTCCATGCCGCGGATGATGTTGTTCGGGTGCAAGTGGGGTTCACCGTTCAGTTCGATCCGGTCGACACGCCTGGCCAGCTCCTTGAACAGCGAGGTCACCTCGAGACCGGATAGGTTCTTGCCAACACAGGAGTGCAGACCGTAACCAAACGCAAGGTGGTCGGTCGGGTTTCTCCGAACGTCGAATATGTGCGCGTTCGGGTAATGCCGCTCATCTCTATTCGCTGAGGCATAGCTGTGCAGCATCCTCGATCCGGCCGGAATCGTGATCTCGCCGAGCTGAACCTCACAGCTGGTCACCCTTGTGAACCACTGCGCGGTCGATTCCATCCGAGCTCCCTCGATCACTGCACTCGGAACGAGTGACGGATCATCACGGACGATCGCCCACTGGGCAGGGTGCCGCGCGAACAGCAGCAGCAGATTGCCGATCAGACTGGCCGTGGTGTCCAGGCCGGCCAAGGCCGCAACGCCGATGATCCCCAACGCTTGCTCGTCGGTGACCTTTCCAGCGTCGGCGGCCGCCCAGGCCTGCGCGGCGAGGCTGCCCGCCCTGACTTGGTCGCGCCCGAGGCTGGATGCGACGAAGTTGATGAGCTTTTCTACGCTGGGGAGCGTGTCGTCGTAAGTGCCCTCCGGTCCAGTGCAGTGGTACGAATCCGTCGCCCACCGAAGCATCTCCGGGCCGGCGACGGCGTTTTCGGCGCCGAGTGCGTACATGAATACAGCAGAGGGCATCCGCTGTGCGACCTCAGGAACTCCATCGAATTCCCCCATTTCCAAGATCCTGTCGACCACGTCCTTAGCGGCCACGTCGATGTTCGATTGGTAGGCCAATGCGGGTTTCGGGCCGATTCCCTGCATCATGATCCGGCGAGGAATGGCGTGTTCCTCCCCATCCTTCAGGGCCATGAATTCAGCCCACGCGGTGTTGATCGTGTCGCTCATAGCGATGCCGCGGCCTGAGATGAAGGTGTGAGGATCACCCAGAACTCGTTTGACTTCGTCGTATCGGAAGGTCCCCCACATGTCGTACTTGGCCATATATGCTGCGGGCCCGATGTCGCGAAGGGTCCGGTAGTCGTCATATGGGTCCGCCAGTGATTCTGCGGAAAACAGGTCGATATCAGATGAGAATCGTTCGGTATCAACCGAAGTCGTGGTTGAGGTTGTCATCGATTCACTCGCTTTCTGTGTTATCTGTGTCGGGGGAAGGTTCTGATCAGTTGCCGAGTGCGGCTGGGGTTTCCGTGCGAGTAGTAGCGTCACGGAGGCCGGCTAGGGCATCCTTTACTGCCGAATCAACTAGCAGAGCGAGGTTGTCCGGAGTGATTTCACTCGAGTACACGACGAGAGTTTTGTCCTCGATGGGGATGACATCAATAGTCCCCAGGTGGTGCTCCACGGGAAGGTCTCCACCCTGAATTTGGTACTGGAACCTGCGCAGAAACTCGTTTGAGGTGACGATTTTCTCCTCGAGCCGGCTGCCGTCGCTCAATTCGATGTGGCGAACACCATTCGAATCGAGATGTGATCGGGAAATCAGTGGGTACCATTCGCTGATGGTTGCCGCATCGCTAACTACCTCCCAAACGCGATCCGGTTTTGCATCGATAAGAATTTCTGCTCGGAGACTCGACATTTGTTTCTCTTTCAGTTGATTCATCTGATTCATCGGCGCAGGTGACTATTCGACCCGTGTCGGCTGTGTCGGCTGTGGTTCCCAAGAAACCGCATCGCCGCACTCGCCTCTTCTGATATACCGAGCGTACCGTGACTACAGTCACATCCATTTGTGCGTTTGTGCAGGACCTATTGTCGTTCTGTGCACACGTCTACCGTCTTGCGTGATACCTTGCGTGCCGATAAGGGTCGATAAGGGTCGATAAGCTGCGTGAGCGCCGCCTTATCCGGCCGGCGAATGTGCCACCGTTGCATCCAGGAAGTACTGACGTGCGGTTTACTGCCAGTCCGCACAACTGGGTGGCACCGCGATCACGGGACCGGTAGGTGATTTATGTCGATAATTTATGTCGATATGTAGAGCCTGCGGTACTCCGAAGGGCTCGCGCCGTACTTCTCGCGGAATATCCGGCTGAAATGCGCCTCGTTGATCATGCCGTGCGTCGCCGCAATCTCACCGACCGGCCGCCGAGCCATCAGAGGGTCGACCAACTGCTGCCTTATGCGTTCCAGGCGCCGGTGTCGTACGTATTGTGCGACACCAAATTTCTCGTTTTCGAATGCTTTATACAAGTATCGAACTGAAACGAAATGAGCTGCGGCGATATCCCCCACTGAGAGATGGGATTCCCTGAGATTATCCTCGATAAATGTCTTGACTCTGATAAGAAATGACCGCTGGGCGCATTCTGAATCGCTGGAATCCAAGAGCATTTCCCTGTACAAGGTCTCCACCAGATCCAGCAGGGTGGAGGATACTTTCCGCGAAACAACGTCCGAGAATTCGCCCCGCGAGTCAACCAGATGAAGCAACATCGCTGAGACCAGCTTTCCCAAACCATCGCCATCTGACATTGCTGTAGCTGTCACGCGGGCCATCTGGGTCACATCAAGGTTGAGCGCACTCCGGTCGAACATGGAAACCGCTGTCGTGTGTGGTGAACCGAAACGGGCTGCGAATTCACGGGTCGAGTCGTAAACCGTGAACTGCCCAGGACGGAGGACGGCTGTCCTACCGTCCTGGGTAAACGTAGCGATTCCCGCTCGCTGAAACGCGATGCAATAGTGTTCGCTCTCGTCCGATCGGGCCTGCACTTCAGTGCGAACGATCGTTTCGGGTCTCGCATGCACAACTGACAACTGGATCCCGCCGAGGTGGTGGGTATCGACTTCGCACCGGAAATCGTGCTCCACCTCGGTGCCTACCTGCAACGGAAAGAACGTTCCGCTGAGGGCGTTCTGCCAACCATCGAGTTGTTCTCGAACCCTCTCTCGAGGGTTTCCCGGCGCGATTGGAGATGACATATCGGGTGCGATTCTTGTTTCAGGCTCTCAACTCGTACGGCGAGACTCGCCGTACACACATCATAGAGCGATGTTGACGGCTTTGGTCTGGGTGTAGTGGTCGATGGCGGTTGCGCCGAGCTCACGCCCCCAACCGGACTGCTTGTATCCGCCGAACGGCATGGCGGTGTCGAACCCGTTGTATTGGTTGATCCACACCGAACCGGCCTTGAGCTGACGGGCCGTGAGGTGCGCCTTGGACAGGTCCTTGGTCCAGATTCCGGCGGCGAGGCCGTAGATGCTGCAGTTCGCCGCCTTCGCTACTCCTTCCTCTGCGTTGAACGGCATTGCTACGACGACGGGGCCGAAGATCTCCTCCTCAACGATGCTGAACTCGGGCTTCACGTCCACGAATACCGTCGGTTCGACGTAGAAGCCGGTGCCGCCCCAGCGTTTACCGCCGGTGAGGGCGCGGGCGCCGTCGGCGAGTCCGGCGGCTAGGTAGCCGGTGACCTTGTCGAACTGTTCCTGCGACACCAGCGGTCCGAGCTGGGTCGCGGGGTCGAGTCCGGGGCCGATCTTGACCTGGCTGGCGGCTTCGGCGACCGCGGCGGTGAAGTCGTCGAAGATGCTGTCCTCGACGAACATTCGGGTGCCGGCAACGCAGCACTGGCCGTGGTTGAACAGCCAGGCGTTGAGCGATCCGGTGACGGCAGCGTCGAAGTCGGCATCCGCGAACACGATATTGGCGCTCTTGCCGCCGAGTTCGAGCGACACTTTCTTCAGGTTGCCCCTGGCGGCGTCGACGATCTTCTTCCCGACCTCGGTGGAGCCGGTGAACGCAATCTTGTCGACGTCGTCGTGGGCCGACAGTGCCGCCCCGGCATCGCCGTAGCCGGTGACGATGTTGACGACGCCGGGCGGGAAGCCTGCCTCCTGGAATACCTCACCGAGCAAGATCGCGGTAAGCGGGGTCTGCTCGGCGGGCTTGAGGATCACCGTGTTGCCGGCCGCGAGTGCGGGCGCCAGCTTGAACGCGGCCATCAGCAGCGGAAAGTTCCAGGGAACGATCAGACCGCAGACACCGACGGGTTCACGCAGCGTGTACGCGTGAAACTGGCCGCCCGGGGCGAACGGCATGCTCACGTTGACCGTGCTGCCTTCGATCTTGGTAGCCCAGCCTGCGAAGTAGCGGAAGATGTCGGCCGACCACGCGACGTCGACGGCCGCGGCGATGCCCGCCGACTTGCCGTTGTCCAGCGCCTCGAGCTGGCCGAATTCCTCGGCGCGCGCGGAGAGGATGTCGCCGACCCGCCAGATCAGCCGTTCCCGCTCGTTGGGCTTCATTGTAGGCCACGGGCCCTCGTCGAATGCTGTGCGGGCGGCCCGGACCGCGCGGTCGACGTCCTCGGCGCCACCACGCTGAACCTCTGTGAGGGCGTGGCCTGTGGCCGGGTCGTAGGTCGTGAAAGTGCGGTCCGATGCGGCCGACACCCATTCGCCTCCAATGAGGAGTTTCTTCGCGCTCCCCAGGAATTCCTGCACGTCGCGGCGGATTGCCCATTCAGTAACAGCTGTCATACGAACTCTCCATTTTGCAAAATCAGCCGGCGGTGCCGCGTTGGCCCTGTCCGGTCAAGGTTTCGGTGCACCTCCGACGTTAGGTGATGGGCGCCACACTCAGTGATGGAAATCGTGCACTGCGCATTGCGCATTTGTGCACACTTCGCCCAATGCTGTGCTGCTTGTACCAACGCTTGCATTCCGAACAACATGACGCGAAGACGCGATCCGTGTGAGCTTTCGGTGCAAACAAGCAGGGCGTTTTCCGATCTTCGGCCTCCGTGTGCAAGTCAAGTTCGAGACCTGCCAGAGCGGCGCTCCGTTCGGCAGCAAGTCGGGGCCATACTTGAGGGTGGTGCGAGTAGTGCTACCGCTTCCGCTTTAGCTGGACTCCCCAGAATCTAATCGCCATGAATCTGAACCCGCGCGCCAATACCGTCGATGGAGTGCTGCGGCGCTCGGCAGCCAAATACCCCGATCGTGTGGCCGTGATCTTCGAGGACCGCACTCGCAAGTATCGCGAACTCGACGACGCGGTCACGCGGGTCGCCGCCTATCTACTGAGCTTGGGACTCGAGCACGGTGATCGTGCCGCCGCGTACGGAACCAACTCCGGCGCCTACGTCATCAGGTTCCTGGCCTGCGGGCGAGCAGGTTTGGTGCACGTACCCATCAACTACGCACTCAAGGGTGACGAAGTGGCTACCTCATAGCACAGTCCGGTGCCCGGGCGGTTCTGGTGGATCCAGCGCTTGCCCCGACTCTCGACTCGGTGCGGGAAGATCTGGAACTCGACTACGCGTTGCGCGACGCCGAACTGTCGGCACTGTCACGTTGTTGAACGCGGCGAACTGGGAGAATATGGCGTGACCACTCCAACGCTGTCGTACAAAGGGCACCGCTACCCGGTCGAGATCATCAACCACTGCGTGTGGTCATACTTCCGGCTTCCGCTCAGCTTCCGTGAAGTCGAGGAGATGATGCTCGAACGCGGTGTCGTGGTGAGTTACGAGACGATCCGCCGGTGGTGCGCCAAGTTCGGGCAGGCCTACGCCAACCAGTTGTGCCTGCGGCGGGCGCGGCCCGGCGACAGGTGGCACTTCGATGAGGTGTTCATCCGTATCAACGGCGTCCAGCATTATCTTTGGCGGGCGGTCGATCAGGACGGCAACGTGCTCGACGTGCTGGTCCAGTCGCACCGAAACGCTGTGGCGGCCAAGAAGTTCTTCCGCCGACTACTCAAAGGATTGGAGTATGTTCCGCGAGTGATCGTTACCGACAAGCTGACTAGCTACAGCGTCGCACACCGCGAGATATTGGCCTCGGTCGAGCATCGCCGATCCAAGTACTTGAACAACAGGGCAGAGAACTCGCACCAACCGACCCGACAGCGAGAACGGGCAATGAAACGATTCACTTCGCCCGGCCACGCGCAACAATTCCTGTCCGCGTTCAGCGGAATCTCACCGCACTTCCGGCCAGGCCGACACCGGCTCTCAGCGTCCGAATGGCGTGCTGAGATGGCCGACCGCTTCGCGGTCTGGCAGGAGGTCACGCGAGCGGGGTTGCATCCTGCAGCGTGAACAATCCCAACTGGGCGCATCGCTGTGTGCTCCAAACCGATTGCACCACTATTTCTTTGAATCAACGTGACAGTGCCAACGCAACACCTAGCTCAAGCCGAACAAGTACGTTCAGTGTCGGTGCGCCGACTCGACGCCGAAGTCCGGCCGATGTGCTCGCTGAGAGAGCGAGTGAAGCCGGCGGGCATCGAGAATCCGACTTGCGGCCAGTCCAGCCGATCTCACGCCCGCGTCCAAGTATGCGGCCCCGGCCGCGATCCGACGGCGGCGCGCCACCGGACGAAGAAAAGCCCGGTTTCCTCGGTAAACCCCGCGCTGCAGTGTACGAACGCCTATCCGTTCCGATCGTTGGCAAGCCGCTCCCGCACGCCCTGCTGATCCACATCGTCGGAAGTTCGATCCCGAGCGGTGGCGCCGCGCCAGGGAACACGGAGGACGGGAGTCTCGGTGCGATCGTCGATAGCGCCGATGGTCGCTTCGACAGCGCCGGTGTCGACTCCGTCGGGCAGTCTGGCCAGCCTGTGAAGGTTGATCTCTGTTCGTTCGATGCACATCAGCAGAAACGCCGGCGATCGGCGCTGTCCACGTCCTCTGCGCGGCTGGCCACTCATGTCAGATGATCGTGTAACCGAGTTCGTGCGCCGCGGTGTAGATGCGGTCGGCCAGTGCCGGATGACTCAACGGTTGCGAGAACTCGGGAAGAGCGGGGAAGGCGCCGGTGGCGCGTTCGAACAACGCCATGCACACAGTTCCGGCGTACCTGCCCCGGTAGATGATTCCGTCAAGATTGTCATGGGCGCGGTGAATTGTCCTGGCCCAGTGTTGGGTTCGTCGGTGCGCTGCCGAATCTAGCGCATGGTTCCCGCCGACTCGGGTTGCCCACACTCCGGTGCCGATTCCGGAGACATCGAGAAGGCGCAGTGCGCGCACGAATTTCACACCTGTCAGGAACGGTTCGCAGTGCCGCCGGTCGATGGTGCGTGAGGATTGGAATGCTTCGGCTAGGGCGCCGCGGGGATTGCTTGCGCCGTACCAAATTCCGTATCTCACCCGATCGGCAGGAGGGAGTGGATGGTGATCGAACCGAAGGACCGGCCCGAAGGTGCGAAGTCCGCTCCATGCAAGGACGTGGGGGCCGGCGGTGCGGTGCACCCTCCAGACCACGTCGCCCGGTGTCCACTCGATCACCTCGTCGGGAAGAATTCCCGCATCGCGGAGGTCCTCGATCGACGGCGGCGCAGGCAACATCACCGCCATCTAGGCGGATGCCCACTGCGCCGCAGTGATCACATCGGCGGCCTGGCTGATGTCATCGTCGGTTCCAGCAGACCCTGTCAGCCACGCCACGATCGACACCGGCTCTCCCTCGACGATCAACGACTTCTGTGGCGTGGTGAGCAACGCCTGCACAGACAGCGGATGCATGTCGCCCTCGAGCAGAGGAACGATCCGGTCGAGGTGCGGTACCTGACCGGTGGAGGTGAACTGGGCGGGCGGAAGTAGCCGGTTTCGGCCAGAGGCGAACGCCCACAGTCTGTGTTCGGCGAGGAGTTGGCGGATCCGCGCCGGCGTGACGCCGAGTCGCTCGGCGGCGTCCGGAATGGAGAGAGATTCGTGCACCAGGTTCTGCATGCGAATATCGCGGTCTACCCGCGCCGACGCCGCTGCCACCGGATCAGCGACAAACCCGGCATCGTCAAGGATGTGGGCGTCGTGGGCAGAGAGGACTGGCGCGATACCCCTGCGTTCGGAGGCGAGGCCTTCAAGGATATGCCAGAGATGACTTCGGTCGAGATCGGTACCGGTGACCTCTTTCAATGCGTCTTCGAAGGGAAGATCACCATGCAGGAAGCGCTCTCTGGTGCTACTGGTCGCTGCGTCCGACATCTCCACGCCTTTCGTTGATTTGCGCACGTAAATCAATGATAGCGCGCTGGGAGGTCGACGACCACCCATCAAACCCCACAAGGCCCCGCACCCCCGCACATGTTCAACTTCTTTGGACCCAGCACCTGCCAATTCGCGAACGTGCGACGCGTCGGGATCTCGACGCGTCGCGATGATGTAGTCACATCGTGACCGGACTCCCCACCCCAGAATCACCCCAAGTTCGACGGACACAGGCAATATCGATTCATGAACGCACCCATCGACCATCTCGCGCAGCGCCGCACCCGGCACCATTCCGAGCGCACCCGTCCCACAGTCGTCCACTGCTACAGCGAATACGCCCGCTACCTCGACGCCGGGGCCACCACACTGGTCATCGACACCGGCCCCGACCAATGGCTCGAACTCGGACACATCCCCGGCAACGTCGACGTCACCATCACCGGACAAACCTGCGCCGCCGTCACCTGCGCCGCCGTCACCGGCGGATCCATCACCGCCGCCGGACGGTGCTTCCTCCAAACCACCCACCACGCCCGCGTGAGCGCCTACGACTTCGCCCACGTCGAAGCCTTCGACACCGCCACCATCGACGCACACGGGGAAAGCCGCATCGTCGGAACCGATTACGCCGACATACGGGCAGACGAGCACGCCATCGTCTTCGCTCACTGCCACTGCCACGTCCACGCCGCCGGACACACCCGCACTGCGGCTACCGACACCACCACCGTCGCCATCGACGGCAACGCCCACGTCCACGCCAGCGCCGGCGTACGCATCACCGGCGATCGTCAATCTACGAATCTGACCATCGACCCCCGCCCCATCAATCGACTCGCCGACCACCTCAACAGGTAAAAACCAGCCCGCAGCGCTCCTTGCCCACCCGCGATCGCAGCAACCGCCTTCCTTGTCTCACACCCGGTCTCTGCCGACCTTCCATCAGCGACACCAGTGCTACGCTCTGCACGGCGGTGCGAGTAGTGGATGGAAAATCCACCTCGCGCCATTTCTCGTCCAGGGGCGCGTCTGGATCTGTTGATGCACTAGCCGAAACATCACCGGTGGGTGCTCCAGACATCAACGCGCGCAACCTTCCATCCCGGCCAAAGATAGTTGCCGTCCGACCCTGTTCACGCGCCGTCTACAGCCACCACGTAGCTCATCTGTGACGGCGTGTTTCGGCACTGAATTGAGGTCTATCGATGCCTGAAATATATTCGATTACAGCATCATTCGTCGAATTCTAGTCCATGATCTACGTGACATGGTCGAATGACGCCCAGTGCCCACAGCCCGGGGTGAGCGGTGTTCGGGCTCGATCTCGCCGGAGCGTCCAATGCCGTCTATGACGACCATGGTTGTTCAGTGAGCGTCGATTTCGCTGCTAACTGTTCTGGTTCTTGAGGGACGAACTACTGCTGATCTGATCCCGCCCTCACCTCGACAGCCGAGTTGATGAAGATTCGTTGAAGCTCTTCGCCGGGGTAAGTCGACGTAATGACTACCAAGATAGGTTGTCGGTCACGTACGGTTTAAGCGATGCTGCACAATCACCACACCGGGCGCGTTGATACGCCACCAGCATCGTGATCGTCCCACTCGACGCCCGCCGGTCCTGCATTTCTCCGATCTTGACCTACGGTGAGATCTGAGGGCGTAGACCAAATATCCTCAAAGTAAATGTGTTTGGGCGCTGGGGCTCGGACTGCCCGTCTGTTTCCACGCCTGTTTTCTCAGAGCATGCACTCGGGCGTCGCCAAGCCCTGAGATCACATCGGTAAGTTGACTCATGTGCTCGACCATCGACTTTTCGTCGTTCGACTGAAGCGGTCTGATCGGTGGATTCGATGCCGTCCTGATACGAACGCGCCGTCGAAACCTCCCCTGGTTCCCGAGGACGAGCGCCGCTGTATCTGATCGCCCCTCACGCCTCTGCGGCCGAGTTGATCGAGAATCGCTAGCTGTTGAGTCAATAAGACCCCTGAATCTCGACACCCCAAATCAACACGTTCCGAAACGAACCAGAACGACGGCTCCCGCGCGCACTTGACGTTGGCGGGTGAAACAAGGGCGGCGGCGGTCCACGTCCGCCACATCGGCCAAATGCGCCGAGCAGTCGAATAACGTCATGCGCTCATGCTGAGGAGAGATGGCGCTGTGATCGGCGACGATGCGTTCTACCAGATCGCGGCCTCTGCCACGATCGAGAGGCAATGCAGCAAAAGACGAATCGACGGCAAGAGCCGGATGCGATGTGACGGCCGGATCCGTGGTCAGGACCCACGCGAGAGTGTCCTCGTTGCGCCGAGGGCGGTACGCGAGGCCACCGATAACAGGGTCGGCAGCATGGATCGCGTGTGCCCACCTGCGCGTCGCGACGTAATGTCGCGCTTCACATTTGGTCAACCACAAATCCCGACCGACCGCAGACAGGTGCGGGCCGTGCAGCGCCGCAACGGTAAGGGTGCGGGTGAGCGTCAACGCGGTCAAGGTTCGGCCCGCCACCACGCTGGCAGGCACAATCCTCGCAACAGTCGGATCCAAAGGCAGATCCCGGCAGATAGTTTCGGCGATCGCTCCGTCCGGACTGTCAGCGATGTACAGGTAGGCGTACGCGGGGCGTCGAGGGAGTCGAATCGGCCACCGGAAAACTCGTCCGGTTGCGCGGTGGGATTGGGTGCCAACGCGCTGCGGCGGCTGCTGTGGACTCGCCACACCGTCGTGCCGGCGGCGAGTGTGCTGCGATGAGCCGGCCGGAACAGGCCTCCGGCCGGTGGTTCTATATCCGGCATCAGTCAGCTAGCACCGCGGAGGCCAGTCGTTCGAGTTTCCGATGGGCGGCAGGGTCGGGATCTACCGCGAGATCGGCCGGAGTTTGCCCCTGCGGCAGTCGCGTGGACGGCGCCAACCACCACGAGGCCACTCCCCACGGGTCAGCCCCCGCACCAAGAAGCACATTGACCGTGGCCACGACCTCACGCACCGAAGCGGTCATGTCATCGAAAGGCCATGTCTTTCAGTGGCATTCGGGGGTGAGTGCCGTCAAAAATTGCTTTTCGCTGTTGTTTTCTTCCAGAATTAGGTCGAGTTTCGACGCGAACAGCATGTTGTAGTCGCGCTCGCCGTAATCGAAGAGGTCGAAGGTTCCCAGACAAACAACGCAACTGTCCCCGATTTCCCGAAAACTACGCGTGCGACATTTGTTCCATCTGTGGCCGGCGGAGAGTAATCAGGGAAGGTCGATATCCAGGTCGAATCCAAGCCTGAGGGTTCGGCGGACCAGGTCCAGTCCCCATCCCGGCACAGAGAGATCACTGGTGTCCGTTATGTCCACGGGCAGCGAGTTACGGCGGTCGACGAGCATGACAGCACGTTCGTCCTTGCCGTGTCGGCAGGGGTAGCGGACACCCAAAGCACCCGGAGTCCCCACCAAGATGTCCGTGCAGGTTACACGCGAATCCCGGTAGTCTCGCCACGTGCACCCGACCAACGATCCGTCCTGGTTGATCGCAGCCAGTCCAACCTGGGTGTCAAGGGTGATCACCGAAATGTTTTCTCCAAGTGTTAGTTTCGTCAGCGAGAAGTCGGCGACCGCCGCGTAGGAAAGCAACTTGGATTTGGGGATGTCGGTACCTCGCAGAATTCCTTCTGCCACCACGGCACCTACCGATAATCCGACGTACAGGTATCCGCCCAACCCCGATCCTCCAGGACAGACCGTGTCGTCATGGACCGGATCGAACCGACCCTGGCGCGGTAAGCCTCGGTGCTTTCTGATATCGAAAGCCACTGCATCGGTCAGCGGTGCGATCCCCGTCGAGTTGAAACTGTTTGCAGGGTAGCGGCTGTCGGTGCGGTGAACACGCCACAGTTCCGCCCCAGCCGGCACGATCGCGGTGTGTGCAGGCGCTCCGTTGTACTTGCGCACCCGCTCACATGCCTCGACGCGAGTAGTCGAGCACGTTGTCGACCGCGATCTCCGTGAGCTGCCCGGCCTCGAGATCCTCGAGCGGACTGTTTCCGTCGAGCAGATCCGTACTCGTCAGCCACCAACTCGCCGCGCCGTACGGGTCCCGCTCGACATGGAGCCGCAGGTTCGCGTGCCGAACCACGTCGTGGATCTTGTGCCGCTCCTCGTCGAGCTGAAACGCTGGGTACTTGTAGTTGGGTCGGGTCCCGATGGGCAGGCCGATCAGCTCACCGGCCTTGCGACGTTTCTGCGCGACGCTGCGGGTCGCTTCACTTGTCGGAGCGAGTATGCGGGCGACGTCCTTGGAGTCGAGGACATCGAGGGAATCGAGAATTGACCTTCGTGCATTCGCCAATGCTGTTGACCTGGATGGATCCTCGTCATCTGTGGAGGTCTCCGGTGGTGTCGTCGAGACCTCGTCAGATACAGAGACCGACGCGATGAGAAGCTGCGCGAGCGCCAGACGCTGTGTGCCGGTCAGGGAAGCTGCCGAAAGTTGTGCGACCGCGGTGACGATGTCACCGCTGGCAGTGCCTTTCCCTGCCGGTGCGTGGAGGTCGTCAACTCGCGTGACTTTCTCTCGACCGCGCTCCGGAACGGGGCGGGAAGGGTGCAGTTCGGTGGTGTAGGCCTGCCACATTTCCGCCACGTGGACGCTGAATGCGTGAGGGAGACCGTCGGTGCGGATTGCTGCGGTCAGGTGCTCCACCGCCACGGAATCGATGTCGTAGCCGGCGACAGATGTCTGCGATCGGGCAATTTCGGCACTCATGGCGCTCCTTACCAGCCGAAGGCAAGTCCAACTTGAAGTACCTATCGTACCTGACGTACCACAAGGGCGTAATCTTCACCCTTGAACGTCACACACCCTCAGGCTGGGATGATCCGCTATCGGCCGCGATGCTCGGTGAGGCCTCGCGTCGAAAGCGATGGCCTGCCACTCGAGCCAGGGAAACCCCACGTCGATACACCTCGACAACCGATACCGCAGCCAGACCGACAATCGGCCGTGAACGAAAATCTGGTCGATATCAACGGCCGGCGAAAGTTACTTAGCGAAAAGAGTTAGCACTCGATGTGCATGAGTGCTAAATTTTGTTGAGGGCTACGCCACAAGCAAAGGCCCTGGCCGAGTCCGTCACAAGCCACTGGCCTTCGGCCGATCGCGACGATCAGCCGCAAACGCGGTCTCGACCACCCCCGCGCAATGTCTTCGATCGAACAGACCGAAGACATCCCCGGACCGCAAATGCCGACAGATGCCCGTCGACACGACTACCGACGACACGAAGGAGGAGTATGACCACCGTCCCCCACAGCCGCCACACCGACAACCTCCCGTGGGCCTCCTACGGCGACAACGACACGCAGCAGCAACACCGCTCGCGGTTACCCGCGGCGTCGATCACCTTGGGGGCACTGTCCATCGCGGCGTTCTGGATGGTCGGACTCGGCTTCGTACTGGGAGTAGCCGCCGCGGTGTGCGGCACCGTCGCCACGTCACGGCCCGCGGTCGCCGATGACGAAGCAGCCTCGCTACGGGCCCTACTCGGCATCGTTGCCGGCGCCGCAGGCATTATCGTATCCGCGGGCGCCGCCCTACTCCCCATGCTGGCGCCACGGTGAACCCCACACATGGGTCTCCCTGCGGTGAAACAGCCCTCTAGGTGCGCTGATTCCCCACCCGGCCCCTTGGAGCAACTGGACTCTCATCGGTCTGCTGATCACACCACTGGCCGACGAGCTTCCTGATCGAGAGACTGCGTCAAGCGCCAATCCCGGGGCCCTAGTCCCTAGAAAAATACGCAGCATTGCTAATTTGGCGCTCAAAGAACATCCACCCGCGGAGGATGGGCGTAGTCAGCTCCCGATCACTAGAGGTATCGACCCATCCTCCCCAACACATTGGCCTCTCGTTCACCAGCCAACCGGCGAAGTTATCCACAGTGACTTTGTCGTCCGTACCCACCGCCGTCGACACTGAACGCACAATCATCCCGGCAGAAACAGACTCCACCTCATCTGTCGGGCAAGCATTCTCCGGCGGCAGATGAGGTACCCACATGTACAACGCACCAACATCATCGAGCCGTCGACGTACCAGAAAGACCGATTCCAGCCGCCACGCACTAACACTCGGGCTCGCCATGTCCACGCTCGGAGCCGGAACTTTAGCGCTCACGGTTCCCTCACTCGCATCCGCGACACCGGCTGGATGCACCGAGGTCCTTGCGGTGATGACCCCGGGGACGTGGGAAACCACGTCCGACGCCGATCCCGGCGTTCCCGTCGGAATGCTCGCATCGGTGGGCAGTTCACTGAAATCGACGTACGGCGACACAGTCGGTCTGTTCTACACCCCGTACGCTGCCTCGGCATTCGATCAAGGAAAAACCTACGGCGACAGCAAGACAACGGCCATCGACACGATCAACGACAAGGTAAGCACTGTCGCCGCGAAATGCCCCAAACAACATTCATCTTCGCCGGCTACTCCCAAGGCGCCGATGCCACCGGAGACATCGCCTCCGCCATCGGAAACGGCAAAGGCCCGATCAGCGCCGACAAGGTCCTCGCCGTCGGACTGCTCGCGGACCCTAGCCGAGGAACCGGCTGGTAGTTGGGGTGACGGGTGACGGAGTCGATACCCTCGCTGGCGTACTTGGGGACCTCGGCAAGAAGTGCGACACGTTCGTCGGCGCGTGTTTCCAACTGCGCCACCTCATGCTCGAACCGGCCCGTCGACGCGGCTCGGATAAGCCATTGTTGGGCTTCGGGATCGTATTCGTAGGCGGCAATCACGGCGGACTGTTCCAACGTCAGACCGGATCCCTGGTCCAGCAAATTCCAGCGCGGCCGACGATTTTGCGATGACTAACGTGTGGTCGACGCCCTTTTCTTGGTGCAGGTGGCCTGGGCGGTCTTAGTGGCAGACATACCGGCGAGCGAGAGTTGTTCGATCGCGCTGACCCGGTGGGATGCGCACAACTCTTCCCACTCCAAGCTGACGAAACGGTCGACGATTCAGCCGATGGTCATGGCTCTGTCGTCGCCATCGGTAGCCACCGGCACGACGTAGACCGGGACGGGCCTCGCGGGCAGCGAGACCGGCCCCTATGCAGAATCATTGCGTACGGGCCGGTTCTCATGTTGCCGACTAGCCTTTCTGCCGACCCGCAACTCGGTCCGCAGTCGAATCATCCGTCAGGAGCCACCACGGCCATCCCGAAAGATTGTTATGGCAGTTCTGATCTCACGAAGTCGAAGATGTCCACACCACCGGTCGCGAAATTTTGCAGATCTGCTTGGGCCGCGGCGCCCTCCGGCGAGGACAGCGCCGCCCGCATAGTCTCCTCGGACTCAAAATCGCCCTCGAACAAAGCAAAGATCGAAGAGCCTGATTGCTCATGGTGCACATCCAGCGAGTATCGGGCAGCGCGTAGGCCCGGCAGTGCGGCGGCCAGAGGTAGGTGTTTGTTGCGGTAGTGATCACGGAATGCCACGGGGTCGACAGGCGGGCGATAAGTCACCATCAAGGTGTGCACGATCGGTTCCTCGTTTCCTTAAACAGCTGTTAACTGGTTTGTGGGTGTGTAGCTTTCCCGATGGATGCGGCGGGGTGAGATCCGTCGGCGTTTGAGTGCCTTGACGCCAGCTTCGACCATGGCCGGCGGGCCGCATAGGTAAGCCGAGAAGTTCTTGCACGACGGAAGGTCCGCGACAAGTGCGTCTCCGACGTAACCGGTCCGTCCGGTCCATCCGCCACGGCTGAGGCATGGGGTGTACCGGACCCCGGGGTGATCGGCGGCAAGGTCGTGCCAGTAGTCGACGTCGTAGAGGTCGGATTCGAATCGAACTCCGTGATAGACGTGGATCTCACGATGCGGATCGAGCTCCAGCGCAGCGGCGGCGATGGATTTCAGTGGCGCGAGCCCGGTTCCGCCGGCCAAGAGAACGAGGCCGAGTTCCGGATCGTCTGCGGTGTAACAGAAGTCGCCCCAGGGTCCGGTCATCGACACGGGGTCGCCGACTGCCAGACCGTCGAAGATCCAGCCATCGGTGGCGCAGCCGCCGGGCTGGCGCCGGATGTGGAACTCCAGTTTGTCGTCCTGGCTGGGCGGATTCGCCATCGAATATGGACGGGTGGTGTCGGTGTCTGGGATCGACAGCTCGACGTACTGACCGGCGGTGAACTCGAGCGGCTCGTCGAGAAGGATCGTCACGGCGAGGGTGTCGTCGGCCACCTGACGTATCGCGCCGACCGTTCCGGCGATATCACGGAGAACGTGATGTGGTGTGCCGGAATCGATCCCCACAGAATCGATCGTCACATCCGAGGTCGGGATCGACTGGCACGCCAGGACATATCCTCGATCCTGCTCGGCAGTCGAGAGCACAGTGTCCGGGGCAGGAGAGGTCTCGACGGTGCCACTGCTGATTCGGACCTTGCACGTGCCGCATGTGCCCTGGTTGCATGAGTTCGGGATCCACACGCCGCCCCGTAGGAAGGCGTCGAGCATCTTCTGGTCCGGGCCGCACGGGACGGTGCTGCCGCCGGTGTCGATCCGGAACGGTGGTTCGGTCATGTCATACCTCCCAAGTGGCGTGCAGCGAGGTCGGTCCGCGGAATCCCCAGCCCCAGAACTCGACGTCGCTGTCGGTGTTGCGTTCGAGGTTCGGGATGGATTCGAACAGTTCCTCGAGGCCGATCCGGCACACGTGATTCGCGAAGTAGATTCCGGCGCAGGCGTGATTTCCTGCCCCGAATGCCAAGTGCGGCAAAGGTGGCCGGGTGATGTCGTAGTCGGATGGGGCATCGTAGATGGTGTGGTCGTGGTTGGCCGATCCATAAGACATCAGGACCACCGATCCTTCGGGCAGATCGACACCGGCCACTTCGACATCGCGAGTGCTGATTCGGGCGGTCGCCGACCAGATCGGGGAGGTCCAGCGCATACCCTCGGCGATGGCCCGCGGGATCAGACCGGGTTCGTCGACTACCTGCTCGAGCTGATCGGGGCGGGTGAACAAGCCGACGAGGGTCGATGACATCGCATGTCCGGGTTCCTGCATCGCGCCGAGGAGGTAGACGTAGAGCGTCGGATAGATGTAGTCGCGATCACGGGTCTGCCCGGGTTCCATGCCGTCGTGGAGCCAGTGTGAGATGGCGCTGTCGTCGGGATTGTCGATCCAGTTGTCGATCAGTGGGTCGACGATGGACCGGATCTCTCTCTTCGCGTCGTCTGCTTCGAGGAAGCCGTCAGGGTTGGTGAACTCACCGTTCTCGTCGACGCCTGCGTTGGTGAACGAGTTCGACAGCTTGTGGAACCACTCGCGAAGCTTGTCCGAGCTGACGGACTGCAGTCCTAGGAGGTCGCCGAGTGCGCGGACGCTGACGGGTTCGCAGTAGTCGGCAACCAGTTCGGCGTGGCCGTTGTCCTCGAACTCGGTGAGGTAGCGGCGTGCGATGGGACGAACGAGGTCGTCGATCCAGCGGTCGACCTCCTGCGGTTGTAACGCGGGGTCGACCATTGACCGAAGATCGTGGTGAATCGGTCCGTTGACTCCGATGACGGCGGGGTGACCGAAGGTCCGTCCACCCGCTTTGGTGATGACTGCTTCGAAGTCGGGACTCGTGGCGATCGACCGGCAAATGTCGGCGGTGGTCGCCACGTATGAACCCAGGACCGGGAGATAGGCGAGCGGCGCCTCTTCGCGCAGTCGCTCGTAGACCGGGTAGGGATTCCGCTCGAGTTCGGTCATCGTGATGCCGTCGATCCAGGACAAAGTGCTGGTCATCGCGTCTCCTCAGTAGTTCGGGTGTTCGCTGAGCTGGTATGACATGACGGTAAGGCCGCCTGGTCTTACCGGCGACAACCGATGCGCGAGATCAGTACCGATTGCGCGAAAAAAGTGATTCCCATCGCTGAAAGCTCGACATGTGTGTCAGATCACGAGTTGAATCGCTTGTGCAGTTGTCGCAGCCCGATGGACGGAACGAAAGCTCAAATGCCCCAAGTACCTCACCCGAGAAGCACTCGCACCCGTGATTGGGAGGCCGCGCACCTGGCCGTCGAAAAGGTGTACTTCCCGCACGAGCTGCACGCGTTGTCGTCACCGGATCTGTTGGCGCTGACCATGCAGAGTGTCGACCTCGGGCCGGTCACGATCGGCCGGCTGAACTGGGGCACCGACGTGTCCATCGCGTGCGACTACCTGGGCGCCTATGAGATCAACATCCCGATCAGCGGACGCCTCGATTCACGGTCCGGGTCCGCGATTACGGTGTCCCAGCCCGGGCAGGCGACCGTGTTCACGGCCGACCGATCGTCGATGATCACCCGGTGGTCGGGCGACTGTCAGGTGGTGGGGGTGAAGTTCGAGGCCGAATACCTCGAGCGCGAGGCCGATCGCGTGCAGGCCACTCCTCTGCGTTCACGGCTGGTGCTCCCGGATCAGCTGGACTTGGGCGGGCCCGATGAACGCAGCTGGTTCACCCTCGTGCGCGCGCTCACTGCTCAGCTCCGGGAGCCGGCGGATCTGCTGTCGAATCCGTTGGTGGGTCCGCAATTGGCGAGCGCGGTCACGACTGCCTTCATCCTGGCGGTCTCGCCTGAGACGATCGGGACCGGATTGCGGCCCAGGATAGTCAAGCGTGTGCTCGACGCACTGCATGACGATCCGGCAAAGAATTGGACACTAGCCGACATGGCCGAGCTCGGCGGGTCCAGCGTGCGCCGGCTGCAGGAGGGGTTTGCCGAACACGTCGGGGCAAGTCCGACCGCGACGCTGCGCGACATCCGGCTCAGCCGCGCCCACGCGGACCTGACGTCGGCAGATAACGCTGCGAACGTCTCTGAAGTTGCCGCGCGTTGGGGCTTTCCGGGGGCGAGCCGGTTCGCGGCGGCCTACCGGAAGAGGTACGGCGTATCCCCCTCTCAGCAGCTGCGAATGTGACGCATTCACTTGAGAAGCCGCAGGGACACTCTGAAACTAGCCAGCAGTCAGTCCGTCACGCCAACGCTCGACAGATCTCGACACGTTCTCCGTGCCAGGTAGTTCGGGGAAAACCTGCCAAATAATTCCGAAGGTCACAGGGCTACGCGAGGGTCTCGACTGCCGATCAGACCAATGATCCGCAGAGCGACGCTCTGAGCGCTGCCAGCTGTTTCAAAGTCTGAACCGAAACCGCCTCCGGTGCAACGACCACCCGGCCGCAACTGACCGATCTTCTTTCCCCTCTTCGCGAGGGGGACACATTGGTGGTGTGGCGGCTCGACCGACTCGGCCGCGCACTCCCCCACCTACTGCAAACCGTGGAAGATCTCGCCGCCCGCGGCATTGGCTTCAAATCATTGACCGAAGCGATCGACACCACCACCTCCGGCGGCAAACTCATCTTTTCCATCTTCGGCACCCTCGCCACCGGCGACTCGATCCGCAAAGGACAACCCCTGTGCTTGATCGGGGACTCCGGAACCGGGAAATCGCATCTGCTCATCGGTCTTTGGGCTGCGGCCGCCGAAGCGTGTTACTGCGTCAAATACGTCCTCGCAACTCGGTTGGTGCCACCGAACGGGAGGAGAAGAATTCCGTCGCGATCGCGTCGAACGAGTCCTTCTCGGGCTGGACGAAAACGTTTACAGACCCGAGGCTTTGTGCGGCGATCGTGAATCGGCTCACGTTCGGCGGCAACATCATCGAAACCGGCACCGACTCCTACCGATTCGCTCATACCCGAAGTCAGCAATCCGCCTGACCCATACACCCGAGCGGGTCCGGATCAAGCCGCCCCACTGGACCTGAATGGGATTGACATATTCAGAGATCCCGAACTCACCGACAGTCTCATGGCTGGAGGGGACGGACTCCCGCCACGGCAGGGAGTGCACCCGATGAATGACGAGTTCAGCGAATTCGACGGTGAACTCGAAGACGACATCCCTAGGCGGGTGTACCTGTGTGAGCAGGCCGCAGAGCTATTCAGTGCCCCGGTCTGCCCCCACCCATCGCGCGGCCCACACATAAGGACAGCTACAAGCAGGACTTTGCTGTCTGCACATACTGATTCGATGCGTCGATCCCTGGTGCCTCCGGCCAGCGGGTGAACTCATGCGAGTACCCCTCGGCCGAGTAGATCTGTGCGCCGGAACCGTCGAGGCTCGAGGTCGCCCACACGCCGGTTTGTTCGTCTCCACCCGGTGCATTGAACCGCGCGGCGATGTAGTAATTGTCGACCGCTTTGACCGCTTGTGCTTCCGAAATCGTGATGGGTACGGCCGGGTTTGCCGCCATCGCCGGCAACTCGATCCGTTCCATGACCGCCGCGGGAACCTCGAGGCATTCTGCATCCGTGCCGCTGTCCGAAGACCCGCATGCTGCGATGGAAGCGACCGCTGCGAGGAGCGCCAAAGCACCGCTGTACATCGGAAGACGTGTCGACATCTCCGAATCATGGCAGGAGCTATGCCCGGCGCGTGTTCAACACGCGGAGGAGCACTCGGGTCGTTGTGAGCCTGCGCCTCAGCCCACATACGCAGCTCGCTGCAACGTCAGCAACTCACCGCGTCCCCACTCGACAGCATCACAACCGTTTCCATGCGTGTCGACTATTCCAGGCCCAGCTGAACCGCACTTAACGGGTGTCCGGCGAACGACGCTTCGCTTAGAAATTCAGTTCCGACTTCTAGACTCCGACTTCGAGGTTCGACCTCGAACCCAACGTCACCGAGCGATCGCCGAAGTCGGCTACCACACGAAGTCGACCACCGAGGGCTTCGACGTAGGACTCCAGAGTTCCGAGCTGTGTGTCGGAGGTCGCCCCGCTCGATCTGCGAGACCCGCGACTGGGACACCCCCATCAAAGCCAACAGGCCCTGGAGGATCACCTGTGCGCGGCCGACCTCGACCGAGCCTGGCGATCGGGCTGGCCATCCGCGCCTGCCAGGGTGGGCATCGAGTACTTTTTTCAACTCCAGCCCAGTGGGTTTCACGCCTTGCCGATGCTCACCATGGCGGGCGATTGGAAGCGGAATTGATCAAGCTCGGGCGTTATCCGCTGCTTGTCGTCGATGAGGTCGGTTACATCCCGTTCGAAGCGGAGGCAGCGAACTTGTTCTTCCAGTTGGTCTCGAGTCGATACGAACGGGCCAGTTTGATCATCACGTCGAACAAACCGTTCGGCAGATGGGGCGAGGTATTCGGCGACGACGTCGTGGCCGCGGCGATGATCGACAAGTTGGTCCATCACGCAGATGTCATTTCCCTCAAGGGCGACAGCTATCGCCTCAAGGATCGTGATCTCGGCCGTCCGATGACCGACCGGAACACCGACACCTGAACGGATAACCGCATGCAGGGGGTCAATTTTCAGATGCCGGAAAGGGGTCAAAATTCAGATGCCGTTGACAGTAGTCATGGTTAGGGAAGATTCACCATCGGAAGGTCATCACCGATGACGTCCCAGCCCCAACCGTCCCACAAGCAAAAGAAGCAGTCGTCAGGAGTGGACGTGTAGGGGGCCGATATCTCTGCGACGATCTTGAACTGGTCATTCTCGGTGAGATAGCCGTCGTCCGCAGGAGTAAGAGCGTCAGCCGGACTGCTAGCGTCGTTTTCTCTTTGACCCTCGTATGTCGGATCCGGTATGAACCGCAACCTCGCATATGCCGGGAACCCAATCGGACCGCTCACGGTGAGTTGATACCACGGCAGATCCTGCCCAACCAACCAATCGGCCGCCGATACGTTCGGTATACACGCTCAGGCTCATTCCCTCATTCTTCCCGCCCAACGCGTCATACGTTCACCTACAAGCACGACGACACACACCCCCACCGAGCGGATGCTGATTGCTCTCGAGAGCCTGGCAACCGAATCGCGCTCAGATCGTTCCTGCGGGATTCGGCGTGCGTTTTGACCATCGACGAAACGGACGAGCGCTGAACGTATGGTCAGCGTCGCGGCCCCAGTAGTCGGGACCAAGGTGATCTGGGCTTACGAAACAGGCTGTCGTCGTAGTGGCCGTCGACGTCGATGATCTTGATGTCGAGATCGACGCGTGGCGGATCGTCGAGGTGCTCGATGAAGACGCAGACGGCAGTCTCGACGTCGAGGCGAATCGTCGACGACGATTCCGATATCCATCGATCCTGGTCGTCGGTGGGTTCGCCGGCCAGCAATGAGCAGCACGAGCATCGCGGGTCATAGTTCGGCGTCGGGGTGGCCGTTGCTTCCCAGGCGGCGCGGCCGTGATGCGTCACAGCACGCAGACCTGTTAGCTCTACCGGCGGCGTCTGGTCGTCGTCGGTTCCGCCGAGTCCTCGGTCCGTGAGTTCGGCCGGGTCGAGCATCGCCACCCAGTGATAATCGGTGTAGAACGGTGCGTCGAAATCTATGTCCGATCGACCCGGGCGGTCGGTGACGAGGCCCTCGGAATTGAGGGCCGGTTCCGTTTCAGAGGGCCATATCCCTGGCGTTGGAAGCCATTTCCCCTTGGATCCTTCCTTATAGAAGGATCCCTCGAACGCTCTCGTGCTGACTCGAGTATCTCGAAGGGTGCCGTCGGGCCCTTCGATGCGGAAGCGGTCGGGCCGGCGAATCCAGACGTGGTCGGCGCTTGCGGCGCCGCGATCCTTCCATTCGAACTGGATGCTGGACCAACGCCACGGCGAGGAGCGGGCCAGAGCGCGGAATCGCGCGGGCGTTGGTTGCAGTCTGGCGTCGGTCACTGCTCCAGTCTCCCCGCGGTGCACCCGACAACTGGATGTGCGGGTTGTCGGAGCTGTCGTCCGTTCGCATACGAACATAGCGGCACCACCACTTCACGTGACTCCTGATTCCCTACGAGACTCCAGTAACCGAATCGCTCTCTCGTTCCTGCGGGTTTGTGTGTGCGTTTTGACCATCGGCAAACCGGATCATTTCTCCTGCCTGCCACTCACCAACATTGTCAACATCCGGGTCATCGACTACCGCGTCGATCCGCGGCTCCGAAATGATGAGTTCGATCGCCTCGGCGGCCCTGCAACCACCACAAAGCGCAGACCGCCAACCATCACGCCCGAGGGATTTCGTGGTGTGCTGCGGATCGCACAGCAGTCATGACAGCAGACGAGCAGGATTCTCTAACCAACCCCTAAGAGCTCACTAACGATCGCCAAGTTTCCCGCCCATAGATTCGGAGATGTCGAGGCCATCCTGGCCACGACCCTGAGCGAGGAGATCACCCATGCGTAAGACCGCCATCGACAACCCAGTCCGCCGGCGAGTCGCCATCACCGCAGCCGGAATCGCTGCCGTCGCCGCGATCGCCATGCCCGGCGTTGCCTGGGCCACCGGCGGCCTCTCCGAGACCGCACCGGTCGTAGTCTCCGCCCCCGTCCTGGAGAGTGCCCCGGCCATGCAGTCCGACACCCCGAACAGCGAGTGTGGCCGCGACCTGACCCCAGAAGAGGTCGACGCGCTGGTCGCGAAGGGTGAGGTCAGCCGGGAAGACATCACGCCCGCAGCCGCCATCGAACCCGCGGTCGTCGCCAGCGCCGAGGAGACCCGTGCCTACGCCGAGGGGCCCGGTACCGGCGAGGCAGCCGTAGGCACGGACGCGAGCGTCACATCCGCCATGCCGGCCTGCTGACCCGGTAAGCGCTGCGGGCGGGCGAGCCTAGTTTCTCCGCGCTCAGGCGCGATGGATCAAGTGACTGACCCCGCCCGCATCCTGCTCGTCGACGGCGACACCAAGGTCCTCTCGTCCCTCACTGAATCGCACCGGCGAGTCCGCCGGGATGCTTCTATATCTGTCAAGACACCAAGATTGGGTGTGCAGTGGCGAGTGTCCGGAACAGCTGCCGGGTGGCATAACACTTGAGGGATCGCATGATCTCCTTGGTTGTGCGGCCTTCGGTTCGTCGACGTTCGATATAGGCGCGAGTTTGGGGATCAACCCGCATCCTCACGATGACAATGGTGGTCAGCGCCCTGTTCAGACGGCGGTCACCGCCGCGATTGAGCCTGTAGCGCACCGTGTTACCTGATGAAGCCGGGACCGGGCAGATCCCGGCGAGCGAGGCGAACGCCGCCTGTCGAACGCACCCGACCTGCATGTGACCACGCGATCAGGACAGTCGCTGCAACCACTGCGCCCACCCCGACCGCGGCAGTGAAGTTCTGGCGCATTGGTCTTGACCAATGCGTCGAGAGAATCTCGATTGTCAATCAGCTCCGAGTCGAGCGCACGAATCCTCTTGGCTAGTCGCACGGCCTCTGCTCGGCACGTCGCAGTGGTGGCGTCCTCGGACCTAGCTCGCCAGGTTGCGATCGCCGTGATCTGACTGTATGTCAACGATTTTCGTGCATCGACACCAAGTTCGACGGTACGAACCAAAGCCGGTCAACGCATTGACCGCGCGCGTCTGCTCACACGTTATCTGCTCACGAGCGACCACGAGAACACGCATCGCCACTCGCGATCCATCCGCACGTGCTCGGCGCAGTCGATCGACATCGACAGACAGAACCGACCGGGCGATGTGAGCGGCGTCGAGATCGTCGGTCTTTCTGACTCCTCGCCGATCCGCCGAACCCATCACGGAGGGTTCGGCTACCGGGAATCCCGCCGCAAGAACGCGGCAGGAGAGTCCGGCTCCGTAGGAGCCGATGCCTTCGATGACGACGAGGGCGGCTTGTTGAACTGCTCTGTGTGCAATCCACGTGCGGGCCCGATCAAGACCCGCTGACTTGCTGGAAAACTTGCTTTGTCCTTCCGCGGCACCGGTTGCTGCGGCCCCGACACACAGCGCATGGGCGGCAGCGTGGGTATCTACACCGATGACGATCTCGTAATGATCTTAGGGCGATAGGCATAGCGACGGATGTCCCTTCCGATGGGCGACGTCGTTGTCGCCCGTCGGCCCGGAAAGAGCACTTCGAGGCAGGCCTGTAATGAGCCACGACCTCGCGGCAACGGGGTCGGGCAGGCTTGAAAATCAAGCCACCGAAGAAGGACCGGACCTTCCGTCGCCGCCACAACAGAGTGGACAAACCCCGGCCAGTGCACCCCGAATGAGCAAAACGATTCACGAGTCACACGGCGTTGTAGCGACGACACCTATCCTGTCAGCCCGCCCCGGGCCGGCCACTACAAACACTTACATGCGATTCAACGGCATACCCGCCTAGACACTTCCCTGGAGCCAAGGACAAGCGAATACTCACCGACCTCGACCCCACCCCTGCAACCTTGCAGCGCCCTAGTGACCACAAGTTGGGACCGCCTCGCGTGTTGTGAAACGTGGCCCACAAACCGAATGAATGCTCGGCAAAACGCACATGCAAAGCGACGACCCAGGATTGATGTACCCCGAGTTTGTAAACCGCCGGCGGCTTGGATGGGCCAGCGGAGGCCATCGACGGAGTTCCTTTCGACCTGCCCCAAGTTTCGGAATCAGCGACGGGCGGTATCGACGGCAATCCGCTCATAGATGTCAACGCAGTCGAGCAGCTCGTCGAGGGAAATCCGATCGACGCCGTCTGGCGACGGAAGTGAAATGTATGGTCCTACTCGTGCAGTATCAATTCCTGCCACGCGAAAGACCACGCCGTCCGTCGATCCTTTCCACCGGGAGATCACCGGAAGCTCATCTGATTTTACTGTCCTCCAGTAATTTTCAGCAGAGCGCACAATCTCCGATGTTCGAGGTGTTGCGGCGCCCTGATCGATGTGGACGATATCCACGACTATGTGTACGCACTCGCGGTCCAATGCCGTGCCTCGAATGGAAGAGCGCAAATACCCGCCCAAAGATTCCCGGATGATCACAGCGTCGATCTCGCCTGGATGCACGAGGTAGCCGTACAGTTCCACCACTGCAGGAATCAGATCCGGCTTTGTGATGATCCCACCGCGAATCGCGCCCAAACCGACTTCGGCGCCACACTGCTCACCGGCCTCTGCGGAATCCACATAGCACCGACCCCACTCCTCGATGGCCTCGATGATCAGGCCACAATGCCGCAGCACCCCACCTTCGGGCGCATTGGTAGCCCGCCACATCACTGGACCCCACTCGCCTGAAACGCGAACTCGGAAATAGAGCGCGCCCGGTTCGTCGTACAGAACCCCTCGCGGGCCAGCCTTCGCCACAATCACATGTCTCGGGTGTGATTGTGCTGCTAGGTATTCCGTAGCTCCCGTCCGTCTTCGCGACGGGCTGTCGAAAGCTGATTCGACTGTACGGTGAGTACCGCCCGCAGCCAATAGCAGTTGCAGACGATACGGTCCTGCCATGTCGGACAGTTTTTCGGCCGCCAATACAAACGCAGTGAGGGCAGCCGCTGCCGGTCCTTTGGCAACTCCCAACCCCAACCCGGAAACAATGCGAGATGCATCCTCTAGCTGATATTTCTCATCCCGCACCACGTCACCAAGAATTGGACGATCCACCACCAGATCGCCGAAGAGCGACGTGTCCAGGTGCGAATAAAGAAGGAGTCCACCGGTTTCAGCATCTCGCGAAGTTGTCACAAGTACCGAGGACGAATTTTCTCCGTCACCGTCGATGAGCTCCCAATGAAGGTGGGGAAACTGCGACATACCCCAACTGACGATGGACTCCGCAAGAAGTCGCTCCTCACCCGCGGGGCTCGACACACTGGTCAGCAACTCGAGCGCCTCCACGAGGAGGCGCTGACGAGCCGCGACCGGTGTCAGCTCAGAAGCGTTCCCAGTCATCCGACGCTGCTCGCCATACATCGATATTTCGGGGATCGGCCGTCATCCGTCGCGCCTGATGAGTCTCGTGCTCCTCAGGGGTGAAAACACGGTGGCCGTCGCACAATTCAATTCGGGGTCCGTGCTGCGGCTCATAGAGGTAGAAGGCGATCGAAGTGGACGCCGAATGATTGACAATATCGGAGGCGATGTTCACATCTTTGTAGAGCGCCTTCGCGCGTCCCCTCATCACGTGGTCGAGGCTCTTCATCTTGAAGCACAGGTGCGCGACGTAGTACGAATTATCCTGCCTCAGTGCAAGTGAATGGTGGTATCGATCTTCGCCGCGAATGAAGGAAGAGGCACCGAATCCGTCCGAGATGATGAAATCCGACGCGAGGAAGCCGAGGATATCGAGGTAGAAATTCTGGGACTCACGATACGCCGGCGTGGACAGGAATGGGTGAACGATTTCGAGGGGGCGCCACTCTACGAGCGGCGGTTCCGCGTATTCCTCGAACCCGGTAAAGATCTCGATTGTTTGACCATTCGGATCCTTGACGGCAAATCCGTCTTCGACCAACGCGGCAGTGCGCGGATGCATGTCGAAAACCTCGATGCCGTTGTCTTCGAGTCGCTGCCGAATCTCGGCAAGCACAGTCGCAGACTCTGCGCTGTAACCCAAAGCAAGACAATGAAAATCGGACAACGTTGTGTCCTCCACCAGCTCGATCACATGGTGAGAGGTATCTGCGCGCATAAATGCGTGCTCAGCCGAACGTTCTTCCAGACTCAATCCGACGTGATCGGTGTAGAAGTTGATCGAACTGGCCAGGTCGGGCACAGCGAGCCGCGCGTACTCGAACGCGTAAGGACCGCGCGGCCGTGTTGCGGTAGCAGTCATGGGATCAGTCCTATTCAGATGATACGAATCGACCGTAACGATTGTCTGTCCAGCGATTACGGATCGCCATTTTTCGGTCACGAACGATTCGTGTGATTGTCCGTTGAGATATGCGTTCAGCTCTGTACGACTGGGGAATTCGACGGTAAATACATGAGACATCGTGGTGTCTCGTTCGCTGATGTTGGGTCCCAGTACCCAATTGCTCATGGCTGGATATTGAGCGGGGAAGGTGTCGAGTTCGTCGAGGATCGCTTGCCGATCCGTTTCCTCCACCTCCGGTTTGAAACTGAAGGCGACTACGTGCTTGATCATGTCGCTCCCCGTTAGATGATGAAGCTCAGTCGTGCACCGGACGTGAGCAGTTCATGCGAAAGCACCGACCGCCTGCGCCGGAAGCGAAGCCCGGACTCCGCGATCTCGAGAAGGTGCTTGTAGTAGCCCACGTAGCACTGGGTCGTTTCGTCGCGGAAGCGGTGAATCACGAACGACGCCTTGATCTCGACCAGATTACCGGTTCGTTCGCCCACTGCGACATTGCTGATCATGCGGTGCACACGAGATTTGGGGTTCTCGGCGTGTGCCTTGCGACTCTTCAGTCTCTTGACCCTCGCCTGAATCAGGTCGTAATTGTCCAGGATGAAGAACCCGCCGCCGCGTTCGTCCCAGCCGCGCCAATCGGTAGTCGGTACCTCGTACACAGATTCAGAGGTGAAGAGCGCCAACCAATTATCCAACTGCCACGCGTCAAGAATCTCGGCCTCGCGGTACAGAAACTCCTCGACGTCGAAACGAGAGACATCCGCATGGTGTGTTGTGGGTGTAATCGATGCAGTCATGACTGATCCTCCTCCGCCGACCCGTTGACCTCTCCTACTGCTCGGCTCCAGTGACGCCAGAAAGTTCGCATCTGTCCTTCGTCGATGGAACGCCCCTTTTCTCCGCGTACTTCGGAGATCATTCCACGCGACATATCGCTGTAGTCGTTGATTCCACGTCGGTCACCGGCCGTCGCGACGATGCCACGCTGCACGGCTTCATAAGCTTCGATGTCATCCGGCGTGGCCAACCCGCCTGGGCCGACAAAGCTGGCCATGGTTCGCAGGCGGATTTCACGGGCCTGGTCAGACTCGTCAGTGGGGACGTATTGCCAAGCGCGGACATCAGTTTCACCCGCTGCAAGCGGCTCGAGCTGACGAATGGTCAGGGCTTCGAGGTCGAATAGCAGGAGATTCGGGAAGACAAAGAGTATTCGGCTCGCATCACCTACCGTGTCAGCACGCTCACGCCCGAGCCTTGCGGCCATCTCTTCCCGTGTTTTGCGGGTGCGCTCTTTCTCTTCCTCGCCGAACCGGGGCTCCCACAACATTCCGAGGCGACCGTTGTGACCAGTAAGCACCAGCATGGAATGCCCGTTGCCGAGGTTGTATCCATACTGATCGTCGTCGGTAACGTGGAATCCCGTTTCTCTCAGATACCCGACAAACGTATTGTGCGTGGGAGCGAAATGGTAACCGTCCATGGCATTTTCGACGGCAAGCTTCCAGTTTCCCTTGATGCCGTAACGCTGAATTCCGGGCAACGCGACCATGCCGGCGGCGCTCTGCTCGGTGGCCATGCTGATGACATCCGCGGCAGCGCCTAGATGCTCTTCCAGCGAAGGCCCTTCCTCTGCAAACGAAATGAAGACGAATCCCTCATGGCTGTCGACCCGCGGAACGGCACGCAGTTTCACCGAATCCCGAAAGTCACGTGAAAAGTCGTATGCATCCTCACCCGGGATAGCTGCGATCTCGCCTGACGTTGTGAAAGTCCATGCGTGATAGAAGCACTGAAGGTGCCGGGAATTTCCTTCCGCCTCACGACACAGTGTCGTTCCGCGATGCGGACAGGAGTTGAGGAATACCCTGATCTTCCCTTCGTTGTCGCGGACGAAAATCAGAGGCTTACCCGCAATCACCCGAACGCGGTAGTCGTTATTCCTCGGAATCTCGGTCTCGTGTCCGAGATAGACCCAGGTCTTCATCCATACCCGTTCGCGTTCGGCCGCGAATACCTCGGCAGATCGGTAGGCCTCGCGGTCTACACGAAAGGTCAAGTTGTCCCAGTCTTCTCGAACAAAAACGTTGCCCAGTCGTTCGGGTACATGCTGGGTGATGCTTTGCGTCATGTTGTCAATCTCCTACAGTCGTATCTCGGGCTGAGCGAGAAACGGAGGGTTTGTGAACAATCTTTCGAGTGATGGTGCGATACAACGCTCAGTGAGATTCGGTACGCCAGGTTGTTTCGCCAACCCTCGCCCGTGCCCGTCTCAGGGTCATTCCATCTGGGAGCAGGCTTGTCCGGTCATGAGGTCCTGACAGTGATCAGCTGCAGCGAGTTCCAACCAATATCTGCTTAGCCTCGTCAAATCCGCCCCCAGCCTCTCGACGGTTATCCACACCACCGCGGCTCGGTGACCGGTCGCGAGACGGTCCGCTGCGATCATGCGCCAAGGGCGGGAATATCCGCGACACGCGACTGGTCGGCAACCTAGAGTTCAGCGCACTCCGTATCGAACGCCGCTAGTTTCGCTCGTCGCCATTCCACTACCGCGCCGTGCAGCCTCAATCTTGATCGGAGTGAGAGTTTCATTCGCTGTCATTGATCGTCCTTGCGTTCGTGGCCGCGAAACAGTTGCTAAATCGAGGAGTGTGATGACCGAAAAGAGGCGGACAAATGCACCCTCTCGACGCGATTCTCGACACAGCCGAGAGTATCAATACGTGTCACTTTGTGCAATGGTATATCGCATATGGATATGATGAGGCTGAGAGGACCTGGTGTCGGCACCGCCACCGAAAGGCGGTTCGACTCAGTGACATGACAAAACCGACGAAAGCTATGCTCAGCATTTAACCGTAGTCGAACCGGCGCACTCGCGAGTGTGTTCTGACTGATATTGCCTGGTTGAAGTACATTTTGGGAAGCCTTCCCACTGCCCAATTCGACCACTTCGAATCAAGAGCAGCGCAGATGTGAACCTTGCCCCCACAAGGTATCCGTTCCACATCGCAATATGTAACACCAGAAAGCAATACACAACGATCGACCAGGACCAGCAATACTTACCCACGGGCTGCGATCCGAATCGATGCATTGGTCAGTCACGCATACCGTAGGCTCTGGGGAAACAATTCGAACCCGGGGACACGATGACAAAGAAAACCGATCAACCCGATAATGCTGCTGAAGCCAGCCCCAATGCGATACAGGCCGTCGAACGTGCTGCGATGATCCTGTCCGCATTCACCGTTCGCAAACCCTGGCTGAGCCTCAACGAATTGACCGCACATCTCGGCACCAGCAAACCCACTGCACACCGCTACACAAAAGCCCTCCGTGCTGTCGACCTACTCCGTTACGACGAAGCCAAGGCGCTGTATTCGCTGGGACCCCAGATCTTGGCGCTGTCGTCAGCGGCCCGTGCCGGACTACCCATCATCACCGCAGCCGGCCCCTTCATGGATCGCCTCATGCGGGAGATCAACGAAACCGTCGTGTTGAGCATCTGGGACGGAAGCGATTCCGTTGTCGTTGTCCGCGCCGAAGACAACACCGACCGAACCACGAGAGTCAGCATTCGAGCAGGCACTCGGCTGCCGCTGTTCACATCCGCGCAGGGTCGCATATTCTGCGCATATGTCGACAACGACGATAATCCAATACTCGTCAAGCGAATGGGCCGGGTTCCCGGATTGCGGGAAGAGCTTCGGCGAGTACGTTCGAGCGGCTTCTCAGTTAACTCGCCCGACGGTCACGGAACCAGGACCATCGCCGCACCGGTATTCGCCGATGGCGAGGTAGTAGCAACGATTGCAGTAGTCGGGACCGCAGAATCCATCTCGGCAGCGCCCGAATCCCCCATGGTCCGCGCATTGCTGCAGACGACCGCAGATCTTGCATCCGGACTAGGATCCTGATTCTTACCGGGGCACAAGGATTTTCGTCACTCGCGCCCCGGCAATATCAAACTTTTCCACACGATTCGCCTGCCGACTCCTACCCTGCACAGCTATTCGCATCTGTTATCCGGACCTTTGACAATGCCTTCGATATCGGAAAAGTGCCGCCAACCGTCGCAGACGGTTGGCGGCACTTCTCCGACAGCAAGGCCCTCAAGCACGGTTCAACAACAGGTTCCGTCGTCTACTGGAGCCACATGGCGCACGTTCGTTCCCCGCCACGGCACCTGATCCACAAGTTCGCCCCGATTTACCACCAGTACCGGTTCCAGTCGTTTCACCGGCAGTCGATCATCGCTTGCGTCCGGCAGAATATCGGGTTCCGTCAACTGCTCGAGGACTGTGATCGATGCCATCCCTCCCTCTGCCAACACTCCGTATCCGTCCACGCTGATACCCAGAAGCTCAGCAGGACGTATTGTCGACGCAACAAGCGCATCGGACAACGGCATTCCCAGTGCAATCATTTTCGACATGACCGTCAGTAGGTCATATGCAGGTTCACGCCAATTGCGCAGGCTGAGATCAGATCCGATCGTATCCGGATAAAATCCTTGTTCGAGTGCGATACGCGCAACTCGATAGGCCAGTTGCGTCGTACCGTGGCCGACATCGAACAACACACCGCGCTCCCGCGCTGCGAGAGCGGCCTCATTCAGCCGGCCTCCATCGAGAAGCCCAGCGGACTTACCGTGGAATGAATGTGTGAGGATGTCCCCTGGACGAAGCTCGTCAAGAACTTCCTCGATCGAACATGCTGTCTCCCCGAAGTGCACCATGACGGCCTTGCCGATGCTCTCGCCTACCTCGATTGCTGCGCGCAAATATTCGAGTGGAGTTTCAGCTGCCTGACTTCGCGAGAGCCGAACCTTGACGCCCTTGACGATGTCAGGGTAATCCTTGCCGACTGCAATTGTCTTGTCCTGCATGACTGCTGCGGGCGACGCGAACTCGCTCACCTCCATGTTCGACAGACCCACCGAGGAAATATTGACGAACCCAACCACTCGGCACGGTGAATCCTCGACAATGTATCGACGAAAGCCTTCAAAATTGCTGCAACCGAAACTACCTGCATCGGCCACTGCCACAACACCGCGTCGAAGATGCGCCTCCACCACTGGAACCGACTTCTCGAAAACGCCGTCGTAAACATGAGTGTGCATGTCGACCAGGCCCGGAGAAACGATCTTGCCACGACAATCAACGACATGTGTTGCAGTGCCGGCGATGTCTTGGGCAATTCGTGCGATATGACGACCTTTGATGGCAATATCTGACGTGCGGAAGGTCCCCGTCGTAGATTCGAAGACGTTACCTCCCCTCAAAATTATGTCGTGCTGCCTGGCAGAGTTGTCTTCCTGCATTCGATTCTCCAAGCATTAGTAGTGGTACGCAGCACTCTGCGCACAAAATGACAGTTGCGGGCTAACGATATGCACGAAATCCACTGCCCTCGTAGTCTTTTCGAGGTGGCGCAAAAACATCGACATTGATGCAAAAATCGGTGACCGGTTCGATGTAATGCGGCTGCTTCGCGGGCACGAAGAGCATTGATCCCGCTCGCATTCGGTGCGGTACTCCGTCGACGTAGTAGTCCGCTTCACCCTCGAGTATCAACGCAAGTTGGTCGAAGTCGTCATGTGAATGAGGACGAAGCACCATGCCGTGGGACAAATGATGCCAACACAGCATCACGTCAGGTGTCGAGTAGATCTTCCGGCTCACTCCTGGGCGAATTTTTTCTTCGTCAATCTCGTCCCAATTCACGGCTACGGAAAGGTGCTGCATGTCGTTCACGATTGCTCCTGGATGGTCCCGATCGGGTCGTATGTAGGTGCAGATTCCGATGCCGGCGTCAATGTGCGGAGTCCACTTGCAAGAATCTGAAGGTCTGATCCGATCACGGTGTAGCGGTCTCCCCATCGGGTCGACATATCGAGTGACGACCGATCTGCAACCCACGATCCGGTCGGTACTCCCGCGTCGCGCGCAGCATCCCTCAACCGAATGCGCTCTGATCGATACGCCTCACCGTCGGTGGCACCCGCATCTCCCAGAGCGACGGACATATCTGTGGGGCCGTGGAACGCCACATCGACGCCGCGCACTATATGATCAAGTGGGTCAGACAGATTCGGTGACTCGATCTGGACAACGAGCACTGGCGGTTGCTCAACCTCTCCTGCCAGGTATTTCGGAATCCCTGCGCGGCCGTAATCGGCCTGGCTGTGCGCAAGACTGATGCTCCGTTTCCCCGACGGGGCATATCTTGTCGCCATTTTCAGATCGTCAACTTGCTTACGCGAGACAACATTCGAGAGCTGAATGCCCACGGCGCCGGCTTCTAACGCGCGATTCACATACCCGATGTCCAGCGTGGGTATGCGGACCAATGCCGGAAAGCCAAGTGCACATGCATATCCGAGAAGTTGACGGACACTGTCGTCACCGAGTTGAGAGTGTTCGGCATCGATCACAACAAAATCAAGCCCGGCGGTGTGCGCGATATCGACGACGCTGCAATCATCGATCTTGACGAATGTCCCTATGACAGTTGCAGTCTCGATTAAGCCTCGGCGAAGACCAGCACGCATATCCAGCATTCGCATCGACATCTCACACCGACATCTCTGAGGAATGCCCGGGCGAGGCCGACCACGATGAATTGACCAGCGGCGCCAAGTTGTTGACAGCAGTCGCAGCCTCAGCGAATCCAACGGCGATGATCCTGATCTTGCCTTCGAAGTCTGCGATATCACCGACCGCGTAAACCCTGGGTATGTTCGTCTGCATCGTGCGATCAACGAGGATACGACGCTGGTGGAGCTCGAGTCCCCACTCCTGCAACGGCCCCAGTTCCGCCAAGAAACCGAGCGCAGCCACCACCGTAGTCGCGGGGAGCGTCGTACGGTCACCGTTTACACCGCGCGCGACCACTGATTCGATGCGCTCGGTGCCACTGACAGATTCAATTTCGCATGAGGTCAGTACGTTCACTGACGAACTGCGAAGCTGAGCGACACTGTGTTCGTGCGCACGAAAGCTCCCGCGACGATGCACAAGGGTTACCGACGATGCGACCCCTTCCAGAGCGAGCGCCCAGTCCACCGCAGAGTCACCGCCGCCGACGACCACAACCTCGTGCCCGGCCAAGTCAGCCAGGCGCGGAACAAAATACTGGAGACCGCGGCCAAGGTAATCAGCTGCCGGTTCGAGCACGCGCGGTTCGAAGTTACCTATTCCGCCGGCTATGACAATGCCCTTGGCAGTGAGGGTAGTCCCCTGCGCGGTAGTCAGTTCCACTCCGTCGGCAGAGCAACTCAACTTTTCTGCGCGCTCACCGAGAACCCAGATCGGCTTCGCTTTTTGCGCCTGAGCAACGAGACCATCGATGAGTACCTGCCCCTTCACCTCTGGGAAACCGGCAATATCGAAGATTTCCTTCTCCGGGTACAGGGCAGAACATTGGCCACCGGGCTCCGGTAGCGAATCCACGATCGCGACGGACATACCTCGAAATCCCGCGTAATAGCCGGCATAGAGCCCGACCGGACCAGCCCCGACAATCACTACATCGACCTCATGGTTTCCGGACGGGCCAACGCCGTTCATACCCGTCGGGACCAGCGGATCTCTCACTGGAATCCTCTCAGCGGCGGTCTCCGGCACCGATGCCGCACTGGCGAGCGGTGCGGTGTGGGTTATGTACTCCGGCTCAGCGGTTTTCACTGCGGACGCCATGAGCGGCAACGCCGCGACGTACGGGTGATCGACGGCGAGGGGACCAATCTTGCGGGCACCTCCGGGTGAAGGCATTCCGAGGTTCACGAATACGGCCTCGTTGATCTCGCGGTACGGCAAGCGGTCTTCAGGCAAGTCTTCTTCATGGAAAATTGAGATTGTCGGACAAACCGGTTCGCATCGGCCGCATTCGACGCATTCGTCAGGATTGATGTACATCATTCGCGGGCCTTCGTAGATGCAATCCACGGGACACTCTTCCATACAAGATTTGTCCTGGATATCGACGCACGACTCTGTCACCACGTAAGCCATGTCACCCTTCCTTCATAAGCTCGCGAAGCGAGACCGAGCCCGAACGAGCACCGACGGTATTGACCAGCGGCGTGCAGGTTCCCACCGAAATCGTCACAACATCACCAACATTCAAATATTGCCCGGAATCGATCCCCCGTCCTTTCGGTCCACCTGTGAGCACGACATCTCCGGGTAAGAGAAGCGCGAACCGCGAAATGCGGGCGAGCAATTCCGGTACGGAATAGACCAGCTCGCGAGTGGAAGAATTCTGCCGAGGTTCTGAGTTCACCCAACTCCGGACCGCAATATCGTCGCGATTCTCGACGCAAGACAGCGGCAACAGTGTCGGACCGATCGCCGAGAACTGTGGGAAGGACTTCCCGAGCGTGGGATTATCCGTTGCCTTCATCACGTCTCGGGCAGTGGAGTCGTTTGCGGCAGTGATCGCGGCTACGTAGTCCCACGCATGTTCCTCGGACACGTCACACATGTGCCGACCAATCACGACGGCCAGCTCGCCCTCATAGTCAAGCTGGTCTGCGATTGTGTCTGGTGCCCCGATCTCCGCACCCGGATTCGCCAGGCTGCTCGGAGCTTTCATGAAGATGGTCGGATTGCCCGAGCGGACAAACTGCGTCCCCGTCTGCGGTCGATAATTCGATCCGACACCCCAGATCGAAATCCGACGTCCCAGCGGGGTCAATACTCGGGCATCAGAGAATGCGATCTCGTTCCGAACCGGCGCCTTGCGAAGCTCCTCCAATGTGGATCCAGCCGCAAGAACTTCCGAAAGATCCGCAAACTCTTTGGCCAGCAATGTAATTGATTCGCCCTCTAAAACCCCGATGCCATCATCGGTAAGAAGCAGCTCCATGGCTCGTATATTGCATTGCGAGACGCCATGATGTCAAGCAATACGTGTGGCGTGCACACGCTCTGCGGCGACCGCGCCGGAACGGCTCGGCTACAGCGCCTCCACCAGCGCAGCTGGGATCGATGCACGAAGCCAGAGCGCCGGACTGACACTGCCGGTCGATCACAGCCCACCGCTGTTAACATCAAGCAAGACAATGAATTTCAGGCGATCCGGGGTTCCAACATGGAATTGTTGATATATTCCGTGCGGACCATTTACGCGAATGGTCAAGAAATAGTCACAGTCGGCTTTCCGTCGACGGATTGTCAGGAGGGGTCTGAGTGGAACTCGTGGGTGACGTGCCACTGACGCCCCTGGGAATCACCGTCCTGGGCCTACTGTCCGAGCGTCCGATGCACCCCTACGAAATGTATCGACTTGCCTCGGTTCGCCGGGGGGATCAACTGGTGAAGATCAAGCCCGGCTCGCTCTATCACACGGTGTCCATCCTGGAAAAGCGGGAACTTCTCGCCTCGATCGGTACCGATCGTGAAGGAAATCGTCCTGAGCGAACGACCTACGGGATCACCGCACGAGGCCGGATGGCCCTCGAACACCAAACGCGTGAGATGCTGGCAATTCCAGTGCGGGAGTATCCGCGACTGCCACTCGCACTCGCCGAAATGCACAACCTCCCGGCCGCGACCGCGTGTGAGATGCTTCGAATCCGCCTCACGCATCTTGACGAGACAATTGCGAACTTCGAGACCGACTACAAAGCGATGAATGGCGTGGAAAAGCCACGAATCTTTACGGTGGGCGCCGATTACGCCCACGCACTCACGGTCGCCGAACGAGAGTGGATCAACGCATTGGTGAACGACATCGAGAGCGGCGAAATGCCCTGGCTTTCACAAGAACTCATCGACCGGATGCCCGGATCCACATACTGAATCGCAAACTCCACCGCGACTGAACTACGCGATCGACACGACCGGCCTGACCACGTCGGATGCGACCCGGGCCATGAGCTAGGCGATTCTGGCCCTTCCAGCCCTTGATTCTTCACTCTCTGCCGACCTGGTGGCGGCGCTTCCGCCGCGTCCTGAGGTCGATGCTGCGGGAAATGCTTGACAATCTCGCCCGATGCCCACAGCATATCTCGTACTACGAGTTACCGAATCGCAATGCGAGATGGCAATCGTCCCGTACACCACGGCGTCAGTCGAAATCTTGCGGACAGTAGTCACCACGTCAGGTAGTTCGAGGCCCGCGTGACTCCACCAGCCCGAAAGGACACACCAGTGAGACCCTTCCAGCGAGGTAATGCCGCAAAGGTGGCAATGGCTGCTGTTGTCGTACTCTCGCTCGCAGCGTGTGCGAGCAACGAAGCATCCGGCAGCGAGCAGGGAAGCAAGGAAACTGCTTCGACCCCAGCGGGGCAGCCTGATGTCAACGGAGACGGCAAGGTCGTCATCGGAATTCTCAGCCCGGGCGACATCAACGACGGAGGCTACTTCCAGAGCTTCGTCGATGGTGCGGAGACGTTCTCAAAGCCCAAGGGCTGGACGGTCATCGCTCGTGGCAACGTCAGCACAGCCGATGCCCTGAGTGCCGCTCGCGCCTTGTGCGCGCAGAAGGTCGACATGATCGCCCTGGGTGCGGGTTCGCTCGCCGACGCGATCCCGGCATCCGAGGAACCGGCGTGCAAGAACACCGTCTGGTACGTCCCCGCGCAGGGCAACATCGCGCAGACTCCGCGTATCCTGCTCTCCGAGGACAGCGTCAACCAGAACCTTCTGGCCGCGGGCTATGCGGCCGGCCTGCTGATGCAGGACAAGCAACTCAACCAGGCCGGTTTCGTCGGCGGCCTCGACGTCGAGTTCGAGCGACGCGCTGCGGCGGCATTCAAGAGCGGCGTTCGCTCGGTTCTGCCCGATGCCAACGTGCTGACATCGTTCGCGGGCGATCAGAACGACTCGGCCAAGGCCAAGGAAGCCACCCAGGCGCAGCTGCGTCAGGGCGCCAAGGTCATCTACCCCTATCTGGGCGGATCGACTGATGCTGCTGCCCGCCTTGCCAATCAGGCGGGCGCGCTCACGCTGACACCGGGAACCAACCGGTGCGCGTCAACTGATCCGACGTTCGACATCTCGGTCATCTTCGATCCGGGCTCCTACCTGACCGCGGCGCTTGCACAATTCGCCGACGGCAAGCTCGAGATCGGCACGAAGAAGACATGGAAGATGGGTGTCGACGCCGTTCCAACCGTCAAGTTCTGCAACGGAACCGACGAGCAGAACCAGAAGCTCGATCAGTTCATTCAGGATATCGGTTCAGGAAAGATCAACGCCGATGACGAAGTCAAGCGCCTTGGTTCCTGAGGTCGCGCAGCGGGTTTCCGGGATTGCTACGGCGGTCCCGGAGCCAGCGTTGGAGCTGCGCGGAATCAACAAAGCCTATGGCAAAGTCGTTGCCAGCGAGAACGTCGATCTGTCGATCAAACCCGGTGAGATCCATGGACTTCTGGGTGAGAACGGCGCCGGCAAGTCCACCCTCATGAAGATCCTTCTAGGCCTGGAAAGACCGGATTCAGGCATCATCCGTATTCAGGGCAACGAAATCCGCATCGCCAACCCGCAGGACGCGCGCAAGCACGGGATCGATATGGTCCACCAACATTTCAGCCTGATCGGGCCAATGTCAGTGTGGGAAAACGTTATCCTCGGAGACACCGGTGCGATCAACCGGTCGTCGGCCTGCGAGCAGATCGAGCACGTGGCCCACCGTTACGGACTGCCAATCGACCCGCTCGCGCGAGTCGATGCACTGTCCGCCGGCGAACGGCAGCGGGTCGAACTGATCAAGTGCCTGCGCCGTGAGCCAGAGTTCCTGGTTCTCGACGAACCGACCTCGGTCCTGACACACGAAGAGTCCGAGGAACTGTTCGACGTCCTGCGGCGCATGGTTCAGTCGGAAAACCGGGCCGTGATCCTGATCAGCCACAAGCTGGCCGAAATCACGGCCGCGACGGACGCGATCACAGTCCTACGCAAGGGACGCGTCGTGTTCCATCAGGAAACGTCGCTGACGACGCACCAGGAACTCGCGCGTCAGATGGTCGGACGCGATGTCTCGCTACTGGCCGACGCGGCAGCGGTCGGTGTACTACCCGTCCCGGGTGCCGACAGCCGGACGGGTGAATCCGCTTCTGATTTCTCGAACCAGCCGGCTGCCTTGAGCCTGCAGGAACTGACCGTCGTCCAGGACGGCGCAGTGCTGCTCGACAAGTTCAGTCTCGACGTCGCTCCGGGCGAGATCGTGGGCCTGTACGGCGTCGAGGGCAATGGTCAGTCTGTGCTCGGCGATATCCTATCGGGCCTGGTCCTTCCCAGCTCCGGCTCCATGTCGGTCCAGGGCGAGATCGTCGACCTGGGACGTGCTGACGCACTGACTCGCGCGGGCATCGGCATCGTCCCGGAAGATCGGCACCGCTCCGGTGTCATTCTCGCTCTGAGCGTTGCCGAGAACCTGGCGATGAAATCCCTGAACGCTGTCAGTGGACGCTTCCTGCTGTGCCAACGTGCGATGAGGGAGAACGCCCAGCGACTGATGGTGGAGTACAACATCACTGCCCCGTCGGTAGATGCTCCCGTCGGCCGATTGTCCGGCGGTAACCAGCAGCGACTGGTGCTGGCACGTGAGCTCTCCAACAAGCCGCGCGTCTTGGTGGTCGCCCAGCCGACCCAGGGACTGGACATCGGTGCGATCGAAGACATGTACTGCCGCATTCGCACGGTGGCGTCGCAAGGTATTGGCGTGCTGCTGATCTCGACGGAGTTGGAAGAGGTGATGACGCTCGCATCCCGAGTCGCTGTCATCTCCTCGGGCATTCTCAGTGGTGTCCTGGCCGCCGAAGACGTGACCGCCGAGCGTCTCGGCCTGATGGTGGGAGGAGCGTCCTGATGGATGCGTCGCAGAATCCGGCCGAGTGGAACTCGGCCGAACCGAACCGTTGGCGTGAACTGCTGGTCGGGCTCAAACCTTCACGGTCGACCGCTCAGCTTGCCTTGGTGACGGCCGGGGCCGTCCTTCTGGCGATGGCACTGTCGCTGGGGCTCATCGTCTGGACCGGTGGTTCCGCGTGGGACGCGGTCAACGCGCTCTACACCGGAAGCATGGCCTCGACGTCCGCTTGGTCCACGACCTTGCTGTACGTCGCTCCGCTCTTGCTGGTCGCGATCGGATCGTGCGTCTCGATGCGCGGCGGCATCTTCAACATCGGCCAGGAAGGTCAGGTGCTGATTGGTGCGCTAGCTGGCAGCTGGGTCGCACTACGACTCGCGCTGCCCGGAATGTCACTCGTGATCGCGACGCTGGTAGCAGCAACCGTTGCCGGCGCTTTGTGGGCCGGCCTGAGCTCACTGATGTATCGACTGCGCGGTGTCAACATCGTCGTCAGCACCTTGCTGATGACATTCGTCGCGATCCAGATCGTCGGCTTCGCCGTGAGCAAGGACTGGTGGCTGCAGGCTTCCCGTATCGGCGATTCAGTCGTGGAGAGCCAGTCCAATCAGCTACCGGCCAACGCCCGGATGGGATCCTTCGGTGAGTATCCGAATATCCAGATCAACGGCGGACTGATCATTGCGTTACTGCTCACGGTCGCCATCGCGCTGCTGGTGTCGCGCTCGCGCTGGGGCCTTCAACTCAAGATGATGGGCCTGAGCCCGATCGCAGCCAAACATGCAGGCGTCAAGACGGGCCGGCTCTCGGCCTTGGCATTGACCATCTCGGGGGCGACTGCCGGCTTGGCCGGCGCAATCCTGGTCACCAGTCCCGTCGGCACCAATCGCCTTCAGCCGGAAGTCTCGAACGGAATCGGTTGGGACGGTCTGCTTATCGTCCTGGTCGCTCGATCGAACCCGCTCATCTCCGTTCCCGTTGCATTGTTGTTCGGCGTGCTACGCGCCGGCGGAGGATTCCTGGCTTCGACGGGAGTGCCGTCGTCGTTGGTCGACGTCATGAAGGCGTTGCTCGTGCTCGCCTTCGTGGTGCCCCCCGCCGTGATGCAACTCCTCGAGCATCGACGCAAGCGGGCCAAAAAGCCCTTCATCACGACTCCGGCCACCAAAAATCCGACGCCCGAGGGAGCTGTGGCATGACTGCGGCAGACAATTTGACCACGATCCTGTCCAGCGGAATGCGGCTGACTGCACCACTGGCGTTCGCGGCGTGCGGTGAGTACCTTGCGCATCGTGCCGGTGCAATCAACATCTCCGTCGAGGGCATGATGCTCGGCGCGGCCTTCGGCTCAGTCGCCGTCGCCAGCGCGACCGGCAGCGCCACAACAGGTTTGGTGGCAGGCGCCCTGGTTGGCCTCGTCATCGCGATGGTCCACGGAAACCTCGTGCATCGCGCCCACATCAACACATTTGTCGTGGGTCTCGTCCTCAATGCCCTGGTCCTCGGTCTCACGACATTCCTGATCGCGATCAGCACCTTCACGAGCCACCAGGTCACCAAGATCGAAATACCACTCTTGTCAGACCTACCGCTGATCGGCGAAGCCCTGTTCACGGGGCGATGGCCGATGTATCTACTGGTGCTGATCATCCCGCTGACCTGGTGGCTGGTCGAACGCAGCAGGTGGGGTCTCGAACTCCGGGCCGTAGGCGAAGATCCCATCGCGGCCGACCTGACGGGCATCGAGGTCAACAAGCGTCGGCGTCAGGCGCTGATGTGGTGTGGTCTGCTGGCCGGACTCGGTGGTGCATATCTGGCTGTCGGTGAGGTCGGTTCGTTCAACCAGAACATGACCGACGGTCGTGGCTACATCGTGCTCGCCGCAGTGATCTTCGGCGGCTGGCGTCTGGGTCGCACGATGCTGGGTTGCGTCCTGTTCGGCCTGGCCGACGCGATGCGCCTGGCACTGCCGTCAATGGGACTGACGTTGGACAGCCATCTGCTGATGGCAATGCCTTACCTGCTGGCGATCGTGGTGATGCTGATGTTCGCGAGCTCCAAGCGTGAACCTCGAGCGTTGGCGAAACCCTTCCAACGAACTATCTAGAGCGCACCTCGGTCTACGACACCCTCCGAGGACCTCGGGGGGTGCCGCGCTGTCCCCGGCCCAGCTTTGACCGCAGCGTGCCGAAATGCCAAAGCGATTCGTGGCCTACCGGTTTCGACCCACATCGACTGACACGAGCATCACATGGTGCACAGCGAAGCGACGCGACTGCTCATGTCTTGATGGATTGGCGTATCGACAGCACTCAAGGGAGCACCACTGCCCTTGTAGCGAGTCGCGATGATCTCGGCGGCGATCGACACCGCTACTTCCTCGGGTGTCCGAGCTCCGAGATCGAGTCCGATCGGACTGTGCAGGCGTGCGATATCGGACTCGTTCACGCCTGACTCCCGCAGCCGACGATTTCGATCCTCGTGAGTCCGCCGACTCCCCATCGCGCCCACATACAGAATTGAGTGGTAGCGAAGCGCTGTCGAAAGTAACGGCACGTCGAACTTCATGTCATGAGTGAAGATACACACCACGGTGCGTGAATCAATGCGTCCGGCGGATATCTCGCGTTCGAGGTATCGGTGGGGCCATTCGACGACAACATCATGCGCCGCCGGGAATCTCGACGCAGTGGTAAATGCAGGGCGTGCATCGATCAGGGACACTCGGTAGCCGAGTTGTCTGCCCTGTTTGACTACGGCCCCGGCAAAGTCGTTGGCTCCGAACACCAACATACGAGGAGCCTGCGTGTGCGGCGCAATCAGCACCTTCTGGTCTGGGTAGGTGAATACCGACGTCTGACCGCTTGCCAGCGCACGGCGAGCATCGACGGCAACCAAATCTTCCAACATCACTGAGTCGCAATGCAATACGGCGTCGGCGCTCACTACCACGTGTTTACCGAGCATCCCCGCGTCGACGTGCTGGACAACCGTGGCAATCACGGCAGGCACGTCGGCGCGAAGACTGGTGATCAGCGAAATCAATGCCGCACTGTTCGACCCCGAGATCGGTTGGACGAATACGTCGATGGTCCCGCCACAGGAGAGACCGACCGAGAAGGCCGCGTCATCGTCGACACCGAAGTGCTCGAGAGTGGATTCTCCAGTTTCCTGCGCGTACTGACATGCAGTTAATACGGCTCCGTCAACACACCCGCCCGAGACAGAGCCCATAACCCTCCCGTCGCCGGTGACGATCATCGAACTTCCGGGTGACCTCGGCGCCGAGGCGAAAGTCGATACAACAGTGGCAAGTCCGAATGTGGCTCCGGCGTCGACAAGTAGGGCCACATCGTCAACGACGTTATGCATGACGACCTCGGAGACGACGATCATCGATCCCGCGTTCTGCGGTCACTGCAAGCATGCACGTTATCTTACATTCCGAGACATCATCCTGCACAGCGTTACGAACGCGCCACGTGCGCCGGCGCCCGACATCAACGACACCCAATTTTCTTACGTTGCAAAGGAATTCGGCATGCGCGAATACCCGGCACCGAAGATCAGTGCCGGGTATTCGCGCCACCTGAGAAGAGTTACAGGTCAAGCACCAAGCGAGGTGAGCAGGACCGGCTCACGCAGATGATCATGGAATGCCCGGACTCGCGCTCGGTCTCACTGAGTACCTCGTCTCGATGGTCGGGCTCGCCCGCGATGACGCGGGTCTCGCACGATCCACAGAAGCCCTTCTCGCAGTCATAGGCGACGCCCGGGACCACTTCGCGCACAACCTCGATCAGTCGCTTGTCCACCGGGACGTCGACAACAATGCCGGATCGGGCGAGCTCGACCTGAAACGGAACATTGTTCTCCGTCGAGGTGAGTCGCGCTTCCATCTCGTCACTCGCAGCGAAACGTTCGACGTACAGCCGGTCCGCTCGACCGAGGTCGTCGCACATACGTTGCACCTCGGCGATCATCGCGCCGGGACCGCAGCAGTACACGGCGGTCGCCGGCCCGCTCTGCCCGACAGCCGACCGCAAGTCCGGGAATCCGCGCTCGTCCTGGGGAACCAACTCCAGGTCGATCCCCTCCAGACCGGCCAGCTCGTCGACGAACGCCATTGTGCCGCGCGAACGTCCACCGAAGAGCACCCGCGCCGGCTTGCCGCGCGCCGACAGTGAACGCGCCATAGCCAGGATCGGAGTCACCCCGATGCCGCCTGCGATCAACAGGTAGTCGTCTGCCTCCACCAGCGGGAAGTGGTTTCGTGGCCCACGGACCGTCAATTGGAGTCCGCCGACGGCAATCTCATGGAGTTCCTCGGATCCACCGCGACCGGACCGCTCGCGGAGCACACCGATCTGATAGGTCTCCGGATCATCGAGACGCCCGCACAGCGAGTACTGACGTAGGCGGCCCGACGGCAGCCGAACCTCGAGGTGAGCACCCGGATCCCACGAGGGAAGCTTCGAACCATCCGCGGCACGCAGGGTCACCGCGATGACATCCTCAGCCATCACGTCGACTGAGTCCATCACGACGTCGAAGGTGTCGCCACCCTGGCTCGCAACGGTAAACTGCTCGACCTGCTCACCGACACGGGCACCGGGTGTGAAGGTCGCCGGGATGACGTCCCAGCCCATGTGGTTACCACGCGAGGCGTACCCCACCACCGCCTCGTGGTCGACCTTGTAGTCGGGCAGCCGAGTCAGGACCTGATGAATCATCTCCTGGAACATCGCCCGCGCGAGGTGTGCACCCGGGCAACGGTGCGTACCAATGCCGAAGGTCAGGTGGCGGCTCGCGTCGCGGTCGAGGCGGACCTCGTGAGGCTCGCTGAACACCTCCGGGTCATGGTTCGCAGCGAACCAGGGCACCAGGACACGCTCACCGGCCTTGACTGGGCAGCCACCGATCTCGGTGTCCGTGGTCGCCGTCCTCGACATCGCGGTCACCGAACCGTAGCGGCGCAGGAACTCATCCGTTCCGTCGATCAAGATGTCCGGTGCGTCGATGAGTTGCTGACGCATCTCGGGATGCTCGTCGAGGTGCACGAGCACCGAACCGGTCAGCGACGTCGTCGTGTCGACGCCGCCGGTGACAGCGAGGCCGATCACGGACAGCAACTCGGCGTCATCGAACAGCGAGCCGTCAGCCTTGCGTTCCTGCACCAGCACGCTGATCGCATCGGTTCCAGGATTGGCGCGACGCTCGGTGATGAGCTCGGCAATCCGCTGTTCCATGTAAGACATGCCCTCGTAAGCGCGTTGCGCCCGCTCGCTGCCCGGCTCGGAGGTGAAGACGTCGTGGATCGGAGCACCGATCCGAATCCAGTCCTCCTCCGGGAAACCGAGCCAGTCCAACGTCACCGCACTGGGCAACGGATTGGTCAGCGCCGTAACCATATCCACGCTGCCGGACTCGATGAACCCGTCGACGATCCGCGAGGCGTGCCGCGCGATCATCGGGCGCAGATCGTCGATGGCGGCCGGCGACAGGACCAGGTCGAGGAGCCGGCGGTACTCGAAGTTGTCCGGCGGGTCCATCTCGAGCGGGTACTGCATGTTGCCGCCGAAGGGCCCACTCGGGATCACGATCGCGGTTCCCTCGAGGTCACCGGCGGCGCGCGTCGAGGAGAACAGCGCGTCATTGCGCGCGACGTGGAATACGTCGGTGTAGCGAGTGAGATAGACGTAGCCGTTCTCATGCGCGGTAGACCGACCGACCGGACATTTGTCGCGGAACGCCTCGTAGTAGCCGACGATGTCGTCGCGACATTCCGGCGAATGGTGGTCGAAGTTCTCGTAGGTTGACATACCCGTCCTCATCGGCCGTTGCCTGTGTGAGCTAGATCTCAAGGAGACTAACAACGTCTTGCAAGGTGAGTCAACGTCTCGCATTGCGCAATCGTTAGACCTGCCCTAACGTCGGGGAGACAGCACGTGTCGGCCGTTCGTCCATGACAAGATCCAGGATCCAGAGGGACACCTGACTCAGGGCGCTCCGAGCCGAACCCGGACACGATAAGGAACTGAACATGCGAACTAGAGGCGCCATCGTCCGCACCGCCCCCGGCCCCTACGAGATCGTCGACCTGGAGGTAGCTGACCCGATCGAAGGCGAGGTCCAGGTCCGGCTTGTCGCTGCCGGCCTCTGCCACTCCGACGACCACGTCACGGTCGGCGACTCCCCTACCGCCATCTACCCTTTCGCGCTCGGTCACGAGGGCGCGGGCGTCGTGACCAAGATCGGTCCCGGTGTCAGTGACGTAGCGGTGGGCGACCACGTCGTCTTCTCCTTCCTGCCCGCCTGCGGCCGCTGCCGGTGGTGTGCCCGAGGGCAGCAGAACCTGTGCGACGAGGGTGGCAAGGTCTGGATGGCCCCGGAGGTCCCCCGCGTGCACCTCGCCTCCGACGGCTCCCCTGTCGGCCAGATGTGCGGTGTCTCTGCCTTCATGGAGACCACCACCGTCTCGGCGCGCTCAGTGGTCAAGGTAGACAAGGATATTCCCCTGGACAAGGCCTGCCTCGTCGGCTGCGGCGTCGCCACCGGCTGGGGCGCTGCCGTGCACTCGGCAGCAGTCCGGCCCGCGGACGTCGTCATCGTGATGGGCATCGGCGGCATCGGCATCAACGCCGTACAGGGCGCCGTACACGCCGGCGCCACCACCGTGATCGCGGTCGACCCCGTCGAGTTCAAACGTGAGCAGGCCAAGCGCTTCGGTGCGACTCACTCTTTCGACAACATGGACGCGGCCGCTGATCTCGCCCGCCAGCTCACCAACGGCCAGGGCGCCGACTCCGCAATCGTCACGGTAGGCGTCGTCCAATCAGAGCACGTCGGCGATGCATTCTCCGCCATCCGTAAGGGCGGCACCGCCGTCGTGACCGGCCTCGGTAACAGCGAAAACACCGGCGCGCCCATTAATCTCGCTGAGCTCACCCTCTATCAGAAGCGCTTGCAGGGCTCGCTCTTCGGCCAGTGCAACCCGACCGCCGACATCCCGGCACTCCTGGACATGTACCGGGCCGGTGCACTCAACCTCGACGACATCGTCACGCAGACCTACTCGCTGGACGAGATCGGCCGAGGCTACGAGGACATGCACGCCGGCAAGAACCTGCGCGGCGTGGTGCTCTTCGACTGAGATACCCATCAAAGGAAGCGGGGCCGCGCCGATAGGTGCGGCCCCGACTTTCGTGGGCCCTGCCAATCAATTCGTATGCCTGTCAGCCGATCTCGCAGACCGACATAGTTCCGCAATGCAATACAGCATCTTGACTTATGAGATCCAACGGGCTGAAAATGGGCGTGTGAACACCCTTGAGACAACTCCCGCACCCGCACCGCCGACGGGCGACCACTCCGGCACCTTCATCGCTGGCGAATGGCTTGACCGAGGTCCTGCGTTCCCCTCGATCGATCCTGCCACGGGCGACACTTACGGCCACATCCTGGCCAGCGAGGTCACCGATGTCGACCTCGCCGTCGCCGAGGCCCGCCGCGCTGCCCGCCAATGGTCACGAACCTCCCCGTCCGAACGAGGAGCGATCCTCGGCCGCTGGGCTGGACTGATCTTCCAAAACCAGCATCGCCTCGCGGCGATCGAGGCCCGCAACGTCGGCAAGCCCCTCTCGGCCGGACTGCTGAACGTCCAGATTGCCGGGTCGATCATGCAGTACACGGCCGGTGGAGCTGACAAGCTCACCGGTGCAACCCTGCCCGTTCGCCAACCCGACTACTTCGGATTCACGCGCCGCGAGCCGCACGGCGTCTGCGCGATCGTGTTGCCGTGGAACGTGCCCGCCGTGCTCTGCGCCGCCAACTTGGCACCCGCACTCGCTGCAGGCAACACGGTGATCCTCAAGCCGTCCGAAGTTGCCCCTCTGGCGATCCACGCGCTCGTGGAACTGGGCCAGGAGGCCGGAATCCCGCCAGGTGTCGTGAGCGTCCTCACCGGCCTCGGCGCTGAGCTCGGTGCCGCACTGGTGAGCCACCCCGGCGTGAACCACATCAGCTTCGTCGGCTCGGTGGCCACGGGCCGCCTGGTCATGCAGGCCGCCGCCCAGAACCTCACACCGCTGAAGGTCGAGCTGGGCGGCAAGTCGCCCAACATCGTCTTCGCAGACGCCGATCTGGATGCTGCCGTACCGGCGATCGTACGTTCGATCACCGAGAACGCCGGCCAGAACTGCAACGCCGGATCGCGACTTCTCGTGCACGCAGACGTAGCGGACGAGGTCCGGACGCGGGTCGTCGACTCGATGTCCGCGCTCCGGATAGGCGCCTGGCACGAGGACCTCGACATGGGCCCTCTGGTCAGCCAACTGCAGCATGACCGGGTCAGCAAGTTGATCGACTCCGCGCTCGGCGACGGAGTCGACCTACTTCTCGGCGGATCGCGCCCCGAGGGCCACACAGTCGGCCACTTCCTCTCCCCCACAGTGCTTTCCGTCTCCGATCGAAATGCGCCAATCGTCTCGCAGGAGATCTTCGGACCGGTCCTGACGGTGGAGACATTCACCGACGAAGCCGATGCCCTGGACCTTGCCAACTCCACCGATTTCGGGCTGCTGGCTTGCCTGTGGACCAACGACGTCTCGCGCGCGCTGCGGATGTCTGCCGAAATCGGTGCCGGCCAGATCTCGGTCAATCAGTTCTCCGACGCGGGCGTCATCGGACTTCCGTTCAACATGTACAAGCACAGCGGCTTCTCCTCCGGTAACGGCTACCGCGGGCTGTACGAGTTCACCCGTGAGAAGGCCGTGGCGATCAAGCTCCTCCCCTGAGCAGCCACGCAGAAACGCCGAAGCCCGCGCCCCTCATTCGGGGCACGGGCTTCGGCGTGTTCGGGGTTGAGCGCAATCAGGTCAGCCGCAGGAGTGGCCCACGACGCCACCGACAGCTGCCTCGATCTGCTCGAGCATGGGCCGCACCTCTTCGAAGCGCGCAAGACGATCGGGCAACGTGGTCCAGATGCGGGCGGCGATCTCCTTGGCCTCGGCGCGAATAGCATCTTCGTCGATGGTGGTGAACTTACGATCGACCATGACAGCCTCACCGGCGATGTACACGCTGCGGACCGCAGCGCCGAGCTCACCGTACACAATCTGATGGCGGAGCTGTTCGGCCGGCGCAGGCCACACGTAATTGGTATCGAGCACCGTGAGGTCAGCCGCGGCACCGACCGCGAGACGCCCGAGATCAGCCCCCATCGCGCCAGCGCCGTTGGTCCAGCACATCCCCAGCCCGTCGGTCGCGGTCGGCCACGTGGACGGTGGGCCCTGGACCCGATGCAGGATCGTCGAAAGTTTCAGGGTCTCGAGCATGTTCTGCGTATCGTTGCTGCTGGCACCATCCGAACCGATTGCGACTTTGGCACCGGCCTTCAGTAGCGCCGGCACCGGCGCTACACCCGCACCCAACTTGAGGTTGCTGGCCGGGTTATGCACCGCAACGGCGTCGGTCTGCGCAAAAAGCTCAATCTCATTCTGATCGAGCCAGATTGCGTGCGCGAACGACGTCCAGTCCTGCAGCGCATCCATTTTCGCCAGGAACTCCACCGTGGAGACCCCGTATCGCTGCTGAGCCATGGGCACCTGCGACGCCGCCGACAGCAAATGGGTCTGCATCCGCACGCCGCGAGTGCGTGCCATACGCACGCTCTCCTCGAAGAGTTCGGTGGAGCAACGCGGTAGCGAGGACGGACCGAGCACCGGCTGCACCAATCCCGACTTGCCCTGCCAGCGGTCAACGAACCGGTTCGCCGCAGCAAGCACCGTCGCCGGATCGGAGACCGGCGGCTTACGCAGCGCCGCGCCACCAGGAACCAGATCCACCGGAATCGAGGAGAAGAAGTCCAAGTCGGAATACTGGATCGCCACGTTTGCACGCATTCCCAGATCCGAGTACGCGGTCATGATCGCGTCCATGCCGTCATCGACCCACTCGTTGTCCGAACGAGCGCAATCGAGCACCGATGTGGCACCGCTGCGCACCATCTCCAGGGCCCCGACCATCGCGGACACATACAGGTCGCGCGGTGAAAGTCGCGCTCCTGCACCGCCGTAACTGGCAACAACCATCCACGCATCGAGCGGAAGCGCGTCGCACAATCCCTTCTCGATGGTCTGATTCGAGTGGGTGTGGGAGTTGATCAGGCCGGGGATCAGGATGTCCCCACCCAAGTCGACGGACTCCACATCACCGGTCGCATAAAATCGGTCTGCGGCTCCAGGTCCGAGGTCGGCGATGACGCCGTCCACCACCACCACGTCCCCGATCTCACCGCCGTGCTGAAGATCGAGCAGTCGAGCATTGCGCAACAGTCGCGTTGTCATAGTTCCTCATCCTTCGGCCGTTCCCAGTTCGCAAGTTGTGTACGGAACAGCTGCTGAGCCTCAGCGCCCGAGAGTTCACCGGGGCCACCGTAAGGCGACGGCTCCGACTCCACCTCGACGACGAGAATTGCTGGTCCTGTTGAAGCACTGAATAATTCGCCGAGTAGCTCGGCAAGTTGCGCAGTCGACGTGCCCCGTACGGCGCGGGTGGCGAACGGCCAACCCGCGCCGAGCGCAATAGCGACGAGATCGGTACGCCCGGCAGCTGCCAACGGCTGACCGCCCCCGGTCTCGTATCTGCCGTTGTCGAACACGATCATCCGCAGGTTGTCCGGCGCGGCATCGGCGATCGCCAACAGCGAGCCGAGGTTCATGACCAGGTCGCCGTCGCCCTCCAGCAGGACGAATGGCAGATCCGGCCTAGCCAGGGCGGCGCCCAGCGCCAGACCGGGTGCGGCCCCCATCGGGTCGGAGGCATAGAAGGTCGGATTTGTTCCGCCGTGATCGCGCCACGACCGTCCCGCAGTGCCGAGGCTGGCTATCACCACGTGGCCGGGGGCAGCCTGCGCGATAGCCTGTGCCACGTCAGCGCGCCTCATGCCGGAACTCCCAAAAGCGCACTCCGCGAGCACAACAGCACAACCGGACGTCGTTCGAGCCACGCCTGCTCACTGGCTCGTTCAAACAGCCAGTCGTCATCCGGCCCGTTGACATGATGCACCGCCAGGCCCGCCGCAGTGGCTACCGATTCGGTGACCTTGCCCTTGTACATCTGGTAGTAGAACCCGTCTTCGGCACCGCCGCGGGCCGCAGCCACGATAACGACTGGCAACTGGTGGTGGTGCGCGAACGCCGACAGCACGTTGGTGGAGAGCAGCACGCCCGCGTTCTGACACAGCACGGCAGCGCGGCGCCCCATGAGCGCGGCTCCACCCGCGATCGCCATCGCATCGTCCTCGCGGCTGACGCGTACATCCTTGATCGACTCGTCGGCGATCACCCGCTCGATGAGCGGGGTAAGCCAGCTGTCGGGCAGATAGGCGGCGAGCTCGACGCCACCGGCGGCGAGCCGAGCGGCAATCTGCTCGCCGCGTACTGCGGCTGCCTTGCGCTCACTCATCATTGACAACCTTCCTGTGTGCGTCGACGGCGGCACTGCTGTTCTCTCCGCCGATCAATCGTGCGGTTGCTTTCCGCGCCAGCCCGAGGGCTGCGTCGAGCTTCCATCGGGTTCCTGGCAGGGGGTGTGCCTCCCACTCGAACTCCTTCTCGAGACTGGTGATGACGGCCTCGGCCGTCGGGGCAGTTCCGGCCAGGACGCGCCCCAAACCCTGAGGGGACCAAGGAGTGGGGGCAATACCGCCGAACACGTAACGCGCCGACTGCCAAGTACCGTCGGCGTTGACGCGCGCTGCGGCAGCGACGGAGACCAGCGCGAAGTCGCCGTCCCACTGCTGCAACTTCGCGAAGGTACTGCGCAGCGAGAAAATGTCGGCCGGTAGCAGTACTGTCTCGATCATCTCGCTGGACTTAAGGCTCAATTCGCCTGGCCCGCTGTATAGCTCAGAAATCGACAGCGTCCGGGAACCAGCCGCACTGCTCACCACAACTTCGCCGCCCAGCGCGTCGAAAGCAGTCGCGAGGTCTGACGGTGTCACCGCCTGGCACCGATGCGCACCAATCGCAGAGTGGTGCAATCGGTGATCACCGGTCACGGCGTAGCAGGGACAGCTCCCGCCGCCTCGCTTATAACAATCGAACCCGTTGCGGAAGAACCAGCAACGCTTCTGCTGTGCGAGGTTGCCGGCGAGCGTAGCCACTTCACGGATCTGACCCGACGCGATAGTTCGGACAGCCTCGGCGAGAAGCTCTACCTTGCCGTCGGCCCAGTTCTCCAGCTCGACCAACGTCACGGCTGCTCCCAGCCGCCATCGGCCGTCGGGGAGCTGGTCGATTCCCCGCATCGAGGTGATTGCACTGGTTCCAATGAGCACCGTCGGGAAGGTCAGGCCTTGATCACGCTGCACCAAAAGGTCTGTGCCACCGCCGATGACGGCGGTGCCCTTGCCTCCGAGCTCGGCAACTGCCGCTGACACGCTCACTGGCAACTCGACGCGTTCGATCGCACGTGGGGTGGCCCGGCGAGCGAAACGCGTGCCCCACCGATCGAGCACGAAGTGCATTCCGACCGGGTAGAGCTTTCGGAATAGTTCGATCTGCCAGCGCGACGGCCGCCGCGCAAGGTGATGCCGACGCGGCTGCGCGCCCTCACGTGCACGCAGCGCGGTCAAGACCACATCAGGGGTCAACGGCAGTTCACGGAACCGGATTCCGGTCGCCGCATACACCGCATTCAAAAGTGCTGGCGCCGCAGGGATCAGAGCAATCTCACCAACACTCTTGGCATCGAGCGGCCCGGCTTCTTCCGGTCCCTCCACCAGCGCGACGTCGATTGACGGCGCCATGGTCGAACGCGGAACCGGGTAGTGCAGATAGGCCGGGTTGACCGGTCGGCCACCTTCGTAGATCAGTCGCTCACCGAGTGCTGCGCCGAGGCCCTGCACAACTCCCCCAATGATCTGGCCCTCGACAAGCGTGGGATTTATCGCGCGGCCGATGTCATGGACGGCGGAGTAGTTGAGCACCGTGATGACGCCCGTGTCGTTATCGACCTCGACTTCGACGGCGTGCGCAGCGAACGAGTAGGTCGCCGAGATGTTGGGCCTTGGGATGCCGGTCCAGTACGGCTGCATCCGTTGCTCGATGTACTCGGTGTCGATTCGCAAACTGCCATCGACTGTTTCGGGCGCGGCGACGACGAGATCGGCGATGTCTACTCCGTCCGCGTCCGCCTCGACTCGACCGCCCCGTAGTCGAACGTCTGTGGCGGCGGCACCGAGTTTCTCGGCGCCGAGCTCACACAGCCGGCTGGCCATTGCCTCTGCCGTCTGGCGGACGGCATGCCCACCCATGTGCGTTCCCCGGGACGACCAGGCCCCCATATCGGGCGGCGTCTCGTCCCAGTCGGTCATGATGACCTGCACGGAATCCAGTGGAATGTCGAGGATTTCGGCGGCGATCTGCGCAAGGATTGTGCGCTGCCCGGTACCGGCGTCCGAGCCACCGAACCGCACGACGACCTCACCGTTACTGCGTACCTCCACTCCTGAGGCGCTGGTGTTGCCTCCCGGATAGGCGTACGAGCCACTGGCGTGCATCCCGGAGGCGACGCCGATACCGCGCAACGGGGTGTCAGCGCGACGCTTCTCGTCCCAATCCGTCCGCACCCGCAGCTGTTCCAAGCACTCGGCCAGCCGGTTGGAACCGACCTTGGATCCGGACAGTGCCTGGGTGTGGGGACGGCCCGCATTACGTACTCGAAATTCGAGGGGATCCATCTCACACAGTTCAGCGAGCTCGTCCATAGCGGTCTCGAGCGCGATGCCGGTCTGCGGCTGTCCGTAGCCACGGAATTGGCCGCCGGGTACCAAATTTGTGTCAACGAGCCGGGCATCCCACCTCACCGCATCCGGACGATACATCGAACCGAGTTGCTTGATGCCCGCACGCATCACCGACGGGCCGTAGTGGTTGTACGCGCCATTGTCGACGTCGATCACGGCGTCGAGAAAGCACAGTCGGCCGGTCTCGTCGGCATGCGCCTGCAGGGTAGTGACAAACTCGTGGCGCGGCTTGGTGAAGGCGAACTCTTCCTCCCGAGTAAGCGCGATGAGTACCGGGCGAGAAGTTTTCATCGACAGCGCCGCGGCAAGGGCTTCGTGCTCGGAAATCTTCGACTTCGAACCGAAACCGCCGCCTACCGACACATCGCGGCAGACCACCTGGTCAAGGCGCAACCCGAACAATGCCGACAGCTCGTGGACTACGAAATGCGGTGCCTGGCTTGACGTCCACAGCTCCAGGCGCTCGTCGTGCCACCAGGCCAGCGTAGTGTTGGGCTCCATGCAGGCGTGGTTGACGCGGGGGTAACGATAAGTGCTTTTGGTCGTCACTCGGGCATTACCGAGAGCAACGTCGACATCGCCCCAGTGGTCGGCAGCCTCGACTGCCACGTTGGTCCCGCTCTCACGCTGGTGGAGCACGGGCGCACCCTTCGCCAGTGCATCGGGCACCGACAGCAACGGACGCAGTCGGCGGTAGCGAACCTTGATCCGTCGCACGCCTTCGTCCGCAGCTTCAATGGTCTCCGCTGCGACTGCGGCGATTTCATGTCCGACGTAGAGCACCCGGTCGGTTGCCATCGGTGGTCGATCAGAGTACGGCGCGCCGCTGTGTTCGTAGATTTTCCCAGGTGCGAAGTCCGCTGCGGTGATGACCGCGTGAACGCCTGGCACCTTCAACGCCGGGCTCACGTCCAGATGGCGGATTCGCGCATGTGGAAACGGGGAGCGGAGCACCCGCACTACCAGAGTTCCCTCCGGCGGATTATCAGCCGCGTACGACGCTGTGCCCGTGGACTTTTCGACCCAGTCGATCGGGCGGACCCGTTGGCCGACAACCTTCATGACTTACCCTCCGGGTCATTGCGACGCGAACTCGCCACAGCGCACACAGCGTCAACGATCTGTCGGTATCCGGTGCAGCGGCAAATGTTGCCGGACATGCAGCGGACCACCTCGTCACGCGAGATATCAACATACTCAAGAAGAATCGACTCCGCGCGCACAATCTGACCCGGCGTGCAAAAACCGCACTGGAAGGCACCGTAGTCGGCAAACGCCTCACGCAGGTCCGCGGCTGCCTCACCCAGACCGTCGGCGGTCGTGACGTCGCCGGTCACCAACGCAGCTAGTTGCGTGCAGGCCATCACGGCACGCCCACCGACAAGCACGGTGCAGGCGCCGCATTCACCACGCCCGCAGGCCTCTTTGACGTCGGTGTGACCGGCCCCGCGAAGAACCTCCAGCAGCGTCGCCCCCGCAGAGCTCGTGACGGTTAACGGCTCGTCGTTGACGGTCAAAGTCCGGCCGGGCCGGGGCACGTCGGCGCCCCGGTCGGCCAGATCAGCCATCGAGCGCTGCGGTCAACCCGGCCAGGTCAGTGACAACGCCGTGGAAGCGTTCGATGCTCGCCAGGGTCGCGGCATGCGCTGCGTCATCGGAGTCGGCCACGCAGTCGGCCGGAACAACGACGTCGAAATCACGCGCATACGCATCACGAATCGTCGAGTCCACACAGAAGCTGGTGGTCGTACCCAGCACAACCAGCACCTGCACGTTCCGCATCCGGAGCTCACCTTCGAGTGGGGTCTGGAAGAAAGCGCTGGATCGGTGCTTGACGACGACCTCGTCGCGGTCCTCTTTGATCTCCTTCATCTCGTCGAGCATCTCGGCATCCCACGTCCCACGGCGGCACAACTCGAGTTTGACGCCGCGACGTTCCAGGTGCGACGGAATCCGGCGACGTCCGCGCGTCACGTCGTCGTTGTAGTGCACCTGCTGGGTGAACCAGACCGGAATATCAAGGCGGTGAGCGAGATCCACTGCTCCGACTACGTTAGGGATGATTGCCCGGGGGTTCGCCACGGAGTCAGCGCCGAACGCCTGTCCTCGTGCACCTTCCGGGTGACAAAACCCGTTCTGCATGTCGACAATGAGCAGGCCCACGTCCCGCGGGTCGAGCTTCACATTAAGCGGCATGCCAGTTCCTCTCCTTGGTCAAATCAGGTTCGGGCTTCACGATCACTTGACCGCTGCCCGGTTCAGCCAGGACTTTGCCGTCCCGGTAGATAATTTCTCCGCGTCGCATGGTCAGCGTCGACCAGCCGCGCAGCGGCACACCCTCGAATGCACTGACATATTCGCTCTGGGTGACATCTGGACCGACGACCTTCTCGGTCTCCATGTCGACGATCACCAGGTCGGCGTCGGCACCGGGCTGCAACGTACCCTTGCGCGGGTAGAGGCCGAAGAGTCGCGCGGGGTTGTAAGCCATCGTTTCGACGACTTTCTCGATGCTGATCCGCCCAGCCAGCACGCCCTCGGTGAGCACGACCGGGAGCATCGTGGCGAGACCGGCGAAGCCGGGTGCCTCTTCCCAGAATCCCTTGCCGCTCTTGGCGATCGGGACATGGTCGGAGCCAATGGTCGAGATCCAGCCTTCGCGGAGACCGCGCCATAGCTCTGCCTGATGCTCATGGTTGCGCAGCGCCGGCGCAACCTTCCCCACACCCGATCCCTCGGCAGAGAGACGAGGATTGTCGGCGGTGAGGGCGAGGTAGTGCGGGCAGGTCTCGAGGACCACCACACGACCCTTACGGCGCGACTCGGCCGCCGCGTCCACCGCCATGCCGACAGTGGTGTGCGGAACGTACAGCGGACAGCCCTGCAGATCAGCGAGCCAGATCGCCCGCAGCAGGTCCTGCTCTTCGACGAAGTCCGGTCGCGACTCGGAGTACGCAGCGAGGTCTTTACCGCCCTTGGCCTTCACCTGGGCAGTGAGGTGGCAGACCAGCGAGTCGTCCTCGCAGTGCACCATGCACCAGCCGTACGGCCCCAGATCGCGGATGTGTTCCATAGCCGCATACAGGACGGCGTCGTTGACCGACACCAGCCCGATCGGGTTGCCGGGCTCGTAGCCTCCCATATAGAACTTGAAGCTCGTGACGCCGAATTCCTCGGCGTAGCGAGGGATTTCCTTGACCTGCTCCATCGTCGAAATGATGAAGTGAAACTGAGTGTCGACCAACATCCGGGTTTGTGCGAGCTCGAACTCCGCAGGGAATGTCTCCAGGAAAGTGCTGGGCGAGCGGCGGTACTGGAGCACCGTCGTTACGCCACCCACAGCGGCACAGGCCGTCTCCGAGGCGAAGATCTCCGAGAGTGGTCGCCCACCGCCTAGGTGCACGTGGGGGTCCACAATCCCTGGCAGTACATATTTGCCTTCGGCGTCGATGCGTTCGGTCGCCTCAGGAAGAACGCTCTCGTCGCCGATGGCGACCACACGGCCGTCTCTGATGGCAATTGCCGCATCGACAACGCCGCTCGGACTCACAACCCGTCCGTTTGCGACTATAGTGTCCACGCGCATCTGACCTCCGGTTCTTGCTCCGCAACTACGGAACTCGCCTCGCAGACGCATGGTAGAAATGGCAGGTGGCTGTCGGCCGCACACCCGGCGCACATGCGTCAGGGCTTCAATCGATCCACCGGTTTGGGGAGCGATGCCGTCCTGCGGAATGCTAGTGACCCACACCACTGCACGTCAAGGTTATGCGTGATGGCATCGCGCATTGCAAGATATCCCCCCACACTCAAACATGCGGAGCACCGGACAGCGGATCCTCGTAGATCCGCTCACAACATTCCAAATCATCCCCCTGACCGCACAACGCGAAGCAGCGGAACTGTCACGTTGTCGAACGCGTCCAACTGGGAGAATCGGTGTGGGAGAGCACCCCAATGCTGTCGCACAAAGGGCACCGCCATCCTGTAGAAATCATCAACCACAAATTGTCCGCTGGATTCGCTCACGGGGACGGGCCCCGCGCTGAGCGAACAATAGGGTGGGTTGAACGACGATCAGAACGTCCCGAAAGCTGGGACGATAGACAACTAATCAGATAATCCCATCCGCTCCAGCATCGGGAAACTCAACTGCAAGCGCTTCGATGATTTGGGGTGTCCCGAGGCCGGTTCGCCAGGTCACGTACCACTCGGTCGTGCATGGCGGCGAGATCGGTCGCCACGTGCGCCCCGGGGGTTGATAGCCCATGGACTCTACGCAGATCAGGACTGTGTCGGAGTCGTCGACGAGGTCTGCGCCCGTGGCCGCGCCGAACATGGTGGTGCGACTCCACTTTGGTACTTCTCCGGTCACTAGCAGGATGCTTTCGACGAAGCTGTTCCAGCGACTGAGGGCGCTGTCGAAGAACCGCTGCACCACTTCGAGTTTGAACTCGAACGAGAACGATCGCCTGTCCGGTTTGGTCACCGACGCTACTCTGCCTCGGACCAGCCATCTGTGGTGCAAATTTCTGACCGCGTCCCTGCTCACACCCAACTGTGTAGCGACGGAATGCGTGCCCGCACCTTCCTCGAACAACGCTACCGCTACCGCCCGCTGATCCTCCGACAGTGAACTTCGTGCTTGCATAAAACTGCTCCCCGAACGTTGGAACTGAATTTCTCAGTCCAACTTCCGGGGAGCAGTTCACTTTCGGGGTCCACTCCACTGCTGAGCGACTACTTTCCACGGACACTAACCTAAGCGTGCATTCGCCGAGACATCTCCTGACGGTCGAGAACGAACTCAATCACCGTCCCCGTCAGTAATCCAAAACCGTCACTGCCACAGACCCGAAGCCACGTCAACTGTTGCAACGATGACTAGAATCCCCTCTGGACCAGGTTTCCACCGTCGTTAACATCCCATCAGATGCGCAGTTCACTATCGATCGCGCGATGCTCCGATAGCGGTCTGCGATCGCATCGATCGACAGGCGTCCGGACGGGTCGAACCACTGACAGACCCCATTGATCAGATCCATCAGTGCAAGGGTCGTGATCTCGACGTCCGTGGTCTCGGCTCCCGGGTCTCGGATGGCGGCCACCGTGTCACGAACGGCACGTTGGTAGGTGGCCTGCAAGCCCACGACGGTGTCCAACTGGTCAGGAGAGAGCGCGCCACGGTTGCCCCGAATGCTGAGCAGTTCAGTGTTCCGCGCGTTGCTGATGCGTAGATGTAATGTGATTGCTTCGTCCAGACGATCCTGCGGCGCACGCGTCGAGTCGGTCAGGACTGGGAGTATGGCGTCGTTGAATTCCCGCATGAATTGCAGGGATATAGCGAACAGTAGATCCTGTTTATTTCGATAGTGGTGGTACATCGTCGACGACGAAATTCCGACGGCGTCGGAAATATCGCGGATCGTGGTCATGCCGTAACCACGTTGGTGAAACAACCGCGCCGCTTCGACTCTGATCTGCTCGGCCACGTCCACGCCGGCCTCGAGTCCGAGGTTTCTCGCCATTTTCACCTCCGAAGTAACAGTGATCCGGTTCCGCGTGCATTCAAAGAAAAATCTAGCAGGAGAACGACGTCTCGGATCCGGTCTTCGGCTCAGCGAGGCGGTGGTGCGCATTCGAAAGTAGTCTTGCTCAGTCGCGGCGCCGAAGCCGTCACAGGCGTTCGAGGCACTGCCCGCTAGACCGAGATTATCTGCGAGATCTTTGGAAATTTCCTCCAGCGCCCGGTCCCGACACTTCGGGCACAGTCGATTTTCGGTTAAATCGACTGTGCCCGAAGCAATTCCAGATGCATCAAGCGCTGGGGATGATACTGGCGCCGAGTCGCCAGATGGTATCGAGCAGGTACTGCCGTGAGGGTGTCACCTCGCGGCTCATGGCCTCGGCCATGAGCTCACGGAACGCTCCCAGGAACGCCGCAGAGACGAGGCGTGCATCGACCTCGGGATCGACCTCGCCGTTGCGCTGTGCGTACGCGACGTTGCGCGCGGCCATGTCGATCTGGGAGGCGAGGCGTTCTGCATCCGCTTGAGCGGCTGACGGTTCGCGCATTCGCCGACCCATCACGATCTGCGCGAGCCGGTCCTCGAACAGGAAATCTATCTCGCGAGACAGGCGTAAACGTTCGCGCTCGGTCCAGCCGAGTTCCGGTGATACCGAGACCGCGAAGACGGCATCGTCGTAGGAGTCGTAGAAGCCGTGGACAACAGCGGCGACCAGGCCGTCCTTTGCGCCGAAGTACCGGTAGAGCAACGCTGGAGATGTCTCGGAGCGTGCCGCGACCTTTGCAACCTCCAAGGTCCCTCCCGTTTCCAGCAGTTCCGCGCGGGCGGCCGCGATGAACCTCAATCGGGTGGCGTCACCGCGGGCCGTCCGCCCGTAGCGGGTGGTTTTGTCAGACGTGGATGACATTGTTCGGGTTCGGCTGCTCGTCGGCCGGCGCAGCACTGTAGTCACCGAACGGTGTATCCCGCTCAGCGACAACCGCTGCGACGCCCTGTTGTTCGGCGATCGTGATGAACTTCTTCGCTTCGGGGGTGTTGCGCATCAGGCCGTCGAGAATCGGGCCGAGCATCTGGGTGCTCGCGAGTCCCTGGTTCTCGTAGGCCTGATTGACGATCAGCTTCATCGCCGAAAGCTGCGAAACGGGAATGCTCGCCAACTGGGCGGCCATCTTTGCTACCTCTGCTTCGAGGTCCTCGAACGGAACAGCCTTGTTGATCAGGCCGATACGCTCCGCCTCGACGCCAGACACTGCTTTGCCAGTCAGTGCGTACTCCTTCGCTTTGGCCATCCCGAGCCGGTAGATCCACATGCCGGAGAGGTGGCAACCCCACATACGAGCATACGGCGTACCGATACGAGCGTCCTCGGAGGCAATGACGATGTCGGCGCCGAGGGCCATTTCGCTGCCGCCGCCGACGCACCACCCGTGGATCTGAGCAATGACCGGCTTCGGGCTGCGCCAGATGCTCATGAACTTCTGCGTCGGGGACTCCGATGGAGCAGTCGCCATCACGAAGTCTTTGCCGGCATCCCATTCACCATCGGTGTTCATCTGATCTTCCCAGTGCTTGAAACCGCCACTGAAATCGTATCCGGCACAGAATGATCGGCCCGCGCCACGGACCACGACGACCTTGACCTCGGGGTCGCGATTCGCCTTGGTCATTGCTTCCTGGAATTCGTCGGGCATCGGAGGAACGATGGTGTTCAGGCGTTCGGGGCGATTGAACGTGATCGTGGCAACCGGACCGGTAACGGAATACAGCAGGGTCTCGTACATAGTTTCTCCTTCATTTGTAAAGTAAATTCACTTTACAATCACGATCGCGTAAATGTCCACCCTTTGAGCTGAGCCGCTTCCAGCCTTCGGCAACTCGACAAGGGAGATGATGCCAGCCCATTGACAGGCACATAGTGACGTGGGTAACTTGATGCCCATTCGAGCGGTCGATCAAACAATCGACCCAATCACTTTGTGCGCAAACATCATCCAGCAAGAAGATATCGGTAGGGAGACTCGTCCGTCATGGAGTCAACGTCAGCCAGTCCCGCAACAGCACCCGGACCCGGAACGAAGGTCATCGTCACCGGCGCAGCCGGAGGGATCGGCGCCGCACTGATCGGCGCCCTTGCTGCACTCGGCTGTGAGGTCGCCGGAATCGACCGTCCCGGGACGGCGCTGCCGGAAGGACTCGGGGCGATCCCGCTCTTCGAGGCCGACCTCGCCGACGAGACTGCAGCGGCGGACGCAGTGGAACGAGCAGTGTTCCAACTCGGGGGTTTGGACTGCCTGATTGGTGCCGCAGCCAGCGTCGCGACCCTCCATCGAGCGAAGTCCTTCTCTCCCAGTGTCTTCCGCCAGGACATCGAGTCGAACCTGCTGTCACAGTTCTGGACCGTCCAGGCCGCCCATGCCGCCCTAGTCGAGAGCGATCAGGCTAATCTGGTTCTTTTCTCCTCGACAGGCGCCCTGGATGGCCTCCCCGGTCAGGTGTCCTACGGGGCCGCCAAGGCTGGAGTGCTCGGGCTGGTCCGCACCCTTGCGGCCGAATGGGCAGACTCCGGCATTCGCGTCAATGCAATCGTCCCCGGATTGGTCGCGACCCCCAAGGTCCTCTCGATGCCGCCAGAAACTCGGGATCGGGTGCTGCGCAACGTCGCGATGAAGCGGCTGGTCGAGGTGGACGAGGTAGTGGCGTCAGTGTTGTTCCTGATGTCGTCCGGAGCCGGCGCCATCACCGGCCAGTCGTTGCGAGTCGACGGGGGTGCGGGGATTAACACCCAAGGCCTCTACCGCTGATCCGTCGTTCCCCGTCATTCATATCGAAAGGAGCTGTCGCAGTGGCGAATTGCGACCAGGAAGGAGCTGCAACATTGATGAGAGGCGTTGTAGACCCGGCCTTCGCCGCGGTGACAGAGGAGTTCGGTCGGAATTTCGCCGAGCGAGGCGAAGTGGGAGCGTCCCTGCATGTGCTCCTCGACGGCAAGCCGGTCGTTGACCTGTGGGGCGGTGTCGCCGATCCCGAGACGGGGCGAGCATGGGAACAGGACACGGTCAGCGTCGTATTCTCGGCCACCAAAGCTGCAGTCGCACTGTGTGTCCACCGACTCCTGGCCTCCGGCGACCTCCACGAGGACATGCCGGTGGCACAGGTGTGGCCTGAGTTTGCTGCGAATGGCAAGGGCGACATAACAATCGGGATGTTGCTCAATCACTCCGCCGGGATTCCCGTGCTCCGCGAGCCGCTGGGATCCGGGATGCTCGAGGATTGGGAGTTCATGGTCGGCCGGATTGCAGACCAGATGCCGTTCTGGCGGCCAGGCGAGCAGCACGGCTACCACCCGGTGACCTTCGGGTACGTTCTCGGTGAAGTCGTGCGCCGCGTCGCCGGCTCCACGGTCGGCAAGTTCTTCGCATCAGAGATTGCGGGTCCGCAAGGTTTCGACTTCTGGATCGGGCTGCCACCGGAAATCGAACCGCGTGTCGCGCCGATCGTCGAAGGAATCGCTGGTCAGGTCACCACGACGCCGTTCCTCGATGCCGCCGTCCACCAGCGTGGTTCGATCCCGAATCTCTTTGTGTTCAACTCGGGAAACTGGGCTCGTGCGGGGGTGAACACCCGCGCCGGCCGGGCGGCGGAAATTCCCGCAGCAAACGGTGTCACCAATGGAAAAGGGCTCGCGCAGATGTACGCAAGCGCCCTTGAAGATCCCGCCGTGCGGAGCCTTGGCGAGTCCGAGCCGTCTTCGGCACACGAGATGCCCACGTCCGACGGATTCGACGCAACACTGTTGATGCGGACCAGATTTCGCGGCGGGTTCATGCTGTCGATGGATAGTGGTGCACACCTTGGCCCCGGTCACAGCATGCGGATCGGTAGCAAAGCCTTCGGCCACTGCGGATCGGGCGGTTCGATCGGGTTCGCAGACCCCGAACTCGGCCTCAGTGTCGGCTACACAATGAACAAGCAGGGCCCGGGAACGCTGCTCAACGAGCGCGGACAGTCCCTCGTAGATGCCATCTATCGCTCGCTCGGACAGCCTGTCCCGACGCCGGGCGCCACCACAGCTGCAATTTGAACAGGACGACTATGACTTCTGAAAGAACACAGAGCAATTCGAGCCGGACCGACGTGCTCATCCTCGGCGCCGGATTCTCAGGCCTCGCCGCGGCTGCGACGATCTCCCGCGTGGGCGGACTCGACTATCTGATACTCGAACAGGGTGACGACGTCGGTGGCACTTGGCGCGAGAATACCTATCCCGGGTGTGCCTGCGATATCCCGTCACCGCTCTACTCGTTCTCCTTTCGGCAGAACCCGGGCTGGCGGCACCTCTTCGCGCCGCAACAGGAGATCCTGGACTACCTCCGCGACACGAGCGCCGAGCTTCGGATCACCGAGCGTATTCGATTCGGCACCACGGTCACCGGCGCAGACTGGGATGAGCAGGACGGTACCTGGACAGTGGAGGCTGCGGACGGCTCGGTGTTCCGAGCGCGATTCCTGGTCTCCGCAATGGGACTACTGCACCACGCCTCCTATCCGAAGTTGCCAGGCCTCGAGAACTTTCAGGGCCCTGTCTTCCATTCCGCGCACTGGGATCACTCGTGCGATCTCGAGGGCAAGAAGGTGGCCGTCGTCGGCACCGGTGCGAGCGCCATTCAGTTCGTTCCCGCTATCGTCGACCAGACCGCAAAACTTACGCTCTTCCAACGGACAGCCCCGTGGATCGCCCCGAAGTTCAACCGCGCGTTCAGCGAGGAAGAACGAGAAGAGATGCGCCGCAACCCGATCAAGCGATGGAACCGACGCGCACGACTATTCTGGATCCACGAGAAGCGGGCCAAGGGGTTCGTTTCCGATACCTCGAAGATGGGCCCCACCAAGGCGTTGGCGTCGGGGCACCTGAAGAAGCAGATCAGTGACCCCGCGCTACGGGCGAAACTCACTCCGAACTACGAGATCGGCTGCAAGCGACTGCTGATCTCCAGCGACTACTACCCGGCACTCGTCAAGCCGCATGTCGACGTCGTCACCGCCGGCGTCGGGGAGGTTCGAGCGAAGTCCGTAATCGACACGGACGGAAACGAATACGATGCTGACGTCATCATCTTCGGAACCGGCTTCGACGCACAGAACAGTCTCAGCCGGGTGCCGATCCGCGGACGTGACGGAGTCGCGCTCGGCTCGCAGTGGGCGTCGGGCCCCGAGGCGTATCTGGGGACGACGGTGGCGGGATTTCCGAACCTGTTCCTGCTGTGCGGTCCGAATACAGGCCTCGGGCACAACTCGCAGGTTTTCATGATCGAGGCCCAGGCCAGGTACATGAAGCGGTGCATTCGGTACGCAGGTCGCCGAGGCGTTATCGAGGTGCGACAGGATGCCCAGGACCGCTTCAACCAGTTCCTGCAGGGCAGGCTCTCGTCGACCGTGTGGCAGGCCGGCGGCTGCAAGAGTTGGTACCAAGATCCCGTCACGGGGCGCAATACGCTGCTGTGGCCGAAGTCGACGCTGTCGTACTGGCTGCGCACTCGCTTCCTTCGGCGGACTGATTATCGCCGGAGTGTGAGTACCACAACTACTCAGCAGTCGGTGACTGCCGGCTAATGCACTGAGCTTTTTGTTCGATCCGACCCAAGCGTGCTCCGGCCGCAGCCTTAGTGAAAGGTTCTGCAATGTCGACGATTCCTGAACTACTACACCGCAACGCCGAGCAATACGGCGACATGCCCGCGTTGTCCCACAACGGACAGGTTCTGACCTGGAGCGAGACCCGAACTCGCATCGCCCAGATCGCTCTGGGACTATCCAAACTGGGCGTGCGCAAGGGTGATCGCGTCGCGATCATGATGTCCAGTCGCCCCGAACACTGGTTGACGGACCAGGCGCTCGTGCATCTCGGTGCGCTTCCGGCGACGGTGTACGGCACGATGCCGTCCTCCCAGATCGCGTACGTCGCCAACCACAGCGGGGCCAAGGTCGCCGTACTCGAAGGCGCCGGCGAGGTCGACCGTTGGTTGCCGGTGCTCGACCAGTTGCCCGCACTCGAGCGTGTCGTCGTGCTCGATCCCGAGGCCTGTGTGGCCGACAACGATCGATTCGTGAAGTGGTCGGACGTCGTAACGGACGAGACGGACCTAGACACGCTCGAGGCCGGTTGGCGGGAGATCACCGAGAACGATCCGGTGACACTGATCTATACCTCCGGCACCACCGGCATCCCCAAAGGCGTGCTGCTCACTCACCGCAACGTGATCGCCAACGCCGAAGCTTGGGATGCCGGGGCGCCAATACCCCAGCATTTCCGCAGCGTCTGCTACCTGCCGTTGGCGCACATCGCCGAACGCATGATCTCGGTCTACATGGCCATCCACAAGGCCGGCTACGTGACGTTCTGTCCCGACCCGAGCCAGTTGGTCGGCGTACTCCTCCAGACGCGCCCGACCAGCGTTTTCGGCGTCCCCAGAATCTGGGAGAAACTTGCCGCAGCGCTGCGTGCGCGACCGGGTTCGTCCCTCGTGGACGTCGGCCTCGATCAGGTCACCTGGGCATGCAGTGCGGCCGCGCCGCTGCAGGTGGACGTGCAGGAGTACTTCCGGGAGCAGGGAATCGCGATCATCGAGGCATGGGGCATGACCGAAACCACCGGCGTTGCCACATCGACGACCGAGACGGACTTCCGCTTCGGGTCGGTCGGCACCCCGATCCTGGGGACCGAGATCAAGATGCTCGACGACGGCGAACTCCTGGTTCGCGGCCCGATCGTGGCCTCGGGATACCTTCAGGACGACGGAACCGTTCTCCCCGTCACCGACGACGAGGGCTGGATGCACTCCGGTGATATCGGACGCATCGATGAGGACGGACACCTCTACATCATCGATCGCAAGAAAGACCTGATCATTACATCGGGCGGCAAGAACATCGCCCCGGCCGCGCTCGAGGCGCTGCTGACCAAGCATCCATTGGTCGGTCAGTCGCTTGCATACGGTGACCGCCGACCGTACGTAGTCGCCCTGATCGTTCTCGACCTGGATGCGGCGACGGCATGGGCAGCCTCGCAGGGAATCGTCGTCGCAGCGCCGTCCGAGCTGGCCGCACATCCGGACGTAGTCGCGGAGATCGACCGCGCAGTCGAGATCGCCAACCAGGATCTCGCCCGGGTGGAACAGATCAAGCGCTACCGGGTGCTTGCGACGGAGTGGACTCCAGAAGGCGGGGAAATGACCGCGAGTCTGAAAATCATGAGGCGCGCCGTCCATGAGAAGTACGGCGACGTATTCGACGCTCTGTACGCACAGTGACGGCACCGTCAAATTTTCGAGAGTGAAGTGACATAGCGCGGTGGTGACGTCGACGAAAAGTCGGTTTCATCGGGGATGATCATCGCGCAATGCATGTGTGTGCTCCAACCACTCACCCCTTGCCCGGCAAGATCGAATGAAGGTGAACCCGGGATCGAAGTGACAGGCAAGACGATCCGCGCCCGGTGCGACCGGTCCGGGCGAGACTTCTGCCGCCGACGCAGGCGGCATCTCGACAAAGTGATCATCAAAGTCCCGTGTAGTGAAACAGTACTTATGACGGGCGCTCTACCAGGACGGCAACGTCTTCGACATCCTGACCCGCATCAGACGGAACGGCTTGTCGGTGACCCAAGCGGGCTCTGAAGCAACCAGGAAGCCCGCAGAAGATGACATCGGTCGAGCAGATCCAGCAGCTCGTCCGCATCGCCGGTGAACTCGGCCGTGAGGTCGCCACAGGTAAGGATGCCCACGAGATCTACATGATCGGGCAGACCTACCGCCACGCGGACGAAACTCTGGCGAACCTCGGCTGCGCACCGAACCGCCGCCCCGGCCAGGTCGGATTCACACACCACGCCCGATATTCGGGCACACCGACGCGATGGGGCACGGAATGCAGTTCCGTGCCCCATCTTCCGGGCGTCCCCACCCCGCCTGCAGCCAAGATCAGCGACGGGTCCCGCCACCAGAAAGTTCTCCCCCACCTCTTCCCCACCTAGGAGTTTCACGTGATCAATGGCTTGACCATGGACGACTACCCCCTCTCAGTGACCGCTGTGGTCGAGCGCGCCGAGCGTTTCCACGCCGATAAAGACGTCGTCTCGCGTCGTCCCGACGGCAGCATTGCCCGCACCACCCTTGGAGCATGCGCCCACCGTGCCCGCAAACTTGCCACTGCCCTCACCGACCTCGGCGTCAGCGACGGCGACAAAGTCGCCACCCTGCTGTGGAACCAAGCCGAACACCTCGAAATGTACTTCGCCGTCCCCGCGATGGGGGCGATCGTGCACACCCTCAACCCACGCCTGCACGCGGACGAGCTGACCTTCATCGTCGGTGACGCCCAGGACCGGATCATCGTCGTCGACGAATCCCTCCTCGAAGTATTCGACACCTTCCGACTCACCCACCACTTCGACCATGTCATCGTCATCACCCACGATCGACCAGCACCCGCCGACATGCTCGACTACGAAAACATCATCCGCGACGCCGAACCCACACAGTGGCCGCTGATCGACGAACGCCAAGCCGGCGCAATGTGTTACACATCCGGCACCACCGGCCGACCCAAAGGCGTCGTCTACTCCCACCGGTCACTGGTACTGCATTCGATGGCCGCCGCACTGCCCGACGCACTAAGCGTATCGACGCAGGACACTCTGCTGCCCGTGGTACCGATGTTCCACGTCAACGCCTGGGGACTTCCCTACGCCGCCGCACTCCTCGGCGCCCGACTGGTCCTCCCCGGATCCAAACTGGACGCGGTCAGCGTGCTCGACCTGATCGAAACCGAGAAAGTCACCATGACCGCCGGAGTCCCGACCGTCTGGATGACGATGCTCAACGCCCTCGACGCCGAGCCCAACCGCTGGGACCTGAGCCTGCTCGACCGGTTGATCGTCGGCGGAGCAGCAGCACCACGAAGCCTCCTCGAAGGATACGACCGACACGGCCTGACCGTCGTGCAGGCCTGGGGCATGACCGAAACCTCCCCGATGGGCGCCGTCAGCCGCCTCCCAGCAGACCTCGAAAACTGCGACGACAACACAAAATACGACTTCCGCACCCGCCAGGGCATCGCGATGCCGTTCTTCGACATCCGCGCCCGAAACGAGGACGGCGGGTTCAGCGAGTGGGACGACGTCGCCATGGGCGAGCTTGAAGTACGTGGCCCCTGGGTGGCGTCCGGCTACCACAACGGCACCGGCGCAGACAATTTCACCGAGGACGGGTGGTTCCGCACCGGGGACATCGTCCGCATCGACTCACGTGGTTGCATCCGGATCTGCGATCGCTCCAAGGACCTGGTCAAGTCCGGCGGCGAGTGGATTTCCTCGGTCGATCTCGAAAATCACCTCATGGCGCACCCGTCGGTCGCGGAGGCCGCGGTGATCGCCGTCCCCGACGAACGATGGGGTGAGCGGCCGTTGGCGGTACTCGTCCTCCGAACCGGCATGACTGCCGACACGGTACAGCTTCGTGAACACCTCTCGACCGAATTTGCTCGGTGGCAACTGCCCGAGCGGTTCGAGTTCGTTTCCACTATTCCACGAACTGCGACGGGCAAGTTCAAGAAGCGGGATCTACGCGACCAATTCACCGCATAATCACACAGCCGTAAACCGAGGTGACAACAGGAGAATCAAAGACCCAAGTCATGTCGAAATCACCAGGAAGGTGGGCGTGAATACCCACCTCATGACGCTGCTGGACACTTCCGAATGCCAGCAGCTTCGTCATATCCGACAGTGGTCAGCCACTACCGTAGAGGTCGAGTTCATCCTCGATTCTTCCAGAAACAACCGCAGTCCCACACGAGTAGGACACGCTCCCACTCCCCGATCAACGGGCATCGACCATAGCTCAAAGCACGGATGTCCACGCCGAGAAAAATGCCGCACCGATCAACACCCACCCGGCGAACGCGAATACCGAAACTGCACGGTCGCCGACTCACCCACGCCTCGCGCTCGTCGATAGGGCGCATAGGTCGCATAGGTCCACGACGATCTCACAGCCGGCAGCCACGCCCGTGCCACACTCTGCCCGCCGCACAGGAACCGGATGTACACAGCTCAAAAGAAGAACCGCCCGAAAACAGGAACGCGAAAGCACCGAAACACCCCACCAGCAACACGAACCCCTCCCCGCGCAACCCAGCGCTGACGCTGGTAACCGAGACGCGTCCCATGTGGGCGGCTCGGAGACGGAGACGGCTCAAGACGACTGCGGATCACCGAATTATCATGTACGCGTGATCCTTCGGGTCGACCGGGAAACGAGCACCGAGCCTGCCTATCGCGCCGTAGCTACCGCGGTGCGTCACCTGGAAAGTCGAGACACCCTCCCCACTAATGTGCAGGGTGACCTCGACCCCGCTCGCCTCACCGAGACATGCGCCTGGAGTCGACGACGTCGGCGATCCACAGCGGCATTCCCCAGCTTGAGAATGCGGGGGTAAGCCAGCGACAGACGGCGGGGTTGGTGATCGCACCGAGAGTCAGCGTGCCGACGAAGCTCACGTCGTGGAATCGACCCGAACACTCACCACACCTACTTCCCGGTGCCAGCCGGGGTGGACGGCGATCCCGCGCTCCTCGAACACACGCCATCGCCCTAACCGCTCGGCGACACTGCACGACCACTGCCCGACCCGATGATTCACCGGCATGCACGGTTACGGGCCTGACTTGCACGCGGATTCGACGCCGCTCCAGACATCAACGCGCGCAAGCTCTCACCGCGCCGGTGATAGCCGACCGTCCCTCTTCACGCGCCGCCTGCGGCCACCACGCCGAAAGTAAAACCGGCCGCGGAGTCACCGACTCCCGCAGCACCATCAGATCGACTGGTCAGGCCCTTCCCCTGCCGAACGTGCCCGCGACAACGACCGGATTCGCCTAGCCGAGCAAGCAGCACGCCAGCGCGAGGCGCACGAGCGGAATTCACACATCGCGGCCGCTCACACCCGTGCCGAAATCATGCAGCACATACGGCAGCAACTCTCGACGAGAACAACTGCATGAGCCCGAGCAATCCATCAGTCAGCTGCCGCAAGATCGTCGTCATCGGCAAAGACCAGCCTTCCGTCATCCAAGGCGATAGCCCACCGATGTACCGGAGCCCAATCGCGCCCTACCGACTCCGAATCGATGACCATGTTCGCGTAGTCCTCGATCACCACACCGGTATATGCCACGCCGCCGCTGCCGGGACCAGGCACGGTGACCTTGACCCGAGAGCCAACACCCGTCGCCGCATTGGTTTCGCCGTTCTGTTCGTTCATCCTCGGATTCTCCCCGACCACCTCCACTCGCGCACCATCCTTCACACACTCGCGACGGAGCTTCTGGTAGCGAGGGGTGCGCGTAGTGAAGTGTCCCAACGCTCTGCGGCCTGGCCGTTTGCCCGTATCCAAGCATCGGATACGAGGATCTTTCGCGACCATTCACAGGCTCTATTGGCATTGCCTGGCGTTTCATTTCACCCGATAGCAGTCGCGGATGCCGGTTTCTGCAGCACTTAGCGCGCCAAGCGCGCGCTGCACACCGCTGTCGGCCGATCAGCGTGTTCACATCAGCGCGAACCTCACCCGAGACCTGGTTGCACTTGTAACTGCAGCCACCTTCGGTAGGTCTTGTACAGGGAGGCCTGAAGCGATGAATGCAACATTGACCGATCGCGGCGTAGGAAAAACCACGTTAACCGTGACAGATACCGCAGCCGCACAAGCCCGAGCAGTCGATACCGCGGCACTCGCGTCCGCGGTTCCACCGGAGCTGGCGAGCATCCTCACCGAGGTGATGCGCATCGTCGCAGCCGGCGGGACCGTCACACTCGGTTCGATCCCGGATGAGCTCACCACCACGAACGCTGCGGACATGCTCGACATCTCGCGCCCCGTCCTGATGAAGCTCATCCGCTGCGGGGATATACCAGCCCACAAGGTCGGCTCCCGCACTCGACTGAGGGCCGGCGATGTACTGGCATACCGCGAACGGATGCGTGAACAGCAACGGGCTGCGTTCCGGGAACTGCGCGCATTTGAAGATGACGAAAGCCTGGACTACTGACCGGTGGTCACCGCCCTGGACAGTCGGCCGTGACCTCTATCGCAACCGAGAACAACTGCACTCCAAACACATTGACAACAACACAACAATCACGTCAACACTTCGAGAACCGACAGAGAGGGGTACTACCGCTCATATGACGACGGTGTGGGGGTAGACCACACGTCCGTTCTCCTTCACCCACGTCTCATCGTCGCCGCCCCAGTTCTCGATCAGCAACTCCACGGTAGGAATGTCCGCGGCGAGAGGGTCATCGAACGCCGCGCGAGCATTGCGCGCACAGATCGTCGCCACACTGCTCTCATCGTAGAGCGCGTCGATGACGAACGCCGGCGTGAATCGCCCCCCGAAATCGTCACCGCCCCGCGCTGCAGTTTCACGGCCCCGCCACCACCTGCTCAGGGCCCGAGCCTTCGTGATATCAACCGGCGCTTCGACATCGAGAATCGTCAACTTCTGATAGTCCGCCTCCGCCAGCTCGGCAAGCAATCGCCGACCGAGCCCCGGCCAGCTGAATGTTCCTTCCAACACGACGTTTTCACCGATCCCGAGGCAACGTTCAGTAATAGCATCGACGATGACCGTCGACTCCGTATGCACCAGCGTCGCGAGTTCACGCGGCATCAACCGGTGACCGTCTGCCAGCACCTGGTCGAGAAGGTCGTCGTAGAAGCCCTGATCGAGTGCATCGCGCAGGAGATAATCTTTGACTCGGTCCGCGTCGACGACACGCCACCCCTGCCCGGCCAACTCCCGGCGTTCGATACTCGAACTCTTTCCCGCAGCCGGCGGCCCAGCCGTCGCGAGCGCCAAGAACTGCCGCCCCACAGCGACGTCGATTTGCTCGGACAGATACATCTCGACGATGTCCATGCGAGTTCTGCTGCGCGATACTGCGTCCCGGGCGCGGGCCGAGGAACGAGGACCGTTCTTGTCCAACGGTTGACCTGGGATACACAATGTTTCGAGTTGAGCTGCGACCGCCTCCAATAGTTCAGAGTGCATTCGCCTGCGCACGCCCCTGGGCTGTGGCCTCGAACAGGGCGCGGCGATCGTCGTCAGTGAGAAGCTCTCCTGCTCGTTCGATCTGATCCCACGACCCACGCACATACGATTCACCGATCGGGTCATCGGAGGCGATGTGACCGAACGTGTAGTCCCAGCTGCCGAGTTCCTTCATCATCTGTTCGTGACTGATACGGCCGGCCGCATGTTCGAGCATCACCTCACGCGGACTCCGATCACGAGCGGCAGGATTGAGGCGCAACTTCTTCAAGATCCGACTCACCTCGGGTTGCGCGACACCGAGCATCACAGCGATCGTGCGTTGGGGCACGTTCTCGCCGGTCGCCTTGCCCACCGCACGCAAAAGCTTCAGTTGCAGCAGTTCCTTCTCCGCCGGGATAGCCCGCAGATCCCGCTCGATACCGTAATCGATGGTCATCGCCATCTCCCTCCAACTGCAGTTATACCAAATAGTATCACCTTGGTGGGTGATACCCATCTCCCCACACCCACCGACTGATGCCCCGGCGGTTCCGCAGCTGGCATCAGCTGAGACAACACCGCGGAGGCAAGCCGTTCACGCTTTCGACGGGTGACACGGTCGAGGCCGAGCGCAAGATCAGCCGGAGTTGTGCCCCCGGCAGGCGATGACAGCCTCAGAGCAAAGGACCTACAGACAACGCCAACGCCGCCTCGGAACCAGGACGGCGTTGGCTATTTTCAGATGCGGCCGAACAGTGCCGGCCGGGCATTGAGAAGTCAGCTAGCGATGAGGCGCCGCTCACCACTGGGTCTTGAGCTGAGCCAATCTCTCGATCTGAGGCTTCGACGTCCTCTTCAACTTCTTATCGATGATCAACTTGGTCCGCGCTGCATTGATCCGCGCGTCAGTGACATGCGCAGCGCCTTGCGGTGTCGAGTCCATCATGACTAATCCTGGAGAGTCTTCACTGCAAGCATCACCCCAAGCTTGATGACTTCACGGGGTAGCGGCCTCGGCACCTCGTAACGGTCGGGTCGAGGGCAGGGAGTCCACTCCCATGGCGCGGGACGGAAACCGATGCGATGAGCTCTCACACCGGCGACATACGAGCACGACAGCGCACCAAGCGACGTCAAAGTTTGACCAACCGAGGTCATCCGACAGCAGCGAACTGACGTGCAGCAGCAAGTACCTGAGGCCCGACATCGGCCAGATCACCATCACGCAGAAGAAGCGCAGGTGCACGATCATCCAAAATCGGGTTCAAACCCTGGAACCACGCCTGCGCGACCGCAGCCGTGTCACGGGCAGTGATCAGCTTCGCCGCACGGTACGCGATACGGAGACGTTCGACATCGGTGTCGTTGCCGATGGTTCGTGTGCCCTCCGCCCACTGACGAACCGCTCGTGTTTCCTTGACCTTCCCGAGATATGCGACAAGGCGAGCGCCGAGCATCTCGTGCAGGGCGGTCACCAGTTCTGCCTGCGTCATGCGGGCAGCAAGATTGTAGGCAGCGAGATCAGGCCTCGGATGCGCCGTAGTCATGTAAATACACCTCCTAATCACATGGCAGATCACATCCGAGAAACCCGCCATCAATACAACACTCATTTGGCACCGACAATCGCTGGAACGGGCCGACAAACTATTGCTGTCCACATCACCTCAACCCATGTAAGGGTCACTGACATCGGAAAGCTGTACCTGTGTGCGATTCGCCGAAGACGTCCGCGGGGACGCCGGCGGCGCGTGCGGCGGCGAAGGACTTGTGGGCACGGCGGGTGAGCAGATCCATAAGTTTGCGCTCTTGTTCGATCAGGGTTTCCATATCGACCACCGTTTCTGCGTCAACTTTGTCAACTTCAGAATGCCCTTTCCGTCAATGCAGTCGGCCTTGCGACACTGAACTGGCCCGGCTGTGCGGGAGTCCATCGACCCGTCCATTGGATAGACGCAGCACTTGCATGCTCGCTTCACCGTGCTCGTTGCCATAATCGGGGCACCGTCAGGTTTCGCCTGTCGCAGCCCTAAGGACCGGGTTTACGACGAACAATCATTGATTACTGTGAATCGACAAACCCAGCAGCATCACACGCGGCGATCAGGTCACCCTCGCCTCCGCCGACCAAGAATGGAATTACCTCGTAACCTCCGAACCCCGCGCGGTCCGATGCCTCAGTGCCGCATTTCCTACCGCACCCGTACCGACCCGCCCCGCCGGGCCCTCATCACCGGAAACCACGTGATGAGGGCCAACTCGGCATGGCTAGCGGCTCACCTGTGTCGTGCACGCAATCCGAATGATGATGGTCCGATCCCCGTTGCTTCAATGACCGCTTCGGGGGTCCACATCGACAACGCTCCCACGACAGAATCGCCCCTACACCCCGCACTGCGCTTCTGACAGAATGGTTATCGTGGCGTACCTGGTCAAACCTGGACATCGCGCGCCGCCGGTGCGTTCACCTGTGCCGGTAGACACCGCGCTCCCCCGGGTGTGCGTCATCGGCGCCGGATCATCGGGTATCGCCGCCGCCAAAGCGCTGTATACCGCAGGCATTCCCTTCGACTGCTTCGAAAAAGGCAGCACGATCGGCGGCAACTGGGTCTACGACAACCCCAACGGCCAGTCCGCCTGCTACGAAACGTTGGAAATCAACACCTCCTGTCCACGCATGGCGTACTCCGATTTCGCGATGCCACCCGACTACCCGCCGTACGCGCGGCACGACCAGGTCCACGCCTACTTCGAGTCCTACGTCGACCATTTCGGGTTCCGGCACACCATCACCTTCGACACCACCGTCGAGAACGTCCGACGCGAGCACGACGGCACCTGGTCGGTGCGCACCAACGGTCCCACCGGTGAACACACGAAAACCTACGACGCCGTCCTGGTTGCCAACGGGCACCACTGGGACGCGCGCTGGCCAGAACCCACCTACCCAGGCACCTTCAGCGGAACGCAGATCCATGCCCACGACTACCGCAATGCGGACCAGCTCGCCGACCGCGACGTGGTCGTCGTCGGTATGGGAAACTCGGCACTCGACATCGCCGTCGAAGCATCGAAAGTCGCTCGCAGCACCACCCTGTCCGTGCGGCGCAGCCAGTGGGTACTGCGCAAGATGCTCTTCGGCAGGGCAGCCGACCAAGTCGCACTGCCAGGATGGATGCCATGGTGGGTTACCGGAGCCAGATTGCGGCTCGGTGCCGTCGCCTCAGGCAGCCTCACCCGCTACGGCCTGCCCCGGCCAACGCACAAGCCGAGCCAGTCGCACCCGGTGCAATCCGAGCAACTACGCGCACGACTCGATGCCGGCGCGATCATCCCACGCCCTGGCATCGACCGATTCGACGGCAACACAGTAGTTTTCACCGACGGACACAGCACGCGAGCCGACCTGATCGTCTGGGCCATCGGCTACCGGGTCAGTTTCCCGTTCCTGGACCCGGATCTGATTCGCGCCCGCGACAACGATCTTCCGCTGTGGAAGCGGACCGTGCACCCGGACCTTCCGGGCCTGTACTTCATCGGACTCCTACAACCGGTCGGCGCGGTCATGCCGCTCGCCGAGGCGCAATGCGCCTGGATCGCGGACATCCTCACCGGCCGATACCTTCCGCCGTCCGACGCCCGGATCCGTAAGCAGATGGCAACCGAGCACAACCGCAACAAAAAACAGTTCTACACCTCCCCCCGGCACACCATGGAAGTCGACTTCGACCACTACCTGTGGGACCTCACCCGCGAACGCAAACGAGGCGCGCACCGCGCCCACGCCCTGCGCTGATCGCCCATACTCGTTCGGGGAAATGACGATTGGTCGCCACAATCTCTCCGCTTCGTCGCTCACAGCCGCCGGATCTGCTAACTATGAAAGAGCGACCAGCTTGGCGATTGACAACTGCTGCAGCCGGATCCGATTTGCGAGAATACTTGCAGCGCCTGCACTCCGGGTGAAATACGGGCACCACCGGCATCGTAAGCGGACTGACTACACGGATCAGCTTCCTCCCGGCCCTGAACAGCCAGAATTCCGCCGATAACTCAGTTGAATGCCCCGATTCGACGAGAGGCACGCCCGGCAAGGTACCCCACGACGACGCAGAGCACACCCCCCACTGCCGAGACACCGGCAACGGTCCCCCACATCGTCGACGCCACCCCGGCTCCGAGTGCCGGAGCCGCCACCGCAAACGGCCTTGCGCAGTAACGGATTTGAGCTCGCCTTGGTGCGCAAGGATTTCGGACAGACCTACTCAGCCGTTCAACAACGGCAGTTTCGAGGAATTCGTGAGTCTCCGCGAATTGGTGCTCCAACTCGGCGATCATGGCATGCGGTACGTGCGGTCAATCTCGCGAACTGTGCGACCTGTGCAGCCACCAGTTCGGCGAGTTACCCGTATATTGGCCTGGACACAGAATCTGTTGTTATACAGCATGATACGAGATCATCACTGACGATCCTTGTCACCGTCACTCAGCAGGACTGGGGCGCAGAGATGGGCTTCGACGACCTGGAAATGGAACCCCTGAGCGAAGGACCTGGACTACCGACTCCAGTCTCTCAGACACTTCATGGCAGAGAAGTCACCCGACGAAGTTACCGGCACCATCACCGACCTCCACCGACGATGAACTGCGCCCGTCCGTGCAGTCAAACGAATCGCATCCTTGGTGCTTGTTAGGTGGCGGGACTGTCACAAATCGCCGATGTCCAGCGTCTTCATGTTGAACCACCAATGACAGGAGACGATTATGACCAGCACAACCCGCATTCCGCGGACCGAGATCAAGGGCATCTACGGAGGGTTGATCAAGATGATGATGCGCAAGATGATCGGTCGCGTACCGGAAAGCGCCGAGACACTGTGGAATCACCCTGCCGTCTTCAAAGACATGATGAAGTTCGGCGGCAGGACGGAGAAGTGGGACAAGCTCGACCGCAACCTGGCGACTTTCGCCACCATGGCCGCGGCCGCCGAGATCGGCTGCAGCTTCTGCCTGGACTTCGGCTACTTCACGGCCCACAACAAAGGCCTTGACGAGGCCAAGGCGCGCGAAATACCGAGATGGCGGGAATCTGATGTGTTCACCCCGCTCGAGCGACAGGTTCTCGAGTATGCCGAGGCCATATGCCAGACCTCGCCGACCGTCACTGACGAGATGTCGGCTGCGCTGCGCGAAAAGCTCGGGACGCCGGCGCTCATTGAGCTGACCGCCAAGGTCGCCTTCATGAACCTCTCCGCACGGTCCAACGTCGCACTTGGTATCCACTCAGAGGAGTACGCCACATCGTGTGGTCTGCGACCGCTCGCGGCCCCGAAGCCCGTAGTCTCCACCTCATGAGTGGAGATCCGTTCATCACCCACCGCCGACTGCTCTTCACAGTCGCGTACGAGATGCTCGGGTCCGCTGCCGACGCCGAGGACGTGGTGCAGGAGGCCTGGCTGAAATGGATCAACGTCGACCAGGCCGATGTCCGGGACCCGCGAGCCTTCTTGGTCCGAATCGTCACCCGGAAGGCGCTCGACCAGTTGCGGGTGCTGGCAAGGCGACGCGAGGAATACGTCGGACCGTGGTTGCCCGAGCCGCTATTGACCACTCCTGATGTGGCCGACGACGTCGAGTTGGCAGATAGCCTGTCCACAGCGATGCTGCTCGTACTCGAGACGCTGACACCAACCCAGCGGGCTGTGTTCGTACTCCACGAGGTGTTCGACCTGGGGTACGACGAGCTCGCGGAGGCAGTGGGCAAGAGTCCCACCGCGGTACGCCAGATCGCCCACCGCGCCCGGGAACGCGTCGCCGCGCGGCGGCCACGCGGGATCATCTCCCCCGCCGACACACGGAAGGCCCTGATGGCGCTCCAGCGGGCGATAGCGACTGGCGACCTCCACGACCTGGTCGACATACTCGCGCCTGACGTCGTGGCCTTGGGTGACGGTGGCGGCATCAAGCAAGCTCTGCCGCGGCCGGTGTCGGGCGCAGACAAGGTGGCTCGACTGTTTGCTGCCGGTCTGGCCGGCTGGGGTGCCGGTATGACCGCCGAACTGGCCAATGTCAACGGCGGACCCGCGCTGATCATCTGGTTGGACGGAGAACTCGACAGTGTGGTCTCAATGCGCGTCGAAGACGGCTTAGTCAGCGGGATCTACACTGTCCGGAATCCCGAGAAGCTCTCCCGGATGATGCAGGAGGCCACTGTCAGTCGCTGAGGCAGGCCTTCTCGCGGATCGTTTCGTTCAATGCCGACGGCGAAACAACGTGCATCCTAGCGAGTTGCGCCGCCCTACTGGCTCCCCATCAACATGTCGCTGCCAGTTGATCGGCGAGCGAATGCAAGGCCTCGCCCTGCCTGACCGCGTACTCAAGGGTCCCCACTCGCAGGTCACTGGACGCAATCCACGCGAGCACGGCACCGGGTTCGGCGCCGCTGCGGCGAACGGGCCGGCTCGTCGCCACCACCGACAGCGCGCGTAGTGGGGATACCGAGGGCATACATCGCCTCACCGACCAGATGTTCGCGCAGCATCGGGCCGACAACCGCCCCGTGGACCACCATGAGATGCCCGGTGCGCGTTACGCTGTCTGCGACGGTGTCGACGTCGAATGGCCGCATCCATCTCATGTCGATGACTTCGACGGAGATGTCCTCTTCTTCGAGTTTCTCTGCGGCAGTGATGACTTCGTATTGAATTGCGCCCCATGTCGCTATGGTGATGTCATCGCCGCGGCGCCGGAGAGTAGCTCCACCGATTGGTTCGATGGCGCCGTCGAGTTGAACGGTGTTTTTGGTGCCGTGATAGAGGTTTCTGTTTTCGATGACGATGGTTTGCCGTGTTCGACGAGTTCGACTCCGACCATGAGCCCCGATCCGCGCACCGCACTCGAGAAAGCACTACAACTGCATCTCGATCTGAACTAAAAGGAACAGGTCCGAAAACTATCGAGATCCTCGCCGCGGCCAGGGCAGATCCCGCCGATTCCCGCGTACCGTCCGACCAGTGCCCGCGTCCTCGGGCAGGACGGCGACGCCGTGCGCGAGGCTCTCGTCGACGTGAACCGGCATCATGTGACCGTTTCCGCGTGCGTAGTCGCTGCGAGTCCGGCCGATCTGCTCGCTGAAAGAGCGAGTGAAGCCGGCGGGCATCGCGAATCCGACTTGCCGGCCAGTCCAGCCGATCTCACGCCCGCGTCCAAGTATGCGGCCCCGGCCGCGATCCGGACAGCGGCGCGCCACCGGACGAAGAAAAGCCCGGTTTCCTCGGTAAACCCCGCGCTGCAGTGTACGAACGCCTATCCGTTCCGATCGTTGGCAAGCCGCTCCCGCACACCCTGCTGGTCCACATCCTCGGGAGTTCGATCCCGAGCCGTGGCGCCGCGCCAGGGAACACGGAGGATGGGAGTCTCGGTGCGATCGGGCATAGCGCCGATGGTCGCTTCGACAGCGCCGGTGTCGACTCCGTCAGGCAGGCTGGCCAGCCTGTGAATGTTGATCTCTGATCGTTCGATGCACATCAGCAGAAATGCCGGCGATAGGCGCTGTCCACGTCCTCGGCGCGGCTGACCACCCATGTCAGATGATCGTGTAACCGAGTTCATGCGCCGCGGTGTAGATGCGGTCGGCCAACCCCGGATGACTCAACGGCTGCGAGAACTCGGGAAGAGCGGGGAATGCGCCGGTGGCGCGTTCGAACAACGCCATGCACACGGTCCCTGCGTACCGGCCCCGGTAGATGATTCCGTCAAGATCGTCATGGGTACGGTGAATTGTCCTGGCCCAGTGTTGGGTTCGGCGGTGCGCTGCCGAATCGAGCGCATGGTTCCCGCCGACTCGGGTTGCCCACACTCCGGTGCCGATTCCGGACACATCGAGAAGGCGCAGTGCGCGCACGAATTTCACGCCTGTCAGGAACGGTTCGCAGTGCCGCCGGTCGATGGTGCGTGAGGATTGGAATGCTTCGGCCAGTGCGCCGCGGGGATTGTTTGCGCCGTACCAAATTCCGTATTTCGTCCGATCGGCCGGAGGGAGCGGATGGTGATCGAACCGAAGGACCGGCCCGAAGGTGCGAAGTCCGTTCCAGGCAAGGACGTGGGGGCCGGTGGTGCGGTGCACCCGCCAGACCACGTCGCCGGGTTTCCACTCGATCATCTCGTCGGGAAGAATTCCCGCATCGCGGAGTTCCTCGATCGACGGCGGCGCAGGCAGCATTACCGCCATCTATGCGGATTCCCACTGCGACGAGGTGATCACATCGGCGGCCTGGTTGATGTCGTCGTCGGTTCCGGCGCACCCCGTCAGCCACGCCACGATCGACACCGGCTCTCCCTCGACGATCAAGGACTGCTGTGGCGTGGTCAACAACGCCTGCACAGACAACGGATGCATGTCGCCCTCGAGCAGAGGAACGATCCGGTCGAGGTGCGGCACGTGACCGGTAGAGGTGAACTGGGCAGGCGGAAGCAACCGGTTTCGACCAGAGGTGAACGCCCACAGCTTGTGTTCGGTGAGGAGTTGGCGGATCCGCGCCGGCGTGACGCCGAGCCGCTCGGCGGCGTCCGGGATGGAGAAGGATTCGTGCACCAGGTTCTGCATACGAATATCGCGGTCCACCCGCGCCGACGCCGCCGCCAACGGATCAGCGACAAACCCGGCATCGTCGAGAATGCGGGCGTCGTGGGCAGAAAGTACCGGCGCGGCGGCCCTGCGTTCGGAGGCGAGGCCTTCGAGGATATGCCAGAGATGACTTCGGTCGAGGTCGGTACCGGTGACCTCTTTCAGTGCGTCTTCGAAGGGAAGATCACCGTGCAGGAAGCGGTCTCTGGTGCTGCTGGTCGCTGCGTCCGACATCTCCATATCCTTTCGTTGATTTTCGCGCGTAAATCAATGATAGCGCGCGGGGAGGTCGACCGCCACCGATCGAAAACCCCACAAGGCCCCACACCCCGCACACCTGGAACTTTCCCCGGACCCAGCACGCTCACCCCGGCGCAGAGAGCAGCGCCAACACCGCACCGCCGTCAGACCCCCCTTACAACCGCGGCAGGAGTCTACGGCCGCCCCGTCTGTGACCGACGTAAGTCGCAGACCACATCCAAGATTGCGGACCGCCCACCACGTCCGCTCCCCCATCCCCGGGACCTCCGTACTCGAGTCGTGGAAGCGCCGACCATCGCGGACACGACGTGCACGCGTACCAATTCGCGAACGGGTGCCACCTCGACATCTCCACGGCCGCGATGCTGTAGTCACATCGTGACCGGACACCCCGCCAAGAAACACCCGAACTTGGACTGACACAGGCAATATCGATTCATGAACGCACCCATCGACCACCTCGAACGCCGCCGCATCCGGCACCATCCCGAGCGCCCCCGCCCCACAATCGTCCACTGCTACAACGAATACACCCGCCACCTCGACGCCGGCGCCACCACACTGATCATCGACTCCGGCCCCGACCAATGGCTCGACCTCGGACACATCCCCGACAGCGTCGACGTCACCATCACCGGACAAACCTGCGCCGCCGTCACCGGCGGATCCATCATCGCCGCCGGCCGATGCTTCCTCCAAGCCACCCACCACGCCCGCGTGAGCGCCTACGACTTCGCCCACGTCGAAGCATTCGACACCGCCGCCGTCGACGCACACGGGGAAAGCCGCATCGTCGGAACCGATTACGCCGACATCCGGGCCGACGAGCACGCCATCGTATTCGCGCACTGCCACTGCCACGTCCACGCCGCCGGACATACCCGCATCGCGGCTACCGACACCACCACAGTCGCCATCGACGGCGACGCGCACGTCCACGTCAGCGCCGGCGTACACATCACCGGAGAACACCAATCTACGAATCTGACCATCGTCACCCGCCCCATCAACCGACTCGCCGACCACCTCAACAGGTAGGAACCCGCCCGCCGCGCCCATTGCCCACCCGCGATCGCAGCAACCGCCTTCCTTGTCTCACACCCGGTCTCTGCCGACCTTCCATCAGCGACACCAGTGCTACTCTGTCCACGGCGGTGCGAGTAGTGGATCGAAAATCCACCTCGCGCCATTTCTCGTCCAGGGGCGCGTCTGGATCTGTCGATGCACTAGCCGAAACATCACCGGTGGGTGCTCCAGACATCAACGCGCGCAACCTTCATCCGGGCCAAAAATAGTTGCCGTCCGACCCTGTTCACGCGTACTCGGTCTCGGGCGGGAAGCGATGCTGCGCAATCACCACCCGGGCGCGTTGATACGCCCAAAGCATCGTGGTCGTCCCACTCGACGCCCGCCGGTCCCGCATTTCTTCGATCTTGACTTACGGTGAGATCTGAGTGTGTAGACCAAATATCTTCAAAGTAAATGTGTTTGGGCGCTAGGGCACGGAGTACCCGTCTGTTTTTCGCGCCTGTTTTCTCCGGGCATGCACTCGGGCGTCGCCAAGCGCTGAGATCGCATTCCGAAACGAACCAGAACGACCGCTGCCCGCGCACACTTTGACGTTGGCGGGTGAAACAAGGGCGGCGGCGGGGATCCACGTCCGCCACATCGGCCAAATGCGCCGAGCAGGCGAATAGCGTCATGCGCTCATGCTGAGGAGAGAATGGCACTGTGATCGGCGACGATGCGTTCTACCAGATCGCGGCCTCAGCCACGATCGAGAGACAGTGCAGCGACAGACGAATCGATTGCAAGTGCAGGATGCAATATGACGGCCGGATCTGTAGTCAGGACCCACGCGAGAGTGTCCTCGTTGTGCCGAGGGCGGTACGCGAGTCCCCCGAGAGCAGGGTCGGCAGCATGGATCGCGTGTGCCCACTTGCGCGTGGTGACGTAATGTCGCGCTTCGCATTTGGTCAACCACAAATCCTGCCCGACCGCAGACAGGTGCGGGCCGTGCAGTGCCGCAACGGTAAGGGTGCGGGTGAGCGTCAAGGCGGTCAAGGTGCGACCCGTCACCGCGCTGGCCGGCACGATCCTCGCGACAGTCGGGTCCAAAGGCAGATCCCGGCAGATAGTTTCGGCGATCGCTCGGTCCGGACTGTCGGCGATGTACAGGTAGGCGTACGCAGGCGTCGAGTGAGTCGAATCGGCCACCGGAAAGCTCGTCCGGTTGCGCCGTGGGATTGGGGGCCAACGCGCTGCGGCGGCTGCTGTGGACTCGCCACACCGTCGTGCCGGCGGCCAGTGTGCTGCGGTGAGCCGGCCGGAAGAGGCCTCCGGCTGGTGGTTCTATATCGGGCATCAGTCAGCACGCACTGCGGAGGCCAGTCGTTCGAGCTTTCGATGGGCGGCAGGGTCGGGATCGATCGCGAGATCGGCCGGAGTTTGCCCCTTGGGCAGTCGCGGGGACGGTGTCAGCCACCACGAGGCAACTCCCCACGGGTCAGCGCTCGCCCCGAGAAGCACGTTGACCGTGGCCACGACCTCGCGCACCGACGCGGTCACGTCGTCGAACTGAAACTCCGGGTACCGGTAGCCGTTGCCGATAGGCAATGCGACGACCTTGCCGGTGGTTCGCAATCGCGATGCAACGGTGCGGTCCGATTCCGGCCGCCGCAAAACGGCCGCGACCTGACCTGCAGTCAGCATCGGATAGTCGAGGATATGGCGACGCGCTCGGGTTTCGAGTTCGGCTTGTTCGACGGCATCGTCGACGAGGTCTGCGCCGATGCGGTTTGCCTGCGTGCGATCGGTCAATGTCGGTGCCATCGCCAGCAGCGCAGTGACGTGGTTGCGGACGAGGTGCATCTCGGGGCGCGCCGCGAGCTCGGAGGCGACGGCGTCGATCAATTCCGGTGTCGAGAGGTTCGACAGGCCACCACGCTCATCATTCGCGATATCGATGCGGTCAGCTGCGCTCCCCCTATCGCGCTGCGTTGCAGCCAACCGGGACTCGTCGGCGAGGGCGGTACCGGTGCGATCTACATGGCGGTACCTGGCAGTCGTAGCAACGCGACTGGTGCGGTGACCGGCAAGTTTGACGGCACGTTGATGTGGGGCGATCTTCTTCGTAACCATGAGCACTCCCTGCTACGTATGCACCATCATAGTATGCCGTTACTTACGTAGCATCCACTACCTGCTTCAACCCCGTCACCATCCACCACCAGCCCCACTCCCCCGCGACACCGCCGAGATGCACCGACATCCTTCGGACTCCAGCCGACACGAACTACCCGACCTGCGCCCACCTGCAGCGCAGCTCGTCTGTTGTCAATCCAACTGCTGGCGCCGAATGAAATCGACCATTCCCGGAACCGTGAACGCAATCCGCCCACGCTCAGGAGACCAGACCACGTTTAATCGCTGAATCGCGTACCTCACTTGTTCCCGAGGCAGTCGATCCCATCGCCTCGGCGACCTTCGCCGACCGCGGCTGATCCCCACTGAGAGTGGATCGTCGCCAAGATAGTTGCGTTCCCTCGGAGTGGCACGCTCCCACCACGACGGGAATATGCGTATATCCATTTTTTTGGATAATTACCGATAAGAAAGGATAGTCACCGAAACACCAAAGGTAAATGCAACCGGCCCAACAGATCACGAAAATATGAAAACAGCGAAACAGACAGCGCCACAACAATAACAGCTTACGCATCCAACGAACACAATCCCAAGGTTGCTGCAGCTGAACACTGAAAGGGTCAACGAGAGGGGTGCGAGCGGATCGCAAGCAAGCTGCCAGTTCGTTGCCGACGAAGCCCCCGGAGGGGCGCATGGGCGGACGTCTCCTGCCGATGTTCGCCGGTGGACAACCTCACCGGTTGGACCCTCATATCGCACTTCCTCTGGGCCCTGCTAGCGCTGAAATTGGCGAAATCTCGGTCCGTGAACGACTTTCCACTGCGATGCACCTAGTGACGATGCTGCGTCGTTCGTACCTGCGTTGCGTACCCTTATGCGGCGCAACGCATTCGATTCATTCAAGACCAACTTGAAATCCTCGCGGCAGATCGCGAGTACCTGGAACAGGGACGCAATTGGCCAACAACCCGTTGGCCAATGCCGTGGACCATGTGACGGTATTGCTCGACAAACTGGGCGATCAGTCCGACCGGGGCTGGTGTGCCGGAACAACAGCCAAGCACTACCAGTCCCGCAACGTACTTCAGAATCAGAACAACAGCGGCGTGTGTCGCCGAACCGGTGCGACACTCTCAAAACTCCAGGATCATCCTCCGTCCGGAAACTGTGATCGCACTCAGCACGCAGTTAATGCGCGACCCGTATGTCTTCGATTTCCTTTGAAATCACCGAACATACTGCAGAACGTGAACTGGAATCTGCACGGATGCAAATGCAGAACACACCCGAACCGACCCAACGGACACAGCCAACGACCTAGTTCCCCTGACTCTCACGTTACCGTTCCAGTATGGGGACAACCTTCCACGGCCCGGACCCGTGGCCGCACATCACCCGCGCTATCCGCACACGAGGTGCACGCCTGGCCGCGATCGCCTATCTCGGCCTGGAAGCACCTGAACTACTTCCGCTGCGCGCCGGGGACGTCCTGATCGTCAACGCTTCCAAAGCGGCACTTCGCGCACATGCCACCTCCCCTGCCATTCTCGCGTACTACCTCGGCAGGGATGTACGGGTCCTGTCATCGCCAACTCTTCATGCCAACGTGATCGCCACGAACCGACTAGCGGTGATCGGCTCGGCGAATGCGTCCGTGAACTCCATATTCGCCCAGGATGCCGTCATCATCACCGACGATCCCAATATCCTCTCCCAGGTCCGCACGTTCATCGACAACATCGACGAGATCACCGACGTCGATCAAGTATTTATCGACAACGCCACCCGGGAATGGGAAATCGGCCGCGCCGTACCAATCCCCGGTATCAGCGGTCGCGTCCACGACTTCGAAGCCGATTTTCTGCCCTCACCGCTCACCCGGATGTTCATCAAACACGTCGTCGACTACAAGCTCAGCCCCACCGAACAACACATAATGGACGAGCAGCAACCACGGAAGCGAACCACAGCCGGACCGACGGCAAAGTACCAACTTGAATCGCTGCGCATCGACAAACCCAGCCGCATCAAGCGCGGCGACGTGATCGTCTTCGTCTCTGTCGACAACGAGTGGATTTACCCGCCGGCAGTTGTAGTCTCCGAACCAATCCGAATCCCGCACGCAGGCGGCGCAGTCTTACACTTCCTCCGTATCCGAACCGATCTGTCTCCGCTCCCCCTCACAGATTCCGAGAGTCGACTCACCGAACTCGGACACCCAGGGTCGAGACTGCGAACCGACCACCACGTCCGCTCCCCTAGCCTGCGAACAGCACTACTCGACTTCTGGGACCTTTGATCTACCAGCCAATGCCACTGTCTTACAATGAGTATCGATCGATCACGCTACTATTTCCTGACATTGAAGACGACCGCCTACACCGCGACCAACGTAGAATGTCCACACTGCTGGCCACCTCACACGAGATCGCCTCCCCCTCGACTACTGCTGGCACTCTCCACAGACAGATTGCGCCGCTCATCGCAACACCCACCGACGTCTCAGCTCAGCCTCCAGCGTGCTCGCGGCGCTCAAACCGGCCACCGTCGTCACCAGATACTGGGCGTAGTAACAGAAAGCTCAGAACCTCAGTCTGGCAGACTCCTTGACGACGACGGCCAACTCATAAGGGACTGCCGAACTCGCATCCCATCCTCGGGAAAGGCTCGACACCATGTCGTGACTGGGCCCCGACCGCGGGGCCCAGTCATCCACTACCGAACGCGATAAGGCAAACAGAGGACAACTCTGTAAACCAATCGAATCGACTCTCACAGTGCCAATGACGCGCGAAGCGATTCCGGTTCAACGAACAAACCTTCCTGCCGCACGATCTGGCGTCTGAATTTCGAATCATCTTGACCAGAGAAACATCTCAGCGACGACGATGATTTCGGCTCACTCGCCCTATCATCCTGGCCGAAGATTCGATGGGCGCTACCAGATCTAAGTCCAGTCGATGTGGACGGATTCGATGGAATCGAAGTGGAACCCAAAGGCATCGTTGTATTGGTCGAAGCCCTTGTTCTCCGGATAGTCCATCGTCGCATGACGTTCGAGAATGGCCACCACACGGGCGTGGTCGTCGTTGGCCAAAGCTGCAGCGAGTTCTCGTGTTTCGTCGAGGCTGAAAGGACTCTCGGAGTTGGCGAAATCCAGGGTGCGCACGCGATAGTCATAGCCATCTTCGGAGCCGTTACGGACCGAGACTCCCCCACGAACTCGGATGGTTGCTTTTTTCGGTTGTCCATCGGGTCGCAAGACGCCGGCACGGTCCATGATGTCGCGGGCTTTGACGTTTTTGAGTTTCTTCTTCGCATCGGCACGCAGTTCGTTCGTCCCCCCCGACCGATACCGCGAGACCGCCGAGCGGGAACGGCCGATTTTCTGTGCGACAGCATCGATTCCCCCGAGACGCTCGATTGCAGCCCGGCGTTGGGCACGCTCGAACACCTCCGGGTGCGGGATCCGTCCCTTCTGCGCCCACCGCCGCAACGTTCGATCCGACGGCGGCGTCCTGCCGGCATCGATCGCTGCTTGGCGCAATCCGTCGTTACCGATCTCCGAGCGAATCTGCCGGATCGACACTTTGCTGGTCAATCCCGCCAGTCCTCCACTTTTGACGGTTTTGGATTTTTCGATCCCCCTCGTCGCGGCGGTGGAGACGGAAACGTTGAGGCCGTCCAGGCCGACTGTCTTTTGCGCGGGTTGCTTCGTTCGTGGCTTCGGAAGGTGCAGTGCCACTAGTTGTTTCCTTCATCTTCGTCGGTAAAGACTGCCTTGATCGCGAGATTGATCTCGTGTGTATCGCGGGCATCTGTGAGAGCGGTGACCAGATCGTCGGTGAGAGCGGCGCGTTTTTCGAGCGTCATCTTGCCCAAAGCATCACTCTCGTCGGCTATATCGATGCCTTCGGGCAGTGGGTAGACCCAGGAGTCGGTGACGGTACGTAGTGGCCACCGGCCGGTTTCACGGGCGATGCGCATCGCGACGCGGCGGCCCCGCCAGCGGCAGTGCGCGATGATCGCCGCCCGCCACAACGGCTGGTGGTGATGCTGCATCTGTTTCGCAGTCCACATGTCCGGGTTGACCATTCGTCCGATATACCCTTTGTAGCAAGAGCCGAGGAACCGTTTCATGGCGGCATCGTCGGTATCGACCGCTACTTTGCGGGCTTCGCGCAAAATCTTGGCCCACTTGTCCAGGGCCCGTCCTTGTTCCGGATATACCCAGGCTTCGGTGATGTCGAGTTCGTCGAGTTCGGCGCCGATACCGCCGTCGGCGACAGGCGCACAGAATGCATCGAGGCTGACAGTCGTGACCCACGTGTGCACCGGTTGATCGGCCAGCATATGCGGGTGCGGTAATGGCATTTTGTCCGGCAGCGCGAGCATATTCCCCGCTGGCAGGGTGACACGCCAGAGCCCGAACGGAGTTTTCGCTTCCCCCGCGGCAGCGCGAGCGGCCTCGGCGCGAAAATGGCGCGGTTTCCCGTAACCGAATTCGAGCATTCCCGCAGACGCAAGGTACGCAGCGCGTTGGTCGATCGACACGAGCACAGCAGCGCCGTCGAGCTCTTCCGGATCGGGAACGCGCGTCCACCCCACAGCGGGCTCGAGATCACCACGATGTTCACCATCAAGGGGTGGCACCGGCCCCGCCGCAGTGACGACGATCCCCTTCCCGCTGCGGGTACGTTCCCGTTTGATCTTGTCGACGACAGCTGCTCCGGTGCGAGCGGGCGTGGGGCCTGGCAGAACACCGAGATGCTCTGCGCACCAAGCGAGTCGACGCCCAAGCTCGCGGGCTGCAGGCAGGTCGTCGTCAGGGAGATACGTTCCAGCGGTGGGTGATCCGAGGATTCCCATGTCCCCTACTCGGTTTCCCCAACCGAAATCCTTGTTCCAGTACGTCCACACATACGGCTCGATGACGATATCGACCATCGACGTGAATTTCCCTGTCGTACGAGAAAGATGAACGACGTGGCCGGGATCTCCGCGCAGTTCCCACCCGGCGGTCAGCATCGGATTCAACGTGGCCTGCAAAACACCGGTCAATTCGGCTGCAGCGCGCGTGCGGAGAACTTCCATATCTTCGACGTCGTCTTCGCTGCCAGGGTCGATGGCCCAGCCGAGCATCTCACAAGCGTCGATTCCGACGACCCATATTTGAGCTGGAGCGCCGAGAGGTGTCAGCGTCGCCCAGCGAATCAGTTTGTCGAGCTTTTCGACCGAGTCCACCGGTCCGGTGAGGACCTGCCCGGAAGGTGTGTACGTCCCCGCTGCCGTCACGATGACGGCATGTCCGTCAGCACTCTCACCTGCCGGCGGCAGTGAAATGGGTAGAGGCTCAGCTGGTGTGGTTTCTGAGATGTCAAGTTCCGAGTCATCAACCATGGCAGCGTTGGTTGTGGGTTCGACTGTCGCGTCGGCTAGTTCGGCGTTTCGTTCGGCCGACTCGCCCTCGACAACATCGAACAGCGAGGGCTGCAACGCTTCGTGAGCCTGCACGTCCGCGGGAGCCGGCTCGGGCACTTCAACGTCGAACAGAGCGAACTGCTCGCCCTTCTTCAGTGCCATGTTCCACCCCGTGCCGTCGTCATGGTTGTCATTCGAGATCGAACGCGCCGCGAATCGCGCGAGTAAGCGATTCCTCTTGCGCTGGAAAGAAATACCCGATTCCCGGACCGAGCGCACTCACCGGGATAGTCGTGATGCTGTCGCAACTGATCACCGAATCCCCGTCCAGGCCGTTCATACGTCCGACAGCCACCTCGGTGGACAACCCGCGGATGATGGTGGTGATCGGTGCAACAGTCACCCGGTTCAGATGCGGGCGCACCACTTCCCGTGTCAGGACGAGCACGGGACGAACCTTGTCGAGTTTCGCTTCATGAATCGGCCGCATCAGGCCAAATCCCTTGACAAATTATCCACATGCGTTGCGAGAGAATCCATATCGTCCTCGCTCGACACCTTGGCTAGAATCTCCGCATCCCGCGCTGCAATCTGTCTGCGACGCTCCCGCTCGAGCGCCCTCAGAACCAATGCTGCACGTGAAGATGCGCGATGGCCATTCACTTCACCGTCGAGGTACGCCACCATCTCGTCGGGGAGCCGGATGGAAATCTGTGACATCCCGAAATGGTACCGCAGTGGGATCCGAATTGAATCCCACTCCCTTGACGTGCACGACCGGACGGCAACCAAGCCGCCAGCGTCGACAGGGAACCAACCAAAACCCTGACCGCCCAGCGAAAACGTACCAATGCCCTGCACCGATGATCCGCTGCGATAACAGCCTCACCTTATAATTACAGCGCCTTCGTCCAACGAAACTGTCAGCTTGATTCCGCGGCCGTACATGCAGCCAGGTGCACAGTAACCAAACTGTGCATGCGAGCGGTGAAATCGCCGGTATCCCCGAGAACCCGGATGATGTTCACGGTCCCGATGAACCCCGCGCACAGGTTCCACGACAGCTGCCGCGTTGTGGAATTGTCGGGCAGCTGTCCTGATGCGATTGCTGCATCGACGAGACTGCTTGTGATATCCATCCACTGAGTAAATGTCTCTCGTGCCCCGTCGATCCCGGATTCGGTGGTGAGTCGAAGTCCCGCACGGGCAAGCGAACTGACCGCGACGCTCGCTGCAAGGTCCCCAAAAAATGAACTGATCTGGGCGACGGAAGGCGGCTGCAAGTCGTACGCGGCTACGGACGCGTGCGTAAGCGCCGCCGACCAGTGAGCGACGAGTTCCCGAGTATTGCTTCCTTCGAATCGAAATGGAAGTACACAGCGCCTTTGGTCGTCCCGGACGCGGCCAGCAAGTCGGCGAGTGACGTTGCGGCGTAACCGTTGTAAGCAAATGATCTTGCAGCGGCTTCGAGGATGTTCGCTTTCGTGATCGTTGCGCGCCGCTGACGCCGCCGACGCGTACGCACGGGATCGGCAACCTGTCGCAGGTCGTTGATTGGCTCAGTCATGTCGGATTCCTGTCGGTTGCGATCATCACGATGAAGCCCGGTCTCGGACAACAATGCACTGATCGGGTTCTGTGGCTTGATCCCGTTTCTGCACGAGCAATGTGACAGCGTCTATCCCGGCCATCAGTTCAGGGCGAAAGAGGCAAATCGACATCTCTTCCCTGTGTGCGGCGATTCCACATCCACACAATTTTCGCGATGCCGATGCCGATGCCGATGCAGGTGAGTGCATGTGAACACACTCGCCCAGCAGTGGCGGGAATGACCTGGTGCACATGGCGTACGAGGTTCGCGCGTGAAGAGTTGCACGTCTGCACAGTCTCCCGGCTAGTTCTATGTGCGATCCCCGGCACGGGAGAGCGAACAAATAATGCATGCACTGCGTGCACGCCGTGCACGCATCATCAGGGTGGCGGCTTACAGACCCCTGGCGTTCAAATATTCATCCAACGCAGCTTCCGTCATCGACGCTTCGCTAATCTCACGATCGCCCGTCTCGTATCGCAACTTGTCGACACCACGGCGGAGGCGGTCCTTGGTGGAGGGTTTAATCCGGGTGTTGTGCGTCATCGAGAGCTTCTCCCCCTCCCTGCGGCCATGAGAGCCCACAGGCTGAACCGCGGCCGGCGCAACAGGAACAGACGCCACGGAAGGTTGCGTCGTTGAGGCAACTGCCGATTCGCCCCTCGGCGGCCGTTCCGGGATCAGTTCCGCAGGATGAGTCTTACGGATCGCCGGTTCACGCTTGACACTCATGCCGTCGCCCCAATCTCGACAGGCAGCTCAGCGAGGAGATCCGAGTACGCAAGCTTGAGCGTCAATGCCTTCCCTCCCTTGAACTGATGGATAGGTGTGTGATTGGAATGCGCATCTTGTCGGGCAGCGAGTTCTGGAATGACAGTCTTCGCCACTAGATCACCGTAGGTTTCGCGAAGTTCGTTCTCGCGAAAATCATGCTCCCCCGTCGCGCGTCTACGGCTGATGACAATCTTGTCGAACGCAAGCTTCGGGTTAGCGCGTTTACGGACGGTGTCGATGGTCTGCTCGAGCTTCTGAACACCACGAACACTGTCAATGGTGGGTTCGGTAATAGCTACAACACCGTCTGCCGCAATCAGGACCGCAAACAAGACCTTGCCCATATTGGGCGGGCAGTCGAAGAGCACAGCGTCATAAGGCGAAAGATCCAGCCCTTCAAATGCCACATCAAGACGAAACACGAGATCGTTGGATCCGTCCGACTCAATTTTGCCGAGCTCCTCGTCAGCCGGAATCAAGTCAACCCCGTCCCACGGTGTAGCAACGATTGCCTCGGCCGCAATACCTTCCCGGGTTTGGTTCATAAGGTGGTAAGCCGTCAGCATTCCGTCTTCGAGTTCGACACCCAATCCGCTGGTGGTGTTTCCCTGTTGGTCCATGTCAACGATGAGCACTTTACCGCCGACCGCCGTTATAGCGCTGGCCAATCCGAGCGTTGACGCCGTCTTGCCGACGCCACCCTTCTGGTTACCCAGTGCAATTTTGCGTGGCTGCATTGCGGACCTTTCGTCGAATTCGTTCACGCATGCATTGCGCGCGTCGGGTGCACCGAACGCAATGCATGTAAGTAAAGCGTTGCATGCATTGCACGTCATGCTTGCGTTATGGACAAGACTTGCACGAATGGCTATGAATGCACGTTTTGCACGCACAACATAACACGCGTGCGTTGCACTTTGTGTACGCATCGCAACGCGTGCGTGTCGCGCTCACATTGAGAGCAACGCATGCTTAGCACTAAGCGCGTGGCATGCATGTAGCGCGAGCTATGCAACTTATACGTACAGCGCACTGCATGCTATGCATGCATTCAGCGCACACTACGCATTACACGCACGCCCCGCATTCATCACTCCAGGTCGACTGCACACAAGGCATGCACTACACGGAGGCAAGCTAATGGACATACGGTCCGCGCGCATTGCACGCAATGCACGCACTACATATGCCCAGGTAGAGATATTTCCACATCTACAAGATCCGATCTACACCCAAGATCCGACACATCAGTCCTCCAACACCGCACTTCCGGACGTGCATTGCAGCGGAACGAAAACACCTCCATTTGTCGAACGCAGCCCATTCATACTGACACTGCACGCAGCAGACGCAATGCACGCACCAGATGTGAAGAGTGGGACTCGCGGCGCAGCCAAGGCGACATCACCGGCCTCTTCGATTTACACAGCAAAGATCAACCAGCTCGAACTGCGGAATGAAGCTATAAACAGGTCGCTCGAACCGGTCGATCGCCCGATTCGATTGAACGAGAAGTCCTGGAGAACACTGATATTCGAGTCCATCGACCGGTTCGAGCAGGCTAATCCTCACGGCTCGCACGGCGGATCGATACAACGTCGACTTGCATAACACACGCCCCGAACGCCGGAACCAGCCGGAGCGGGGGAGTCAATTGCGGCGGGATTCTTATTGCGCGACCCAGTCACCACAGCCGCGATGGCCAAAGATGTCCGGAATACGTGTTGATCGGCCGATTAGAACAATACATACGTATTTACACCGACTTCGACACAGTCCTGCCATCCCTACTCAAAACGTCACAGTGACATATCTAGCGCACCCAGGGGAGCACGAAAATCTCATCTCCAACGGCCTCCGCAGAGGATCGCGGATCCACACAGTCTCAGCGGGAAACTGCTATCAGAATCTGGAAGTCTCCGCCGCGGAGTGCGTCCCTCCAACAGTAGCGCCGAGGGGAGTAGACGCGGGTCCCACTTCGATCACCGTTCGAGCACGCAAAAACGCCATCTTAAGACGTGCCGCACAGCAGGCGCAGTGCTTTACGCATGCAATGCTTCGCGTCCGCGCGTCATACATAAATGCCACAACCACGTAAACGACGCAAGTACTCCCACGGGATCGGCGATCGGAAGACTACATCCACGCTGCGTGCAATCGCCTAACCCGAACACCAAAAGACAACGACGACACTCTGGCCTCCGTCAATACGCCGGACGCGCAGACCGGAACCCACCGAGTCGATCACCGCTGACGAGTCGACATCACGAACGCACGGCATACAAACCTTCCGCTCCACGTTCTCTCGCAATCACAAAACTTGTGATGTAGAAACGTAGCCACGGCGCCACCGAACTGGAAACACCTCAAGCCGTTTAGCACAAGAACCGTCACCGAAAGCCACCCAAACTGGCAGATTTTGGCAGCTCAACGCTAATTTCTTCCTACTCCACGAATTCAGCTTTACGCTGTCCTTGCGCGAGTACACGACGCGGTGGACGAACTTTCACCGTAGCCGCAGGCTTGCGCTCAGATTCGCACGAATATCGGTTAACGCCTGCGCCCGATGTTCAGGACTTGCGGCACTTCGAGTACGTCGCTGCTGTGTTCGTTCGAACTGTTTTTGCTCCTTTCGTCTCGCCAGATCTGCAGCTTTACGCTGCTCACTGGGTGATTCTCGGGCCCAATCGATCCCGCTAATCCTGTATTTGAGATATGCCAAGGGAGAAGTGAGGCTGGCCGCTGTGGGCCAGATCCAACCTCGTTCCTTGGTATCGCGGGAAAGCGTTCGAGCGATATCGCGACCTGTCCAACGAGTGTGATCGATTCCTGCACGACTCAACACATCGCAAACCGCGCCGATATGGCCAGGCGGCGCGAGAGCGGGCGCATGCTTGACGAGTTCAGCGGCTGCTCGCTGAAGTTGGAGCGGCCGAGGATAACCGTAGCCGCTGCTAGGTTTCTTGCTTCGCGGTTGTGTTCGCGCACTTGCGCTTTGGTGAGTTCTTCCTAACGGAAGAACTTCACAAGATAAAGAACCACCTCTAGATAGGGTGTCAGCGACAGTCGTCGCCGACGGAACCTGGGACGGCGGATACTCGGCGGCGAAACGGCAGCGCCGGGAATTGCGGTTCCGATATCTGGAGGTCCGCTCAGCCGCCCGGGAGGGGCGATTCTTCAACGATTTGGTCGGCGGTGTCGACTCTACGATTGATCGGGGGGACGACAATGCCCACGTTGACGCCGCGCGGCGCTGTTGACCTCCGTGGTGCGCTTCTGCCGCAAGAAATTCGATGGTTCTCAGCTTTCGACCCCGGACCTGCTCAACACCCATCCCTAGGTCGATAAGGACGCGACGTCCTCGATTGACAGCAGATTCGCTGACTTTGGCGCGCGCCGCGATCGTTGATTTCGACGCCGTCACTCCGCGCCCTGTCCGGGACTCTGCGAAATGAGCGTGTGCCTCGGCAACTACATACGCCTTGTCGGGCTTGATCAGCCTGCGCGCGCACAAAGCCTTACCCGCAGAAGAATTGGTGTGATACCGAAATTGACGGAGCCATTCACTGCGCGATGTCCACACAGGGACCCGGGCTTGTTCGGTTGGTTCCACAGGTAACGCCCAGGAGAATCCGCGCTGTTCAGAGGCTTTGTTCAGTTGCTGTGTCGTCTCTTCAATTTGGGCGACACGTGCGACTGCCGCGTTGACTGCGGCTTCCCATTCGTCGACGACGGCCGCCGAAACGGCGGGAACGTCGGGAACAGGGGGGTTGCTGCGCGACACGCCCAAAACGAGTGATAGAGAATTTGCTGATCCGTATTCAGGGTATGAGCTACCCTGAGACATACCTGCCATAGGTAGTCCCTTTCCGGGGATGCAGTTCGAGCCGAGAAAGCGTCAACTTTCGAAGCTCACCTCTCGAGAACATTTCGAGAACAGATGACCGAGAACCTGCCAGTTCTCAGTCCGTCAAGGACCTGCCAGTCCTTATTCGCCGCGATGCGGTCCGCTCCAGATCACCCCCTTCGGGGGGCCTGTGTGTTCGAGAGGTCTGCGCTGTGTAGTTGGATATCGAGATCCCTCGTCCGCCACTAGCTACAGGCAGCCCCCGTTCACGCGAGTCCACGAAACACACGTTCGCGGACCAGCAGAATGTCGGAACAAGGATCGGATCCGCCGGCAGCGGGAAGGTGCCTTCATGGGCACGGCGCTGACCTGGGCAGACAGGGAAATTTGTCGATCCACGCAGTGTGATGCGGAAATCATCCAGACCAAATTGTGATGCGGGTGTGCTGAAAAAGACACCGCTGAGACGCCTATGTGTATGGCGGAATTATGTTTCTGCGATATCATCGAATAAGCACCGCCTCTTCCTTAACCGGGTTAGTGGTGGTCAGGGAACTGGGAAGCTCCCACAACCGCATAAACGGACAGCCCCCGATGCCGCCAAGCCCTGGGGGTTGTTCGCTGTCTAGGGGTAGTTCATGCGCCGATCGCAAGCTGCTCGATGCGTTGCAACGAACCCGCAGCTTCGACTTCGAGCAAACGAAGCTGATCCGGACGCAGCTTGTCGCTGATGTAGTCCGGTATGTCCAGTCCGTGTGTGATGGCCAAGATGAGCACGGAATAGTCCCCAGCAGGGATCCCGAGTTCGGCGGCCCGATCCTCGTACACCTTGTGCTGCTTGAGGGGAGCACGAGTCGCGATGTGTCCGCGAGGTCCCTTGTTGTGCTGTGCCATGAGGAAAGACTAGAACCAATCTGTAACTGATACGGGTAGGCGCGCCCATTCGGTGTGTCGCATGTTTCGGAAGACTGCCGGGGTTCACCGATTTCCAGGCTGATTCCAAAACACTGCCGAGCGAAATCGACGGCTTCTGAACGCAACTGGGCAAAACCTCGGCGGGTTGCCACCTGCGAAACTTCTTGACGCGATCAGGCGCAACGGTTGACACGGCCAGGCCAAGGGCCACGGCACGCACGTAAAGCGCACTCAACTAGAGCAATTCCGGCGACCGGAAGCCGGCGCTCCCTGGAATCTCGCTCATTTCGCGCGTCTCGTGATGACAGGCGCTGTCGCCAGCCATTGCGAGTCTGGTGACGGCCTTGCGGAGGCGAAGGTCGAGGACACCAAACATGGCGCTCAGCTCCGCGGACGCGGAGGCGGAGGCGTGAGATGGCAGCGAAGACCAGAGGTCAACTTCCGCACACTACGCATATGCCGGGCCGCTGCGCACGGTCGGTAGAAACATAAGAATTCGATGAAATTGATTGTGCTGCAGCATTTATATCTACCTTTGCGTGTCACACTCGCTGCGCGAACTGCATGCCCTGGCCACGTACCAGGACCGTTCAACGGTCGTTTCGACACCCTTCGCCAGGAACAGATTGCCGTCGAACATCACAACGCCATTTCCTGCCGGCCAAAGCCGAGACGGACAGCTGCTTGGTGGAGACTACGAACCTTGCAGGCGCTCTCTGCCGTCAATGCGGCAGGGGCATAGTGCGAGCCGCACGTCCGGCAAGGCGACGACGAAGCCCGGCGGACCAGAGAAACGGCAACCCGGCAGGTATTGGTGAGGCACCCGGGAACAACGAAACGGTCGACGTGCAGAACATCAATCGAGGTGAGACCACCCACGTCGGTTCGAATCCAGCACGCCGCATGTCTGTTTCGGTATCCGTATGCGTTGTCAACGAATCGAATTCGACTTCACGGACAACGGCATCCGCCAATTGACACTCGAAGCGTACCTGGGATTCCGGATCGAGATGGAGTTGCACGTGGTATCCGCAGTCCATGATGTCGGCATCGTCCAGACGGTAGATCTCGTGTACCACTGGCCTGCTCGCCAGGGCCAAATGGGAGCTGGCGGGGCAGCCGCAGTACGGCCGATACCACTCTCCGGGTCATCGTAGTCGCGGAAGCAGTTGCAACCAAAGCGCTTCGCCAAGGGCCTTGATGCGGCCTTGATGCGGCGGTGGGCATTCTCATGGCACGCTACGCCTATGATGAAGTACCCGGCGACTCTGTCGCGAACCTAAGCACCGAGCACGGGAACGTCGACCTCGCTGTTGAACGCCAGCCACTGAGTTCAAGGTGCTCACCCTGCTGAGTCAGCGAAGCGAGAACACCTGAGACAGGCCACATTCCACCTCTTCCTGTCCAAGGCAACGTCATCGCGTCCACCATCGCGCGGAGTACGCTTCGGACGACAAACTCCGTCAAAGATCCTGCTGCCAGACCTGCATGAGCCACCGGCGAGATCGCCGAGCCGGTCCGGGCGACGTATGCGGATACGAACCCCAGACAAGTTCTACCGGCACCCACTCATCCGAGCCCGTGATCAGAGCGACGATCTTGGCTCCGGCTAAATCGCTACCGCCCATACGGATAATCGGTTACTGACGATGTTGCAGCAATAACGCTCCACTACTTCGCCGATCGCTTGCAGAGGTCGGCCTGGATCGCCGAGATCGAAGCAGTACCCAGCGCCTACCGAGTCTCCCGACCGCTCCGAGAAACGCACCGAATCCACCACGCACGAGCGAATCAGCTTCAACTTCGGTGGGAAGCGTCCGGGAACAACTACGTCGACCAACTCTCGAATGATCCCGGTTCCCCGGTCTGCAACCACCGACGTCATGCCAGGGAAACCGGAAGGTGCAAGTTATGTGGTGCGCGCGGTGTTCAAGTGTTGCCGCACTGGTGAGGAGCAGATATTCGGGTATGACTTTGCCGCAAGATCTTTCGACTGCCACCTGCCACCTGCCGCGGCCTCGCGGCCGACTGCGTCGTCGCCTATCGACACCCCGAATTCGTAAAGCTCGGCACGAAACGAAACAACATCACCGAAGCGGCGCATGTCGGCCACTGGTACAGCCCATCCCACTGACCCTCTCGGCATGTCCGAGCGAATGTGCGGTTCAAGGAATACCGCTATCGACCGGGTGCCGTTGGTTACTGCATACCGGTCGCTCGCCATCAACACGGCGTGCCTGGTCGGACAGCGGATCGAGCGCAGCAGGAACGGTGATTACGGAACGGCCGACCACCCGATTCGTCGACAGCCCACAGGCGCCGACGTTCAGCGCCACGACTGTGCAGACGATTATCTACTTCGTTCCGAAAGTCGGTCTCACCATCGGTGAATGAAAATTCGAGCAATCACAGGACGCTGCAGCGCCTAGCAAGTCCTGGTAGTCAGTCTTTGGTTACAAATGGTGACTGCTCAGAACAGTCTGTGATTCAAAACGCGCGAGCACGTAAACGGAGACATTCGTACCCCATTATTATGTGTCAAAACACACCATGCGTCGTTCCACCATTAGGGCGGGTATTTGTGATGGGATATGGGGTGAATTGTATTCAGAAAGAGTAGGAGAACTAAGTTACTGAACAGTAATAAGCGGACAATTACATATCTCACAATCCAAAGTCGATAACCCCCGCAGGGGGTTATTTGTCGACCCATTTTGGATCTTAAACAGAAAAAGACCGATTGGCTTTTTCTGTCTAATTTTCATTTTGATGAAGCCGAAGTTGGCCCTTCTGCCTCATCTGTTGCTCTCCCCGAAGGGACTCACCGTGGTAGGTACGTCTCAGGGTAGCCCATACCCTGAATCTGTTTCAAGCTATCTTCAACAAAAAAACAGCTATTCCGCGCAAATTCGAGTGATATCGGCAACAAACGCCCCCGTAAACGGCATATCCAACCCTGATCTTGCCGATTCGATCACCCGCGCGGAAGAACGCATCAACCAAATCACCACACTTAACACGGACAGCGAACAACGCGGACAATCCTGGTGCCTACCCGTCGATCACACAGAACAAGCGCGAACCCCCCTATGGACAGGTAGAGCCAAATGGCAACGCCAAGTTCGAGAGCTTCTGAATACTCCCACCGGCACAGACGCCTGCCGCCAACATCAAGTAGACCCACAACGCGTCTTCGCAGTCGCAGTCACCATGGCAGGATTCGCCGAACAGCGAACAGGCCGACGCGTCGCCGCATCCCGAACCGCACTCGCCGAACGAACCGGAACCTCGGTCTCTGTAGTCCAACGCGCCCGACGAGTTCTATCCGCGCTCCACGTAGCTAAAGAAATGGCCCGAGGACGCTTCCTACGCACCATCGAATGCTGGGCCGCCGAAGCACACCACGGCGGCCATCAAACCCGCGCAGCGAGCGTCTGGGCACTCATCTCACCCAAATCGGTAATTCAACGTCTCACTTCACCAAACACCCCAACCGAACCCTCATCACAAACAACCCCACAGGCCCCAGAATGCGACCACACTCCAACCAAAACTTATCCACAAACAAACATCCCTGACCCCCTATCTGTTGTACTTGCTTTTAGTTCTTCTTCTTCCGTTAGGAAGAACTACACAAACGCGCGCACGCGCAAAGGCCACCAGAAGAAATTCAAAACCCGCAAGCCCAAACCCCTTAACCTTCAGCGAGCAGCGGCAGAACTAATTCGATACGCGCCTGCGCTGATGCCCCCCGGGCACATTGGAGTGATTAGCGACGCCCTCATCCGCCACTCGATCGACACCAACCGCTGGTCGGGTCGAGATATCGCCCGGACCCTCACCGAAGACACCAAGTCGCGAGGCTGGATATGGCCTAACACAGCTGACCTGAAGGATCCGGTCCGATTCCTGCACTGGCGCCTCGCCCGTATCAACTGGTCTGTCCCCTCCCCAAACGAACTCGCTGTCACTGCGAAGAACCAACGCGACGAAGAGCGACGGACTGCGGCAAACGAGGCCGCCGCTCGGAATCAACGTGTTGCTTCTCCGTCCGTTCGAGCGGCTGCCCTAGCGCTTATCCGAGCGACCGTCGCCGGAAAGTCGCGGGCACAATGATTCCTCCGATAACTGCTGCCTCTGCAGTGTCATCGGCATGAAAACCATTCTTACAGAATGGAATCCAATCGATCTTCGAACTCGCCAACTACGAGGACGCGCAATCATGTTGATAACAGCCAGGATTCAACTACTTGCGAGGCCATTCCCAAATTGAGGCCGGAGATATTCTTGACTGTCGTTGTCTGATAAGGGAATTGATTCAAGAAGATTTTCTCGGATCAGTGAGTTCTGCCGCTACCCTAAGCGGATTTTCGGCCTCAAGTGAGCACCACTACATTCTGGCGCCAACGTTGTTGAGTTGACCCGACAGAACCTCGCGCCAGCGAGGCGCCGGATAAGGCCCGATTGGAGGGACTCCTTGTGTAGTTGTCAGACGTGCCCTAGAGGAATGAACTGGAGGTGAAACTCTGGCCGCGCAGACAGGCTGATGAGAGTGCTGATCTGTTCTCGTGGATATTGCCGGAATTGACGCGCCAGAGTTGTCCAGATCCGGAGTTTACCGCGGTAAACCGGCAGATCAGTGTTCCGGACGAGAATTGCTTCGGAGTTTACCGCGGTAAACCGTGCAAGCGGTGAGTTTCGGTTCGTCGAGCAGAGGAGTTTACCGCGGTAAACCGGCTGGATCGATATTCCGGCGAGGCTGCCTTCGGGGGTTTACCGCGGTAAACCTCGGGTTCCGGCGGCGCATTCGGATGTGAAGAGCACGGACGTTTACCGCGGTAAACCGGCAGATCAGTGTTCCGGACGAGAATTGCTTCGGAGTTTACCGCGGTAAACCGTGCAAGCGGTGAGTTTCGGTTCGTCGAGCAGAGGAGTTTACCGCGGTAAACCGGCTGGATCGATATTCCGGCGAGGCTGCCTTCGGGGGTTTACCGCGGTAAACCTCGGGTTCCGGCGGCGCATTCGGATGTGAAGAGCACGGACGTTTACCGCGGTAAACCGGCAGATCAGTGTTCCGGACGAGAATTGCTTCGGAGTTTACCGCGGTAAACCGTGCAAGCGGTGAGTTTCGGTTCGTCGAGCAGAGGAGTTTACCGCGGTAAACCGGTGCGCCAGCGGCACATTCAGATGTGAAGAGCACGGACGTTTACCGCGCTAAACCGTGCAAGCGGTGTGCGTCGGTTCGTCGAGCAGGGGAGTTTACCGCGGTAAACCGGTAGAGTCGGTTCTGGGAAGTGCTGATTATCGGAGATCATTCTATCCCGAGAAATGGGAGCGCTGAACTCCGCCCTCTTGCTCTCGCATGTGTGCAACCTGAACCGTACGCTGTTTGTAATTGCAGATGTAGATCGTGGTGCACTTTGTAGCGCGATGCCAGATATAGGAATGAAGGTCCAGCTGCGAGAATGCGTATTGAAATTTCTCGGCATGGTCAATGGGCGAACATATCGTCACAGTGACGTAATGTCTCCTGGTGAATGATCGCCAGTGAATCAGGGCAGGTATGGCGAACTCCAGCTGAGCGTTTCGAAGCTGAAAGACGTAGTCGATGCGTGAATCACTTTGCAGCAGGGCGCTTTTCGATAAGAAATTGGATTGATAAGTCAATCCCCATAGTTGCTGCGCCGGTGAGTAATCAGGCTTGTTCTCCACTGTGAGATTGCGGCAACCAGTCTGCTGCCACAATTGGTGTTGGCCCATGCGGATTGTTTCCGACTTCGATTGCGCCAGTAGTGCAGAACTGTTGAACGGCAGGTCAGTTGGCCTCCACGTGTTTTGGCAGTAAGTGGAACGTGCGAGCACGTCCGACATCCGTTGCCTCGAAGCCCTTTGCGGCTTATGGCGATTGCCGCATGTCGATTTACGGATTCACCTGTGGACCCCGTAGAGTGAACTTGACACGCGCGCCACTTCAATAATGGTTGCGGCGGCGAAAGTCCGAAGTAGCTCCCTATTAAGGGGAGCGAAGTATACGGAGGTTGTATATGGCTGTGCACGTGGTTTTGAATCAGAAGGGTGGAGTGGGAAAATCCACCCTCACAATGAATCTCGCGGCGGTGAAAGCTCACGCGCTGACCGGTGATGCGGATGTCGAATCGCCCGTGGCGGCGATCTCGGTTGATCCTCAGGGGTCGGCGGTGTGGTGGGCCGATCGTGTCGAAGGTTCTGGAAACGAGCTTCCCTTCAAAATTGCTCAGGCACATGACAATCCGAAGGTTCTGAGTCAGCTTCACAATCTTCCCGGCATCAGTCACGTCTATGTTGACACACCGGGGTGGATCGATTTCTCAAGCAACGGCGACGGTGCGGACTCTTTGGGCTCCGGCGCATCCGGTGATGCACTACGCGCAGTCCTCTCAATTGCTGATCTGGTCATCGTTCCGATCGAACCCGAGCCGCTGTGCTTCGACCCGACGGCTCGCACGATCAAGAAGGTCATCGAGCCCCTCGGTAAAAAGTTCGTTGTCGTCATCAATAACTGGGACCCTCGAGACGGCAAGGTTGATCTGGAGCAGACTCGCGCGTTCGTCAATGCTCACGGTTGGCCGCTCGCCCGGACTGTGGTGCGCCACTACAAGGTTCACACACGTGCGGCCGCGGACGGCCGCGTGGTGACCGAATACGACGCCAATCGCGTTTCTCTGCAGGCCCGCGAAGATTTCTACAAACTGAGCCTCGAGTTGGAAGCTGGTGGACACTGATGGCGCGCAGGGGCGGCAGGATCGACTTGGCATCGCTGGCCGGTTCCGTCGGAGACAACTCTTCCGTCGATAGTAAGCCGGTAACACCCGGGAAGACCACACCCGCAGACATTCCCTCCGATGTCAGCACGTACATCGATGGCCAGCTCCTCGCGAATGTTCCCTTAGGGGAGTTGATCGGCAACCCACGTAACCCGCGGCGCCGGATCGGTGACCTGTCAGATCTGTCGACGATCGCCGAACGACAGCTCCAACCAGGCGTCGCCATCACCAGGGCGACCTGGCTGAAGATCTTTCCTGCTGACGAAAAGCTCATCGGTGCAGCACGTTACATCGTCGTCAACGGTAACCGGCGTCTTGCGGCGTCGAAAGAATTCGGCCGCACTGGGATGGACGTCGTTGTCCGCGACAGTATCGCAACGAGCTCGGAATCGATTCTAGAAGCCGCGATCATCGAGAATATCGGCCGCAGCGATTTCGATGTCCTGGAAGAAGCAGAAGCAGTCCAAGCGCTCGTTGCCGAGTGCGGCAGTGCCGACGCCGCAGCCCAGCGACTCGGTCGTTCCAAAGGTTGGGTATCTCAGCGGCGCGCGTTGCTCAAGCTTTCCCCTGAACTTCAGGAGAAGCTTCGTGGCGGAGAGATCGCCATCAGATTGGCACGTTCCCTCGCGCAAGTTCCCTTGGAAGGGCAGGTCAAGGCCTGGCGCGCCGCGCAGGAGCGGGCCGAAAAACAGTCTGCGCAAGAAGAATCCAAGGATGCAGAGCCAGCCACCGAGACTTCAAGTAGTAGCACAATTGTTACGGCGAAGGCTGTCCGTTCATTGCGTTCGCTGCGTAAGGGCGGTGTGAATCCGGAAGTGCTGGCGAAGGCCTTGCGCGAGATTTACACCGACGAGGAACAGCGGTCACTGCGCGACGCACTCGGGCAATAACAGCAACGCGGGCCGGTTCAGCGGTCTCGTGGACCAATAGGTGAGCTTTGATCCGTTGACGGCGCCGGGGATCCAGAATGATCATGGCAGGGGATCTGTCGCGGTCACTGTGCCCGGCGCCCTGACTGGCGACGGCACCTGCGCCTGGGCGGGCGCGGTCGAGACGACCGCAGAGGCGAGCGTGATCACCATCACTGCTTGGCCGAGCCGTCGTCGGATCATTGCACCGCTCCCGGGGTTCGTCCGTATGTACGCCGACTTCCATTCCACCGGAGGTGCCGGCATACCGGTTCGACCATCTTCGGGTGCCGCTCCCGCGGTCGAGGGGTCGGTCTGTTGTCCGAGACGTGTACGGGCACAGCGTAGCTCGCGTTGAAGGAATGGGGCGAACGCCGACTCGCGAGGTCGCCTCCCGTGCACGCGGGGGCCCTGAGCGATGGAAACGTGTAGATACACTGGCGGTGTGTAAATGCTGGTGCCGTCAGGAAATTGTTGTGTGGCTCTGGTTGATGCGGCACTCTCGCGCGGTGAACTGGTGTGCTGGCGCATCTCGGGCGATTGTCAGCCATCGGCAGATCGCCTACGTTCCGTTTGTTTCGATTATTGCGTATGTTTCGGTTATAGGATTCTGGTATGTAGGAGGTAGCGCCATTTCCGCCGGCGAACAGCCCAGTGTCATCGAGCAGGAGCAGGCACGTCAGGCGTTGCAGGTGCTGCGCGGTGTCGAACCCGATGTGGGTCAGACTCTTGACGTTACGGTCGCAGGGACTGCGGAGTCTGTGCATCTACCTCGCGCGGCATTCGAGTTGTTCCGCGACGTGTTGGCGAACATGGCCGCGGGGGCGGGGCATCACCGTCGTCCCGGCACATGCGGAGTTGACCACGCAGCAGGCTGCGCAGATGCTCAATGTCTCTCGCCCACATGTCATCAAGCTGCTCGACGAGGGACATATCGAGTTTTGGTTGGTGGGCCGTCATCGCCGGTCCTCGCATCGTCGCTGATTGCCTATCAACGCTCTCAGCTTCGGCGGCGCACGTAACGCCGCCGACGAGTTGGCAGATCTGACGGAAGATCTCGGGCTGTACTGACGTGACCTTCACCGTGTTGTACGACGCCAATATGCTGTATGCGAACGTTTTACGAGATGTGTTGATCCGGCTCGCGCAGACCGGTCGTGTCCATGCCCAGTGGACGGATCGCTTTCTCGATGAGACTTTCGGGAACTTGGCACAGGACTGCCCGGATATCCCGACCGTGAAGCTGGACAAGTTGCGGGAGTTGATGAATGCCGCGGTTCCGGACTGCCTGGTCACCGGTTACGAGAAACTGATTCCCGCACTGACATTGCCCGATGTGGATGATCGGCATGTGCTTGCCGCAGCGGTTCGAGCGGGAGCTCAGGTGATCGTGACCGCGAATCTGCGGGACTTTCCCGATTCGGAGCTTGCGCAGTTCGGTGTCGAGGCGAAGCATCCGGATGAGTTCGTGATGGATTTGTTCAATCTCGACGGGGTGCGGGGTTCATCGTGCGGTCAGTGCGACGGCAGCGGCGTGGCGTAACCCTCCTGGGACGCCGGCGGATGTGTGTGATCGTCTAGTGGCGGCGGGGCTTCCGATCTCAGCGGCAGCGCTTCGCCGCTGAGGTGGCAGCGACTGCGAGCCTCTCTGCTTGCTGACTGCGCCACGAACGTGTCTGCTCCATGTCACCGTCACGGACGACGGTTGCACCCTCCCGTGGGCACGGACTCGGTTGAGAAGCTCGACAAGCTGATCCGCTGGGCGGCACTGACCCCATAAGGTGCTCCGGCACAGATCTGGGTCGTCGGCATCGATGCCTGCGAGATGCTCGGCTGGATCATCGACCCCGGCAGCGAAGACGACGTCGATGACATGGAAGTCCTCCGGACCCGCGCCGCCGAGGAACTCACCGGTGTCCTTTCGGCCAGCTTGAATCCGATGCTGACCGCCGGATGGGAACTGCGCGGAGACCCCGGCCATGTCGTGCAGCTCTCTCGTACGACAGGGAAATTCACCTCCATGGTCGATATCGTCATCGAACCGTACGTGTGGACGTACTGGAACAAAGACTTCGGGTGGGGAAATCGTGTGGGGGGCATGGGAATCCTCGGATCGCCCACTGCCGGTACATATCTCCCTGACGATGATCTTCCTGCCGCACAGGAACTCGGACGCAGACTTGCCTGGTGTGCACAGCACCTCGGTGTCCTACCCGGTCCCACCCCGGCTCGTACCGGGGCCGCAGTCGTCGACAAGATCAAACGCGAACGCACCCGCAGCGGCAAAGGCATCGTCGTCACAACCGCAGGCCCGGTACCGCCGCTCGACGGCGAACACCGCGGCGATCTCGAACCCGCCCTCGGGTGGACACGCGTCCCCGAACGCGGCGAGCTCGACGACGCTTCTGTGCTTGTTTCCATCGATCAGCGCGCCGCATACTTAGCTTCGGCCGGCATGCTCGACTTCGGCTACGGAAAACCGCGCCATCTCCGCAGCGACGCCGCGCGCGCAGCCGCGGAGGAAACGAAAACCCCGTTCGGACTGTGCACGTCACGCTGCCGGCAGCAAATATGCTCGCCCTCCCAGACACTATGCCGCTGCCGCACCCGCACATGCTCGAGGACCAACCCGTTCAAACGTGGGTTACTTCTGTCAGCCTCGACGCCTTGTGCGCCCCGGTCGCCGATGGCGGCATCGGCGCCGAACTCGACGACCTCGACATCACCGAAGCGTGGGTGTACCCGGAGCAAGGTCGCGCTCTCGACAAATGGGCAAAAATTTTGCGGGAAGCCCGCAAAGTAGTGGTCGACACCGACGATGCCGCGATGAAACGGTTCCTCGGGGCCTGCTACAAGGGATATATCGGCCGAATGGTCAACCCCGACATGTGGACTGCGAAACAAATGCAACACCACCACCAACCGCTCTGGCGGGCGGCGATCATCGCACATTGCCGCTGGCGTGGCCGCCGCGTCGCGATGCGCATCGCCCGTGAAACCGGCCGCTGGCCACTACGTACAGTCACCGACTCCTGGGTCTACCCACTCCCTGACGGACTCGACATCGCCGACGACAGTGACGCTTTGGGTAAGATGACCTTGGAGAAGTGCACCCCGCTCACCGAGAACGTCACAGCAATGCTGACCGACGCCCGCGACACACACGAGATCAACCTCGCGCTCAAAGCCGCCTTTTCCGGCGACTCTGCCGATGATGAAGGAAACACATAGTGGCACTGCACCTTCCGAAGCCACGTACCAAGCAGCCCGCGCAGAAGGCGGTCGGGCTCGATGGACTCAAGGTGTCCGTCTCCACGGCGGCGACCAGCGGCATCGAAAAGTCCAAAACCGTCAAAAGTGGAGGCTTGGCAGGCCTGACCAGCAAGGTGTCCATCCGGCAGATTCGTACCGAAATCGGCAACGACGGCCTACGCCAAGCGGCCATCGACGCCGGCCGAACACCACCGTCGGACCGAACGTTGCGACGGTGGGCACAACAAGGCCGGATCCCGCACCCGGATGTCAACGAGCGGGCCCAACGGAGGGCCGCGATCGAGCGTCTTGGTGGAATCGATGCTGTCGCACAGAAAATCGGCCGTTCTCGATCCGCAGTCTCCCGGTATCGGTCCGGGGAGACGAACGAACTCCGCGCCGATGCGAAGAAGAAACTCAAGAACGTCAAAGCCCGCGACATCATGGACCGCGCCGGCGTTCTGCGACCCGACGGGCAACCCAAGAAGGCCACCATCCGAGTCCGTGGGGGAGTCTCCGTCCGTAACGGTTCCGAGGAAGGCTACGACTACCGTGTGCGCACTTTGGATTTCGCGAACTCCGATAGTCCGTTCAGTGTCGAGGAAACACGAGAACTCGCCGTAGCACTGGCCAACGACGACCACGCTCGTGTCGTCGCGATCCTCGAACGCCACGCCACGATGGACTACCCGGAAAACAAGGGCTTCGACCAATACAACGACGCCTTCGGATTTCACTTCGATTCCATCGAATCCGTCCACATCGACTGGACGTGATTTGACAGCTCGCTACGACACGCCCGGGAGATTTCGCTCGCCTCGTCGTCATATACTGTCATCGATCTCGGCCGCTCATGGTGGTTCCTACTGCTGTGAATTTGATTGATCCGAGACGCACCCCGAACCGGTTCGGCATCCGGCACCGCCACCACCGGCGAGCTCCGGTGGGATCGACGATATCACCGAGGCATGGGGAGGTCGTCGTCTCCTGCTTTGCGATGAGCGACCACCCGCGCATCTGTGCACTCCGGGCTCGGCCTTACAGGCGGTCATGGCGCACTTAACTGCAGAAGAAATGTGCAAATACATTCACTCGAACCCGCTATTCCTTCAAAGTATCGAAGACGAGACGGGTCTGCGACTCGATTGCCACAGCGACTGCCCGAACCTCGGGACGCCTAAGGTTCTCAGAACGTGCACTCATCCAGTAGGTGATCGGGAAGTCTGGAATTTTTGGGATTAGCACTTGCCGCAGATCAGGCTCGTTTTTGGCTAGAAAGTCGGGGAGTATTCCGATGCCAAGCCCCCGCCGCGTCATCTCGAGCTGGGCCAAGGCACTCATCGCTCCCAAGACTTGGGGACTGGAGTGGTACAGACGCGCGAGCAGATCTAGATCTGGCACCTCTAACATCGATTCGATGTAGTAGATCGCGGTGTGCTTCTGAAGGTCGGACAAAGTCTCGGGCGTGCCGTACTCCTGCAGATAACCGCTGGAGGCGAACAGGCCAAGCTTGTATTCGATTAATTTCCGTCGTTCCGTCCTGGTTGATGAGGGTCTTGTCACCGCGATCTCAAGGTCCTCTGTCCTGCCATACGGCCACCCCGATCTTGCGACCGGAACTAACTCAAATCTGATATGAGGGTGGATCTTACGGAGGGAAGCAAATGCAGGAATGACAACGAGAAGACCGAAAACTTCGGTCGAACTCACCCGCACCATTCCGTGCAAACCGCCAACTTGTATTTCTTCCACACCTGGAAGTGTTTGGAGAGCCTTTTCGACGCCCTCGGCCGCGACAATAGTCGCGCGGCCGATGGCCGTTAGTTCCCAACCTCGGGAGCCCTGAACAAGTAGGCGATCACCGACCTCTCGTTCGAGCGCTTTCAAGCGGCGCGCCACCGTCGTATGGTTAAGCCCTAGCGTCTCGGCGGCAGCCAGGTGAGTTCGAGTGCGAGCTACCGCTAACAGAACCAACAAATCCGAGGGATCAATCACAATGCCGTCGTCCTTCTCGATAGGTTGGTGTTCGAGGCATATAGACAATCCTGGCCGATTCGGATGCGAACCTTAGGTGACCCTGCGGGTATGTCGCGAACATCCTGTGTAGCCCTCATGGCCCTGGTGCCTCAGGCAAAGCTTGACATGTTGTGTAATCGTTGTGATTTAGCTGTGTTCATTTGCTGCGTAGGGCTTTTCGTGAAATAATGGTCGGGATTTAATAGTCGCTGGTGTACCAGGCCCGGTAGTCCTGCAATTGTTGCGCACCACCGGTACCGCGCAACTCGTTCTCGATTCCGCTCGCAGCCTCCTTGAGCTCGCGAATCCAATGTTTGACGCCACGCCCGTCAACTCTGCGTGGTAGCTGGGTCAGTCGTACGACCATCGACACGTCGCCTTCGGGGTTATGCACAGGCACCGCTACCGAACCAACGTCGTAGACCTCATCGTCGATGAGTTCGCCCGCCGCAAAGAACCACGACATGTCCTGGATCACCGAACGAATTGCACGTTCCCGCGCGGGGGTAAGTTCGTTTCTCGCGTACTCGTCCATAGCATTGTGGAGATCGCGATAGGCGTCCTCGCCACCCGGGGCAATCATAGCGAGAGCCACTCCGCGTTCCGCGATTGTGCGAAGGCGTGAACGATATCTTGCGAGAACTTCCGGCTCCTGTGACGGTGCTCGAGACAACCAGCGCTCGACCACCTCGGTGGTCTGGCCAGCGACATATGCTTCTCCCAATGGAGGCATGAGCGGGATTCGAGCACCTAGACGCTCCTGCATCGAAGCGTCACCGCCATACGCGCTCGCAGCTGTCGTCAATTCGTTGTCGTTGACCCCTACAAGTACTGCCGCCTCGCAACCCAAAGCCTCCGAGAGGGCTCCGATGAAGCGACGCGCGGGGTCCGCCAAACGGATTGCGGTGATGAGGTCGGCGTCACCCTTTGCCGTCATGCCGCGCGGGCTGAATCCCCCGTATCCACCTTGAAAGAACAGGAGGGGAGGGGCCGAGCGTGTCACCTCCATCGCGTGCACTGTGCACAATACGATGAGATGGTCACCGGCTGGTACTGCGCTCCTCATAGTGCAGTGGATGTGAGCGACCGCTTCGGCGAGGGCAGGGGCTCCGAAGGCGGACACGCTCCAATCGACCTGACTGAATTTGTCGTCGCGGGGGACCGCCATCCGGCGACATAGGTCCAATTGATCGTGGGCCAAAACGTTGATGCAATATGCAGACGATTCGGCTAGCCGCATATAAGTCCTCGAGTTGATTGCAGGCATAAATGTGACCATGGGGGGGTCAAGTGACACTGCGCTGAATGTTCCTACGACCATGCCGATAGGTTCGCCGTTATCGAACCCGGTGACGACTGCAACGCCGGTTGGGTAATGTCCCATGACCTCGCGATACAGATCGGCATCGACGACCGGGGCGCTGTCCAAGTCCATGTCTGTCATCAGCTCAACTTCCGATTCATTGCGTCGAACAACGCACTCTATGACCATTCAGTCAGACACCGCGGAACGGAGACGTGCCTGGCATGCCATTGTCTTCTTTCGAGCAATGTTTGGTCGATGTCGAACTTTGCAGAGCAGAGCTGCATTACCGCACACTGATGGGCCGTTGAGCGCGTCTAGTTTCCCGCAACGTAACGAGTCGGAGAAGAACACCCGCAGCTACCAGCGGCATCGAAGAACACCCGAAGCGACTAGCAGCGTAATTTCAGTTCAGGCGGCTCCCGCCGGAAACGCGCAGCGTGCGAACTTCGCGCCCATCCTGACCCGTGTCGACATGCCATCACGAAGTTGTTCCGCAACAAGTGACCGCGCTGGATTTCATATCGCGCGCTTTTGAGAAGGATGCAGATCTGTGCCTAAGTGTTGCTCGCCCGAGCAAAGTGGCGGAGTTGACAAGGCCTACGGCGACGCTCTCGCGGAGCGACGATCGGACTGCTGGTAGACGGAGGCCGTCTCCAAGAGCTGCATGCCACCGCATGTCCCGGCCCTGCTCAATGAACGTTGTAAACCATTGTTAGACAGTGCATGTACGAACTTTCTTGACCGAAACTGACTATCGCGATCGGAATGTACGGCCGTCCCGGGCGCACAGGGAAGTGCAACTGTATTGGTCAGTGCGTTCACGGCCAGCGATGCTTTCATTCGTGGGTCGATCGAGCGGAGAAACATCTCGACCTGTTTCTCGCGTCGAATACGGAGTGTGGAGGCTAGCGATGCATCTAGTGGCACCACGAGGTCAGCGGCTCGTGGTCAATCGTGCCGAATGCTTCGCCGACGTCGACGCTTCTTATCTGCAAGGTGCGAAATCTGCGGCACAATGCTCACCGTTTCCTTGCGAAAAAGGCTGATGGACAATGCGTTACCGTTCTGCGGCGGGTGCCGTTCAATCGGGCGAATGGGTTCGCGTCGTAGACGTCGACGGTCAGCGAAGTGATCTGCGAGGCAAACGACGGCAACCAAGTTGAGGGGGTGTTAAACGCCAGAAATTGTGCAGTATTCGTTCCGGGAATCGCGATGGCGGTCAGTGAAGGAACGAGCCAATCAACCGTCGAGTGCGAACGACTTACCCCAGGGCAGGGATATACTGAAAGCAGCGTTACCGAGAGGCAAGAGGATGGTTCGTTTTATGGGCGAGGCCGGGCGGGTCGCAAGTCACCGATGAGCACCGATGGCCCGTCCAAGCCTCGTCGAGGCGCGTCAGACACGGTCGCGGTTGAGCTGAGTGCGGCAGGTTTCGACGACCTCCACGAGATTGGGCGGGGCGGCTTCGGCATCGTCTATCGGTGCATTCAGCCCGCCCTCGATCGTATGGTCGCGGTGAAGATTCTCACTGCGACGGTAGTCGATGATGAGAACCAAGCGCGATTCTTCCGAGAGCAACGGGCAATGGGTCGTCTGACGGGCCACCCTCACATCGTTGGTGCTCTGCAAGTCGGTATTCTCGCGGGCGGACGTCCCTACATTGTGATGCAATGCCACCCGAAAGGGTCGTTGGACCGCCTGATTCGGCGAGCAGGACCGCTTGGATTGGAGGGTGCGCTACGGGTAGGCGTTAGGATTGCGGGGGCTCTTGAGACGGCTCACAGGCTTGGCATCATCCATCGTGATGTGAAACCTTCGAATATTCTGCTCACTGAGTACGGTGAGCCGGCACTGACTGACTTTGGTATCGCGCACATGTCAGGAGGATTTCAGACTGCCACGGGCACAGTTACAGGATCGCCAGCGTTTACTGCTCCAGAGGTACTCGGGGGTGAGCCTGCGACCGCAGTATCTGATATTTACAGTCTCGGTGCCACGCTATTCTGTGCCATTACCGGCCACTCAGCATTCGAGCGTCACAGTGGTGAGCAAGTAGTCGCACAGTTTCTGCGGATCACCACCCAACCGGTCCCGGATCTGCGGAAGAAGGGCGTCCCTGAGAACGTAAGCGCAGTGATTGAATGCGCTATGTCCGCCGATCCGCGGAATCGTCCGAACACTGCAGCAGAGTTCGGTGACAAGCTTCGAGCGATTCAACTCCAGGCGGGCTATCCGGTTGACGAGATGGCCTTGCTCGTCAACCGGGGCGATCCTCGTGAAGATGTTGAGATGTTTGCAGCACCCTCACACACTGCGAGGACTTCAGTGAGCAGCCCGTCGACGGGTTCGGACTTCCGGCGTTCGGGAGGGAATCTGCCGCTTGAGCTCACCAGCTTCGTGGGCCGGCGCCGCGAACTGACATTGGTGAAGGAGAAGCTCACCGAGTCTCGTCTGGTGACGTTAACCGGAAGCGGCGGTGTAGGTAAGACCCGTCTGGCGTTACGAGCAGCCGCCAATTTGCAACGCGCATTTTCTGATGGTGTGTGCTTGGTCGAGCTGAGCGAACTCCATGATGAGACTCTGTTGGTTGAGGTGGTAGCTGCCAATCTAGGGGTGTGGGATCGGTCCATAATGCCACTCGAAGAAGTCGTAGTGGACTTTCTCACTCCGCGTCATATCCTGCTCGTGCTCGACAATTGCGAGCATTTGGTGGATGCGGTTGCCTCCCTGGCTGAAACACTGCTGCGATCCTGTCTCAACCTGAGGATCCTGACCACTAGTCGTGAATCCCTCGGCGTCGGAGGGGAATCAATACTGCGTGTTCCTTCGCTTACAGTTCCCGTTCCTGACGGAGATGCGCCGTTACAGGGGCTTCCACAGTACGACGCAGTGACGTTGTTCGCGCAACGGGCAGCAGCGGCCTTGCCGGGATTCAGCATCACGGAACAGAATCGAATCACGGTCGTCCGGATCTGTCACCGGCTCGATGGCTTGCCGTTGTCGATTGAACTGGCGGCAGCGCGGTTACGCGCCATGTCAGTTGAGCAGATTCTGGAACGCCTGACCGACAAGTACGCGTTTCTGACCCTCGGCAATCGCAACGCGCCGGCTCGTCAGCAGACTATACGTTTGTGTATCGACTGGAGCCATGACCTGTGCACACCCAAAGAACAGCAGATGTGGGCACGTTTGTCAGTATTCGCTGGAAGTTTCGAATTGAACGCCGCAGAGGTGATTTGTGACAGCGAGTTACTGCCGGAGGATTTGCTCGACCTTGTGACGGCTTTGGTCGACAAGTCAATCCTGATCCGGGAGGACTACCTCGCGGTGGTGCGCTTTCGGATGTTGGAAACTCTGCGTGATTACGGCAGCGAGAAACTGGACGAGGCTGGCAGTCAACTGAGATTTCGTCGGCGGCATCGGGATTGGTATCACCGGCTGGTTTCGAAAGCGGAAGCCGATTGGATTAGTCCCCGTCAATTAGAATGGATCGCCCGCCTCGAAAGAGAGCAATCGAACCTTCGTGAGGCGATGCAGTTCTGCTTGACGCAAGTCGGCGATGGCGAGGCAAAGGCTGTGCTGCGCATCGCTACCGCTCTCCTGCACTTTTGGAACGCGCGAGGCTTATTGACCGAGGGGCGTCGGTGGCTCGATCGCGCCCTCGCCCACCCATTGAGCGAACCGAGTATCGAACAAGTCAAGGCAATTTATGCCGATAGCTTGTTGGCCGAGCGGCAAGGCGATCTCTCAGCAGGGGTGGACCTCATCGAGAAAGGCCGGGCTCTGACTGCACGAATGGTCGATCCTGTTGCCCATGCGCTCCTAGCTCAGGCCGAGGGTCTCCTTGCGCTCTACAGCGGCAACATACCTCGCGCATGCTCGCGCCTCGAGGCCTCAAGAGCAGTATTCGGCGTATCTGACGATCTGTGCTTACAGATTACGGCATTAGGAGCCCTCGGATGGGCTTATGAATTGCGCGGGGACGTGCCGTTATCCATTACTTGCTACGAGGAGATGCTCGCAATAACGGAAGACCATGGTGAATTGATGTACCGGTCGTATTCGCTGTGGGCAATGGGAGTAACGCGCTGGAGGCAAGGCGATCGTCATCAGGCGGCGCAATTGATGGAAGATGGCCTTCGGCTAACCCGAAAAATCGACGATCGACTTATGTCCGCAATGTGTCTAGAGTCGCTGGCATGGGCCAGTGGCGATCAGAATCAGCAGCGCGCTGCCGTACTGATGGGAGCTGCGGAGGCATTGAGAGAGAAGATCGGCAGCCCCACCGTTCTGCTTCCCAACCTCCTCGTCTACCATGAATTGTGTGACCATCAAGCTCGTAATGGTCTCGGGGAGAAGGCATTCGAGAAAGCCTACAGTATCGGATACTCGCTAGGATTTCAGGGCGCCACCGAATATGCGCTACGTGAGGAACCCGGAGTAACCGGGAATGCAGTTAAGGCAATGCCCGTTTTGACCAAGCGTGAACGGCAGGTTGCGGCACTGGTCGCTCAAGGTCTGACTAACAAAGAAATTGCGGCAAAGCTCGTGATATCACCACGGACCGCCCAAGGTCACGTCGAACACATCCTAACCAAACTCGGATTCACATCGCGGGCACAGATCGCGGCCTGGGTGGTCGGCCACCAAGAATAGCGGTTCTGACACGGGAATAGTCTGAATCTGGTGTGAGAAACCATTGGCGGCTGGGCGGTTCGCTAATAAGGTTCTCCCGATCCGATCCGCATTTGGGGGACGGAGTCGGCTCCTGGGTGGTGAGGAATCGGGCGTCAAGAACCCTCATGCTCACACCCCAGGAGCCGTTACATCTTGTGCCTCATTCGATTACCGGAAGATCGATTTTATGCACTCTAAAACCGGAAGAGCCAGCAGAGACCGGAACAGTGTGTAACGCCGAGAGAGCGCTGTTCCGGCTGCGTGGCGTCATTGTCTCGTCAGCTCGTGATTTAAGGTCCTCGTCGACCTTGAATTAAAGTCGAGTGCAGTCAGTAGTAGACAAGACGAACCCGTACCATCGCGCAGGCAGAATCTAACCATCCGCGTGCACGGGCATGGTCGATTAGGCGGTCGAAGCCGCCCAACTCGGTCGTGTTGGCCCGCTCTGCGAATTCTCGGGTGAGTGACTCAATGTTTAAGAATACGGTGCTGTCGTCTGCTGGCGTGCCGGCGCCGAGTTGAGCCGTTTCTAGATAGCCTGAAATTTCCGTATAGGGTGTGCCAGAAGGGACGTCAACGTTTAGGCGTGACAGGTCGCCTACTTGGCAGATGATGTGGGACAGCCCCTGATGGTCCACACTTTGCAGCTTGAGGATCATCAGACGCCCCTCGCGTTGGCTGTGTCCACCCCGAACTCAGAGCCCCTCATCATGATAACGACTGAACGCTGGTTTGCTTCAGGGTGCCAAGGTCGAAGAGTTTGTTTGCGGTGCCCCCGAGGATCAGCTGTGCAGTCTTGGGATCTGTCGCGTCCACGACCGACTGCATAGCAGTCCAGTTGTAGCCGAACGTGCTCTCAACATGCGGGTAGTCGGACGACCACATCACTCGTTCTCGACCGATGGTATCGAGCATAGCCAGGCCAGCGGGGTCATACATGAAGGTTGCGTAGCAGTTGTTGAACCAATAATGAGAGGGCTCATGTTTCAGCCTTGGCTGGAGAATGGTCTTATAGCCTTCGTAGAGGGTTTCAGCTAATTGCAGGGCACCCGGAATCCAGTTGATGTCGCCTTCAGTGAATACTACCTGTAGCCCAGGGTGTCGATCGAGAATTCCGCCGAAAATCAGGTCGCCAAGCGACTTTCGGAAGGGGCCTAGCGAGACCATGCTCGTGCGCCCGATTGCTCCGGGCCCATCTTGGAAGAACTCGCCAACATGGAAGCATATTGGTAGGCCAGCCTCTTCAAGTGCTGCCCACATGGGGTCCATTTCCGGGGTGCAATAGTCGAGTACCATTCCATCCGCGCCTCTTGGGTTGATCGGGATCGAGACTGTTTTAAGGCCAAGTTCCTTTACTCTCGCGATAGACTGTTTGGTGCGCGTAGGATCCCAGAAGTTGACAAAACCCACACCGAAGAAGCGTCCGGGGGCCTTGGCGGAGACACCTGCTATGTATTCATTGTAGATGTCAATGGCGCACTCCCGTACCTCAAGGTCCGGGTAAGCAAAGAATATTCCGACACCATTTCCGAAAACGATTTCCTTAGTAATTCCTTCTGCATCCATGTCAAGCAACCGCGGGGTAAGTTGGGTGCATCCCGGAAGTCCTTCGAAGGTTCGGAAGACTTCTTTCTGAACTGAAGAGAAGATTGACCTGCCGTTGAGAAGGAAGTCGAAGCCTTTTTCATCCCAAATCAACCGTGGCATTCGAGATTTGAGAGCTGCGGGCGCCTGATCGATAAAGACGTCCTCCGTAATCGACCAATGGTTGTCCGCAGATACAACCAGGGTGCCCTCGGGGAGGGAGAAATCCGACTTCTCTTGGGGTGCTCGGTCGTTGCTGAGGCCAATATCCTGCACGATGCTAAATTGGTTGTTCATTGCTTCCTAACTCGATCACAGATAATAGACTTGTCGGTTGCGCCCAGACTGTCCGGGTGTCCTCCCGGTGGACACTTTTCACGGCCCGTTTGGCCTTGCCTCAGAATCGCTCAAGCCGTCGTGGCAGTCCATGGTGAAGGTCGCACTGTGGTTCTGCACTCTTGCAGAGTGCGTCGCAGATCGGGACCACGGACTTGGCCTTGCGATTCAAAAACATTTGATCATTGTGGAGTAAAGGTGTAGGGCAAAGTGTCTGCACCGATAGTGCAATCTTCTATTGACGACGGTTGAAAAGTGGGTCAGAACCAGTTTTCGACCGTCGTTCACATCGTCGAAGATCGCGTGCGAACCGAGTTGCGTCAGTCAGGGCAGTAGGGTGTCAGCGGCACCGAGGAGTTCTCACCTCGCGACCGGTTCCACCGGGAACGGAAGCTGTGATGATGGTACGTGGGCAAAAAGGAGGTCAGTCCAGTCCTGTATGGCATCTACGTCTCCAGGTTCGCCAATTGTCGCCCTGCCCAGTGGCGCCGACGGCTGAACAAACTGTACGGCTCACTGCAGCAAATCAAGAATATTTCGGCCGAACGCAGGTGGATGACCAGGTTATCGTGGAGCTCTCGCGTGCATATCAATGCCTGAAGTTGAACACACCAACGCTGGGCCCTCGGAGTGCGCCAGTCTGCGAAATCGCACTCCGATTGTTCGAAACTCGTCATCGACACCGATTCGTCGTGCGAGTTCACTTACCACGAGCCGATGGCTTCTCGTTTGAGCGGACCCAACCCGCAAGAGTTTTAGGAGTAGCGTTGAACCCTACTATTGATTCAGAGCTTGAACCATATGCGAACGCCCACCCGCCCTTAGCTGAGCTGAGTGTCTCAGCGTATCGAGAACGCGTGGCTGAGGGCATAGCTCGTGCTGTCAAACCTGATCCCGGTGAGTACATCATCGAGGATTTGTTGCTTGAGGGGCCAGAAGGTGCGGGTCTGACAGTTCGAGTCTATCGTGCCCCTGAAGCCGCCTCACCCGAGCCGGTCGTGCTCTACTTCCACGGTGGAGGATTCATCTGTGGTGGTATCGAACCCGAGCATGAGTTCTGTTTGTCGCTCGCGAAAGAATCAGCAGCTACGGTTGTCTCAGTCGACTACCGTTTGGCTCCGGAGCACCCGTACCCGGCGGCCCTAGATGATGCTTATGTGACGCTTGCGTGGGTTGTTGATCAAGCTGATCGCCTTGGCGTCGACCCTGATCGGTTGGCCGTTGCAGGATCGAGTGCGGGCGCGACTTTGGCTGCGGCGCTGTGTCTCAGAGTTCGGGAGCAGGGCGGCCCGTCAATTCGATTCCAGATGTTGATGCACCCGTCGGTGGACGACCGACTTGAGACGAACAGCATGCAGATCTATGCGGGCGCGCCGAGCGGGCACGGCAAAGATACATGCAAATTTCTCCTGACTGAATACCTTCGTGGAACTGATGAAGCGGAGACGCCGGCGTTAGCCTTCCCGGCTCGGGCGAAAGATTTGAGTGGTCTTCCTGCCGCCTATGTCGGAGTCGGTCAGTTCGACCCGTTGAGAGACGAGGGCGTGGCATATGCAGTCGCGCTGATGAGCGCCGACGTGGCCACCGAACTTCACTCATTTCCTGGAACGGTGCACTGTTCGTACCTCTTTCCTAGCGCTGAGGTCTCGCGCCGGGAACGTCGTGCCTACGCAGAGGGCCTGAGGGCCGCTCTTCAGCGATAACGGTTGTTGCATGAACGGGGTGGTGCGTCGGTGGAGGGGCGAATGCGGTCACGATGTGGGCGCTGGCCGTCTCGCCTCGGAGCAGGGCCCTGCTCCGAGACTCTTGCAAAGAGCCGCCGTCGACCCTGGTCGCCACAGGGAAGGGTGTGCTCCCACCTAGGAAAATGCGACTTGCAATAGTTGAAGCGCTCCCTAGATCAACCCGAAAACTTCACTTCGATACCACCGACAGCGCTCCCATGTCGCACGATCACCTTGCGCAAAGAACCGGCGTGCCGACAATAGTGGTCGATCCCCAGACAGTCTGGGCAAGATCTTCGCGATTCACGTGCAGTCTGCGGTAGCTGCGAGTGAATCGCGAGGGGAGCGAATCCACCTTCCATTCCCTGGCCTGGTCGCCTCCCATCCGAGGATATCTTCGTTCTAACTGGTCAGTGGCCTGCCGCTAACTTCGACGAAGTTAGCGGCTATCAAGGACCTCTGCGTAGCGGCACGAAAGCAACGTGACGGCACTCCGATGAGCACGGCCAACATCGATCTGCGCCACCGGCGATCATCGAGTCGATGACACCCTCGTCATCGAGCATCCGAAACGTCGAAGAGGAAGAATGCCTTTATGAGATCGGCGACGCGCAGACCTGGCTGCCAGCCACGGATTGCGGGCCGGCGCAGGTTGTGCTTGGCTGAACGGCGGATCAGCCAAGCATGAATCGAGTCGAATCCGATGCAGATCCTGGTAGTTGGATGAGTGAAGCTTGTTCCTTGGTCGCATCGTCGATGATTGCCGCCGGAACATAACAACCTTGTCCCAGATCTGCATTGAGTGCTCCTTCAGGCCCTTCGGTGCGCTGCCATCGAGCTAGAAGAACTTGGTTGGTCCCGGTCAGCTGCTGGATGCGTAGGGCGATCGGCGGACTGGCGTGTTCGCCGTCGTTACTGACTGCCAGTCGTCCCATGCGCGAGCATGGGCAGCTCGACGACATCATCCTCCGGAACTACAGTGCGATTCAGTTTGGTGATTCAGCCATGACTCTGCGCCGTGAAGCATCTCCGTTTGTGACTGCGGCCAGGTTAGACCGAATCCGGATGCGCGTAAAACAGTTCGGCTGATGCAGATCAATGCTCATGTCACTTCGATCGTTCGCAGATCCTTGCGGAGGATCTTTCCGGCCGCGGACTTGGGGACCGTGCTGATGAAGGCGACCTTGCGAACCTTCTTGTGCGGTGAGACGCGCTCGGCGACAAAAGCGATGACGTCGGCCTCGGACAACGCGGCACCGTCCTGCAGGACGACAAACGCCTTCGGCACTTCCTCGCCCTCCTCGTCGAGTACTCCGATGACGGCGGCGTCGGCGATCTGCGGGTGGGTGAGCAGCAACGCTTCGAGTTCGGCCGGCGGAACCTGGTAGCCCTTGTACTTGATCAGTTCCTTGAGACGGTCGACGATGGTGACGACACCTTCGTCGTCGACGGTCGCAATGTCGCCGGTACGCAGGTAACCGTCGGCGTCGAGGGTGTCTTTGGTTGCCTGCTCGTTCCCGAGGTACCCGGCCATGATGTTCGGGCCCTTGCACCACAGCTCACCGGGCGAACTGACCTCGCCGGAACCGGCCGCGGGGTATGCAACCTCTTCACCGGTGCCCGGATCGACGAGCTTGCATTCCATGTTCGCGATGGTCGGGCCGCACGAGTCGAGCGGCATGTCGTCCCGGTCGAACGGAATTGCATGGCTGACCGGGCTCATCTCGGACATGCCGTAGCCCTGACGGACCCGGCAGTTCAGGCGATCGGCGACGGCCTTGCCGAGGGCGGCATCGAGCGGGGCGGCGCCGGAGAAAATCGTGTGCACACTCGACAGGTCGTACTGGTCGACCAGTGGATGCTTCGCCAACGCGACCGCGACGGGCGGCGCGACGAAGATGTACGTCGATTTCTGCTCGGCGACGATCCGCAGGAATTCGACGAGATCGAACTTCGGCATCGTGATCAGGCTCGCGCGGGCGAAGAGCGCGGCGTTGAGCAGCACCGTCATGCCGTAGATGTGGAAGAACGGCAGGACTGCGAGAATCTTGTCGTCGGAGCCGATGCCCATCCGCGGCATGATCTGGCAGACATTCGCGACCAGGTTGCGATGGGTGAGCATGACCCCCTTGGGTCGACCGGTAGTGCCTGACGAGTACGGCAGCACCGCGAGTTGGGTGGCCGGATCGAAGGAAACCTCGGGCGGCGTTGCACCTTCACCGAGCAGATCGCGCAGCGAGAGGTGGCCTTCGGCGCCGTCGAGGACGATCACGTTCTCGGCGGGGATGCCGACCTCGTCGGCCGCCGCCTTGGCTTGCGGAAGCAGCGGCGAGACCGTGAAGAGGAACGTGGCCTTCGAGTCGGTGAGTTGCTTGGCGATGTCCTCGGCGGTGTAGAGAGCGTTGATGGTGGTCGCAACGCCACCGGCACGCAAGATGCCGTGGAAGACGGATCCGAACGCCGGGACGTTCGGTGAATGCAGAGCGACGACGTCCCCCACAGCGAGTCCGCGCGCGGCGAGGGCTCCAGCGACGCCGTTGATCTGCGCGATCAGCGAGGCGTACGTGGTGACGGTGCCCGAAGCGCCCTCGACAAACGCGGTCTTGTCGAGATCAGCGGGTTCGATGTTTCCGAACAGGAAGTCGTAGACGCTGACGTTGGGGATGTCGACGTCGGGGAACGGACTCTTGAAGCTCAACGGTGCTCCTAGACGATAGTTTTGACCGGGCTTATGTAGGGCACGGCGGCTGCGATACCACGCAGGTTGAACACCGCCGCGGAAGGGCTGGACGCCGGCCCAGGGTGGATCGAATGGACGCGTGGGAGAAGTCCAGCACCATGAAGATTCACGCAAATGCGGCTGCGATGTTCCTTAGAGTGCGCCGTTGTGGTGGAGATTGTTGATGGTGTCTTGGTCGAGGTTGAGGAGTTGGGCGAGGATCTGGTCGGTGTCTTCGCCGTAGGAAGGGCCGGATCGGTTGATACGTCCGCCGATGTGTGTGGGCGTTTCGGAGAATCGGACGGGGTGTTCTTTCACAGGCCAGGTGCCGATCTCGCTTTGTGGGAGTTCGACGAGCCAATGGTCGTGCGCGAGTTGTGGGTCTGTTTCGTAGCGGTCTTCGGCTGTTTGGCAGACACCGGCGGGGACGCCTCGTGCTTGGAGTTTGGTCATGAGATCGAAAGGTTTGTGCCTTTGGGTGGCTGTGTCGATCAGCTTGTCGAGGTCGTCTTGGTGGTTGATGCGTGTTTCGAGGGCCGTGAAGCGGATGTCGTCGGCGAGGTCTGTCAGTTCGAGGACGTCGATGAGGTCGTGCCATTGCTGGTCGGTGAACGCGGCGATCGCGATCCACCGGTCATTACCTCGGGTGCGGTAGGCCCCGTGGGGTGCGGCTGGCTTGTGGGGGGAGCGGTTACCGTAACGGGACCAGCGTCTGCCGTTGATGGTGTGGTCGAGGATGGCAGTGCCGGTGAGGTAGATACCGGTCTCGGCTTGGGAAGCGTCGATGTGGCAGCCTTCGCCGGTGATGTCGCGTCGGTAGAGTGCGGCGAGCATGGCCACGGCCATGTTGTAGGCGCCGAACCAGTCTAGGTAGGAGTATCCGATTCCGGCTGGGGGGAAGGGTTCGGGCAGTCCTGACATGTCGCTGAGTCCGGTGATGGCTTGGGCGGTGGGTCCGTAGGCGCGGGCGCGGCCGTAGGTTCCGGTTTCTCCGAAGCCGCTCTGCTGGACGTAGATGATGTTCGGGTTGAGTTCTTTGAGCCGTTCGTAGCTCAGTCCCATACGGGTCATGGTGCCGGGGGAGAATCCTTCGACAATCATGTCGGCGTCGCGGATGAGGTCTTCGAGGATCGTGCGGCCCTCGGGGTGTTTGAGGTTCAGTGACAGGGACTGTTTGCCGGAGTTGATCTCCATGAACGATCCGCCACGATTCGGATTAGTTCCGATTGGTGGTGTGGGTAGCGGGTCCGTTGCGGCGTCGCGCTCGGCGCGGCCGCCGGGAGGGCAGGCCCCACGGCTGAAGCGCATCGCGTCGGGGCGGCTGATGTGCTCGACCTTGATGACCTCGGCGCCCATTGCGGCGAGGTACCTGCCGGCGCCGGCGCTGGCCAGCATCCACGACAGATCGATGACTCGAACCCCCGACAAGGCGAAGGGTTTGCCGTGTGGACTCAGGGTCTCGACTTCGGTGGGGCGTGGGGAGAAGAACGACCGCACGTGCTTGACGGGCACTGCGGACCATTCCTTGAGGATGTCTTCAGTGTGTTCACCCAGCAGCGGTGGTCGTGGACCGCGCTGCCAGTCCATGTCCTCGGTCAACCATTTGCCGCCGGTGTAGCGGAATGTTTCGTCCAACTCGGGGTGGTAGACGTCGAAAAACGCACCCCTCATCAACCAGTGCTCGTCATGAGCGTTCTCCTCCGGACGACGCACTGGGGCCCACGGCAGACCGAACTCCTGAGCCTCACGCCACAGGTCTCGTTCAAAGAGGTATTTGGATACGAGGTCGTCGATGACGCTCACCGCTGCTTCGGCAGGAGACGTCAGCGAGTCGTTCGTAGGCTCACCTTCGACGTCGTAGCCGTGTTTCTCGAGCAGGTTTACCGTCCCGGCCCACACATTTCCCGAGCGCATGAGGTAGGTGCGGTAGGGGAGGAGGTAGCGGCCGTCCTTGGTCATCGACAACGAGGGGGCACTGGCGGTGACCATCGAGTGACGGCAGGTCAGCCGGTTGTGTGTCTGTCGGAGGTACACCCAGTCGGGGAGGTCGGTTTCGGTGTTCTTGCTGACGGCTTCGTGGATGCTGGTCGACAGGTGCTGGCCGTGCCCGCTGGTGAGGCGGTATTGGAGGGCCCCGAGGATCGACATTGCGGTCATTTCGCCGGCGATGTGGTAGCTCTGCCACATCTGCGGGGCCACGGGTGGGGTGTCGTAGAAGCCGGTGGGGTCCGGGTCATATCCGCAGTTCATCATCACCCCGCCCAGGGCGAGGTGGATCAGGTCGCTGGCTTCGAAGTCTGCCCAGGGGCCGGTGTCGCCGAAGGGGCTGATCCGCGCGTAGATCAGCCGCGGGTTCAGCGTCGCGAGTGTTTCCCATCCGCTGTTGCGCTCGGACAGGTAGCCGCGTGGGCGTGAATCGATGATGACATCGGCGGTGGCGGCTAGAGCATGGAAATCGGCCTGTCCTTCCGGGGTGTCGAGATCCATTACGGCAGAACGCTTTCCGAGGTTGTAGTGCCAGAAGTGCAGACTGCGGTCGCGATGCGGTTCGTCGTGATAAAACGGGCCGTAAGAGCGTGTCGCTGTTCCCTCGGGGGGTTCGATGCGAACGACATCGGCGCCCAAGCCTGCCAGTACTTTTCCGCAGTACTCGCCCAGCTCGTCACCCACCTCGAGGACACGAACCCCACCCAAAAACCCCACAAAATCTATAGTCATGATCTGCGATGTTCCTTAGAGTGCGCCGTTGTGGTGGAGATTGTTGATGGTGTCTTGGTCGAGGTTGAGGAGTTGGGCGAGGATCTGGTCGGTGTCTTCGCCGTAGGAAGGGCCGGATCGGTTGATACGTCCGCCGATGTGTGTGGGCGTTTCGGAGAATCGGACGGGGTGTTCTTTCACAGGCCAGGTGCCGATCTCGCTTTGTGGGAGTTCGACGAGCCAATGGTCGTGCGCGAGTTGTGGGTCTGTTTCGTAGCGGTCTTCGGCTGTTTGGCAGACACCGGCGGGGACGCCTCGTGCTTGGAGTTTGGTCATGAGATCGAAAGGTTTGTGCCTTTGGGTGGCTGTGTCGATCAGCTTGTCGAGGTCGTCTTGGTGGTTGATGCGTGTTTCGAGGGCCGTGAAGCGGATGTCGTCGGCGAGGTCTGTCAGTTCGAGGACGTCGATGAGGTCGTGCCATTGCTGGTCGGTGAACGCGGCGATCGCGATCCACCGGTCATTACCTCGGGTGCGGTAGGCCCCGTGGGGTGCGGCTGGCTTGTGGGGGGAGCGGTTACCGTAACGGGACCAGCGTCTGCCGTTGATGGTGTGGTCGAGGATGGCAGTGCCGGTGAGGTAGATACCGGTCTCGGCTTGGGAAGCGTCGATGTGGCAGCCTTCGCCGGTGATGTCGCGTCGGTAGAGTGCGGCGAGCATGGCCACGGCCATGTTGTAGGCGCCGAACCAGTCTAGGTAGGAGTATCCGATTCCGGCTGGGGGGAAGGGTTCGGGCAGTCCTGACATGTCGCTGAGTCCGGTGATGGCTTGGGCGGTGGGTCCGTAGGCGCGGGCGCGGCCGTAGGTTCCGGTTTCTCCGAAGCCGCTCTGCTGGACGTAGATGATGTTCGGGTTGAGTTCTTTGAGCCGTTCGTAGCTCAGTCCCATACGGGTCATGGTGCCGGGGGAGAATCCTTCGACAATCATGTCGGCGTCGCGGATGAGGTCTTCGAGGATCGTGCGGCCCTCGGGGTGTTTGAGGTTCAGTGACAGGGACTGTTTGCCGGAGTTGATCTCCATGAACGATCCGCCACGATTCGGATTAGTTCCGATTGGTGGTGTGGGTAGCGGGTCCGTTGCGGCGTCGCGCTCGGCGCGGCCGCCGGGAGGGCAGGCCCCCAGGCTGAAGCGCATCGCGTCGGGGCGGCTGATGTGCTCGACCTTGATGACCTCGGCGCCCATTGCGGCGAGGTACCTGCCGGCGCCGGCGCTGGCCAGCATCCACGACAGATCGATGACTCGAACCCCCGACAAGGCGAAGGGTTTGCCGTGTGGACTCAGGGTCTCGACTTCGGTGGGGCGTGGGGAGAAGAACGACCGCACGTGCTTGACGGGCACTGCGGACCATTCCTTGAGGATGTCTTCAGTGTGTTCACCCAGCAGCGGTGGTCGTGGACCGCGCTGCCAGTCCATGTCCTCGGTCAACCATTTGCCGCCGGTGTAGCGGAATGTTTCGTCCAACTCGGGGTGGTAGACGTCGAAAAACGCACCCCTCATCAACCAGTGCTCGTCATGAGCGTTCTCCTCCGGACGACGCACTGGGGCCCACGGCAGACCGAACTCCTGAGCCTCACGCCACAGGTCTCGTTCAAAGAGGTGCCTAGACACCAGTTCGTCGGTCAGCTTGGCAATGTAATCGGTGGACTCCCTTTCGAACTTTTTGTCTCCGTAGAATCGAGGGCCCTCCAGATCGCCCTCGGACTTGTACTTCTTGAGTAGAGCGACCGTGCCATCCCAAGCGTTGAGCGCCTCTTTGAGGTAGGTGCGGTAGGGGAGGAGGTAGCGGCCGTCCTTGGTCATCGACAACGAGGCGCCGCTGAGGGTGGGGACGGAGTGCCGACACGTTAGTCGAAGGTGTGCCTGCTTCAGCAGGACCCAGTCGGGGAGGTCGGTTTCGGTGTTCTTGCTGACGGCTTCGTGGATGCTGGTCGACAGGTGCTGGCCGTGCCCGCTGGTGAGGCGGTATTGGAGGGCCCCGAGGATCGACATTGCGGTCATTTCGCCGGCGATGTGGTAGCTCTGCCACATCTGCGGGGCCACGGGTGGGGTGTCGTAGAAGCCGGTGGGGTCCGGGTCATATCCGCAGTTCATCATCACCCCGCCCAGGGCGAGGTGGATCAGGTCGCTGGCTTCGAAGTCTGCCCAGGGGCCGGTGTCGCCGAAGGGGCTGATCCGCGCGTAGATCAGCCGCGGGTTCAGCGTCGCGAGTGTTTCCCATCCGCTGTTGCGCTCGGACAGGTAGCCGCGTGGGCGTGAATCGATGATGACATCGGCGGTGGCGGCTAGAGCATGGAAATCGGCCTGTCCTTCCGGGGTGTCGAGATCCATTACGGCAGAACGCTTTCCGAGGTTGTAGTGCCAGAAGTGCAGACTGCGGTCGCGATGCGGTTCGTCGTGATAAAACGGGCCGTAAGAGCGTGTCGCTGTTCCCTCGGGGGGTTCGATGCGAACGACATCGGCGCCCAAGCCTGCCAGTACTTTTCCGCAGTACTCGCCCAGCTCGTCACCCACCTCGAGGACACGAACCCCACCCAAAAACCCCACAAAATCGTCAACGCGGGATGTCACCTTCATGTGCGCGGCTTCCATTGCACAAGGGTGTAATCAGAGTGATGCTCGAATACTGCTTCTACGGGTGTCCCAATCGAGACGCTCTGTCGACTGTCGCCAACGAGATTGCCGACCAGTCGGATGCCCGGAGCGGAATCCAGCTCGATTACGACAACGACGAAGGGGCAGTGCGATGCCAGCGCTGGTGTGGAGGGATGCCAGACGCGCTCCCAGGAATAGATCGTGCCAGACGGAGCGACGCGGCTAAACCCGAGATCGAATGAATTGCAGTGGTGGCACACCCATTCCGGAAGCCACTGGAAGTTTGAGCACGCGTTGCACTGCTGGATCCAGATCTCTTCGGCACGTGTACCTTCCCAGAAACGTGCGTCGAGGCCTTCAGGGTCGGGTACTACTGGTAGAACTCCATCGGGGAGGACATAAGAATCGTTCATGACAAGGTCTCCTTGCTGCCATAAATTAGGGAACTGGCGGGGGCGACCATAGGGCCGGCCGCGACGAAGCTGACCTTCGCGTCCTGCACCTGGTTCACCGACTCGCGGCGAATCTGACGGACGGCTTCCACATGCAGCTCGAGCCCGTGGATGTACGCCTCGGCGAGATTGCCGCCGCTGGTGTTGAGAGGCAAGCGGCCAGAACTTGCTACAAGGTTTCCTGGGGTGAGCACTTCATTTGCCGACTCCGGCGTGCAGAATCCGTGCTCGACCAGGCTCATAACGACACCGCCGGTGAAGTTCTCGTAGGCCTGCACGACGTCGACGTCGGAAGGATCCAAGCCAGCACCGCTGAACAGTCGCCCCGCAATGGTCCTGAATTCAGCTGAAGCGAATGCTGTGGAATCGTAAATATTGGAATTGAACGCTCCGCTTCGGTGACCGCCTCCCTGCGCTGCCGCCAAAATGTAGGCGGGCCGCTCGGTTAACTCTTCGGCCCTCTCAGCGCTCGTGACGATCAAAGCTGCCGCGCCGTCATTCTCCTGACAACAGTCGAAGAGACGGAAAGGTTCGCAGATCCACCGACTGGCGTCGTACTTCTCTGCGGTCAACGGCTTGCCGTACATGACTGCGCGCGGATTGGCCTGTGCATGCTCGTAGGTGGCGAGAGACACGGCGCGCATCGTCAGCGGATCGATACCCGTCTCATGGAAGAAGCGGGTTACGCGGGTGCCCAGAATCGAAGCCGCTGTGTTCATACCGTAGGCGGCACGATGCGAGTCGGCGCCGGACGGAGCCTGATTACCCCCGAATCGGCCGAACTGTCCCTGCGCAAGCCCTCGATACACCACAACCGTGTCCGCGAATCCAGAAGCAACAGCGGCGGCGGCTTGCTGTACTGCACCCGATCCTCCTGCTCCACCCCCGCCCCACTGCATCGTGGACCAGCGAAGTTCTTTTACTCCGAGGGCAGCGCTGACACGCATAGCAGTGTTTCGATCATCTGAGAAGCTGACGAAGCCATCGATGTCCTTAGGATCGATGCCAGCGTGACGAGCGGCAGCAAGAATTGCTTGTATCGTCAGCACAAATTCGGGGTCGGGGGACTCGCCGTGACGGTAGTAGGCTGATTCCCCGACCCCGACGACCGCTGTCTTTCCCTTGATATTGCGGTTATTCATGCGCGCACACCCGCGATGTGGGTACTTGACCCGGGGCGAATGAAAGTGGGCATGGGGCTCTCCTCCAGTGTGGACGTCGCCGGCTTCCGATCGACCGAGCGGTACGCCTGTGAGACACAATGATCGCCCTGCAATACCGTGCAGTCGATGGGGAAGAATGCACATAAGATGTGCATTTCTGTACAATCGGAGCTCTGCAATCAAGGAATCCTGAGATGATTGACCCAACTGATCTGCTGGTTCTGCTCGCTGTCGCGAGGTCACGGACACACGTCGGCGCCGCGTCAACCTTGGGCATGAACCACACCACGGTGGCACGGCGAGTGAAGTCTCTCGAGCGTCAAATGGGTGCGAGGCTCTTGGTTCAAGGGGCGGGTGGCTGGGAGCTGACGGATGCGGGTCGCACGGCGCTCGTCGCTGCAGAAGGAGTTGAGGCAGCCCTTCGATCCATGCCAGGGACAGAGTCCGATGACAGCCTTAGAGGGGTAGTAAGGATCAGCTGCACCGAAGTATTTGGGCTGGCTGTCGTAGTGCCAGCATTCGCCGAGGTTCGTAGGCGACATCCACAGATCGGACTCGAATTAGTATCTGTGAACAGGCCGAGCGCCCCGTACGCAACCTCAGTGGATCTTGAAATCGGAGTCACGAAGCCTATTTTGGCTCGGCTTGAGAGGCGAAAGCTAATCGACTATGGTATGGGGCTGTTCGCAGCGCCGAGTTATCTCTCCGAGCATGGGACACCCGTTAGCAAACAACAGCTTGCCCACCACTTACCGATCTTCTACATCGAGTCGATGCTTGAGGTTGCCGATCTGGATGTTGTCGACAAGCTATTCGGCGAGAACGCTCATGTGCTTGCTGCGACGAGCGCGTTGGCTCAACTGGAGATGACCAAGCTTGGACTGGGTATCGGTATACTGCCTGACTTCGTCGCCGCGCAGGCAAACAACCTGCAACGGCTTCTCCCCGATGATGTAGACTTTCTTATCACCTACTGGATGAGCGGTAAAGCCCAGAACCTTCGAAGAGCTGAGGTGAGGGTGGTCGCGGCAGCGATCGAGCAGAAAGCGCACGAAATCTTCACGGTGCCTGGACCGGCGACGCCTGAACGTTGGAATCCTATTCGCTCGTAGCTGTCTCGCAGTGAGTGGTTTGCGTAGGTGCTCATTTGCGATGTGAATTGTCTTGTCTCGGGATCTATGAACGAAGCGGATCCGGACGCTGCTGCCGTTCGGCATTGTGAAAATTGTCGAATTGATCGGCCATGGTTGCAGTCAGTTGCAGCGTGGTCGACCACTTCTTCCGGTTCAGTATTCGGTTTGCATTCGGCCCCAGAAAGATTCGATCACGACGTTGCCATAGCATTGACCGGCTAATCGCTGTTGAGGGAACTCCATTGTTGTGCAGAATTGTTCATCACCGCCGCAATGAACCACCTTCATCCGCCACGAGAGCGCGGCGAAGACGCGACCTCCGGAAATTAAGCAACTGCCTGGACAGCGAGCGCGACAGCCCTGCGTGCCAGCCGAGGCCATGTCCGGGGAGGTCGAGCTCGATCGGGATTCGTGGCACTTGGCCAGGCAGTTGGTTGTTCGTCCGGCGTGTGAGCGGACAGGCCGGCAACAAAGTGTCGTCGGGTACGGCCTGCCCGGGTCAACGTGGAGGAGCCCCACGTTTCGTGGAGCACTCGGCATCCGAAGTGTCGACGATTCGCCCTATCGCTCGAACAGTATTGCATATCGCTCTGACCTGTTCGTATATCTCGCTTAGCCGGTTAACAGGCAATCGCCGACCGTCCAAGGACTCGAGCAGGTCCCACCTTCGCAGATCCTCACCGAACCCCCACGACGTGAACTGCGGACCCTGATCGGCATGCAAGAGAGTTGCCTCCCAACGGATCCGTTCCTGCACGACCATGTTCACCGCATGGTGGACCAGTGCCGTATCGGCCCGAGAAAAGGAACGACCCACGATCATTTTACTGAATCAGTCCAAAATCGCACAGCAGTAAACCTTTCCGTCACGAGCGGGATGATCCGCAATGTCCGTAAATCACAGTTCGTTCGGCCGGCTTGCCGTGAAACCGCGATTGACCCGCTGAGAGAGGGTTTCGACGCCGAACAGGTTCAGTTTCCGCTTGCCTGGACGAGGGAACCCGGTAATGCCGAGCTCGGTCATGATCGCCGACACCGGCTTGTGATCGACGTTCATTTCGTACGTATCGAGGAGTTCCGCTTGGATACGTCGCTTCCCGTAGGGTTCACGCGACTGGTAGATTCTCTCGATCGTGTCGGCCACGATGAGGCGCCGTGCTCGTCGATCGGAGCCCGGCCGTCGCCGATACGCGTGTAAGGTTGATCTGCTCAAACCCCTTATGCAACATGGCGAAACGTCCTCGTGTGATCAGTCCTTCGATAATCGAGATCTGATTTTTGGGGCCCCACCGGCTGCATGAACAATGCACAGTCATCGTTGGTCGATGCGAGTTCGGCTTCGAGTGCAGCGATACGGGCGCGGGCCGATGCCAGTTCGTCGGACTCGATGCTCCGTCCCGCACTCCCGCATCGATCATGGCTTGGTCCTTCCAACGGAACAACGTCGGCGGCGATGTTCCGGTTTCCAGAGGCGATATCGGCTTCTGCATCACCATCGCGAAAACAGTGCGAAATCTGTCGACGGACTGAGATTGGATACGACATGGGCGCTTTGACCTCCTCTGGATCACTTTGCCAATATTCGCAATCGAGTCTCTGAGACTTCGAGTGTGATAGCGACTCACTCCGACGTGTGATCTGAAAAATCTCGGTTAGACTTGCTCGCCACATCTTTGGGGATCCTGCCGACGCTCTCTTATCGTCCCGCCGTGGTAAGAATTCGCCAGCACCCAGTCCAATGATCGCCTCTGCGGCTCCTGTGGAGTGCTCTTATCGCGCCATTCTGATGCAATCGAGAGCTCGGACGTCAGTCCATCGTAGGAATGACGAAGTGGTTGGTGTTCCCCTTCAAACCGCCACCGGGCCAACGCTGAGTCACAGTCTTGGTCTTGGTGTAGAAACGGATGGAGTCCGGTCCGTGCTGGTTGAGGTCGCCGAATCCGGATGCTTTCCATCCGCCGAAGGTGTGGTATGCGATCGGCACTGGGATCGGCACGTTGATGCCAACCATACCGACCTGGACACGCGTCGCGAAGTCGCGAGCGGTGTCACCGTCACGGGTGAAGATCGCAACCCCGTTGCCGTACTTGTGATCCGTCGGAAGTGCGAGTGCTTCTTCGTAGTCGTCTGCACGAACGATCTGTAGCACGGGGCCGAAGATCTCTTCCTTGTAGACGCGCATATCTTTCGTGACGTTGTCGATAAGCGTTGCGCCGGTGAAGAATCCCGTATCGTTGTCTTCGATGTTCTGGTTCCGTCCATCCGCAACGACGGTCGCACCCTCGTCGATAGCGATCTGGACATAATCGTTGATGCGCTTCACGGCGTCCGAGCTGACGAGCGGGCCGATGTCGACGCTGTCCTGGTCGGACTTGCCAATGTTGAGCTTGCCCACACGCGCGGTGAGCTTCTCGACGAGCGTGTCCGCGGTCCCCTTACCGACTGGCACGGCCACTGAGATTGCCATACAACGCTGTCCGGCGGAGCCGTATGCGGCACCGACGAGCTGGTCTGCGACGTCGTCGAGGTCAGCGTCCGGCATCACGATGGCGTGATTCTTGGCGCCGCCAAAGCACTGCGCGCGCTTGCCGTTGGCGGACGCGGTCTCGTAGATGTACTGCGCGATGGGGGTAGAGCCGACGAAGCCAACCGCCTTGATGCGCGGGTCAAATAGTAGAGCGTCGACAGCTTCCTTGTCTCCGTTGATCACGTTGAAGACTCCGGACGGCAAGCCGGCTTTGAGGAACAGTTCGGCGAAACGAAGCGGTACGGATGGGTCGCGCTCAGAGGGCTTGAGTATGAACGCGTTGCCGCAGGCGAGTGCTGGGCCGGCCTTCCACAGCGGGATCATGGCCGGAAAGTTGAAAGGGGTGATACCCGCGACGACGCCGAGTGGTTGGCGCATGGAGTAGACGTCGATGCCGGTACCGGCGCCCTCGGTGTATTCGCCTTTGAGTAGGTGCGGTATTCCGATGGCGAACTCGATAACCTCTAGGCCACGCTGTATGTCACCCTTGGCATCAGGGATGGTCTTGCCGTGCTCTGAGGACAGCAGGGCGGCGAGGGAATCCATTTCGTCGTTGACCAGGGCCACGAACTTCATCAGTACGCGCGCACGCTTCTGTGGGTTGAACTTCGCCCACTCGCGCTGTGCTTCGGCGGCGTTGGTGACGACCGCCTCGACCTCGCTCTTACTGGCGAGTGGCACCTTTGCCTGCACCTGGCCGGTGTTGGGGTCGAAGACATCTCCGAACCTGCCCGACGTTCCGGCGACGCTCTTGCCGCCGATGAAATGCGAAAGCTCACGAACCATATTCTTCAACCTGTCTTTGGATTCTATAAGAGATGCCGAACCTTTATCTAAGAATGTTATTCGTTTCCACTCATCCATTCAAAGTGGAGAACAGCAATCTAAGTTTCGGATGTATTATTTGATCGATTCCATCGATTCGCTATCTTCTTGACTGGTTTTAACTGGGATCGGAGAATGAGAAAAGTGGGATAATGTTTTTTGGGGAGGTAGTTGCACAGGTTTGGCAGGTACTTTTATCCGCCATGCCGGGAAGGATCCGAGTCCTTCGCTACTGATCAGCGAATCCGGTCGGTGATGACGATTCACGGTTCGGCCAAGTACCCATCGCCGCACTTCTTGTGGCGATGGGTACGGACGCGGAAGACTAGCCAGGGTCGCTGGCGAAGACAATACCTCCGGCGTGGTGCGTGCCGCCGACCGTCACCAGGGAGATATCTGCCCCTTCTATCTGGCGAGAACCTGATCGGCCCATCGTCTGCATAGCGCCGTCCATCAGGTGGGGTACGCCGTGCATACGCCCGTTACCCAGATTTCCGCCAGATGTGTTGAGCGGGATGTGTGGTGCCGCAATCCATTGCAGTCCGCCTCCGTCTTCGCACAGACCCATTGAGTCGGCCCAGAATGGGACGTTCGCTGAGTAGCCGTCATAGAGATTGGCTACATCGATATCGCATGGTTCAATGCCTGCGTTGCGGTACAGGTGGGCTGCCATACGCCGGCCAGCGTCGATCTGCGACTCTACCGTTTCCGGATATGTGACGGGCGAGAAGAACTCTGGTGAGATGGCTGTTCCCAACACGAAGGCCGGACGTGGTACGAGATCGCGTGCTCGGTCTGTTGAGGTCAAAACGAAGGCGGCTGCGCCTTGGATGGGGATGTCGCAGTCGTGCATCCCAATCGGCTCGCTGATCGGCCTTGCCGAGAGGTAGTCGGCAAGCGTGAGCTGTTCAGGACGGTGTTGCGCCCAGAAGCTGTTGGGATTGTCGAGACCGAATTGTCGGTTACGGACCACGAACGTACCGAGATCCTCCTTCGTCCCGCCGCCCTTTTCCATATACCTGCGAAGCTGTTGGGCGACAGTGGTCGGTCCGGTAGATCCGTATGGGTTCTGCCACTGATCGGCACCGTACGCCCGAGTAGCCGCGATTCGGCCGTATCGCCCGTCCGGGTTGTGCAATGCCCGAAACACCAAAGCGTGCCTACATGCACCGGCCGCAACAGCGTTCACAGCCTGGACAAACGATTGTGACAGCATGAACGTGCCTTGATCGGAATAACTGGGATCCAGACCAAGTGCCTTGATCATGAAATGGGTTCCTACGACGTGAATGCCTTCGACGGCGCCCGGCGATGCGGCCGGATGTGTGGGTGATGTCGTGACGCCATCGATGTCCGACGGCGTCAAACCGGCGTCGGCGATCGCGAGGCGAGCGGCCTCGACCGCAAGCACACCCAGCGGCACCTCGGCTCGTCGATAGACCGGAGAGTGACCCAGGCCGACCACCGCGACCTTCGCCTGACTGTTCCTCATAGACCCTCATCGCCTAGAGGCTGGAACTGCGGCAAGAAGCACCCGGGAGCAATCTCCTCGAACCAGACGTGGACGGGCATCCCTGCCCTCACTTGCTCGATCGGAACACCGGGGAGATTCGTCCGAAGCAGCACGTCCGGCGCGTCCTCCAATCGAACCGTGGCGACGACATAGGGCGTGAGCTCGTCGAACGCCACCAGCCGCTGATCTTTGACGACAGCGAAGCTGTAAACGCTCCCCCTGCCATTCATTGTGACGAATGGCAGGTCGGTTGACAGACACTCCCAGCACAGTCCGATCGGAGGATGATGGTATCGACGGCATCTTCCACACTGTTGGATCACCAGCTCGCCACGAGCAGCCGAGCGCCAGAACGGCGCGGTCAGCGGATCGTCCTGATCCGGGCGAGGTCGGCTACCGGGTTCATCGGTGATCGTGGCCCCTACGGGGGCTGACTCTCCTGCGTACGACAAAGTATGTCCTCGATAAAATGATCGTGATGAACGGCGCTGTTCGGAATTGTGCACGCACCGAGCTTCGAATGCTGAGCCGCGGACGTTCAGCCCTTGGCGGGGGACTTGTAAGCCGCAGGAGCGCCCTGCAGGATCACAGTTTTCGACTCCAGATAGGGCAGCAGCCCCTCCATACCACCTTCACGACCAATGCCGGACTGCTTGAAACCACCGAAAGCGATGCCGAAGTCAGTTCGGAAAGAGTTGTGACCCACCGTGCCCGACCGAAGCTGGCCGGCGACCTCACGGGCGCGGTCGAGGTCCTTCGTGAAGACAGATGCGTTCAGACCGTAGATGGTGTCATTCGCGATCTTGACGGCATCCGACTCGTCAGCCGCAGCTATTACGCTGAGTACCGGGCCGAAGATCTCTTCACGCGCGATGGTCTGCGAGTTGTCAACGTTCGCGAAGACAGTGGGTTCGATAAAGAAACCCCTGTCCAGGTGTTTCGGTCGTCCACCTCCAGTCACGAGCTTCGCACCCTCGGATATGCCAGAAGCAATGAATCCTTCGACGCGATCACGCTGCCGTTCCATCGCCAGCGGACCCATCTGGGTGTCAGCGTCGAACGCGTTTCCGACCTTTGTCTGGGAGAACATGCCCGACAGGATCTCGACGAACTCGTCGTGTCGCCGACGGCTGATGACGAGCCGGGTGAGGGACGAGCACACCTGACCTGACAGGAAGCACTCCGCGCCGGAGATAACCGCAGCGGCCTGCTCTAAGTCGGCGTCGTCGAGGATGACTGCAGCGGACTTTCCGCCAAGTTCAAGCGTGTACCGGCCGATCCGCTCTCCGAGCGTCGATGCGATCTTGCGGCCCGCCAGCGTCGACCCCGTGAAGGCGATTTTGTCGATGCGTGGATCACGCACTAGTCGTTCGGAGACCTCGCGGTCCGCCGTCAATACGTTCAAGACTCCCGCTGGCAAACCGACGGCCTCCGCCGCCTCCGCAATGATGTATGCCGCTCCAGGCGCTTCGGGGGAGGCCTTGAGTACGGCCGTGCATCCAGCCAGAAGCGCTGGGGAAAGTTTCCACAGTGCAAGAGACAGCGGCCCGTTCCAGGGAATGATCGCACCTACGACGCCGACAGGCTCCCGAACCAGAAGCCCGAATCCGCCATCTTTCGGTGTGACCTCCTCCTCCCATGGGTAGTCCGCAGCGAGATCCGCGTAGTAGTCGAGGATTTGCGAGTCCGCGACACTTCGATTGACAGCGACGCTGTGCAGCACACCTGACTCCCTGGGCCAGATGTCCGACAAGACATCTACGCGCGACTGCAATTCTGCGCTCAGGGCCCGAAGGTATTCAGCGCGCTGGATGTGGCTGAGCCGCGGCCAGGGTCCGCTGTCAAAGGCTGTCTTGGCAGAATCGATGGCTCGGTCCATATCTGCGGCCTGGGCTTCGGACACGCGGAAGTACAATTCTTCGGTGTTCGAGTCGAGGACGTCGAACATGGCGTCTGAGCTGGGATTGACCCATTCACCTCCGATGTAGAACCGGTTGGGATTCTTCACGGGTGAGTAGACGTCGCTGACAGTAGTCATGTTTCTCCTAGTAAATATGAGTCGTGCGATGGTTGAGGGGCGACAGGGTGAGCTAGATCAGCGTGCCGCCGAGTGCCGGGTCATTGGATTTAGTCGCCGCGGTCGCATCGAGGGGTCCTGACCAGTTGCGGCGATGCTCGTTCATCAGATTGCCGTCACGAGAGAAGACGAATCCCTCATAGTGATCGTCGGCAGCACGCGCGCAGATTGATCGATACACCTGGACACCACCCACATAGGCGAGATAGACCCTGGGCTTGCCCGGAACATTCGACCCGAAGTACTGCGTGTCGTCTTTGTTGAGCAAGAGCTTGTCAACAGTCTCCGCAACATGCGCGGTCCAGGCTGTTTCCGCCTCCGGGCTGGGAGCCACCTCGTCGATCCCCTCACGACGCATGTAGCCCAGGAGATCGGCCAACCACTCGACATGATGCTCGATCGAGCCAGTTACAACCGAGCGGATAGAGGGGCTACCGGGGCCTGCGATCATGAAGCAATTCGGGAAACCGTCGACCATGAGACCCAGATACGTCGTGGGGCCGGACGCCCATTTGTCCGTGAGCTGCAGACCTCCCACGCCGACTAAACCGGTCTTTGTGAGAGCCCCGGTCCCCGAATCAAATCCGGTTGCCAGGATGATCACGTCGAGCTCGTGGTGGGTCGTGCCCGTGACGAGTCCCGTACTCGTGAATCGGACGATCGGGTCGGCTTTTACATCGACCAAGGTGACCTTGGGATTGTTGTATACCTCGAAATAGCCGTTCTCCACCAACTGACGACGTGATCCGACGTGGAAGCCCTTGGGTTTCAGTTTTTCGGCCGTCGCAGGATCCGCGACCCGTTCGTCGACCTTCGCCCGAAGATACTCGGCGACACGATGATTCGATCGTTCGTCCGTCAAAAGATCTGTTACCCACCCGAGCACAGTCGGGCCGCCGGCTGTGAACGCCTCCTCCATTCGTTGAGCGAACTGATCGTCGTCCAGCGCCGCGACCGGGCCGGTTTCGACATCGACGATGAAGCCGGTGCCGGAGCGGCGAACCTGATCCCAGAAGCCGTCGAAGTCGGACTTGATCTGTCGCTGAACATCACCTTCGAGAGGCTTGTTCCGTCCGGGAACAGCGAAGTTCGCAGTTCGCTGGAACACAGTCAGCTCCGTGAACGCGTCGCTGTGTCCGATCTCCGTGATCGCCTGCATCCCGCTGGAACCGGTTCCGATGATGCCCACACGCTTACCTTCGAAGGACACATTCTCCTCAGGCCACTGGCTGGTGTAATACACCTCACCCTCGAAATCCTCGAATCCCGCAATATCGGGTTGTACCGGACTCGAAAATCCACCCGTCGCCATGAACACGTATGTAGCCGTGACGGTGGTACCCGAATCCGTCTGTACGGTCCAGCGTCGCGTCGCGTCATTGAACACCGCGGACTCGACCCTTGCCTTGAACTCGATGAAGGATCGCAGCCCAAGACGGTCCGCGACGTAATTCATGTAAGCCTCGATCTCAGGCTGAGCGGCATACTCCTCGGTCCAGATCCAATCCGTCCACAACTCTTCGGAGAACGAGAACGAGTAGCCAAGGCTCTTGGTATCGCACCGCGCCCCTGGGTAGCGGTTCCAGTACCACGTCCCACCGACTGAGCTGCCGGCTTCAAACGCCGCTACCGTCAGACCCATCTCGCGGAGCTTGTGAATCATGTACATCCCGGCAAAACCGGCTCCGACGACGACGGCGTCGACCGATTCCATTTTGTCGTGCGCAGGGGTGATTGAGGTCGTACTCACTGGTGGGTTCTCCTATTGTGGGGCGTTGGCGTCGAGTTCGACTGACTACGCACTGTGAATCGTGCCTTCTTCCTCAGTTCCCAGGTATGCACGTCGAACCTCCGGATGGTCGCGGATCTCCTCTGGGGTTCCCTCGGCGATCAGACCACCGAACTCGATCGTGTAGATGTAATCCGAGGCAGCCAGGACAAGTGGGATGTCGTGCTCGATCACGAGCACTGCCATACCCCAGTCACGCGCAAGGCGTCGAATCAAGTGAGTCAGCTCAGCCGACTCGACCTCGTCCAGTCCGGCGGCTGGCTCATCGAGCAGGAGCACCGATGGCTCCGCCGCAACGGCTCGCGCGATCGCCAGCATGCGCTGCCGTCCGTGCGGCAACTCGCCAGGTCGTTTATCCAATACATCGTCGAGCTTGAACTCGCGGATGGCCGCTAAACCCGCTTTGGTCAAGCGGCTCTGACCGGACCAAACGAAACTTGTGAGATTTCCCTTCCAGCCACGAGGTTCGGAAGCGGCAAGCAGATTCTCGAGCACTGTCATGTCGCTGAAGAGTTCCAGGGACTGGAAGGACCGACCCAGTCCGAGTCGGGCGCGGGCATGAGGTGTGAGCGCAGCTAATTGTTGCCCGTCGAGCTCTGCAGTGCCACTTGCGATAGAACTGAACCCTGTTATGGCATCTAGCACGGACGTCTTGCCTGCGCCATTGGGACCGATCAGACCAGTGACCTTGCCTGGACGGATCTCAAGAGACAAGCCGTCCACTGCAACGACTCCGCCGTACCGCACCGTCAGATCGTCGAGGACGAGCAATTTCGGCTTGACCTTGTCGACAACATCGACATCGCTGACAGCGAGGTCAGCCAGCGCAGTCTTCGAACCGGCTGGACCCTGCCGTCGAGTGCGCCGCGCACCCAACTGCTTGAGTTGACGCAAAGTGTTGGGAACGATCCCGTCAGGCCCTTGGAGAATCGTCACCAAGAGCAGTATTCCGCCGATCAGGAAGATGTATTTCTCGGCGGACTCGCCGAACGTACCCAGGAACAATGTGCCTACGCTACCTGGATGCAGTAGTGAACCCACCGGTGCTCCGCTGACCCAACCGACACCACCTACCACGCCCTCCATCAGCAAAGTGATCGACGACATGAGCCCGTACTGGCCATTCGTAAACGTCAGGTTGAACTGCATATATGAAAGAAGGACACCGCCGATGGCGGCGAGTGCAGCGCCGGTGCTGAAAGCGAACACCTTGGATCCGAGCACGGAGATCCCGAGTGATGATGCGGCACGCTCATTCGTGCGTACGGCAATCAAGCGTCGCCCGACTCGGCTTCTGCGCATATTTGCCACTGCAACTAGTGCGATTATCATCACGAGCACGGCAATAGTGGCAAATCGTTGCGGGTATAGGAGATAGTCGAATTTCCACCCGAAGATCGACAAGTTCGGAGTCGAGATGCCGCCGATGCCACCTTGAAGGCCTGTGTTGCTGAAGATCACGGCGTCAGCGGCAGCGGCAAACGCAAGTGTGATGATCGCAAGATTCAAGCCACGAGTCCTCGCGCCGACCACTGCGAGGACGATACCCATGAGCACTGAGGTCGCAACAGCTGCGAAAATAGCGAGAATGAGAGGCCAGCCCAAGTTGGTGGCCAGCGTTCCTGAAATCCAGCCGCCGAGACCCGCGAACGCGAATTGCGCAAGCGACAGCTGACCGCAGTATCCGACGACCACGACCAGTGATAGCAGCACAACCGCAACCGCGGCCTGAAGCGTCAGCGCGTCGACCCATTTGATCGGTACGACCCAGATGAGCGTGACGAGAGCTGCTGTGACTACAACAAGTGGAAGCGGCCGAATGCGTCCTGACCCAATCGAGGGCATCCGGATGGCGCTGTCGCCGCGAGCGGGCGTTGCTCGTCCTTTGGAGATCAGCACGGCTGCGGCGAGGAGAGCTGGAACAACGGATACAAGGCCGGGGGTTGACGTGTAATTCACGAGAAGTGACTGAGTGACTCCTATTATGAGCCCGCCGGCCAGTGTGAGTGGGAAGGACTTGAAGTCGCCCACTACAGCTGCAGCCAACATCGGCACGATCAGGAGTGTTGCGGTCTGAATATCCAAGCCAAGTATCGGTGACAAGAATATGCCAGCAAGTCCAGCCAGAGCAGCTCCGACTGTCCAATTGATTAGCGAAATCTTGTCCGGAGATATTCCGAGGCCCGCTGCCGCATCGCTATTGTCTGCAACGGCGGTCGTCGTTCTGCCGAATGTCGAGTAGCGGTAATATCCCGCGAGAATTACGACTAGAACAACGACGCCGACCAACACCAGCAACCGATCAAGTCCGATTGACACGCCGAAGAATGAGACCGACTGAGTCGGCAGAATCGGCGCGACCACCGCGCTTTCTTCGGGATATCGCAACGCCGTTAGCGCCTGGAGTATCGCCAACACTGCGAGTGTTCCTACAAGCTGCGCGAGCAGCGACTGCTTGCGCAGCGGCCGCATCACGAACTGATACGTCATGGCTCCAAGGAGTGCGGCAACGAGCAAGCCGATGATCAAGGCGATTGTGAATGGAACCCCGTTGCGGTCCCGGAGCTCCCAGAAAACATAGGTCGCGACCATCCCAATGGCAGCGTGGGCGAAGTTGATCACTCCCGAGCTGCGTTTTACAAGGACGAGCCCCAAAGCACCCAGAACGTACAGTGATCCAGTACTTAGACCCAGGATGACGAACTGGGTGATGGTTGACATGTGATGTGCTCCTAATGGCAAAGATGAATACGGCCCCCGTGACGCAGTGGGCTAGTTCGTTAGGTACGCGCCTTCGATTTCGTCGATTCGCTCCAATAGTTCATCGGCGGAGCCGGAGATGACGACATGTCCTCTCTGGAGCACATAACCTCGGTCCGCGATAGCAAGGGCAGCTCGCAAGTGCTGCTCGACGAGAAGCACAGCGAGCCCCTCTTCGTCGGCGGCACGCCTAATCGCGGTCAAAAGGCGCTTCACGATCATGGGCGCGAGGCCAAGGCTTACCTCATCTGCAAGGAGAAGCTTTGGTCGACATGACAATGCACGTGCCACTACAAGCATCTGCTGTTCGCCTCCGGACAGCAGGCCCGCCCGTCGGCCTAAAATAGGAACTAACTCCGGGAACAGTTCGAGTGCTCGTTCTTTGTCAGCTCCAACCCCAATGTCGAGATTGTCCACGACACTCATTGACGGGAAGATTGCTTTCGACTCTGGAACAGACCGGATCCCCGCGGCCGCCCGGCGATATACCGACATCTTCGTTGGCCGACCAAGCCAGCTGACGTGACCTCCCGATGGCTTCAGCCCACCTGCAATGGCATTAAGAGTTGTTGTTTTACCTGCTCCGTTGGAGCCGAGCAGCACGACAACCTCGCCCGCATGTGTATCGATCTCGAGGTCGTGAATCACCGGTACCTGGTCGTACCCAGCGCTCAGTCGATGTGTACTGACGATTGCTTCGCTCATAGCGTTCTTTCTCCATCGAGAGGGGAGACATCCGGGGATGACGTAAAGGCCCCCAGGGAGCTCATAGATCAGTTAGACGCCGAGGGGCTTCTAACCGGAAGATCTAATTGAAAATTTCACGTTGGCTTACCGCCGGGCCCTCAGAGCTGAGCTTCTGATCTTTCGTTGTGTAGAAGTAGACATCTGTGGCAAAGATCCGGGCGTAGTCTGCCTGGCTGTTCGGTTTGGTCGTGTTGAAGTCTCCGAAAAGACCGGTAGCGGGCGTGGTGATGTTGTTCATGGCGCTCGTGACTGCTGCACGATCTGGGGTTCCTGGCACAGACTTAATGGCCCCGACGACCAGTTGAAAATCGCCCCAGGCCTGAAGGCCGAGAGCCGTGAAGTTCTTGGGATCGACGTTCGCAGCCTTCATATCGGCCAGAAACTTCGCTACGTCCACGTTGTCCGCATCGCTGACATCCGGTGTACCTGATGCGAGCAGTAGGTTGTCACCGTCTTGGCCCAGCTGGGTCAGGACGGCGACCGGGGCCGCGGCAGTTGTGGTGCCGACGATGAAGTTAGGATCACGCTGCTTCTGTGCGCGAATCCACTTGACGGCATCTGTAGCAGGGAGAAAACTTAGCGCACACGTCGACCCCGCATCAGAAATTGAAGCCGCAACCGGACCGTAGTCCGATGCCCCCGATGCACCCATATTCTTCTCGAGGAGCTTCTTGCCGCCATCGGCGACAACCTTCTGGACCAGAGGCAGGGCCAGTGCAGCGGTCGGGGTGTCCCAGTGGATAAACGTAATCACGTCGCACCCACGGCTGATGAATTGCTGAGTGAGTCCTGCGACTCCGACCTGCGGTGATCCCGTGGGGAATGATGCAGAATTGGTGTAGTCGGACGAAGTCGTTGCGACGTTGCCGACCATGGTCATATTGGCCTGGTCAAACAAGGGGAGCACAGCTTCGCTGTAACGCGTTTGCAGAGCGATCGCCGCGACGGCATCAGACGTCACCGCGTCCCGTGCACATTTAGTCGAACCTGCTTGCGTTCCCTGGTCGTTGCACACTGACAAATCGACTTTCCGGCCGTTGATACCGCCGGCGGAGTTCAGGTTCTCGGCCGCTGCCTGAATGACTACAGGAACCTCTGGATAAGAGAAACCCTGGGCCGCGAACTGGCCGAATAGAGCTATGTCGATGGGTTGGTCTGCCGACGGCTCGTCCCCCGAGCTAGAACAAGCCCCTAGCGTCAGCGCAAGAGCGAGCGCTGAGGCGAGGCAGTATGTCTTCTTCATGAGATGAGTGCCGATCCTCTCGTAAAGGAGTAGCGATATGTTCTACTCCTTGTGACATGGAACACCTCAATCTCAGCTACGTCGATGACGAACGCTGCACACGCAATCTGCAGATGTGCACATTCGTCCATGGCATGTCTCGTCATCAATGCAGTTGTCAACGACGGTCGAAAATGGGGGCTCTATCGGCCTTTGGTCGATGTCGGCGCGGGTCTGTCTCTAGCTCCTCTAATGAGAGCTATCCGACTCCGCATGAGGCAGGGTGGGGTCGGTAGTCGCCGGTGGGGTGAGCACCCAGCTCCTCTGAGCCGTGTTCGAGCTCTATTGACAGATCGTGCCCTCACCGGTGGCCGGGAGAGCCGACCACTGATGGGATGTCGTGCCCGCCGTGTAGTGGCGTGAGCACTGATTCATTAGAGTGCCGGGGCGCTCCCGCGAACTACGAACTAACCAGGGCGAGAGGAGAATTCAACGTCTGGCGCGCGCCCGACTTCCCGAAGGCGTAGAAGGCATCGCGAAACTACATGCGTTGATCGCCGAACATGCACCCACCGAGTGGGTGGACCTACCAGCAGATCAAGTCGTCGTAGGAATCGAAACTGACCGCGGCCCTTGGGTAGTGGCCCTGCAGGCGGCTGGATACCTGGTTTTCGCGATCAACCCACCCTCGGCTGCCCGGTATCGGCAGCGGCATTCCACGTCCGGCGCCAAATCCGACGCAGGCGACGCGCACGTACTGGCCGAGATCGTCCGCCTCGACCGGGCCCATCACCGCCAAATCGCTGGGGACAGCGATCTGGCCGACGCGGTCAAACTGCTGACTCGTGCTTATCAGAACGCGATCTGGGAAAGAACCCGGCACGTACTACGGCTGCGATCAGCATTGAATGAGTTCTTTCCTGCTGCGGTGCACGCATTTCCGGACCTGGCCGCCCCGGATGCATTGATCCTGCTCGGCAGGGCTCCAGACCCGGCTCGGGCCGGCCACCTCACCCGCAGCCAGGTAATGTCCGCCCTGCGCGCCGCCGGCCGGCACCACGTACAGGGCAAAGCCGAATCGCTACGTAACTTGCTGCGCACCAGCCAGTTACGTCAACCGGCAACTATCGAAGCCGCCTACGCCACCATCGTTTCGGCACAGGTCAAGATCCTGACCGCGATCAACGAGCAGATCGCACAATTCCAAGTGGCGGTGAGCGAGCATTTTGGCAGGCACCCGGCCGCTGAGATCTACCTCAGCCAGCCGGGCCTGGGACCTGTTCTCGCCGCCCGTGTTCTGGGCGAATTCGGCGAAGATACGACCAGATTCAGCAACTCGCGCGCACGTAAGAATTACTCAGGCCAAAGCCCGATCACCCGGGCATCGGGCAAAAGAACTCTGGTCATGGCCCGCTACGCCACAAACCGCCGGTTAGGCAATGCCCTACATCAGCAGGCATTCAGCGCGATCTCAAGATCACCCGGGGCGCGCGCGTATTACGACACGATCAGAGGCAGAGGTATCGGTCATCATGCTGCTCTCCGACAACTCGCCAACAGGCTTGTCGGTGTCCTCCATGGCTGCCTGAATACCGGCACCCCGTACGACGAAGCCACGGCATGGCCGCACCGAGTTGGCGACGCCGAATCCAGCATCATCACGCCTGCTGTTTGACGGAAACTGGCATGGGATGTCTGACACGCAGGGGGCGAACTTTCGTGCAAGGTGGGTCAGAACTGGCGAGATCAGGCGGCCTTCGGAATTCGTCGGCCGGAGCCTCGGGTGCGCCGAATCGGTGTGGGGACCCGGCCGATGCCGACTCATATCGAGTTAATGGAGATGATGCTCGTCCGTATAGATTTCGTCGACTTCGTGTTGGCGAATCGTCTCCAAAAGGCTTACATGTATGGGTACGTCGATCGAATTGCTCTGAGGTATTTGACTAATCGGATCGTACGGCTATGTGATTTCCGTGCGTCGATGTCTCGTACAGCGATGTCGCGCCAGATCCCGGTCAGCAGCTTCGAGGATAGCCGAACCTGAACTACGGCCCGTCGATATGGATCATCTCGCCAGCGGAACGACGGTCATGCCGGGGAACTTGTGCGTCTCGGCTTCGGTCAGCATTGCTGCGGCGACGGTTGCGCGGCTGATGGTCGCAGGGAAGCGTCTGCGGGGAACTGTGTGCAGACCGGCGACTTTCCAGTTGGATGCGAGTGCTTTGTTGGTTAGTGGTCCGGCGTGGAAGACGGTGCCGCCGGCCCGAATCACGGCGCTGTCGGCGGATACTTTGTCGGAGAGTTCGTTTCCCATCACTCGGCGCAACAGCCAGCGGGTCGGTGGCCCTGCGGTGTCGGCGGATGCACCTGTTCCGTAGGCGCCGAGCCATATGATTCTGTCCGGTTGGGCGTCGATGACGGCGCGGGCGCCGGCCTCGAGGGTTCCGGTGGCGCCTTTGGCGACACCGAGTCCGGAGATCACTGTGGTGCCCGGGACTACGGCGCGAGCGATGGAGGAGGAGTCGAAGACGTCTGCTGCGACTGTGGTGAGATTGGCTGAGTCGGGCAGGGCGATTCGACTGGGGTCACGGGCTAGGGCAACTACGGTGTGTCCGCGTTCGAGTGCTTGTTCGGTCAGTTGGCGCCCGGTGGCCCCGGTTGCTCCGAGGATGGTGATGTGCATCGTTAATGTCCTTTGATGTCTTCAGATTCGGGTGAGGATGTTGCTGGTTTGCGCGCCTAGTGTTGTGTTGGATACGAGAATGTCGGAACTTCCTGGGGTCCAGGGCGTTCCGTTGATTCGTGTTGCGGTGCCGCCGGCTTCGGTGGCGAGGAGTATTCCTGCGGCGACACCGGGAAGGGTCGGTTGGTACTGCCAGAAGACATCGGCGTGACCTGATGCAACAGCGAGCAGTGGAAAGGTCGAGGGCACAGTTGCTTGAACCAGCAGATTCTGGCCCAACATCGCGCCTATTGACTGCGATATTGCCTGGTGAGTATCGGTTTGGCCGTGTTCTGCTTGGCCGGTCAGAGCTAAGGAATCAGCGAGATCGTGTTTCTCCGCAACGCGCAGAGTCTTGGTGCCCAGGTGCGCGCCCTCTCCGGCGATCGCGGTGTAGGTGTTGTCTCCGATCGGTGCTCGAACGACGGTGAGCACGGGTTCACCGCCTGCGACGAGTGTGATCGTCACGCACCACTCGCCGGTTCCATGGACGTGGTTGATGTTGCCTTCGACTGCGTCGACGACCCACCACTCGCCGTCGGGGAGTGGGGCGGATTCGAGTTCGTCGGGTAACCATGTCGCTTGTGGCCGGGTCGATTTGAGTTCGGCGCGGAGGCTGGACACGGCATTTTCGTTGCGGCGCATGGCCTCGAATATCTGTGTCCGATCGGCGGGACGATTATCGGGTTCGTACAGGGCGAGAAGTTTCTCGCCCGCGCCGAGTGCGATTTCTACGACGTGGGGGAGAAGTGTGCGGTATTGGTTCATGCCTCGAAGGTAGAACTGATCCGAACATAACTCCAGTGCAATATTGGCAATGATTAGTTTACTCTCGTGCATGTGGATCTGAATCTTTTGGTCGCGCTCGACGCACTACTGGAGGAGAACAGTGTGCAGGGGGCTGCGGACCGCCTACGACTGTCCGCACCCGCGATGAGTCGCGCTCTCGGTCGGATCAGGCGCGCGACCGGTGACGATATTTTGGTGCGGTCGGGGCGGACGATGACTCCGACGCCGAGGGCGCTCGAATTACGTGAGGAGACAAGTGATCTCGTTCGGCGAGCCACGGCACTCCTCGCCCCGGCCAGGGAGGTCGACCTCGCAGATGTGAACAGAACGTTCGTCGTTCGATGCCACGACGCCCTGCTCGGCACGCTGGCGCCAGGCCTGCTCGGCGTTGTCGCCGAGTCGATGCCGCAGGCGACGGTCCGATTCGTCGGTGAAACGGCGGACGACGGCCTCGATCTCCAGCGCGGATACGTCGACCTGGACATCGGAGCATCCCCACCGCCTGTGCCCGAAGTCTCTTCGAAGGTCATAGGTCGGGATCGGTTGGTGGCAGCGATGAGACCCGATAATCCGCTTGCGCTCGAATCGATGACGGCGAACCTGTTTGTGTCCGCTCGACACGTCATCGTGTCGAGGAGAGGGCGGACGCGCGATGCGATCGACACGGTGCTGAACGAGTTCGGGACCGAGCGGCGTGTTTATGCGGTAGTGCCGACGAGCACGGCGGCGCTGGAGATAGTGGCGGAATCGAATGCAGTCGCCGTGGTAGCGGGGGGTGCGTGCGCTGCAGCAATGCGCCAGCTGGGGATCGTCGGCAGGGATCTGCCGTTCGAACTTCCCGGTACGCCGGCGATCATGCTGTGGCATCGGCGCAATGACAGCGATCTGATCCATGCTTGGTTTCGGGACAAGGCGGAAGGCGTGTTGAGTGCCGCACTCGTGTAGTGAACGCGCTCGGTAGAACCGAGCAATGAACGCGTCGCGAAACGTAAGTAGACGACTGGTCTAATATCGCGTACTGTCATTCACATGCCAGCGATCGAGCGCACCGACACGCGAGAGACCATCATCGCCTGCTCTCAGATGCTGATGGCCAGAAAAGGTTACACGGCAGTTGGTTTGAATGAAATTCTCACGGCAGTGCATGTCCCGAAAGGGTCGTTTTACTACCACTTCGCGTCGAAAGACGCGCTCGGGGAAGCGATGCTGAAATCCTATTTCACGGACTATTTGGCTGACTTCGACGTGATCCTGGGCCGCGAAGACCGTACCGGGGCGCAAAGGATTCTGGACTATTTCGAGTCCTGGATCGAATCTCAGGGCAGTTTCGACTGTCAGGGCAAATGCCTGGCAGTTAAACTGGGCGCGGAGGTGTCAGACCTGTCCGAACCGATGCGCCTCGCACTCAAGGGCGGGATAGGTGCGATCACGCAGAGAATCGAAAGGGCAATCCGTGCCGGCATCGACGACAAGTCGGTGACGTTGGACGGGGATCCGAAGCCGACGGCAGTGGCGCTGTACGAGTTGTGGCTCGGCGCAAGCGTCACAGCCAAAGTGAATCGGACGACCGATTCGATGCGCAATGCACTGGACCTGACCCGCCAGATCCTGGCTATCTGAACCCGAGCAACATCCAAGGGTGGCCGCACACCTGTATATGGCACTAGACGACTGGTCTACTATTTCTCTCGAAAGAAGGAAAACAATGAAGGTTCTGATCGTTCTGACTTCCCATGACACGCTGGGTAACACTGGCCGGAAGACCGGGTTCTGGCTCGAGGAGCTCGCCGCACCCTACTACCGCTTCAAGGACTCGGGCGCCGAGATCGTGCTGGCGTCGCCGGCCGGGGGACAACCTCCACTCGACCCCAAGAGTAACGAGCCCGACTTCCAGACGGCGGACACGCATCGTTTCGAGGCGGACGTCGCCGCAACGGCACAACTTGCGGACACCGTCGCACTGAATTCGATCGACGTCTCCGAGTTCGACGCCGTCTTCTACCCCGGTGGACATGGACCGCTCTGGGACCTTGCCGAAGATCGCACGTCGATCACCCTCATCGAGACCGCTTTGCAGAAGCAGATTCCGGTCGCGCTGGTATGCCATGCTCCCGGCGTTCTGCGGCATGCCTCCAATCGTGACGGAAGCCCACTCGTAGCGGGCCGTACCGTGACCGGATTCACCAACAGTGAGGAAGAAGGGGTCGGTTTGACCGAAGTTGTGCCATTCCTCGTCGAGGATGAGCTGATTCGACTCGGCGCCGCTTACAGCAAGGGGCCGGACTGGGATTCCTACGTCGTTAGTGATGGCATCCTGATCACGGGACAGAATCCGAACTCGTCGGCCGCTGCCGCGACCGCACTTATCGAATTGGTTGACGGACAGACCTTGGCCTGACTGTTGACGGCATGTCGCGCGCAAGGTCACGTCGAGACCACAAGAGCACCTCAGGATGGGCCCAGAACTTGTTTGGGCCCATCCCGCCCTGACTGTCTTGGATGTTCGGAACTCGTCGTACTTCTTCTGCGCCGGAGGTCGGTATCGCCAGATAGGTTTCGTACTCGCGGCGGCAGGGGAGCGTTGGCGATGTTCCGTAGGATTGGTGCTCTGTCTTCGAGAACGGTTGTGTCGCAACACTATTGTTCTATCGAGCGTCAGCCCGACTTGCTCACCCGACGTCAGGACTCGCGACAACCAGGTGCAACCTCGTTCTCCTGATTGACGGTGGAAGCAGGGCTCGTGAGGGGCTGAAGTTTGATTTCACTCCGCCTTGGCGTGGTATAGGAAGCATTTCTTCGCTGGCCAGTCCCAATCTTGACCAGCTGATCGAGAATTTCCATCAATACGTGAGTGACGTTGACGACGACGAGATGTGCCCCCGCTGCGAATGAGTGCCGCGCCTGTTCCGCACTTGAAACGATCTCCATTCTCTTCCGGTCCGCGGCCGCGGCCTGATTGTGCAAGCTGGACAGTGCTTGTGATACCCGGATGTCGGACGGACCGTCGACACCGAACGACAATGAGAGATCGGCAGGGCCGCCCATAACGCCGTCGATCACAGGAACTGCCAGTATCTCTTCGGTATTGGCGCAGCCGGTGTGGGATTCGATCATCACGATTACCACGGTTCGGTCGGTATCTGCCTGCAAGTGTTCGCGAGCTGGTACCTGGCCGAAACGTCCGGCCCGCCCGTACGTGGCGAAGCCTCGGTCGACCGCCGGGGCGTACCGGCCTTGCTGAACCACCGCGTGAGCCTGTTCCGCGCTGTCAACGTGCGGCACGACAATTCCCGTTGCGCCGTGGTCGAGAACCCGCTGGATCAGCGCCTGCTCGTTTTGCCCGACGCGCACCAGAACATCCATGCCGTGCAGTTCTGCTGCGGTGATGTGGTGTCTCAAGGCAATGAGAGCCGACGAACGAGCGGTTTCGTGAACACAACAGTGTGAGGACACGGTTCGCTGCCATGGAGGTCTCGGAACTGTCGAAACCTGGAACCCGTCGGCGTTGAACACGGATAGGAGACTCGACAGCCGAGGAAATTGCGGTCATGAGACTCGTGGTTGAAATCGGACCCAGCTCGCCAAGAAACCTGCGCTCGTTGAAGTAGCCGACCTATCCGACGGTCGGAATCTCGACGGTTTTGATACTGTGCCAGGTGCCCGAATCAGGGGTGGCCTGGCGATGATCGTCGGCTGGCAGGGTAGCGGGGGGGAGATTACGTAACCTGCGTCCTCGGGCAAACTGTCACTCACCGCCTCCATAGCGAACTTGGCGACAGAGTATGCGCCGTAATTCGCCATAGCGACTCGACCGCCCACTCAAGTGATGTTCACTATTCGGCCACGGCTGACTAAGAGGGCCGAAAGAAGGCTCCCGTGAGTGCGATCGGCCCGAAAACGGACACATCGAACTGATGTCGGTCATCCGGCTATTTTGCATCGCGGCGGCATTCGGTCCTCTCGGCCGAGATGAGTACGGATACCACCGCAGGTCAATTGTTCGACACCAACAACCTTCTTTCCAACGACCTTCTTGTGTCGACACCAACAACATTCTTAATCTCCGTTGGCACGACTCCAGCCGCCGAACTACAAGCGTGCAGTCGACGCAGCACTAGTGCCCGCTATGCAGACCCGTATGTCGCTGGCTATCTCGCTGTGTGCGCATAACGACATCAACTGTGCGCACATCGTCAAGTCTTCAGACGTTCCAGAGTCCAAGCTGAGACCCAGGGCACAATTTCAGGAAAGAAAGGAGTAGATGTCATGACGTTGTGGGTAAACGTTCCCGGGCAATCTGGTAGCCCTTGGGAGTTCGAAGACCTGGTACTCGACGCCCCGAAGTGCGGCGACGTGAAAGTCGAGTGAGTGACGTCGGGGCTACGCCACTCTAACGAACGCCTCCGTGACGGTAGCGGCCCTGGTCGATCTGCCTCCGATCATCGGCGACCACGCCCATCTCGGCCTTCTTCCCGTGTGTCGGCGCTTTCGCGGATGCCTGAACGGTCCATTGCGATCTGGGTGTCCATCTGCTCGCCCTACTTCGCCTCTGCATTGAAGGCGAGCTCGACGAAATAGTCACGCGCACGTACTCCATCCATCAGGTCAACGACGGGTTCGAGGCCATGTGCAACGCCGAAAACGTCAGCGGTCTCATCCTGTAATCGAAAGGCCATTTTCAATGACTGCAGTCCACGAAAACCCCACTTCCGCGTTCCTCCCAGGAAATACCGCAACCCAGCTCTTCATAGCGGGCAACTGGCAGAACGCTTCTGACGGCGGCACGTTCACCGATCTGAATCCGACGACGGGACAACTACTCGTCGAGGTGTCCTCGGCTACAGCAGTAGATGTTGACGCAGCCGTACGCGCAGCTCGCACCCAACTTGCCGGTGAATGGGGCTCGACCCCCGGCGTTGTCCGTGGAAAGCTGCTGAATCGGATCGCGGATCTCATAGAACGCGACGGGGATCTGCTTGCCCGGCTCGAAGCCCACGACGTCGGTAAACCTGTCGGTCAGCCGGCGATGCTCGATATTCCCAATGCTGCAGCGACATTCCGTCACTTCGCAGGTTGGGCCGACAAGATTCAGGGCACCACCATCCCGACGGCGGGATACTTTGGTCAGCCGACGCTCTCTTACACCGTGCGTGAGCCCGTCGGCGTCATCGGTGCGATCATTCCCTGGAATACCCCGCTGATGATCGCGGCGTGGAAGCTCGCGCCGGCCTTGGCTGCCGGGAACACCCTGGTGGTCAAGCCGCCGGAGGATGCGCCGTTGTCGATTCTGCATTTGGCGCGTCTCATCGACGAGGCAGGCGTTCCTGCCGGTGTCGTCAATGTCGTTCCGGGGTTGGGTGAGGTGACCGGAGATGCACTTGTCGGGCATCCGGATGTCGATAAGATCAGCTTCACTGGAAGCCCGCGCGTCGGCAAACTCATCGCGATGAAAGCTGCCGACACATTTAAGCGGACGACTCTCGAGCTGGGGGGGAAGTCGCCGCAGATCATCCTCGAGGATGCAGATCTCGAAGCGGCGATCAACGGCACCGCAATGGGGTTGTTCTTCAACCAAGGTCAGGTCTGTGCCGCGGGTACTCGTGTGTTGGTACACCGTTCGTTGTACAAGCAGGTCGTCGACGGGTTGTCCGCAGCAGCATCGGCGCAGGTGCTCGGGGATCCATTCGATCCTGCGACAACTATGGGTGCACTCGTCAATGCGAAGCAGAAGGATACGGTGCTCGGCTACATCCAGTCCGGGCGTGACGCCGGCGCTCGTGTCGTTGCCGGTGGTGGCAGCCCGCAGCGCGACGGATTTTTTGTCGAGCCGACGATTTTCGCCGACGCGAACAACGACATGAAGATTGCGCAGGAGGAGATCTTCGGTCCGGTCGGAACGGTCATACCGTTCGACACCCCGGAGGAAGCGATCACCATCGCCAACGCGACGGAGTACGGTCTTGCCGCGAGTATTTGGACGCGTGACGTGTCTCATGCGCACCGCTTGGCTGCTCAGGTCCGGTCGGGCGCGGTCTGGGTCAACGGCTGGGCCGCAATCGATCCGGCACTTCCGTGGGGCGGTATGAAGGCCAGTGGGACCGGCCGCGAACTCGGCTGGGCCGGCATCGAGGCCAACACCGAAGAAAAGGTCGTTACGATCGTCCTCTGATGTACCTCGCAGCCCGTGCGTGCGTAGTTACATCGGACCTCAACTACGCACGCCCGGGTGCACGTGCATGCCGCGGGGATACGCCGTACGCCTCTTTGAACACTCGAGAGAAATGTGCAGAATTTCCGAGACCGTAACGCGCACAGATGGTCCCGATGCTTTCGTGCGACAGGCGAGGATCTTCCAGGTCCCGGCGACAACACTCGAGACGGCGGGACCTGATCCATGCCGCGACGCCGCGGCCCTCGGCTTCGAAGACCTTCTGCAGGTAGCGCGGCGAAATATGGCGAGCAGCAGCAACCATGGCCGTATTGAGCGCCGGGTCGTGCAGGTTGCTGTCGATGAACGACTGAGCGCCAGCGAGGATCACCGCGCCAGGGGACTGGATTGCGTGGGGTGCACGTTCGTCCAACGCCGCGCTGACGAGATCGAGGATGGCATTTTCGAACATGCGTGTCGCCGGAAAAATTCCGTCGGTGAGGTATTTTCGCAGATTGAACAGAAACGGCGACACCAGTGATCCGACGCCGTCGTCGCCCTGGATGCGTAGTGCCAGCACATGTGCCAGGTCGTTCGGGCGGATACTCAGCGACTCGCGCGGAAACATCAGCACGAACATCGCGAAATCGTCGTCGAAGTGCAACGTGTACGGCTCGCTGGTGTCGTAGACGGCGAAGTCGCCTGGCATGAGCACGGCCTGCCGGTCGCGTTGCACGACTACTCCTCGCCCGCGCAACTGCACGCCGACCTTCACCAGACCTGGATCGCTACGGCGGATGGTGGCACGGGTGCGCCGTACGTCGACGTCACGGCCGGACACCTCGCTGATGTGCAGCGAACCCAGTTCCGCTGACGAAAGGCCGCCGTCGAACTGCGACAGGCCGGTGGGCACGGCGTCGAGGGGCACGAAGGCCGTCGACACATCCTCGCTCCATTGCTCGAAACTCTGTGCCACGGTCTCACCTCATACCGTCGGTCGGTTGTCGATTAGGCGACATGCTTTGCCGATGGAACATTCGAGCGTGGGCAAGCCGGCGAGGCGAACCCGTCATGCGGGCCACGTCATGATTGTCTTCGCCTGCCTGGTTGGCTGCGCTGAGAATAACCTCGTCGATCTGAATCCCCGGGATTCCGGCGCGCCGACTGCTTCTCCCACGACGATTCCGGCAAGATCGTCGGGTCTCACGCTCGACAATGCGCCATCGTATCGCCCCCACGGTTCCCGTGCTGCCACCAAGAAAACTTCGCCCACTGCTTTCTCCTCTCCCGCGTTTCGATACGGTCAGTAGTAACCGAACATTCGGTCGTTGCGCAAGAAATTGGACGTTTAGTGGTGCACATTGGGGGGAGAGCACCTGAGAACGCAACGACTACCGCGCGCGCCCGGTGACCGATCAGGCTATGGTGCGGTACGCAAAGATGCTAATCCGAGAGGGGAGATGGCCGTGCTGGTGGACGAGACCTTTGATGTCGCCCTGGTTGAATCGTCATCACAGTCCGACTATTGGGAGAATGCCCTGTCGGTCACTCACGTGCCTCTGGCGGTCAAAGTCGCCGTCGAATCGGATTCGCATGAGGCGAAACCGTTCGTAGGGGCGATTCGCCGACGGTGGCTTGGCGACATAGCCCTGATGGATGGGCGCAGTGGACCATTCAGAGGCAAGTTCGACCAGTCAAGGATCAAGGAGATCGACGGGGATTACATACAGCTCGTTTTGCCCACGGCGGGCAGTGAGCGTATCGCTCGTGTGGGTGGACTCGAGATAGGAATTGAACAACTGGTCATTTCCTCGACGCGCTCCGCCTATCAATTCGAGGTCCCGACAGGCATCTGCAAGCGCACCTTGCGCCTGCCGAGAGCAGGTGTTGAGGTTGTGCTCGGGCGGCGGTGGGAGTCGGCGCCGGTTGCGGTGATTGCCCGGACGGAGTCGCCGGTGCGGCTACTCGAGGGATACCTCGATGTCGTAGACGGCATGTACGCCACGATGACCGCCCTGGACGCGATGACGGCGCGTAATGCGGCCTTGGAGCTGATTGCAGGGATCATTCGCTTCACCGAGAACAGGTCATTGCCCACACCAGCTCCTGCGCTCCGGCCGATGATCGAGTCATGGATCGATGTCCAGTTGCTGATGCACGCTGATCTGAGTGCGCAGGCTGCCGCCGCGGCTCATCATGTGTCTGTGAGGACCCTACATCGCTTGTTTTCCGGCGATGGTTTGTCATTTGCCGAGTTGGTGCGGGCGCACCGGTTGGAACATGCTCGTTCCGATCTTGTGAGAACGAGCGATTCGGTGCAGAAGGTGGCGAATCGTTGGGGGTTTGCTGATGCCAGTCACTTCTGCCGCTTATTTAAGCGTCAATTCACCATGACCCCTAACGATTACCGGTATACCCACTCAGTTACTGAAGACCTAGGTGGCGTTCTAGCCGCGGTTCGCTAGAACGCCAACGGAGGCCCTGATGGGGTGTCCGGAGCGCGATGCTTAGAGAGTGTCCTGCAGCCTCTGTGTCTACTTCTGACCTTCAGGGTGGACTGAATGCCCTGATTGAGCAACGATTCGGTCACCGCCGCGGTAGATCTCGTCCTGGCAAGTTGAGCGCTTTGGCCACGACCAGTGCGGCATTCCTCGGGAGGATGCTCCCCCAGTGATCGGCTGTGATCCTCTGATCGAATCTGCCGAAGGCACGGCAAATATTGCGAAACCTCCCTCTCCCGAGATAGTTGGCACTTTCAGCCCGTGTGCTGGCGCACGCATCCAATGTGATTGCAGACACAGCCATGACAATGGACAGGTCGCTGTAACCGGAGAACCCGTGGGTCTCGATGGGCCACAGTTTTTCTCAGCTCGCAGAGTCATCAACGCCGAGACTCCTCAAACATGAGCGTAGAGACACATTACCGACCTGCCGCCAACCAGATGTTCAACCGCGCGACCGGTGTACGACCCGTCGCCGACGAACACAGTCGAAAGAGCCAGTCTTATGACACTGACGTACCAAGAAGTCGTTGATGAAGTCCCAGTCCGGAGATTCCATCGCAAACTACTGATCGCCTGCTGTGGTGGCCCTTTTCTCGACGGGTACATCATCAGCATTGTGGGGGTGGCCATCATCGGCCTCGGGGCGGATCTCGATCTCTCCAGCTGGGACATTGGACTCGTAGGAGCCGCCGCTCTGATCGGAATTGGTGTGGGGGCACTGTTCTTCGGTTCCGTCACCGATCGGATCGGACGGGAGAAGATGTACGCAATCGATCTGACCGTCCTCGTCGTGGCCTGCATGCTTTGTGCGTTTGTCACGGAGATGTGGCAAATAGTTGTGCTACGTCTAATTTTGGGCCTGGCGATCGGGGCGGATCTACCCATTGCCACTTCGCTTTTGACCGAGTTCGCACCCACCAAGAAACGTGGGACGATGCTCGCGTTCGCCGCGGTCGCCTGGGGGGTAGGTACGGCCGTGGCATACCTGGTGGGTTATCTCTTCGCTGAGTTCGCAAACGGATACGAGGACTGGCGATGGATGTTGGCGAGCGGGGCGGTCTTCGGCGCGATCATCGTGTTTCTGCGACGAGGCATCCCGGAGTCTCCGCGGTGGCTTGCCAGCCGAGGCCGGATCGAGGAGGCTCAGGCAGTCGTACTGAATATCTACGGAAAACAGATCCCTGCCAGCGCATTCGACACTGCTAGTAAGCAGACGGTCGCGAACAACGCTGGTCTGTGGGCACGAACCAGGGTTCTGTTCAGTCCCCGCTACGTTCGTCGCACGATCATGTGTGCTGTTCTCTACTTCGCAAACGTCACGCCGCAATATGCAATCTTCATCTTCGCGCCCGTTCTCCTGACCAGTTTTGGACTGGTTGGCGGATCAGCAGAGCTGTTAGGCGGCCTGGTGATCGCCCTCGTGTCCATTGCGGGCATCATCCCGGTTCTGCGCTGGATGGAAACAGTGGGACGGCGCAAAATGGCCCTGATCCCGATGACAATCATGATGATCCCCTTCACGTTGCTCTGGCTGTTCCCCGCCGGTCCAGCCTGGTTTGTCATCGCGATGTTCGCGATCTACGCCCTCAGCGTCGCCGGCCCCGGAACCTTGATCTGGTCATACCCTAATGAAATCTTCCCCACCGAAGTTCGGGCGACTGCCTTGGGATTTTGTATCGCTTTCAGCCGAGTCGGAGCCGTCGCAGGCACATACCTCTTGCCTGTAGGGATCGAGCATTGGGGTGTGGGCAGCATCATGCTCATTGCCGCTTTGTTGACTCTTTTGGCGATCGTTGTCTGCTATTTCTGGGCGCCCGAGGTCAAAGGGATGGAGCTGGAAGAGGCGGCTGCATGACGACGAATCTGTCCAATGATTACAACTCCTCCTCGAAGAAGACGAATCTGATGAACTCTGATACCCCGATAGCCTTGACCTGGCCCGCCGACACACCCTCCATGTGGGATCGAGTGAAACTGGCACCTATTCCTGTAGTTGTTGCCCCTCTGCTTCGGAGTCGTCCGTACAGCGCGGCGATCGAGTTCGAGGACGGCGTAACCCTCGAATGTGGAACCTTGCTCAGGGAAGCGGAAGGCCTAGCCGCCTTCCTCCGGACCCGTATACGGCCCGGAGACCGGGTGGTTATGGCGATCGGAAACAGGTCCGAGTTCTTCATCGCATGGCTCGCGATTCTGGCCGCCCGAGGCGTGGCGGTCAAAATCAGTCCCAATACCGGGCCTGCAGACTCAGGCCACATCGTGCGGGATTCGGACGCATCACTGGCCATATGTGAACCGGAGGCTGCGCAAAACCTGCAGCAGGCATTTAGTGACATAGGTCGCGACGGCGGCGATTCCGTACTCGTGCTGGGAGGTGTTGAGCCATTCGGGCTTTCCCACTTCAGCACAGATCTAACGCCGATACCACTCGACGCAGACTGCGGCGACATCGAAGACGTCGCTGGCTTCACGTACACCTCTGGAACAACCGGACCGCCAAAAGGCTGCGTGCACGACCACCGTCAGTATCTGCGATACGCCGACGTGAAATTGAGGCTTTTACCATTCAGTAGTTCCGATGTGATTCTCAATCCACTTCAGTTCTATTATGGTGACTCGATTTGGCTTTTCCTCGCGGCTCTCCAAGCGGGCAGTCGATTCGTCAGCGTCCGAAAGTTCAGCGTGTCGCGTTTCTGGCCGAACGTCCATCGCTTCGGCGTGACGGGATTCTTGGGAATCGGCGCGATACCTACTCTGCTACTCAAGGCGCCGCCGGGAGATTTGGATCGCGGTCATTCTGTCAGATTCGCCTCACAGGTAGGTATTCCTGCGGACAGGCACCAGGAGTTGGTTGACCGATTCGGATTTCCTTGGGTCGAGGGTTATGGCATGTCGGAATGTGGTTCGGTGATCCTGATGCCCATAGGCCATCATGATTCGTATGTTGGAACCGGAGCCATCGGAATCCCCGTTCCCGACGTAGAAGTGGCGCTGAAAGATGCTGCTGGTGAGACGATTCTGGGTGCTGGCACTGGTCGGTTGTTCGTCAATACTCCCGACATGATGGCCCGTTACCACAGCCGGCCAGAGGCGACAGCCGAGGTGCTATCGGTCGACGGCTGGCTGGATACCGGTGACCTCGTCCGGCGCGACGACGACGGAGTGTATTACTTTGTCGGGCGTTCGAAGATCATTATCCGACGGGGCGGAGAGAACATTGCGCCGGAGGAGGTCGAGGCTGTCCTGCGCCAGGTTCCAGCGGTGCTCGACGCAGCTGTGGTGCCGGTGGCTGATTCGATATGGGGAGAAGAGGTGAAGGCATACATCGAAACTGCTCCCGGAGCCGCCTTCGACCCCGAGAAGATGGTGGATCATTGCCGAACGATGTTGAGTGCCTTTAAAGTGCCACGATATTTCGAACAGCGCACAGATCCGTTTCCTCGTACACCGAGTATGCGCATTCAGAAGGAAAAGCTGAAGGTCGGCGGTGTTCATTCGACTGCAAATGCCTGGGACCGGTTGTCGGATTAGGGGCCGATCAGGAGTGTCGGGGCCGCAGAGATTTGAACTGCTCCCCGGAGGTTGGACTGAGAAATTCAGTTCCGACTTCCGGGGGGCATTGTCAAGTTGTTTGGAGTGCAGCAGCTTTCGGGCGTAGCAAGGCATCACACGGAACGATCGGTCAGGCAGCGACGACCTGATCCCACACCTGAAATCGTGTGGCGACTTCGGTTCGGTGGTCGCTCGCAGTCATGCGGTGGCGGGGTAGGCGGAAGTACGGGGAGATACGACTAAACGAGGCCAGAAACCGTTGCGCTGCACCGACGGAGCGGAATTCTTTCATCGCACGTTCGCGTTGTCGGGTCGGTCGATGGGAGTTCTCGCACCGATTATTCAAGTATTTGTTCTGCCGGTGTTCGACCGTCGACATCGTCTTCCGGTGTGCGACCTGGTAGCTGCGAAGTTTGTCGGTGATCAGTGCCCGCGGCCGACGGCCTTGTTTCTTCAGAAGTTTCCTGAAGAACCTGGTCGCAGCCTTCCCGTCCCGCTTTCCTTGGATCAAAATGTCGAGAACATTCCCGTGCTGGTCCACCGCTCGCCACAAGTACTTCTGCACCCCGCCGACCTTGATGAACACTTCGTCGAGATGCCACTTATCGCTAGGTCGGGGTGCTTTCTGCCGTAGCCAGCGAGCGAACTCGGGCCCGAACCGAGTACTCCAAGCGCGGATCGTCTCGTATGAAACTTCGACGCCTCGGGCCGTCATCATCAACTCGATCTCGCGGAACGAGAGGGTGAACCGGTGATACAGCCACACGCAGTGCGCGATGATCTCCCGCGGAAACCGGAACCCTTTGTACGTCGACGACACACCGCATTATCCCAGATCAGGCGATCTCAACAACTTGATAGTGCCCCACAAAGCTCAAGGGCCTGAGCCCGGTGCAATACCGTGCCCAGGCCCTTGCTGCCTAAGCTCTTACTTGGCCAGTCCAACAATCGGGGACCAGTTCAGATTCCACTTGCGGCCCCGCATTGCTCGAGTGCCATCAACTAGCCGTTAGGAGATCGAGTGACCTGTCAGCGACCGCCTGATCGCCAATTGATGCACCTCGGAAGGAGCATCGTAGGAGAGAGCGCTGCCTCGATCGAGGTTGTCGGCATGACAAAGCGGGGTAGCCGAAGTTACATCGTTTGGTCTCGACAAGATCCAGCATTGACGCGTTACATCTAGCACGGTACGCACTGAGGTGAACCTCAGTCGATAGAACGAATCGGCCAGAAGGCGGTAGAACCCTGCTATGGGAGGACATCGCGTAGCTGCTTCTTGGGCCACTGTGAAAGTACTCGTTGATTACTACGCGACGGGCCTCCGGGCGTCGCTGCACGTAGTGCTTCCTTCAGGACCCGGTGAATTCAGGCCGATTCGGGAGCGCACACACTGAGTACGGCATTAGTGATTGAGGTGAGGTGATCGTCGGTCATCGGTGTTGACAGGGCCAACAATCCATTAGTGCCGGCTAGCACTCCGGCACGGTACAGCTTCCACCAAGTGACTGCAGGGTCGTCGGTTACCAGCCGGATCAGCGATCCGCTGCCGTTCGCGGCTACTCCGCCGTCTGTAAGTCGTTGGCGGACAGCGTCGCCGCTCGCGTTGAGTTCAGCGATGACGTTCGGGGTGAATCGGCGCAGCGCTACCATCCCGGCTGCCATAGTGACCGGGTTGGCACTGAAGGTGCCTCCCCAGGTCACCTCGCCGACGAGCGGATTGAATGACGACAGGACGTCGGCTCGGCCACCGACCGCGCCGACGGGATATCCGCCACCGATGGCTTTGCCCAGGGCCACCAGATCGGGAGTGATGCCGTATCGAGTATGCAGTCCGCCATATTCGAGGCGGAAGGTGATCACCTCGTCAACGGCCAAAAGTGCATTGTGGGTGCGCGCGAGTTCGCCTAGTCGTGAGACGAATTCGCCGGTTGCGGGTTCTAGGCTTGCGCGATTGGGCATAAGGTCGATCAGCACCGCGGCGACTTGCCCGCGATGAGCGGTGAGGGCGTATTCGACGGCGTCGATGTCGCCCTGGGGCACCTCGATGACCGAACTGGCCACTGCTGCGGGAACTCCATTCGCCGAGTGGGACACTGCCCCGTCGTAGGTTCCGTGGTAGCTACCTTTGAAGCGGATAATCAGGTCCCGGCCGGTGTGGGCGCGCGCGGCCCGCATGAGCATCATGACCGCTTCGGTACCTGAGTTGCAGAACCGCCACTGCTCGATACCGTCGGTGCGCTCACGCAGGGTTTCAGCCATCTCCACCTCGTAGCGAGTGGGCAGGCCAAACGCGGTTCCCTCGGCGGCCACCGCGGCGGTGATCTCGAGTATTTCCGGATCGGCGTGACCGTGGATCAGTGCGGTGTAGTTGTTGTTACAGTCGATGACCACATGTCCGCTCTCGTCGGTCATTTCGGCACCATTGCCGCGGACGGCATAGGGAGGGTGCGGTGGCACGAACAGAGTTGATCGGGTGTTGCCACCTGGCATGACAGCGATAGCACGGTCATAGAGCGCGCGATCAATGCTCGACATTGCCGAAGCCTCTTTCGGTAGACCGTGCGGGCAGACCGTATTGGCGCCGCGGCGGATTCACTGGTCGGGAAGTGTCAAGTAGGGGCGGCGCGTGCGTGAGGTGAAATGCTCACGGGCGCTAGACCATTGGAAATGTTGTTGGGTCCAGCGCCCGTGAGCGCAAACAGGACGAGCCATTTTTCAGGCGACGCCGCCTCTTCTCATCCAGTTAATTCGGCTCAAGCCCTAAACAACCAACGCGCGGTCTTTAGTGAAGATTTGACTGAGGCGTGGGTGTCTTGCGCGGTTCGCTGGCCTCTTTGAAAGATGCTTCTGTGCGAGGCAGGGCAACACTGAGCCAGTCAGCGACCAAGCCCGGTTTCGGCGCGCCGATGACCGCGATGGTGCAGTGGTAACGCACCAGATAGCCGCCGTTGCGTGGTTCGACGGAAGATACCTCACTGGTGAACGTGAGGTCATCAGAGGCAGTCAGGTTGGATGGGAACCGAACTTTGTCGAGGCCGTAGTTGAACCCGACTGTCGTGGTGGGTTCCAGCCGGATGAGTTGGTGGAGTAGGTAGTCCAGCAATGCCAGGCTGTGGAAGCCCTCGATCATTCCGTCGGGGTAGTCGGTGGGCAGTGTTTGGCCATAGGTGGCAGTGACACCTGTGACATCCTCGAACGTGTTGACTTCGTCTTGCCCGATCCGAAATTTGTCGATTGTGAACACGGATCCGACGAGTGAAGGCAGGTCGTGAAGCGCGATGGTACGGGGACTCATGGGGTTCCTTTCCCGAAACGTGAGGGGTGTTGCTCCTCGAAGTGTGTCGATTCGGGTGTTACCCGCATCGATTCATTTCCATTTGATTGGAGCCGTAGCACCAGCATCGATGACCTGCGTCGTCCCAGTGACGTATCGTGACTCGTCCGACGCGAGATAGACCACCGCATGACTGACGTCACTGGCCTCGATCCAGGGGATCGGCAATGCGTTGTGTAGTGAACTGGCCGCTCTGACATCGTCCATCGTCGCGCCCTCTCGGCCATTGGTGAACAGATCAAAGATGACGTCGTTGTCGATCATCGGGGTCCATACGGTGCAGGGATTGACAGAATTGACCCGGATGGATTGCAGCGCAAGCTCACCCGCCAACGCACGCATCAGACCGTTCGCCCCATGCTTGGCAGCGGTGTAGTGCGCAAGGCCTAGCTCTGCAATTAATCCTGAGATCGACGAGGTGATAATGATCGAACCACCTGTCCCTTGCTCCAGGAGCGTTGGGATGACCGCTTTTGCGGTCTTCCACACACCGGTCAGGTTGACGTCGATCATCGTGTTCCACTGTTCTTCGGTGAGTTCCCACGCTGGGGCGAAGCTACCGATTCCAGCGTTGGCACAAACGACATCAAGGTGTCCGAACTCGGCAACGCCTTCCTCGACGGCGCTCTTGATCTGGTCGAACTCGCGAATGTCGACTTTCCGAGTAATTATCCGGCCGCCGGCTTCTTTCACCAGCCTTGCGGTCTCAGCGAGGTCCTCTTCGGTCGCAAGTGGGTACCCGACAGTCTCAATGTCTTGGCAAATGTCGACAGCGATGATGTCGGCGCCCTCTCTGGCGAGATGAATCGCGTGCGACCTTCCCTGTCCGCGCGCTGCACCAGTGATGAATGCGACTTTGCCTTCAACTCTTCCCATTGTGTCTCTCCTTGGTTGATAGTCCGGAACTAGCTACTACTTATGCGGTCGGGCTTGTTGGTTATTTTCAAACGTGCTTCGGGCATGCCAGCGATCGTGTTGCCGACGGCTACTTCGATTCCGGGTACGAACAACACCACCCCTCACCAAGTGGCCTGCTCTTGACCTTGAAATTGTCTCGATATTTCAGGAAGCGGACGCAGCTTTCCTTTGTTGATCACATGGACCATCACGCTTTTTGTGGTTTTCGCGGTACGGGTACAGGCCGTGTGTTCGTGTGGTGGTGGCTCGGTGGTTCTGGAGAAGATCGTTAGGCAGGGTGGGGACTCCCGTCAGGCAGGTCCTCACCCTACTTAACGAAGGTGGTGGACGGGAGCCAGTTTGTAGACCGGGGTGTCGAGCTTCTCGTAGCGCGCCTTGAGTTGGAGGGCAAGGAATTTGGAGTAGAAGCGGCCGGTTCCCAACCCTCCGCCATGGACCCACAAATTTGGATGTGCGGTTGGTTTGCTGATGTTACGCAGCTCCCCTTCCCACGGTCCGGGGTCACCATCATAGCCAGCACCGTAACCCCAGCATCGGCCAAGTTGGTCCGCGATCTCAGGGGAGGCCAGCTCTTTGACCCAAGCTGTCATTGTGTCGTACCCGGTGGCGTAGACGATGATATCCGCCGCAAGTTCGGTTCCGTCATCGAAGATAACCGAGTGCTCGCGAATCTCGGTCACGGCGCCCTTCTTTACTTTCACGTCGCCCGAGACGAGCAGCTCGGTTGTGCCCTCATCGATGTAGAAGCCACGGCCGGTTCGGAACGCCTGGGTGGTCAAGCCCGATTCGTCCTCACCGAACGAGAACATGAATCCTGTCTTTTCCAACGCGTCATAATAGTCGCTCCGCCGCTGTCTTTCCTGTACCCAGAATTCGCGCATCGGGTCAGCCTGTAGGGCGAACGGCACCGAAAAGCGGATGAAGTCAGCCTCTTCGGCAGACAAGCCTGCATCCACAGCGTCCTCGGAGTAAAGCGGGGACAGCAGTTCGCGCAGTGTCTCCGATTTCACGATATGAGTGGATGAGCGCTGCACCATGGTGACCGCCTCACAACCGTGTTCCCAAAGGTCGAGTACCATATCGAACGCCGAATTCCGGGCTCCGATCACGACTGCCCTCTTGCCTTTCAGCGTGTCACCACCTCTATGTGCACCCGAGTGGTACTGCTCGCCTTGGAAAGTGTCGGCTCCGGGAATCTGCGGGGTGATCGGCTTACCGGTCAGGCCTACTGCGAATACGACATGCTTGGGGCGTAAGGTGACCGGTTCGCCGTCCCTGAGTACCTCCACTCGCCACTCGTTCGCGGTCTCATCGAACTCGGCCTTCACACATTCGGTAGAACCCCAGAAGTCAAGTTCCTGTACCCGCGTATACATCTCAAGCCAGTCGGCGAGTTTGTCCTTCGGGCTGAAGATCGGCCAGTCGTCAGGGAACGGAATGTAGGGCAGGTGGTCGTACCACACCGGGTCATGCAGGCACAGCGAGTTGTAGCGATCACGCCAGGCGTCGCCCGGCGCGGAATGCTTGTCGATGATCAAGGTGGGCACGCCGAGTCGCTTGAGGCGTGCCCCCATGGTGATTCCGCTCTGACCGCCGCCAATCACCAGACAGTACGGTTGTTCGTCGTACCCGAACTGTTTCTGGTGTCGGGTTCGGTCGTCAAGCCATGAGGTCCGACCGGGCACGGGCTTGTGTATGTTTCCCTTGCTGCGGCGGCGGCGGGTGGGTTCCTCAAAACCTTTGAGCTCTTCGAGGGTGGTGAACACCGTGAGTGCCTTGCCTCCGATCAGTCGGACGTGAGCACGAGCGCGTCCAGCTTCGGTCTCAAACCGGAGAAGCCCTTCGACGACACCGTCGGTTTCGCTGGGAGTGCCCTCAACGACCCAATTGTGCGGTTTGGTGGTGGCAAGTGTGGTCTGCAACATTTCCCGGATGGCGTCCGGACCCTGCTCTGTAACGATGTTCCAGGTGAACGCCATGAAGTCACGCCAAAAGGAATTGTCAGGCAGAAAGTGGTCGACCACGCGATCGACATCGCCGTCACTCAATGCGTTCGAGAATGTCTTGAGCCAAGCGTCAAGCGCCTCGGTGGCCCGGCCTGTGTCCGACTGTGTTGTGGGTGCGCTCAACGCGATTGCCTTCTTTCTTCACTGTGATACTGCGGAGGGCCGTGTGAGGCAGATGCATTTTTTTCTGAGTGCCTACACGATGTGAACTCGCCGTTCAACTATCGTCGCTGCCAACGCAAGCTGCGCATAGGATGGTTGCGCCACCGCATCGACTCGTTGTGCCATTTAGCTTCTGCCCTCTTTTTCGCCCTGGACTTGCGGTCATGGGACGTCCTTGGGTGGTTGTCCTCGGTGCGCGAATTGCCCACCCAGCGATGGGCGGAGGTGCGACTCCGGATCCCAGGCATGTCCTGAGACTTTGATGTGTCCAGGATTTCCGGAGTTCGTTTGTTTCTACTTCGGGCATTGGTATATCCGAGAGATGTACCGATGCCCCCGACGTTTGCCCACCCGAGTACTGCAGGAAGTTGCTGGTAGCGTTCCTGAAAAAGCGTCCTTAATTCAACCTGTCAGCGCAGCAGCTTCTTCCGCCATGAACTCCGCAGGTGTTCGGAATCCGAGGCACTTCAGTGGCCGGTTGTTGAGCTTGGCCGCGATGGTGTCAAGGACCGGCTGGCTCAGATCGCCGAGGTACATTCCTTTCGGAAGATACTGGCGTAAAAGCTTATTGGTGTTCTCATTTGTCCCTCGCTTTGAGGGGCTGCGCGGTGCTGCGAAGAACATCTCGATGCCTGTGGTTGCGCTGAGCAGCTTGTGGTCGGCCACTTCCATCCCACGGCCCCAGGTCAAACTCCGACACAATGCCGGATCCATCCGTGCATATTCCCCTACTAGTGCGGGCGCCACGAGGTGGTATGCCGGGTGAGTGTCTGCACGATCTTTACGAAGCGAGCCTTGCGATCCACCAAGGTGGCAACCTGACTGTTCTTCGAACCGATCACCAGATCTCCTTCCAGGTGGCCAGTCACGCTGCGATCCTCGGCACTTGCGGGTCGATCCTCGATCGGGCGTGCATCAATGATCTGCGACTTCCGTGGTCCTTTAGCATTGTGCCGCTTATTCTTTCGAATCGGTCGCCGTGTTCGTAAACGTTTGCATAGTTTCTGCGGAATGACACCCCACCGAGTGGTGTAGATCGAGCGGTAAATCGTCTCGTGTCTGATCTCCAACTCCTCGTCACCTACGGGGTGCAGTCTCAAGTGTCCTGCACCGGCGACCACTCGTCTTCGAGAATCGACACCACCCTCTCGCGTAGAGCTGGCGTCGTTGCAGTAAGCACGGTTTGGGTCCTTTGGCCTGCGCGCTTGCCCGTTCCAGTGCGGCCGCAACTCGGTAGGCGTGCCGTCCACCATCCCTGTTAATCTCCCGACTCGCCGTCGAGGGCGCACGGCGGAGAGCTGAGGCTATCGAGCGCACGGAATCGCCTGAAACTATTGCCCGCTAGATCGACTCACGCTCAACAGGAGTCAAATGATCAGAATTCGCTTTGTGCGGCTCAGGTGCAATACCGCCGTGATACTTCTGGAGGGTGAAAACCGATCCCGGGGCCCTCCCCGTAGCGCGGGAGATGACGCTGATCGACTCCCGGACAGCCACCGCCGCCACAACTCCTCCTTCTTCTCATCCGACATGCCTGGCCGGCCGATCTTCGGCACTCGCACCGTCCTTCAACTGGACTGTTGCGCTGACCCTTTGATTGAAAGTCGGCGTACTTTGCGGCGAATCAACAAAAGTAGAGCGCTACTCGTTGATGGCTGCAGAGTACGCGACCTTCGGAATTCATCGGATATCTCTACTGCTCGGCGTTTCGCACTCCGGTTACTGTAAACATCAAAGATGCAGTACAAAAAAGAAACTCACCCAAAGGCAACTGAACCGTGCCGGGTTTCTTGCCGCTCCTATGCTGGCGACATCTCCGGCTGGAGAATCGATAGTTGAGAGTGATAGATGGCCTCGAACTCGTCGGGAGTGACGTAGTCCAAGGTGCTGTGCAGGCGGCGGGTATTGAACCAATCCACCCCATTCCATCGTCGCGAATTCGATGTCGTCGATCGTCTTGATCGCCCCTTGCAGAAACGGACTGCTCTTGGAAACTGCTTCTGTCTTGAACAGTCCGATCGTCGACTCCGCGAGAGCGTTGTCGCAGGCGTCGCCGACGCTTCCAATTGAAGCTGCAATCCCTTCCAGCGCAAGCGTTTCTGCGAAGGCAAGAGACCTATATTGGCTACCGGCATCGCTGTGATGGATCAACCCGTCACCGACCCGATATCCACCGTGATCGCGTCGCCACAACGCCATCTTCAACGCCGCGGTGACCAACGCCGTGTCCTTCACTGTCGAGGCATGCCATCCGACAATTGCCCGGGAGAAGCAGTCGATCACGAATGCTACGTAGACGAACCCCGCCCACATTCGGCAATAAGTGAAATCGGTAACCCATGTGCGGTTCGGAGCTTCGGCGGTGAAGTCACGATCGAGCAGGTCGGGTGCCCGCCGACTGTCCTTGCCGCCAGGAATCGTGGTCCGGTGCTGTCTGCCTCTGACCGCCCCGTTCAGTCCTTCGTCGCGCATCAAACGGTCGACGGTACAGACCGCAACATGGTGGCCCTTCCGACGCAGATAAGCCGTCATCTTTCGTCGGCCGTAGAGCCCTTCCGCAGTGCCGATCGTCGACCGCAGCCTCGGTGAGGTGGGCGTCGGTGACCGTCCTTGCAGATGGTGGCGCGGTTTTCCAGTTGCGATCCTAAAATTATGTGCACGCATGTCGTCGATGAACTGGACTATCAGCGGCGGCGAGGGTCGAGTTCCCTCGCAAAGAAAATCGATGCCGACTTATTCAATTTCGTTGGCTTCCTTGAGATCTCGGTTCTCATGCTCGGGATCTTTGATGCGTTGCAGTTCCGCAGAAGTAGCACCGGGAACTTTGTTGGCATCAATCTGGCCTTGCTTGGTCCAGTTCCGGAGCGATTCGGCACCGATACCGAGTTTCGGGCCTATCACCTGACATGCGGAGTAGACGGACCGGTATTCGTCGAGGTGATCGAGGGCCATTCTGACGGCTCGCTCACGCTGTTCGGGCGGGTAACGCTTGGGCATGATCTGCATCCTTCACAAAAACGGATGCGGCATCAAACCCGGCACGGTTCACTCGCCCATATAGCAAATTTATTCCCTACGGGGTCCCGATCGGTTGATGCACCGGGGCCCCGCTGCGCTACCGCGAAACGAGGCCGAGTGTGCTCTCGTCCGATGCGCGTAACGTCGTCACCTGCGGTTTCTGAGAACGATCGTGTTGGCCGCCAACGAGTTTCACCTCATGCGGACGGCCGGTTGTCGATCAGGCGACGCGCTTTGCCGATAGACCGCTCGAGAGCTGCTGGGTGGAGGACGTCGACGGTCACGCTGACCCCGATGCGATCTTTGATCAGCTTCTTCAAAGTCGCTGCTGCGACGGGGTGGGTTTCGGGTCCAGCGGCTGGACGTGCCTCGACCAGAACGGTCAACGAATCCATTCGGCCGGCGCGGTCGAGCACACATTGGAACTGCGGGGCCAACGCCGGTACTGTGAGGATGAGCTCCTCGATCTGTGTGGGGAACAAGTTCACGCCACGCAGGATGATCATGTCGTCAGTGCGGCCGGTTACCTTTTGCATCCGTCGCATTGTGCGGGCGGTGCCCGGCAGCAACCTGGTCAGATCGCGGGTGCGGTAGCGGACGATCGGCATTGCTTCCTTGGACAGTGATGTGAATACCAGTTCCCCCTCTTCACCGTCTGGAAGTACCTCTCCAGTTACCGGATCGATGATTTCTGGGTAGAAGTGATCCTCCCAGATGTGCAATCCGTCCTTGGTTTCGACGCATTCCATCGCAACGCCCGGCCCCATGACCTCGGAGAGACCGTAGATGTCGACGGCGTTCATATCCAGTGTCTTCTCGATCTCGTGACGCATCTCCTCGGTCCAGGGCTCGGCACCGAAGACACCAGTACGCAGCGATGTGGTGGACGGGTCGATGCCCTTCTTGATCATCGCGTCGACGATCGTCAGCATGTAAGACGGCGTCACCATGATCGCGTTGGGCTGGAAGTCCTCGATGAGCTGGATCTGACGGTCCGTCATGCCTCCGGACATCGGAATCACGGTGCAGCCCAATCGCTCTGCGCCGTAGTGGGCGCCGAGGCCTCCGGTGAACAAGCCGTAGCCGTAGGCGACGTGAACCTTGTCTGACGGCTTCACGCCACCGGCGCGCAGGCTGCGGGCGATGAGGTCGGCCCAGTTGCTGATGTCGTTCGCCGTGTAACCGACGACCGTCGGCTTGCCGGTGGTTCCCGACGACGCATGGATGCGCGAAACCTTGTCCTGCGGGACCGCGAACATGCCGAAGGGGTAGTTCTCGCGGAGGTCCCTCTTCGTGGTGAATGGAAACTTTGCGAGGTCAGATAGATCTTTCAGGTCGTTCGGGTGAACTCCAGCGTCGTCGAACTCTTTTCGATAGTGCGGGATGTTGTCGTACGCATGCTTCAGCGACCACTGCAGTCGTTCGAGTTGCAGGGTCGAGATGCGGTCACGTGAGGCGAACTCGATGTCGGGGGTGTCGGCCGGGGCGGACAGGACGCTGGTCATGGCAGTCTCCAAGGATCAGATATTGGGGGCTTAGGCGTCGAAGTCGACGGTCACGGTATCGCTGAGGGGGAATGTTTGGCAGGTTAGGACGAAGCCGGCTGCGACCTCGTTGTCCTCGAGTGCATAGTTGCGGCGCAGGTCTACATCGCCGAAGGTCACCTTCGCTCGGCACGTGCCGCACACTCCGCCTTTGCAGGCGAACGGGAGGTCGGAGCGCAACTGCTCGCCGGCGTCAAGGATTGACTCGTCCTGCGGAAGTGTGCCAGTGACGTTTCGCCCGTCGAGGATGATGGTGACCTCGCTGCTGGGTCCGGTGACACCGGGTTCGCGGTGTTTTTCCTGGGTCGGCGGAACGTCATCGACGTAGAACAGTTCGTGATGGATGCTGCTCCTTGGAACACCGAGTTCGGCGAGTACCGATTGCGCGTCGTTCACCATCCCGAAGGGGCCGCACAACCAGAAATGGTCTATGTCGGGCGTCGGAACCACGGCGTCGAGGATGTTTCGCAGGCGCTGGGCGTCGAGCCTGCCGCTGAAAAGCTCCACCTCGCGCGGTTCGCGTGAGAGTACGTGGATGACATCGAAGCGAGAACCGTACCGATCTTTGAGGTCGGCGATCTCTTCGGCGAACATCACCGACCGTGTACGCCGATTCCCATACAGCAGCACGACTTCGGCGTCAGGGTTGGCGAGAACCGATCCGGCGATCGACAGCATCGGGGTAATACCGGAACCAGCCGCGATGAGGACGTGCCTGCCGCCCGCGGACGGATCGGCATAGAAAGTCCCCGCAGGCCCCTGGACATCGACGCGGTCACCGACCTTGACCTCGTGGACGAGCCACGAAGAAAACAAGCCATCGGTGACCTCGCGCACGCCAACCCGAGGGCGCTCGCCGGAAGGGGCGCAGATGGAATATGAGCGGCGATGCTCGACACCGTCGACCGTCCGGCTGAGCATCAACGATTGACCTGGGCGGAAGTCGAATTCGTCACGCAGATTGTCGGGGACATCGAAGGTAACCGCGACGGCGTCGTCACAGAGGCTTTCGACATCGACGACGGTCAGCGTGTGAAAGGCCCTTGTCCGGTTAGTGGTGACGACTGGTTCGTCAGTCACGGTCATCAGATTTCCTTCACGTGGTCGAAAGGTTCGAGGCAGTCGTCACAGCGGTACTGCGCCTTGCAGAGCGTCGCACCGAACTCGGATGTCAGCCGTGTGTTCGACGATCCGCACTGGGGGCATTCGAGCTGACGCGGTCTGGCGGTGAGGTTCAACGGAACCGGGCCGGATGCGCGCGCCGGCGCCGGACGGGGCACCGAATACCCCGTTTCGCGCAGCTTGCGACGACCCTCGTTCGAAATCCAATCTGTACTCCATGCCGGGGTCAAGCTGGTAACGATCTCGATATCGTCATAGCCGTTGTCGCGCAGCTTGTGCTCGATATCATCGCGCATCGTCGCCATGGCCGGACATCCCGAGTACGTCGGGGTGATCGTGACGAGCACCCTCCCGTCACCCCTCACCTCGACGTCACGCAGGACACCGAGATCGTCGAGGGTCAGCAGCGGCATCTCCGGATCCATGACGGATGCGGCGATCTCGCGCGCAGAGGTTTCGAGCGTGGTCACCAGACCCCCTCCGGGTGAGCACGGGCAACGACCTGCATTTCAGCGAGCAGCAGGCTCATGGCCTCGGTGTGAATGCCCCGCCGTCCGCCCCGTCCACCGATCGTCCCCACACTTCTGCCGGTCGGGACTTCGAGTTCTGCGGCGTGCAGCACCTGCGCGATGACAGAATCGAACTCCTCGCGCACATGTCTTGGGTCCACCCCGACACCTACCTTGGCAAGTGCGATCTCCCCGTTGGTAGGGGCGAACAGCTCGGAAACCCAGGGCCAGATGTGTTCGAGGCCGTCGCGGACGCGGCGCTTCGATTCGTCGGTTCCGGAGCCCAGCGTGACGACCCAACGCGCAGCGTAATCACGATGGTACGTCAGTTCTTTGACGCCTTTGTTTGCGACCGCAGCCAGAACCGGGTCCCGCGAGGTGCGCAGGCGATCGAAGATCGCGAGACGCCACGTTGCGAACATCAGCAGACGCACCTGTGACTTCGCAAAGTCACCGTTGTCCAGCTCGACGAGTCGGACGTTCTTGAACTCGGAGTCGTTGCGGAAGAATGCCAGCGCATCCTCCGGTGGAACAGGCGTCGTATCCGAGATATACGGCACCACAGCGGCGTTCGCCGCAGCGGCGCGAGCGAGCAACAGACGGGCCTGCCCGAGAAGGTCGAGTCCGACGTTGGCCAGAGCCACCTCCTCTTCGAGCTCCGGTGCGCGGGTGCTCCATTCGGCGAGCCGCTGCGAGCTGATCAGCGCGTCGTCACCGAGCATGAGGCAGTATGCAGCGAGAGCTTTCAGGTCGACGTCATCCGGGACGGTGGTGTCGACACCGGCGAGCGGGTCGTCGAAACTCGTTCCGAACGCCCACTGGCCGTGAGAATCCTCGTCGACGAGGCCCTCATAAGCACTGTCGTGATCAGTCATCGATTCAAGCCTCACATGTGGGGAACATTGTCGGGGATCGCGTAGAACGTCGGGTGGCGGTACACCTTGTCACCGCTCGGCGCGAAGAACGGATCTTTCTCCGACGGCGACGACGCGACGATCGAATTGGACGGAACCACCCAAATACTGACGCCTTCGTTTCGACGGGTGTAGACGTCGCGTGCATGCCGCAGCGCCATGTGGTCGTCGGCGGCGTGCAGCGACCCGACATGGACATGATTCAGTCCACGCTTGCCGCGCAAAAAGACCTCGTACAGGGGCCAATCCGCCTTGACGGACGACCTTTTCGGCTCATCAGACATATTCTCGGCGGGAACGACGCCGTGCCCGCCTTCGGCAGTTGATTCTGTCATGATGCTACGTTCCTCTCCGCGAAAGCGGTTGCTGCCTCGCGCACCCAGGCGCCGTTCTCGTGTGCCGCTCGCCGGTTAACGATGCGCTCGATGTTCGACGCACCGTTGCCCTGGATTACCTCCATGAATTCTGACCAGTCCGGCTCACCGAAGTCGTGCGATTTGCGCTCTTCGTTCCACTTCAGGTCGGGGTCCGGGAAGGTGACGCCGAGTGCCTCCGCCTGGGGGATAGACATGTCGACGAAGCGCTGACGCAGTTCGTCGTTGGTGTGGCGCTTGATGCCCCACTTCATCGACTGCTCGGTATTGGGAGACTCGTCGTCGGGCGGGCCGAACATCATCAGTGCCGGCCACCACCAGCGGTTCACCGACTCCTGGACCATGGCGCGCTGCTCGTCGGTGCCACGCATCATCGTCGCAAGCAGTTCGTAACCCTGACGTTGATGGAAGGATTCTTCCTTGCAGACGCGAATCATCGCGCGTGCGTACGGTCCGAAGGAGCTTCGGCACAGGGGAACTTGGTTGCAGATCGCCGCCCCGTCGACGAGCCAGCCGATGGTGCCGACGTCTGCGTACGTCAGGGTCGGGTAGTTGAAGATCGAGGAGTACTTCTGCTTACCTTCGATGAGCTTGGCCGTCAGGTCTGCGCGGTCGGCTCCGAGCGTCTCGGCGGCGGAGTACAGATACAGGCCGTGTCCGGCTTCGTCCTGAACCTTGGCCATCAGAATGGCCTTGCGTCGCAGCGATGGCGCGCGGGTGAGCCAGTTGCCCTCCGGTTGCATGCCGATGATCTCGGAGTGCGCATGCTGTGCGATCTGGCGGATGAGCGACTTGCGGTAGCCGTCCGGCATCCAGTCGCGGGGTTCGACGCGCTGCTCGTGGGCAATGGTCTCGTCGAAAGTTTCCTGTAACAGATTTAGGGTTTCTGACGTGGTCATTAGTCCTACTTTCATTACCGAATATTCGGTAGGTAATCAGTATGCGCGAAAGGGGCTCGAGGCACAAGAGGACGGGGCTTCAGTGATGCGGTTGAGCGCTCAAGAGGGGCACTTAACCGCACCACTACGCTCCGGTGAAGACCGGCTTCTTCTTCCTGAGAAATGCGTCGACAGCAGCTCGATGGTCCGCCGTCTGCCCCAGGTGTCTTTGTGCTGCGAGTTCACGATCCAAAGCCTCCGATAACCCGGACGCCGAGGCATGGACCAGCGACTTGACCTGTCGGTATGCCTCGGTGGGGCCTGCGGCCAAGTTTCGGGCGAGACCCGACGCGGTCGCGAGGACCTCCTCGTCGGCGACGACTCGGTGTACCAGACCCCAGTCCAGTGCCTGCGAGGCCGTGATCTTGTCGCCCAGCAGCATGAGTGCGCAGGCACGACTGGTCCCGAGCGATTCCACCAGCGAATAGCTCAAACCGGAGTCACTGGCAAGGCCGATGCCCGTGAATGCGGTCGCGAAAGACGACTTCGTCCCGGCGACGCGGATGTCGCCGGCCAACGCGATCCCCAGTCCGGCGCCGACACACGCACCCGGCAGAGCCACCACCACCGGCACTACGAGATTCTTCAGCGATCGAATCAGCGGGTTGTAGTGGATGCCGACTGTGTCCATGGCTGTCGACGGGTCGGTCTCGAGCGCAGCAACGTGCTCGCCGAGATCCTGCCCGACGCAGAAGTTCTTACCCTCGGCGGTGATGAGCACTGCACGCACGGTCGAATCGCCAGCCGCGGCGTCGACCGCCTCCTGAAAGGCGACTTTGGACGCCGTATCGAGAGCATTGTGCGCCTCGGGCCGAGCCAGTGTGATGGTCGCGAGCCTGTCGGATACGTCCAGCCGTACGGTCATTTGCTCTCCCATTCGTGGAACCCTTTGCCTGACTTGCGCCCGAGCTCACCGCGTGCGACCTTGTCGCGAAGCAGCTGTGGTGGGGTGAACCGCTCACCGAGCGTCGATGCCAGATGCTCCGCGATGGCCAGCCGGACGTCGAGTCCGACGAGATCGGTGCTCCGTAGCGGGCCCATCGGGTGCTTGTAGCCGAGTTCCATTGCACGGTCTATCGATTCGGCGTCGGCGACGCCTTCCTCGAGCATGCGGATGGCTTCGAGTCCAAGACAGACGCCGAGGCGGCTGGTGGCGAATCCAGGGGAGTCATTGACGAGTACCTCGGTTTTGCCGAGCAGTGATACCCATTCGCGCACTCGCTCGACGACATCGGCTGACGTCGTCGGCGCTCGGACGATTTCCACCAGCGTCGACGCCGGAACCGGGTTGAAGAAGTGCATTCCGATGAACCGGGCCGGGTCGTTGAGTGCGACCCCGAGTTCGGCGATCGATATGGAACTCGTGTTGGACGCGATGATCGTCTCGGTAGAAACCGTCTTGTCGATGAGTGCGAGCACCTCGACCTTGAGCGTCGGGATCTCCGGAACAGCCTCGACAACGAGGTCCAGGTCGGACGGCAGGTCGGCCGGGCTGGCGACGGTGGTGACATACGACAGAAGTTCTGCTGGGGAGAGAGTGAGCTTCCCGCGTTCGTGCGCGCGAGCAAGGCCGGTCTCGACGCGGTCCAGTGCGGCCTTCTGGTCGGCGGATTCGGCGATGACGACCGTCGAACCCAGGACTGCGAACACCTGTGCGATGCCCGCGCCCATCCGTCCGCCGCCGACGACACCGACCTTCTGTGGAACTGTCATTTCTTCTTCTCCAGAAATGCCGTCATGCGGCGTTGTTTGTCGTCGGTCTCGAACAGGACAGCTTGGGCGATGTCGTCGGCCCACGGATGCGAGCCCGGGGCGTCGAGGATCTTCTTGGTCAGCTTCAGCGCCAGGGGTGCCTGCTTAGCGACACGGTCGAGCAATGCGTGCGCAGCAGCTAGTGGGTCTTCGGCAATCTCTACCACCAGTCCGGACCGTAGCGCGGCATCCGCGTCGAGCGTGCGGCCACCGAGCAGGACTTGCTTGGCGACGGATACACCGACGAGGGTGGGAAGCCGGTAGCTTGCTCCTGCGGCTGCCATGATCCCCAGGCCCGGCTCGGGGTTTCCGAAAAGAACGTTGGGCGAAGCGATTCGAATGTCGCAGGCGTAGGACAATTCCGCACCTCCGCCGAGGGCGTAGCCGCAAATTGCCGCGACGGTCGGTAAGGGGAGTGCGGCGATACGGTCGAACAGGTTCCGATTGATCCCACGCAGGGCATCTTCGCGCGTTCGTGCCCGAAGCTCATTGATGTCAGCGCCGCCGGCGAAGTGATCGCCCTGGCCGGTGAGGAGGAGCAGCTTGGGATTGTGTTCGATGAGTGCGCACACCTCGTGCAGTTCGGAGATCATCTCCGTGTTGATGGCGTTGCGCTGCTTCGCACGGTCAAGCGTCACGACGACGCGATCCGCGAATTCCTCTACGACGAGCGTGTTCACGGCGCCTCGATCAGCATCGAAACACCCTGCCCGACACCGACACACAGGGTTGCCAAACCACGTTGTGCTTTTTCACGTTCCATGCGCCCGAGGAGTGTGAGCAGTATTCGTGCGCCCGAGGCGCCGAGGGGGTGTCCGAGGGCGATGGCACCGCCGTCGGCGTTGACGATGGAGTCGTCGAGTTTCAACTGACGGATGACGCCGAGTGACTGCGCGGCGAATGCTTCGTTGAGTTCGACGGCCCCGAGGTCGCCGATGCTCCACCCGGCACGGGCGAGCGCTTTCTGCGTCGCCGGGACGGGCCCGAGGCCCATGATGTTGGGGGCAATGCCGGCGCTCGCACTGGTGACAATGCGTCCGCGGACTGCGAGGTCATATTTCTTCACTGCTTGTTCGCTCGCCACGACGAGCGCGGCAGCACCGTCGGTGAAAGGCGATGCCGAGCCGGCCGTGACGATGCCGTCCTTCTTGAAGACGGACTTCAGTTTGCCCAGCTTCTCGAGCGTGGATCCACGGCGTGGGGTTTCGTCCTCGGTGACGTCCCCGTCTCTGGTCTGTACCGACACTATTTCGTCGGCGAAGCGGCCTGCGTCGATGGCGGCGACGGCGCGCTCCTGGCTGCGCAGCGCGAAAGCGTCGCTTTCTTCGCGCGTGATGCCCTCGCTGAGCGCAACCTCTTCGGCCGTCTCGCCCATGGACAGCGTGATCTTGCGTACGTCCGGTCCGGAGCCGGCTGGGACCGCGGCATCGTGAGCAGTGAACGTCGGGTTGGTGAATCGCCAGCCGAGCGAGGTGTCGAAGATTTCACCGGGCTTGGCCCACGCGGTGCCAGGTTTGGACAGAACCCATGGAGCGCGCGTCATCGACTCGACACCGCCCGCGACGATGATGTCGGCTTCGCCGCTACGGATGGTCGATGCGGCGTTGGCCACGGCGGTGAGGCCGCTCGCGCAGAGTCTGTTGACCGTGTATCCGGGGACGGAGTCGGGCAGGCCTGCGAGGAGAACCGCCATCCGAGCCACGTCACGATTGTCTTCGCCGGCCTGGTTGGCGGCACCGAGAATGACTTCGTCGATCTGATCCGCCGGGATACCGGCGCGTCGGGCGGCTTCCGCGACGACGATTCCGGCGAGGTTGTCGGGCCGCACGCTCGACAGCGCGCCGCCGTATCTCCCTTGCGGTGTTCGTGCGCCTGCTACCAAGAAAACTTCGCCCACTGCTTGCTCCTCTGCCGGGTTGATACCTCAATTAATAACCGAACATTCGGTCGTCACGCAAGAGCTGGGTGGCATGATGCTGTGCAATGGGAGGGCACCTGAGAAGATATCGCCATGACAACCGCACGCGATCCGCGCAGAACAGGGCTCCCGGGACGCCCGGGATACGACCTCGACTCACTGTTGGCCGTCGCGGTCAAGGTCTTCAATGACAAGGGGTACGACGGCACGTCGATGGAGGTTCTCGCGAAGCGCCTCGGAATTACCAAATCGTCGATCTATCATCACGTGTCCGGTAAGTCCGAACTGCTCGAGCTTGCGCTCTCGCGTGCGTTGAACGCCTTGTTCGCGGTCACTACCGAGAAGCCGGCAGCCGAGGGGCGCTACATAGACCGGCTGGAATATCTTACCCGGCGAAGTGTGGAAATCCTCGTCGCCGAGCTGCCGTACGTCACACTGCTGCTTCGGGTTCGCGGCAATACCGAGGTTGAGCGTCGGGCCCTCGCGCGGCGTCGCGAGTTCGATGCCTTCGTCTCGGCTCTCGTCGTCGCTGCTGCGGATGAGGGAGACCTACGAGACGACATCGACCCCGCGCTCGTCTCACGTCTGCTGTTCGGCACCGTCAACTCGCTTATCGAGTGGTACAAGCCCCGAACTGGAGGCTCTGTCGACGCGCTCGCCGACGCCGTGGTTGCACTGACATTCGATGGTTTGAGGCGGCAACCCAGCTGATTGCCCTTGACAATTGGATACATTCCGCGCCATGGTAATTACCGACCGAACGTACGGTGAGATGGAGATGCTGTGAGTAGACTGCTGGAAAGCTACGCGCAAGGACAATGGTTCGCTGCGAGCGGAGAGGGAACTCCGTTGCTCAGCGCGATCGATGGCAGCGAGGTCGCCAGAATCTCGTCGACTGGACTCGACGTCGCCGGAATGATCGACTACGCCCGCAATATCGGCGGCCCCGCGCTGGCCGCGCTGACGTTCCACGAGCGCGCCGCCCTGCTCAAGCAGCTTGGCCTGACGCTCATGGCAGGCAAGGAAGAGTTCTACGAGCTCGGTGTTCACACTGGTGCCACCAAGCGCGATTCCGGCGTCGACATCGACGGCGGGTTCGGCACCATCCTGAGCTATGCGAGCAAGGCTCGACGCGAACTTCCCAATGACATCGTCTACCTCGACGGCGCAGTCGAGCAGCTCGGGAAGAAGGGCACTTTCCTCGGCCAACACATTTACACCTCGCGCCGTGGTGTCGCCGTGCAGATCAACGCGTTCAACTTCCCGGTGTGGGGCTTCCTCGAAAAGCTCGCGCCTGCCTTCATCGCCGGCGTCCCGACCATCGTCAAGCCTGCAAGCCAAACGGCCTACCTCACCGAGCTGGTGTTCCGCCGCATTATCGAGAGCGGCCTGCTTCCCGAAGGTTCCGTGCAGCTTCTGTGCGGAAGCGCACGCGGCATCATCGACCACCTCGGTGGTCAGGACTCGGTTGCCTTCACCGGATCGGCCGACACCGCCGCGTTGTTGCGCGGCCACCCGAACGTCGTCGGAGACGGCGTGCACTTCACCGCCGAGGCCGACTCACTCAACGCTTCTATCCTCGCTTCCGACGTTGCGCAGGAAGACCCCGAGTTCGACCTGTTCGTCAAGGGTGTCTTCGCCGAGATGACAGTCAAGGCCGGCCAGAAGTGCACGGCCATCCGTCGTGTCCTCGTACCGCAGCCGATGGTCGAGCCCGTCATCGACGCGTTGAAAACGCGGCTGGACAAGGTCGTTGTGGGAGATCCCCGCGACGAAGGCGTCACGATGGGCGCGCTCGCCAGCATCGACCAGCGCGACGAGGTCCTGAAATCCATTCGCGGCCTGGCCAAGTCCGCAAGCGTCGTTTACGGCGCTCCGGAGAACGTCGACTCGCGACCAGGCGCGTTCATGGCGCCTGTGCTGCTGAAGGCAGGGGACAAGACAGCTCCCGAGCCGCACGAGATCGAGGCGTTCGGCCCGGTCTCGACGGTGATCGGCTACGACGACACCACAGACCTGCTCGACCTCGTCGCCCGCGGCAAGGGCTCACTGGTCGCCTCGCTCGTCACCGCGGATCCCGCGATCGCCCGCGAGATCGTCCTGGGCTCCGCGCCATACCATGGCCGCATCCTCGTGCTCAACAATGAGGACGCGAAGGAGTCGACCGGGCACGGTTCACCCCTCCCTGTTCTCGTCCACGGCGGGCCCGGGCGCGCAGGTGGCGGCGAAGAGCTCGGTGGTATGCGCGGCGTGCTGCACCACATGCAGCGCACTGCAATTCAGGGAACGCCCGACGTACTCACCGCCGTCGGAAACAAGTGGGTGACGGGTTCTGCTCAGACAACCGGAGACGTGCATCCGTTCCGGAAGAACCTCGGCGAGCTTAAGCTCGGTGACACCATCGTCGGTGGACCCCGTCAGGTGACCCGCGCGGACATCGACCACTTCGCCGAGTTCACTGGCGACACGTTCTACGCGCATACCGACCCCGAAGCAGCAGCGGCCAATCCGCTGTTCGGCGGCATCGTCGCGCACGGCTACCTAGTCGTCTCGCTCGCGGCAGGATTGTTCGTCGATCCCGCGCCGGGCCCCGTGCTCGCCAACTTCGGTGTCGACAACCTGCGATTTCTGACACCGGTCAAGGCCGAGGATTCGCTGACGGTGACGCTGACGGCCAAGTTGATTACCCCGCGTCAGAGCGCCGACTACGGTGAAGTGTGCTGGGACGCAGTGGTTGTCAATCAAGAGGGTGGCCCCGTCGCCACGTACGACGTGCTCACTCTCGTCGCGAAGCCGGAGAACGAGAAATGAGCTTCCGCGTGGCCGTCTGTTACGGCAAGCCCGAGGACCCCTCCGCGTTCGATGACTATTACACGTCCACACACGTTCCGTTGGCCAAGGCTGTGCCCGGTCTGACTGACTTCACGTGGGGCAAGGTCGGTTCGCTCGACGGGTCGGATCCGCCCTTCTATGCGGTTGCCAACCTGTACTTCGCTGATGAGGCGTCGCTGCAGGCCGGTCTGGCGTCCCCGGAGATGAGGGCAGCGGGCAAGGACGTGCGAAACTTCGCCACCGGTGGGGCCACCATGTTCATGCAAGAAGAAGCGCGGCAATAATGAAGAACCGGATCGCGCACGAGATGTTCGCCGTCGATGCAGCGTCGCAAAAGCTGGGGATCGAACTGATGGAGCTGGACGACGGGTACGCGCGGATGTCGATGGTGATCACCGAGGACATGGTCAACGGCCATGCGATCACCCATGGTGGTTATGTGTTCCTGTTGGCCGACACCACGTTTGCGATGGCCTGCAACAGTTACGCAGATCCGGCGGTGGCGGCGCGTTGCGACATTCGATACGTACGCCCGACCAAAGCCGGCGACGTGCTCATGGCCGACGCGGTCGAGCGTGCGCGATTCGGTAAGAACGGGATCTACGATGTCACCGTGACCAGCGGAGACACGGTGATCGCGGAGTTCAGGGGTGATAGCCGAACAATGCGTCCCAGGCAGGAACCGCGGGTAGGAGGTGAGAGGAGAGCGACGCCGCCGCATAACACTGGGACATGACGGACTCGACATCCCATTGGCTCCCCGAGCGCCATCTCGGCGTTGCCGCGACGCTGTCCCACGCGGACGAGCTGATCGGGGCAGGTCAGCGATCTGCTCTTCGCTTACCAGACGCAAACCCACGGCGTGTACGGCCCGTGCGAGGTTCCGGCGGGGGTGTTCAGCCGGACCGTTCTGGAACGCGTGGCTCCGATGCCTCGCAAGGTGCCGCTCCTCGTGGCCGATGCGCTGGTAGCTCTGCGGGCCGCCCTGGAGTGTTTATGACAGGGCAAGTTCTAACAGTCGTCGCAACACGGCGGTGATCGATGAGTCTCTACGAGCCTACCGAACCGGTCAGCTGGGGTGTCCCAGTCGAGGATCTTCCGGGGACGGTTGGTGAGTTCGACAGCAACCTCCGCAAGCCGATGTGGGCTGTGCACGTTCAGGTCGCTACGTTTGGGGAAATAGTCGCGGAGCAGTGAAGTGGTCCCCGAAAGTTGGACACTTTAGTGGAAGCTTATGCGATGGTGGATGTTTGGGCGCGGTACTCGTCGGGGTTGAGGTAGCCGAGCCGTTGTTGAATGCGGGTGGTGTTCCACCATCGCAGGTAGTCAGTGAGTCTCGTGTGAAACTCGTCGAGAGTTCCGGGTTTCTGGATGCGGAACCATTCCTCCTTGAGGTGGCTGAAGAATCCCTCCATGACGGCGTTGTCGAGGCACGTGTCTTTGCGGGACATCGACTGGGTGAGCCCTGCCTCGCGCAACGTGTCGCGCGTGACGGTCAGGAAATCCGAAAACACCGGCACAAACAGTCTCACTGTCCGAGTGAACAAGTGGCTTCTCACCAGGGTTGAGAGTGTCGATGGCCATGCGGAGGCTGCCGGTGACCATCTTCACGCTCGGAGAGGACCCTGCCGTCGCTGAGATGATCCGGTTGTCATGGAGATCGAGGACGGGCGAAAGGTAGACCTTGAAACTGCCGATGTTGAACTCGGTCACGTCCGTGACCCACCTGGTGTGCCTAAATTCTGTCGCGAAATGGCGGTTCAACACGTTCTCGGCTGCCGCGCCGACCTCCCCTCGGAAGGAGTTGTACCGTTTTGCGACGGCGCCACCGGGCATTGCGCCCCGAGTTCGCGCATCAGTGTGAGCACGGTCTTCTTGGACACCTTCCACTCCCGTCGGAGCAGGACGGAGAGGGTGCGTCGGTGCCCGTAAGCGCTGTTATCCGCCTCGAGTGCACCCCGAACGTTCTCTTTGATCTCGGTTCGGGTGTCCCCGCGACTGAGCCGGCGCCGGTGGTCGTAGAACGTCGACTAGGGAAGGCCTGCGATCTGCAGCAAGAGGGGTAACGGGTAGTGCGCCTGAGGTCCTCGACAGCTCGAACTTTCAGCGTCGTTCCTGTGACCTCAAGCCCGCAATTTTCCCAAGTAGGCGATCTCGGCGCGCAGTCGTTCGTTCTCCGTGCGCAGTGTCATCGCGCGAGTGATGTGTGGACACGGGTTCGGTCCGTGGAAGCTGGTCCCCATAACCTAGAACGGTAGCGCGAATCGGACCCGAGTTCTGGCGCCGTCGAGATATAGGGGCGGCCCTCGCTGTGTTTTGGTGAGGGCCGCCCCTGTGGTGCGTCAACTCCGGAGCAAAGCATCTTCTGAATTGTGTGTTTGATCTGTCGTGGAGGTAGAGGATCGGTGTGGCGATCACATCGCCGGGTCCGGCGGCACCGACAGTGCGGCGAATCCCGTCGACGATTCTAGGCGGCGCGAGTCGGGGGAACGGAGCAGTCGCGCGGCGATACGATCCGCTCGACGGTGCAGTTTGAACAAATGGGAGCGCTCGGCCTCATCGAGTTCCAGGGCACGTCCGATGGCGTCAATCACGGATTTGGAGATACCGGTGACCTTGCCGCGTTCGATAATCGTCGCGGAATCGGTGTAGAAGAGATGTTCTTTGGCGCGGCGGATGGAGCTCTTGAGGGTGGTCGCGATGACTGCGGGCAGTCCGGTGGCGTCGAGGGGTTGGCCGCACAGCTCTCGCCAATCTACGAGCGGCTCATTGGGTTGCGTGACTGAGCTCGCTGTCATGTTGGCTCGGCGGTCACGGGCTTTGCTGCCCCAAATGCCTACCGCCGCAGAGTGTCATGGCAGCTTCCGACTAGAACGCCGCGCCGCTCAACGGCCTGTCTCGAAAGATCCCTTTGCGCGCAGGCGAGTAAGGAGCCAGTTGCTGCTCCCCATGAGGTGGCGGAAAGAGTCGTGGAGAGTCACTTCGGCAACCGCTTGTGAGTATCCGATCCGCGTAACGCGCTTAACGCGGAGGAACGTCCTTAACGCGGAGGAACGTCCTTAACGCGGAGGAACGTCGGGGATGTTATCCCGCCCCGAGCGGAGACGTCCATCGAGGCTCACAATCTTCCCCTGTGACACTACTGTCAACGGATTGCCTTTCCAAGAGCGGGTTGAATGCTGACTCATTGACACAACTGTCAACTGATGTAAGGCTAATCACATGCCGACCGCAAATTCTGTGTCGTCACTCTGGTATCCGCTATCCGCCCGAATCGGGGCGCGTCAAGGAGGCAAACTGTGATAACCCGAGCAGCTGTGCTGCGTGAGTCCCCAGGCAAGTTCGAGGTCGTCGACATCGAACTCGAAGAACCGCGTCAGAACGAGTTGCGCGTGAAGCTCGTCGCGGCAGGGCTCTGCCATTCCGACGATCATCTCCAGACTGGGGATCTGGTGGGAGACCATTACCCGATAATCGGAGGTCACGAGGGCGCGGGCGTTGTGGAGGCCATTGGACCTCACACATCCGGGTGGGAAGTAGGAGACCACGTCGTCTTCTCATTCCTACCGGCCTGTGGCCATTGCCGGTGGTGCGCAGAAGGGATATCCAACCTGTGCAACGTGGGTCAGTACACGGTTCGAGGCTCTCGGTTCGATGACCCTGACAGCTTCCGTTTCAGTCTCGATGGTCAGCCTGTGGGGCAGATCGCAGGGCTGGGAACCTTTGCCGAGAGAACTGTCGTATCTGCTATGTCGGCGATTAAAGTGCCGAAGGAGCTGTCTTTGGAGAAGATTGTCCTTCTTGGCTGCGGAGTCGGTACAGGTTGGGGTTCGGCTGTCTATTCCGCAGAGATCATGCCCGGCGACGTCGTGATCGTCATGGGTATCGGTGGTATTGGCATCAACGCAGTCCAGGGGGCTGCGCACGCCGGAGCCGGAACTGTCATCGCGGTCGATCCAGTGCCGTTCAAGCAGGAGAAAGCCTTGGAATTGGGTGCGACGCATGCCTTTTCGACTATCGAAGAGGCTGCTGACTTCGGCCGCTCGGTCACCGAAGGTCAAGGTGCCGACAAAGCCATCGTGACCGTTGGTGTAACCGCCGGTGTGCACATCGCTCAAGCCTTCGACGCCATCCGCAAGGCTGGAACGGTGGTTGTGACGGGTATCGGTGATATGACCGGCGAGGGTGGTATTCCCATCAACCCATGGATGCTCACAATGATGCAGAAGCGGATCCAAGGATCCTTGTTCGGTTCGAGCAACCCCTTCGCCGACATCCCCAGGCAGATCCGGATGTACCAGAACGGGCAGTTGAAACTCGACGAGTTGATCACGCAAACGTACACACTGGACGATGTGGCGACCGGATACGCGGACATGCACGCGGGCAAGAACATTCGCGGCGTCATCATCTTCGATTAACCGATCACGGGAGACATGACATGCACTATCAGATGTTAATCGGTGGACAATGGGTCGACACCGATGAGCGCTATGAAGTGATCAACCCGGCCACGGGCGCTTTGGTAGCGACACTGGCCAAAGGTGGGGTCAAGCACGTCGACGCGGCGGTGGAGGCGGCGGCCCAGGCCTTCGCGACCAGCGGCTGGCGCGAGCGGCCGATGGCAGAGAAGGCGGATCTCATCGATGCTGTCGCAGCGAAGCTCAGTGAGCGGGCCGAGGAACTCGCACTGCTCGCCGCACAGGAAAACGGCACACCTGTCCGACTCGCACAGGGATTGGCGGTCGGGTACCCGATCGCCCACATGCAGCGGTTCGCCAATCTCGCTCGAAGCTATGAGTGGGAGCGAACTGTGGTTGAGGCTGACGGCAGTGTGGCCGGATCAATCCGGCGTGAACCACTGGGGGTCGTGGGAGGAATCGTTCCATGGAACTTCCCTCTGTTGCTGGCCGTGTGGAAGACGATCCCTGCCATTGCCACGGGCAACAGCGTTGTACTCAAGATCGACGAGAAGACACCTATTGGCACCACAATCCTCGCCGAAGCCCTCATGGACGCTGGACTGCCTGATGGGGTCTTCAACCTTGTCACAGGAGACGGCGACAGCGTTGGTGAGCATCTGGCGGGGCATCCAAGAGTCCGCAAGATTTCGTTCACCGGATCCACAGCCACTGGCCGGAAGGTGATGAGCGCGGCCTCGAACAATGTCAAGCAGGTCACCCTCGAGCTTGGTGGCAAAGGCGCGAACATCATCCTCGATGATGCCGACCTCGACCTCGCGGTGGATGGGTCGTTGTGGGCATTTCTCGTCCACGCCGGGCAAGCGTGCGAGTCCGGCACCCGCCTTCTCGTGCACGACTCCATCCACGACGATTTCGTCTCCCGGTTGGTCGCTCGGGCACGTCAACTCCGGATCGGAGATCCGACAAAAATCGGGACCGACTTGGGTCCAGTGATCAACTCTCGCCAGCGTGATCGCATCCTCGAATTCATCGAGAGCGCGAAACAGGAAGGTGCGAGCCTGGCCTTCCAGGGAACCCTGGACGGTCCGCTATTTGAGCAGGGGAACTGGGTTCCTCCCACAGTATTCACCGATGTAACCAGCGACATGCGGGTGGCGAGTGAGGAGATCTTCGGCCCGGTGCTGTCGGTGCTCCGGTACCACGACATTGATGAGGCAGTAGCGCTGGCCAACGACTCGGAGTACGGCCTGTCGGCAGGGGTGTGGAGCACCGACGAAGGCAGGGCGCGTGAAGTGGTGAATCGACTCGAGGCCGGCACCGTCTGGATTAACGACTGGCACAACCTTTCAGGGGCACTGCCTTTCGGCGGGTACAAGCAGAGCGGTTTTGGCCGGGAGCTCGGCCCAGATGCACTGGACGAGTTTACAAATCAGAAAGCCATCTCGATCGATCGTTCGGAGCGTTCGGACCGGGTCGGTTGGGGTCTGCTGTTCGGTGTGACCGAGTCGACGAGTTGACAGCAGAGTACTACTCGACGAGTTGGGCGTGAACCTTAGTTGATCTCTACGCGGGTCGACTGGGAGGGGCGGGGCGATGTATCAGCCCTCGCCCCTCTGGTTTGAGGCGACTTGGCATCAATCTCCAGGTGTCGGATCGAAGTTGTAGTGCCAATAGGGCTCAAGTTACGGCTTCAAAAACGGGTATTTCGCCCTGCCTTGACCACGATATGGACTTGTGCGCTTAGGTAGCGATCGCTAATCTATTTGACACTACTGTAAAGCGTTGTTAGCAGATGAGGAGTCCATAGTGGGTTTACGTACGGGTGACGAGTACCGCAAGGGCCTCAACGACGACCGTCGAGTGTTCTACCGTGGCAGGCAAGTCGACGACGTGGTCGGTGAGCCCGAACTCGCCATGGCAGTGGACCATTCGGCAATCTGCTTCGACATTGCAGCTGATCGTCCGGACTTGGCGGTCGCCGATGTCGATGGGGAGGAAGTCAGCGCATTCTACGTCGCACCAAAATCTGCCGACGATCTTGTGCGCCGCGGAGCGCTCATCGAAGAGGTATCGCGACGTGGCGGAGGAACGATCGTCCTCAAGGAGGTCGGCAGCGACGCGATGTTCGCGCTATTGCGGGCGACAGAAGGTGAAGGGCTCGAGAACGCCCGCGAATTCTACCGTCGGGTCTGTCGAGACGACCTCGCATTAGCTGTCGCCCAAACTGACGTCAAAGGCGACCGGTCACTGGCACCGCGCCAACAAGCAGACCCGGACCTCTACCTGCACATCGTTGACGAAGACACGGACTCAATCACCGTCCGCGGCGCCAAATGCCACACCTCGTTCTCCGCGAACGCCGACGAACTGATCGTGCTCCCCACCCGAGCCATGGGACCCGACGACGCCGACTACGCCGTGTCCTTCGCCATCCCGATAGACACACCGGGTCTTAACCTCTACGTCTCGCCATATGCCGCGGGCGATCGAAACAGCTTCGAGTTCCCGATCTCAAGCAAGCACAAATTGCTCGAGTCTCTGACGGTATTCGACGACGTCCGAGTGCCGAAGGATCGCGTATTCCTCAACCGTCGTTCCGAATTGGCAGGTCCACTTGCTCTGGCGTTCGTCGACTATCACCGCTTCACCGCTATCAATTACAAACTTCCGCTGCTCGACATCATGGTCGGCGCCGCTTCCCTGATCGCCGACGCCAACGGCATCAGCAAGGCTGGCCACGTCAAAGGCAAGCTCACCGAGTTGATTACTTGGAGTGAGACTGTCCGTGGGCTTGCTCAACTGTCGGCTGTGCGTTCGCGTCCAGGTGAGCATGGAGTGCAACAGCCCGACCCTCTCGCGGTCAACATGGCGAAGTACCACTTCGCTCACGGCTTTCACAACGCTGTCGCGATACTCACCGACCTGTCGGGCGGTTTGCTCGCCACCGGCCCCGGCGGCGAAGATTGGGACAACCCGGAGATTCGGGCAGTTCTCGAAAAGTACTATGCAGCAGCTGTTCCGGCCGAGAAGCGTCTGAAGTTGCTCAACTTCATCGCCGACCTCACCGCCCGCGACTACGGCGGATACCAATCCGTACTCGCAACCCACGCCGAGGGCTCACTCGAAGCGGAGAAGCTACAGATTTCTCGCTCGTTCGATCCCACTCGTGCGCGGAGCTACGTCAGCGGTCTCGCCGCTATCGATGCGCTTTAGAGTGCGGCTCTCCAATCGACACGAAAGGTTGCTCGTATGCCTGGCCCCCTCCACGGTGTAAAGGTCCTCGAACTCGCAGGAATCGGCCCCGGGCCGCACGCTGCCATGATCCTCGGTGATCTCGGCGCCGACGTTGTCCGGGTCGAACGCCCGAGCGGCGCGCTCGAGGTCACGAATGGGCAACCCGATCACATGTTGCGAAATCGACGATCGATCAATGCGGACCTGAAGACAGTTGAGGGGCGTGAACGAGTTCTCGAACTCGTCGCCGTCGCGGATGTCCTGATCGAGGGTTATCGGCCCGGCACCACCGAACGGCTCGGCCTGGGCCCGGACGACTGTTCGTCGGTCAATCCAGGGCTGATTTACGCACGGATGACGGGATGGGGCCAAGAGGGTTCACTGAGCAAGCGTGCAGGACACGACATCAACTACATCGCTTTGACGGGCGCGCTACACGCGATCGGCGACAGCGAGGGGAAACCTGTCCCGCCACTGAATTTGGTGGGAGACTTCGGTGGCGGATCGATGTTCCTCGTCGTGGGGATTCTTGCTGCGTTGCTCGAACGGCAGCAGTCAAGTCGCGGGCAGGTTGTGGATGCGGCCATGGTCGACGGCGCGAGCGTGCTTATGCAAATGGCGTGGGCCATGCGGGGCGCTGATGCATGGACGGATCGGCCACGGGCCAATCTTGTCGACGGGGGAGCGCCGTTCTATGACACCTACCAATGCGCCGACGGCAGATGGATTGCAGTGGGCGCAATCGAGCCACAGTTCTACGCACAATTACTGACAGGGCTGGGTTTGGCCGACGCGGAGTTACCCGAACAAAACGACCGTGATCAATGGCCACATATCCGAAAGGTGTTTGCAGAGGTCATCCTCGCAGAGGAACGTGATCACTGGGCGGGCGTATTTGCTGGCACCGATGCTTGTGTGACGCCGGTGTTGTCGCTGGATGAAGCGGCGGCTGGCGGTCATTTGGTGCGGCGTGGCACCATCATCGAAGTCGGCGGGGTCCAGCAGGCGGCGCCCGCGCCGCGTTTCTCCCGTACGCCGTCGGCCATTCCCACGATCCCTCGCACAGCTGGCGCAGACGCGAGTGCTGTTCTTCGCGACTGGCTCGGGAGATGACCGACTTCCGATCGCCCAGCGGCGACGGCGCACGGTAGATACTGTGAATTGCCTACTAGCGCAGGCGATTATGGCAAATTGATCAGTGCAATGGTCGACCATCGGCCATCGGCTATTGCACTGATCGCAGTCGGTGCTGTGGTCGTTTTGGGGCACGCTGCGCTGTCGCGTCATGCGGCGATCCCTGTTCATCGGTGCGCTTGCCATCTGTTCTGCCGTGGAGGGTGTGGCTTGTCGTGACGGCGAGCATGGATCGAAAGCATAGGGCCACAAGACTTGTGGCGCGTTTTACACATGTGTAAAGTCGAGTCAATGAGTAACCTTCCTCCCGTCGACAGGCGGACCATCCGCGACGCATTCGATCGAGCTCTCGCTGCGCATCCGGATAAGCTGGCGCATGTCAGTATCGATGGATCGTGGACCTTCACGCAGGCGTACGAGCGGGCTCTCCACCTGAGCTCCGGATTGATGCACCACGGTCTCGTGCGCGAGAAAACAGTGGCCTTGATGCTCGACAACAGCATTGACTTCGTCCATACCTGGATGGGTGCAGCGCTCATCGGTGCTGTTGAGGTTCCCGTCAACACCGGTTATCGAGGGAATTTTCTTGCCCACATCCTGAACGATGCCGGCAGCGAGGTGCTGGTGATCGAAGAACGCTACCTAGATCGACTCGAGCTCATTGCCGCGGATCTTCTGTTCTTGCAAACGGTGGTGGTTCGGGGTGAGACCAAAGCCAAGGCGCCGGCACCGTTTACGACGGTCCGCTTCGAAGACCTTCTCGGGTACGGCATGGGCGATCCAGTCGATCTGGATGCGAGCGACCTCATGGCGTATATGTATACCTCCGGTACGACGGGCGCGTCCAAGGGCGTCGAGATAACCCATGCCCACGCGTACACCTACGCCTCGCGTGAGGATCAACCACGCCCTACTGCGGATGATCGTATCCTTGTCACGCTTCCTCTCTTTCACCTTGCCGGTCAGTGGTATGGGGCTTATCAGGCGCTGATTGTCGGCGCCACCTGTTTCCTTGAGCCCGGCTTCTCGGTGTCGGGGTTCTGGCCGATGGTGAGACGGCACGAGATAACGATGACAGTCATGCTCGGTGCGATGGCCGAGCTGCTGCAGCAGCGCGATCGTTGTGAGGACGATGCCGACAACTCACTCGATCTAGCGGTAATGGCGCCGTTGGCCAGCGACCCAAAGGCTTTCGCCCAACGTTTCGGACTCACCCTTGAACCCGTGTATGGCATGAGCGAGATCGGCAGCCTCCTGGGCAGCTACGGAACCGAACTGGTGCCCGGCGAAGCCGGCGTCGCCCGTGAGACCGAATACGAGTTGCGGCTGGTGCGACCTGACGGCTCCGAGGTTGACGACGATGAAGTAGGCGAATTGTGGGTCAGACCAAGGGATCCACGCATTGTCATGGCCTGTTACCACGGCCTTCCCGACAAGACCGCTGAAACCCTGCAGGACGGTTGGGTCCATACAGGAGATGCGTTCCGGCGTATTGAGGGACACTATTTCTTCGCTGACCGGATGAAGGACGCGCTACGGCGGCGCGGTGAGAACATCTCGAGTTTCGAGGTCGAACGCGTTATCAACACTCACCACGATGTATACGAGAGTGCCGTGGTCGGCGTGCCCTCGAAGCTCACCGAGGACGAGATCAAGGCCATCGTTGTACCTCGGGACGGGGTCACGATCGATCCAGTGGCGCTGACGGAATTTCTGATCGAGCGGTTGCCATACTTCATGGTCCCGCGCTTTGTCTGCTTTGTGGACGAGCTCCCGAAGACCCCCACCCAGAAGATTCAGAAGCACATGCTCCGCGCCGACGCCGCCCATGTGATCTGGGACCGTGAAGAGGCTGGGATCATCGTCAGGAAAGGAAACTGACAATGCCCGTCACTCAAGTTCTCATCGCCAACCGCGGCGAGATCGCTGTCCGCATCGCCCGTGCCTGCGACAGCCTGGATCTGTCGTGGGTCACGGTGTATGCCCGCGATGACCACTCGTCCGCACACGTCACCGAGCGCAGCTACGCACTCGATGCCGAAGGCCCCGCCGCGTACCTCGACATCGCTGCGCTGATTGCTGCGGCCAAGGAGACCGGTTGTGATGCGGTACATCCCGGGTACGGATTCCTATCGGAAAATGCAGATTTTGCGCAGGCCTGCCTCGACGCTGGGCTGATATTCGTCGGTCCCGCGGTGCCCACTCTGCGGATCTTCGGCGACAAAATGTTGGCCCGCCGAGCGGCGGTCGAGGCCGGGTTGCCCGTGCTGCGAGCCACCGACACCGACACCGGGCCCGCGGCAGCGGAAGAGTTCTTCGATTCGGTGCCAGGTGCGGTAATGGTAAAGGCCGTCGCCGGCGGCGGGGGTCGAGGCATACGAGTGGCAACGCACCGCGAGGAGGTGGCGCCGGCGGTGGAACGTTGCCGCTCCGAGGCGCTGCGCGCATTCGGCAACGACGCGGTATATGTCGAGGAACTTTTGGCCCGCCCCCGGCACATCGAGGTTCAGCTGATCGGCGATGGACACGACGTTGTCGACCTCGGTGAACGCGACTGCAGCATACAGCGCAACCGCCAGAAGATCATCGAGCTGGCACCGGCTCCGGCGCTCTCGGACTCGCTGCGCCGCGATCTTCTCACCGCAGCCCGGACGCTAGGCCAACACACCGCACTGAGCGGCGTCGCCACGGTCGAATTTCTCGTCGATCCGGAACATGACCGCTTCGTGTTTCTCGAGGTCAATCCGCGTATCCAGGTCGAGCACACGATCACCGAGCAAGTCACCGGTGTCGATCTAGTAGCAGGTCAATTGCGGATTGCAGCTGGTACGCCCCTGTCCGAACTCGATCTGCCCGACCCCCCACCCCTCGCCCGCAGCAGTGTTCAGCTGCGATTGAACGCCGAGTCGATGACACCCGACGGACGAGTCCGCGCCGAGGTAGGAACGATCGACCGTCTCGATCTGCCCACCGGGTCCGGAATCCGCGTCGACACACACGCCCAACTGGGACTGCAGGTGTCCCCGCGCTACGACTCGCTGCTCGCGAAGATCATCGTCGACATGCCCATCGGAGATCCTCGGGCACTGCTCGACGCCGCCATTCGTGCCCTCGATGAAGTCCGGATCGACGGGGTGGAGACTAACGCGGCACTCGTCCGTAGTCTTCTTGCACGCCCCGAGATCGTCGACGGCTCGCTGTACACAACATTGGTGGACGACCAACTCCACGAGCTGATCGCCACGGTGACACGTCCGGCCGACGACCCACGGATCGAGACTGGAGACTGTGTCGTACACGCCGCGATGACCGGTGTGGTAATCGCGGTCGACTGCGCTGTCGGCGCAGATATCTCACGTGGCGCGCCGCTGCTGGTGCTGGAATCCATGAAGATGGAACACGTCGTGGCCGCTCCTGTCAGCGGCCGAGTCGAGCGTCTGATGATTTCGGTCGGGGATGTGGTTACCGAGGGCGACATCCTCGCTGTCCTGGGTGGAACTGCCGGCGATGACGCCGCTGATATTGCTGGCGATCTCAGTGTTGAGCTTAACGAAATCCGCCCCGACCTCATGGAGCTTGAAACGCGTCTCGGCTACACCCGAGACGACAATCGCCCGGATGCGACAGCGAAGCGACGCGCGCTCGGACGCCGCACTGCCCGCGAAAACCTGACCGACCTGTGCGACGAGGGGTCTTTCGTCGAGTACGGTGCTCTGACCGTCGCCGCGCAACGTGGGCGGCGCCCACTGCAAGACCTGATCGAGAACACCCCCGCGGACGGCCTGATCTGTGGCATAGCCACCATCGACGGCACTCGGTGCGTGGTGATGTCCTATGACTACACCGTGTTCGCTGGAACCCAAGGCATGTATGGCCACCGCAAACAAGCGCGGATGTTCACCATCGCAGCTGAGCAATCGTTGCCGATCGTGCTCTACACCGAGGGCGGCGGTGGCCGTCCGGGTGACGTCGATACAGGGTGGATCGCCGGACTCGACGATCCCACCTTCACTTTGCTCGCCCGGCTCTCCGGCTCGGTGCCCATTGTCGCCATCGTCTCCGGTCGTTGCTTCGCCGGAAACGCCGCGCTCGCCGGGTGTGCCGACATCATCATCGCCACTCCGGAAGCATCGCTCGGCATGGGTGGTCCCGCAATGATCGAAGGCGGTGGTCTCGGTACCTTCCACCCCGACGTGGTCGGGCCGATGAGTGTCCAGGTGCCAAACGGGGTCGTTGATATCCTCGCTGACGACGAGGCCCATGCGACTGCGTTGGCGCGCCAAGTGCTGGGTAACTTATCCGGCATCGAGATGACTTGGACCGTTGACGATCAACGTCTCCTGCGTCACCTCGTCCCGACGAACCGCGCGCGCGCGTACGACGTCCGACCGGTGATCACTACGGTGGCTGACACAGGTAGTGCGCTCGAGCTTCGACCCGATTTCGGTTCTGGTGTCTTGACCTACCTCGCGCGTCTCGAGGGCCGGCCGATAGGCATCGTCGCAAACAACTCGATGCACCTCGGGGGTGCTATCGACGCCGACGCGGCCGATAAGATGGCACGATTCCTCCAGCTCTGCGACGCACACGGCCTGCCTATTCTGTCATTGTGTGACACCCCGGGCTTCATGGTCGGCCCTGAGGCCGAGAAGTCGGCGTCGGTTCGTCATTTTCCCCGTGTTTTCGTCGTGGGCGCCAACCTGCGCGTCCCAGTCTGCTTCGTCGCGTTGCGGAAGGCATACGGACTCGGAGCCATGGCAATGTCCGGTGGGCATTTGCATGCCGCCACCGCAGCCTTCGCGTGGCCGACCGGAGAGTTCGGCGGTATGGGACTCGAAGGCTCGGTTCGTCTCGGATATCGTCGGGAACTCGAGGACATCGCCGATCCGGTCGAGAGGCAGGACCGTTTCGCCGAGCTTGTGGACGAGGCATATGAGAGAGGAAAGGCACTGAACATCGCGACAGTGTTTGAGATCGACGGGGTCATCGATCCCGCTGAGACCCGCACCCTGGTGTGCGGGGTCATCGGAAAGACGAAACTTGCCCCGCGGCGAAACTTCGTAGACACCTGGTGAGTACCGAAGATAAGTTACTGGACGCGGCGGCGGCTATCGTTGAACGGCGAGACTATGTGCTTCCGTCGGTCGCGGAGATCGCCCGCGAGGCCGGCGTGACGAGACCCACCGTATATGCCTACTTCACGAGCAGCATCGAGGTCTTCGCCGCTGCGGTCGCACGTGTGCGCAATCGCGTGCTGGCTATTCAGGAAAGCGCCGATACCACCAGCGCCACTGCCACTTTTCGCTCCACCTTGGTCGCAATGCTCGACATTCACGTCGAGCATTGCGGTCTGCTGGCGGTCCTAGCCGAGCAAGCCCGTATCGACGAGCAGATGCGGACTTTGTGGCATGACATTCACGACCGCTCGATCCGACGCCACGCTCGGTTTATCGACCGGCTGGCCGAATCAGGCCACGCTCGGCCCACTGCAAGTGGCCTGATCATCGCTGAAGCAGTCAACGGAATTTCGACCCGCTTCGCGTATCTAGTGATCGAGAACCCGGACCGCAGGGAAGAATTGACCGGCGAACTAGTGGCTCTGCATCGTGCGCTGGTCGGGTTGCCTGTCAACAATGAAGCGGCCCGCACAGGACTCACTCGCTGATCAACGCCCAAATGGACTCGTCCTCGGATCAGTAGTGATCCGAGGACGAGTTTTGTGTGGAGCTGGCCGGTCAGAACCTGGTATCGGCTGCCCGGACCTGCAGGATGATGGCAGCGATCAAACTGATGACGCCGGCGAGTGCCATGTAGACAGCAACTGCGGTCCAGGATTGGTAACTGCTGAGAAGGGCGGCGGCGATCAGCGGTGCGGTCGAGCTGCCGAGAACCTGACCGAGAGTGTTGCTTACTGCGACACCGGCGAACCGGACGTCGGCGGGAAACATTTCGGCGAAATAGGCGGGCATGATTCCGAAGTTGGCGACGAAGGGCACATAAAGCACCACAAATCCGAGCAGCATGAGTGCTGGTTGTGCGGTATTCAGGAGCAGGAACCATACGAAGGGTGCGGGAATCAACGCCACCAAAGACACGGTGAAGATGGTGCGGCGACCGATGCGGTCCGAAAGCCAACCGAAGAACGGCATACCGATGATGAGAATGATGTTGGCGAACAAGACCAGGGTCAGCATCAGGGACCGACTCACGCCCAGTTCCTGTGATCCATATGTCAACGAGAAGACGGTCGATACGTAGAACACCACACCGGCGGAGATCATCCCTGCCGCGATCAAGACGACCTGTCGCCAGTGATCGCGAGCGATGATTGCCAGGGGGAACCGGTGGACGCCGTCGGCGCTGACCGCGGTGAATTCCGGGCTTTCGTCGAGACGGATGCGGATGGCCAGACCTAGTACGACCAGGACGGCGCTGAAGAGGAACGGGATTCGCCATCCCCACGCGAGGAATGCGTTGTCATCGAGTTGTGAGACAAGTAGGAAAGCTAGATTCGCCAGCAGTAGTCCCCAACCGGATCCGGTTCCTACAATAGATCCGAACAGCCCGCGCCGTTTGGCGCCAGCGTGTTCGACGCTCATCAATACTGCACCGCTGTATTCGCCGCCGAGTGAGATGCCCTGGGTGATCCGGGCGATAACGAGCAGGATCGGTGCCCATACGCCGATCGCGTCGTAACTTGGTAAGAGACCGATCGCAAAGGTCGCCGTGCCCATCATCAGGAGGCTGGTCACCAACATTCGCTTGCGTCCCAAGCGATCTCCGAAGTGTCCGAAGATCAAGCCGCCAATAGGACGAGCCACAAAGCCCACACCGAACGTGGCCAAGGACAGCAGGGTTCCCATCAGCGGGTCGAAACTGGGAAAGAACAACTTCCCGAACACGAGCGATGCGGCGATGCCGTAGACGAAGAATTCGTAGTACTCGATAGTTGTGCCCAGCAGGCTGGATAACAACACTTGGCGTGCCTGCCGGGGTGGCGTTGCCACATCCACGGTCTTATACGCCGAAACATTTGTCATGGGGAAATGCCCTCCAAGGCATGAACAGGGGCGACGCTCGTCAGTCGCCAGCGTCGTTGAGGGTTGTCACCGGCACTCCAGTAGGTGACCCGGCGCACAATCTACGGTAACTTTACAGTACTGTAAAGCGCCGAGGGTCAGCCGCCGTTTTCGTAGGCGCGTTGGCGCCACCAGCGTTGACGTTTACGTCAATGAGGATTGGCGACATCGGTTGATGAAGCGCTGGACATCGCATTCTGACGTGGGATCGCTGGCGTCAAGGATCCAGACGCCCCGAGAGTGTGAACATCTTCGGCTTCGCTGATAAGGCTTTGATCTTTGCTAAGACCGAATCAGTCGGAGTTGCGATTCCGTGCGGCATCCCTTGTCCGAGCAGGCGAATTGTTTACTCCGCCGCGGCGGAGTCTTTCGGGGTTCGTAGAGCATGTCTGCGACATCTTTGTGCGCACACCATTGAGAAGTGAGTACTGTCGTATTTGAGCTGGTCGTACCGCCGGGATCAGTGTGTGGGACTAGGCACCGACGGAGTGAGTAGACCGTCCGATGGGTGAAGGTGATTCGCTCGGCACTCAGCGGTATCCGCTGTCGCTGGCCGCGGAACTGGGAGGCGTCGGCTTCGATGCTGCAGTGGAGATCGGCCGCGGCGGTTTCGGTGTCGTCTACCGCTGTACGCAGGCAGATTTGGACCGTACGGTTGCAGTGAAGGTGCTCACCGTTGATCTCGGCGTTGAGAACCGGTCTCGCTTCTTCCGGGAACAGCAGGCGATGGGCCGGCTGACCGGGCACCCGAACATCGTCAGTATCTTGCAGGTCGGTGCCACCGGCAGCGGCCGCCCGTACATCGTGATGCCCTATCACCCGCAGGATTCCCTGGACGCACAGATCCGCCGCGACGGTCCGCTACCGTTGACTCAGGCGTTGCGTTTAGGGGTGAAAATAGCGGGAGCGTTGGAGTCGGCCCACACCCTTGGCATCGTGCACCGGGACATCAAACCTGCCAACATCTTGCTCACCGACTACGGCGAACCGGAGCTGGCCGACTTCGGTATAGCGCACATCACCGGAGGATTCGAGACCGCCACCGGAGTAGTCACCGGTTCGCCGGCGTACACCGCTCCGGAGGTGCTGGCGGGAGATCCACCGACTCCAGTGGCCGACATCTATGGACTTGGCGCCGTCCTCTTCAGTGCTCTCACCGGTCACGCCGCGTTCGAGCGTCGCAGCGGTGAGCAGGTTGTCGCGCAGTTTCTGAGGATCACCAAGCAAGAGGTGCCCGATTTGCGCGAGCAGGGGATCCCAAACGATGTATCCGATGCAGTATGTCGCGCGATGTCGCGGACGCCCGGCAAGCGCCCGGCCACAGCAGCGGAGTTCGGCGAGGAACTGCGGCAACTGCAACGGCACTACGATTTTCCGGTCGATGAGATGCCCTTGCGCGCCGAACCCGTCACAGCGGGCCGCGGCCGACGACCAAGTCCCGAGGGACGCGTCCGACATTCAGGTGCCTTTTCTCCGAGGACGACGGGGGAGCTTCCTCTGGAATTGACCAGCTTTGTGGGCCGCCGACGCGAGCTGACCGAGGCGAAAAGGCTGCTCGCCTCTGGCCCGTTGGTGACGTTGACCGGGGTCGGAGGTGTCGGTAAGACCCGGCTGGCGATGCGGCTCGCGGCGGGGGTGCAACGGGAGTACGCCGACGGTGCGCGGCTCGTGGAGTTTGGTGAGTTGCGTGACGAGTCGTTGCTGGTCGAGACGGTGGCCGGTGTGCTGGGACTGCGGAACCAGTCCGCGAGACCGGTGCGGGAGATTCTGATCGAGTTCCTCGAGCCGCGGGAATTGCTGTTGGTTCTCGACAACTGTGAACACCTGGTCGACGCGACTGCAGAATTGGCCGCGACATTGGTGCGCGTCTGTCCGTCGTTGCGGATTCTGGCTACCAGCCGCGAACCCCTCGGTATCGGAGGGGAGGCGGTACTGCGGGTTCCGTCGTTAGGCGTCCCGGAGCTCGAGCGGAAGTCGTCGCTCCGGGAATTACCTAAATACGATGCGGTGTCGTTGTTCGCCGAGCGCGCCGCGGCGGCAGTTCCGGGCTTTGTGCTCACCGAGGAGAATGCAGAGACGGTAGGCGAAATCTGCCGCAGGCTCGACGGTTTGCCGCTGCCGATCGAGCTGGCGGCGGCGCGGTTGCGCGCCATGTCGCTCGAACAGATCCTCGAGCGGTTGACCGACCGATACACCCTGCTGACTCGCGGTAGCCGGGGTGCGCCGTCGCGCCAGCATACGTTGCGGCTCTGTATCGACTGGAGCTTCGAGTTATGCACTGCCAGTGAGCAATTGGTGTGGGCTCGATTGGCGGTCTTCGCGGGTAGCTTCGAACTCGATGCAGCGGAGTTGGTGTGCAGCGCCGACCTGGATCTCGGCGAACTTCTGGACACGTTGACGTCGTTGGTAGACAAGTCGATTCTGATCCGCGAGGAGTATGGGTCGGTGGTGCGGTTCCGGATGTTCGAGACGTTGCGGGAGTATGGGTACGAGAAGCTCGAGCAGTCCGACGGGGCTTTGCAACTGCGTCGCCGTCACCGAGACTGGTACGAGCGGTTGGCGCTCGAGGAGGAGGCAGAGTGGATCAGCGTCCGCCAACTCGACTGGATCGCCCGTCTGAAGCGGGAGCAGTCGAATTTGCGGGAGGCCCTTGAGTTTAGCGTCGCCGACGATCCCGCCGCCGGCTTGCGGACCGCCACGGCACTCTACGTATTTTGGGCCTCGCAAGGCCTCTACAGCGAGGGGCGGCGCTGGTTCGACCAGCTGCTTGCACGCCAAAGCGGCCCACTCACCCTCGCCTGGGTCAAGGGTCTCTATTGTGCCAGTGTGATGGCGAGTGTGCAGGGCGATCTCCCTGCCGGGACAACACTTCTCGAAGAGGCTCGGGCGATCGCAGCGCAGACCAGTGACTCGGAGATGCGGGCGTTCGTAGACTGTGCTGACGGCATGCTTGCCCTCTATAGAGGTGACCTCGAGCGCGCGTGCACTCATCTCGAAACCGCGCTTCCCGCATTCAGCACCGATCGAACGCTCGAGGTGGGCGTTTTGTACCCGTTGGGTTTGGCGTATGGACTGAGTGGCCAGACGGACAGGGCGATCGACTGTCACGAGCGTGTCCTGTCAATCACGCAACACCATGGCGAGAAAATGTATCGATCGTTCTCGTTGTGGGCTCTCGGCATCGCCGTGTGGCGAGCGGATGATACGAATCGAGCGGTGCGGCTACTCGAGCAATCGCTGGAGCTGGCGCGGCAGGTGCACAACCCACGGGTCGCCGCGGCATGCTGCGAGGCGATGGCCTGGATCGTATGCGCACAGCGGAACGCACAGCGTGCTGCGGTTTTGATGGGGATTGCAGAAGGGCTAGCGCTTTCCACGGGCTGTACTGTGATCATTCATCCCGATTTGCTTGTCTATCACCAGGAATGCAATGAGAAGGCGCAACAAATTCTCGGAGAGCAGGCATTCGCGACGGCTTACCGTAAAGGCCACGGTTTCGGATTCGATGCGGCAATCTCCTATGCGCTCAATGAAAAGCCTTCCGAGGCATCCAGATCCGATATCGACGACTCGACGAGGCTGACCAAGAGGGAACGCCAAGTCGCCGATCTCATCGCTCAAGGTCTGACCAACCAGGCCATCGCCGATCGCCTGGTGATCTCACCTCGCACCGCTCAAGGGCATGTGGAGCACATCCTGACAAAACTGGGGTTCACCTCCCGAGTGCAGGTCGCGGCCTGGGTTGTGGGGCGTACCCCATAGGCCAGGCACATTTGTGTATCTCGCCGGAGATGACTAGCGCGGATGGCGCTCGCGCTGGATTCTGCGGCTCTCAACGTGGTCGCCCAATCAAGGACTTTCAAGCCGTCCGTATAGTTCGTCGGTCACTATTTCAGGCTTTGGCGGCGTGCTTTGACAGGTTAATTTCAGGTGGAAAGCGTTGGTGCAGAGCACCGTTGGCGTCTGGCCAAATGAGGCCATGGGGGTCGTTGATTTGGTTTCGAAAGGAAATTTCAAACGGAAGGTGCGCACGGGTCTATTCTCGAGGACCATTTCCGATCGTTGATACCAGCTTGACCGACTATCTCGACAGGTACACCTCGGACGTTCACAGTGTGCTAGTTGGGCACACTGCCATAGCGAATGTGGATCGATGCCCGTGGCTGGGCACACGGCCGTCGAGTCCCGCATCTCAAAAAACTCGGTCCCACTTCGGTGCAGGAGCATCCGCAGTGCTCTGAACCGATCGGGTAATTCCGACGCTGTCTATTGGCGAATACTTGGCCGCCGGCGATGCCGGAGACGCCCTGTATGGCGGGTGCGTCGAGAGTTCGATGCCCCGTAAACCAGACCCGCTCTCGACTTCCCGACCTCTAGGGGGCGGCGGCTTTCCGCAATGCCTGGTAGGAGCGCATTCTTTGCGCACCGGCAACTTGCTGTGTCGGGGTCGCCGAACGTGAATCGATTCGTCGGCAAGGGTGACGTCTTAGCGTTGACAATGGTGACATCTTAGCGTTGACAATGATGTCAACGGCAATTACTGTGAGCCGCGACACGCGATCGGGCCTGTTTGGGGGCAGCTCGTCCTGGCGTTTCAACGACAGACATCTGTTTCTATGAAAGGCGTTTCCATGAGGAAGAAACTTCGAATCGTAGCGGTGGCCGCTGTGGTGGGCTCCCTGCTGTTGTCGTCCTGTGGTTCCTCGAGCGGTTCGGGAGACGACGGGACAATTCGTATCGCTTCGATCGCCCCGATGTCCGGGGCGGCATCGGTATACGGCAAGAGCGTAACGGCCGCGATGCAGTACGCAGTTGACGAGAAGAACAACGCAGGCGGGGTTGAGGTCAACGGCACCAAGCACAAGATCGACCTCACGCTCTTCGATGACGAACAGAAGCCCGACGTCGCGCAGTCTGTGGCACGCAAGGCGCTCGACGAGGGGTACAACTTTGTGTTCGGTCCGTTCGGATCGGGAACGGCCAGCGCCAGTCAATCGCTAATGGCCCAGTCCGAGGCATACTTTCAACTCACGGTTGCTGCTGTCGAAGGGCCGACAAAGAACCCGAATGTGTTCCGTTCTGGGGCCCGGATCAACCTCTACACCGATATTGCCCTGGATTACCTCAAGAATCATCCTGAGATCAAGACGGTTGGCATGATCACCGACCAGCTCCACACCGGTCTGGTCAGCGAGGAGCCTCGCCTCGTCGCAGGCATCGAGGCTCTCGGCCGAACAGTTGTCCTACAGGATAAAATGCAGTTAGGGGACACGGACTTTCGCGCGCCGCTCACCAAGATGTTGAGCGTCAAGCCGGATATCTACCTGGTGCGTGCCTACCCCGCCGAGACCGTCCTGATCACCAAGCAGGCGAAGGAGCTTGGCGGAAACGTCCCACTCCAGTGGTCTGCGGGTATGACCAACGGCGAGGTCAAAACGCTTGTCAACGATGAGGCGGCGATGGTGAACGTAACCCAGGCGACACCATTGGCCAACCTGGATCCGTTCCTGGCTGCGAAGGATCCACTTGCCGAGACAGTGGCAGCCGGTCTCGGGGACAAGGCGGGCACCTTCGCTGTCGCCGCATACGACGGCATGCAGGTCTTTTTCGCTGGCCTGGAGTCAGCAGATGAGGTCTCACCGCAGGCGTTGCAGACGGCGATGTCGGGCCTGCAGACTGACGAGATCAAGGACATCACGATCCAGGATTTCCGGCCGCAGGACAGTGGACAGGTGTTCAAGGACCGTGAGGTTTTGTTGAACGCCGCCGCGGTCAGGTGGCAAGCGGGCGTCGGCTTCGTGATTGCGGACTGACGTCCCAGGGGCGCGTCCTAATGAGGGGGCGCGTCCTAACGGGCGCGCCCCCTACTTCAGCAATTCCACCCGTGTATCCAAGGACGTCACTAATGGATCTCTTCCTGCAACAACTAGCCAACAGTCTGGTGCTAGGCGGTGCCTACGTCATGGTGGCGCTCGGGCTCTTCCTGGTTTTCAACACCCTGCACCTGCCCAACTTCGCCCACGGCGAGATGTTTACGCTCGGGGCCTATCTCCAGTGGACAGCCGTCTCACAACTTGGCATCTCGTTCTGGCTCGCCCTGCCACTCGTTGCAGTCATCGTCGCCGGCGTGGGGTGGCTGCTCGAACGTTCTGTCTTCCGCCGCCTCCAGGGATCAAGCGTGCTAGCGGTGCTGGTTGGATCGTTGGCGCTCTCGATCATCATCCAAGAATTCGTGACCTTCATCTGGGGTATCGACCCGCTGTCGGTCCAGGCGCCGATTGAGGGCACAGTCAGCCTTGGCAGCGTGAGCATCGCCAGCTATCGCATGCTCATTATTGTTGCCGCCCTGACGATCTCGGCGTTGGTTGGCGTATTGGTCTATCGGTCCAGGTTCGGCCGCTCGCTGCGCGCCGTCGCCCAGAACCGGGAGATCGCGACCCTTGCCGGAGTCAACATCATCCGCGTCGGCGCCATCACCTTCGCGCTGGGAGCTGGTATTGCCGGACTTGCAGGCGGGTTGCTCGCCCCTACGCTCAATCTTGAGCCGCACATGGGCTTTCATCCAACACTTGTCTCGTTCGTCCTACTCGTCGCGATCGGCGCTGGCGGGCGATTGCAGGCCGTAGTTTGGGGCGGATTCCTGATCGCCGCCGTTGAGACGCTCGCGGCCGGGTACATCTCCAACGACATCCGCAACATGGTCGTCTTCGTCGCCCTGGTCATCTTCCTCTCCGTGCGTCCTGAGGGCGCGTTTCGTCAGGCCTCGGCCCAGAAGGTGCAGTTATGACACTCATCAAGGATTCGGACTCGCCCGTTGTCTCCGACGTGCCGGTCCGCGAGCGGCGTGGAACGCCACTTTCCGTACGACTGGGAGTAGCGATGGCCGTGGTGGTGGGCGGGGTCCTTGTGGCTCCAAACCTGAGCAACCATGAGCTCTATATCGGCACGACAATCCTCGTCTGGGCGCTTGTCGCTTCGAGCCTCAACATCTCAGTCGGCTACGCGGGGCAGCTCAACCTCGCGCAGGGCGGCTTTCTCGCGCTCGGCGCCTACATCGGCGTGCTCGGCACAGGCCAATGGGGATGGCCAGGTCTACTGACCCTCGCTGTCGCCGCTGGTAGCGCGGGAGCCATCGCCGCTATCCTCGGCCTCTTCATCTTCCGAGCCAAGGGCCTCCACTTCGCGCTCTTGACAACTGGCATCACGATCGTGGTCTACAACGTGCTCATCGCGTGGAGCAGCGTGACCGGAGGGGCCGCAGGCATCTCAACGGCGGGGCCGATCGAGGACGGCGGAAGGATCGCGCCGCTCACGCTGCTCGGCCTCTCGATCCACACCGCAGAGGAGTGGTTCCTGGTCATGTTGATCGGACTGGTCCTTCTCGTGTTGGCGCTCACGTTCGTCAACCGCCATAAGCAAGGACTCTCATGGCAGGCCATTCGAGACAACGAAACGCTTAGCGCCTCAGTCGGTATTGATGTAGCCAAGGGCAAGCGGCGTGCTTTCGTTGCCTCTGCGGTACTGGCATCCCTGGTCGGTGTGCTGTTCGGCCACTGGCTCGGATTCATCACACCGGGCTCCTTCAACTTCGCCGAAGCGTCATTCGAGCCACTCGCGATGGTCATCATCGGCGGCGCCGGCACTCTCCTCGGACCGATAGTCGGAGCGATCATCGTAGTCGGTAGCCCCGAGATCTTCCGCGACCTCGACTCGGTCTCCACACTGGTCTACGGCGCCGTGTTGCTGCTCGTCGTGATGCTGGCGCCCAAGGGCATAGTCGGCCTCGGCAAGAATCTCCTCACCAAGGCATGGAACGCACTTCGAAAGGAACGTCCATGACCATGGATACCCAAGACATCGTGCTCGCGACACGGGGGATCGGCATGCGGTTCCAGGGCCTGCAAGCGCTGGGTGATGTCACGATCGAGTTGCCGCGGCACAGCATTACGGGCCTGATCGGGCCCAACGGCGCGGGTAAAACCACACTCGTCAACGTGCTGAGCGGCCTCGCCGCGCCGACAGAAGGCACCGTCATCTATGGTGGCAGCCCCGCGACACGCTGGCGACTTGGCCGAGCTGCCAGAGCGGGCGTGGCCCGAACCTTTCAGGCCTCTACAGTATTTCCCGAATTCGACGTCATCGAGAACATTAAGATTGGGGCTCTCCATGCGCGCAAACCGATTGAGGTCTCCCATGTGCTGGAGATGCTGAAGCTCGACAGTCGCGCTCGGGTCCGCGCCGGCGATCTGTCATTCGGTGAGCTGCGCCGACTCGGCGTCGCGATCGCCCTCGCTACAGGACCTGAAGTGGTCCTCATGGACGAGCCGGGAGCGGGTTTGACTGGCATCGATCTGGAGCTCCTTCGCGAAGTGATTCTCCGCATCCGCGACGAGGGTACGACAGTGTTGCTCGTCGACCACAACATGCGCTTCTTGATGAACACCGTCGAGCGCGTCGTCGTGCTCGAAGGAGGGCGTGTCATCTGTCAGGGCACCCCGGAGACCGTGCAGAAGGACGAGCGCGTCCTTGCCGCCTACCTGGGACGGGGTACCCATGCTTGAAATCAATGGCCTCGAGGCAGGCCATGGTAAGCGGGTCATCCTCCGCGACATCGACCTGACTGTCGGGCCAGCCGAGGTAGTGTGCGTCCTCGGCGCGAACGGGGTTGGCAAGAGTACGTTGCTGCGTACGGTCGCAGGTCTACTCACTCCTCTGGCCGGAGCGGTGCTACTCGACGGCGAAGACATCACCAGGCTCAACCCGTTCAAGCGAGCAGCAGCGGGGCTGGCGTTCGTGCCGGAGGGACAGCAGTCCTTCCCCGGCATGTCGGTGTTGGAGAACTTACACGTGGGTGCCTCTGTACACACCGAAGTCGAGAAGAACATCGACGAGCACCTCGAGCCGATCTTCGCGCTGTTCCCGCGACTCGCGGAGCGGCGCGGGCAGATGGCGGGCACCCTGTCCGGTGGCGAGCGCCAGATGCTCGCGATCGCCCGAGCACTGCTGTCGAAGCCAGCGGTGCTGATGCTCGATGAACCATCGCACGGGCTGGCGCCGATCATCGTGGAGCAACTCGCTGAGACCATCTCGACGATCGCGGAAACTACTTCGATCCTGCTGGTTGAACAGAACCTCAGCATCCCGGCGATCTGCGCGACACACGTTGTGGTGCTTGAGGAGTCGCACATCATTATGCGTGGCGAGCCCGTGGACATCCTGGGCTCAGACCATGTGGTTTCTGCCTACCTTGGCATTTGAGAGGACCGTCAGTGGATAATTATGGTGAACAGCTGCTCGTGGGGACGATCCCACACCAGCACGCGCGACTGCACACACGGCGGGACAAGATCGCTGTCATCGAAGGCTCGAGACGCCGACTGACGTGGGAACAAGTCAGTGAGCGGACCGCGCGCTTGGCACACGCACTCGCCGCACGCGGGGTCAAGCGTGGCGACAAGATTGCAGCGATCTTGCAGAATCGGGCCGAGTACCCTGAGATCGTATATGCCGCAGCTGGTCTCGGTGCAGCTGTGGTGCCGATTAGTTACCGCTTCACGCCGCGCGAGATGACCTACGCTCTCGACTTCGCCGATATCGTGGCCGTGGTGGTGGACGCCGACATGGTATCGACCTTCGTGGCAGCCAACGGGGTAGTCGGCCTCGCGCCGTACCAAGTTTTGGTGCTTGGTGAAGACCCGCCGGCAAACGAGTACTGCGACTACGAGACAGCCCTCGCAAGCTCGTCGGCGGAGATCGACTACCTCGTGGCGGAAGAGTGGGACGTCTACCATCTGGCGTTTACAGGAGGGACGACCGGCGATCCCAAGGCCTGCGAGGTGCCGCAACGCATCGCTGTCCAGAACTGGCTGGCGATCACAGCAGAGTTCGGGGTATTGGAGCATGATGTCACGCTCATCGCCGGCCCGTTTTACCACGGGCTCGGATTCGTTTGGGGCCTACAGCAACTCATGGTGGGTGGCACTGTCGTCATGCTGAGGACGTTCGATGCAGAGGAAGTATTGGGCACCATCGAGCGCGAGAAGGTGACCAGGGCGCCGATGGCACCGACGATGTACTCGTTGATTCTCGAAGTCCCCAGCAGAGAAAGGTACGACGTCGGATCGATGAGGGGGCTGGTATGTGCTGCCGCACCCCTGCTCACTGCCACCAAGGAAGCACTCCTGTCCTTCTTCGGTGGGGCGGGGCTGTACGAGTACTACGGGTCCACCGAGGGTGGGTTCTACTCGGTTCTCAAACCGGAGGACCAGCTCCGCAAGGTGCGATCAGTCGGGCTGCCATGGCCGGGGACAGAGGTCCGGATCCTGGACGAGGATGGTAAGGACGTCCCCTGTGGCGAGGTCGGCATGATTTACAAGCGTGGGCTGGCTCTGGGCGCTCGATATTACAAGAACCCAGAGGCGACAGCCGAAGCCTTCCGCGGGGAATGGATGACGAGCGGCGACTTAGGGCGACTCGACATGGAGGGCTACCTCTATGTGGTCGACCGAGCAAAGGACCTGATCATCGCCGGTGGGGTCAACATCTACCCCACGGAGATCGAGGAGGTAATTTCCCAGCATCCTGCCGTTGCGAGTGTTGCGGTAATCGGCGTGCCGCATGAGATATGGGGGGAGACTGTGGTGGCCTATATCGTGCCGAAGGCAGGTGTGGGTATCGACACGGCTGAACTCGATGCACTGTGCCGCGAACAGATGGCGTCGTTCAAGCGGCCGCGGATCTATGAGTTGGTCAGTGCCCTGCCACAGAACTCATCCGGCAAGGTGCTCAAGAACGAACTCAGGAAACTGGCTCAGCAGAGTTGACCTCAACTGACTGAATTCCTCCGGATGCTCGAATCGCGTCTCCGGAGGAATTCAGTCGTGGGCCGCAGGCGAAAGCGAGACGGGCAACGCGATGTCGCTGCTCCAGCAGCTCCGCTGCAAACTCGGCCCTTCTCCCAGGCTCTATCCAGCAGTACAGGAGTCTCCGGCGGCCTCGAACGTGGTGAGGTGGTCGAGGCACGCCGTGTGCCAGTGAGTGGCAATGATTCTTGAGGTATCTGCGGTTTCCTGGATCCGCCGCGGCTCGTTGCGTATCTGGGCACCAGCGTGGCGACGCCCGGTCGTTGGGTTTAAGGCAGGGGTAAGGAAAATTGCCAGACATTGACTCTCACCTGCGTTGACTATAGTGTCAACGAATCGATAGACTTGCGAACCAAGGAAGGCTTCATGACTGACGACTTACCTGACGCCTCGCCCGCGGCACTCGTGGAGGAGGCCCGCAGTGCCGGTCTCGACGCCGCTCGTGAGGTTTCTGTGGCGCGCCAGCACTCACTCGGGAAGCTGACCGCCCGCGAACGTGTCGAGATGCTCACCGACCCCGGCACATTCGTGGAGTTGGGCGGACTTGTCGGCCCAACTCGCGACACCGCGTTTGACGGGCACGTGGACGCCCCGGCCGACGGTATCGTGACCGGCACTGCGCAGATCGACGGCCGCCACGTCGCCGTCGCATCCTTTGATTTCATGGTTGCGGGGGGCAGTAACGGTGCGTCGGGCTCGCTCAAGATGGAGCGGCTGGTTCAGATCGCGCTGGACGAGGGCGTGCCGCTTGTCATGATCCTCGATGGTGGCGGGCATCGACTCCAAGAGGGGCTCGACTCCTGGCACTTCGCCTGGGGATTTTCGCTATTCGCGGAGATGGTCCGACTCTCCGGCTGGGTCCCGATCGTGGCCGTGATGGTAGGGCCGAACTTCGGTGGACCGACCAATTTCGCCGCACTGTCCGATTTCGTCGTCATGGTCCGTGGAATCTCCGCGATGGGCATCGCTGGCCCGGCACTAGTCAAGGCAGCCACCAACGAGGACATTACGAAGGAAGAACTCGGCGGGGCCGACGCACAGACTCGCCGAGGGGTTGCCGATCTGGCGGTCGAATCCGAAGAAGAGGCAATAGACGCCGTGCGTGTCTTTTTGTCGTACTTGCCGTCGAACAGTTCTCAGCAATCGTTACTTGCGGAATGCGTAGACGAGCATCCTGACGCTGCGATCATCGACTCGATGGTGCCCGCCAATACGCGCGTGGCATACGACGTCCGAGGCGTCGTCACCGCGCTCGCTGACGATCACAGTGTCTTCGAGATCAAGCCGACCCACGCCGCCAACGTGGTGACCGCGATGGGCAGGCTTGGGGGCCGGGCGGTCGGCTTCATCGCAAACCAGCCCCAGCATCTGGGCGGTGCTCTTGACAGCGCGGCGTGTGAGAAGGCGTCCCATTTCGTGTCGATGTGCGACGCGTTTGGTCTCGCGCTCGTCTATCTGATCGACGTGCCGGGGTTCCTGGGGGGCAGCACCGCAGAGGAAGCCCAGCTTGGCCGGCGCAGCGGGCGCATGCTCTTCGAATTGGGGCAGGCCACGGTACCGCGATTCAGCGTAGTCATGCGCAAGGGTTACGGCGCTGGCTATATCGCGATGAATGGGGGGCGCAGCTTTTCGGCCGATCTTGCGCTTGCCTGGCCCACCGCAGAGATCTCCGCTACCTCCATCGACGGGGCGCTTGACATTGCATACCGACGGCAAATTGCGGAGGCGGCTGACCCCGTCGCCGAGCGGACCGAACTGTTCAGTTCGTTTCAACGCCATATTTCGCCGCTAGCCGCCGGTCGCGGATTTGGGGTCGACGATGTCGTTCCTGCGTCCCGCACCCGGGCCCTGCTCGTTGATGCGTTGAGTCGCAAGCCGGTTCGGCACCCGAGCCGTGCCCCCCATAAGTCCCACTCGATCTCACCAATCTAGGACGCGCAATGCTCAAGAAAATCCTCATTGCCAACCGTGGAGAGATCGCGGTTCGGATCGTGCAGGCCTGTGAGACTCTTGGAGTCGGCTCGGTCGCGGTGCACACTGCCCGAGATGCCGCAGCCCTGCACGCGTCGAGTGCCGACGAGGCATTCGAGCTGACCCAGCACGGCCCGATCACGCCGTATCTCGATGCCGCAGCTCTGGTGGAGGCGGCACTCGAAACCGGCGCCGACGCCGTCCATCCGGGTTACGGTTTTCTCGCCGAGAGCGCGGCATTCGCGCAGGCGGTCACCGACGCCGGGCTCACTTGGATAGGCCCACGGCCACAGACGATCTCGTCGTTAGGGGACAAACGCCAGGCGCGGCGCATCGCGGTTGAGGCCGGGATCACGGTGGTTCCCGGATCGGACGGCGTGATCGAGGGCGTCGAGGAGGTCGTTGCGCTGGGTCGCACGGGTGGCTGGCCAGTCGTAGTCAAAGCCGCGCTCGGAGGTGGCGGTCGCGGTATGCGGGTCGTACACGACGAACGAGATGTCGCAGACTTGGTGGACGCCGCCCGGCGCGAGTCGCTCAAGGCTTTTGGCGACGACTCGTTGCTCGCAGAGCGGTTCATCGTAGGTGCGCGCCACGTCGAGGTCCAGATCATCGCAGACCAGTACGGCACTGTGGTGGCGGTGGGGGACCGTGAGTGCTCGGTGCAGCGGAGACATCAGAAGCTGGTTGAGGAGGCGCCTGCCTCGTTTGTTTCTCGGAAGGTTCGCGATGCCCTCGCGACAGAGGCGGAGCGGCTGATGGCGCACGTCGGTTATGTCGGGGCGGGCACTGTGGAGTTTCTCGTCCTCGACGACGAGCACTTCTTCTTGGAGGTGAACACTCGCATCCAGGTCGAGCATCCCGTAACCGAGGCGGTGACGGGAATCGATATTGTGGCCGAGCAGATTCGGGTGGCCGCTGGCGAGCGTCTCTCATTCGAGTGCATGCCGGAGGCTCGTGGCCACGCTATCGAAGTCAGGGTCAATGCGGAAGATCCGTTTCACGGGTTCGCTCCTGCGAGCGGGCGACTGGAGAAGTTCACGCTCACACCGGGTGCAGGCGTGAGGGTCGATGCTGGCTACACCGAGGGCGATGTGGTGCCTCCGGACTTCGACAGTCTCGTAGCGAAAGTGGTAGTTCATGCGCCAGATCGGGACCGGGCCTTACGTCGGCTCGCGCGGATACTCGACTCAGGTGTTGTGCGGGGCATGCCCACAACGCTGCCAGCGCTCGCGGATATCGTCGCACACCCGGACTTCGTCGCAGGTGAGGTGACTACTGAATGGTTCGAGCGGGTCGTCGAACCGACGCTCCGCGCCGACGATCCACGGGCACACCAGCGCGACGCCGACATCCTGGAGGTCTCTGGCGCACTGATACGCATCGCACGCCCGCCGACAGCCAGACGTGCCGCCAGTCGACGGCAGACGGGTGTCATGAGTTCAAGCGGAGGCGATGGTTCGGTGCGCAGCCCGATGATCGGGCTCGTCCTGGTGGTTCATGTGTGCGTGGGTGACGAGGTTGCGCGCGGAGATGCACTCGCGACGGTCGAGGCTATGAAGATGGAGAACATTGTGCGCGCGGAGCGTTCCGGGGTGGTGCGGGCGTTGAGTGTTGTGCAGGGCGAAACTGTGAAGCCTGGCCAGCTGCTCATGACCATGGAGACGGTCGAAGCCAAGGTCTGACCGGAGCGAAGTGTCTGTGAGACGTCAGCGACGAAGTCCGATGAGACGTTCGTAAATTGGCGAGAGCTTGGCGGCGAGAACCTCTATCCGTTGCGGCGAGGCTCCGGCATTCCGCAAGCTGTAGTGCAGCAGCACCGCCGTCATACTCTCGCTCGCGAGCGCGGCATCGATGCCCGGATCAGCGCTGCCCTGCTGCTGCAAGCGGATCACGAACCGCTGGGAAGTTCGGATCTGACCGTCCCAGAACGTCTCCCAGAGTTTCCGGACATCGGCATCGAGCTTGGCCTGCTGCTCGATGACTGTCAGCAGGCCAGCCTTACTGGTGTAGACCTCAAGGATCGTGGTGATCGACGAGGAGATGATCGCCCGGACATCCGTGCGATCGATCCCTGGGAGTCGTTGCGCCGCCGCGACATCGGCAATGAGTCCCTCGGTCAAGACCCTGAAGACCTCCTGGCGGGAGGTGAAGTAGACGTAGAAGGTTGCCCTCGCCACGCCCGCCCCATCAGTGATCCGGGCGATAGAGGCTTTGGCATAGCCGACATCGCTGAAAACGCGTTCAGCCGACTCAACCAGCTGGGTACGGGTAGCGCTATCGCTTCGATCGTATTCAGTCCGCTTGAACCATGCGGATTTTTCAGTGTCCTGCGTCATCACAGCTCCTGCTCTGGGCGTCCGGCTCGTCCACGAGCCTAGGGCTTCGTTGTCAAGGAGCGGATCAGCTCCTCCGACTTCGACCTATCACCTGCGTTGACATTATCGTCAACGTACTTCTATTGTGACACAAGGCACAGCTCTCGACCGCTCTTGGAGGAATCGTGTTCGACCACTGTCAATCTCTCCCCGAACTCCTATCGCTTCGCGCGGGCACAGATCCCGATGCGCTCTACATCCAGGATGCCGAGGCTGGCGCGGCGCTTACGTACGGAGAGGCAGACATACTCGCGCGGGGCTGGGCCCACGGACTGGCCCGCGCAGGCGTTCAGCGAGGCCGCACCGTGTTGACGATGCTTCCGCCGGGATTCCCAGCTATCGGGTCTTGGCTGGGAATCGCTTGGCTGGGTGCGTTGGAGGTTCCTGTCAACGTCTCCTACCGCGGCCGGATGTTGCGCTACATCGTCGAGGACTCGCTCTCGAACCTCCTGATCGTGCACGCCGACTACCTCCAGACCGTCATCGACGCGATTGGCGAGGACGTTGCACTCGACACGATTGTCGTGGTCGGCGGACCTCCCTGCCAGGTCGGCGGCATCACGGTTGTGGGCGAGGCGGACTTCTTGGCCGATGCGGATCCGGTGAAACTTGCAGCTCCGGCCGCACATGACATTGCGTCCATCCTTTACACGTCCGGGACGACCGGGCCGTCCAAAGGCGTTCTCGTGCCGTGGACACAGGCTCGACTGACCGGCACCGGCATCACTCCGCCGGAGCTGTTCGACGAGACCGACGGCTTCTATTCGCCTTTCCCCATGTATCACATGAGCGGCAAGGGTCCGTTGTTCGCGATGGCGCTAGTGGGCGGTCGCGTGATCATCCGGTCGCGTTTCAGCACGGATGCATTTTGGTCCGACGTCCGTACGTTCGGCGTATCTACCACGATCCTCATGGGTGCAATGGTCAACTTTCTTGTCGGTCAACCTGAATCCTCGTCGGATGCGGACAGCCCACTGCGCGATGCAATCATGTTGCCTCTCGCGGACAACCTGGAGGGATTCGAGCGCAGGTTCGGACTCCGCGCGCGGACTACGTTTAACATGACCGAGACCGCATGCTGCATTCTCAGCGAGGGCTACAACCTGGCCAACGTCAAAAGCTGTGGGCGAGTGCGACCAGGCTTCGAGGCACGAGTCGTCGACAGCAATGACAACGAGGTCGAACCAGGGGTGCTCGGCGAGCTCGTCCTGCGTAGCGAAAAGCCGTGGGCCCTCATGGCTGGTTACTGGAACAAGCCAGAAGCCACTGCCAATGCCTGGCGAAACCAATGGCTACACACAGGCGACGGCTTCACCTGCGACGCAGACGGCAATTACTATTTCGCGGACCGCCTCAAGGACGCGATCCGCCGTCGCGGTGAGAATGTCTCCTCCGCGGAGGTCGAGGCCGACGTCAATGAGCATCCAGCGGTACTCGAGAGCGCAGCAATCGCGGTGCCGTCAGAGCAGAGCGAGGACGAGATCAAAATCGTCGTCGTCCGTAAGCCAGGGGCTGTGCTTACTGCGGTCGACCTAGTCACGTTCCTTGAGGGGCGGATGGCGCGCTTCATGGTGCCGCGCTACATCGAGTTTGTAGATGAACTCCCGAAGACCCCGACACTGAAGATCCGCAAAGCCGAGCTACGTGCGCATGGCGTGACACCCGAAACCCATGACAGGGGAGACTCACGCCGAAATTCTGTGCGGGAAAACAGTATCAATGTCTGACACTCAGCGGACGTCGGCAGATGGTCGGAATGGCCCGGCGGCAACACTTACGCGAATCGATCACGTCGCCCTTATCACCCTCAACCGCCCCCACCGGCTCAACGCGGTGAACAGTGCACTCTCGAGCGCAGTGGGCAAGGCGCTGCAGACCCTCGATGACGACCCAGACCTGCACGTCGGCGTCATTACCGGCACGGGTCCGGCCTTCTGTGCCGGCGCAGACCTCAAAGCCCTCGCCGCGGGGGAATCATTCAAGTCAACCGAGCACCCCGAATGGGGGCTGGCAGGCCTCGTCGAGCACCGCGTCCAATCGCCGCTCGTGGCCGCGGTGAACGGCATCGCACTCGGTGGCGGCGCGGAGATTGCCCTGGCTTGCGACCTGGCTGTGATGTCCGAGGACGCTGTCTTCGGACTACCCGAGGTGCAACGCGGGCTGTTCGCCGGGGCTGGCGGACTGATCCGGTTACCCCGCCATATCCCGTCGAAACTCGCCCGCGAGATGGCGTTAACCGGCGATCCGATAGACGCAGCCACCGCACTGCGCTGGGGGTTAGTGAACCGGGTAGCGCCACCCGGCGACGTTCTCCCCATCGCGCTCGCACTTGCCGCCCGCATCGCAGGCCACGCCCCGCTCGCAGTGCGCGCGACCAAGCGAATGTTGTCCCTGGCCGAGGGGGCACATACAGGCTGGGATGCCAACCTATGGAACGAACAGGAAGCTCTCATTCATGCGATCCTCGCGAGCGGCGACGCGAGAGAAGGCGTGCAAGCTTTCGCTCAGAGGCGACTGCCAGCGGAACCGACTCGTAACCCACTCTCCCCACTTACCGTTTCACGATTACATGGACAACTCGGTGATCCCACCACCGAGCGATGAGTGATCCGTGGCCGGCGTCTAGGTGATTGAGTTCGCCCCGTCTCGCCCCTCACGCCTCGATGATGTTGGCAGATGTGAACTGACATCCTTCAAAGAACGGCTTTCTGTCGGACAGAAAATTCTCCAACGACCAGGATCAACTACTACTGTGTTTCGACTCTCGGTCGCTCCGACCTCAAAACGGAGTCCGGCGTGAGAGGGCGCGACGCTCGTCGCGGAAACTGCCGCGCTGCCAGGGAGCGCCCGCGTCTGCGAAGTAGACGTCGAAGTTGGTCGCGGCAGTGAACGCGCGGTGCTCGGCCATCTCGGCGCCTTGGTCCCAGGTCAGAGTTCCTCGCAGCGATGCGGGCAGATGACGGACGGTGGTGATGAGGGAGTCTCGGACGGCTTCGGCAGTCCGTTCACGTCCGAGGTGCCCGAGCATCACGAAGCGGGAGGAGCGTTCGACCAGTGTCGCGATCGCCGATCCACCCAGCGTGCCGATGATGAGGTCGCCTTCCTTACGTTGTTGTGGTGGGTGATTTCGAAGAATGTGTGTCGTAATGTCGCGATCACCCTCGGGTAGCGGGTATGGCACAGATCGCCCTGCCGCCGTCGGACGGCTCACTGGGAATGGCCGCCCGCTACCCGTCGATAACTCGACCGCTGATTGGGACTTACGACATCGATCGTTGGGTAAGGACGTGCCGGCGCGGTTATCGACAGGGTGAACAAAAGAAGGAACGGAGCGAAGGGACGGAGGCCACCGATGTCGGCTGTGTGGGCAGGAATCGACTCGGGAAAGTGGACGCATCATTGCGTCGTGATCGATCAGAGCGGAACGGTCTTGTTGTCCAAACGTGTCGAGAACGACGAAACCGTGCTGCTCGATCTCATCGAGACAGTCGTAGGGATTGCAGATGGCGACAACCTCTGCTGGGCAACGGATCTCAACTCCGGTGGCGCGGCACTACTCATCGCACTTCTGGCGGCTCACGGTCAGCAGTTGCTCTATATCCCGGGACGGGTCGTGCACCACGCCGCAGCCACCTACCGCGGCGACGGTAAGACCGACGCAAAAGATGCCCGGATCATCGCCGATCAAGCACGCATGCGCACCGATCTGCAATCCGTCCGCGGAGCGGACCAGATCAGTGTCGACCTCCGACTGCTCACAGCGCGTCGTACCGACCTGATCTGCGATCGGGTCCGCGCGATCAACCGACTCCGCGGCACCCTGTTGGAGTACTTCCCGGCGCTTGAGCGCGCTTTCGACTACTCCAAGAGCAAGGCCGCACTGACACTGCTTTCGGGCTATCCGACGCCGGATGGGTTGCGCCGCATCGGAACTTCCAGGCTCACCGTTTGGCTGAAGAATCGTGGCTGCCGCAACAGTGCCGCCGTCGCCCAGAAAGCCGTCGACGCGGCCAGCTCACAACGCACGAGACTGGCGACCCAGACGATCGGATCGACTTTGGTGACCAAGCTGGCCGCCGAGATCACGGTGATCGACCACGAACTGGCCGACCTCGATGCTCAGATCACCGAACGATTCACCCGCCACGAGAGCGCCGACGTGCTGTTGAGCCTGCCGGGGTTCGGGGTGGTGCTCGCTGCGACGTTTCTCGCGAACATCGGCGGCAACCTGGACGGATTCGACACCGTCGATCGGCTCGCTGCCGTCGCCGGATTGGCGCCGGTCCCGCGCGATTCCGGACGGATCAGTGGCAATCTCCACCGGCCCCGCCGCTTCAACCGCAGACTGCTCCGCACCTGTTATCTCGCTGCGCTCTCCAGTCTGAAGAACAGTCCGGCGTCCAGGACGTTCTACGACCGGAAACGACGCGAAGGGAAGTCGCACAAACAGGCTCTCATTGCGCTCGCTCGCCGCCGCATCAATGTCATCTGGGCCATGCTCCGCGATCACACCACCTACCAGGAACCCACTCCCGCCACACTGCCTCTCGTTGCTTGACAACAGCATTGAGATTCCCAATGTCCTGGAACTTTTCGCGAGTCGACCTCTGCCGGCCGATTGCTGATGGAGTTCATCGGGTCTACGAACCGGGGCCGGCGGGCGTCGGGCTGCCTATGTGGCTTGCGAGCAATTCGACCGCGCCGCAGTTGCTTTTGCGAGTTCTCGTGTGAGTTCGCTTCGGGCGTGGACGTAGATCGCCTGATAAATCGTCTCGGTGCTCGCGCGCATCTGCGGAGTGGTTGGGAAGTCCTTGATCAGTCGGTGACTGATCTGTTGCGGCGACCACCTTTTCGCCAGTTTCCCTTGGACGTAGGAACGAAGCTCGGCATTGGCAACCAGCTTCGCCTGCCGTGGCCTGGCCCGATGCTTCACCGACAGCCGATGTGCCGTGTGAGGCATATATCCCCTCGCCGAGATGGTGTTGCGCTTGAGTTCTCGGCTGATCGTCGACGGTGCGCGTCGCATTTCTGACGCGATCGCCCGGATCGACAACCCCGCGCGTCGTAGGTCCTGCAACTGCTCGCGTTCGAGCAGGCTGAGGTAACGGGGATGGATGATCTTCTCGACGACGTTGAGGTCGACGCTTCCGCCGATCGCGCGGGTTCTTCGTTCTGGCGCACCGTCATTGTTCTTTACCGGGTACCGCACCACCCGGCCGTCGGGATAGACCCGACCGCGGTTGATGATCGTGATGCCCTTGTCCCAGTCGGTCGCCGATCGGGCATCGGCCCCGACGCGGGTTCTGGCCTCTACGCGCGTGAGTCCCGCAGCTCGCAGACGTAGGAACTCTTCACGCCGCGGGTTAACCTTGCGCGCCTCGCTGGTCGATATCCCTGCTTTCCGCGCCCATGCATACGCGGTTGGCGGATGAATTCCCAGCTCATGAGCAACGGTCGAGATGATTTCCCGCTCGCGAACGAGCCGCAAGAACTCAGATTTCAACTCCGCAGGGTAAGTGCGCGGCGCCGCCCGCACCATGGTCAGCCCTGTCTTCCGCAACCAGTTGTAGCCGGCGTTTTCATGAACGCCGACCGCTCGCGCTGCGGCGCGGACCGTGCCACCTCTATCGAGTAATCGGAAGAATTCTCTGATCCGTGTACTTTTGCCAGCCATTGCAACACCTTCCAGTAGTTGTTGCGACGATTGCTGGAATACAAGGCGTGGGATGTTCCGTGATATCCGTGACCCACAGCTTATTCGGCTCGTCGCGAGTGAACTTGCGGTCCACGAGATCGCTCGCGGTCGGAGTCTGATGCTTGGAACGCGCACGCTTGTTTCCCGGAAGTCCTTTCACACCAGCAGCTCTCATCAGCAATTCGATGCAGCCGTGTTCAACAGCAATACCGTGGCCAAGGGTGAGTTCAGCGTGGATGCGTCGCGCACCGTAGGTACCGCGCGAGGCGGTGTGAACCTCGGTGATCAGCTGCGTCAGCCAGGCATGTCGCCGTGAGCGTTCTGAGGGTGGCCTGTTTCGCGACTCGTAGAAACCGGACTCCGACACCTCCGGGATCCGACACGAGGTCTGTACCGGTAGTCCTTCCTTGGCCATCACTTCGATCGCTTCGAACCGCCTTTTGGGAGCACCACCGACTTCAGCAACTCGGTGGAGCGTTTGGCGATGGCAAGCTCGGTCTCCAGTTCGGTGATACGACGACGGGCGGCGGCGAGTTCGGCGCTCTCGATCGAGCTCAGCCCCGGCTTCTGGCAGGTGTCGATGAGTTCCTGATTGCGCCAGTTGTAGATGGTTTGTTCGGTGACCTCGAGACCTGCGGCGACCTCGGCGACCGTGCGTCCTGACTTCAACAAATCGAGGACTTTCCGGCGAAACTCGGGCGGATAACGTCGGGGCATCGTGAACCTTTCTCGGGTGCATCAATGCCTGAAGTAAAACAAACGAACTCCGGAAAACTCGGGGTACATCGAAGTCCCCGGAAAATCCGGTGCGATTCAGCCATCGATTTCATGAACAACGATAGATCGCTTTTCATCGCGCAAAAACTCACCCGCATCGAGTACGTACACAGACAACGGATCATCGATGTCGGGCGGTAGATTTAACATCGCGAGTTCAAGAAGCTTGCACTACCGAATCAAGCCGTACGTACCGAAACAAATGGAAAAAGTCCGCGTCAACGACAAGAGAGGTGATACGGAAACCCTAGTGCAGCAGAGGTATTCGTCGAAGAGTCTCCCGGTATGGGTTGCACGACCATCGGCTTCGCCGTCCTCACCGTGATCTCGCCGACCCTTCCTCGACCGTGCAGGCCATCTCCACACGGTGGGGATTTGCCGACGCGAGCCGTTTGTGTCGGGTATTTAAGGCTCAGTATGGCGTCACACCCAGCGAATATCGCCTCAGCAGAACTTAAATTCAATCAAATTGGTAGACCGATCCGGGGACAGGCCGGAATTCATGGAATACCAAGAGCGAGTTTGTACTATTCATTCTGGGCAGCATCTCCCGAATGCGTTTTCTTCGATGCCAAGACAGCCGCTCCAATCAAACAATGAAGAGTGTCATCGTCACAGCAGATGCAAATTTGTACTTAGTTAGTGACCCAGTCGGCCATGACGTCGGCAAGTGCGTGAGCGCCGATGTTGCAGTCGCCGGGTTCGGCGAACTCGTCGGGGGAGTGGGAAATTCCGGTTGGGTTGCGTACGAACAGCATTGCGGTCGGTACCTTGGCGGACAGTATGCCGGCATCGTGGCCCGCCGCGGTGGGAAGGACCGGCACGTCACCGAGGTGGGAGAGTGCGCGTCGTAACTTCTCGCGCGGCTCGGAGGGGAACTCGACGATCGGCGTGATGGATTCGGCGAACACCGCCAGACCGATTTCGTCGATGTCAGAATGTTTGCGTGCCTCCGATTCGATCTGCGTGACGAGTTTGGTCAGAGTCTCCTCGTCCGCGGCCCTCGCGTCGAGCCACGCCTTTATTTCCGACGGGATAGCGTTGGCGCCGTTGGGAAGTACACGTAGTTTGCCGAAGGTCGCGACGGCCTCGTGGGAGGCAGCAGCAGTGCGGGCCGAATGCACGGAGGATGCGAAGGCGAGCATCGGGTCCCGGCGGTCGACGAGTCTCGTCGCCCCGGCGTGGTTCGCTTCACCGGTGAAAGTGAACTCCCATCGACCGTGCGGCCAGATCGACGACGCAACAGCGATGGGCTTGTCGACGAGATCGAGTGCTCGGCCTTGCTCGACGTGCAGTTCGACGTAGACGCCGACTCGGCTCACCAGGGAGTCGTCGGTGCCGATGTGCTCGGGTGCCCGACCGGCCTTGGTCATGGCCTCAGCGAGGGTGATTCCGTCGGCATCGCGCAGACCGAGTGCGCGCTCGGCTGTGAGCGCTCCGGTGGTGAGTTGGCTTCCGATGCAGGCGACTCCGAAGCGTGCGCCTTCTTCGTCCGAGAAAGCGGTGACGGCAATGGGGATGGACGGTACGACGCCCTTCTCACGCAGGATGTCCACGGCGGCGAACGCCGAGACGACACCCAACGGGCCGTCGAAGGCGCCGCCGTCGGGGACCGAGTCGAGGTGCGAACCCGTCACGAATGTGCCCGTCGGTTCACCGACCCAACCGTCCGGCATCCACCACGCCCACAGGTTGCCGTTGCGATCCTCCTCGACGTCCATACGTCGTTTATGCGCCTCGCCGCGGAACCACTCCCGCAACGTCAGATCGGCATCACTCCAGGCGAATCGGCGGTAACCACGCGTGCTGTGGTGCTGGCCGACGTCGAGAATGGAATTCCAGAGGGAATCGAAGGAAGTCATGAACGTGCGCGTCCTCTCGGGTAGATCACAGGAAAGTTCAGCTGGTTCTGCGGTTGTCGTGAAGGGTTCGTGGCCTGAGTCATCGTTGCCGGTTGCGTTCTCGGTCCGACAGTCCGCCCCAAATTCCGTGCGGTTCGCCTGCATCGATCGCGTAGTCGCGGCACTGCTCGAGCACAGGGAATCCGCCGCATACCGCTCTGGCATTTGCGGACTGTTCGGCGTCGTCTTCGCGTTCGAAGAACATGCTCACGTCGTGTGTCTGGCAATCTGCGCGCAGCTGCCATTCCCATTCGGAGGCAACAGGTGCCGGTAGCACGACCGGTCTTTCGTGTCTCATTGCTCGGCCTCTACTCGACATGATTGTCCGGGTACGCAGTGACTGCGAGGAAACGGATTGGGAGTTCGGAGAGGCTTTTCGGCCCGTGCAGGCCTTCGCCGTCGAGCAGCAACGAATCGCCAGGCCGAATGCGGTAGTCGGAGCCGTCGTGGGTGTAGACCATGTCGCCTTCGAGCATGAACAACAGTTCGGTGCCCGGGTGCGCGAATCGCGGGGAGATCGTCGACTCCTGTTCGAGAGTGACGAGTACCGCCTCGAGTCGTCGGTGCTGCCCAAAGAGTGCTCCGAGCATCTCGTAATGATGGCCGGCACGGGTTCCACGGCCGACGATGTGAGCGCCGTGACCTGCGGGGGTGTAGACGGACTCCCGCTGTGTGCCTGCTCCGCGGAACAGTGTGCTGACGGGGACATCGAGGCCCATCGAGAGCCTCGACAACGTGGCCAGGCTGCAGGAGGTCTGCGCGTTCTCGATCTTCGACAGCATCGCTTTGGAGATACCGACCTGGGTTGCCATGTCGCTAAGGGACAGTCCCGCATTGATCCGCAGGGTCCGTACTTGCGCACCGATGACTGCTTCGAACGACCCGGTGTCGGCGTCACCGGGCGCGACTTCCCGTGGTTCGGTGTCGTGAACGGTGCCGGGCGTGGGGATGTTCTTGACGGTGTGCGCTGCTGTCATGGTGTTCTCCATCTCTCGCTCGTTCCGGACCCGTGTGTGAGTGGTGACAGTGAACTCGACGACACTGAAGTCCTACTGCCCACACACGGGTGGCTGCAATCAGTAGCGGCCGGGGATCCAGTTCGTTCCTGCGAGTGGAACCCGTGCCATCGCGGACGCCTCGACCGTGAGCGCGACGAGGTCCTCGGGTTCGAGGTTGCGCAGGTGCGACTTGCCGCAGGCTCGGGCGAGGGTCTGCGCTTCCATCGTGAGCACACGAAGGTAGTTGGCCAGACGGCGCCCACCTTCGACGGGATCGAGATTCTTCGACAGCTCGGGATCCTGCGTGGTGATGCCCGCGGGGTCGCGACCAGCCTGGAAGTCGTCGTAGAAGCCAGCAGCGCTGCCGAGTTCCTCGTACTGCTTCTGATAGCGGGGGCTGTTGTCGCCCAATGCGATCAGAGCAGCAGTGCCGACGGCGACGGCGTCGGCGCCGAGGGCCATGGCTTTCGCTACGTCGGCACCACTTCGGATCCCGCCGGAGACGATGAGCTGGACCTTGCGGTGAACGCCCATCTCCTGCAGAGCCTGCACGGCCTGCGGGATCGCAGCGAGCGTCGGGATGCCGACATGCTCGATGAAGACGTCCTGCGTCGCGGCGGTGCCGCCCTGCATTCCGTCGACGACGACGACGTCGGCGCCTGCCTTCACAGCGAGTTTGACATCGTAGTACGTGCGGGTGGCGCCGACCTTGATGTAGATCGGCTTCTCCCAGTTGGTGATCTCGCGGAGTTCGATGATCTTAATCGCGAGGTCGTCGGGGCCGGTCCAGTCGGGGTGACGGCACGCCGAGCGCTGGTCGACCCCCATCGGAAGTGTGCGCATTTCTGCGACTCGCTCGGTGATCTTCTGGCCCAGCAGCATTCCACCACCGCCCGGCTTCGCGCCCTGTCCGAGAACGATCTCGATGGCGTCGGCCTTGCGGAGATCGTCCGGGTTCATTCCGTAGCGCGAGGGCAGGTACTGGTAGACGAGGTTTTTCGACTGACCACGCTCTTCAGCCGTCATACCACCGTCGCCGGTGGTGGTCGAGGTGCCCACTTCGCTGGCGCCGCGGCCGAGCGCTTCCTTGGCTTGACCGGACAGTGCGCCGAAGCTCATTCCGGCAATGGTGATCGGGATATCTAGGTGCAGTGGGAATTTCGCGTGTGTGTCGCCGAGCACGACGTCGGTGTCGCACTTCTCCCGATAGCCTTCGAGCGGGTAGCGCGACATCGATGCGCCGAGGAACAGCAGGTCGTCGAAGTGGGGGAGCTTGCGTTTGGCACCCCACCCGCGAATATCGTAGATTCCGGTCTCTGCGGCGCGCTGGATTTCGGCGATGACGCCGCGGTCGAAGGTCGCCGACTCGCGTGGCTGAGTAGCGGGGACGTATGCATTCATGGGTGTCTCCTAGTACGCGCTGACGTTGTCGACGTGGAAGTTGTAGAGCTGGCGGGCGGATCCGTACCGGGTGAACTCGTTCGGATCGTGGTCGATACCTGCGGAATCGAGCAGGTCTTTCAGCTCCGCGAGGTGCTCGGCCTGCATCTCCTTCTTGATGCAGTCGGCGCCCAAGGAGGCCACGGTCCCGCGGACGTAGATTCTTGCTTCGTAGATCGAATCTCCCAGTGCCTCACCGGCGTCACCGCAGACGACGAGGCGTCCGGCCTGTCCCATGAAGGCGCTCATGTGGCCGATGTCGCCGCCGACGACGATGTCGACGCCCTTCATTGAGATGCCACATCGAGCAGCCGCGTTGCCGTCGATGACGAGTAGGCCTCCGTGCGCGGTGGCACCGGCGGATTGGGACGCATCGCCCTTGATATGGACGCGACCGGACATCATGTTCTCGGCGACGCCGACTCCGGCGTTTCCGGTTACCGTGACCGTCGCCTTCTGGTTCATGCCTGCGCAGTAGTAGCCGACGTGCCCTTCGATGGTCACGTCGAGTTCGGCGTCGAGACCGCATGCGAGGGCGTGTGCACCCTGTGGCTGAATGATCGTCAGCGCCTTCGGTGCGTCGGGAGAGCTGAGAAGTTCGTTGACGTCGCGAGTGCTGAAGTTCTGAAGATCGATCGACCCTGTTACGGCCTCCTGGGTCGGGATCTCCTGCGTGGTGGTCACTGACGGTGCCATACGTACACCTCTTCCGGTTCGGGCTCGAAGATTCGGGCGTTCTCGATGCCTGGCAGATGTGCCAGAGCGCGGTATTCGGAGGCCATGGCCACCCAACGATCGGTTTCGGCGATGATGGCCGGTTTGCAGGAGATCGCGTCGCGGACAACGGCGAACGAGTCACTGTTGGAGACGAGCAGCGTGTAGAAACCGTCGAAGGTTTCGTTTAGCATCAGCAGTGCCTTTTCGAGATCGACGCCCTCGGCAAGCTGCTTCGCGACGAATCGTGCACCGACCTCGGTGTCGTTTTCGCTGTCGAAACTGACTCCGGCACGTTCGAGCTCGTGCTTGATCGACATGTGATTCGAGAACGAACCGTTGTGTACCAGGCACTGATCCGGTCCGACGGCGAACGGGTGCGAACCCTCTGCCGTGACGGCCGATTCGGTGGCCATGCGGGTATGTGCGACGCCCTGCCATCCGATCGCCTGGGGCAGCCCGAATCGGTGGGCGAGTTCGATCGGATTCCCCATCCCCTTGAGCACCGTCAGATCGTCACCGAAGCCGATGATGCGCGCGTCGGGAACGACCGCGCGGACTGCTGCGGTGAGCGCATCGGTGGAGGCTGCGCCGTGCAGAACTATCGTGGGGTCGAGGTCGTGACCGGTGACCGATACTCCGACGATCTCGGTGACCTTGGTGGCGAGTTCTGTTGCGCCGACGGAGGAATCGAGCAACGACACTGTGGCTTCCCCTGCTGGCGACCATGTCGGGTCGCCATAGACGGCCATGCCGGCCGAGTCCGGCCCGCGGTCGCACATCTGGTCGAGCATGTCGGTCAACAACGCACCGAGGTGGGGGTAGAGCGTGGCGTCACGCAGGTGAAGCCCGACGATTCCACACATAGTGTTCCTTTCCGAGACTGTGAACGCGCTAGAAGGCGGTGAGGTAGTGGTCGATCTCCCATGAGCTGACCGTGTTGTGCCATTCGAAGAACTCTTCGCGTTTGGTCTTCGCGAAGTACTCCGCGACTCCTGGGCCTGCGGCGTCGAGTGCTTCAGTGAGTACGGAGTCCTTTTCGAGGGCGTCCATCGCGTGCAGGAGGGTCATCGGCAGCATTTCGCTGGGAGAGTCTCCGCTGCCGGGCTTACCGGGGTGTAGTCCGCGTCGGACACCGTCGAGACCGGCTGCGATCGCGCCTGCAGCGGCGAGATACGGGTTCGCGGAACCGTCGCCGCCGCGGAGTTCGACTCGGTTCTTGTCCGGGACACGGAGGTAGTGGGTGCGATCGTTGCCGCCGTAGGTGGCGTAGCGCGGTGACCATGTTGCCCCGCTCGCAGTCGCGGTCGCGCCGGTTCGCTTGTAGGAGTTGACGGTCGGTGCTATCAGGCCCTGCAACGCGCAGGCGTGCTCGAGAATTCCGGCGACGAAGGCGTAGGCCGTCGGCGACAGTCCGAGGCCCTGTTGGTCGTCGGCGTCGGGGAAGACCGCGCCCGCGTCGTTCCACAGCGAGAGGTGCATGTGCAGCCCGGTGCCGGTGCGGGTGGTGAAGGGTTTGGGCATGAAAGTGGCTTGCATGCCGCGTTTCTCGGCGATGACCGACAGCAGGTAGCGCAGCGTGATGACCCGGTCCGCGGTCGTCATGGCGTCGGCGTAGTCGAAGTTCTGCTCGAACTGACCGTTGCCGTCCTCGTGGTCGTTGGCGTAGTTGCCCCAGCCGAGGGTGTTCATGGCTTCGGAGATCTCGGTGAGGTGGTCGTACATGCGGGTGACGTCGCGGGCGTCGTAACAGGGGTTGGCGCTGGTGTCGCCGCGGTCGGCGGTGACGAGTTCGCCGTCGACGCGGTTGACGAGGAAGTACTCGATCTCGGCACCGACGTTGACCGACATTCCCAGCTCCGCGGCCTTGCGTAGCTGCTCCTTGAGGATGACGCGGGGTGCGTACGGCCACGGCTTGCCCTCGACGTGTGGATCGCAGTGCACGATCGCCAGACCCGGCTTGACGAAGGGGATCGGGGTGAAGGACGCCACGTCCGCGATGGCGACGAGGTCCGAGTCCTTGGGTTCCTGACCCATGTGACCTGCGGCGTAGCCGGCGAAACCGACTCCGTCGTCCTCGAGTTGCTTGACTGCCTGGATAGGAACGAGCTTGGCGCACGGCTTCCCGGACAGGGTCACGAACAACGCGAGGATGAACGTGGTGCCGCTGGCATGGGCGACCTCGGAGAGGGTGGGCGAGGAGGTTTCGGCGGGCAGTGAGGTCTCGGTGATCGGTGCGGCCTCGGATGTGTCTACAGCCATGAGGGTGTCCTTTTCGAGTCTGATGTCGGCCGGATCTGTTCTGTCGGTCAGGGTCATCGCATTTCTCCGGCGCCCTCGTACGGGTGGAGACTGAACAGAAGGTCATCTTCGGCGAAGCGCGAGTAGCGGAAGTCTGCGGGATTGACGTTCGGCAGCGAGGTTTCGTCGTCGATCAGCAGGTCGGCCACGAGCTTGCCCACTGCCGGGGAAATCTTGAAGCCGTGGCCGGAGAATCCTGTTGCCAGGAAGAGGCCGTCGACGGGGGAGGGGCCGATAATCGGGTTGTAGTCCGGGGTGACGTCGTAGGCACCCACGTACGAGCTGGTGATTCGCGGATCGGGCATGTCGGGCAAGCGATGTCCGAGCTTGACGATGTTCTTCTCGATCGCGGCGTCGTCGGCGCGATTGACGTACTTGTCGGGATCGATGTACTCCGGTGCCTGGTGATCGGAGTTGCCTACAAGGAGCTCACCGTTGGGCTCGCGGCAGATGTACTGCAGTCCGGCGAGATCGGACAACACCGGCACCTCGGGCGTCGGAACACCCTGATCGATCAGAACGAGCTGTGCGCGTTGCGCTTTCACATCGAGGTCGACGCCGACACCCGCGGCCAGGGCAGGCGCCCACGGCCCGGTCGCGAGGATGACGTGTTCTGCGTGTACCTCGGATCCGTCCTTCAACGTCACGCCGTACACGGCACCCGACGCGTTCTGCAACAGGGACACCACCGGTGTGCTCTGACGGATCTTGACGCCCATCTTTCGGGCGGTGGCTGCGAATGCCATGCCTGCCATGTACGCCTCGCCGCGTCCGCCGAGAGGTTCGTAGGCGAACAGTGCGAAATCGTCGAGATGCAGGCCCGGCCAGAGTTCGGCCATCTTGTCGTGGGCGATGAATTCCGTTGCGATGCCGAGCCCCTGCATCATCGCGATGTTCTTTTCGAGGGGCTTGACATTGTTCTCGCCGACTCCGACGACGTAGCCGCACTGGCGGAACGCCATGTCGTCGTCGAAGATTTCCGTTGCGCGAGTGAAGATGTCGATGCCGTACCACGACATCGCGGCCAGCGACGGTGTGCCGTAGTGGCAGCGGACGACGCCGCTGGACTTGCCGGTCATGCCCGAGCAGAGGGTGTCCCGTTCGAGGACCAGAACGTCCGTCTCGCCGCGCTCGGCGAGCGAGTAGGCGATGGCGAGTCCTTCGAGTCCTCCGCCGATGATCAAGAACTTGGTCGTGTCGCTCACGTGTCGATCCTTACGATGGCAGGTGGTCTTGCACCCGATCAGGAATGCTGCTGTTCAGGGATGCTGCTGTCGATCTGGTCTTGCGACCGCTGTTTCAGCAAGTGAATCACTGTTGTCCACTATGAAACAGTTGATGTGTGACAAACACGTTACGAATGCGTCAGGGCGGCATCACAGTTTCCTAGCAGTGGTTGTTGTTTCATGAACGCAAGGCTGTGATTTCCACCCGGGTGATCGTCCCGATTCCGACCATCTCGACGGCGGAACGGCGCACGAGCAGGCAGTCTCCGCTGTGCGCTGTGTGTCCTTCGGCGTCGATGCGGCCGCTGTGCACGTAGGCGACGGTGACGGTGTCGGGATCGGTGTGCAGTGCTGTGTCTCGAAGGTCGTGAATCGTGACCGCCGCTCGGTAGGAGTTGCGGTCGACCATCACGTTGAACGCACTGGTGGAGCCGGCGGGGACGCATCGAAGATCGACCTCCCCGTCGAATGTGAAGGGGCGGAGTGGGGCGACGTGCGACGTCGTTCCCGCGAGCTCGAGATCGACACCGTGCGGACCGACGATCGTGAAGATGCGGTCGAGGCCGGGGAACGTGGAGAAGATCGACGGAGTGTCTCCGAGGTCAGCGATGCTGATGCGCCATCCGGGATGTGCTCCGCCGTCGACGGCTACTTCCTCGGTGGTTCCTGCCCCGTTCTTCCATGGTGTGCGCAGGCGATCTTCCCGGCGAAGTGGGACGATAAGGTCGGGCATGGTGAGTCTCCTTGTGAATAAAAGGGATTCAAATTCCAGCCGTGGCAGGAGTTTACGTACCGTTCACGGCGAAGCGAACCGTGTTAACGATCGCGTTGGTTTACTCTTGGTGTACCACGGCCACCGATGAGAACCTATTTGCGGGTGGCGCCCCTTCATTCTTCGATCACGAACTAGGTGGATCACATATGAACGAAGCCGTCGCCGCCGCAGACACTGCGTGGATGCTCGCAGCCTTCGCGGCTGTCTCACTGATGGTGCCCGGCCTCGCCCTGTTCTACGGGGGCATGGTCAGCGTTCGGAGCACATTGAACATGGCGATGATGACGTTCGGCGCTTTCGCCGTCGTCGGAATCCTCTGGATCGTCTTCGGATACTCGACCGTCCTGGGCAACTCGATCGGTGGAGCCGGCATCCTCGGTAACCCTCTCGAGTTCTTCGGCTCGAGTTCACTGCTCGACGCCCCCGCCGAACCCGGCTTGCCGCCTGCGCTGGTGTCGGCCTTCCAGCTGTTATTCGCGGGAATCACCGTCGCACTGATCTCGGGCGCGGTCGCCGACCGTATGAAATTCGGCTCATGGATGGTGTTCGCCGGACTCTGGGCCACGCTGGTCTACTTCCCAGTCGCACACTGGGTGTTCGCATTCGACTCCTCCGACGGTTCGGTCGCCGGTGGATGGATTGCCAACAAGCTCGCCGCCATCGACTTCGCCGGTGGAACGGCAGTGCACATCAACGCCGGAATCGGGGCGCTCGCGCTCGTCATCGTGCTCGGTCGTCGTTCGTTGTTCAACAGCCCGCCGCGGCCGCACAGCCTCCCGTTGACGATGCTGGGTTCGGGCATCCTTCTCTTCGGTTGGTTCGGCTTCAACGGCGGATCGGCGCTGGCCGCGGGCAACAGTGCCTCGGTGGTCGTACTCAACACCGTCGCCGCCGCGTGTGCCGGAATCATCGCGTGGCTCGCTGTCGAGCGCATTCGAGAGGGTCACGCCACCTCGCTCGGTGCGTCCTCGGGGTTGATCGCCGCGCTCGTGGCCATCACCCCAGCATGTGGCGCGGTGTCGCCGATCGGCGCCCTGATCGTCGGCGGACTCGCCGGAGCGGTGTGCTGCGTCGCGGTATCACTCAAATACAGACTCGGATACGACGATGCCCTCGACGTGGTCGGCGTACACCTTGTCGGCGGCATCCTCGGAACCGTCCTCGTCGGATTCCTCGCGACCGAAGCTGCACCCAATGCGGCCGCAGGCCTCTTCTACGGCGGCGGCGTCGATCTGCTTTGGCGTCAGGTCGTCGCCGTCCTCGCGGTACTGACGTACAGCTTCGTCGTCACCTGGATGATTGCAATGGTTCTCAAGAAGACGACGGGCATCCGTGTCGATCACGACATCGAACTAGAAGGTCTCGACGTCGCGGTGCACGGGGAGACGGCATATGTCCTCGACGCGCCCGGCCCAACTTCTCGCGCAGTCAAAGCAGCTGATGCAGTCGCAGCGGCCGAGGTCATCACGACGAATTCGGCAAGAGGGACCGCGCCCTCGCGCTCTGAATGAGAAAAACGTCCGGCAAGATCTGCAGACCGTCCGGCAAGATCTGCAGACACAGTGCAGGTCCTGCCGTTTCGTTCGTCAGTCCTCGTGGTGATCAGGGTATGCGGTGACAGCCAGGAACTTGATGGGCAGCCTCACGAGATCGTGTGGCCCGTGCAGTCCTTCGCCGTCGAGCAGAAGTGAATCTCCAGGGCGCAGCGTATATTCCGACTCTCCGTGTCCGTACACCATGACTCCTTCGAGCATGTACAACAACTCGGTACCCGCGTGCTGGAATAGTGGGAAGACCTCGCTGGCGTTGGTCAGTGTCACCAGCACAGGTTCGAGTCGTTTGTGTTGTCCGCGCAATGCACCGAGAAGTTCGTAATGGTGTCCGATACGCGTGCCTCGACCCACGATCGTTGCACCGTGGCCGGCCTCCACGTAGACAGCATCGCGCTCGGAGTCTGCACCGCGAAACAACGACGTGACCGGAACGTCTAGACCTGCTGCCAGGCGCGCGAGAGTGTTGAGGCTGCAGGATGTCTGTGCGTTCTCAATTTTCGACAGCATTGCCTTGGAGATGCCGACCTTGATCGCCATGTCTCCGACCGAGAGGCCCGTCGCTCGTCGAAGTGCCCGAGCCTGTTTGGCGATCACTCGTTCGAGATCTGGTCCGGTCGGCGTGTCCTGGGGGACCTCTCGCTCGACCGCGTCGAGAATCTGTTGTGATGGGTGATCGGTTATTGGATCGTCTTCTGGCACGCACTTATCCTAAACCGCCGTTCACCCTCAGTGGACGAAAGCGGTCGGTAGAACGGTTATCTAAATCGGTCTTTGAATCGCAAGTAAGTGTTTGTAGTGGCCAGCCCCGGGCCGGTGGGCCTTGACCCCGGAAACTGGACACGGGGTTTGTGATTACGCGGCTTGCTGCAGGCTATCGGATGTGTGAGCGTTTTCGTAGTCGGTGGGACTGAGATAGTTGCAGTACGAGTGCCGGCGTCGGGTGTTGTAGCGGGTGATCCACCGGAACACCGCGAGCCTTGCCGCCCGGGGCGATTCCCAGCGGGCTGCGCCTTGCAGCGTTTCGCGTTTGAGTGTCGCATTGAACGACTCGGCCAGGGCATTGTCCGCGCTCGTGCCCACCGCTCCCATCGATTGTGCAACACCCAAATCCGCGCAGATCATCGCGAAACACTTTGAGGTGTACTGACTTCCGCGATCGGCGTGGAACACTGCACCGGCAAGACCGCCGCGGGTGCGAGCTGCGGCCTCGAGCGCGTTCTCGACGAGTTCGGTACGCATGTGCTCGGCGATCGACCAGCCCACCAGGCGTCGGGAGAAGCAGTCGATCACCGTGGCCAAATACAAGAACTCACCGTCTCCGCATGGCAAGTACGTGATGTCACCGACGTATCTGGTGTTCGGTGCGGCGGCGGTGAAATCACGGTTGAGCAGGTCCGGCGCCGGAGTGTCGGCTGGTTCGGCGATGGTGGTGCGGTGTTTTCGGCGCAGCCGCAGGCCCTCGATGTTGTTGGCACGCATGATCCTTGCGATCCGTTTGTGATTGACCCGCTGGCCGGTGGGTTGTCCGTGATTGATCTCGGCGGTGATCCTGGGCCGCCCGTAGGTGTTGTCCACCGTGTGGACGGCGCGGATCTTCTCGGCGAGTTCGAGGTCGGCGATTGCGCGGGCAGCCCGCGTGTCGGCGGCGTTGATCCATGCGTAGTACGACGAGCGGGCGATATCGATGACCTGGCACAACCGCTTCACCGGGTAGGTGTCGGAGTGGTCTGCAACGAACTGGAAGCGGTTCACCAATTCGTCTCTCCGGCGAAATATTTTGCCGCCGACCGCAGGATGTCTCGCTCGGTTTCGAGCTTGGTTTTCTCCGCTCGCAAGTGTGCAACCTCGGCGCGGAGCCTGGCGGCTTCCTGCTCGGGTGTCTCGCCGGTGCCGGGCCCCGGAGCGGTGGCGGCGGGTCTGCGGATCGGGATTCCCGCGTTCTTCAGCCATGTGGTCAGGGAGCCGTGGGATATGCCGAGGTCGGCGGCGATCCCGGCTACGGTCGCGCCGTCGGTGTCGCGGTACAGCGCGACTGCGTCGCGGCGGAACTCTTCGGAGTAATTTTTCTTTGCCATCGGGTTAGATCTTCTCGCTTTCCCTGGTCTGAGACCAGGATCAAGCGTGTCCAACCCGCGGGGTCAAGGCCCGGTCACTACAAACACTTACATGCGATTCAGAAGCTAGACTTGCGGCCCCGGTCGTGTCGGCGGGCCATGTCTATTCCTTCTGGTGCGTTGATGGCCGATGTGTGGACGGTGTCACTTGAGTAGGCGAATCGAATGCTCATCGACGTACTCGCGCATCCCTGCTTCGCCGAATTCGCGACCTATACCGCTTTGCTTCACACCACCGAAAGGCATTCTGAGATCGAGTGATTCGAAGGCGTGGGTGTTGATGAACGTGCTGCCTGCCTCGATGCGCCGCGCAACGGCCACCCCTCGATCGTGATCGGTGGTCCACACAGACGATCCGAGACCGTACTCGGAGTCGTTCGCCCAATCGACAACTTGGTTTTCGTCGTCGTACGCGATCAGTGGAATCACGGGCCCGAACTGTTCACAGCTGCTGATCGGTGCGGAGTGTTCGACGTCGCGAACCACATGCGGTAGCACGTAGTAACCGTCGGCAGCGGAATCGAGCTTACGTCCAAGCTGCACGACCTTGGCCGAAGAGCTCTTGGTGCCCTCGATGAGCGCGTTTACCGAGTCGAACTGGACCTTGTTGTTGAGTGGGCCGAAACTGGCGTTCTCATCCAGACCGTGCCCCACTGCGTACTGATCGACACGCTCGATGAAGGCATCGGCGAATGTTCCGTAGAGCCCGCGCGGGACGTAAATACGCTTGACCGCGAAGCAGATCTGCCCTGATCGAGTGAAAACACCCTTGAGCATTCGATCGAGCGCGGCGTCGATATCGACGTCGTCGAGGACGATGGCCGGGTCATTGCCACCGAGTTCGAGGGTCAGATTCTTGATGGTTCCTGCCGCGGCCGCCATCACCTGGCGTGCAGTGGCCGTTCCTCCGGTGAACCCGATCTTGCGGACCAACGGGTGCGACGTCAGTGCCTGTCCGACATCGGAGTTGCCGTGCACGACGTTGATCACTCCGGCGGGCAGCTTCGCAGCCATACGATGGAGGGCGAGCGTGAGCGCGGCAGGAGCAAACGGGGACGGTTTGATGACGATGGTGTTGCCGGTTGCCAACGCGGGCGCCAGTTTCATCATCGTCAGAACGACCGGCATGTTCCACGGAACGACCGCGCCTACGACTCCGCGGGGAATGCGTTCGACGCTGATGAAGCTCTCGGGGTCGTCGTACTGAACTGGCTCGAAAAAGTTCTCGACGAGGCTCGCGGTGTGTTGGAGAACACCGGTGCCGAGTCCGAAGTCGGTCTGGGCCTCCCAAAGCACTCCGCCATGCTCGCGAACGAGCAAGGGGGCGAGATCTTCCCCGGAAGCCGCGAGGACGTCTGCGATCCCGAGAAGTAGGCGGGCCCGCTCGGAGGGTGCAATGTTCTTCCACGACTTGAACGCCTCGTGTGCCACCTCCACTGCTCGATTGACATCTGCGGGGGTACCGACGGCGACTCGTGCAACGACGTCACCCAATCGGCCGGGATCGACGACGTTGTCGTAGTTGTCTGCAGCGGTGAGCTCATGGCCGATGAGGTGACCTACCGACAAGAGGTCGTTCGTTGTAGTCATTGGCTTCTTCTCCTTGTTGGTGACGCTCGTGAATGAATGAGTAGCTGTGGGAGGAGGACTCAGAAAACGACGACCGGTTTGATGGTCGACCCGTTCTCCGAGTCCGCGAAAGCGATATTGATGTCGTCGAGCTTGTAATTCTTGATGAGTTTGTCGAAGGGGAAACGCCCTTGCTCCCAGAGGAGAACGAGACGAGGTATGAATTGCTGGGGAACCGAACTTCCCTGGATGATCGTTTTGAATGTCCACCCCTTGACGAGGGACGCACCGATCTCGAATGTCACGTCCGTCCCGGGTGCTGCTGCGCCGACAAGGGCTACGGTGCCGCCGATGCCCAGCGAGGCGGCGGCTTGCTGGAGGACTGCAGGAACGGCGGTGGTGTCGAGTGCGAAGTCCAGTCCTTTACCGCCGGTGATCTTCTGGAGTTCGGCCACGTCGGTTGTTCTACCATTGATCGTGTGAGTGGCCCCGATAGTCTTGGCCAAGTCGAGTCGCGAATCGTGGAGATCGATCGCCACTACTGTGGTACATCCTGCGATCTGGGCCGCCATGATCGCGGCGCAACCAACAGCCCCAGTTCCGAACACAGCGATGGTTGTTCCCGGTGCGGGACGAAGATCGTTGAGGATTGCTCCGGCGCCAGTCTGCAGGCCGCACCCCAGGGGAGCGATGATCTCCAGCGGAGCCCTTTTGTCGACCTTGATCACGCTGGTCTCGACCACATTGGCATAGGTCGAAAAGGCCGACTGTCCGAAGAAGTGAGAAGAAATAGGTCCGTCGCCATCGGAGAGAGAGGTGGACCCGTCGTGCCTCGCGCCCCCGAAGTCTTCCGCGAACAAGTTCTCGCAGTAGGCAACTCGGCCTGATCGGCACTGCACGCACTTCCCGCAGTAGGCGGCGGAGAGAACGACGTGCTCTCGACGCACTCGACGCGATCGGGGCTCCGGCGTATCTCCTCGAGAGCATGGCCGGTCCTGGCGTCGATCTTTTTCTCGGTGTCCGACGAGATGCGGTATTCGGGCCCATCGTGGTCGCGGGTCTGGGTGGTACAGCGGCCGAAGCGATCGGTGACGTCGCGATCCGCAGCGGTGACGTCACGTTGGCTACAGCATCGACGATGCTAGATGAGCTCCACACGTCCGCGCTCTTGCACGGCTGGCGTGGTGGTCCGAGCCTGGACCGGGACGAGTTCGGCCGCGCTGCAGTGTCTCTCGCCGAATATGTGACGGAACACGAGGAGATCGGCGATCTGGAAATCAACCCACTACGTCTGACGGTCGACGGTCTGATCGCGCTCGACGCCGTAGTCGTCGGAACGTCGCGCATTGCTACTGAAGGAGTTCGGTGATGAGTACGAGGGCGGCTCTGAACATCGACGGCGTCGTGCCGTGGCCTGAGGACGTGGCGCGGCAGTACCGCGAAGCGGGCTACTGGGGCGGACGTTCGCTCGGTTACTACATATCCGAGCGAGTGCGTTCTGCACCTGACGCCGAAGCTCTCGCCGACGGCTCGACCAGGTTGACCTACCGCCAACTGTGGGACAGCGCAGCGGCGTTCGCGCAGAAGCTACTCGATCTGGGCATCTCACCTGCCGACCGAATCGTGCTGCAGCTTCCCAATTCATGGGAGTTCGTCGCTCTCACGCTGGGGTGCTTCCGCATCGGTGTCGTTCCGGTCATGGCACTGCCCGCGCACCGGCGGCACGAACTCACGCACCTCGCCACATTGTCCGACTCGGTCGCGATCGTTGTAGCAGACACCGACAAGGAGACCGATCTGCGAACGACGGCGCAGGAGGTGGCAGCCGAGGTGCCGACGGTCAAGTCGGTTCTGATTCACGGCGAACTCTCCGCGATCCCCACCTCGACGCCCGAGTACGGCCTTGCCGAAGCCTCACAGACCGTCCCCGTTTTCGACGAGAACGAGTACGAGCCCGCGGGCGAGGATGTCGCGTGCTTCCTCCTGTCCGGCGGCACCACCGGTCTCCCCAAGCTCATCGTTCGTACGCACGACGACTACGCGTACAACATCATTCGCTGCAACGCAGTCACTGAGATCACCTCGGACAGCGTGTACCTGGGCGCGTTGCCGAGCAGCCACAATTTTCCCCTCGCATGCCCCGGCATTCTGGGAACGTTGTTCGCGGGCGGTCGAACAGTCATGCTTCCGTCTGCCCGAGCCGATCGAGCGTTGGCCGCGATCGACAGCGAGGCAGTCACCGTTGCGACCGTCGTTCCCGCAGTGGCACAAACCTGGATCGAACATCAGCGTGAGCATCACACACTGACAGGATCGAGCCTGAAGGTCCTCCAGGTCGGCGGTTCGCGTATGCCGGACGAATTGGCGGCGCGGGTGGAACCCGTACTCGGCGCGCGTCTTCAGCAGGTCTTCGGGATGGCCGAAGGGCTCATCAACATGACCCGCTTGGACGACGACCTGGAGGTCATCACGAACACGCAGGGACGGCCGGTCAGTGAGGCCGATGAGATTGCCGTCGTCGACGAACACGGAGATCCAGTGGAGGACGGCGTACCCGGTGCGCTTCTCACCCGCGGCCCGTACACGCCGCGTGGGTACTTCCGTGCACCGGAACACAATGCTCGCGCATTCACCTCGGACGGATGGTACGGCAGCGGTGACATCGTGGTTCGGCGGCCCGACGGCAATTTGATCGTGGCCGGCCGCGACAAAGACATGATCAACCGTGGTGGTGAGAAGATCTCCGCGGAGGAGGTCGAGAACTTCGCCTACCAGGTCGAAGGCATCGAAATGGCCGCCGCGGTCGCCATGCCGGACCCGAAGCTCGGTGAACGGCTGTGCCTCTACGTATCCGTTGCACCCGGGAGAGCCGTCGACCTCGACGATGTCGTCCGCGTGATGAATGCAGCAGGCGTGGCGCGTTTCAAACTGCCCGAGAGGTTGATCGTCGTCGACTCCATTCCCACCACCAAGGTAGGCAAGCTCGACAAGAAGGCATTGCGTGAAGACATTCGCGCTCGCCTCGCTGCAGACCAGGAGGGAAACCGATGACCGACACCGACGCGCATATCGAAGACCCAGCGCTCGACAAGCTTTACCGTGACTTCGAGTCCGAGAACCTCATGCCGCTCTGGACGCAACTGGGCGACTTGATGCCCATGACACCGAAGTCGAAAGCCATTCCCTTCGTGTGGAAGTGGTCGACTCTGTACCCGCTAGCGCAACGCGCCGGCGATCTCGTGCCAGTCGGTCGTGGTGGTGAGCGACGAGCCATCGCGCTTGCCAATCCGGGCTTGCAGGGGGTTCCGTACGTCACGCCCACGCTCTGGGCGGCCATCCAGTACCTCGGTCCGAAAGAGGTTGCGCCCGAACATCGTCACGCGCAGAATGCGTTCCGGTTCGTCGTGGAGGGTGAGGGAGTGTGGACCGTCGTGAACGGTGACCCCGTTGCAATGCGACGGGGCGACTTCCTGCTGACCCCCGGATGGAACTTCCACGGCCATCATAACGAGACCGACCAGCCTATGGCCTGGATCGACGGACTCGACATTCCGTTCGTCCACTACACGGACACCGGCTTCTTCGAGTTCGGCTCCGAGAACGTCACCGACGACTCGACGCCCGACATCTCGCGCTCGGAGCGCCTGTGGGCTCATCCTGGTCTCCGTCCGCTCGTCGGGCTGGACGCCAAGTCGAGTTCACCGATCGCTGCCTATCGGTGGGAACACACCGATGCTGCGCTGACGGCACAACTCGATCTCGAAGACGAGGGCTTCGCGGCCACCACCGAACCCGGTCACGCGGCCGTCCGCTACACCAATCCGACAACAGGTGGCGACGTGATGCCAACGATTCGCGCCGAATTCCACCGTCTACGTCAGGGTGCCCACACCCGACCACGACGCGATGTCGGCTCCACCGTCTATCAAGTGTTCGAGGGCAGTGGACGATTCGTGCTGAACGGCGAGAGCAAGCCGGTCGATACCGGTGACATGATCGTTGTTCCATCGTGGACCGAATGGTCGATCGAAGAGGACACCCAGTTCGACCTGTTTGCCTTCTCGGATGCGCCAATCGTCGAGAAGCTGCATTTTGCCCGCACCATCGTTTCCGAAGGAGCCTGAACCACAATGAGACTTGCAACTCTGCGTCGCAACTCGACTACCGTCGCAGTTCGTGTCGACGACGATACGGCGACCGCCATCGACGGATACGCCGATCTGACTGCCCTCCTCGAAGAACCGGACTGGCGTAGCGTCGCGGAGGCGGCAGCGGGCGAGCAGGTGAGCTTGTCCGACGCCGACTATGCACCGGTGGTGCCACGTCCGGGCAAGATTGTCTGCGTCGGACTGAACTACGCCAATCACATCAAGGAGATGGGTCGTGACCTCCCCGAGTTTCCGACGCTGTTCACCAAATTCCGCGAAGCTTTGACGGGCCCGTACGACGACGTCGTGGTGCCTTCTTACGCGGCGGCGCAGCTCGACTGGGAAGGTGAGCTGGCGTTCGTCATCGGTAAGCAGGCGTACCAGGTGTCCGAGGCAAACGCCGAGGAGTACATCGCCGGCTACTCGGTCATGAACGACTACACGATGCGTGACTACCAGTACCGCACACTGCAGTGGGACCAGGGCAAGACGTTCGAGAAGACCAGCGGATTCGGTCCCTTCCTCACCACCACCGATTCCTATACGTTCGGCGGCTCGCTCGAAACTACTCTCGACGGGCAGATAATGCAGACCACCACAACCGACGACTTGGTGTTCACCCCAACCAAGTTGGTCGAGTACATATCGCACATAGTGACTCTCCAGCCGGGCGACGTAGTCATAACTGGAACGCCCGGTGGTGTCGGACACGCACGTAAGCCCGGTCTCTACATCCAGGACGGACAGACGGTCGAGGTCGCCATCGAAGGCCTCGGATCCGTTCGCAACAAAACCATCGTCAAGTAGAGCGTGTACGAGTGAGTTTTCATGAACTGCCCCTCGGCGAACGGCTACTGATCGTCCGTAGAGGCACGTCGTACTTCGCGCAGCGACTCTCGGAGTTGACCGACGCCGAGTTGGACAAACCCTCGCTGTTGTCAGGCTGGACCCGACGGCACCTCGTCGCACACATCGGATACAACGCTGCAGCACTGTGCCGACTGATGGATTGGGCGGCGTCCGGAATCGAGACGCCGATGTACGAATCGACCGACCAACGTGGGCGGGAAATCGAAGAAGGGGCAACTCTGTCCCCGGCCGCAATTCGAAACCTGTTCGACCACAACGTCGCTCGACTCGACGAGAAGTGGAGAAACCTGCCGGTCTCGGCGTGGGAAGCTGAGGTGAGGACAGCCCAGGGCCGAACGGTCCCCGCCTCGGAGACGGTATGGATGCGTACGCGCGAGGTGTGGATCCATGCTGTGGACCTCGGCAACGGTGGGCGGTTCGGGGACTTTCCCGAGGTTGTCAACGAAGGATTGCTCTCCGACATGGTCGGCATGTGGCGGAAGAAGGGCGAGGGCAGCGGTCTGGCGTTGTCGGTGGAGGGGCACAAACAGGTCGAGGTAGCGTCCGACGTCGCGGTCACCACTACGATCCACGGATCGCTCCCCGTCGTCACCAGGTGGGCGGCAGGGCGCGGTGGGGTCGGAGTGTCGATATCCGGCGCAGGCGGCGAACCACCTCGTTGGCTGTGACAGGTTTCCTCAGCTGGTCTTCGGGGAGGCGGCGAGAGCAGTGCTGAGCCAGGCACGCTCGGCCCTGCTTGTCTCGCGTGCCACCAGCAGGACGCCTTGTCGGTAGACGTCGGTGACATCTTCCGCCCGTAGCGTTCGGTCGCCCTGGTAGAAGAAACTCGCGGGTTGTTCCAGAAAGTCCAACCGTCGGCGAAGCACGGCGTGTTGGTCCTCGACCTCGGGCAGCAAGGACAGAAACGTCAGCAGCACGATGAAGCGCGAGAAGTCGGAGATCTCGCTGGCACTGGGGTTGTGGAGGCGGCAGAGCAATTGGTCTCGTCCCGCCGCGGTGATGGTAAGGACGTAGCGTGCCGGGCCCGCGCCAGGCTCGGCTTTCCGGATCAGAAGGCCGTCGCGCTCCATACGTTTGATCGCTGGATACAGCGTCCCGTCGCTGACGGGCCTGGCGTATCCGGTCAGCTGGATCACTCGTCGCTTGAGTTCGTAGCCATGGAGCGCGCCCTCGGACAGAAAACCGAGGATGGTCAGTTCCAACATCGGACCATTGTGACAGAGGTATCTCGATTCGATGTGTATCTCGAAACGAGGTACCCTGATCGAGTTGTTCGTCAGCATTTCGGTTGGTGCGGATGCGACCTACCTCTCCTGTCTTCTCCTCTGTAAGGGCTCCGATGACCACCACTTTCGACCTCGATCACACGGCACTCGTCCTCGTGGATCTCCAGAACGACAATGTTCACGCTGACGGGGCGTACGCCGCGTTCGGCGCGGCCGATCATGCCAAACACCAGAACCTCGAAGAGCATGTGCGGGAACTGTTGGCCTTCGCTCGTGAGAAGTCGCTTCCGGTGATCCACAATCACATCGTGTCCCTACCGGGTCGGCCGTTCGGTGGTAGCAACGCTCCGATCTTCAAGCTGATCGGGCCGGACTCCCTCAAATTGGGCTCCTGGGGTGCGCAGGCGCTCGACGGTACCGAAGCGCGTGAGGATGAACCGGTTCTGATTCGGAACCGAATGAGCTGCTTCAACGGCACGATGTTGGACACATTGCTTCGTAACCTCGGAATCAAGGATGTGCTCGTGGCCGGAGTCTGGACCAACATGGCCGTCGAGCACACCGTCCGCGATGCCGCAGATCATGGGTACCGGCCCATTCTCGTCACCGACGCGACGTCGAGCCTCAGCGAAGAATGGCAGCACGCGGCGGAGAACTTCGCGCTGACCAACATCTCCGAATTCGCAACCACAGCAGAGGTTTTCGCGCAGTTCGCTACAGCATGATCGCCGCGTGGTACGACTCGCAGGGGCCCGCTCACGACGTTCTCGAGGTCGGCACATTACCGACGCCCGAGCCCGGGCCGGGGGAGGTCCGCGTTCGACTGGAATTTTCCTCGGTGAATCCAGGGGATACCAAGAAGCGGCGCGGCTGGCTCGGTTCTTCCATGTCCTATCCCAGGGTCGTACCACACAGCGACGGTGCAGGATTCGTAGACGCCGTCGGTTCAGGTGTCGAACACTCACGCGTCGGGGAGCGCGTCTGGGTGTTCGGAGCCCAGTCGTATCGTGCATTCGGTACAGCTGCGCAGTTCACCGTCGTACCCGAGTGGCAAGCGATCGCTCTCCCGGATTCCGTAGCAGCCGAAGTGGGTGCGTGCCTCGGTATCCCGGGCATCACGGCTCACCGTGCCGTATTCGGCGACGGAGATGTTGTAGGAAAGACCATCGCCGTTCAGGGCGTACTCGGCGGCGTCGGGTCGCTCGCAGCTCAGCTCGCACGATGGAGGGGCGCGACGGTGATCGGAACGGTGCGCACCGCTGCGGACCTGGAGCAGGCCCGCACGTCGGGAATCGACCTGGCAATCGCGCTCGACGATCCCAATGCGGCAGCCCAGGTACGCGAGTTCGCAGGTGGCGGCGTAGACCGCATCGTGGAAGTTGCGTTCTCCGACAACGTCGAATTCGACGCCTCGATCGCCGAGAACAATACGATTATTGCCGCGTACGGCACGCGGGATGGCCACCCGCGCATCCCGTTCTGGCCGATGTTGTTCGACAACGTCACTATTCGACTTCTCGGCAGCGACGACTTCTCGACAGAAGCCAAATCGCAGGCCGCGACCGATCTCACAGTGGCTGCACAGAGTGGTGCTCTCACTATCCCGGTCGGGGATTCGCTACCGCTGGAACGAATTGCGGACGCCCATGACCGGGTGGACCTCGGTACCCGGTCGCGGGTCGTCTTGCAGATTCCGGAGTGATCAGCCGCCGAGCTTGCGCGTCACCTCGGGAATGACCTTGTCGGCGATGTACTGGATGCGGGCAGAACCGGATTCGACCGACTCGCCGGGGAGTTGGGCCCAGTAGTGGAAGTCGCGAATCTGAGGGAATTCCGTGGCCATGGTGACCAATTCGTCGACGGCCATGGATGCATCCATGAGTTTGTAGGCGCCGGCGTCCAGCAGGTGCTGTGGGTTGTCGAACGCCGACGGTTGATCCGGGCCCTCGAACGAACCCCACTCGATGTATTTGTTCATCTGATAGAGCGCATGCTCCCCGATTCTCGCCCACTCGCGCTCGGGGTCCTCGGCAACCACGGCCCATTGACTGGCATAGATACGAGCGTCGTCGAGGATCTTGCCGTGCTTGGCGATCGACTCCTGGTAGTTCGTGAAATGCGCGTTCTGCAGGGTAATTACACCGTCTGCGATTCGCGCGGCTCGATCGATGCCGACAGGCGACTGAGCGCCGATCAACAGTCGCGGCGCGACTTCCGGTAGCGGCGTGACAGGCAGGGCGGGGACCGAAAACCGTTTCCCCTCGTACGCTTCGCCGGAACCTGCCCATGCGTGCCGGATGACGGCGATGGCGTCTTCGAGGAGACTGGGCGCTGCTTGACCTTACGGCCGAAGGCCGCGAACTCCTTTTCGTGGTAACCGAGGCCGAGGCCCAGCTCGAAGCGATTGTCGGTGAGGAACGACAACGCGGCGGCGTCCTCGGCGAGGCGCATGGGCTCGTGTAGTCCGGCAACGATGATGTTGGTGCCGATGCGCATAGTTTGAGTGCGGGCACCGATGGCGGCGGCAACGACCAGGGGAGACGCTGCGTAGTCGTCCTCGGCGAAATGATGCTCGCTCAACCACGCGGACCCGAAACCGAGCGATTCGGCCCAGACGACCTGATCCACTGATTCTCGATAGAGAGATCCGAGCGGCTTGGCCCACTGTTGCGGGTTACGAAAGTCGTACCACAGTCCGAATGTCGGAATCTCGTACTTCGATGCAGATGGGTTGAGCGAGTTCATTATTCCTCCACGTTGAGTAAATCGAACATCAGACGAAAAGCATGCCGCCGTCGATCAGTGCGGATTGACCGGTCATATAGTTCGAATCGGGTCCGGCCAAGTACGACACGTAGGCCGCGACGTCCTCGCCGGTGGAGACGCGCCCGAGTGTGATGCCGGCGGCCATGGCCTTCATCGATTCGCCCTTTTCGACGCCGTTGATGGCGCCGAGGTCACGGTCGACCTCGACCCACATGTTGGTATCGACAATGCCGGGGCAGTAGGCATTGACGGTGATGCCGTGCTCGGCCCATTCCTGCGCCGCGGCCTGAGTCAGAGCGCGTACTCCGAACTTGGACGAACTGTAGATGCCGAGAAGCGGGAATCCTTTGTGCCCGGCGATCGACGACGCACCGATGATCTTTCCGCCTGTGCCCTGCGCAATCATCACGCGGGCAGCTTCGGTGTAGCAGAGGAACATTCCGCGACCGTTGACCGCGTGAACCTTGTCGTACTCCTCCGGCGTGACGTCGAGCAGCGCTTTCGTCTGGGCGATACCTGCATTGGCGACGATGACGTCGAGCGAGCCAAGCTGGTCAGCGGTGTCGGTCATGAGCGCACGAACGGAGTCATGATCGCTGACATCGCCGGTCAGGGCAATGGTCCGGACGCCGTGGGCCGCGACCTCGCTCCGCGTCTTCTCCAGTTCTTCCGACATCGAGGGCAGGTCGGACAGGGCGATGTCGTGGCCGTCCTGTGCGAGGCGCAGTGCGATGGAGCGGCCGATGCCGCGTGCCGAACCGGTGATATGTGCGACTGTCATAGTCGTCTCCTGAATGTTGTTGTCCATAAAGTGAAGTGGTGGGAATCAGGCTGTCGGATCGACAAGGAGCTTCATCTTGCGACCGGCTCGTAGTTCTTCGAATCCGCCGTCGACCACGTCACCGAGTGCGATCGTGTCGACCCAGCCGGTGGTGTCGTAGTGGCCTTTGGCCATCAGATCGATCACGGCCCGGTAGTCGTCGCTGGTGTAGCAGATGGTTCCCTGGATGCGTCGCTCCTGGAGAACGAGGTTGATCAGAGGTGTCGACAGAGGCTTGTCGTAGATGGCGACACTGACGAGCGGGCGGCGCTCGCCGACGCAGTTCAACGCAGATTCGATCGCGGGGGTGACGCCTGCTGCGTCGAACGCGGCGTCGACGCCGTCGCCGTCGGTACGGTCGGCGATCAGGGCAGGTACGTCGACCGAGAGCGGGTCCAGCGTGCGGGCGCCGAGCGCCTCGATGGACTTGCGTCTGGTCTCGGACGGCTCGACCACATCGACCTCGGTGAGGCCCATGCCGCGGAGGGCGAACCAGATGCCGATTCCGATCGGACCTGCGCCGTAGATGAGGGCGCGGCTCTGGTCGCCGACCTCGCCGAGTACTGCCGCGTGATAGGCGACAGACATGGGTTCGACGAGGGCGCCCATTTCGACCGGAATGCTGTTCGGCAGTTTGTGAACCTGGTTGCGGGGGACGACGGTGTATTCGGCCATGCCGCCGTCTGCCATCAGGCCGTGGAACCCGATTTTCTTGCAGATGTTGTATTGGCCGTTTCGGCACGGACGACATTCGCCGCACCGGTAGATCGGTTCGATGGTGACCGCGTCACCCTCTGCGACGTCGTCCACGCCGCTGCCGATGGCGGTGACGATTCCCGAGAACTCGTGCCCGAGGATCAATGGCATCGCTTTGTTGGTCAGGGGATGCGGATCTGATGGTGGGATGAAGATAGGGCCGTCGTAGAACTCGTGAAGGTCGGTGCCGCAGATACCGTTTCGTGAAACGCGGACCTTGACCTGTCCGGGACCGGGGTTGGGCTCGGGGACGTCTTCGATCTCGACCTTGTGGTTGCCGTAGTAGACAGCTGCGCGCATGTTCGTGCTCCTTGAATGGGGATCGGCTGATGAAGATGTCAGAGGGTGCGAACGAGTTTCTTGTTCGCGAACTCGTCGAGGCCGAATCTTCCGAGCTCGCGTCCGATGCCGGAGGTTTTCACTCCACCGAACGGCATGTCGGGTGCGCTCTTGATGGTGGTGTTGATGCCCACCATGCCGACGTCGAGTCGATCTGCGACGTAGGAGGCTTCGGCGTCGTCGGTGGTGAATACGGCACTTCCGAGGCCGAAGGGTGAATCGTTTGCCAAATCGATGGCTGCGTCGGTTGTTTCGACCTTGTGGAGCACGGCGACCGGTCCGAAAAGCTCCTCGCGGTACGCTCGCATGTTCGGAGTGACACCGGAGAGCACAGTTGCTGGGTAGTAGGCCCCGTCACCGTCGGGGATGGTTCCGCCCAGGTGCACGGTGGCGCCCTTCGCGACGGCGTCTGCGACTTGCTCGGCGATCTCGTCGCGTCCACTGACGGATGACATCGGTCCCAGCCGCGTTGCAGAATCCGTCGGATCACCCATAGTCCAGGTCTCGGCTGCCGAGACGAATCCGTCGAGGAAATCGTCCCACACTGTTGCATCGACGATCATGCGTTTGGACGAGGTGCATGCCTGACCGGCGTTTCCGAATCGGCCGGGGACGGCAGCCGCAATGGCGTCGCCGACGTCGGCGCCGGCGAGCACGATGAACGGGTCGGATCCGCCGAGTTCGAGTACGGCTTTCTTCATGTGCTTTCCAGCGAGCTGACCGATGATGCTGCCTGCACGTTCCGATCCGGTGAGCGAGACGCCCTGGATCCGGGGATCGGCGATGAGATCGGCGATTTGGTCGCTGGAGGCAAAGATGTTCTGGTACACACCTTCTGGACTTCCTGCATCACGCAGCATCGCCTCGATCGCCAATGCCTGCTGTGGGCAGTTGCTTGCGTGCTTGAGCAGAATTGTGTTGCCCAGCAGTAGGTTCGGTGCAGCGAATCGCGCAACTTGATAGTAGGGGAAGTTCCACGGCATGATGCCGACGAGAGCTCCGATGGGAGCTGTACGCACCAGAGCTCGTCCGGAACCGGCGATGTCGAGTTCCTCGTCCGCCAGTAGATCTTGGCCCTTGGTCGCGTAGTGCTCGAAGATCGACGCGGACAACTTTACTTCGCCGCGGGCCTGCGCGATCGGCTTGCCCATCTCCAGCGTCATCAGTTCGGCGAGTTCGGTTTCGCGTTCACGATGCAGATCGGCGACACGCTGGAGTATCGCAGCGCGTTCGGCCACGTCGGTGATGCGCCACGCTCGGTAGGCCTCGTCGGCGGCGGAGAGCGACGCCAGTGCCTGCTCGTCCGACATTGTCTCGAACTTTGCCACGACGGTGCCGGTAGTGGGATCGGTAGTTGCGTATTTACTCATCAGCGTGTCTTTCGTAGCAGGACGCCGGCCAGGTGAGAAGGGAAAGGTCACCCGGCCGGTGTGATCGATGCAGTGGCGTCGAGGGGTGATCAGGCAGGCTTCAGTACGTCCGACTGCGTCAAGAAGCTTGGGTAGCCCGATGCCTTTTCGTTGTCGAGCACCGAGCGGTACTCCTTGATGCCGCCGAGGTAGAACATGACCGTGCGCTTCTTGCCGGGGATGTTGGCTCCGAAGATCCACGAGGCGGCCTTGGGGAACAGTGTCTGCTCAGCGATATCGGAGCAGATGTCGGTCCATTCGGTCTCGATGTCGGGCTTGGCCTCGATCCAGCCCGTCGAGTTCTCCTCCATGTTCTTGATCGTGTCCGAGATCCACTCGACCTGGGTCTCGATCGACGGCGGCAGGTTCGTGAAGGGGCCATTCGGGCCGAGGATCATGAACATGTTCGGGAAGCCGGTGGTAGCCATGCCGAGGTAGCTCGTCGGTCCGTCCTGCCAGTGTTCCTTCAGGCTCTCGTTGCCCCGGCCGCGAATATCGACCTTGACGTAGTTGCCATCGACAGCGTCGAATCCGGTTGCGCAGATCAGCACGTCGATCTTGTGCAGTTCTCCGTCCTCGGTGACGATGCCTTCTGCCGTCAGCTCTCGAATGGGGTTCTCGCCGACGTGAACGAGGGATACGTTGTCGCGGTTGAAGGTCTCGTAGAGGCCCGAATCGCACAGCGGACGTCGAGCATAGAGATCAGTGGGCGTGAGTTTCCGGCGAGTTTCGGGGTCCTTGACGATCTCGGCGATCTTCGATCGGATGAACTTGGCTGCTTCTTCGTTCGCCTCCGGGTTGGTGGCGATGTCGCTGAAGGTTTCGAACATGAACCGGAAGCCGCCGCCCTCGTCCCACGTGCGTTGGAAGATCTGCTGACGCTCTTCGTCGGAGACGCTGAAAGTCTCGACCTCGCTTTCGACGAATCCCATTGCGACGCTCGAGTTGCGGACTTGGTCCCAATTGGCCTCGAAGTTCTCCTTCTGGCTGACCAGCTCTTCGTTCGACAGCACCCGGTTACCCGCAGGCACGCTGTACTGCGGCGTGCGCTGGAACGAGGTGAGGTGGCCCGCGATCGGCGCGACGGCCGTGATGACCTGGCCGCCAGTGGATCCGTTTCCGATGACACCGACGCGCTTGCCGGTCAGGTCGAGGTCCTCCGGCCATGCGCCGGTGTGAACTAGTCGGCCTTCGAAATTCTCGACGCCCGGGAAGTTCGGAACGTTGGTCGCGGACAACAGGCCGAGACCGTTGACGAGGTAGCGCGCCTTGAACGTGACTCCGCGATCGGTGGTGACGGTCCAGATGCCGGCGACCTCGTCGAAGCTCGCGGACGTCATCGTGGTCTCGAGCTGAATGTCTTTGCGCAACGAGAAGCGGTCGGCGACGCCGTTGAGGTATTCGAGGATTTGTGGCTGGCGCACGAACTTGGTGTTCCAGGTCGTCTGATCGTACAGATCACGGTCGAACGAGTACTGGTAAACGAACCCTTCGGAATCCGACAGGGCGCCTGGATACTTGTTCCAGAACCACGTTCCGCCGACTCCGCTGGCCTTGTCGATGGCGACTGCATTCAAACCGAGTTCTCTACGCAGCTTGTACAGCATGTAGATGCCACCGAATCCGCACCCGACGACGAGCGCGTCGATCTCGCGGATTTTGTCGGGTTCGTGTGACGCCATGTGATTGCTCCTCCGGTCTCACGACCTCTGTGGTGTAGTTCACGTTCCTTGGTCACAATGGTGAGGTGGAGCACAGATGGTGCGAGTGTTCCAATCTGGAACACTTTCAAACGCGGTGCCCTACCTGGACTTTTGCGAATAATGCAATAATTAGATTGCTTACTCGTCGACGTATGGCACAAAAAATGACGGACAAGGCGAAATTCGAATGTGGGAGACGCAGTGAATGATCAGGTGCGGGAAGCAAAGCGGCACCTCATGCGTGTCGGCCTGCTGGGTGACGTTCCTGCGGAAGGCGTGGTGCCGGACCTTATCCTGCGAAGTTGGCGCCGATCCATCGGAAACAGTGCCGATCACACACTTCCGTCGCAAAAGTTCGACGAGATCGATACCGATTCGATTCTGCGTCGGGCTGCGGATCCAGTGCTCGACCGCTGGCAGGATCAACTTGCCGACACCGGAACAACACTGTTCCTCGGCGACAGGGCGGGGAGCATCGTCGCCCGACGTGCCAGCGACCGAAGCCTGCGTCGTCGGCTTGATCGAGTCAATGCCGCCGAAGGGTTCGATTACTCGGAGGATTCGATCGGGACGAACGGACTCGGTACGTCGATCGTCGAAGGACGCGGGGTCTACATCGAAGGCAGTCAGCATTTCAACGAATCGCTCTCGGTGCTCGCCTGCGCTGCCGTGCCGGTGTACACCCCCGCCGGATTGGTGATCGGGTCGGTCTCTCTCGGCGGGCCGATCGAGCTCGCCAATTCACTGATGCTCACACTCACCAAGGAGATCGGGCAACAGATCGAAGAACGACTGAAAGCAGCGACGCGTCCGCAGGACTTGGCTTTGGCCATGTCGTTCATGCGCTATGCGAACTCGCGGCGCCCCACAGTGGTCATGGATCACGAGTCCCTACTTGCCAATACGCCGGGACTTCCCTACGTCAGCGTCGACTCGCACGTTCTTCTCTGGGATCGACTCAACGCGCACACCTGGAACAAGGAAAGTACCGCATCGTTAACCCTCGACGGCGGAGCAGTTGCCGTGACCGCTCGCCGAGTCGTCGAGGGCTCGCGGCTGTATTACGTCCTGCATTTTGCTCCGGTTCCCTTGGCTGACTTGACGATTGAGAAACCGGCGCATCAGCGAATCGTCTCGGCGGATGCCGACCGGGCGACGGGCCGCTCAGGGGTGATGGTGGTCGAAGGTCCACGTGGGTCCGGCCGAGCCACGCAAGCGCTGGATCTGCACAGAGAGCAGGTGCAGGACCGAACCCTCGAAGTTGTCACCCTCTCGTCAAGTACGGCGACACCGTGGGATGCAGTGGACGATCTTCTGGCTGGTGGTCACGACGTGATCATTCGTCGACTCGAAGAAATTGGAGACGACGAGGTGCCGCGCGTGTCCGAACTCATGGACACCCACCGCGCGGCGTATCCCGTCGGCCGGAAGAACGCTGTGCTGTTCACTGTGTGCCACGAAGCGGCTTCTCCTGCAGTGCAGGGCCTGATCGAGATGTGGGGCATCGACGTGAGCACTCGCCCCCTCGCTGAAACCCCGGACCGGATACCGGCCCTGGTCCGAAACATCTTCGACCGGGTGGACACGACTCGTCGACATTCGATGTCTCCTGCAGCATTGCAATCGCTGATGCAGTGGGACTGGCCCGGCAACGTCACAGAGTTGGTCGAAGTCCTGTCCTCACTGGCCACCGACATACCGACCTCTGTGATCCAACGAAGCGACCTCCCCGAATACCTTCGGCAGCCGCCCATCCGCAGAAACTTGACGCTGATGGAGACCGCGGAACGCGGCGCCATCCTCAGTGCACTTGCGAGTGCAGAAGGCAACAAGTCACGGACAGCTGAACTACTCGGAATCGGCCGCACAACGCTCTATCGACGGATGAAGCAATTGGGGCTCGACGACGGTGAAGCGTCCCTGTAGAAAAACGCTGCGTCACAACGCTTCGTCGAGCAGTACCACTTCGCGCAGAACCACACGTAGAGCAGGGTTCGTGTCGTCCCGGCGCCACGCCGCGCGCATATCCACATCGGCGGTCGGGTCGTCCAGCGGAACGAACACCACATGCGGGTCGGTCACATTGCGCGCGACCGATGCCAAAGTAAGGTGACACCCCACCTCGGCTCCCACGAGCGCAAGCGCGGTCTGGGTGTCCGGTGCGATTTGGACGACATTGGCGACAAAACCATGTGCGTGGGCCAGGCGGCGTAGTCGATCGGGAAGGACCGAGCCGTCGTGGAGGGGGAGAGAGATGAAATTTTCGCCCGCAAGTCGTTCGATCGTTACTCGTCGAGAACCCGCCAAGGCATGCGTATCAGCCAGGGCGACAACGAGTTTATCCGGCATCACAACCCGTGACTCGACCTCCGCAGGAATGACATCCCACCGCCCCAAGGCGACATCGGTGCCACCGCCGACCAGTCTCTTCATCGCTGGCTGCGCAAAATTTTGGCTCGACAACTCCAACTCGATGCCCGGGTGCTGGGAGCGCACAACCCGCGCAAGTCGCGCAACCAGCCTGTGCGTCGATACTCCCGCGAACGCGATGCGAACCAGGCCGGTATCCCCGCCGTCAGCCAATTTGACCGCATTCTCGGCGCTGCGTAGGGCGTCGAGCACGGCGCGTGCCGGTTCGATCAACGCCTGCCCGCTGGCGGTCAACTTGACCGAGCGAGTGTTGCGATCGAACAGTATTGAGCCCAAGTGTCTTTCGAGTTGCTTGATTGTGCGGCTGAGCGGCGGTTGGGCCACGTGCAACCTTTCGGCCGCACGACCGAAATGGAGCTCGTCGGCAACGGCCAAAAAGGCGCGAAGCTGTTCGACGTCCACATGCACCCCTCGATTGTTGCAGTTCAAGTATTAAAGAATGACTGATTAAGTATTGGACTGATTGTAATACGCGGCGCGATAGTTGACGCTATGAACACGCAGAACCCCGAGGTACCCGACGATGTATTCGAGGACGTCGTGAAGCAGATCGCGCACTTCGTCAGGTCGCGGGTTGTTCCGCGAGAGGTCGAGATCATGAACTCCGATTGCATTCCCGATGACCTGCGGACACAAGCGGCGGAAATGGGATTGTTCGGATACGCGATACCCCAGGAATGGGGCGGTCTGGGTCTCAATCTCATCCAGGACGTCGAAGTAGCGATGGAATTGGGCTACACATCGCTGGCCTTGCGATCGATGTTCGGCACCAACAACGGCATCGCCGGCCAGGTTCTGGTCGGATTCGGCACGGATGAGCAGAAGGCGAAGTGGCTGCCGGGCATGGCAGCAGGCGAGACTGTCGCATCGTTTGCGCTGACCGAACCGGGCGCGGGATCCAATCCCGCAGGTCTGAAAACGACCGCGCGACGTACCGACTCCGGTTGGATCATCAACGGTAGCAAACGATTCATCACCAACGCGCCCATCGCGGATCTGTTCGTGGTGTTCGCGAGGCTCGAACCAGCACCCTTGAGCGGCAACGGAATTGCCGTGTTCCTCGTGCCCGCAGAAACGCCCGGGATCGACGTCGGTATCAAGGACGCCAAAATGGGGCAACAAGGTTCAGGTACGGCCGACGTATCCTTCACCGACGTCGCCGTCGGTGAAGACGCGTTGGTCGGCGGCGACGGTGACATCGGGTACCGCGCCGCAATGACCTCGCTGGCACGAGGCCGCGTACACATCGCAGCCCTGTCCGTCGGACAGGCGCAGCGAGCCCTCGACGAATCCGTCAGTTACGCGGCAACCTCGACCCAAGGCGGTGAACCCATTGGAAACTTCCAACTCGTCCAAGCCATGATTGCCGACCAACAGACCGGAATCATGGCAGGCCGCGCAATGGTACGTGAAGCTGCACGGGCATGGGTCGAAGAAACCGACCGGCGGATCGCACCCTCGGCAGCAAAACTCTTCTGCACCGAAATGGTCGGCAAGGTAGCAGATCTCGCGGTGCAGATCCACGGAGGCAACGGCTACATGCGCGAAGTTCCCGTCGAACGAATCTATCGCGACGTGCGCCTGCTCCGCCTCTACGAAGGCACCAGCGAGATTCAACGCCTCATCATCGGCGGGGGCTTGATCCGAGCGCAGCAGAAACGAATCTCATGACGAAGCCTTTGGACGGATTCACCGTCGTTGCAATCGAACAGGCCGTCGCTGCACCCTTAGCCACACGGAATCTTGCAGACCTAGGCGCTCGCGTTATCAAGATAGAAAGGGTCGACGGCGGAGATCTGGCCCGCGGATACGACCACGTCGTGCACGGAACGGGCGCACACTTCGTCTGGCTCAACCGAGGTAAAGAATCGATCGCGGTAGATCTCAAGACGCCGCAGGGACGAACGATCGTCCACCGACTGATCGCCAACGCAGACGTATTCGTACAGAATCTTGCACCGGGCGCCGCCGACCGCCTCGGACTCGGCGCGAAAGAACTGAGGGCTGCACAACCGAACCTGATCGTGGCGAACATGTCCGGTTTCGGCAACGGCGGCCCCATGCACGATCGCAAGTCCTACGACATGCTCATCCAAGCCGAGGCAGGGCTGGTGTCCATCACCGGGACACCGGAAAGCCCGGCCAAAACCGGAATACCGACCGCCGACATCGCATCCGGAATGTACTGCGCCCAATCTGTTTTGGCGGCACTCCTGCGCAGATCTCGCACCGGAGAGGGCGCCACAGTGGACATCTCGATGCTCGACTCCACCGTCGAGTGGATGGGACACGCCATGTACACCCAGATGTACACCGGCAAGCAACCCCCGAGAATGGGTTTGAGCCACATATCAATCGCACCCTACGACGCGTTCCCCACCCAAGATGGCCAGATTCTGATCGGTGTCCAGAACGACCGCGGATGGCGCACGTTGGTCACCGACGTGTTGAACATCCCGGAAACGGCAGACGATCCAAGGTTTTCCACCAACGTGTCGCGAGTAGAGAACCGACAGGAGTGCGATGCGATCGTTGCGGCACGAACAGTTCTTTGGGCTACCGAGGACCTCGACGCACGCTTGGCCGCTGCGGGTATACCGGCAGCACAAGTCAAACAGATGGAGCAGGTAGTCGCACATCCTCAACTCGAAGAACGAGATCGATGGCGAACGATCCAGACCGAACACGCATCAGTTTCAGCGCTTCTACCTCCGGCGACCTTCACCGACTACGAAGCCCCCATGGGGGACGTTCCCGCACTGGGACAGCACACTCGGGCGCTGTTGATCGAATGCGGAACGGAACCGGACATCGCCGATGACCTCCTTGCGCGAGGGATCGCGCTACAGACCAGTGTTTTTGAAAAAGACTTCGCTCGCTGACCGCGTGCGACACACACTCGAGAAGAGGACAACCCATGCTTGACGGACGTACCGCAGTCATCACCGGAGGTGCGCAGGGCATCGGATTGGCTATCGCCACGATGTTCGCCGAGCACGGCGCGACGATTGTCATCGGTGATCTTGACGAAGCGAAAGCCAAATCAGCCGCCGCGGCATTGGCCACCGACGCTCGCGGCGTTCGATGTGACGTCACCTCGGGCGAGGACGTGCAAGCGTTACTCGATGTCGCAACCGCATCGTTCGGATCAATCGACATCATGGTCAACAACGCCGGCATCACACGCGATGCTACGATGCGCAAGATGACCGAGGAACAATTCGACCAGGTCATCGACGTACATCTGCGTGGATGCTGGAACGGCACCAGACTCGCTGCCGGCGTCATGCGTGAGAACGGGGGAGGATCGATCATCAATCTCTCGTCGATATCCGCCAAAGTGGGATTCGTGGGGCAGACGAACTACTCCGCGGCGAAAGCAGGCATCGTCGGTTTGTCCAAAGCCGCTGCGAAAGAAGTCGCGCACCTGGGTGTTCGAGTGAACGTCATTCAACCCGGACTGATCCGAACTGCCATGACCGAAGCGATGCCACAGAAGGCATGGGATCAGAAGATGTCGGAGATCCCCATGCAGCGTGCCGGGGACCCACGGGAAGTAGCATCGGTCGCGCTGTTCTACGCCTCCGACCTGTCGTCGTATATGACCGGTACTGTCGCTGAAGTCACCGGTGGGCGTTACATGTAGCCGCTCGGATTTGCACACCGAAACGGCCAGCCAGCGCCGCAATGAAATTGAGGGCAAGTGACCCAAAACAGCAACTGAGAAGGAAAACAACGAGATGCGAACCTTCAAGTCCGCGAACGATCTTCGGCTAGCTGTGGGCGACGACCTGGGAACCAGCGACTGGCTGCGAATAATTCAGGATCGCATCGACCGCTTTGCAGATGCAACCGATGATCATCAGTGGATACATGTGGACGAAGTGCGCGCAAAAATCGAAAGTCCGTTTCGCAGCACCATTGCTCACGGTTACCTGAGTCTGTCGCTGATCCCAGCGCTGAACGCACAGATCTACTCGATCGAAGGTGCGAAACTTGCATTCAATTACGGTTCCAACAGAGTCAGGTACATAACGCCGGTCAAAGTGGGTGCGGAAGTACGCCTTCGTGCGAAGTTCGCTTCCGTAGACGAGGCGAGGGGTGGTGCACTCGACCTGACCGTGACACACACGCTCGAGATCAACGGAGTGGACAAGCCCGCCGTGAGTGCAGAGACTATTTCTCGAATCATGTTCTGACGGAATGTGCGACAACTTTCGGGATTGGTGGATTGCCGACACGAGTGGTCGCGCAGTGTCGGCAATCCACCGGTTGTCGCCGTTCCGGTTTCCGCGGGAGATCATCGCGCACTGCGTGCGGCTGTACCACCGATTCACCCTCTCGTTCCGGGAGATCGAGTTATTCATGGCCGACCGTGGGGTTGAGGTGACCTACGAAACGATCCGTACCTGGTGCACCCGGTTCGGGCCCGAATGCGCCCGCCGACTGCGGCGGCAGGCACCCCAAGCTGGTGATAGGTGGCACCTCGACAAAGTCTTCATCAAGATCGGCAGAGTCCGAAAATATCTGTGGCGGGCTGTCGATCAAGACGGAACCGTGCTCGACGTATTGATCCAGAGCAAGCGGGATGGGAAGGCCGCGACCAGGTTCTTCCGCATGCTCCTCAAGCACCAGGGGCACCCGCCGCGGGTGCTAGTCACCGACAAACTCCGCAGCTACCAGGTCGCGCACCGGACCACGATGTCGACGACCACGCACCGGCAGAACAAATACTTGAACAATCGCTGCGAGAACTCCCATCAACCGACCCGGCAACGCGAACGGGCGATGAAAGGGTTCCGCTCTGTCGGTTCAGCGCAACGATTCCTGTCCGCTTTCAGTCGCATCTCCCTGCACTTCCGTCCGCCGCGGCACCGTATGACCGCCACCGATCACCGCACCGACATGGCCACCCGATTCCAGGTGTGGGATCAGGTCACCGAACAGACCCTCGCTGCCTGACCGACTGCTCTGTGTGATGTTCGGCTGAACCCGAAACCTGCTGCACTCCAAACAACTTGACAATGCCATCAAGATGCTCACAAGGCGGATGTGCGTACGCACCGTATTCGATCTGCTCCGCAAACGAATACTGCTTAGCGACTGACACATTCAGAAATGACGACGGAGGTGGGCCAGAACAAATTCCAGCCCTTCGTTGACAGCGAGCGGGTCCTTCTTCGGCATTATCGCTGCGGGTCAGTGGGTGCTCTGAAAGCCCAGTCGCTTGGAGATGGTCAGTGCGCCTTCGACGAGCGCGTCGGCCAACTCGGTCAGTCGTGGCTGTGCGAAGTTCGCGATAAATCCGCCGAAGCTCAGTGCAGCTACCGGCCGACCGGACCGGTCGAAGATGCACGCGCCCAGTGCCGCCACTCCCGGGGTGACGTCCTCGAGGCTGATCGCATATCCGCGTTTGCGCGTTTGCACGAGCACCGATCGCAGTTCTTCCTCGGTGACCTCATCGCCGAGCGGCGTCGAGAGTGGACCAGTCGCGAGCACCTTGGGTAGGGAAGTGTCTTCGAGTTCAGCCAACAGTGCTAACGGTGCACCTCCGATGAACAGTGGAAGCGATCGGCCTACAGACAGCGACATCACTCGTACCGGGCGGCTGCTTTCGATCAGGTCGAGGCACATTGCTCGGGCGCCGTCGGGCACGACGAGATAGACGTTCTCGTCGAAGCGCGCGGCGAGATCGGACATGACGTGGCTCGCTTCGGTCCGGAGGTCAAAGCTTCCGAGCACGCTCGACGCCAGTTCGAACACGCGCAGCGTCATCTTGTAGTCGCCGGACGAGGTTCGTTCGATCCAACCGGTTAACTCGAGGGTATCGAGAATCCGATACGTCGTTGTGCGGGTGTATCCGCATCGTTTGACCAGCTCCTGAAGTGAGAGCTCGGGTGAATCCCTGTCGAATGATTCGAGGATTTGGGTGGCTTTGACGACGGAAGCGATGTGGTTCTTGGGGATCTGTTCGAACGAGGGGTCAGCGGAGCATTACGGTGTGTCACAGGGCCGGTCCTTTTTGGTCGAGAACGGTTGTGTCGCAACTCCCATTCTTGCGCCGAGGACCAGTCCGTCTACTTCAGTCTCGCGTCAGGAACGTCCATACCCACAACAACAATTAATCCAGGATTGTGGCAGTGGGACTGCCACGGTTTCGCTGGCCTCGTTGGGCCGGTGTTCCGCCGATCGCCGCCAGCCGGTACACGGTGTACAGGGTCGCCGAAAAGGGTTGATGGTCAATGAGTTGCACGTGTGTGGGAGCTTTTGGCCCCGTGATTGACCGAGGCCTGCTGTTGTGACCTGCGTGTACTTTTTCCGCATCTGTCAGGGGTCGAGATCGATTCGGTCGGTGGGACCGCCGTTGGAGTCCGTATTCGTGCGTCGTCGGTTTCGGCGAGCGGTTCGACGTGTGTCTGCGATTGCGGCGGAGTTGGGCTGTCAATCGCCGGTGGTGACACCACGCTGGGGAAGCTGTTGGGCGTGGGGTAAGTGTCGCGCACAATGTGGTGTACTGCAGCGCAGGTTCGGCGCCTGGACGAGATGAGGAGATGGACCGCAGCAGACCGCACGGCTATCAGAACTGACACATAGTGAGCAGTTCTGGGGGGATCACGAGTATTCAACCTATCCTGCGATTGAACCCTCAAGTAACTGTTACCTGCCGAAGACTGGCATCAGTCTTTCAATGCCGGGTATGTTCTTTTCGCTCTCGCCGGCTGCTGAGCCAGTCGCGTGGTCGAGTAGTCCCGCCGATGATGTTCCCCAGATCGTCGGCGGGCACCACGAATGGGCGCACAAATTAGGAAGATCCGGCCATGTCGAAACACGAAATACCGAGAGTCGAGCGCGAGGTTAGGCAAGCCGATCCAGCAGTCAGACTGAAGGCGTGGCTAGTTATTGCACTGTGCATTTTCACCGTTTTTGCGGTTATCTGCGGCCTAATCTACGACAAGAGCCGACTGTCCTGAGCAGGAGTGGGCGGGCCGTCAACGGCACCCGGATTTTGGTTCTGGCCCACTTTCCGTGATCGATTTTGAAAGTGTCAGCCGCTGAGAAGTATTCGTTTGCGAAGCAAGTCGAAACCCACTCACCCGTAGCATTTGCCGTTTGAGCATCTTGATCCGGTTCACATGCCTTTCGACCGTGCCGGAACTATAGGGCAGAGTCAGTCCATTCAGAACCGCAGCGTGGTCGGTTTCGAGCCCTCGGACGAAACGATGCAGCTGCGGCAGATCATCTGCCGAGACTGCTGACATCCAAGAGTTCAATTGTGCACCAAGGCGTCCGGCAAGCATCTCCGCGAACGATGCGACATGTCCTGCAGTTGCTTCTAGATGTGGGCAGCTGGCGAGGATCTGTTTGAGTCCGATCTGCTCGTCGTCGGTGAGGTTGTCTTCGGTGTCGTAGCATCCAGGAGGTGATCCGCCGGACCTTCGGTATCTGCTTTCTGGCTGGCGCAGCGCCGATGGAACGAAGCGGTCTCAAGTAGTCGCGGACGGAGCAGTAGCTGCCGCGATATCCCATTGTTCGAAGTTCTTCGTAAAGTGCAGCAGCGGAGGTGCATCCGTCGTTGAAGCGCTCGTGCAGGTGGACGGCGAACTTGTCCAACATGGTGGGCCGGCCGGCCCGCGGCGCGCCCAGTAATTCATCGACACTGCTCGTGTAGTAGAAACGACGAACGGTCTCGCGGGCATTGTCAAGTTGTTTGGAGTGCAGCAGCTTTCGGGCGTAGCAAGGCATCACACGGAACGATCGGTCAGGCAGCGACGACCTGACCCCACACCTGAAATCGTGTGGCGACTTCGGTTCGGTGGTCGCTCGCAGTCATGCGGTGGCGGGGTAGGCGGAAGTACGGGGAGATACGACTAAACGAGGCCAGAAACCGTTGCGCTGCACCGACGGAGCGGAATTCTTTCATCGCACGTTCGCGTTGTCGGGTCGGTCGATGGGAGTTCTCGCACCGATTATTCAAGTATTTGTTCTGCCGGTGTTCGACCGTCGACATCGTCTTCCGGTGTGCGACCTGGTAGCTGCGAAGTTTGTCGGTGATCAGTGCCCGCGGCCGACGGCCTTGTTTCTTCAGAAGTTTCCTGAAGAACCTGGTCGCAGCCTTCCCGTCCCGCTTTCCTTGGATCAAAATGTCGAGAACATTCCCGTGCTGGTCCACCGCTCGCCACAAGTACTTCTGCACCCCGCCGACCTTGATGAACACTTCGTCGAGATGCCACTTATCGCTAGGTCGGGGTGCTTTCTGCCGTAGCCGGCGAGCGAACTCGGGCCCGAACCGAGTACTCCAAGCGCGGATCGTCTCGTATGACACTTCGACGCCTCGGGCCGTCATCATCAACTCGATCTCGCGGAACGCGAGGGTGAACCGGTGATACAGCCACACGCAGTGCGCGATGATCTCCCGCGGAAACCGGAACCCTTTGTACGTCGACGACACACCGCATTATCCCAGATCAGGCGATCTCAACAACTTGATAGTGCCGTTCAGAGGCCTTCGGCGTAGACCTTGATTTTCTGGAAGGCTTCGAGGCCGTGCGGTCCGACCATGCCAAGGCCGCTTTGCTTCCAGCCGGTGGTTTCGAATTCGTCGGTCAGTCGGCCCCAGGTGTTGAGCCACATGCCGCCGGCATGGATCTTGTGTCCGATTCGGCGTGCGCGGGCTCTGTCGGTGGTGAATACGGCTGCGGCGAGCCCGAATTCGGTCGCGTTGGCGCGTCGGACGGCGTCGGCTTCGTCGTCGAACACTTCGAGAACCTGGATGGGTCCGAATGCTTCGTGCTGCACGATCGGAACGTCGGGTTGGTCGACTTCGAGGAGGACGGGTCGAAAGAATGCTCCGTTCGCGAGGGGGCCTTCGGTGATCGCCCCGCCGGGGACGAGGACCGTGGCGTACGCCGAGGCGTCGTCGACGATCGTGGTCAAGCGCGCGACACTGGCGTGGTCGACGACTGGGCCGAGCTCGCTTGAGGGGTCCTCCGACGCCCCGAGACGCACAGCAGAGTAGGCCTCGACGAGTCGGTGACGAACCTCGTCCGCGACATCTCGGTGCACGAGCACCCGTGAGCCGGTGCAGCAGAATTGTCCGTTCATCAGTGTCAATGCGGTAACGATCGTCGGTATTGCGATGTCGAGGTCGGCGTCGTCGAAGACGATCAGTGGGGTTTTTCCGCCGAGCTCGAGGAGGGCAGGTTTGAGCGATGCGGCACAGGACGCGGCGATTGCTCGGCCGACGTCGGTGCTGCCGGTGTAGGAGACCACGTCCACCTCGTTCGACTCGGTCATGTGTACGGCTCCGTGGCGGTGTGCCTCGGTGAAGATGTTCACCGCGCCGGCGGGCAGGTTCGGTGCGTCGGCGAGAACGCGGGCGAGAAGGTTGTTGGTCAGCGCTGTCTGGGCCGGCATTTTGGCGACGACCGTGCAGCCTGCTGCAAGTGCTGGTGCGACGGCGCGGATGGTGAGGTAGACGGGACTGTTCCACGGGCTGATCACTGCGGCGACCCCGCGTGCTACCGGCTGGGAGTCGATGAGCATTCCCGGTGTGTTCGGTGTTGCGCGCCCGTTGGTGTGGACGAGTGCGGATGCCGCGGAGTGGCGCAGCATGTTCGCTGCGGCGCCGACCTCCCAGGTGGTCTCGGCGAGGCGTTTGCCGTTTTCGCGTGCGAGCATCGACGCGATCTCACTCTGACGCGCTTCGATGGCCTCGGCCATCTCGATCAATGCGCGCGAGCGGAGCTCGGGTGTGCGTGACCAGTCCGTGTCGTCGAATACTGTTCGGGCAGATCTGATTCCGGCTCGGGCTTGTTCGACACCGCCGGCATCGAAGTGGCCGAGGATGTCGCCGGTGGAGGGGTTTCGTGATTCGTCGATCGAACCGGATCCGATCCATTCGCCGCCGATCCAGTGCAGTGCGGTGTGCTGCGCCTGATCGTCGGTGGTATGCAGGTCCGAGAGTGTGTTGGTCATGAGGGAACTCCGATGTGTTGTGGGATGTGTGAGGGGCGACCGGGTGATCGGCGGGTATGTGCTGTCAGCGTGCTGACTTGGCGAGTTTGCGGTTCTGCCGTCGGAGGGTTCCGTCGAGGAATCTGTCGGTTGCGATTCGTGCCATGCGGTTGACGAGTGCTGCGTCGGTGCCGATGGTGTAGCGGGTCTTGGGCTTTCGTGCGGTGACCGCCCGTGAAATCACACCGGCGGCATGTTCGGGTGTCACTCCGTCGCGGGCGAATCCTTCGGCTTGTGCGATGAACGCCTTGGTGAGTTCGTCGTAGCGGGTGTGTTGATCGGGTGTCATGGTTGCGGTGATGCGTGCGGCGGTGGCGAGACCGCTGTCGGTGAGGTTGGTGCTCACTGCGCCGGGCGTGACCTTCACGACGGTGACGCCGAATTCTTCTACCTCGCGGCGGAGCGAGTCGCTGACTGCTTCCATGGCGAACTTTGCTGCCGAGTAGGCCCCGAAGTTGGCCATCGCGACGCGGCCGCCGACGGAGGTGATGTTGATGATTCGGCCCTTGCTCGCGAGCAGCGCAGGAAGCAGAGCCCGCGTGAGTGCGATCTGGCCGAATACCGAGACGTCGAACTGGTAGCGCCAGTCGTCGAGGGTGAGTACCTCGATGGGTGCGTTCACCGCGACGCCTGCGTTGTTGACGAGCGTTCGGAGTGGCCGCTTCTTCGGGTCGGATGCGACGCGTGCGACGAGGTTGTCGATATGGGTCTGGTCGGTGACGTCGAGGATGACCGGTTCGATGTTGACGCAGGCGATCTTGTCGGCATCCGATTGCTTGCGGACGCCGGCGAGGACGTGGAAGCCGTCGGCGGCAAGTCGCTGTGCGGTGGCTTTGCCGATCCCGGAGGACGCTCCGGTGACGATGGCGAGCTGGCTGGTTTCAGTTGACAATGTCATGCGAGAACTGTAACCAGTCTCGGATGACATTGTCAACTGAAAAGTGAAGGCGCCTTATTTGTCGAGGAGTCCGATCAGCATGTCGACGAGAGAGTCCCCGGTTGTTCCCCACTTGCTCTCGTTGAGTTGGCCGCTGTGTTCCATGCCGGCGATGCCGTGCGCGGTGGACATGAGGAGTGCCCCGTACCGCCGCGCAGCGTCGTTGCCGACCAGTTCGGCCACGATGGCCAAGAAGATGTCTTGTGATCCGGATGCAGCGTCGATCAGTAGTTCCGGATCGCGGGAGGGGGTAGTAAACATCAGTGCGTACAGGTGTGGGCGATTGCGCGCTACGTCGATCGTTGCGATCAGTGCTGATCGAAGACGATCCTTGGTCGAGAGGTTGGCTTCGGATTGGAGCGCTGACAGTTTCTCGGTCATGCGGTTCCATTGTTCGACGGCAACAGCGGTCAGGAGGTTTTCCTTGTCGGTGAAATGCCCGTACGGTGCGCCTCTCGATACTCCTGCCAGTGCGCCTACCTCCCGGAGTGTGACCGCGTCCGTACCGCCCTGATCGAGAAGTGTTGCGGCGGCTGCGAGTAGCGCGCGGCGTGTGATCGCGGCGGATTCTGCTCGGGTAACCATCGATCCAGTTTAGCTGACGTCGTCACACGGATATGAGGACCTTGTCCTTTCGGCTGACCCTCTGCGGAGGTGAGGCAATCGGTTGCGTTGATGTGCATCGTTGCACCCTGCATTCGACAACAGCCCGAAGGAACAGCAGCCACTGCCAGCGTCGTTGTTCTCATACCCCAATGAGTATGGGAACGGCAAAATTTTTGTCTTAGTCCTATTCAGTCGTACTCGATACATTCAAAACCGTTGTTGTACAGCCGAGGAACGAACGAAGTGAATGGGAATCGAATGAGCGAGACGCTGAGGACCGATACCGATGATGTGCAGAACAGTGGAGGATCCTCGTCGAAGCGTTGGCCGGTGATCGTCGTCGGTGGCGGACCCGTAGGTGCGGTCGTAGCCCTCGAACTCGGCTCGCGGGGTATTCCGACGCTGATGCTCGAACAGAGCACCACAACGACAGTCAATCCTCGCTGTAACACTACAAATGCCAGGTCGATGGAGTACTTCCGCCGTCACGGCCTGGCCGATGAGATAAGACGGGCGGGCTTGCCGCTCGATCACCCATCCGACGTCGTGTATTGCACCGACATTCTCGGTGACGAACTGACTCGTTTCGAGTTCTCCTCGGCGCAGCAGATTTTGGACGGTAGCGCGTCCGAGTTCGACGAATGGCCGACACCGGAGCCTCAGCACCGTATCTCTCAGATCTATCTGGAACCCATTCTGCACAAACGCTTGTCGGAACTCGATGCTGTGTCTGTGCAGCGCGGGTGGGCGGTCGAATCGGTGGTGTCGCTCGACGATCACGCGGTTGTGCACGCTCGACGGCTCGAAGACGGCCTCGAGCAAGCTTTCGAAGCGGAATATGTGGTCGGTTGCGACGGCGGTGCCAGCAATGTGCGGTCCTCGATCGGAGCGACGTTGAAAGGCGACGGTAAGGCCGCACACGAGCGGGTATCGGTCTATTTCAAGTCCGAAGAACTCGGCACGTTGCTGGCCGATCGCCAGCCAGGATGGATGTACTGGTGGTACGCAGAGGGCCTTCGCGGATCTTTCCTTCAATTGAACGGTAGCGATCTGTTTCTTTGCCACGCCCGTGTGCCCGAAGGTATGCATCGCGATGACTTGGACGCGGATGTGGTGCTGCAGAAAGCAATCGGCAGACCCGTTGCCCATGAGAAATTGCAGGTGGTGCGGTGGACTCCGCGTCGACTCGTGGCCGACTCGTTCCGCGAAGGCCGCGTCGTGCTCGCCGGCGATGCTGCGCACCTGTGGCTTCCCCTCGGTGGGTTCGGTATGAACACCGGGATCGCCGATGCAGTTGGACTTGCCTGGCGACTCGCAGCAGTCGTTGAAGGAATGGCCGGTGATCGACTTCTCAGTGACTACGAGTCCGAGCGTCGGTCGGTGGGCGAGGCGACGTCTCGTGCTGCGTTGAAGATCGAGACCGACATGAAAACGATTGCGAGCGCGGCGAATTTCCATACCGACAGCGTCGAAGGTAAGCAGCTGCGCGAAGCCGCCGGACTGTTGATCCGCGAGACCGATCGCCAGCAATGGTTCAGCCCTGGTGTGCAATTCGGGGCCCGCTATCAGGTGTCGGCGGGATTCGTCGATTGGGTGGATGCCGCTCGCTCCGAGGCGATCAGGCGGATCGACGAGTACGTTCCGTCGGTGCGGCCAGGTGGGCGTTTTCCCCACGCATGGCTCGCCGACGGTAGCTCGACCTTCGATCTTCTAGGACCCGAGTTCACACTCGTCACCGTCGGAGCCGACGACGATGCCCGAGTTCTTCTCGAGGCCGCCGGCACCCTCGGATGGACTGTGGCGCACCTCCCGTTGGCCGAAGAATCGGTCGGGTCTGTCTACACGAAGCGGATGACCTTGGTAAGACCGGATCTCATCGTCGCGTGGAGCGCCGACGAACTTCCCGAGAACCCAGCGGCAATGTTCGCGGAGTTACTCGCCTTGCAACACAGCGGCAACACGCAGAGCGCGGCGTTCGGTGTCCCTGCTGGAGCGGTTCTGTCCACGACGGGAGGGTACGCAGAATGAATGCGGTACTGATCGCCATGAGTCACAGCCCGCTGCTGGACAAGGTCGACTTACCGACGGAGATCGACCGGGAGATCGAGGCAGCTTTCAGTCATGCCAGGGACTTCGCGAATGCGTTCGAGCCCGAAGTGGTGGTCATCTTTTCCCCGGACCACTACAACGGCTTCTTCTACCGGTTGATGCCGCAGTTCTGCATCGGCACGTCGGCGCACGGGGTCGGGGACTACGGAACGACGGCGGGGCCCTTGAACGTGCCGCAGGAACTAGCTTCCACGCTCGGCGCGTCGATTCTGGACGCGGGAGTCGACGTTGCAGTCTCGATGGACATGGCGGTGGACCATGGGACAGTCCAACCGCTCGAGATCTTGTTCGGCGACTGTGCACGCCCGCGGGTCGTACCGATCTTCGTCAACTCCGTGGCCCCGCCCTTCTCTCCCATGGCACGAGTCCGGGCTCTCGGTGAGGCGGTCGGCAAGTTCGTTGCATCGACGGGCATGCGTACGCTCTTCATCTCGTCGGGAGGCCTGTCTCACGACCCCCCGGTTCCGCGACTCACTACTGCCACCGAGGCTCAACACGAGTTGATTATGGGCCGGGTCGAGGCCACCGCAGAGACACGTGCGGTCCGCGAAGAACGCGTGATTGCGGCAGCCGAACGACACGTCCGCGGCGAACCTGCTCAGGGACAGGCGATCGCACCCGAATGGGATCGAAAGCTACTGAGCTACCTGCACAACGGGGATCTACTCCCTCTGGACGAGTGGACGTCCGATGAAATGGCCTGCGCTGCAGGGAACTCCGCGCACGAAGTGCGTACCTGGCTCGCTGGCCACGCCGCACTCGGCGCGGTAGGAGACTACGAAGTCGAACATGCATATTACCGACCGGTCGAGGAACTGCTCACCGGATTTGGAGTCCAGACCCTGCGGCTGAAGTAACCCCGAACTCGAAAGAGTTCTCGCGATTCCTTCAACCTGCGAACCACAACTGCGACCGAGAGAAGACGATGTCAGACGTAATGCCTTCCAATCTCCCAACTCCCTTCAGCTTCAAAGACATGATGGCCGACATCTCCGGGCGCCAGCCTTCGCCGGCAGTGGATTTCGACCCACCCACATTGACGTCCCTTCAGGTGCCGTTGGCCAATGCGACTGTCGGTGTCCTCGTGTCCTGCGGTGTCCACACTGCCGAGGACGCGGCGTTTGCTTCGACGAACGACTTGACCTATCGGCTCGTTTCACGAGACATCGAACTGGACGAACTCGTTCTGGGGCACCAGGCCGCGATCAGGAAGTACGCACTGCAGGACCTCAACTGCGCCTACCCGCGGGATCGGCTCCTCGAACTCGAGGCCGAGGGATTGTTTGCAAAACTGGCGCCGCACGCCGTGAGCTTGGTGGGAGCAATCAGCGACCAAGAGCGGCTGATGCAAGAGACCGTGCCGCAGATATACGAGGAGTTCCGTAAGCAGGGTGTAGACCTGGTGCTCTTGCTCCCGTTCTGCCCTGCCTGCCACACGACGGTGCCCTTGATCGCCCGCGCGTTGGAAAAGCGGGGTCTCTCCACAGTGATGACCAGTTGCCTGTGGGAACGAGTGCACGAGTACAAGGCACCAAGGACAGCATTCCTCGATTTCCCCATGGGTTGCCCCGCTGGTCGCCCGGGTGCCCCGGAGCAGCAACGACGGGTCATCACGGCTGCGCTTTCTGTAGCTGTCGACATTCGAGATGCCTGGGGAGTCCAGGAGTTGCCGATCGAATGGGGCACCTCGGGGGCAGGCGCGGACGATTGGCGTTCCGAAGTCCGCCAGATCTATATCGACGACGCCGAAGGGCTGGCACGCCGGGCAGACTCACTCACCGAGAGTCGGACGACTCTGGCAGGCCAGGAAACTGCCTTCGCAATCCGTTGTGCGTGCTGATGCACACTTCCGAAACCCCGTCGGACGGTGCCGAAACAGCCTGCGAAACACGTCGAGTCGTCATCATCGGGCCCGGTCCGTCCGGGTACACAGCGGCGCTCTACGCGGCTGGTGCCTCGTTGGCTCCGCTGGTATTCGAAGGCTCGGTGACGGCAGGCGGAGCTCTGATGAACACCACGGAGGTCGAGAACTTCCCCGGGCCCGATCTGATGTCCCGGCTGCGGGAGCAGGCCGTGCGTTTCGGGGCTGAGTTCGTCGTCGACGATATCGTGGCCGTCATCTGACGGGCTCACCCAAAATTGTCAGGACCAGTACCGAGCAGTTCTCGGCCGACACGGTCATCCTGGCCACGGGGTCCGGCTACCGCAAGCTCGGGCTCCCCGGCGAGGAGAAGCTGTCCGGGCGTGGGGTGTCGTGGTGTGCACATGCGACGGCTTCTTCTTCCGAGATCAGCACATAGCCGTCGTAGGGGGTGGAGACTCTGCGGTCGAGGAGGCGACTTTCCTGACCCGCTTTGCTTCGAGAGTCTCGTAACTGGTTCGAGGTGACGCTCTTCGGGCCTCGAAGGTGCTGCAGGAGCGGGCATTCCAGGACCCGAAGTTGGAGATTCACCCGAACACCGCGGTCACGGCAATTCACGGCGACGACAGGGTGTCGTCGCTGACGATCGAGGACACACGCACAGGGCAGGCGCGTGTGCTCGACGCCACCGGCTTGTTCGTGGCGATCGGGCATGATCCCCGGTCGGAACTGGTGGCGGAACAGGTCGAAATCGACTACGGCGGGTATGTGATCACTCGACCGCATTCTACCGCCACCAGCATCGAGGGTGCCTTCGCCGCCGGTGATCTGGTCGACCACAGGTATCGGCAGGCAATCACTGCTGCCGGCTCGGGTTGCGCGGCTGCGGTCGATACCGAGCGATGTCTCGCGGCGCACCGAAACTCCAGTCATTTTCATGCGGAGACTGATCGAATAATGGACCGAGGTCGAGTTCTCGGCGGCTGACGTGAGCCTTCAAACCGGTGGGTTGCCCAGGGGCTCTTCGAACGCGGCGAGCTGAGCAGTCACACCTGATCTGATTTCGGCCAACAAACGATCTTGCAACGCAGTGGAACGGTGGTTGCGGCGCCGCACGAGGTAGAGCTTGTCGCGGAGGGTGTGACCCTCGATCTTCACCTCACGCAGTGTTCCCTCGGACAGCTCGCGGTCGACGGAGGAGCGCCAGAGCAGCGCGAGCCCGAGGTCCGCCGCGACGGCCTGCTTGATGGTGTCTGCATTGCCCATCTCGATCTGAACCCGTCGATCGGTGACGCCGATCGACGCGAGCGCCGCGTCTTGACTACCCCTGATCGCGACACCGCGAGGGGCGCACACGAACGGCATCCCGTTCAAGGCGTCCGGTTGCACCGACTCGCCGACCAACTGGCTGGCTGAGCCGGTGACAAGAGAGAAACGCGGCTCGGCCAGAAGTTCGGCTTCGAAGGATTCCGAATCGAGCATGGCATCGGTCGCCAGAACGCAGAAGTCGACCTGGCTCGTGACGACGGCCGTGAGAGCGGCTTCGACTCCGGAAATCGTCAGTGTGAGCTGCGCTCGGCGATGCCTGCGCCGAAAGTCAATCAGCAACGGACTGAGCAAGTAGGTGCCGACCGACATGCTGGTTGCGATCGTGACAGTTCCTGCGACGCCGCTCGACAGATTCTCCAGGCTCGCGGCAAGTTGAAGTCGTCCTCGCAGTACGTCGGCCGCCCAGACGTGCACTTCGCGTCCGGCCTCCGTCAACGCGATTCCTCGTCCGTCCCGTTCGAACAGTTGCGCGCCGATTCGTTCCTGCAGGGAGCGAAGGTGTGCGCTGACAACAGGCTGGGAAATGAACAGGTCCTCGGCCGCGCGTTGCACGCCGCCGAGCTCCACCACCTTGCAGAACACTTCGAGTTTCTGAAGGGAGATGCGGTTGTCCGTTACGTGCATTGCGGTGACCGTCCCTTCAGTGTCCGGAAACCGCTGACAGGCCTACGAAAATAGTCCGTAGGCCCGTCGAACGTTCCTGCATCGATACTATGCGCGCGGAAGCCGCGAGTTTCTGTCACCTACCGCCCTGTGTGTTCGGCGAGTGCGTCCATGCCGACTACCGGACCGCTTCGAAGGATCAGCGCCTTCTTGCGCAGGAACCGAAGCAGGCCGGCCGGACCCATTCGTGATCCGCCTAGACCCGAGCCCTTGAAGGCAACCTTCTCCACATCGCGCATGATGCCTATCGTCAACGAGGTGTCCTGCAAGCTGATCGCTCCGGCATCCAGTCGGCGACCGATGACGTCGGACTCTTCCGCGCTACCGGAGATAACGGCACCGGACAGTCCGAATTCCGAGTCGTTCGCAAGTTCGATTGCCTCGTCGATATGGTCGTAGGCCATGACAGGCATCACCGGCCCGAACGTCTCATCGGTCAGCAGCGTCATCGTGTGATTCACACCGACCACCACGGTCGGTCGCATGTAGCGGCCACCGCCGAGTTCGGTACTCATTCCCCCTGTCAGCACTTCGGCGCCTCGATCGACAGCATCCTGCAGATGACGGTCCACGATGTCTGCTTGGTGCTCGAGAATGAACGGGCCGACATGGCCGTGAGCGGGATCGGGGTAGCTCAATTCGAGCAACTCGGCCTGATGTACCAGCTCGCTGACGAATCGGCCGTGGATTGCTCGATCCACATAGATGCGCTCGGTGGCGAAACACATCTGACCGGTGTTGTGCACCGCCCCCTTGAGCACGGCTGCAGCGGCAGACGGTACATCGGCGGAGCCGGTGACAATGGCTGCGTCCTTGCCTCCGAGTTCGAGAAAAGCAGGGATGAAGCGCGAAGCACACGCCGCGGCGACGACTCTGCCAGTCGAGACGCTCCCGGTGAAACACAGCGCATCGACGTTGTCGATGACCGCCCGGCCTACGTCCGCAGCCCCGGGGACGTAGGCAAGTACGGCTGCCAGTTCGGGCACCTTCCGGATCGACGCCATCACCGGCTCGATGAAGCGCGGAGTGATCTCGCTTGGCTTGACTAGAACCGCGCAACCGGCGATCAATGCGGGGATGGCATCCGTCGACGACAGCAGGAACGGGTGGTTCCACGGGCTGATGATGCCGAGGAGAGCATACGGGTCGAGTTGCATCGTGTAGGTCACGTCGCTCATGACACTCGATCGACCCTCGAGAGTGGCGTTCTGCACGATGCCCGGAGCTTTTGCGCACCAATCGCGGATGGACGCCGACACCATGAACGGCACCTCGCCCGCAACCCGTGTGCGGCCGGTGTCGGTTCCTTCGGCTGTTGCGATGGATTCGTGGAGTTGTTCGATCGCATCGGCCCAGCGCAACATGACCGCGATTCGCCCGTCGAGCCCAAGGTCGCGCCACACACGCTGAGCCGCTCGCAGCTGGGTGGCAAGGACCCCGACCTCGGCTGGTGTCGGTGTGGTGACCGTGTAGTCGACCTCGCCGGTTCGGGGATTTCTGGCTCGTAGTCCGGCGCTCTCGTCTGTTGTAGCGGAGAACGTAGTCTGCGCTGTCGACGCGTCTGTCATGTTGTCACCCTTGATGATCGATGGTATGGATCGTTTGTTCTCGCCAGGCCGCCGGCGTGTACTCGGCGAGCTATCGGGGGACGGTCGCCGTTCGCTCGGATCCCATGGCCGACCGAGCCATGAGCTCGTAGTCACGCGCCGTCGCGGCGCCGGGAGCGGACTGGTTGAAGGCGCTCGCGGTAGCGAGCACGCTGACGTCGTTCAGACGCGCCGGGTCGACGCCCAACGCCGTGAGTCCGTCGGGCAGGCCCAATCGTACGGTGAAGGCGGTCAGGTCGGCTCGAAGAGTTTCGGGCGTAGAGTTCAGCGCCTCGGCAACGGTCCTCATACGGTCGGCGCCCACCACGGCGGACAAGTATTCGACGGTATGCGGCAGTAGTACGCCGACAACTGTGCCATGATGCAATCCCATATCGTCGAACGGCATCGACAGCGCATGGGACAGTCCAAGTCCCTTCCAGGTCGTCATCGCCGCTTCGAGAGCGCCCATCATTACGTTCCAGCGCGCCTCACGGTTGTGACCGTCCGCCACAGCTACCGGCAGCCACTTCCAGAGGCGCCGAAGCACATCCAGTGCGATGGCGTCGGCAGGAGGGTTGATGGAGGGAGCAAGGTACGCTTCGAATGCATGGCTGAACGCATCGATTCCGGTAGCCGCCGTCAGCCACGGTGGAAGCCCGTGAGTCAGTTCGGGATCGCAGATAGCCACTCTCGGTACGAGATTGGGACTGAGGAAGACTTCCTTCTCACCCGAGTCCAGTGTCAATCCAGCACCTCGACCGATTTCGCTCCCGGTACCCGCTGTTGTCGGCATTGCGATGATGGGAGCGACGGCACCGGTGATTCGTTGCTCGCCGCCGTACTTTGCCAGAAACGATTCGAGCGGTCCGTCGTGGGTGGACAGAAGGGCGACAGCCTTGGCGCAGTCCATCGGAGACCCTCCACCGACGGCGATGATTCCGTCGCACCCATTGTCTCGATACAGTGAAAGTGCCTCCCGGACGGCCGTTTCGGTGGGGTTGCTCGGTACGTCTATGAATCGAGGGATATCGGACTTCGACCGAAGATGTTCGAGAGCCGTTGCGAGAACGCCATTCGTGTCCAACCCTCGATCGGACACGACCAGCGGGTTACCAACGCCGATTCGCTCCAATTCGTCGGGCAGTAACCGCCGCGCGCCGTCGTCGAACTGGATGCGACCGATGTATTGGATGAATGCCATCAGAGATGCAGCTCGTTCCCGAGAAGGAAGTCGAGATGTAGCCGATTGAATGTCGCGGCGTCCTCGTACTGCGGCCAATGTCCACAATTCTCCATCACAGCCAATTGGGCGTTGGGAATCAGTGACGCGATGCGACGCGCTTCGTCGACCGGTCCGGAGGGATCTTTCGTCGTCCACAGCACGAGAGCCGACGCGGTGATGCCGCGTAGATCGTCGTCGGTGATCATATTGCGTGCGCGAGTCTCGGGATTCTGCAGCGCCATGTTCATCTCACATGCCATCAGCCACTCGTCTTGCTGGAAGATCATCTGCCGGGTTCGTATCAGGTCGTCGGTGACCATCGCCGGGTCGGCCATCAACCACTCGAGTCGGGTGCGTACGTTCTCCCAGCTGGGGTCGCGAGCTGCGTTCATCGACAGAGTGAACAGGCGCTCCATCACCTTGGGATTGGCCATCGTGCCGCCCATCGTGTTGAGAGCAATCCGGTCGACCAACTCGGGATGATCGGCGGCGAGCCGGGCGGTGACCCACCCACCGAGGGACTCGCCGGAAAAGGAGGCCTTGTCGGTGCCGATGGTGGTGAGAAGGCCTCGGACCTGGTCGACGTAGTGGTGTATTTCGAGCGGATGTTCCGGTTTTGCGCTGTAACCGTGTCCGATGAAGTCGATCGCCCACACGTCGAAATGTTCTGCGTGTGCCTCGAGGTTGCGTACGTACGCCTCGGCATGTCCGGTGATGCCGTGGAGCATCACGAGCACCGGCTTGGAGGAGTCTCCTGCGTGTAGGTAACGGGTGCGGTAACCGCCGGCGTCGATGAATCCTTGGCTGAACTCGACCTGATTGAGGTCGGACCAAACGCTGGTGTAAGGGCGCGGGGGCATGTGTGGATCTCCGTTCTGCGTTCCGCTGCTGATGTCGTTGCGGCGGCTCGAGTCTCGCGTTCTCACCGATTCGTGGGCCCGGGAATGCCAGTTCTGGTTCTCTCGCCCGACGAAAGCGCGAATACATGGTTCGAGTCACATTACGGGCGCGGATGCAGATGCTCCATGACATAGTTCACTGCCGTCCCATAGCCGAACGGCTATCTGACGGTGGCCCACTGCGATAGGTGGTCACCACAAAAACTATTGGTGCGCTCTCGGGGATGGTCCTAGCGTAATTCTGACCTTCAGACGAATGCGAGAGAAACATGCGTGATCCACGATCTACCGAGTACGTCATCGACGTACACCATCACGTCGGAGAACTTTCTCTGGGCACCGGAGCCGATGGTGCAGGGGAAGAAGGGACCACGATCCGGCCCGTCGAGATCCACGAACAGATGCTCGACTCGTTCGGCTTCACTGCCGCGTGCGTTATCCCTGGGTTTCAGTACGACCGAACCGACGGCATTGCGAACACACGGAGAGTCAACACGGCGGTCGCTGCCTACCGAGATAGCACGCCGTCCAGGTTTCCTGTCGCCCTCGGCACGCTGGAGCCGTTGCACGACGCAGAGGCGTGCCGCATCGAAGCCGACCGATTAGTCGAGGAACTCGATATCGACGGCTTGGCCTGGCACACGCGCTACCAAGGCGTGTTCTTGTCGGACGGTCGTATGCATGCCTTCGTCGATCTCGCCGTGGAGCTCGGATTGCCCTGTTTCGTTCACTTGTTCGCGGAGTCCGGAATGGAGGCGGCCTGGTCGCTGCTCGACCTCGCCAGGGAGCATCCCGACGCGACCATCGTGGCACTCGACGGGTTCTCTGGCCCTGAACAGACGCGATATTTGATGGACATAGCCGAACGGTGTCCGAACGTATTGTTCGATACCGCAATCTGCTTTCCACTGACGCGACCACTCGACAAGTTCGTGGAGGCGTTCGGTTCGGAACGCCTCCTGTTCGGAACAGACTCGTATGCGCGCCCCCTCCTCTACAACACTCCGTCGGTGCTGCACGAGCTGAGGTCGTCGGACATGCCCCAAGACGACCTCGAAAACATCATGTGGCGCAACAGTGTGCGCTTATTTCCCCAAATTGCGACACACTTGAATCTGGCTATGGATGGAGCGGAAATTTCCTCTTAGTGTTCTGGACCACACTTGTCCTACCGTGATCGGGTATTCGGAAATCGAACGGACAGTGTCTGTTTCGCCGACGCACGTCGCTCCACCACCCTCTCATTCACGAAACCGGACGAGATTGAAGGTAGAACGCTATGAACATCCGCAACAAACAGAGGGTCCCGCTGTACGCAGGAGCGGACGGACGTGAACTCAAACGAGTGCTGGCTTCGAGCTATATAGGCAGCATGATCGAGTATTACGATTTCGTTTTGTACGCAGCAGCATCCGGGCTTATCTTCAACAAGCTGTTCTTCGCCGACCTACCTCCGGCCGCCGCGACACTGGCAGCGTTCGCCACACTTGCAGTCGGTTTCGTCGTCCGGCCGGTGGGGGCGGTGATTTTCGGCTATTTCGGTGACAGACTCGGTCGCAAATCGGTGTTGGTCATCACCATGAGCATGATGGGTGCCGCTACCGCACTGATGGGGCTACTGCCGACCCAGGAGCAGATAGGTGTGTTCGCACCAGTTCTACTGATCCTTCTCCGGGTCGTTCAAGGCCTGTCCGTCGGCGGCGAATGGGGTGGAGCAGCGCTGATGGCGTTCGAACATGCCCATCCGAAGCGTCGCGGCTTCGCCGCGAGTTTCGCCACGGCAGGACAGCCGAGCGGCGCCCTGGTGGCTGGAGTCGTATTGGCGATTTTCGCCCTGATGCCCGACGACCAGTTCCTCAGTTGGGGTTGGCGCGTGCCGTTCGCCCTCAGCGGCGTTCTTGTGATCTTCGGTGTCTGGATCCGCTTGCGTGTTTCCGAGTCCCCGCTCTTTCTGGAGGAGAAGGATCGTCAGTCCAGATCAGTCGAGAAGCCGAAAGCTCCGATCATCGAAGTACTACGGCAGCCGCGAACACTCGTCCTCTCCTTCGTCGCACTACTCGCTCCGTTTCTTTCTTTCACATTGTCCGGGGCTTTCGGCATCACCTACGGCGCCACTCACGGTCTTTCGACGTCGAACGTACTGTTCGTATCGTCGGCAGGGTCGCTTGTGGCTATCTTCGCGGAGCTCGGTTTCGCAGCGCTCTCCGACAACATCGGACGTCGGCCGGTGATGATCGGCGGTGTCGTCGTCGGCGTAGCGTCCGTCTATCCGTTCTTCGCGCTTCTGCAGACGGGCAGCACATCCGGTGCCCTACTGGCCTTTTCGCTGATCAATGGTTTGGCAATCGGCGCCACCTTCGGCCCCCTCGCGGCATTTATGGGCGAACGTTTCCAGACGAGTTCTCGCTTCACCGGCCTTTCTCTCGGCTACCAGATCGCAGCGACGCTCGGGGGAGGATTCGGTCCGCTCATTTTCACCGCGCTGATCGTGAACAACACCAGCGACGTCACCCCTATTGTGTGGGTCGTCGCCGGTGTCTCCGTCCTGAGCGTCATCGCGCTGGCGCTCTCGACAGACAACGAGGTCGAGGCTCCCACCGCAGTCACGACCGGGCCTGCAGTCACGACGGATCCCGCGGTCATCGAGCCGGTCGAATGAGAGGTCCATGCGCACGACCGCGCAGTAGTTTCGGCGACGCGGATGTCGACATCATTCGTTTGCCGGGAGATGTGATCGAGGTTCGATCTCGCACGACCCCCTCCGCTGCACCGACCTCCACGCTGAACTGGTTGCAGCACTGGGCGACCGTCACACCGTCGACACCGTTTCTCTCGGAGGTCGTCGACGGGATTCGGGTAAGTGTCGATTACGCAACAGCGTGGGACGCGGTCGTCCGAACTGCATTTGCATTGCTGGGCTCGGGAGTCGGGCGTGGCGATCGAGTCGTGGTGGTCGCCCACAATGGAGTCGATTCCTTCGTCGTGGGACACGCAGCAATGTTGGCCGGCGCGGTCTGGGTGCCGATTGCACCCCAGTATCTCGGACTCGGGGCAGATCGAACGAAGATCGCCCAAGTGCTCGAAAAAATCTCTCCTGCTCTGATATTCGTCCCCGACGACACTCTGCGGGCGCGAGTTCCACAGGGGTACGACGTGGTCGGGCAGATCGCTACGGACGGATCCGCTTTCGAGGGCAACACTCTGCTCGGTCATCTCACGGGAGGCGACCGGGCGAAGTTGCTTCTTACCTCTGGATCGACTGGGCTGCCCAAGGCCGTCGTATACACCCATCGAATGCTGGTGAGCAACGTTCGCGCAACGGCCGATGTCTGGACGTTCGTCACCGATCATCGACCTGTTCTCGTCGACTGGTTACCCTGGAATCACGCATTCGGAGGTAACGCCAATCTCAACATGGTCTTGTTGGCCGGCGGCACTCTGCACATCGACGACGCGCGAGGGCAACCGTCGGGCCTCCCGCAGACCATTGCTGCGATCACGGAATTCGAACCGACGTTCTACGCGGCCGTGCCGGCCGGATTTCACGCCATGCTCCCCGCTTTGGAAGCAAATATCGACTTTCGACGAGCCCTGTTCCGGCGATGCGATGCACTGTTTTCGGCGGGAGCGGCTATGCCGTCCGTCGTGTTCGACCGCCTACGCGATCTGTCGCGGACCGTTCGATCGAAGCCAGTTCCTGTGTTGACAGGATGGGGCTCGACTGAAACCGGTCCTGGCGCGACCATTGTGCACGCAGCAGACAGCGCACCCGGATGGATCGGAACGCCGCTGCCCGGTGTGACGATCCGGCTTGTTCCCGTCGAGGACAAGCTCGAGCTCCGGGTGAAGAGCTGCGCGGTGATGCCCTGCTACTGGCGCGAACCCGAGCGTACCGACATGGCATTCGATGCCGACGGCTTCTATCGCTCGGGTGATGCAGGCGCGCTCGTCGACGATCGGAGGCCCGAATTGGGACTCCGATTCGACGGTCGCATCGCGGATGACTTCAAACTCGCGAACGGCTCATGGGTCAACGTCGATCGGCTTCGCGCGAGGCTACTGGCTCTTGCCGGAAGCGAGGTACGCGACGTCGTCATCGCCGGCGCCGACCGGCCGCATCTCGTCGCACTGTTCTGGATGGCACACGGGAAGACAATCGACGTGCAGGCATGCCTGTTCGCCCACAATTCTGCTGCGACCGGACAGACCAACGTCATTGTGACCGGGGCCGCGCTCGACGCGGATCCCAGCCCCGAACTGCTCTCATCCAAAGGCCTTATCAAACCCGTCCTGTTCCGCGCAGTCGAGCACGCGAAAGTCGATTCGCTCTACGAACTCTCACATGAAACAAGCAAGGAGAACCCATGCTAGTAGTCGATTCGGTCAGCGATTTGGCCCCCAATGTCGGGACTGTGCTGGGACGGAGCGATTGGGTGCCCCTGCGGCCCGAGCTCATTGCATCGTTCGGCGAAGTCACGGGCGACGAGCATTGGATGCACGTCGATCGTGATCGTGCACGCGAGGAGAGTCCCTTCGGTGATGTCATCGCCCATGGATTCTTGCTGCTCAGTTTGGTGACGGGACTGGGAAACCAGTGTTACGACGTTCGGCGTGTACGCCAATGGACGAACTACGGGCTCGAACGCGTGCGATTCACCGCACCGGTCACTGCCTCGGACTCGGTTCGACTGGTGATGACACTCGACGAGCTGATCCCCACGGCGACTGGAGCCAAGCTGATACTCGGATGTGAGCTCGAGCTTGAAAACTTGTCCCGGCCCGCAATGGTTGCACAGTGGATCGTGTTGACCGCAGAAGGAAGCGACCATGAGTGAATTCGTATCGGTCGGGCAGGAAGGAACTTTCCTCGATCATGTCGGGGGGATCGAGTGGAGCCGAGAACCTGATCGTGTGCGCACGCGATTGACGGTGCGACCCGAACATGTCAATCCGAATGGAACCACACACGGCGGCCTCTTGCTGACCCTTCTCGATTTCACCCTCGGGGTCGAGGTGGAGCGTTCCCTCGGTGCGGGATCCATGGGTCACCCGATAACAATCCAGCTGTCCTGCAGCATGATCGGTGCCGCGGCGCTCGGCGAGACTGTCGAAGGAATTGCTCGCGTGTCGTCGCGAACCAGGACGATGACGTTCGTCACCGGAGAGATCGTCTCCGGTGAACGGGTACTCACCACAGCCAGCGGTGTATTTCGTAACCCACGGACAGCGGAGAACCCGCCTGCTCGAGGTTGACCCACCCGAACGCGACGTTTCATCCGTCATCCGACCACGAATCGGATGACGGATGAAACGGTGCATCAGTCGTCTGACCGAGGTCCTGACATCACGATTCCGTGTAGTGAGTCGAAGGACGAGATGGTGCTGAGCAGACCGCCGTCAACGATTATTTCGGCCCCGGTCGTGAACGAGGAGTCCTCGCTCGCGAGAAAGACGACTGTCTTGGCGAGCTCGGCGGATTGCCCACTCCTCCGCATCGGGATGTCGATGTCAGCGGGGTCGGTTGCGGCCATCATCGGGGTGTCGAAGAAGCCGGGCGCTACGGCATTGACCCGAATGTTGTGCGATGCCAGCTCTATTGCGGCGCTTTTGGTCAAGCCGCGGACACCCCACTTGGCGGCGACGTAGGGGTACGCGAATGCAGCTCCCCGGTGCCCCAGGACAGACGAGATGTTGACTATGGAGCCACGTTTCGCAGCTTTCATACCTGGCGCGACGTGCCGCATACCGAGAAAGGTGCCAGTGAGGTCGATGCTGACGACGCGCTCCCAGTCTTGGATGGAGTAGTCCTCGAGCGGCGCAGGCAGTCCGGAGATGCCGGCGTTGTTCACCAGCACCGAGATGGGCCCGAACTGCCGCTCGGTCTCGATTACGGCTGCAGCCCAATCCTGTTGATCGGAGACGTCCAGGTGAAGGTACGAGGCGTGGGCACCCAATTCCTCGGCAAGCTTCTCGCCTTCGTAGTCGAGTACGTCGCTGATCATGACCCGGGCACCGGCGGTCACCAGCGCGCGGCATTGCGCCTCGCCGTTTCCTCGGGCGCCGCCGGTGACCAGTGCAACATGGTTGTCCATGGTGGGCATTTGTCTTCCCTTCGTCGAACGTGATGGTCAGGTGTAGATGGACTTGAGTTGCTGATACGGATCGAGCGAACCGGGACCGAGTTCGCGACCGATTCCGCTGCCTTTCACTCCTCCGAAGGGAGCACCGGGGTCGACCGAGTAGCGGTTGATGCCGATGGTGCCGGTCTGTACACGACGGGCTACGTCCATACCCCGTGTTGCGTCGGTGGTCCACACAGTCCCGCCCAGACCAAAATGGGAGTCGTTGGCGATGCGAACGGCATCGTCAATGGTGTCGTAAACGATGATCGACAGAACCGGACCGAAGATTTCCTCCTGCGCTATGGCCGCTCCGTTACTGACGTCGGCAAATACTGTCGGCTCCACGAACCACCCCTGTTCCAATCCTTTCGGTCGTCCGCCGCCGGTTACCAGGCGTGCGCCGTCACTGGAGCCCTTAGCTATGTAGCCCTCGACCCGGTCTCGGTGCGCGCTCGAGACCATCGGCCCGATCTGCGTGGATGGGTCGAGCGCGTCGCCGACTTTCAACGACCTCGCGAAGTCGCACAAGGTGTCGACCACTTCGTCGTAGCGAGAGCGAGGAGCGAGGATCCGGGTGCTGAGAAAACAGGTCTGGCCGTTGTTTCTCAAGGTCGCATCGAAGAGGTCATCACTGATTCGTTCAAGGTCGAGATCGGCGTCATCGAGGACGATGGCGGCGGACTTTCCACCCAGCTCCAGACTGACGGGGCGCAACAACCGCCCGCACACCTCTGCGATACTTCGACCGGCTGCTGTGGAGCCGGTGAATGTCACCTTGTCGATATCGCGATGCGAGACGAGGTATGCGCCCGTTTCCCGGCCGCCGGGAATCACATTGACCACTCCGTCAGGTACGTCGGAAGCGGCGACGGCTTCGGCAAAAAGCATCGAGTCGAGAACCGTCTCGGGCGAAGGTTTCAGGACAACGGTGCACCCGGCCGCAATAGCTGGTGCGTACTTGAGCGAGGCAAGAATCTGCGGCTGATTCCACGGTGCGATTGCTGCCACGACCCCGATGGGTTCTTTGCGCACGATGGTGGTTCCGCCCAATAGATGCGGCCGTTCGACTTCGAGCTGGGCAGACCGTAGGAGCCCCGCGACGTATCGAAGATAAATTGCGGGGAAACCTCCCGTGGGGCGCTCGGCAATCGAAATCGGCATGCCGTTCTGCATGCTGACTCGACGTGCCATCTCGTCGTTACGAATCTCGAGTTCGTGCGCCAAGCTGTCTATTGCCGTCGCGCGCCGCTCGGGTGCCCAATGAGCCCACCCGTGCGGGTCGTCGAAAGCTCGTCGTGCAGCCTCGACTGCAGCGTCGACGTCGGAGTTACCGGAGCCCGGGACCGAGCCGATATGTTCACCGGTACTGGCCGAGAAGACCTCGATGACGTTCGGCGTGGAGGGAGCGACCCACTCGCCCCCGATGAAATGACGGTCGTAAGTGATACTCATGCTTCCCTTGTCGGTTGCGATCTCTATCGTGAACGGCTGCAGCGCATCTCGTCTGCAATCTGAATGTCAGTACTTGTAGAATCCTTCGCCCGTGGTCGTGCCGAGCTTGCCTTTGTCGATGTACTGCTCCTTCAGAGCGGCCGCGAACTCGCGAACGCCGGGATCCTCGGAGGCCGAGGCGATGTTGAAGGTGGTGTTCAGCCCGATGACGTCGAGCGTTTGGAATGGGCCCAGGGGGGCGAGCGTCGTCATTCGGTGCACGGTGTCGATCGTCTCGTGGTCCGCGACGCCACTGGCCCATAGCTTTCCGGCGGCCATGAAAAATGGAACGCCGAGCGAGTTGATGATGTAACCGGGTTGTTCTTTCTTGATTTCGATCGGAACCATTCCGGTGGCCGTTGCGAATGCAATGGCGTCGAGAACGACGGTCGGATCGGTCTCCGACGTACCCATGATCTCGGCGAGATTCCTGATCCAGATTTGGTTCGCGTAGTGAATTGCCAGGAAGCGATCCGGTCGACCGGTGGAGTCCTTGAGATCGCTCGGGAGCAATGTCGACGAGTTGGTGGCGAAAATTGTATGTGCGGGTGCCACTTCGGCGAGTTCTTTGTACAGTTGACGCTTGATCGCGAGCGATTCCGGAGCTGCTTCGATCACGAGGTCAGCCTCAGCTACAGCTGCGGCGAGGTCCGTAGTGAACGTCAAGTGGTCGAAGGCCTCATCCGTCTTGCCTTCTGACGCGCCAGCGACGCCGTCTCGTTTGTACAGCTCGGTCGTCTCGACCATGCGAGCCCGGGAGGCGGTGAGGGCGTCATCGGAAATGTCGTACACGACGACCTGCAGTCCGCTGTACGCGGTGTGGTAAGCGATTTGCGTACCGAGGACCCCGGCTCCGAGAACGCTGACCTTGGTGATTTCGGGCATGACAACTCCTGGTGGTGTTTCGGGATGAATTCGGCCGACTGGCCGGGTGCTCTGACGTGGTGCGTCAGGACAGGGCGCGCTTGAGGATCTTTCCGGTCGCTGTCATTGGCAGAGAGTCGACGATCGTCACGTTGCGCGGGTACTTGTAGGACGCCATTCGTCCTTTGCCCCAGGCGACTATCTCTTCGGGCGTCACGGCGGCATCCGGTTCGAGGACGACGATGGCTTTGACGTCCTCGCCGTGGCTCGGGTGTGGGACTCCGATGACGGCCGCGAGCGAGATGGCTGGGTGGGTGAGCAGAACCTCCTCGACCTCGCGTGGGTACACGTTGAAACCTCCCCGGATGACGAGATCCTTGGCGCGATCGACAACGTAGTACCAGCCGTCGGCGTCTCGTCGGCCCAGATCACCTGTGCGAAACCAGCCTTCGCTACTGAAAGCATCTCGGGTGTCATCGGGCCGGTTCAGGTAGCCCTTGAACACATTGGAGCCTTTGACTGCGAGCTCGCCGATGGAGTTCGGCGATGGATCGATGAGCTGCCCGGATTGTGGGTCGAGCAGTCCCATCTCCACACCGGGGATCGGCAGGCCCACCGAGCCTGCGCGGGGAGGGTGTCCGAGGCGGGTGAAACTGGCGACGGGGGATGTCTCGGACAGGCCGTAGCCTTCCAGGATCGAGACGCCGAACCGCTCATGGAACTCTCGATGGATTTCGATGGGTAGCGCAGATCCCCCGGCGAGGGAGAGTCGAAGGTTCTCCGCAAGCCGTTCGACGTCGATGCTGTCGTCGAGTGCGCGTAGTAGACCCCAGTACATCGTGGGAACGCCTGCGAACACGGAGATCGACTCGTCGAGCATGAGCCCGAGAGCTTCTCGGGCGTCGAACCGATGCAGCATGACGAGCGTGCCGCCGAAGGCAATCGCGCAGTTCTGAATCACGGTCTGGCCGAACGAGTGGAACAGCGGTAGAACGCTGAGGTAGCTGTCGGGTGCTTCGGCGGTTAGGCCGAAGATGTCCTGACACGCCAGTACGTTGTCGCGCATGTTGCGATGACGTAGCTCGGCTCCCTTGGCCTTGCCGGTCGTACCCGATGTGTAAAGGATGACGGCGGTGTCGTCCTCGTCGGTGTGGATTGTGTCGAACGTGGTGTCGTGACCGGACATTGCGACCGTCAAATTCTCTGCGTCGACGAACGACTTGTTGTCCGAGGTGGGGGAGATGACGAAGAAGTGCTCTGTAGCGGTCGCTGTCTCGAACGCGGAGAACGCTTCGTCCGCGATCGGAAGTTCGGACGAGCCGTTAAAAGCGATGAGTATCTTCGCATCGGCATCCTCGAGGTGGTAAACCACCTCACGCGACTTCAACAGGATGTTCAACGGAACCACGGTTGCACCGGTTTTGAGGATGCCGAAATAGGTTGTCGTGAACTCCGGTACGTTCGGGCACATCAGCGCGACCGTGTTGCCGGGGCCGATACCGCGGGATACCAGTAGGTTTGCGACCTGGTTGGCGGTCGCCTCGACGGCGGCGAAGGTCATGCGACGCTCACCGGCGATGATCGCGATGCGTTCGGAATACTCGGCCGCAGTCTTCTCGAGCAGAGCCGCGAGGTTGTATTCGGTCATGGTCACCGGCTCGTCGAACTGGAAGCGGCCGCGATGAATTTGCCCACCAATTCAGCGAACTCGGTTGGACGCTCGATCTGAGGCATGTGTCCAGTGCCGGTGAACAGGTGGGTGCGCGCGTGAGGGATCAGCGATTTCGCGGTGGCGAGTTGCGCGACCGGAAGGACGCGGTCTTCTTCCCCCCACATCACAAGGGTGGGGCGAGGAGTCCGCGTCAGCCGGTCCATCAGCTCGTCGCGCCACTGCTGACGGACACCTCTGATCGTGGTGAGCGCGTGAGCGGCCTCGTGGGCGACGATGCCGGGTCCTTGCTGGTCTGCGATAGCCAGCGCATGAGCGATGCGCTCGGGTGTTGCGAAAGCGGGATTCGCATGGAGGGATCGCTCGGTCATCTTCGCACCGAAGGCGCTCGAACGCTTCGTGAGGGCACGTCCGACCACCGGGGTGCCGAGTAACCGCACCATCGGTGTGATCTGGGATCCGAAGCCGGCGGCGTCGGCTAGAGACAGGCTGGCTACCCGATCCGGGGCGATGGCCTGGATCTGCATCGCTATCGAACCGCCGAGGGAGTTGCCGAGGAGATGGACCGGCCTGTTCTCGTCGAGGGCGCCGAGGGTCTGGAGGGCGTCCAAGGTTTCCAGGACGCCGCAGGCGAAGGACTGCAAGGAGGCGCGTTCGGGTCTGCGGGCGGAGAATCCGAAGCCGGGAATATCAAGGCTGACTACTCGAAAGCTCGGGGCCAGCCGTACAGCCGCGGCAGCCCAGTCCTCCAAGCTGCGGTTGATTCCGTGCAGGAGTACGACGGGGGGAGCTGAATGTTCCCCGTCGATCTTTATTCGAGTCGCCCGGCCTGCGACGTCGATGATCTGCGTTCCGCTCATACCGATGCCACCTGCTTCAGGCTCGGTGCAATTTCGCCGACGGGGGAAGAGAGGTGGAGTGATGGGTCGTCGAGGTCACCGTCGCGCAGGCGTGCGCGGTCGGCAGCGTAACTCTGAGGCATGGTCCACGAGCCGTGCGATCCCTGCTGGGGGTACAGGTGCGCCGAACGTCGAAAATAGCCGGAGTCCATGTTCGAGAAGGTGCTGCGTATGACCGTCGGATCGTCGTCGACAGGGAGTGCGACAGAGTAGCCGCCCCGGTCCATGTGAGCAAGCAACCGGCAGAGATATTCGGCGACGAGGTCGACCTTGAGCGTCCACGATGAATTCGTGTAGCCGAACGCGAACGCGAAGTTCGGTACGCCACTGAGCATGGCGGCCTTGTAGACGAGCGTTCGATGCAGATCGACGTTCTCGCCGTCCACACTGAATTCGATCTTGCCGTAGGGAACCATGTTCAGACCGGTCGCGGTGACGACGAGGTCGGCCTCCAACTCCTGACCTGACTTAAGCAGGATGCCGCGCGGAGTCATGCGGACGATGCTGTCGGTCACGATCGATGCCTTGCCGCTGGAGAGCGACTCGAACAGATCGCCGTCGGGCACGGTGCACATGCGCTGGTCCCACGGCCCGTACTCCGGTTTGAAGTGAGTATCGACGTCGAACCCGTCCGGCAGGGACTTGATCGTTGCCTTGCGGATCAGGCCACGCACGGCGTCGGGGTAGCGTTGGCTGGCCCCGTAGATCAAGCGGATGCGATTTGCGCTGATCGTGCGAGCGACCTGATAGGCGAGTTTCGGCGGAAGCAGCTTTTTCACGACCTGGGCGATCGGGTCCTGTTTGGGGATCTTGACGACATAGGTGGGGGAACGCTGAAGCATCGTGATGTGCCCGACGCAATCAGCCATGGCGGGGATGAGCGTGACAGCGGTCGCGCCGCTGCCGATGACTACCACGTTCTTGCCGGTGTAGTCCAGGTCGTCGGGCCATGCCTGCGGGTGGACGACCTGACCTTCGAAATCGTTCCTGCCCTTGAAATCTGGCGTGTACCCACCGTCGTAGTCGAAGTAGCCGGCGGCCGAGAATAGCCAGCTGCAAGTGAGCTCGACGAGTGCGCCGTCGAGCGTGCGTTCAAGCGTGACTGTCCACAGACCGGCCTGCGTCGAGAAGTTCGCGCTGATCACCTTGTGGCCGAGGTGGATGTGTGGTTCGAGTCCGTAGTCGTCGAGTGTCTCCTGGATGTACTCCAAAATCTCTCGACCGTCTGCGATGGAGTTCTTGCCTGTCCAAGGTTTGAAGGCGTAGCCGAAAGTGTGTAGATCGGAGTCGGAGCGAATGCCTGGGTAGCGAAACAGGTCCCAGGTGCCACCGATGGCATCGCGGGCGTCGACGATCGCGAACGTCCGTCCGGGCTGTTTCGTCGTCAGGTGGCTCGCGACACCGACACCGGACAATCCTGCCCCGACGATAAGCACGTCGACGTGTGACGGAACTCCACGACGATCGTCAACCGATTGGGTGCGGGTAGCGCTCTTGGCCACAATATTCTCCTCTTGCATAACTTGGCTGATACCAGCTGTGCGCTAGTGGCATCGTGACCAGTGTCACGTACTCTTAGCCCATGGAAAAGGTCCAACTCACCAGAGCTGGGACAAAAAATTGTGCAGAAGAACCAATCGGAGAGATAGTCACGTGGAAGCGACTTCATCGATCAGACGCACGCTCGTACAGCGACTGAGGGCTACCATGTCGGAGATCTCCGACGAGATCACCGAGATGACCGAGGAGAAAGTCGAGAGGGTCCGCGTCGAGAAGATCGAACTCGATTGGATTCGTACCTCCAGTCGAGCGCACATCGACGCGAAGAACCATTTGCTCGCGCACCCCGAGGATCTTGAGACCTCGGCACCACCGGTGGGCGCGATCTCGCTCGTGCGTGAGCTCGCGCGTCAGGGCATGCCACTGCACGAGATCATTCGCTCATACCAGCTCAGCAGCGCACGTTGGTTCCAGATTTGCAGTGAGGTGCTTGCTACGTTGACCGATGACATCGAGGTTCTCGTTGCTGAGAGCATTGCGGTGTCGAAGATCGCGAGCGAGTATCTCGATCACGTATGCAAACAGATAGCCGCCGAGTACGAAGACGAGCGCGAACGCTGGCTCAGGCAGGAAGAGTCCGTCCGACTCGATCGCGTGCTTGCGGTACTGCATGGCCTTTCATCCAACGCCGAGGGAGCCGAGCGCTCTCTTGGCTACCGGATGCGACAGAACCATCTCGCTGTGATCGCATGGGTCGATTCGACCGATGATCTAGGTAGCGAGCTGATTCGGGCTCAGCGAGCGGTCAACAACGCCGCGGCCCTCCTCGCGACGCACGGACGCCCTCTCGTAGTCGCGCGCGACGCGAGGACTGTGTGGGCGTGGATCCCTCAACCCGTCGGGCTGTTGGACGCCGCTGACGTGGAGAAGGCGGTCACTGCAGCTGACGCGGGAGCACGCTTGGCTCTGGGTGATCCCGCATCGGGCCTTGCCGGCTTCATCAGCTCGCACCGCCAGGCCGTCGCGGCGTCAGACGTTGGACGTGCGTCGACGACGCGCGCCGTCTTCCCGTACCAGGCAGTCTCCGTGCTCGCTTTCCTGGTGGCTGAACCGGAACGTGCACGGTTCTGGGTTCGAGAGACGCTAGGTCTACTTGCAGGCATCACCCGAAGGGAGGAGGTATTGCGAAGCACTGTCGGCGTGTACTTGCAGTCCAATCAGAGCGCAACCGAAACTTCGCGAGCGCTCAACTGCCACAAGAACACTGTGCTCTACAGGCTCCGCGCGATTGAACAGCTCATGGGTCGTTCCATCGAGTCCGCGCCGGTCAATACGGGACTGGCTGTGCAGGCATATGAGTGGCTGGGCACCGCCTATTTCAAGTAGGGGTGAAAAGGACGCGCTGGGCGGCGTATCTCCGTCTTCTGTGCTGGTCCTGGGTGACCGATCTGCTTGCAGCGGCGGGGTGGGTGCAAGCACCGGGAGCTAGCCAGGACAGCCAAATCTATTGTGCAGCAACTGCCATCGATTTCAATTTTCGTGTCAATCTATTGGCATCGAACTATTAGACATGGCCCAGTGGGGTCCAATAGCGTGTCCGGCATCACATACCTCGACCGCCGGAGCGTCCGATGCCCAAAACCCCTCACTACCCGCCAGCAGGACGTGCGCCGCGTGCCGTTCTTGCCTTAGCGTTCGTCGCCCTTGTCCTTGAGGGGTATGACCTTACGATGTACGGGACGATTGTCCCGTCACTGCTTGAGCACCCCGATTGGAACGTCACGCCGTCAATCGCCGGTCAAATCGCTTCGGCCACTGTGGCTGGTATGTTGATCGGCGCGCTACTCGCCGCGTTTCTGACGCACCGTGTCATGCGACGCCAGTTGATGATCGCAAGTATCGGGCTCTTCTCGGCAGCCATGGGTTTGTGCGCTGTGGCAGGGTCGCCCGCCCAGCTCGGGTTCTTTCGCTTCTTCGTCGGACTGGGCGTTGGTGTCCTGATGCCCGTAGTGGCCGCCATGATCATCGAGTTCTCGCAGCCGGGCAGGCGCGCGCTGAACGTCGCAATTGGCTTCGCGGGTGTTGGTATCGGTGGTTGTATCGCAGGCGTGCTTGGTGCGTGGATCGTGCCGGATCATGGGTTCCGGCCGATGTTCGTCCTCGGCCTGCTTCCCTGCCTGATTGCGCTGCCGTTGATGCAACGCTACTTGCCGAATTCTTTCTCGCAGCTGGCTGAACGTGGCCAGCGAGCCGAGGCCCAGACGCTGGCCGACCGGTATGGGTTGTTGTTGCCTGACCAGGAAGAGCACACAGGATCGTCACGAAGCTCGCTGATGGACATACGCATCCTATTCGGCGCGGGTCATGCTGTCGCCACGAGCATGTTCTGCCTCGCAACATTTCTGTGCATGATGCTGATGTACGGTGCGGCTGTCTGGCTGCCCACGATGATGATCTCGGCCGGTTACGGTGTTCAGTCCTCGCTCGCATTCCTACTGGTCCTCAATCTGGGCGCCACATTAGGTGCGCTCGTTTCGTCTCCGATCGCTGACCGTAGCGGATTCAAGCCTGTCGTCGTCGGTGCCTTCCTTGCTGCGGCCTTGGCCTTGTGGCTAATCGCCCAGCGTCCGCCTTCGGTGGCAGTGATAGCTCTGGTTGCTCTAGTTGGTCTGGGCAGCATGGGAGTGCAAATCCTTCTGAATGGTTATATTGGCACCCATTTCCCGGTTGAACTTCGGGGGTCGGCACTGGGCATTGCGTTGGGAGTTGGACGCTTGGGCGGAATTGCGGGTCCGATGTACGGCGCGACCCTGATCGAGAACTACTCGACGTCGGCTCAGTTCTACGCGTGGGCAATCCCCGGTGTCATCGGCGCCGTCGTTATCGCCCTGGTGCCGTGGAATCAGGCCGATCGAAGGCGCGAAAGCAGTGCAGGGGAGGAAGTCTCACAAGTTCGCTAGTGGTGCGGCGTTCGACTTCCAATGCCCAAGGGTACTGTCATCCCTGTGGGCGCAGGGCACTGTCAAGGGTGGCGTTTTACGAGGTTTCGGCTCCATGCGGGCAGCACTGAGTGAGGGCCGGGGGTCAAGACACAGCGCCCGCAGCGTCAGCGAGGACGAATGGTCTCGATGGTAGCCCAGCCCGGCGCAGACTGGTACGAGCCTGAGAACGTCGAGGGTCAGAATCGCGATTCGAATTATGTATGTGGTTGTGGTGCAACGTCTCCAGTGTTGGTGTGGGGTTGGGCAGGGCCGAGTTTCCTCGGCTGCCGGTCATCCCTTCGCCCGGCCGGAGGGCGGGCATGGAGCGGTACGACGAAGCAACACGCGGGGTCAATCACGTTGGCGACCACGCCGCTGAGGCAGGGGTCAGACAGTGCAGCGACCGCGCGCGTGTTGCGCCCGGGGTGCTCACGCCGCCCCACTGTGGGTCAGTGCGCGGATATGTCCGTCGCGCAGCCCGTAATAGACCAGTGTGAGCAGTTTTCGTGCCGCGGCGATCTTCGCGATGTTCCTGCTGCGGCGGGCCTCGATCCGTGTGCGATCGGTCGAGATTTTCGTGCCCGCGGGGTGCCGTTGGATGGCCTCGACCGTCGCCCAGCGCACCAGTTTGCTGCCCTGTTTGGTGATGTGCCCGCGGTGCACCGCGATGTCGGATTCTCGGTGTTTGGGCGTCAGTCCTGCCCACGAGCACAGGTGAGCGGGATCGGTGCACCCGTGCACATCCCCGATCTCGGCGACGAACACCGCGGCCAGCGTAGGCCCGACGCCGGGCAGCGCCTGGATCGCCGTATACCCGCGGTCGCCACGCAGTTCGGTGGCGATCGAAGGCGGTGAACCGCGCCTCGTGGGCGTCAAGGACGTCGAACAGCTCGAGCAACGAGATCACCCGCTGCGCGTACGCGTCGGCAAGCGGCACCCGCGCCAGCTTCTGGCGGCCGGTGACACCGAACAGATCCGACACGGGGATCAGGACTCCCGCCTTGGCGAGCACGGAGTGCACCTGCGCCTTGAGCCCGGAGCGCAGCGCGACGAGCTTCGCGCGGTAGCGCACCAGTTCCCGCAACTCGCGTGTGGCGGGCGGGGCGATCCAGGCTTCGGGGAGTCGGTGCATCCGCAGCAGGTCAGCCAAATCGCTGGCGTCGCGGACATCGTTCTTAACCCTCCGGTATCGGAATCCTTTGACACCCAACGGATGTGCTAGACGTACGTTCGCGCCTGCCGCCTGCAGGGTATCGGCCGCCCAGTACCAGCCGTAGGTGGCCTCGAGGACGACCTCGCGGTTCGGGCCGGCCTTTTCGATCTGCAGAGCCAATGCCACCGGATCGTTGACGATCCGTACCGCCGATAATTGTTCACCCTCCGCCGTCTGGTGGACGATCACCGATCGCTGCCGGTGCAGATCGATCCCGACAACCTGTTTTTCGTCATACTCGTTCATAAGGGGCCTCCTCCATCGTTGAAGTGACACCCCCAGCATTCGCCGGGAACCACGAGAGCGGGAGGCCCCGCTCCTACATCGCATCACGTTGATTGAAATAATCAGCGGCGTCGTTGGTTTGGAGTACGCGGCAATGTAATCCCGTTGGGGTTGTTCACGTTTCAGGAGGCAAAACCGCTCGCGGTAACTTCCTGCCAGACCGCGAAACGGTCGGCCATCTCGGTGCGCCATTCGGGCGCCGAGAGCCGGCCGGGCCGGAAACGCGGTGAGATCGAACTGAACGCGGGCAGGAAGCGTTGCGCGTGTGCGACCGATTTGAAGAGTTTCATCGCCCGCTCCCGCTGTTGGTGGGTTGATGGGAATTTCTCGGCCCGGTTGTTCAGATACTTCGACTGCCGATGCTCCACCGATGGCGGAGTCCGAAAGTACTTGTGGCGGGCAGTCGATTAGCACGGCAGCGTCCTCGACATATTGATCCAGGACAAGCGGGACGGCAAGGCTGCGACCAGTTTCTTCAGGAAACTACTGAAGAAACAAGGGCACCCGCCGCGTACTGATCACCGACAAATTCCCCAGCTACCAGGCCGGGCACCGGAAGACGATGTCGACAGTCGAACACCGGCAGAACAGGTACTTGAATAATCGGTGCGAGAACTCCCATCGACCCGGCAACGCGAACGGGCGATGAAAGGGTTCCGCTCCGTCAGTGCAGCGCAGAGGTTCCTGTCCTCGTTCAGTCGCATCTCCCCGCACTTCCGCCCACCGAGGCACCGTATGACTGCCACCGATAATCGCACCGAAATTTCCGCTCGATTTCAGGTATGGGATCAGGTCACCGAACAGACTCTCGATGCCTGAACACCGCTCGGCGCGATGGTGTTCTGCGCCCGAAAACAGTTGCACACCACACAACTTGACAACACCGCTATCAGAGCCGTGGGCAACCGAGCTGATCGGCCAGTTCTTCGACGCTGTCGACTATGAAATCGAAATGCCCGTCGGGAACATCCTCAATTTTTCCTGACGGTCCGTATTCCAACGGCCGTCGGATATAGGCTGTGCCAGAGCCAACTCCACGTGCCGCTTCGAGGTCGTATGCATGAGAGGCGACCATGAGGGTCTCTGACGGGGTGATCCCCAGAAGATTCGCCGCACCTTGGTATGTGGACCGGTGGGGCTTGTAGGCTCCGAAGATTTGAGCTGAAAAAACAGCGTCCCAATGCAGGTTGGCGCTACGGCTGACGTTAACTACGGCGGAGAAGTCGGCATTCGACAGAGCGACGACAAGGAATTTTGACCTTAGCTGTTCCAGCCCGGAGCGTGCGTCCGGCCATGGCTGTAACCGTTCCCAGCCATCCGTTAGCAATTCTACTTCGGCGTCGCTAATTGTGAAGCGGTCAGGAAATTCCGCGAGAAGGCCTACGAGTGCATCTCGATACACGGCCCGCACCGACCGCCATTTTTCCTGTTTCACCAGGGCATCGAGCTCGTCACGGTAGCATCTGCGCCACTGGTCGACCAGGTCTTCCCAGGTGTCTTGATTCACTCGCTCTCCGAGAATTACCGTGCCATGGTCGATGAGCGTGGAGCGGAAGTCTGTCAATGTTCCTTGTACATCGAAAAGCATAGCGCGGAACTGCGTGTCGTTGTCGGTGTTGATCGTATTCATTGTCTTCGCAATCCTTGGGTTCAGTGGTCGTTGCAATACCGGACGACATTGTCGTTGCGGCCGGCGCAGAGCAAGATCCCCACAGTCGGCGCGTGGATGTCTTCGTTGCGGAGATTATCGTCGATCAGCGAAACGTAGGACCCAAGCTTTCCCACATATTCGGGTTCGAATCTGCCCACCTTCAACTCGACGACAACGAACCTTGCTTGCACCCAGTTGAAGAACTGCAAGTCGATGTAGAAGTCCTGATCGCCGGCCTCGAAGTGGTACTGACGTCCGACAAAAGCGAACCCGTGGCCAAGCTCGAGGAGAAACTGCTCCAACCGACGCATCAGTGCAGATCCCGGTTCCCGTTCTCTCGACGTGTTCGGTGATGTCGAGGAAATCGAACACGTACGGGTCACGCACCAATTGTTGTGCGAGATCGGAGTCTTCGGCCGGAAGATGATCCTGGAAATTCGACGGTGCCGCACCGATTCGGCGTCGCAAACCGCTGTTGATCTGATTGTGCAGAACGTTGCGGGACCAGCCGTGTTCGGCCGCTGTTGCTGCGTACCAGTCGCGGTCGGACAGGTTGTCGAGTTTGTCGAGCAACACCGTGATGTGGCCCCATGGCAATTGGTCAACAGGTTGTTGGCCAATTGCATCGCGGCCCCAGCTGCTAGATATGTGGGTGTGTCGAACTTCATCGGATACACCATGTGCGGTGTACACCTTGCAGGGTGTATCGTTGTGGGTGTGAGTTGGAAGGTCCGCGCCGTCGACGAAGTCCAGGAATGGGCCGAGGGGCTCGACGAGCAGCTCTATGATGCGTTCCGGGCGGCTGTCGAGCTGTTGCAGGAAGAGGGTCCGACTCTCGGTCGTCCCCTGGTGGATCGCATTCATACCTCACGGTTCCACAACATGAAGGAGCTGCGAATCAAGGAGGGCGGCAAACATATTCGAGTGCTGTTCGTCTTCGATCCACGCTCCCGTGCGGTCCTGCTTGTGGCTGGCGACAAGACCGGTAACTGGGACAAGTGGTACCGCGTGAACGTGAAAATCGCTGATGCCCGATATCGGGCATATCTCGACCGGGAGGATCCGACATGACAATCCCAACGCCGCAGGTGGCAGCACCCTCCGAAGGTGGGGCTCGTGACATCGAGGGCCTGTTCGCGCGCCGCGAGGGAAACCCGGAGCGGATCGCCGAGCTCAAGGATAAGTACCGCGCGAAGGTGCGTGGTGCTCGACTGGCCGAAATCCGTAAAGCGTATGACCTGACTCAGGAGCAGCTTGCCGAGCAGCTCGATATCTCGCAGAAGCGGGTCTCGCGTATCGAGCGCGGAGATATCGACCATACGGAGGTCGCGACTGTGCGCCGTTACATCGAGGCGCTCGGGGGGACGGTCGAATTGGTCGCTCGATTCGGGGACGATTCCTACACGGTTTCTTCCTGAGAGCGATCTCGGGTACCGGATCGGGTGAGTGTAGTTGGCGGCTGCGTCGATATCGGGGCGACTGTATCCGTGAGCCGCGTAGTCCGGAGGTCCGTTGCGCGTGAGGTGAATGGAATGCTGAGAAATTTGATGCGATCTTTCCGCGTCTGAGAATCCTGCAACAGGGTGACCAAGTGAGAATCGGGACCGAAGGCATAACCTCAAGCCACGTCAACTGTTGCAACGATGACTAGAACCCAAGGTGCACGTCGCGACGTGGTGGCCTTTGCGGCGCAGGTGAGGGGTCATTCTTCGGCGACGGTACAACCCTTCCGCGGTGCCGATTGTTGCTCGCAGTTCCTTGGTGAGGTGGGCGTCGGTGATCGTCCTTGCAGATGGTGGTGCGGTTTTCCAGTTGCGGTATGTGCGTGGGGCGACCTGGATTCCTTGTGTGGTGAGCACTCGGCAGATCGACTCGACCCTGAAATTTTGTGCACGCATGTCGTCGATGAACTGGACTATCAGCTGCGGCGAGGGTCGAGTTCCCTCGCGAAGAAATTCGATGCCGATTTCAGAATTTCGTTGGCTTCCTTAAGTTCTCGGTTCTCACGCTCGAGATCTTTGATGCGTTGCTGTTCCACAGAAGTGGCACTGGGAACTTGGTTGGCATCAATCTGGGCCTGCTTGGCCGACGTTCCGCAGCGATTCGGCACCGATCCCGCGTTTCGGGCCTATCACCTGACATGCGGAGTAGACGGACCGATATTCGTCGAGGTGGTCGAGGACCATCCTGACGGCTCGCTCACGTTGCTCGGGTGGGTAACGCTTGGGCATGATCTGCATCCTTCACAAAAACGGATGCGGCATCATGCCCGGTACGGTTCACAAACCCAAACAAGGCCGATAGTCCCTTCGCCCTGTCAAACTGCCTTCCGCTTCCAAAACTGCAGCACAGACAGGCGCTTCCCCGACTGACCGACCTGCAAAGGAAGATCATCGACTTTAAACGACCGACGATCCATGTGCAGCATGCGCCGGCCCCTGCCGCGACGGTACTTTCAACCGGTTTGGCGGAAGAACTGCAAAGTCTCGCGAACCTGCACCAGCAAGGCATCCTCGACGCCGCGGAGTTCGCCGCAGCGAAACAAGCAACGATCGCACGACACTCGTGACCTTGCCGGATCTCCCTTCGATTTTGTATCACTACACAGATGCTGCGGGGTTGGCAGGGATTGTGAGTCCTCCTTCGTGGCCGGTGAAGTCAGCCGATGATGCACTCACGTACGGAGCCGCGGCAAAATTGTGGGCGTCGGATGTGCGGTATATGAACGACACTTCCGAGTTGGCTTTCGGCGCAGAGATCTTCCGGGAACGACTTGCAGCGGCGAGCGCGGACACGGCGGTGCCGACAGAGATGCGGTCTGCGTTTGAGCGGCTCGCTGCGTGGTTCGATCCGGACAATGTATTCGATTGGCCTCTACGGTGTTTCGCAACGAGCTTCTGTATCGATGGCGACCTGTTGAGCCAGTGGCGGGGGTATGCGGCGGCGTTGGTGGGTACGCAATCGGATTTTCATGGAACGCGGTGTCCCAAAATGCATACTCGTTTCATCCGAAGTCCACAGCCCTCGGAACCACAGGGTTTCCGGCGACATTGCGGAGGGTGGTCTACGGCCGCACTGCTGCGTCCGCGTGGGCCGACAAAATTGTGTCCAGCATGGCGGCCTCATCATCGCAGTTCATCCGAGGAGTTGATGGGCAGCTGGATATTTTTCTTTTGTCGGCGATGGTCTTCCGCGAGATCTTAACGTTGAAGGAATCCGCATTCTCGGAAGAAAACGAATGGCGTTTGTCAGCGGTGAACGAGTTGAGGTACCCGGCGAATCTCCGCGCTGGCCGTGCTGGATTGTTGCCGTACTTGGAGATGGTGATCAATCTGCGAGGGGATCGGTCGGACGATCTGCCGGTAACAATTGAGCGTTTGGTGGTCGGCCCTGGTCCACATCAGCTCGCGCAGGTAGCAGCGGCCCGGGAGTTGTTGCATGTCTGCGGTCATGACCTAGCTGCGGTTGTGCCATCGAAGGTCCCGTTCCGTGGTTGATGTTTTCTCCGACGGTGCGGGGCGTGGTTAGTTTTTGCGGAGGAGTCGGTGACTCCGGCAATAAGCGAGCGGTGAGTATCTTGGAGGCGATGCGGAGGATGGGTAGCCCTCTGCTTTCAGGTGGGCAGGGCGTTGGATTGGACATCCCCCGCGAGATCGAGTTAATTGCTTCCAATTCCTTGGCAGGCGTTTCGTCGTCGCTGCGCAGAGGCAAAGTGGAGCAGTCTTGGAAGCAGATCGAATATCCCTGATCGCTCCTGCAGCCCTGCCAACGCTCGAGCTTGTCGCCCTCCATCGAGCCGGACGTGAAGAACAGATCGACCGACTCGATCTCACCGCCTAGCGGGAGACATGGGCCGCCAGTTTTGGCGAGTCCTGGTAATGCCGCAAGGTGCGCCGCATCTCGTCAAGGGGATACGTTAATTCGCCTGAGAGATTGCGGGGGCATATGAATGGGTGGTCCTATTCGGTGCGTAGAGTCCCCGACACGTGGTGAATGCCGAAGTTACGTTGGGGACTTCTAATCCGTGGTGTGCATAAGGTGATTGGGAGATTGAGAAGCAGTGACTACTCCGCCCATGTTGACGCCTCTGCTTTCTCTCATCGACAGCCCAGCCACTTCCCAAGTGGAGTACGTAATCGGAGGCAGCACACTCAGTGATGCCTCGCGTGACGCCGCAGCGGGTCTCCTCGCGGATGAATACATGACGCTTGCGTGTGGTCGTGCTCCTTCACTCGACCGGTGGCGGAGTCGCCGCGATGGAGCCCCCGCGCAAACCGGGAGCAGGCTGAAGGCTCTCGAGACAATCGTTTCGATCGCGTTCGGCCTTCCAGGAAAGCCCAAGAACATCGATCACGTACAGGGACACGTTGCGGAGCTCTTCTGGAACCGGCTGATAAACGAAAGGACGCTGTGCCGTGACGGCCGCCAGCTCGTCCGCGCGCACCCGATCAAGATCGACGCCCTCGAACCCGGTGGAGACGGATTTGTTGTCTACCAGGACGCTTGTGGCACGTTTGTCTTTCGACTGTGGGAGATCAAGAAGCACGATGCGGAAAACAGTGTTTCGGCCACCATCAACCGGGCAAGCAAGCAACTGCTCGATCGTGGGAATGAATACCTCGCTAAACTCGCAGGCCCCGAGACACTGACGGAAGACGGTGTACTCGGCGACTTGTACGCGAACATGACCGAGTTATGGTTCGACCGCAGCACGCGCGCCGGTGTTGGTGTGTCTGTGGGTACCTCGGATCATCACGCGCCGAAGCACCCGACCGCATTTGGCTCCATCAGGACCCAGTTTCCCGAGTTTGCCGAGACGAGCCAGACCGAGAGCATCGTGGTGGCGGTTCCGGACTTTCCGGCGTTCGCTGATCAGGTGAAGGAGATCGTGTGGAGCGGTCTCTGAACCTCGGACTGCTCGCAGGTGCGCTCGATGGGAGAACCGGCCTGCCGACAGCGGAGGAACTGCAACAGCTGATGGCAGATGTCGAGGTGCGACTTATCCTCCGGCAGTCAGAGATGGACCAGCAGTTGTTCCACACGGCGTGGTACCTACACAGCGTGGCTTCGGTCGACGGCGCTCGTCAGCGGTACACCCTTCCCCGTCAGCGACAAGCCTTCCAAGTCAGCGCCCACATCTTCGACTTGGCCCTCAATCAGGATGGGTGGACGGCCGAACAACGGCTCTCTTATGGATTCGCTGCCGCGATCGGCTACCGCCGAGGAGGATTGGACCCGAACGCAACCGCGATCATGAACAAACTTCGTGGCGATATCGACATCGAATCCGAAGCCACCGAACACTTTTCAACTCTCTCAATGGAGGCCGGCCTAGCATTCCTCGGGTTCGAGACCAAGACACTGTTCAAATGGCTGGCAAGGTGGCGCAGACAGCTTGACACGATAGCCGTAGCCTCCGAACTGTCTGATCTCACCACCACGGTTTTCGGTCCTACCCAGATGGTCGTGTTGGGTGTTGAAGATTTGCTTTATTACTTTGCTCGCGGAAGCATGAGCCGCCTGCAACGTGGCCGCGAGCGACTGCGAGCTGCGGCCACAGGGCAGGCCGGCCCGGATGACCTCAACTCACAATGGGTTGCCGCGCACCTCCTGCACTTTTCCAGGGAAGCAGAAGCAGGTTCGCTGTGGAACCCCAAGGTGTTTCCGCCATCGGTACCCGCTCTGGTCCGTGAAGCATTCACGGTGGGAAATCCTCCGATTCTTACGCTGTGGGAGCCGCAACGTGATCTGCTCAACGGTTCTCGGTCTCCGTTCGATCCCGACATTCGCCGGATGGTTCTGGCTGTACCGACCAGTGGCGGCAAAACCCTCGTAGCCCAGATGCTTGCCGTCGAGTATCTCGTGCGTGCTGACCGCGGTGTCTGCTATGTTGCGCCCACACGCAGCCTTGGCCGCGAGGTACGTCGAGCGATGGCCAGCCGTGTTCGTATCCTGCAGAAGGAAGCTGGCAGTGATCAACCCGACTACCCCACATTCTTGGATACGCTATTTGATCTCGAAACATCAGATGCCCCAGCAGATGTCGAGGTCATGACACCGGAGCGGCTAGGTCACCTTTTGCGTCACGATGCAGATGCAGTCCTCGATCGATTCGGCATGTTCGTCTTCGACGAGGCGCAATTGATCAAGGAATCAGGCAGGGGGTTCGTGCTGGAATCGGTCATCGCGCTACTTGACTACCTCACACGTGAGACGGACCACCAGATTACGTTGATCTCCGCCGCCATGGGCAATGCGGGCGCTATCGCCCAGTGGCTGAGTCCGGACGGGAGCTATCTACTACACGAGTCCGAATGGCGAGGTCCCCGGCGACTTCACGCAGCTTTCACCACGAAGGCTCACTGGGAGACCACCCGGATCGAGTCAGGCGCAGGCTCTGTCTGGAAATACCGTCACACCACCGAACTCAGCGGAGTGCTTCGGCTCCGCACGGCTGACGGCCAGACAAAAGAGTTGTACATGGACGATACGGACTGGCAGTTGGTTCGAAAATCCAGGGACGGCAGCAGATACCCGAGCGAAGTGTCGAAAGACCAGGGTCGGTCGACGACGAACTACGTAATGGCAAGTGAGATGATCGCCGAGCTGGGCCACGCGGGGTCGGTCCTCGTCGTAGCTACAACGCGGAAGCAGGCCCAGCAACTGGCTACAGCCCTGGCTGCTGGACGAGATGAACAGCCGTCACTGGCTCCCCTGGTCGATTTCGTGCGGCAGCAACTCGGTGACAATCACCCACTGGTCAGCGTTCTGCGTCGTGGAGTGGGATTCCATCATGCTCGTCTACCTATCGAAATCCTGGAGGCGCTCGAGGAGGCGGTCCGCGGGGACCTCTTGCCGTACCTTGCGTGCACATCGACCCTGACTGACGGGGTCAATCTTCCCGTTCGTACCGTCGTCATTTACGACCAGCCGTTCCCGGGCCAACATGAGGACAGCAGGCTGAGCGGGGCACGTCTAGTCAACGCGATGGGCAGGGCAGGGCGAGCTGGCAAGGAAACCGAAGGCTGGATCGTACTGGTGCGTGGAGCTGCTCCCACCCCTCAGGACTTTCACGATCTCAACCCCGGAGCTGAAGCGCTCGCTGTGACCTCATCGCTGACCACTGAAATCGCCCTAGAATCGTTCGCCCGATTGGAGGAAGAACTGCGCCAAAGCGAAGACTCTATTTTTACCTCAGCGGGTGTGGCAGCAGACTTCATCAGTTTCGTCTGGCTGATGCTGGCGATCGAGGAAGCGCGCGGCACAGATCCAGAGTTTGCTGATATCGATGGCATTGTTGGATCCACACTTGCCGCCACTCAGTCGGATCAGGCCCGCACTCGCGGCACGCGGATCGCGGAGGTAGTTCGTCGCCGCTATGTGGTTAGTGACGTGGACGCACGACGGCGGTGGCCACGTACAGGAACGTCGATTGGATCGGCGCGAGCCATCGACGATCTGGCACGACGAATAACCGACGAACTTCTCGAGCTAGAGGCTGCTGGGAACCTGGCGGACATACTCATCCCCGAGCAAGCTATCGCAACGATCGGGCTGGTATTCGACGAACTCCTGGGCCTCTCTGAGGCGCCTGAGTGGCGGTTCCGCACCAGCATCCAGGGCGATGACATCGATATCACTCCTTTTGTTCTGTTGAACGACTGGATTTCAGGTAAACCGTTACCCGATCTCGCCGACATCCATCTCGCGACAGCACCAGACGCAGCCTGGCGTATCGAACAGCTGGTCGGTGTCGTCACGGAACATTTCCAGCACTATTTGGCCTGGACAGTCGGCGCGCTGACCGAACTGATCAACGCCCGTCTGGCCGAAGAGAACACCGAGATCCGCCTCTGCCCGGGAATCGGTGGGTACATCCGTTACGGCGTTGATTCGGCTCATGCACTGCTGCTGATGACATCCGGAATCCGCTCCAGACGGTTAGCTCACGCTGTCCATCGCTCGCTTCCGACAGACATCGAACCCACATACGAGGATCTTCGTTCCTGGTTGGCCGAAATGGATATTGCCGATTGGACAGAGCACTACGATGCCACCTCGTCTGAAATTCTGGATCTGCTCGACTTCACCAGAGTTCGCAGCAGAAGCCTGCTCAAGACGCTACTGGAATCAGGAAACGTTGCCGTCGAGTTGCGGGACGTAGATCGCAGCATGCTGAGTTTCTTAAATGATGTCTCGCTAGTGCCAGCCCGCGATGAACCCGACCCGAAGCCGCTGGCTGTCTATACAGACGAGGGCCTTGTCGCGATCATCGCCTCTCAGGACCACTCGGACGTACAAGCAATTCTCGACACCGGACTTGACCTCGTTTTCGCAATTGATGACGGAGTAGGCGCAGAGACGCTGCTCATCTCGTTGCCGTTCGGTGACGGGTAGACGATACGTTGAGCGTTCCCGCTCCCGTCCGTGCTCCTCAGGTGGGATGGCCGCGTTGATCTCCGGGGAGCAGGACCGGAAAGTATTGGTGCAGTTGGCGCGTTCGAGGATGCGGGCGAAGATCGGGCAACTCGAGGAAGCGTTCAACGGGCACTTCGACGACCACCACCGGTTCCTGCTGGTGCGGATGCTGAGCCGAATCGATGCCGATATCGCCGCGGTCGACGAGCAGATCGAGGCCCATCTGGCCCCTTTCGGATCGGCGGTGGCCCGACTCGATGAGATACTGGATATCGGCCGGGTTGCCGCGATCACCATCACCGAGGTCGGGGCGGATATGTCGAAGTTTCCGACCGCCGGGCACCTGTGTTCCTGGTCGAAGTTCTCTCCCGGGATCAGCTCTTCCGCCGGTAAGAGCAAGGGCAATGGATCCACCGGGCACGGCAACCGCTACCTCGCCCCGGGTCCTCAGTGAGGCCGTGGTGGTGGCTGGCAGGACCGACACGTTTCTCGATGCCCGCTACCGGCGGATCGCCAAACGCAGGAGAAGAAACGGGCGATTGTCGCCGTCGGGCGCTCGATGTTGGTCATCGTCTGGCATCTTCTTAGCGACGAGCAGAGCGCCTTCCTCGATCTCGGTGCCGACCACTTCGCTCGTCACATCAACCCGGATATGAAGAAACGCAACCATATTCGCCAAATCGATGCTCTCGGCTATATCGTCACCCTCACCGCTGCTGCCTGAATCACAGAACATCACGGAGAACCTTCCGGCTCCGCTGGGCTCCGCCGGGCGACACGTGTCCACACCCGGGGCACGTCACCTCATTTTCGGATCAGGGGCAGTCCCGTCACACTGGCCTATCTCCGCAGTGCGCTCGACGGGGTGTAATCGAGTATTGCCCGGAGGTCAGTGATGCCACCTTGGTTGATGCAGTCTTCGGCGAGAGTGCGGACTTGCTGGTGATAGTCGTCGTCGGAGGCGCCGGCTCGGATGGTGCTGGCGACGGGGGTGTACCGCGTGAGAGGTAACGAGTGGCCAAGGAACGGGTAATTCAATTGGTCGACAGTCTGGATGATCAGCGGGGTGCCGCCGGTCCACTCGATGCCGATCTGCGCGTCGTATTCGTTCGTTCCGAGCTGGAGATTGGCGGCGCGGATCAGGGCCATGAAGTTGGCAACGGAGCTCTCGATGGCTGCGGAATCGATGTGATCGACTGCGAGGGTTTCCGTCGGCGTTCGGCGTCCGCCAATCGCTGTGGTGAGGGTGACAGCTCCGTTGTGGTGGATACTCACCCCGGTTCCTTGCCAGTTCGTGAACCCCTTGTGAACGGGGTTGGGGGCGATCCAACGGCGAAGTCCGGGTCGGGGTTCGAACATTTCTGTTGAATCGAGTGGATGCCCGCCAGCGCTGGTGGAGTAGCCGTAGGCGAAGTTCCGTGCTTCCCGGAACATGGAGATTGCGTCGTTTCGGGTGGGGCGAGTCCCGGTTGCTCGGGGTAGACGTGGATGCGCGACGGCGATGAGCCAGGCACGTGTGTCAGTGTCTTGGCGGACTGCCTGTTCTGCGTAGAGGGTGGTCAGTGCTTCGGTGGCGTGGCGGCGTTCGTCGAAGCGGGTCCGGTACATGAGTTCGATCTGGCGTTCTTTCATCCAGACCGTGTCTGCGTCGTTGCGGATCGGTGCCCCGAAGTATTCACCCTTGTAGATCAGGCGCGGTCCGTCGACGCTGGATTCGATGACGATCGCTACGACTTGGTTTCCGGGTTGCCCGATGCGGTGGATGCTGAGCCCGAAGATCGGCGGGGTGATCGCGGTGACGGCTGCGCTGCGCAAGGCGCGTTCGTGTTGTTCGGTCAGCTCTCCGACGTCGCGCCGGCCGGTGGCCGCTTTCTGCGATTCTTCGACGCCGTAGACGATGATGCCGCCGCCGTTGTTGGCCATTGCGGCGATGTCCTTGGGGAAGTCGGATTTCGGTAGGTCCTTGAGCGGTGGCAGTTCGGATTTCCAATCGAGGTCGGCTGTCTCGGCGAGGCCCCCGGAGACAGCGGCGTTGAGCATCTCGTCGGTGAAGGGTTGCGGTTGCAGGCCGAGAAGCCGGTGTAACGCGGTGAAGTCCATGCCCGGATATTTACCACGCGCCCAAAACGAGGGGCATTTTCCTGCTCCGGCGAAGCTGCTCATCCGGTGCTCCGCCACCGGATGAGCAGGTGGTTTTCCGGGTCGCGAAGGCTTGCTTTCGGATCGGGTTGGTGGGTCAAAATCGAGTCTATTTGACTGTTGTACAGGTGTTTTCGTGTGCAGTGAGTGGGCTATGTTTTCTGACTTTCCTTGTTCATGTGGGGCAGGGGTTGGCCACCTTGTTTATGACAGGTTTGGTTCTAGCGGTCGTTGCAACACCCTGAAATCTTGGAAGTTGCAATGACTGTGGCACATTCCGTCGACGGCGCGGAGCTTCTCGATCCACATCGTGACCGCGAGGGGGGGTTGTCGGAGTGTATGAGCGGGGTGCGGTATCGGACTTCGATCCCGGCCACGACGGACGTCCCCAAGAGATTCGAATTGTCGGGGCGGGCGGAGAAGCCGCGAGTCGATGCGGCGGGTTCGGTAGCTCTCAGTGTCGAGTAGTAGCCCGGCGAGGGGGCGGTGCAGGGTGGATGATCCGCTGCGGCGTAGGTGGTTACTGGTGATCCGCCGGCGCAGGTTCGTGGACAGTCCGCCGTAGAGCACCGCCCCCCGACTCGGTGGGATGTGCGGTGCCGGGAAGCTGCGGGAACACGTCGGGGCCTGCCCAGCATGCGTAGAGGCCCGGTGCTGCGGGCAGTGTGGACAGGTCGTCGAGCGATGAAAGCGCTAGAGAAGGGTGGCCCTGATGGGAATGGCTGGATTACGCGCACTCCCGAACGGGGCCGCGGGTTCAAGATCACCGTTGTTCATCTACCCGAGCCGAAACGAGCCCCGTGGATCACACTCCCTCTCGAACTCTGGTCGCGGGGATGGATCAACGTGATGTCAGCGCGAGCCTTGTACGTCTATCTCTGTCTGCGGCTTGTACTCGCCGGCAAGCCGGACAGCGAAGGATCCCATGTGTCCACGTCTGACAGAAGGCGCTTCGCTGTCAAAGACGACACCTGGCAGCGCGGCATGAAGGAACTGGAGGCGCTGAAACTCGCCCGAAGCGAAATCACTCGGGTAGCAGAGGACAGATGGACGACGGATCTGCGTGAGCGCAAGGTCTACTACCTGAACTCCGAGTTCCTCAAGGTCACCGACAGCCCGTTGGAACCGCTGGCCCTGACTTAGAACGAGGACCGGCTCACGGTCAGCGGGCCGGTCCTTCGATTGTGATGCGGCGCGTATGCCTCTCATCGTGCCGGTGCGGGCTTTTGGTGTGCGGTTGGCGGGGAAGGTTGCAGATGGGCGTGGAGGAGCTGTGAGAGGTGTCCGGTGGTGGTGTCATCAAGGTGGTGTGCGTGGCCTCTCATCAGCCCATCTCCGGTCTCCACGGCGTAGTACCCGGCGTTGAAGAGTCGTTTCAGCTCAGGGTCGCGTCGATCTCGATCGCCACGATTGGTTTGCACATGTACGTCGGTTTGTCCGCACACCAATCCATGCCACATTTTTCTTTGAAGAACCTGACTCGGTTTTCGTGACCGGCGCCGGTATCCGGCATAAGGCGGAGTCGTGTTCGACCCGCCGCGGTTGCCAGAACAGAGAACGCGTCGAGGAGTTTCGGGCCGATGCCCTGCCCAGGATTGAGTGCTGCTGCGACCGCAACGAGCGCATCCGTCTTCAGGAGATTTCCGGCGAGAAAGCCGACGTATGCGCCGTCTTGCACTGCTACGACCCGGAGGTACTCGATTGCACTCCGCTTTCTCGTGTTCGGGGAGTTGGGGACGTCATAGGCCCACTCACTGTCGAAGTAATCGATGTCTTCAAGGGCAGTGCCTTCACTTGACTCCAATGCATGAAGAAGCTCACCGAGTTTCGCTAGGTCTATTTCTGGGTCGCAGATACATGTCACGGGACTCGTTGTCATAGCCCAATTCTGGGTGGGCGCCGGCAGATGGGCGCCGGCGGGCACAGGTTGCCGCGCCGTGGGTGGGTTCTTGTGCAGGTGGTCTGGGTGCGGTGGGTGTGGATCCGTCGGGTGGGGCGCTAGGTGTCTTCGTCGCCCTAGCGGGGTGCCGGGTCTGCTCAGGTTGATGGCTCGCGAGTGCCGGCTGCACGGGGAGATGCTGCTGCTCGTCGATTTGGGCGTGCGGCGGGCTCGGGAAGGTCGATTTTCGGGTGTTTTTGAATGTTGTTGCGTTTCAGTAATTTTGGGTGATCAGTTGGCGCAGAATCAGTTTCGGTGGTTACGCATGGAAATGTTTTATGGATGCTCGAATTATTCTGTGGTGATTAGGATTTCGACGTTTCGCGGTTTCGTGTTGTTTTGCGATTTTGGGTAGGGTCCTGTAGGGTGGGAAGCATGATGACGATGAGCTGGCAGACGCGAGACGGGGTAGCTTCGAGCGACCTCTGCTCTTCCTCAGCCTCGTTTGGTACTTGGGTACCGACTTTTCAGTTCCGATCAAATCCTTTGGTGACAAAGAAAATTCAGGAATTCAGAGGAGCGAAGCGAGTCGATCGACGGCAGCCTGGCGGGACCCACTGCGAGCCGCGCAGCGGCTCCCTGGCGGGGAGCGAAGCGAGCCGTCCCCGTTCCCGATGCGGAGCATCGGGAGAGCGCCGCGG
>NZ_NSDY01000004.1:0-5224 GCF_002300185.1 Rhodococcus sp. ACPA4
GAGAGTAGGACACCGCCGAACACAACTTGAGAAAGCCCCCCAACATTGTTGGGGGGCTTTTTCGTGTCCCCGAAACATAAAGCTCACATAAAGACAATTGTAGTTTTGTAATCGAATGTAAGAATTCGGATATATCTATTCATTAATTGCAAATAGAACAGTCGAATGTACTTCTATGTCTGAATCCGCTGGAAATATTCGAGAATTCTGAAATTGTTTCTTAAATCGTCGGGGTGGCGAGGGCTGCCGCGCCTGGGGCGTCGTCGATACCCGCTGGCAACCCGCAGCATTTCATCTCCTACGACGGGACTCCCCGCACGCCGGTTGAAACGATCGACAGTTTCCACTACACGGTTGCTGTGGAGACCCCGAACGGCACCGCCGGTGTCCGTTTCTCGCTGTTCGGTGCCGGTGGTGTGCCGCTGTCTTCGGAATGGCGGTCGGGCGCTGACGGGGGCAATGGTGTCACGTGTGCGATTGATGTTCCCTATTCGCGCGGAACGGCATACTCCTTCGACATCATGAAGTCGGGTTCGTCGGCGACGGCAACAACATGGTCGGGAACGATTACCAATGATTCCACCGGAGTGGTCACAAAGATGGGGTCATGGTCCACTCCAGCCGCATTCGGTGGACTGAAGAGCACGACTATCGGTTTCATCGAGAAGTTCTCCGGGACCAAGACGTGTGGCGACATTCCGGATGTGAGCGTGAAGTACTCGAAGGTGTCGTTCGGCAACGACAACCCGTCGTCGGGAGCCAAGATCTGGCCGAGCTAGTACGGTCAGCCCGGTATCCCCAGAACCCGATCCGTCAACGTCGATACTGAATCAACTGGGGGACATTTTCGGCTCGTAACCGGATTCAGTCCGTCGGCGGAACAGGGGTTGATACGAGGCCTTCCGCCGGCTCACGAGGAATCGCAAGTTCTGTCTCTTCGAGGCGACCGCGCAGTGTGATGCTGTCGGTGATCCGCCACTGGTCGGCTTCGCTGTTGTGGGCCGCCGCAACAGCGCGGCCTGACGCTGCCAGATTTCCCGGTACGGTCTTGGCCACCTCGGAGAGACGGGCTGCTTCGTTCACAGGATCACCGATCACGGTGTACTCGAATCTTTCACGCGCACCGACATTTCCGGCAACTGCGATACCTGACGCGACGCCGATGCCGGCATTGATTTCAGGCACTTCGGCGCACAGACGGATCTGGATCTGTCTGGCAGCTGCGAGTGCGCTGCCCGCGTGGTCGTCGATCCGGTTCGGCGCACCGAAGATGGCAAGTGCTGCGTCGCCCTCGAACTTGTTGACAAATCCGCCGTGCCCGTCGACCTCGTCGACGATGACGTCGAAGAACCTGTTGAGGAGTGCGACAACGGCGGTTGGAGTGTTTGTCGAGGCGATCGTGGTGGAGCCGATCACGTCGACGAAGAGAACCGATACATCACGTTCCTCGCCGCCGAGTTCGGGATTCTGACGCATCGCGTTGGCTGCAACCTCATGCCCGACGTGTCGTCCGAACAGGTCGCGAATGCGTTCACGCTCCCGAAGTCCTTCCGCCATACGATTGAAACCGGTTTGGAGCAAGCCCAATTCGGTACCGTCGTAGACAACGACGTGAGCACTCAGATCGCCGCGGGTGACTTGCTCCATGCCTCGCCGTACGGATCGGATCGGCGCCGCAGCCGATCGAATGTTGATATAGGTCAGCCCGAGTCCGACGCACAGGGTGATTCCGCCGATTACGAGGATGGCGATTGCGAGAGCCTGCCCGGAGGCTGGACGGATGAAGCTGAAGATCGCGATCAACATCAGACCGGTGACAGGGACTCCGCTGCCGAGCATCCAGACCAGGATGGTGCGCCCCGTGATGCCGAGCACCGCGGATTTGCGGGGTGTCCCGGATTCGAGGGCGCGGGCTGCGATGGGACGAAGTGCGAACTCGCTGAGGAGATAGCAGAACGCGCAGGTCGTGATTCCGCTGAAAGCTATGGTGAACAACACTTTCGGGATGGTGTTGGCGTCGACGATCCCGTACATCGTGGTGAACGTGGCCAATGCCACCGTCCATAGGATGGCTTGAACGCGGGTCAATCGCCATGGTCCACGCAGCGCGGCGCGCTGATTCTCAGGTGTCGGCGGGACGTTGTCCGTTGCCCACCGAAGATCATGGATGAGGCGTGTAGTTCCCCAGAGCAACCCGACGATGAAGACACACCCAGTGAATATCGGCACTGCGATGAAGTTGATCCACGCGAACTCCGATCGCATGATGCTCGGGCCTGGAACAACAACTCCGATGAGAACGACGGCCAGTGCGGACCCGATCAGATTGGTGACCAGGAGCGGAGCAGTGAGGAGGGCTTGGACGCGAACGCGTCGTCGGCGGGGACTCTCGTCTGTGGATCCGAGCAGCCACGACCCTAGGGGCGCGCTCGGGACATTGCTGGGCTGCATAGTGTGTCGAGACTAGTCGCACCGATCCCTTAGGGTGGTGCAGTGCGCTTAGTTATTGCTCGTTGCCGTGTCGACTACGTAGGTCGATTGACCTCCCATCTCCCTACCGCCAGACGCCTTCTGTTGGTCAAAGCGGACGGTTCCGTCAGCATCCATGCCGATGACCGGGCGTATAAGCCGCTCAACTGGATGAGTCCGCCGTGCTGGTTGGTCGAGACCACCGGTGACAGCGACGACATTCTGTGGGTCGTGACCAACAAGGCCGGCGAAGAGCTGAGGATCACCCTCGAAGAGGTCGAACATGATTCGTCGTACGAACTCGGTATCGATCCTGGTTTGATCAAGGACGGCGTCGAGGCGCACCTGCAAGAGCTTCTCGCAGAGCATGTCGAAACGCTGGGTAAGGGCTACACCTTGGTACGACGCGAATACATGACGGCCATCGGGCCGGTCGATCTTCTGGTTCGTGATGCCGATGGTGCTTCGGTTGCCGTCGAGATCAAGCGTCGCGGGGAGATCGACGGTGTCGAGCAGCTGACGCGCTATCTTGAATTGCTCAACCGTGATCCGCTGCTCGCTCCGGTAACGGGAGTGTTTGCGGCGCAACAGATCAAGCCGCAGGCCAAGACTTTGGCAACCGACCGCGGGATTCGCTGCCTTGTCCTCGACTACGAGGCGTTGCGTGGGACCGAGAGCACCGAGTTCCGGCTTTTCTAATGCCTCGCCGCAAACCGATGCCGAAACAATCTCGCCGTACTGACAGTCGACGAGGTCCGGTTTCGGATGAACCGCGTGGTGTGCTTTTTGGCGGGGCAGTGGTCCGGGAGGAGCCCGGTCCGGGCGGCGAGCTGTACATGGTTCGGCCGATTCCGGGAGCCAATGCCACGAAGTTCTATCGATGCCCCGGCTGTGACCACGACATCAGGCCGGGAGTTGCGCATGTGGTGACGTGGCCGTCGGAGCCCGGTGGGGCCGCGGAGCGTCGGCATTGGCATACCGGATGCTGGTCAGGTCGCGGCACCCGCGGCCTGACCAGAAGGTGGTCGTGACGGATCAGTTTCGGGACTGCGCCCGCTGTTCGACCTCGCGGGTGTCGATTTCGGCTGTGTTGGTGTCTTCGATGTCATCCGAGTCGTCAGTTTCCGGTTCGGATTCTGTGTAGCTCGTTTCCTCGTACTCGTCGTCGGTGAATTCCGAGGACGGCGGAGTGGTCGGAGCGTCGAGCAATTCGCTCTCACGGTTGACGGAGGCGAGCATCGCGGGCACCGAATCGAGCTGACCTCGGATTCCCAGGAGTTGCGCAAGGATGCGTCCACGTAGAACGCGCAGTTCTTCGGCAAGTTCCTTGGCGTGAGCGATCTTTCGCTCGGACTGATCTGTCGCAGCCTGTAGGCGACGCTGAGCTTCGCGCGTGGCGTCGGTCAAGCGTCGTTCGGCTTCTGCCTTGCTTGATGCTTCGAGTTCGTCGACTGCGGCAACAACCTTGGCGCGTCGTTCCGCCATCGAGATGTCGAAATCCTCGCGAATCTGAGTTCGCTTCGCCTCGGATTCGGCGGCCAGACGGTCGCGCTCGGCCTGCGCGGCTTCGACGATGCGTGCAGCTTCGGTCTTGGCCTGCAACATGGTCTGCTCGTGCATGGTTTCCATCGCGTTGCGACGGTCGTCGAGCTCCGCGATCAACGACTCGTAGTGCCCGCGTAGGCGGGCGCCGTCCTGTTCGGCGATGGAGGTCATCTCTGCTGCGTCGGCCTCGGCCTTGGCACGGACCTCGGATGCTTCGTCGGACGCCAGTCGGAGCATGCGGCTGATGCGATCACTCATGCCCTCCGCGGTGGTGGGCGGAACGGACAGGCGATCGACGTCCTTACGGAGATCGTCGATGTCGTCGCGGGCATCGTCCAACTGCTTGGCAAGGTCACGGGCTTGCGCGGCTGCGGCATCGCGATCCGCAGCCGTCACACGCAGTTCTACGTCGAATCGCTCGAAGTAGTTGCGTACCTCGTCGCGGTCGTATCCCTTCCGTGCGATCTGAAACGGAAGTTGAATGGAACCGCGGTCCTGCTCGTATGCCATGGCGACAATCTACCTGGCATATCTGCAGGAGTCGGGCCTACTAGTGCGACGCGGCCGGTTCGACCAGTTCGACGAGTACACCGCCGGCGTCCTTCGGGTGGATGAAGTTGATGCGTGAGTTCGCGGTGCCGCGCCTCGGTGCGTCGTAGAGCAACCGGACGCCGCGTGCACGGAGCTCGTCGGAAATAGCTTCGATGTCGGTGACGCGGTAAGCGAGCTGCTGTAGTCCGGGGCCGCTGCGGTCGATGAACTTGGCGATAGTCGAGTTCTCGTCGAGAGGTGCGAGCAACTGAACGGCCGTGGAGCCGGCGGGCGCACCGACGACGGAGAGCATGGCTTCGCGTACACCCTGTGCTTCGTTGACCTCTTCGTGGGTCGAGACCATGCCCAGGTGCTGGGTGTACCACGCGATGGCGACATCGAGGTCGGGAACGGCAATTCCGACGTGGTCGATGGCGACGACGAGGTCGGAGGACAGCGCTGCGAGAGCGGGACTGGGGGAGGTCTGTGTCATACCGTTCACGGTAGCGCTACCGTTTAAGTAGTACACGTCGGGATGTGACTTGGCTCGTATACCACGTGCGCCCGAAGACTATGTCTCTTTTTGCAGCCGGAGGAAATCGTGACCAGTTCTGTGATTGTTGCCGGAGCCCGTACCCCGATGGGTCGACTCATGGGTTCGTTGAAGGACCTGTCCGGG
>NZ_NSDY01000005.1:0-2840 GCF_002300185.1 Rhodococcus sp. ACPA4
GCGTTGGAGTTTGTGGGTCGTGGTGATCTGCAGGTGAAGGTGCGTGGTGTTCGGATCGAGTTGGGGGAGGTGGAGTCGGCGCTGTTGGGGTGTGTGGGGGTGGTTCGGGCGGCTGCTGCGGTGCGGGAAGATCGGTTGGTCGGGTATGTGGTGCCGGAACCGTCTGTAGGCCTGGATACTTCGGTGATTGTGGATTGTGTGGCAGGACGGGTCCCTGCGCAGATGGTGCCGGCTGCGGTGGTGGTGGTTGACGAGTTGCCGGTCACCCCTAACGGAAAGCTGGACCGCGACGCATTGCCCACGCCGGATCTTTCTGCTGTTCGGAAGGAATACCGAGCTCCGGTAACCGAGATGGAATCGGCGTTAGCAGGGTTGTTCGAGGAGGTGCTCGGACTCGAATCGGTAGGCGTGGAGGATTCGTTCTTCGCCCTCGGCGGTGACAGCATCATGTCGATTCAGCTTGCTGCGCGGGCAAAAGCTCAGGGCGTGGTCATCTCCCCGCGGGATGTGTTCGAGCGTAAAACAGTGGCTGGGTTGGCGGAGGTAGCAGTTGAGGCGGGTGGGGCCGACGTAGCGAAGTTGGAGGAAATGACGGGCGGTGGTGTCGGCGAGGTTCCGTTGACGCCGATAATGCGGTGGCTCGTCGAGCGGGGTGGCTCGGGATTCAATCGCTTCTCGCAGGCAGTGATGCTGAATCTGCCGGAGGCAATAGACGAACAGAGCTTGGCGAGCACGATACAAGCGGTGCTCGACCATCACGACATGCTGCGGGCTCAATTGCGTCCCGACACACATGGATCGTGGGGCTGGAAAGTCCTGCCCGTCGGATCAATTCAAGCAGAGAAGATAATTCGGAAAGTATCGACCGGGCGTGGCGGCGCCGATTTCCGTGAGGTGACTGCATACGAGTTGGACGCTGCGGCGGACCGACTTGATCCCAGCACTGGCACCGTAGTGCAGGTGGTCTGGTTTGATCCCCCACATTCCGGCGATCAGGGTTGTGCGCTGGTGGTGGCTCACCATACGGTCATCGACGGGGTGTCGTGGCGGGTATTGATACCTGACCTGGCGATTGCGTGGTCGCAGATCAGTTCCGGTAGATCACCGGAACTGGAACCGGTCGGGACGTCTATGCGTCGTTGGGCCTACGGGCTTGTGGAGGCGGCTCGTCGACCGGAGCGGGTAGCCGAACTCGCGTTGTGGCAATCGATGGCTGGGGGCGAGGACCCCATGATCGGGTCTCGGCCCCTCGACTCCTCAATCGACGTGAGCACCACCACCGGCACCATCGAGATTGACGTACCCCCGGAAGTGACGGAGGCACTCCTCACCACAGTTCCGGAAGCGTTCCACGGTGGTGTGGTCGACGCTCTACTGGCGGCACTCGCCGTCGCGGTCACGACATGGCGGCGCGAAGACAGCCCCTCCCTTGCGGATGTGTTGATCGGGCTCGAGGGTCATGGGCGCGAGGAAGGTGCGGTCCCCGGCTCGGATCTGAGTCGAACCATCGGCTGGTTCTCCACGAGTTTCCCACTGCGGTTAGATCTTTCGGACATCGATCTCGACGATGCGTGTTCGGGTGGCCCGGCCTTGGGTGCTGTTGTCAAATCTGTCAAGGAACAGCTTCGGGCGGTACCCGATCACGGGATCGGCTACGGGCTTTTGCGCTATCTCAACGAGGACACCGGACTGGTGTTGGGGGAGTTGCCAACACCGCAGATCGGCTTCAACTATCTCGGCAGGGTTGGCGCCGGTGCTGTATCGAACGGGTCCGGGGCGGCGTGGATTCCGATCAACGGAGACAGCGACCTGGGTGGTGCACAAAATCCGGATACGCCGTTGCCGGCTGTGCTCGACATCAATGCTCTCACCGTCGACGGCGAAGACGGCAGGCCGAGACTGCGCGCAATCTGGTCGTTCCCCACAGGGATACTGGGCAAGGGCGATGTTCAAGTGGCCGCGAGGATGTGGTCCGAAACGCTGGCAGCGCTGGCCGCCGACTCGGGTCACCCGGGTGTTGGTGGCCGGACTCCGTCGGATCTGGCCTTGGTCAGTCTCGGTCAAGGTGAGATCGATCTGCTCGAGGACAGGTACCCCGCATTGAGTGATGTGTGGCCGTTGTCCCCGCTGCAGGCAGGTTTGCTATTCCATGCGTTGGCGTCCGAGGGATCGGTGGACGCCTATGTTGTGCAGTTGGTTGTCGAATTGCGGGGTGAGGTTGACTCGCAGCGATTGCGCCGTGCCTGCCAATCGGTGCTCGATCGCAATCCGAATCTGCGGACCGCCTTTCGCACCGACGTCGGATCTCAGCCGGTGCAGGTGGTGCACGATTTTGTCGAAGCACCGTGGTCGGAGATCGACCTTTCCGGATTGGACTCCGGCGCCCGCGCTCGTGCCTGGGATCACCTGATGGCGGAGGATCGCGCTACCCGCTTCGAACCGACTCGAGCTCCGCTGTTGCGGTGGAAGTTGGTCAGCACCGGCCCGGGAAGCTATCGCCTGGTGATGACCAATCATCATCTGCTGCTCGACGGTTGGTCGACGCCACTGCTTCTGAAGGAAGTGCTGGTGCTTTACGCAACCGATGGCGCGGCGCTGCCCCGGGTACGTCCCTATCGGGACTTTCTAGCCTGGATCGCCGGGCAGAACAAGACAGAGTCACTTGACGTCTGGGCCAAGGCATTCGACGGTGTCGACGAGCCGACGTTGGTTGCGCCTGCCGATCCTGGTCGTCGGTATCGCGAGTCGCGGGATGTGTTCGGGGAGTTGACCGAGGAGCAGACTGCGGGGTTGATGTCGTTTGTTCGGGGTCGGGGGGTGACTGTGAATTCGGTGATCGA
>NZ_NSDY01000006.1:0-355 GCF_002300185.1 Rhodococcus sp. ACPA4
TGTTGCGGTTGATCCGGGGTATCCGGCGGCGCGGGTGGAGTTCATGCTTGCTGATTGTGGTGCGGTGCTGGGTGTTATGTCTTCGGAGCATGGTGGGGTGTTGCCGGGTGCGGTGCCGTGGTTGGTGCTCGATGATCCCGAGTTCGAGGGTGCGCTGGCGGGGTTTGATGCTGGACCGGTGACGGATGTGGATCGGGGTGGATCTTTGTATCCGGATGGGGCGGCGTATGTGGTGTATACGTCGGGGTCGACGGGTGTGCCGAAGGGTGTGGTGGTGCCGCATCGGGGTTTGGCGAATTTGGTTGTGGATCAGTGTGTTCGGTTCGGTTTGGGCGCCGACTCGGTGGTGTTGCAT
>NZ_NSDY01000007.1:0-344 GCF_002300185.1 Rhodococcus sp. ACPA4
GGATGGTTGGTTGGCAGAGCCTGTTTCGGACCCACTTGTGGTCCGGCAGGAGCTCATGGGTGGACGCTGACAAACTTCCTCGCATTACGACAGATCACATGATCTGCCGGCGAGTGCAATATATCGACATACTGTTGGGTCCTGAGAGAACACGTGAGTGTTTCCTCTCTAGGAAGTAACGACAACGCTGGAATGTGGGTCATACCGCGGAGTTGCGATGGTTTCGATCATTGTTTTCTTCGGCTGGTGCTCACGGGAGTTCTGGGGTTGTGTGTTGTTTGAGAACTGCACAGTGGACGCGAGCATCTTTGTTGTAAGTAATGAAGAGCGTACGGTGGATGCCT
>NZ_NSDY01000008.1:0-311 GCF_002300185.1 Rhodococcus sp. ACPA4
TTGACTGCGGAGACGGATATTGCGGGTATGCGGGTGGTTGATGTGAGTGGTGTTGACGCTGCGCACTATCCGATCGGACTGGTCGCTCACGTCGACGCGGTAGTACACCTGACAATCAAGTTCCTCCCAGATCTCTTCGACCACAACGTGATAGACGAGATGATGCAGCGAGTCCTCCGTGTGATCGACGCAGCGGTTACCGACCCGGACCTGTCAATCGGCGCGCTGAACGTACTCTCGCCGGCGGAATGTGGTGAGTTGGTTCCGGTGTCGGGTGTTGCGGGTGGTCGGGTGTTGGTGTTGCCGGAGTT
>NZ_NSDY01000009.1:0-311 GCF_002300185.1 Rhodococcus sp. ACPA4
AGGTGGATGGTTGGTTGGCAGAGCCTGTTTCGGACCCACTTGTGGTCCGGCGGGAGCTCATGGGTGGACGCTGACAAGCATTCGTTTTCATTACTGCCGGCCTCAGTGCTGGTGGGAGAACAAATTATATCGACATACTGTTGGGTCCTGAGAGAACACGTGAGTGTTTCCTCTCTAGGAAGTAACGACAAATGACTGCTGCAGGTCATACCGCAAGAATTATTCGTGAGAATCGTTTTTGTTGGTGTCTGCGTGAGGTGGTTGTTTGTGTGTTGTTTGAGAACTGCACAGTGGACGCGAGCATCTTTGTT